>NZ_CP057483.1:0-1460724 GCF_013836145.1 Citrobacter sp. RHB25-C09 | reverse complement strand
GTACGATGTTGATTTCGGACTTCAGGTCGCGACGACCACGTCCACGCGATCTCGCCATGGCTTACCCCTTGTTGCTCTCGCTAACGGTAAACGCCTGACGGTGCAGAATCGCGGTGAACTCTTCCATAAAGTTGTCGTAATTCAGTTCCAGCTTGTTCACGCGCTGGTTCAGACGGTTGTACGCCATTACCGCCGGAATCGCTGCGAACAGACCGATCGCCGTGGCAATCAGCGCTTCCGCGATACCGGGCGCAACCATTTGCAACGTTGCTTGTTTTACCGCGCCCAGGGCGATAAACGCATGCATGATCCCCCAAACGGTACCAAACAGACCGATATACGGACTGATTGAACCCACGGTGCCGAGAAAAGGAATGTGCGTTTCCAGCGTTTCCAGTTCACGGTTCATGGAGATACGCATCGCACGGGATGCCCCCTCAACCACCGCTTCCGGCGCATGACTGTTCGCCCGATGCAAACGCGCAAACTCTTTGAAACCGCTATAGAAGATTTGTTCCGATCCAGAGAGATTATCACGGCGTCCCTGGCTCTCCTGATACAGGCGAGACAGTTCGATTCCGGACCAGAATTTATCTTCAAACGCTTCAGCTTCGCGCGCTGCCGCGTTGAGAATACGGGTCCGCTGGATGATGATAGCCCAGGATGCGATTGAAAAACCAATCAAAATCAACATGATAAGTTTAACCAGAAGGCTCGCCTTCAGGAACAAATCAAGGATATTCATGTCAGTCACTGCTTAAACTCCGCGACAATAGACTTGGGAAGCTTACGAGGCTTCATTTTGAGTGGGTCAACGCAAACAATCAGAACCTCTGCCTCATTGAGCACGGTGTTCTCTGCGTTGACAATGCGTTGCGTGAAAACCATACAGGTGCCACGCATTGACGAAATTTCTGTTTGTACTTCGAGCATATCGTCGAGCCGCGCAGGCGCATAATATTCCAGCGTCATTTTGCGGACCACGAAAGCAACTTGCTCTGCGAGCAGCACCTGTTGACTGAAGTGGTGATGACGCAGCAACTCAGTACGCGCTCTTTCATAAAAAGCGACATAGCTGGCATGGTAAACCACACCGCCAGCGTCGGTATCTTCGTAATAAACGCGAACCGGCCAACGGAATACATACTTATTCACTTTACATCCCGGTAATGCAACAAAAGAGAGTAATTTTCAACGCTGCTACTATACGCGCGCTATTAAGGCTTGGGAATGGGGAGAGGTTAAGGGAGAGTAAAAATTTATGGGCTTATGCAAGCCCATAACTATTTAAGGATATTTCTTATTCAAAAGAAGAAGAACAGTCCGATCAAAAGCACGATGTCGGCCAGCAGCGGGGAGAAAATTCCCTGCCAGTGCACGGCGTTAGGGCGAAAACCTACGCCATGAATGACCCCTGCACACACCGCCCACATCAGCAGCAACCCGTGCCAGATTTCCAGCTCGCTGGTTTTAGCCGCAAAGCGGGAGGGATCCCAAAACATACATCCTGCTAACACTAACGCCATTACTAAAGAAAGCGCCCTTAACGGGCGCTTGTCCATCGCGTTATAGAGCATCGCGATTAGCTGGGTCATTAGTGTTCTTCTTGACCGGCTTTTCCTGCCTCGACGTGCTCAAGGGCCAGCGCGGTGATGATCCCAAATGCACAGGCAAGAAGCGTTCCCAGAATCCAGGCGAAATACCACATATCGTTGCTCCTTACTTAGTACAGAGAGTGGGTGTTGCTTTCAATGTGTTCTTTGGTGATGCGGCCGAACATTTTCCAGTAACACCAGCTGGTGTAGATGAGAATGATCGGTACAAACACCGCAGCAACCCAGGTCATCAGGTTCAGCGTCAGCTGGCTGGACGTTGCATCCCACATGGTCAGGCTCGCATTCATCATGGTGCTGGAAGGCATCACGAACGGGAACATCGCGATACCGGCAGTCAGGATGATGCAGGCCAGCGTCAGAGAAGAGAACAGGAATGCCCATGCCCCTTTCTCCATACGTGACGTCAGGATCGTCAGCAGCGGCAGAACCACACCCAGAGCCGGAACCAACCACAGGATCGGCGCCTTGTTAAAGTTCACCAGCCATGCGCCCGCTTCACGTGCAACTTCTTTGGTCAGCGGGTTAGACGCTGCGTGATGATCAACCGCGGAGGTCACAACATAACCATCGATACCGTACATTACCCAGACGCCTGCCAGAGCAAAGCAAACCAGAGTCACCAGCGCAGCAATCTGCGAGGTTGCACGGGCACGCAGGTGCAGTTCACCCACCGTACGCATTTGCAGGTAGGTCGCGCCCTGGGTGATGATCATCCCAACGCTCACGACGCCAGCCAGCAGACCAAACGGGTTCAGCAACTGGAAGAAGTTTCCAGTGTAGTACAGACGCAGGTACTCATCGATATGGAACGGTACGCCTTGCAGCAGGTTACCGAATGCCACGCCAATTACCAGCGGCGGGACAAAGCTACCCACGAAAATGCCCCAGTCCCACATATTGCGCCAGCGGGTGTCTTCAATCTTAGAGCGGTAGTCAAAACCGACCGGACGGAAGAACAATGACGCCAGCACCAGGATCATCGCCACATAAAAGCCGGAAAACGCAGCGGCATAGACCATCGGCCAGGCAGCAAACAGCGCGCCACCGGCGGTGATCAGCCAAACCTGGTTACCGTCCCAGTGCGGGGCGATGGAGTTAATCATAATTCGACGTTCGGTATCGTTACGACCGAGGAAACGGGTGAGCATGCCCACCCCCATGTCGAACCCATCGGTGACCGCAAAACCAATCAGCAGAATGCCAACCAGCAGCCACCAGATAAAACGTAGTACTTCATAATCGATCATTTGACGACTCCTGTCTTAGCGTGCCGGCTGAGAAGCCACGGTGGACTGCTCGTAGTGATAGCGACCGGTCTTCAGGCTGCTTGGGCCAAGGCGTGCAAACTTGAACATCAGGAACAGTTCTGCCACCAGGAACAGGGTGTACAGGCCACAAATCAGGATCATGGAGAACAGCAGGTCACCGACCGTCAGCGACGAGTTCGCCACCGCCGTTGGCAGTACCTCACCGATAGCCCACGGCTGACGGCCATATTCGGCAACAAACCAACCTGCTTCTACGGCAATCCACGGCAGCGGAAGACCATACAGCGCGGCGCGGAGCAGCCATTTCTTCTCGCCGATGCGATTACGAATCACGCTCCAGAAGGAGAACGCAATGATGACCAGCATCAGGAAGCCACAGGCCACCATGATACGGAACGCAAAGTACAGTGGCGCAACGCGTGGAATAGAATCTTTCGTGGCCTGTTGGATCTGTGCTTCGGTGGCATCAGAAACGTTATCTGTATAGCGTTTCAGCAGTAAACCGTAACCAAGGTCTTTTTTCATACTGTTGAACTGCTCGCGAACGGCCTTATCGGTCGTACCGGCACGCAGTTGCTCCAGCAGTTCGTACGCTTTCATCCCGTTACGGATACGCTCTTCATGCTGCACCATCAGATCTTTCAGACCGATAACCGGCGTGTCGACTGAACGTGTGGCAATAATACCCAGCGCGTAAGGGATCTGGATCGCCAGTTTGTTTTCCTGGGAATCCTGGTCCGGAATACCGAACAGGGTAAAGGCAGCCGGAGCGGGCTGAGTCTCCCACTCTGCTTCGATGGCAGCGAGTTTGGTTTTCTGCACGTCGCCCATTTCGTAGCCGGATTCATCACCCAGAACAATAACAGACAGCACGGCAGCCATACCAAAGCTGGCAGCGATAGCGAAAGAGCGTTTCGCGAAGGCAATGTCGCGGCCTTTCAGCAGGTAGTAAGCGCTGATACCAAGAATGAACATCGCACCAGTGACATAACCTGATGCCACAGTGTGAACAAATTTCACCTGGGCTACTGGGTTCAGTACCAGTTCTGCGAAGCTCACCATTTCCATACGCATGGTTTCAAAGTTGAAATCCGACGCGATAGGGTTCTGCATCCAGCCGTTTGCGACCAGAATCCACAGTGCAGAGAGGTTGGAGCCAAGTGCAACCAGCCAGGTCACCGCCATGTGCTGAACTTTGCTCAGACGATCCCAGCCGAAGAAAAACAGACCGACAAAGGTGGATTCAAGGAAGAAGGCCATCAAACCTTCGATCGCCAGCGGCGCACCGAAGATGTCACCTACATAGTGGGAATAATAAGACCAGTTAGTCCCGAACTGGAACTCCATGGTCAGCCCGGTTGCCACCCCCAGAGCGAAGTTGATACCAAACAACTTGCCCCAGAACTTAGTCATATCTTTATAAATCTGTTTGCCGGAAAGGACGTAAACCGTTTCCATGATGGCCAACAGAAACGCCATACCGAGCGTTAGTGGCACAAACAGGAAGTGGTACATCGCGGTCAAGGCAAACTGTAAGCGCGACAGTTCGACTATATCTAACATTATGACTCCTTGCTCATCGCATGAAGACTCCGAGAGTGAACCCCGTTAGAAAGGATCACACGCATGCCCCAATACAAATTATCTGTTCGCTCTCACCTTGACCGTTTCTTAGAAAAGAAACAAAAAGGGCGAAAGGTTACAAATGTGTTAATAAACAACTCAAATTGATCCCGCAATTATATTACGCCGCAAAATCCTTACAATAAACAGGTTTTTATTGAATGAAATTTGCATTTTTCGACAGTGATCAATATATAGCGAATTTATCGCTTTTTCACCATCTTGATCGGCGATCAATTTATCGCGTTTCGTGAGCTTTTACCAATGATTAAACCTTGATTTAAATCAATATCAGTGGTTTTTGTTAACAATGTTTAAGTGCAGTAATGTGAGTAACCATCATGTTGCATGCATGTGTCATTTTGAAAAAATGAAGTAACTGAGAGTTGTGTTAATTATGAATAAAGTTGGTTTAACTGGCTTGAAATTGCGTTCTGATCTTTTTCGGAGCGAAAAAATCTACCGCATCGGATGCTGAGTTATTTGGAAGGTGAATAAATTTAATATTTATTTTTCACATCTACTTTACCTTTTCAATAAAATGAATTAACACCCCTCTGTTATTATTATGTTATCAATAAAGCCACGCTAAACGTGGCTTTTGTTCGTTTGCTGGCTATTTAGACAATAAATGCCACCGCCCGGTCACATTTCGGGAAGAAATGCACACAGACGGCAGACACTTTCAACCTGCCAAATTACATTTTCGCCTTCACGCGGGCGATCGCCGCTTCATAGACAGGCTTATTTCTTTGCGCATTTGCCAGCAGGTAGTGCTGTAAAGCATCGGCATTTTGACCTGCATTTTCATATATCTTCGCGATGTTGTAATACGAGTTCGCGCGCGTCGTGGCTGCATTCGCGCCACTGGCTAACGAAATCGCTTTACGGTTCGCCCAAATCGCTTCTGCAATTTTGCCGTCTTTCTGGTAAACCAGCCCCAGGTTACTAAACGCCTGACCGTAACTGCCGTCTAATTCCGTGGCCTGTTGGAAAAGCTGAATCGCCTGCTCAAGTTGACCGTCTTTATAAACCGCCTCCCCTTCACGATTATATTCTCGCGCCAGTTCAGGATCGCGACGGGTTGGGAAAGATTCAGTAGCCGGGCTGTCAGTTGTTGCCAGTACCTCAGGCAAATCATCAACGCTACGAACGTTACTACTGAAGTTCACACCGGTGACTGTGTTGATATCTTCAAACTCACCGTTAGGATTAAGCCTGAATACGGTCCAGATATTGCCCTTTTTCCCGACCGGAACGCTGTAACTGCGCACCAGAGAACTGCCTACGTAGACAAACACTTTGGCACTGCTGGCAGAGAGTTCACTCCCGTAAGGCAACCCCCGGTTGGTAAAATCCTGTACCGCATAGGTATAGCTTTCGCCGAAATGCTTTTTAGTGATAGTGATGGTTTCGGGGCCGAAGCTATCAACATCATCGACATCAAGATTGGCATCCTGACCGTCTTTGCGTTCGAAATAGATATGTCCACCCGGGAACATCAGATGCGAATCCAGATCGGCAGGGTTTTTACCCCAGCTCAGCACCACGCGCATCCCATCCAGATGGGTCATCACCGGACTGACGGCATAGGTCATACCTGCACAGGGGCACTTCACTACCAGATTTGAATAACCGTCTTTTTTGACGATCAAGAGTGAATCCTGATCGTCCGGGAATGTCGACGTGAGAACCGCCTGACCGGTCGCATTAGTGGTAGCGGAAACGGACCGTGCGCCATTGCGCTGTAGCGTTACCGTAGCCCCTTCAATGCGCTTATCTTTGACTGTCGCACTCAGAATATCGACGTTAACCGGCGCCGCGATGCTGCCCGCACTGAACCCCGCCAGTGCCAGAGCGAGAGGCAGAATACTTTTCTTCATCCATAAGTCCTTTTAAGAGATCCGAGAATTTACGCGGCATTATTACGTGAATAATTAGAAAGAGAAGCGTTCGGCTGATTTTTCGGAATTTGCACAGAGGAAAAGATGGGGGTAAAAAAAAGGCCATCATCAGATGGCCAACCATGTCGAAACATTTTCAGTTCTTGCCCCTTCACCACGGGTTAATGAAGGGGTGAACGCTATTATTGCTTTTACTTAATAACGGCTTTCAGCGCTTCGCCGATATCGGCCAGGCTGCGGACAGTTTTCACGCCAGCGGCTTCCAGAGCAGCGAATTTCTCATCCGCAGTTCCTTTACCGCCCGCGATAATCGCCCCTGCGTGACCCATACGCTTGCCTTTCGGCGCGGTCACACCCGCGATATAGCCAACAACAGGCTTAGTCACGTGTTCTTTGATATACGCAGCCGCTTCTTCTTCTGCGCTACCGCCGATCTCACCGATCATCACGATCGCTTCGGTTTGCGGATCTTCCTGGAACAGCTTCAGGATGTCGATGAAGTTAGAGCCAGGGATCGGGTCACCGCCGATGCCAACACAGGTGGACTGGCCGAAACCATAATCCGTGGTCTGCTTAACCGCTTCATAGGTCAGAGTACCGGAGCGGGAAACAATGCCCACTTTGCCCGGTTTGTGAATGTGACCCGGCATGATGCCGATTTTACATTCGCCCGGGGTGATCACACCCGGGCAGTTCGGGCCGATCATGCGCACGCCAGCTTCATCCAGCTTCACCTTCACGGTCAGCATATCCAGCGTCGGGATACCTTCGGTGATGGTAATGATGAGTTTAATGCCCGCGTCGATCGCTTCCAGAATGGAGTCTTTGCAGAACGGTGCCGGAACGTAGATAACCGTGGCGGTTGCGCCCGTTGCTTCTACCGCTTCACGCACGGTATTGAACACCGGCAGGCCGAGGTGCGTGGTGCCACCTTTACCTGGCGTTACGCCGCCAACCATCTGCGTACCGTAAGCAATAGCCTGTTCAGAGTGGAACGTCCCCTGGCTACCGGTAAAACCCTGACAGATAACCTTGGTGTTTTTATCAATTAAAACGGACATTATTTCCCCTCCACTGCGGCAACAACCTGCTGAGCTGCATCCGTCAGACTTTTCGCTGCAATAATATTCAGGCCGCTATCAGCCAGTTTCTTCGCGCCGATTTCGGCGTTGTTGCCTTCCAGACGAACGACAACCGGGACGTTAACCCCCACTTCCGCTACCGCGCCGATGATACCGTCAGCGATCAGGTCGCAACGTACGATACCGCCGAAGATGTTAACCAGAACCGCTTTAACATTGTCGTCAGAGAGGATGATTTTGAACGCTTCGGTCACGCGCTCTTTGGTCGCACCGCCGCCAACGTCGAGGAAGTTAGCCGGTTCGCCGCCGTGCAGCTTAACGATGTCCATGGTACCCATCGCCAGGCCTGCGCCGTTAACCATGCAACCGATGTTACCGTCCAGCGCAACGTAGTTCAGTTCCCACTGTGCCGCCTGCGCTTCACGCGGGTCTTCCTGCGACTGGTCACGCATTTCGCGTAGATCCGGCTGGCGGAACAGTGCGTTGCCGTCAGCGCCCAGTTTACCGTCGAGGCAGATCAGATCGCCCTGCTTAGTAATCACCAGCGGGTTGATTTCGATCAGCGCCAGGTCGCGCTCAAGGAAGATGTTCGCCAGGCCCATGAAGATTTTGGTGAACTGCTGTACCAGTTTGCCTTCCAGACCCAATTTGAACGCCAGCTCACGTCCCTGATACGGCATCGGGCCGGTCAGCGGATCGAGCGCCACTTTGTGGATCAGGTGCGGGGTTTCTTCCGCCACTTTTTCAATTTCTACGCCGCCTTCGGTAGAGGCCATAAAGACCACGCGACGGGAGCTACGGTCAACGACCGCACCGAGATACAGTTCTTTGTCGATATCGGTCGCCGCTTCAACCAGTATCTGATTTACCGGCTGGCCGTTTGCGTCTGTCTGGTAGGTCACCAGGCGTTTGCCCAGCCAGTGTTCAGCAAAGGCGCGAATCTCTTCTTTGCTTTTTACGACCTTCACACCGCCCGCTTTACCACGGCCACCAGCGTGAACCTGACATTTTACTACCCACGGGCCCGCGCCGATTTTTGATGCGGCTTCTTCAGCTTCACGCGGAGTAGTACAGGCATAACCCACCGGCGCCGGTAAGCCATAGCGGGCAAAAAGTTGTTTTGCCTGGTATTCATGTAAGTTCATGTGTTCTGTCCATCCTTCAGGTAATCGTTATCTTTTAACCTGTAGGCCGGATAAGGCGTTTACGCCGCCATCTGGCAATAATGCACCGCCTGATGGCGACGCCTCGGCGTCTTTTCAGGCCTACAGGGCAGGTGATACTCTTGTTTACTACACGTCCAGCAGCAGACGCGTTGGATCTTCCAGCAGCTCTTTAATGGCTACCAGGAAGCCCACAGATTCGCGACCATCGATCAGGCGGTGATCGTAAGACAGCGCCAGGTACATCATCGGCAGGATTTCAACCTTGCCATCTACCGCCATCGGACGATCTTTGATGGCGTGCATGCCCAGAATTGCACTCTGCGGTGGGTTGATGATCGGAGTAGACATCAGGGAACCGAACACACCACCGTTAGTGATGGTGAAGTTACCACCGGTCAGGTCTTCCACGGTCAGCTTGCCGTCGCGGCCTTTCACAGCCAGCTCTTTAATTTTCTTCTCGATATCAGCCATGCCGAGGGTATCAACATCACGCAGAACCGGGGTCACCAGACCACGTGGCGTAGAAACCGCCATGCTGACGTCGAAGTAGTTGTGGTACACCACATCATCGCCGTCGATAGACGCGTTCACTTCCGGATAGCGTTTCAGCGCTTCAACCACAGCCTTCACGTAGAAGGACATGAAGCCCAGACGGATGCCGTGACGTTTTTCAAACGCTTCGCCGTACTGCTTACGCAGATCCATAATCGGCTTCATGTTGACTTCGTTGAACGTGGTCAGCATCGCGGTCGAGTTTTTCGCTTCCAGCAGACGCTCCGCAACGCGTTTGCGCAGGCGGGTCATCGGAACGCGTTTTTCGCTACGGGCGCCAAGCGCAGGTTGGGCAGCAGGTGCTGCCGCCGGGGCTTTAGACTCGGCTTTCGCCGGCGCTTTCGCCAGATGCTTATCAACATCTTCACGGGTGATACGACCACCCACGCCAGTGCCTTTAATGGCGCTGGCATCGAGGTTGTGCTCAGCCAACAGGCGACGGATCGCCGGGCTGAGTGCGTCGTTGTTTTGCTCTTCGAGAGACGCCTGCTGACGCTGCGCCGGGGTAGACGCTTTCTCTTCAGACTTAGCGCTGCTTTCTTTACCTGTACTGTTGCCTTCACGCAGGCGACCGAGGATCTGGCGCGAGGTCACGGTGGTGCCTTCGTCTTCCAGAACCGCATCCAGAATGCCGTCCGCTGATGCCGGTACTTCCAGTACCACTTTGTCAGTTTCGATTTCTACCAGCACCTCGTCACGAACAACCGCATCGCCCGGTTTTTTGTGCCAGGTGGCGACGGTCGCGTCCGCTACGGACTCAGGCAGGTCGGGAACAAGAATATCTACGCTACTCATTTTGTATCCTTTAATTAATCGACGTTCAGCGCGTCATTGACCAGATCTTGTTGCTGTTTCTGGTGAACGGACATATACCCTACCGCCGGAGAGGCGGAGGCCGGGCGACCTGCGTAACGCAGGGCAGACCCAAATGGAATCACTTCACGGAAATGATGCTGGCTGCAGTACCATGCGCCCTGGTTGAGCGGCTCTTCCTGGCACCAGACAAAATCATGTACGTGAGCATATTGTTTCAACACTTCCTGCATCGCCTGATGCGGGAACGGATACAGCTGCTCGATGCGCACAATGGCGACATCTTTCTGATTGTTCTTGCGACGCTGTTCCAGCAGGTCGTAATAAACCTTACCAGAACACATCACCACACGCTTCACGCCTTTCGGGTCGATATCATCAATCTCGCCGATGGCAGGCAAGAAGGCACCGTTCGCCAGTTCGTCCAGGCTGGACACGGCCAGCGGATGACGCAGCAGGGACTTCGGCGACATCACAACCAGCGGACGACGCATCCCGCGCAGCGCCTGACGACGCAGCATGTGGTAAACCTGTGCCGGGGTAGATGGCACGCAAACCTGCATGTTCTGCTCAGCGCAAAGTTGCAAATAACGTTCCAGACGCGCGGAGGAGTGCTCCGGCCCTTGCCCTTCGTAGCCGTGCGGCAGCAGCATGACCAGACCACACATGCGGCCCCATTTCTGCTCACCGGAGGAGATGAACTGGTCGATCACCACCTGCGCGCCGTTAGCGAAGTCACCAAACTGCGCTTCCCAGATGGTCAGGGTACGCGGCTCAGCGGTGGCGTAGCCGTATTCAAATGCCAAAACCGCTTCTTCAGACAGAACGGAGTCCCAGACTTTGAACTGGCCCTGACCGTTATGAACATGCTGCAGCGGAGTGTAAGTCGAACCGTTAGTCTGGTTATGGATCACCGCATGACGGTGGAAGAAGGTCCCACGTCCGGCATCTTCACCGGACAAACGTACCGGAATACCTTCGTCAACGAGGGTGGCGTAGGCCAGCGTTTCCGCCCCGCCCCAGTCGAACAGCTTCTCACCCGCGGCCATCGCCTGGCGGTCACCGTAGATCTTGGCGACGCGAGACTGCATCTCAACGGCTTCAGGCACGGTACTGATGCGTTTCGCCAGTTCCTGCAGGCGCTTCATTTCAACCTGATTCGGGTATTTTTCATCCCATTCATGGTTGAGGTACGGAGACCAGGTGAAAGAGTGCAGGTTCATCGGACGCCATTCTTTCACTACGCATTCGCCTGCATCCAGGGCATCACGATAAAGATTGACCATTTCGGTGGCATCTTCCAGCGTGGCGACCTTGTCTGCTTCCAGCTTATCAGCATAGATTTTGCGTGGCGTCGGGTGTTTTTTGATTTTCTGATACATCAGCGGCTGGGTTGCACTCGGCTCATCCGCTTCGTTGTGGCCGTGACGGCGGTAGCAGAAGAGGTCGATGAACACATCACGCTTAAAGGTGTTACGGAAGTCCAGCGCCAGGCGGGTCACGAAAGCAACGGCTTCCGGGTCATCCGCGTTCACGTGGAAGATCGGTGCCTGAACCATTTTACCGATGTCGGTGCAGTACGGAGTGGAACGCGCATCCAGCGGGTTAGAGGTGGTGAAGCCCACCTGGTTATTGATCACGATGCGAACGGTACCGCCCACTTCGTAACCCCGCGCTTTCGACATGTTCAGGGTTTCCTGCACCACGCCCTGCCCGGTTACTGCGGCGTCACCGTGAATGGTGATCGGCAGTACTTTGTTGCTGCTTGGCTCGTCCAGACGATCCAGACGCGCACGCACTGAACCGATAACCACTGGGCTTACGATTTCCAGGTGCGACGGGTTAAACGCCAGCGCCAGGTGAACCAGACCGCCTTCGGTTTCGATATCGGAAGAGAAGCCCATGTGGTACTTCACGTCACCGGTGCCAAGGTGTTCTTTATGTTTGCCCGCAAATTCGTCGAACAGATCCTGCGGTTTTTTACCCAACACGTTAATCAGCACGTTCAAACGACCACGGTGCGCCATGCCCAGCACCACTTCACGGGTGCCGCTATTGCCAGCGTGGCGGATCATCTCTTTGAGCATCGGGATTAACGCATCGCCGCCTTCCAGCGAGAAGCGCTTCGCACCAGGGAACTTCGCGCCCAGGTAGCGTTCCAGACCTTCAGCTGCCGTCAGTTCGCTGAGGAAGCGTTTCTTCTCGTCACTGCTAAAGGCTGCACGACCGGATTCAAGACGCTGTTGCAGCCAGCGTTTTTCTTCCGTACTGGTGATGTGCATATACTCGGCGCCAATCGGGCCGCAGTACGTTTGTTTGAGCGCTTCCAGCAGCTCACCCAGCTTCATCGTGTCTTTGCCGCCGGCAAAAGACCCTACGTTAAAGCTTTCCTGGAAGTCGGCCTCCGTCAGATCGTGAAACGAAGGATCCAGGTCTGCCACATTTTCTTGTTTCCACAGTCCCAGCGGATCGAGATTCGCATGCTGGTGACCACGGAAGCGATAAGCGTTAATGAGCTGCAGGACTTTAACCTGCTTCGCGTTGGTGTCAGGGTCGGAAATGGCAGCAGAGTAACGTGAAGCGTCTTTCGCCAGACGACGGAAATAGTCCCGCGTTTTTGAATGGAATTGATCCGGTTTGACTCCCGTGCCAGGTAACTGCTGGAACGTCGAACGCCAGTTAGCGTCAACCGAGTCAGGATCGGTTAAGAAGTCTTCATAGAGCTGTTCTATCCAGCTCTGGTTTGCGCCAGAGAGGTAAGAAGAGTCCAACCAGGCTTTCAAAGCGCTGTTCTGCATCGTGATCCCTTAAGCATTTTTATGCTTACTTCGCCGTGGATACTACCACGCACAGTTAAGTGCGTGCCGGGGTTCACCTGCGAGCTCTTGTTGGCCCGCGAAGGAACCTTTAGAAACTGTCTAAATAATCTGGCAGTTTTTAAAGGTTTCTGCACTTTGCCCGGTGGCGCTACGCTTACCGGGCCTACTATTACGTAGGCCGGATAAGCGCAGCGTCATCCGGCAACAACAACTATGACTTACGCACTGCGTTGCAACAGCATCGACTTAATATGGCCGATGGCGCGCGTCGGGTTCAGCCCCTTAGGACAAACACTGACGCAGTTCATGATGCTGTGACAGCGGAATACGCTGAATGCATCACTCATTCCTTCCAGGCGGCTGTCGGTTTCTGTATCACGGCTGTCGATCAGGAAGCGGTACGCCGCCAATAGACCCGCCGGACCGATAAACTTATCCGGGTTCCACCAGAAAGATGGGCAAGACGTTGAGCAGCATGCGCACAGAATGCATTCATACAGCCCATCGAGTTTTTCACGCTGCTCAGGCATCTGTAAGTGCTCACGAGCAGGAGGATTTTGCCCATTATTCAACAAGTAAGGCTTAATCTTCTCATATTGTGCGTAGAATTGCCCCATGTCTACCACCAAATCACGGACAACCGGCAGGCCAGGCAGCGGACGGATAACAATTTTCTTTCCTGGCTGATTCAGCGCAGAAATGGGTGTAATGCAGGCCAGACCGTTTTTGCCGTTCATGTTCAGACCGTCTGAACCGCACACGCCTTCACGACAGGAGCGACGGAAAGAGAGCGTCGGGTCCTTCTCTTTCAGCTGGATCAGTGCATCCAGCAGCATCATATCGCGACCTTCTTCGCCTTCCAGCGTGTAGTCTTGCATACGCGGAGCGTCGTCTACGTCCGGGTTATAGCGATAAATAGAAAATTCGAGTTTCATTGTCCTGTCTCCGCATTAATAAGTACGAATCTTCGGCGGGAACGCCGGACGCAGTTTCGGTTCCATGTTGACCTCACGGCGGGTCATGGATTCCGTCTCTGGCAGATACAGGGAATGGCACAGCCAGTTTTCATCATCACGCTCCGGGTAGTCGAAGCGGCTATGCGCGCCACGGCTTTCGGTACGGAAGTTGGCAGATACAGCCGTTGCGTAGGCCGTTTCCATCAGGTTATCCAGCTCCAGGCACTCAACGCGCTGGGTGTTGAACTCGCTGGAGGTGTCATCCAGACGGGCATTTTTCAGACGCTCGCGGATCGCTTTCAGTTGTTCAAGCCCTTTCGCCATCGCATCCCCTTCACGGAACACCGAGAAGTTGTGCTGCATACATTCCTGCAACGCTTTGCGAATCACTACCGGATCTTCGCCATCACGGTTGTTATTCCAGCGATTCAGACGCGCCAGAGAAGCATCAACCTCTTCCTCTGTGGCATCACGCAGTGCGCCCTGCTCTGCGATGGATTCTTGCAGATGCAGACCCGCCGCACGACCGAACACCACCAGGTCCAGCAGCGAGTTACCGCCCAGACGGTTAGCGCCGTGAACCGATACGCAGGCGATTTCACCTACCGCGAACAGTCCAGGAATCACCACATCTTCACCTTGCGCGTTAACGGTCAGCGCCTGGCCGGTCACTTTGGTCGGAATACCGCCCATCATATAGTGACAGGTTGGGATAACCGGAATCGGCTCTTTCACCGGGTCGACGTGGGCAAAGGTACGAGACAGCTCAAGGATGCCCGGCAGACGGGATTCCAGCACCTCTTTACCCAGATGGTCAAGTTTCAGTTTCGCATGCGGTCCCCACGGGCCGTCGCAGCCGCGACCTTCACGGATTTCGATCATGATGGAACGCGCCACCACGTCACGACCCGCCAGGTCTTTCGCATTCGGGGCGTAACGCTCCATAAAGCGCTCGCCGTGTTTGTTCAGCAAGTAACCGCCTTCACCACGGCAACCTTCGGTGACCAGTACGCCCGCACCGGCGATACCGGTTGGGTGGAACTGCCACATTTCCATATCCTGCACCGGCACCCCGGCGCGAATCGCCATGCCAACGCCATCACCGGTATTGATATGGGCGTTAGTGGTGGACTGGTAGATACGGCCTGCACCGCCGGTCGCCAGCACGGTCGCACGTGCTTTGAAGTAGACCACTTCACCGGTTTCGATGCACAGTGCGGTACAACCGACCACCGCGCCATCGGCATTTTTTACCAGATCCAGCGCATACCACTCAGAGAAGATCGTGGTGTGGTTTTTCAGGTTCTGCTGATACAGCGTGTGCAACAGCGCATGACCCGTACGGTCAGCCGCCGCTGCGGTACGTGCCGCCTGCTCGCCGCCAAAGTTTTTCGACTGGCCGCCGAACGGGCGCTGGTAGATGCGACCATCGTCAAGACGGGAGAACGGTAAACCCATGTGTTCCAGCTCCAGAATCGCTTCCGGACCGGTTTTACACATATATTCGATCGCGTCCTGGTCACCAATGTAGTCCGACCCTTTTACGGTGTCGTACATGTGCCATTCCCAGTTATCTTCATGGGTATTACCGAGCGCAACGGTGATGCCACCCTGCGCAGAGACGGTATGGGAACGGGTTGGAAAGACTTTAGACAGCAGCGCACAGGTCTGGCCGCTCTGGGAAATTTGCAGCGCCGCACGCATACCTGCGCCGCCTGCGCCAATGACAACAGCATCAAATTCTCTAACTGGCAGTTTCATTACACACCCCACACCACAACAAATCCATAAATGACGTAAACCACCAGCGCAACAACAATAGCCAGCTGCAGCCCTAAGCGCACGGCCAGCGGTTTAACGTAGTCGGTCAACACCTGCCACATGCCGATCCAGGCATGAATCAAGATAGAGAAAAGCGCCAGCAGGGTGAACACTTTGGTGAATGCCGATGAGAAGAAACCGGTCCAGACTTCCCAGGTCAGGTCGCCGCTCGTGGCGAAGAACCCCACCATATAGATGATGTATAACGTCAGAACGATAGCGGTAGCACGGACGAGGATGAAGTCATGTACGCCATTGCGTCCTAATGCGGAGGCGTTGCTTACCATACGAGGACTCCTGCGAGAATTGAGAGCACGACAGTGATTACAAAAGAGATTTTGGCAGAGCGTTGACCCGCTTCGAATGTTTCTTCCAGATGGCCAAAATCCATCATCATGTGACGAACGCCGCCGACCACGTGATACGCCAGCGCGGTGAGGATGCCCCACATAATGAATTTAACAAAGAAGCTACCCATGATGGCGGATGCCTGCTGGAATCCTTCAGGGGAGGAGAGGCTGGTTCCCAGTAACCACAACAGGATCCCGACCGCCACAAAGGTGATCACTCCGGAAACGCGATGGAGAATGGACGCTATCGCCGTGATTGGGAACCGGATCGTTTGCAGATCCAGATTGACAGGTCTTTGTTTTTTCACATTTCTTATCATGAATAACGCCCACATGCTGTTCTTATTATTCCCTTTAGACTTCCGGCACAGAACGTAACGCCCTTGTGGCCTTCAAGACGATGGGATTCCTTCCTCCGGTCTGCTTGCGGGTCAGACAGCGTCCTTTCTATAACTACGCGTCATGTAAAACACTGCTTCCAGTTGCTAAAACGACACGCTACAACGCTGGGTGGCTCGGGATTGCAGGGTATTCCGGAGACCTGGCGGCAGTATAGGACGTTCACAAAATCATTACAATTAACCTACATATAGTTTGTCGGGTTTTATCCCGAACAGTGACACAGGTCACGATAACAACATTTATTTAAATTTTAATCATCTGATTTGACAAACATTAAACAAAATTGTTACAAACGACACCAGAAAAAGCATATAATGCGCAAAAGTTATGGGGTCACGATTTAAACTGCAATTTACTTATGTAACACCAGTAAATTATTGACCGATCCCACCAGTACAGTTAATAGTGATAGACAGATTGAATAATACGGATTGCTAAGTTGTTGATTTGTTGTTAATTCACCATAAATTAACCGATTTACCTGCAAGCGCCCATTGCTCTGTACCCTGGTTTTCTCCTCTCTCGCAGAGCGGCGAGCCGAATAACAAACTGGTAACGGTTGATCGTATGTGTACACAACATCATTCGCGCTGCATTAAGGCGGCAAGCGAGGAAAACGACAGGCGCATAGATCACTATGTGATTGCTGTTTCTGAGCGTAGCCAACAAAAAAGCAGCGTGAAAGATGACGTGTAGAAAGCAAGTCTGACTTCCGGCAGTCTTAAGCAATATGGCGCTAAGGAGACCGTAAATGGCTGATACAAAAGCAAAGCTCACCATAAATGGTGACGCCGCTATTGAGCTGGATGTGCTGAAAGGTACACTGGGTCAAGATGTTATTGATATTCGTAGCCTGGGCTCAAAGGGGATGTTCACTTTTGACCCTGGTTTCACCTCTACTGCATCCTGCGAGTCCAAAATTACCTTTATTGATGGTGATGAGGGGATTTTGTTGCACCGCGGCTTCCCTATCGATCAGTTAGCGACCGAGTCTAACTATCTGGAAGTATGCTACATCCTGCTGTACGGTGAAAAACCGACGCAGGCAGAGTACGACGAGTTCAGAACGACTGTTACCCGCCATACGATGATCCATGAGCAAATCACGCGTCTGTTCCACGCTTTCCGTCGCGATTCACATCCAATGGCGGTGATGTGTGGGATTACCGGTGCGCTCGCCGCGTTCTATCACGACTCTCTGGATGTTAACAATCCGCGCCACCGTGAAATCGCGGCCTTCCGCCTGCTGTCCAAAATGCCGACCATGGCGGCAATGTGTTACAAATATTCTATCGGCCAGCCATTTGTTTACCCACGTAACGACCTCTCCTATGCGGGTAACTTCCTGCGTATGATGTTCTCCACGCCGTGTGAAGAATATGTCGTCAACCCGGTACTTGAACGCGCCATGGATCGTATTCTGATCCTGCATGCTGACCACGAACAGAACGCCTCAACGTCTACCGTCCGTACCGCAGGTTCTTCCGGCGCGAATCCGTTCGCCTGTATCGCTGCGGGTATCGCCTCCCTGTGGGGACCGGCGCACGGCGGCGCAAACGAAGCGGCGCTGAAGATGCTGGAAGAGATCAGCTCCGTTGAACACATTCCTGAATTCGTGCGTCGCGCGAAAGACAAGAATGACTCCTTCCGTCTGATGGGCTTCGGTCACCGTGTTTACAAAAACTATGACCCGCGCGCGACCGTGATGCGTGAAACCTGTCATGAAGTGCTGAAAGAGCTGGGTACGAAAGATGACCTGCTGGAAGTGGCGATGGAGCTTGAACACATCGCGCTGAACGACCCGTACTTCATCGAGAAGAAACTCTACCCGAACGTTGACTTCTACTCCGGTATCATCCTGAAAGCGATGGGTATTCCTTCTTCCATGTTCACCGTGATCTTCGCCATGGCCCGTACAGTTGGCTGGATTGCACACTGGAACGAAATGCACACCGACGGCATGAAAATCGCCCGTCCTCGTCAGCTCTACACTGGCTACGATAAGCGCGATTATAAGTCAGATATTAAGCGTTAACCTTCCAGGCCACCGGTTCAACCCGGTGGCTTTTTTAACCGCTAAAATCCTGCAGCAAATATTTATATTTTATATAACACCTTCTCCAAAATCCAAATCATCCAATATATATCCCCTTCTGTTTTTAAAGGAAACAATTTCCGCATAGCACCCATTGCTAATATGTTATTTGGCCTAAAAACTCACAAAGTATTTAATCCGTGACAATAAAAAACCACGGAAAGGCCAGATTGCATGGGTGACATTATTTACCTGAGAGTACACGGTGAGAAACAGGGTGACATTTCGGCGAAATGCGGCACCACCGAATCTACGGGTAACCGCTGGCAGAGGAGGCATGAAGATGAGATATTTGCCTTCTCATTGCAAAATGCGGTAACTAATAGTGGAAAGGGTATTAATACACAAACACTCTCATTCCAAAAATTAATAGATAAAAGCACACCGCTATTTTGTAATGCAATTACTAATAATGAAAGATTGTTTATTGAATTCAACTTCTGGCGGATAAACAGAACAGGGGGATGGGAATGTTATTATTATATACAACTAAAGAATGCTTCAGTAAAAAGCATTGACACAAGTTTTATTCTCAATGCACTGGATACCGAAGATATTTCCGTATCGTATGAATATATTCTCTGCAAACATCTTATCGCCAATACTGAGTTCGACCACCTGGCATTTCCTGCTGATTATAACCACTTGTTTGCACCGCAGCGTTCGCAACCCCTCATCCCGCCGGAGCCCGTTGTTGCGAAGGCCATAAAGTCGCCATCTCCCCCACCCGCTGTTACGCCAGTCTATGCCAAGTCGTGCCTGAAAGCGAAAGGCTGTACCGACGCCGGGCGTTACGAAGAACCGGCGGAAAACTTCGGTCAGATGACGATATTTACGCAGGCTGATGAATGTTGTGGATATGCAGAAAACGCGCAAGCTTCAGTCGCACCGCTAATGTTAGGCGGCATGATGCAGCAGATCTGGGGGGAATGGTCGCTCTATGGCGTGCTCGGAGCTTCAAGGGGGATCCCCTACATTGGTGCGCTGGCATCTGCTTTGTATATCCCATCAGCCGGAGAAGGCAGCGCTCGCGTTCCCGGGCGTGATGAGTTCTGGTACGAAGAGGTGCTTCGGCAAAAAGCGCTGACCGGCGCGACTGCGACAACTCGAGTCCGTTTTTTCTGGCGCAACGACATTGACGGTAAACCCCAGGTTTATGGCGTTCATACCGGAGAAGGGACGCCATATGAAAGTGTTCGCGTCGCCCAGATGATATGGAACACCGACAACCATCGCTATGAATTTACACCAGCACAGAGTGTCGACGGTCCGCTGATTACCTGGACGCCAAATAATCCACAAACCGACACTAGCTCCAGCCATACGGGAAATAACGTCCCTGCCTTTGATCAAGCAACCATTCTGGTTACGCCCATCCCGGAGGACAAGGATACATATACTACCCCACCATTTCCGATACCCGATATTGCCGATTTTAACGATTACATTCTGGTCTTCCCTCAAGGTTCTGGAATTAAGCCGATCTATGTTTATCTGAAAACTGCCCGTGACGAACCGGGTACGGCTACTGGATTTGGTGAAGTGATACCAGAAGAAGGATGTTGGCTGGAAGCTGCCAGTTCCGGGCCTGGCGCGCCGATTCCCGCACAGGTAGCCGATAAATTGAGAGGGAGAACCTTTCGCAACTTTGACCATTTCAGAGAAGAGTTCTGGTTGGCGGTTTCACAATGCCCTGAGTTGATGTCACAGTTTAGTGATTCAAATCAGTTTCATATCCTTAATGGTAACGCACCATTTTGCATTCCTTCTGAACAGACAGGCGGAAGGCAACGGTTTGAAATTCATCATCTGAATTATATCCGTGAAGGCGGCGAGGTCTATGACATGGACACTATGCGTATCAACACGGTAAAAAATCATATTAAAATTCACTTAAATAACTAGCGAGGCTTATATGGAACTTAAACAGCGAATTGAAGATTACACCGAATCTGAATTCATAGAATTTCTTACCGAATTTTTCAAAAACATTCACAACCTAAAAGGTAAGGAGCTTGAATCTCACATTGATTCGTTAGTCGCTCACTTCGATAAAATCGTGCACCATCCGGAAGGTAATGGTTTACTTTTTTACCCCCCGGAGGACAGAGAGGATAGTCCAGAAGGCATTATTAAAGAAATTAAAAGATGGCGTAAATCCCAGGGACTCCCACTCTTTAAAGACGCAGATGAATCCTGATTACAAACGTCACCCAGCTTAGTCAGCATTAACAATATGCGCCAGTGGCAGGAAACACACTCAAGGATAATCAAATGACAATAATTATTACCGCCCAAGCTCAACTCACCGTGGGTCAAGCACAGGTGATAGAAAGCCTGGCACCTGAAGGCAATTTCATTACCGTGTTTGAAGACGATGGGAAAACCGGCTACTTCTATGCCCTTGATGAGTCAGTTGAAGGCAACCCGATCAAGGACGCTCTTCATATCTACAATGTTGAGGACGTGTCCGACGGTCATATTCCTTCTGATGTTAAAATTGGCTGGTCTGAGGACAGTAAAAAAAGTGTCCTTTTGATTAACGGTTATCCGCATGGCGTATTTAATTTTACGACAAAAAATGGTTACTGCCGGAGCGGTTTCCCGCCGCCGATCAACGAGGAATGGTCAATTGCAGGGCACGAATGGGATAACGTCGTGGATGATTTTTTCCGCTGAGGTCTTGCTCGCCTGCATGTATCAGTTCAGTGGCTATCGTTACCCGGTACCTGTTATCTGGCACAGTGAGCCCCTTTTTATTGATGCCAGATAGTTTTTCTGTCGTCATTTTTCTCTATGCTGTATCGATACAATCGATGAGATACGTTATGGGGGCATGGAATGCCAGTGTTGCGGTGGGGCCTGTTATTTTTACTGTCGCTCCTACTTTCCTTACTCTTTCTCTGCATTCATCTTCCGGCCGCTCTCCTGCTTGGCCCGATGATCGCAGGTATTCTACTTAGCTTGCGCGGTTTCACCCTGCAACTTCCTCGCCCTGCCTTTCTCGGCGCTCAGGCCATTCTTGGCTGTATGATTGCGCAAAACCTCTCGAGTTCCTTACTGACAACCCTTGCCGCTAACTGGCCGGTGGTGCTGGCTATTCTGCTGGTCACCCTGTTCTCCAGTACGGTGGTAGGCTGGCTGTTGGTGCGCTATAGCTCGCTGCCAGGAAATACCGGCGCATGGGGCTCGTCTCCGGGCGGCGCGGCGGCGATGGTAGCCATGGCGCAGGACTATGGTGCCGATATCCGTCTGGTCGCTTTTATGCAGTATTTGCGGGTGCTGTTTGTCGCCGGCGCGGCAGTATTAGTGACGCGGCTTGTATTGGGTGACACCGCAGAAGCCGTCGCACAGCAAATTGAATGGTTTCCGCCGCTGAGCGTTAACTTACTGGGAACGCTGCTGCTCGCCGCGGTCGCCTGTTTCGCCGGTCGAATGTTGCGCATTCCCTCAGGCAATTTGCTGGTCCCCATGCTGGCGGGTGCATTGCTACAGGCCGGCGGCATGGTTGTTATTGAACTGCCAGAATGGCTACTGGCGATGGCCTATATGGCGATTGGCTGGCAAATCGGGCTGGGTTTCGATAAGAAAGTGTTTTTTATGGCGATGCGTCCATTGCCGCAGATCCTGCTGTCTATTTTCGCCCTGTTGGCGATATGCGGGGCGATGGCCTGGGGACTCGCCCGTTATATGCATATTGATTTTTTAACCGCCTATCTGGCGACCAGCCCTGGCGGGCTGGATACCGTGGCGGTGATTGCTGCAGGCAGCCACGCGGATATGGCGCTGGTGATGGCTATGCAAACCCTGCGGCTGTTCAGCATTTTGCTAACCGGCCCGGCCATCGCCCGGTTTATTTCCGCGTATGCGCCCCGACGTAGTCAGCGACGGTAGGCCAGAAAGGCGACGCTGTCATCCAACTATGATTTCTGACACCCAGGACACCAGTAAAACGGACGCGAGGAGAGCGTGCTTTTCTCGATACGCCCACCACAACGCTCGCAAAGTTCGCCGTCGCGGTGGAAAACCTTAAAGCGAAACAGTGCCCCGTGGTGTTTATTCTCATCGACCTGACCACGCGTGGTATAGGAGAGACGCGGGATATCCAGCAGCGCATGCGATAATGCATGCAGCTGCGAGTCGCTAAGATCCCGCGCCTTATGATTACCCGTTAACCCGACCTGCCAGAGAATCTCAACGCGCAGATAATTTCCCAGTCCTGCCAGAAACGCCTGGTCTAACAGCAGGCCAGAAAACTGTCGGTTGCGAAACCGCGGCGAAAGCAAACGCGTTTTAACGGTTTCAGCCGTCAGGCTCGGATCCAGCACATCTGGTCCAACCCGTTGCAGGAACGGATGGGCGGCAAGCTGTTCCGGGGTCAGCATTTCAATATCCGACGCGCTGTAAAGCAATATGGCCTTTTCAGCCGTTTGCAGCCTGACGCGTAGCACCCGCGTCGTTTGCGGCGTCTCGTCACTGTCCACCACCCGCCAGACGCCATAAAGCTGGTTATGGCTGTAGAGCGTAAGCCCATTCGAAAAGTGAGTGAGCAGCGCTTTGCCGCGCGTTTCCATCCCGGTGACGCGCTGACCAATCAGTTGCGACGCAAAGGGTTGTAACTGCGTAAAGGCAAACCAGACGTCAGTCAGTGGTTTGCCTTTGATCGCCGCCTCCAGGGTATCCGCCGCGCGGCGGATCTCCGGGCCTTCAGGCATGGTGCTGTCCTTATGTTGTGAATGTTAGTGCGTGGCGCCGCCGGTTACCGCAATGTCGTTATCAACCTGCAATGCCGTGGTAATCGCCACTTCCAGGGCCAGATGTACCGTTTCCGCCGCCATGCTGGGTGCTCCCGGATGCGCAGCCGCCTGTTGCGGCAGATAAGGGATATGAATAAAGCCCCCTTTCACTTCCGAAAAACCGCGCAGTTTATGCAGCAAACCGTACATCACGTGATTACAGACAAACGTCCCCGCTGTTTGCGACACGGAAGCCGGAACGCCTGCTTCACGCATGGCTGCAACCATCGCTTTAATCGGCAACGTGCTAAACCAGGCCGCGGGGCCATCCGCCACGATGGGCTTATCCACCGGCTGGTTGCCCTTGTTATCCGGAATACGC
This sequence comes from Citrobacter sp. RHB25-C09, assembly GCF_013836145.1. NCBI lineage: Bacteria > Pseudomonadati > Pseudomonadota > Gammaproteobacteria > Enterobacterales > Enterobacteriaceae > Citrobacter > Citrobacter sp. RHB25-C09. Next base: position 1,437,139 of record NZ_CP057483.1, on the reverse strand, counting down.
GCGTCGTCGACATTAATCGCCACACGTTCGACGGTGATATCCGTGCGCCCACCCGCCTGACCGACAGCCAGCACCAGAGAGGGTGACAGCGTATCAATAGCCGAATTCAGCACGGTGAGAGATTCACCAAAAACGCACGGCAACTGGCGCGCCACCACGCGACACCCGGCAATTATCGCATTGTCGAGACCGCGAACCACTTCCCAGGAAGGGTTAAGCTGTTCACCGCCAAAGGGTTCAAACCCGGTAATTAAGACCGTTTTCATCCTTCCTCCTTACAGGAACATCAGGAAATACATCAGGAACACGTTGACCAGCAGCAACAGCACGCCGGTCGGCACCTGGGCTTTGATCACCGCGTTTTTATCCGGCAGTTCCAATAGCGCGGCGGGTACGATGTTAAAGTTAGCCGCCATTGGCGTCATCAGTGTTCCGCAGTAACCAGAGAACATCCCGATTGCCGCCATCACCGCCGGGTTCCCGCCATGCTGGAGCACCAGAATCGGAATACCAATGCCGGCCGTTACGATCGGGAAGGCAGCAAACGCATTGCCCATCACCATCGTCAGCAGCGCCATACCAATGGTGTACACCGCCACCGCGATAAAGCGACTGTCTACGGCGAGGTATTCCTGGGTGAGATACGAAATACCACTGCCTACGCCCGCAGCGGTAAACAGCAGACCAAGCGTGGCGAGGATCTGCGGCAGAATAAACGCCCAACCGATCGAATCGAGTAAGCGACGCGCTTCCTGGATCGGCTGATGAACCTTCTCATGCGTCATCTTTATCGCCATTCCCAGGCCGATCAGCGAACCGGCAGTCATAGAAAATAATGTGACAAGCGTGGCGTGATTGCCCGGTCCAAACAGTGCGGTCTGTAAGCCCGGAATATGGTTAAACATCAGCACGCCAATTACCGTCACCACCGGGATCGCCAGCGCCGGGAAAAACAACCGATTCCCCAGACGGGTGGCGCTTTCTTCGCGCTGCTGCTGCGTGCGCTGGTGGTAGCTGCCTAACTTCACGCCGCCGAAACCGGCGATCAGCGCCATCAACACCACCGCGACGCCGACGGCAATATTCACCGCATGTTTATCGCCGGCCAGCTGATACGTCCAGTCACCGAGCAGAAACAACAGGCCGTACACGCCCCAGAACAGTCCGGTCGTCAGCCGACGCGGGTTGGCTTTATCGCGCCAGGACATAATGGCAACAATCAGCAAAATAATGCCCGCCAGCCAGTAGAGATAGCTTTGCTGAAAATTCATTGCGCTTCTCCTTTAGGGCCAACAGTGACACCAGCTTTGCTCATTTCGCGTTGCAGATAGTTGTCCAGACGCCACAGGCGTGTACCGTGGATCAGGAAGGCGCAAATGGCTGTGGGGATCCCCCACATGGCTATGTGCAACGGCTCGGTCTGGATACCGCTCGACTCCAGCATAAAGTTGTGCATAAAGATAATCGCCCCGAACGCAACGAAAATATCTTCACCAAAGAAGAGTCCCACGTTGTCGGTTGCTGCAGACATCGCCCGCAGACGGTATCGCACCGCGCCGGGTAATTCGCCGTATTGTTTCTCGGCGGCCCCTTCAGCCATTGGCGCTAAAAGCGGACGAACCATCTGCGGATGCCCGCCCAGACTGGTTAGCCCGAGCGCAGCAGTGGCTTCACGAATGAAAAGATAGACAATCAGCAGGCGACCCGAGGTAGCGCTGCGAATTTTAGCAATCCACGTCTGGGCGCGTTCCTTCAGACCATGCCGCTCCAGTAGGCCGATAACCGCCAGCGGGATCAGCAGGATAAACGGCAGGTTGCGAGTGTTGAGAAAACCTTCGCCCAGCTTTTCGAGGATCGTGGCGATCGGCATCTGCGCAGCGAGTCCGGTGACGATCCCGGCGACAATAACCACCAGCACCGGGTTAAAGCGTAAAACAAAACCAACCACAATGACGGCGATGCCCATCAGTGGCCAGAGAGTAATTGCATCTCCCATACTCATTCCTTTATGTGTTGTTTCGTTGTGGTGTTTTATACGCGCAGCCCCTCTCTGGAGGCTGCGTCAGTTCTCTTATGCAACTATTGCGATATTGCGTTCGGCAAAGGCCGCGCGTAAGCGACGGGCGAAGGCGAGTGCGTGCTCGCCGTCGCCGTGAAGACAGACCGTCTGGGCCACAACGCTGGCCCACTCACCGGAGAGACTTTTAACCCGTCCCGTTTCGACCATCCCCAGCGTCTGTGCCAGTGACTGTTCTTCATCTTCAATCATTGCCCCTGGCTGGTTACGTGGAACAAGACTGCCATCAGCCAGATATCCACGATCGGCAAACACTTCCTGTCGTGTGCTGAGGCCATAATGTTCCCCGGCGCGAATAAGTTCACTTCCAGCCAGCCCCACCAGAATCAGATGCGGATCGCAGGCATGAACCGCCTTCGCAATGGCATCAGCCAGTTGTGGATCTTTCGCAGCCTGGTTGTACAACATACCGTGTGGTTTAACGTGACGCATGACGCCCCCTTCCGCTTTGGCGATCGCCGCCAGCGCGCCAATTTGATACAGCGTTTGGGCGTAAACCGTCTCAGGCGGTAAAGTCATTGCCGTGCGGCCAAAATTATCCCGATCCGGAAAACTCGGGTGCGCGCCAATAGCGACACCATTCTTCAGCGCTTCACGTACGCTCGCCAACATGGTTTGCGCATCGCCCGCATGAAATCCGCAGGCGATATTGGCCGAAGTCACCAGTTTTAACAGCTCGGCATCACTTGCGCACCCTTCTCCGAGGTCCGCATTCAGATCAATTTTCATCGTTGAGTCGCCATGTGAGTTGTTCCAGATAGCGCCGTTGGTCCTGGCGCGCCTTCAGCGCTTCCTCCAGCGAACATTGAACAAAGTGGATGGGTTGACCGAGCGGGATCTGCGCCAGATGGTACATATCCGCCTCGATGATGCAGGCGATTCGCGGGTAGCCGCCGGTGGTCTGGGCATCGTTCATTAATACTATTGGCTGACCGTTGTGCGGCACCTGAATCACGCCTGGCAACAGACCGTGCGACACCAGTTCGCGGTCTGTCGTCCGCTTCAGTGACAGCCCTTGTAAACGGTAGCCCATCCGGTTACTTTGCGGACTGAGATGCCACGGCGAGCGCCAGAAAGCGTCCTGCGATACCGTATCAAACTCGTGGTATTCCGGCCCCGGCAGCGCCCGGATACGATTCCCCCACAATAACTGTTTTACGCCTTGTGCACCGAGAAACTGGCGCTGCGGTTGGCCTATATTCAGGCGATCGCCATCCTTAAGCAACCGACCTTCCAGCCCACCAATGCCGACTTTCAGATCGGTGCTGCATGAGCCCATTACTTCCGGCACATCAATGGCGCCAGCCACGGCGAGGTAACTGCGCATCCCATGTTGCGGACGTTTGAGCGTCAGACGCTGCCCCGCTTTCATCGGCAGTCGCCAGCCTGTCCAGACCAGATGCCCATCCAGTTGAGCTTCACAGCTTGCCCCCGTCAGGGCGAACCAGCCGTCGCGTTCAAATTCGATAACCGCCTGCCCGAGCGTGATTTCCAGCACTGGCGCATTAGCATCATTTCCCACCAGCAGGTTGGCAATTTGCATCGCGGGTTTATCCAGCGCCCCGCAGTGGCTGACGCCTGACTGACGAAAACCGTGACGACCGCCATCCTGGACACTGGTATACATGCCCGCGCGAATAATCTTTAACATACCCCCTCCTTCTGCGGGATAAAGCGAACGCTATCGCCCGGGCGCAACAAGACGGGTTCTTCGTGTGTGGGGTCAAAGAGTTTCTGCGGGGTATGTCCGATTAACTGCCAGCCTCCCGGCGTTGCCAGCGGATAGATACCGGTTTGCGGTCCGCCAATGCCGACGGAACCGGCGGGAACTAACAGACGCGGCTCCGCACGTCTGGGTGTATGCAGCTGTTCAGGCAAGCTGCCAAGGTAGGGAAAACCTGGCTGAAAACCTAAAAACCAGACCACGTAATCGACCGATGAATGCAGTTCAACCACCTGCCTTTCGCTCAGGCCGCTGTGGCGGGCAACCTCTTGCAGATCGGGTCCCCCTTTGCCACCGTAGACCACCGGGATTTCGATAGCGCGCGAGTCAGGCTCAAACGCTTCACTCTCTTCCCACCAGCGCTGCAAGCGTTCAATAGCATCCAGCGCCAGCGCTTGCGGCTCGCGGAGGATCACCGTGATATTGTTCATTCCTGGAATGGCCTCTACCACATTCGGCATGTCGACCAGACGCTGCGTCAGCCGCCAGATGCGTTTCTGGCTTGCCAGCGTTACGGGGGGGTCAAGCTCCAGCACCACCGCCGTTTCACCTAACAGATAACAACGCGCTCGTTGCACTTGTCTTCCTCTATATTCAGTCTGGCTCATGCAGGGTTTGGAATATCAATAAAGGTCACGTCTAAATCGGTGTTTTCATTCAGCCATTCGCTTAATGCGCGAATGCCGCCGCGCTCGGTGGCATGGTGACCGGCGGCGTAAAAATGTAATTCCTGCTCACGGGCGGAATGAATCGTTTGTTCGGAAACTTCACCTGTAATAAAAGCATCTACGCCAAATTGGGCGGCGCTGTCGATAAAGCTTTGACCACCGCCGGTACACCAGGCCACGCGCTTGACGGTGTCAGGGCCCGTATCGCCGCACCACAGCGGTTTGCGCCCCAGACGCGCTTCGATCCACGACGCCAGTTCCAGCCCCGGTACTGGCATCGCCAGTTCTCCCCAGGGAACCAGAGGCTCAATTTCGCCCATCATGGTAATGCCCAACAGAGCAGCAAGTTGCGCGTTATTACCCAACTGCGGGTGCGCGTCCAGCGGCAGGTGCCAGCCGTAGAGGTTAATATCATTGGCCAACAACGTTTTCAGACGCTGACGCTTCATCCCGCGGATGACCGGGGATTCCCCCTTCCAGAAATAGCCATGATGCACAATGACCGCATCTGCCTGCAAACGAACGGCCTCGTCCAGCAGCGCCTGGCAGGCAGTCACGCCGGTCACGATTTTTTGCACCGTCTCTTTGCCTTCAACCTGCAAGCCATTGGGCGCATAGTCGCTAATCGCGGCGCTGTTCAGCTTCTCGTTGATCAGTTGTTCCAGTTCGGTGTTTTTCATCATCGATCCCTTGTCTCGTTTATGTTGGCACTACGTTAAAATAGCGTCATGATCCCGGTTCGTCGATAGTCGAGTGGATTTCAGATGAATGAAGACATTGGCAGGCGTGTGGGGTTCGTGCTGGCACCTTTGTTATCGCGTCTGGCCAGCACGCTTAGCTTAGTGATGTGGCGCTAACAACTCTTCCTCGCTGAGTCCCGTCACCAGAGCGATCATCGCGCGATCGATTCCCTGCGCTTGCATGGTTTGAGCAATACGCAGCGCCGCCTCGTGCTGCCCTTCTTGTTTACCCTGTTGTAATCCTTGTTGTAATCCTTGCTCTAATCCTTCCTGTAACCCCTGGCTATGCCCTTCCTGTCGTAATCGTTCCGCGATTGTCATCAACTTCTCCTTATGTTGGGGTATTCGTCGCGTTATCTCGCGCAAAAATTCGTTAAAGCGCACGTCATCACCGGACTGCAAAATGTAATTAAACATCACCTGCAATTGTCTGTCATTAGCGCATCCCGTAAGTAACACGGCAGTCAGCTGTTCCACCAGCCCCATCAGATCCCGCTGGCGAATATGTTTTTGCATAAGCTCCAGCAGCGCGATGCGTCGATGTTGAACGATCTCATCGTCCGGTACCACCGTGATATCCACCAACGGGAATGCCGAGGCGTAAAGCTGGCGTGCTGTAACCGGGTCGTTGAATTCATCCAGCCAACAAAGAGAAAACGGATAGGGGCTGCGAGTGCCATGATAAAACAGCATAGGGATCACCAGCGGCAACATTTTGTGTCCGGCATCCAGGTGCCGTTGCATCGCAGCCATCGCGTAGCGCATCAAGCGAAACGCCATATGCGCGTCAGCCGTGCTTTGGTGCTCAATAACGACATAAATATAGCCATCGCCTTCCTTTGTATTCAGTGACCAGAGCACATCGGAATAGCGGGAGCGTAAGTTGTCCTCAATAAAGCTCCCCGATTCCAGCTTAAGGGTGCTCAGGTCACATATTCCCCGTAGCGTCGCAGGTAAATGAATATCCAGAAAGTCGCGAGCAGTTTCAGGGTAACTTAAAAAGTGCTTAAACACTGCATCATGCGGCGTTGAAGTGGTTGATGTCATGATGGCGGTCCGTCGTCAGCGAAATTAGATGCCGAGACTTTACGCACTGGACCGCGTTTTGTGCATTCATAACAAATCAACAATGCGAGAGTGTTTCAGAGGAGAATTCGCGGGGGATGCAATAGTTACATTATGCTGGAAAATGGTTCGCAAAATGCCCGGTGCCGTCTAAAGGGCGAGCCGTGCCTACCCCTATCCGTAGGCCGGATAAGACGCAACGCGTCGACATCCGGCATTTCGCACCAGGCTATGTGACATCCCCTTTACGCGCCGCCTCATAGGCAGCAAGGGTAGCGAGTCTTGCCTGCGCGTGATCGACTATCGGCTGCGGGTAGTCAAGCTCCACGCCCTCTTTATGCGCCCATTTCCACGGCTGGTGAATGGCTTTGCCGGGAATATCGCGCAGTTCAGGAAGCCACTGACGAATAAACTCACCGTCGCGGTCGAATTTTTCCCCCTGCGTCGTGGGATTAAAGATGCGGAAATAGGGCGCAGCGTCCGTTCCTGTTGAGGCCGCCCACTGCCAGCCACCGTTGTTGGCAGCAAGATCGCCATCAATCAGTTGCGACATAAAATAGCGTTCACCTTTGCGCCAGTCGATGAGGAGATCTTTCACTAAAAAGCTGGCCGTAATCATCCGCAGACGGTTATGCATCCAGCCAGTCGCATTTAGCTGACGCATCGCCGCATCCACGATGGGATAGCCCGTTTTCCCCTCCTGCCATGCCTGTAAATTCGCCGCACTATCGTCCCAGCGCACGCGTTCGGTCCAACGAATAAATGGCCGGTGTTTGCAAAGCCCTGGGTGGTAGGTCATCAGATGGCGGTAAAATTCTCGCCAGATCAGTTCATTCAGCCAGACGCTGCCTGGGCCGCCGTCCAGCGCCAGCGGTTGCTCCGCGAGCAGACGATGCAAACACTGGCGTGGTGAAATCCCTCCCGTCGCCAGGCTGGCCGATAAACGGCTGGTTCCTTCAACGGCGGGGAAGTCGCGCTGCTGCTCATATTCGCCCGCCCCCTGTTGGCAAAACTGACGCAGTCGGGCAATCACGCTTTTTTCTTCGACGGGGAACAGGGAGGCATCAAATTCCTGACAAGGATAATGAAACACAATCTCCGGTAAAGAGAGCGGCATGCCTGCATTCTCACGCGGTTTCGGTGCGGCGAGGCACTCCGGCATCCCCTCTTTCAGTCGCTTCAGCCACGCATTTTTGAACGGCGTAAAAACTTTGTACATCTCGTGATTTCCGGTCATCACTGAACCCGGCGGCAAAATCACACTGTCGTCGAAACCTTCACACACCACATTTTCAAGCGTTCTTTCCACCGCCAGATCCCGTGCGCGCTCATTGACTTCATACTGATAGTTGTAAAAAAGATGGCTCACGTTCTGTTTTTCGCACACCGCTTTCACCGTTTTGATCGACGCCGCGAAGTCATCAACCTCCTCAAACAGCAGCGGAATGCCTTTTTCCGCCAGCGCGTGTTGTAAGGCATTTAACTGGGCCCGAAGAAAGGCGGCTTGACGCGGTGACATCGTGTGCTTCGCCCACTGTTCCGGCGTGGAGATAAATAACGCCAGAACGCGCGCGTCGCGGTTCCGGCAGGCGGCAGCAAGAGCCAGGTTATCATGCAGACGCAAATCGCAGCGAAACCAAACCAGATGGGTGGACATAACACTCCCGAATAACAGAACTCAACTCCCGTAGCGCAGACGAAGGGCTTCCGGCCAGGGATCAAAATAGCGTTGCCCGGAGAGATACGCATCCGGATATTCCGCCATATAGTGTTTGAGGAGCGTGACAGGCGCAAGCAACGGTTGCGTGGCGCGCCGGTAGCCATCGATAAGGGTCGTTAACTCTTGCCGTTGCCGGGCGTTGAGTTGTTTACGGAAATAGCCCTGAATATGCATGAGGACATTGGTGTGGTTACGTCGCGTCGCATGATGTGACATAAGCTGCATCAGGCGTTGACGGTATTCAACGAAAAACGCATCGAGACTTTCCCATTCATGGATGAGGGCGACAAAGCGCCCCAGCGTGCGGTATTCAGGTTGAGAATGGGCTAACAGCAGCAGCTTGTAACGGCTGTGATAGTCAATCAGCGCGCCGCGCGTCAGACCTTGCTGGCGGATCCCGTTAAGTTCATGCAGGGCATAGATCCGTTCAACAAAATTTTCCCGAATTTGCGGATCGTGGAGCCGGCCATCCTCTTCGACGGGAAGCCACGGATAACGCGCCATCAACACTGAGGTATAAATGCCCCGCCCGGATTTACGGTTGTTTTTCCTTTCCGCATCATACACACGCACGCGCTCCATGCCGCAACTGGGGGATTTTGCACAGACGATATAACCGCAGAGGTGTTCGAAGCGACTAACGCATCGATCGCTAAAGTCCGTCATCGCTTGCGTCAGGTCGCCTTCGCGCTTATCGCTAAAACGTAGCGCTATCTGACCATCCGTTTTCACCAGACGCAGCGCAGGACGTGGCACCGGTAACCCAATCGCCATTTCCGGGCAGACCGGTTCAAACTGGACCCACGGCGACAGCTCTTCTACCGCAAAGGTCAGGCGTTTATGTCCACCGTCAAAGCGAACCGCCTCCCCTAACAAACAAGCACTGATGCCAACAGGGATTTTCTCGCTCATGACAACTCCTATTCCATTTTTGAATAAGTGTAGACATAAGAGACAAAAAAACCGCCACATTCCTGTAGGCGGTTTTTATAAATTCTATTCTCTTAATAGAAATCGCAGGTGGCTTTTTCAGCCTGCTCCATCCACACCGGTTTATCGCTGGTTTTTGACCAGACACGGTGTAAATAGCTGTAGAAACGAGCGCGGTCTTTCCAGAACAACATGACCGGCAGCGCCAGCACTCCAGCCACGACGGCGAAAGTACGACGCAACAAAATGATATGTGCAGGATATTCTTTATAAAGATCCATCGCATTCTCCCCTTTAGTTTGTTCGGTGAAAGGCACCGGTAAAATGAATTTGGTTAACTGAGGAAAATAGTACCGCGTTGTATGTAATTTTTCTACTCATCCGACCACTTATTTTTGTCTATTTAAGCTTTATTTACATTCATCCCGTAATTAAGTTACAAAAAAGTTAAATTAATACTAATCATTAGTTAAGTAATGGTCTTTGCTATTTTTATACTTTTTTTACATCCCCTTCGGCGATTTTTGCAAAATTTTTGCAGGCGCCTGTTTACGCTCTGATTATCACCTTTATGCCACTGGAGGTTCACCGTGAGTGCAGGCGTGATAATCGGCATCGTGCTGATTTTCTTATTATTAGGTTACCTGGTGTATGCCTTGATCAATGCGGAGGCATTCTGATGGCCGCGCAGGGATTTTTACTCATTGCCAGCTTTTTGCTGATTTTATTTATCCTCGCCAAACCCTTAAGTGCGGGCCTGACGCGGTTTATCAACAACACGCCGTTACCCGCTACCGCAGGCGTTGAGCGCCTGCTGTGGCGAGCGCTGGGGATCTCAATGCACGAGATGAACTGGCTGCAATACCTGCTGGCGATCCTTGCCCTGAATGTGCTGGGGCTGGCGGTGCTGTTTGTCATGTTACTGTGCCAAAACGTGCTCCCGCTCAATCCGCAGCAGTTGCCGGGCCTCTCCTGGCATCTGGCGCTCAACACGGCGGTCAGCTTTGTTGCCAACACCAACTGGCAGTCTTACAGCGGGGAAACCACCGTAAGCTACTTCAGCCAGATGGCAGGCCTTGCCGTACAAAACTTCTTGTCTGCCGCCACCGGTATTGCCGTCGTGTTTGCGCTGATCCGCGCTTTTACGCGCCAGAGTATGAGCACGCTCGGTAATGCGTGGGTCGATCTGGTGCGAATTACGCTATGGATTCTGGCGCCGATCGCGCTCGTCATAGCCCTGTTTTTTGTGCAGCAAGGCAGCCTGCAAAACCTCCTGGCGTACCAGCCGGTGACCACGCTTGAAGGTGTGCATCAACTGATACCCATGGGGCCTGTTGCTTCGCAGGAAGCCATCAAAATGTTGGGTACCAACGGTGGAGGCTTCTTTAACGCCAACTCCGCGCACCCGTTTGAGAACCCGACTGCACTGACCAATATGGTGCAGATGCTGGCGATCTTTTTGATCCCTGCCGCGCTCTGTTTTGCCTTTGGCGACGCGGTGGGCGATCGCCGCCAGGGAAGAATGCTGCTATGGGCAATGTCGCTGATTTTTATCGTCTGCGTGGCGGTGGTGATGTGGGCTGAAGTCCAGGGCAATCCGCACCTGCTGCCGCTGGGCGCGGATTCCAGCCTCAACATGGAAGGCAAAGAGAGCCGTTTTGGCGTGCTGGTCAGCAGCCTGTTTGCGGTCGTCACGACGGCGGCCTCATGCGGCGCGGTCATTGCGATGCACGACTCTTTTACCGCGCTCGGTGGCATGGTGCCCATGTGGCTGATGCAGATCGGTGAAGTGGTGTTCGGCGGCGTCGGCTCCGGCCTCTACGGGATGCTGCTGTTCGTGCTGCTGGCGGTATTTATCGCCGGACTGATGATCGGCCGCACCCCGGAATATCTGGGGAAAAAAATCGACGTGCGCGAAATGAAAATGACCGCGCTGGCGATCCTGGTCACCCCTACCCTGGTCCTGCTCGGCACGGCACTCGCCATGATGACCGATGCGGGACGCAGCGCGATGCTCAATCCTGGTCCACATGGGTTTAGCGAAGTGTTGTATGCCGTCTCCTCTGCCGCCAACAACAACGGCAGCGCCTTTGGCGGCCTCAGCGCCAATACGCCGTTCTGGAACTGCCTGCTGGCCTTTTGCATGTTTATCGGCCGTTTTGGGGTCATCATCCCGGTGATGGCCATTGCCGGATCGCTGGTGTCCAAACAGCGTCAGCCCGCCAGTCCCGGTACCCTGTCTACCCACGGCGCGCTGTTTATCGGACTGTTGATCGGCACGGTGCTGTTAGTGGGCGCCCTGACCTTTATTCCTGCACTGGCGCTTGGCCCAGTTGCTGAACACCTTTCCTTACGCTGAGCGAAGTGGAGTTGAATGTTATGAGTCGCAAACAACTGGCGCTGTTCGAGCCGTCTCTGGTCGCTCGGGCGCTCATGGATGCTGTGAAAAAATTAAGCCCACATACCCAGTGGCGCAATCCGGTGATGTTCATCGTCTGGATCGGCAGTCTGCTGACTACGCTTATCGCCATTGCGATGGCGACCGGGCAGATGACCGGCAGCGCCCTGTTTACCGGGGCGATCAGCCTGTGGCTGTGGATCACCGTTCTGTTTGCCAACTTTGCCGAAGCGCTGGCCGAGGGGCGGAGTAAAGCGCAAGCCAACAGCCTCAAAGGGGTGAAGAAAACCGCTTTTGCCCGCAAACTGCGCGAAGCAAAGTATGGTGCGAAGATGGATCACGTTCCTGCCGATGAACTGCGTAAAGGCGATGTCGTGCTGGTCGAAGCAGGCGATATTATTCCCTGCGACGGCGAAGTGATTGAAGGTGGCGCATCGGTCGATGAAAGCGCCATTACCGGTGAGTCAGCTCCGGTGATCCGTGAATCCGGTGGCGATTTCGCCTCGGTGACCGGCGGGACGCGCATTCTCTCCGACTGGCTGGTGATCGTCTGTAGCGTCAACCCAGGAGAAACCTTCCTTGACCGAATGATCGCAATGGTCGAAGGCGCGCAGCGTCGCAAAACGCCAAATGAAATTGCCCTGACCATCCTGCTGATTGCCCTGACGATTGTCTTCTTGCTGGCGACCGCGACACTGTGGCCGTTTTCCGCCTGGGGAGGTCATGCGGTCAGCGTTACGGTACTGGTTGCTCTGTTGGTCTGCCTGATCCCGACCACGATCGGCGGATTACTGTCGGCGATTGGCGTTGCCGGGATGAGCCGTATGCTTGGCGCAAACGTCATCGCGACCAGCGGTCGCGCAGTGGAAGCCGCAGGCGATGTTGACGTGTTGCTGCTCGATAAAACTGGCACCATCACGCTCGGCAACCGTCAGGCTTCTGAGTTTCTTCCTGCCCAAGGGGTAGATGAAAAAACGCTGGCCGACGCCGCGCAGTTGTCCTCACTGGCAGATGAGACGCCGGAAGGTCGCAGCATCGTCATCCTTGCCAAGCAGCGCTTTAATCTGCGCGAACGCGATGTTCAGGCACTGCATGCGACCTTCGTCCCCTTCACGGCTCAAAGCCGGATGAGCGGCATTAACATCGATAACCGGATGATCCGCAAAGGTTCCGTCGATGCCATTCGCCGCCACGTTGAAGCGAACGGTGGGCAGTTTCCGGCAGATGTCGAGCAGAAAGTGGATAACGTTGCCCGGCTTGGCGCAACACCGCTGGTCGTGGTGGAAGGCGCCCGTGTGCTGGGGGTGATTGCCCTCAAAGATATCGTTAAAGGCGGCATTAAGGAGCGCTTTGCCCAGTTGCGCAAGATGGGCATCAAAACGGTGATGATCACGGGTGATAACCGCCTGACAGCGGCAGCTATTGCCGCTGAGGCGGGCGTGGACGATTTTCTTGCCGAAGCGACACCCGAAGCCAAGCTGGCGTTGATTCGCCAGTATCAAGCGGAAGGTCGTTTAGTGGCGATGACCGGTGACGGTACCAATGACGCCCCGGCGCTGGCTCAGGCTGATGTGGCGGTGGCGATGAACTCCGGTACTCAGGCGGCAAAAGAAGCGGGCAATATGGTGGATCTCGACTCGAACCCGACCAAACTCATTGAAGTGGTGCATATCGGTAAACAGATGCTGATGACGCGCGGCTCGCTGACCACCTTCAGTATCGCCAACGACGTAGCGAAATACTTTGCCATTATTCCGGCCGCCTTCGCCGCGACTTACCCGCAGTTGAATGCATTGAATATTATGCGTCTGCATTCGCCGGATTCCGCCATTCTGAGCGCGGTAATTTTTAATGCGCTGATCATTATCTTTCTGATCCCTCTGGCGCTGCGGGGGGTGAGCTATAAGCCGCTCTCGGCCTCCGCGATGCTGCGTCGGAACCTGTGGATTTACGGCCTGGGCGGTCTGGTTGTTCCGTTCATCGGTATCAAATTGATTGATTTACTGCTGACCTTTTTGGCTCTGGTGTGAGGTGTACAATGCGTAGTTTACGTCCTCTGTTCTCAACCTTGATTTTCCTGATGCTGTTAACCGGTGGGGTCTACCCTCTCCTCACCACCGCACTTGCGCAATGGTGGTTCCCGCATCAGGCTAACGGTTCACTGATCGCTGAGGGCGGCGTCGTACGCGGCTCCGCGCTTATCGGACAGAACTTTACCGACGAGGGTTATTTTCAGGGGCGGCCGTCCGCCACTGCCGATATGCCCTACAATCCAATGGCTTCTGGCGGCAGTAATCTTGCAGCCAGCAATCCGGAGCTGGAGAAACAGTTCCAGAGCCGTGTCGCCGCTTTGCGCGCCGCCAACCCGCAGGTCAGCGGTCCGATCCCGGTAGAACTGTTAACCGCCTCTGGCAGCGGTCTGGATTACAGCCTGACGCCCGCTGCGGTTGCCTGGCAAATTCCCCGCGTGGCAAACGCCCGTCATCTCACCATTGAACAAGTGACGCAACTGGTTGCAAAATATACGCAGAAGCCCTTGCTGAGTTTTCTTGGTCAGCCTGTGGTAAACCTTGTGGAACTCAATTTAGCGCTGGATAAGCTCTGATGGTGAATGAACCTGTACGTCCGGACCCCGATCGCCTGCTGGAGCAAACGTCGGCCCCTCATCGTGGAAAGCTAAAAATTTTCTTCGGTGCCTGTGCGGGCGTCGGGAAAACCTGGGCGATGCTCGCAGAAGCCCAGCGGCTGCGCGCACAGGGGCTGGACATTTTGATTGGGGTTGTGGAAACCCATGGACGTAAAGAGACAGCCGCCCTGCTGGACGGTCTGACGATCCTGCCGCCGAAACGCCATGCCCGCCACGGGCGCCATATCAGCGAATTCGATCTGGACGCCGCCCTCGCCCGCCGTCCGGCGCTAATTTTAATGGACGAACTGGCGCACAGTAATGCGCCAGGCTCGCGTCACCCTAAGCGCTGGCAGGACATTGAAGAGTTACTGGAAGCGGGCATCGACGTATTTACCACGGTCAACGTTCAGCATCTGGAGAGTCTGAACGACGTGGTGAGCGGTGTGACGGGGATTCAGGTACGTGAAACCGTACCCGATCCCTTTTTCGATGCAGCCAACGAAGTGGTCCTCGTCGACCTGCCGCCGGACGACCTGCGCCAGCGGCTGAAAGAAGGGAAAGTCTATATTGCTGGTCAGGCTGAACGTGCCATCGAGCATTTTTTCCGCAAGGGTAACTTAATCGCCCTGCGTGAAATGGCGCTGCGCCGTACGGCCGATCGAGTCGACGATCAGATGCGCGCATGGCGAGGGCATCCCGGCGAAGAGAAGGTCTGGCACACCCGCGACGCGATTCTGCTCTGCATCGGTCACAATACCGGAAGCGAAAAACTGGTGCGCACCGCCGCGCGTCTGGCGTCACGACTGGGCATCGTCTGGCACGCTGTTTACGTCGAAACGCCCACGCTGCACCGCCTACCGGAAAAGCAGCGCCGAGATATTCTCAGCGCCCTGCGCCTGGCCCAGGAACTCGGGGCTGAAACCGCCACGCTTTCCGACCCCAACGAAGAAAAAGCCGTAGTTCGCTACGCCCGTGAACATAACCTCGGCAAGATTGTGCTCGGGCGGACCACAACACGCCGTTGGTGGCACCGAAACGCTTTCGCTGACCGTCTGGCGAAACGCGCGCCGGAACTGGACCTGATGGTTGTCGCGCTGGATGATCCACCGGTTCGCACTCTCTCCGCTGTAGCGGATACGCGGACGTTTAAAGACAAATGGCGGGTACAAATTCAGGGTTGCCTGGTTGCCGTCGCTCTTTGTGCGTTAACGACCTTTATTGCCAGCGAGTGGCTGGCCGCCTTTGATGCCGCTAATCTGGTGATGCTGTATCTGCTGGGCGTGGTGGTGATCGCCCTTTTCTACGGACGCTGGCCTTCGGTGTTTGCCACCGTGATTAGCGTGATCAGCTTTGACCTGTTTTTCATTGCCCCACGCGGCACGCTTGCCGTCTCAGACGTGCAGTATTTACTCACCTTTGCCGTTATGCTGACAGTCGGTCTTTTGGTCGGGAACCTGACCGCAGGTGTGCGTTACCAGGCACGGGTCGCCCGCTATCGGGAACAACGCACGCGCCATCTGTATGAAATGTCAAAAGCCCTGGCGATGGGTCGCAGTCAACGCGACATCGCCGTCACCAGCGAGCGGTTTATCGCCTCCACATTTCATGCCCGTAGCCAGTTGTTGTTGCCGGATGAACACGGCAAACTCGTTCCGCTGACCCACCAGCAGGGAATAACGCCCTGGGACGATGCCATAGCCCGCTGGAGTTTTGATAAAGGCTTACCGGCAGGTGCCGGAACCGACACCCTGCCCGGGGTGCCGTATCAAATTTTGCCCCTGCGCAGCGCGGACAAAACGCATGGTTTGGTCGTCGTTGAACCGGGTAACCTGCGCCAGTTAATGATCCCGGAGCAACAGCGACTGCTGGAAACGTTTACCCTGCTGGTCGCAAACGCGCTGGAGCGCCTGACCCTGACCGCCAGCGAGGAGCTGGCGCGTCTGGCAAGCGAACGTGAAAGTCTACGCAACGCCCTGCTCGCCGCCCTTTCCCATGACCTGCGTACGCCGTTGACGGTGCTATTTGGTCAGGCGGAAATCCTTACCCTCGATCTGGCAAGCGCAGGTTCTCCGCATGCGAAACAGGCCAGCGAGATTCGCCAGCACGTGCTCAATACCACCCGACTGGTAAACAATTTACTGGATATGGCGCGGATTCAGTCCGGCGGTTTTAACCTGAATAAAGAGTGGCTGACGCTGGAAGAAGTGGTCGGCAGCGCACTGAAAATGCTGGAACCTGGACTGGCACATCCCATCAATCTGTCGCTGCCGGAACCGCTGACGCTCATTCACGTCGACGGCCCGCTGTTTGAACGGGTCCTGATTAACCTGCTGGAGAATGCCATCAAGTATGCTGGTCCGCAGGCTGAAATCGGCATTGATGCGCACGTCGCAGGCGATCATCTGCAACTTGACGTCTGGGACAATGGGCCGGGTATTGCCGAGGGCCAACAGCAGCTTATCTTCGATAAGTTCGCCAGAGGCAACAAAGAGTCTGCCGTTCCGGGCGTCGGATTAGGACTGGCGATTTGCCGGGCGATTGTGGAAGTTCATGGTGGAACGATTGCCGTCTCTAATCGTCCTCAGGGCGGGGCCTGTTTCCGTGTTACACTGGTACAAGAGGCACCGCCTGAACTTGAAGATTTTCATGAGGATATGTGACAAACGTTCTGATTGTTGAGGATGAACAGGCTATTCGTCGCTTTCTGCGCGCCGCGCTGGAAGGTGATGGGCTACGCGTACACGAAGCCGACACACTGCAGCGCGGTCTGCTGGAAGCGGCAACGCGCAAACCCGATCTCATTATTCTCGATCTGGGTCTTCCGGACGGTGACGGTCTTGATTTTATTCGCGACCTGCGTCAGTGGAGCGCGGTTCCGGTAATTGTGCTATCTGCCCGCAGCGAAGAGAGCGATAAGATCGCCGCACTCGACGCAGGGGCCGATGACTATCTGAGCAAACCGTTTGGCATTGGTGAACTGCAGGCGCGTCTGCGGGTGGCCCTGCGGCGTCACTCGGCGACCGCCTCCCCCGACCCCATTTTTCGCTTTGCTGATGTGCAGGTGGATCTTGCCGCGCACCGCATTCAGCGCGACGGTAATGACGTTCATCTGACGCCCATTGAGTTTCGCCTACTGGCGGTGATGCTCAATAATGCCGGGAAAGTCCTCACCCAACGGCAGCTGTTAAGCCAGGTGTGGGGACCCAATGCGGTCGAACACAGTCACTATTTGCGTATTTATATGGGGCATCTTCGCCAGAAGCTGGAGCACGATCCCGCGCGGCCCCGCCATTTCATTACGGAAACCGGCATAGGTTATCGATTCATGCCGTGAATGATTATTCATTATTTTTAAATAAGTTTTAAATTCATGTTTTATTAATTTGAGTTTGGAAAATAATAATATTTCGCGACTAGGTAAATTCTTATTAAAATAAATAACCACAACAAAACAACAAATCAATAACAAAACAGAAGCAGATAGATAAATATAGGATTTATGCGACTAATTATTTCTGGAATGATCGGTTTTTATTGATCCCCTTCACAGTTTATGCCGTTTTCCTGGATAAAATACCCTCACCTTCTACTTATAAAGGAAAGGTAATCAAAATGGAAAATAATATCCGTACAATGCCTCACATTAGGCGGACAACGCATATTATGATGTTTGCCCACCGTAACAGCTTCGACTTTCATTTCTTTAATGCCCGGTAGTCTTCTGACTATAGGGCACTCCAGTATACAGGTCTTCCTGACACTCTGTATCGCAGGCTAACGCCTGTATCTCTCAGTGCTCTCTCTGCGTAAACCTTGATTTTCCTGTAGCCGGACAGGCGGGGTTTCTTGCATCCAAAATAAAAGCTATTCACTGATTTATTCAATCAGCGGGACGCATTTTATTTCTATTCCGGAGTTATCAATTTCTCTGTTGAGAAATTGAGGGCCTGCTATTATCTGAAATAAAGAGATGAATAATGTCTGAATTAAAAATTGCCGTAAGTCGTTCCTGCCCTGACTGTTTTCCCAGCCATCGTTCCATTGTGAATGTGGACGAGAGTAATTTTATTGACGTGGCCGCTGTGGTGCTGTCTGTCAATGATATTGAACGTGGAAAACTCGATGAAATCGATGCGACCGGCTACGGTATTCCTGTTTTTATCGCGACTGAAAATGAAGAGCGCGTTCCGGCAGAATACCTGCCGCGTATCTCTGGCGTATTCGAATGCAATGAAGCCCGTACCGCCTTCTATGGTCGGCAGTTAGAAACCGCAGCCAACCACTATGAAACCCAGCTGCGTCCGCCGTTCTTCCGTGCACTGGTTGACTATGTGAATCAGGGAAACAGTGCCTTTGACTGCCCGGGTCACCAGGGCGGCGAGTTTTTCCGTCGTCACCCGGCGGGTAATCAGTTCGTTGAATACTTTGGCGAAGCGCTTTTCCGCTCTGACCTGTGTAATGCCGACGTGGCGATGGGCGACCTGCTGATCCACGAAGGCGCACCGTGCATCGCTCAGCAGCACGCAGCAAAAGTGTTCAATGCTGATAAAACCTACTTTGTGCTGAACGGAACTTCATCGTCAAACAAAGTGGTGCTTAATGCGCTACTGACCCCTGGCGATCTGGTGCTGTTTGACCGTAACAACCATAAATCAAACCATCACGGCGCGTTATTGCAGGCGGGTGCCACACCGGTTTACCTCGAAACCGCGCGTAACCCGTATGGCTTTATCGGCGGGATCGACGCCCACTGCTTTGAAGAAAGCTACCTGCGAGAACTGGTCAGCGAAGTGGCCCCGCAGCGCTCCCGCGACGCGCGTCCTTTCCGCCTGGCCGTGATTCAGTTAGGTACCTACGACGGCACGATTTATAATCGCCCGTCAGGTGGTGGATAAAATTGGTCATTTGTGCGACTACATCCTGTTCGACTCCGCGTGGGTAGGCTACGAGCAGTTTATTCCGATGATGGCGGATTGCTCTCCGCTGCTGCTGGAACTGAACGAAAACGATCCGGGTATTCTGGTGACGCAGTCTGTTCACAAGCAGCAGGCCGGGTTCTCACAAACCTCGCAAATCCACAAAAAAGACAGTCATATCAAAGGACAGTCACGCTATGTTCCGCATAAACGTATGAACAACGCGTTTATGATGCATGCGTCCACCAGCCCGTTCTATCCGCTGTTTGCAGCGCTGGACATTAACGCCAAAATGCACGAGGGCGTTAGCGGTCGTAATATGTGGATGGACTGCGTCGCGAACGGCATCGACGCGCGTAAGCTGATCCTCGAAAACTGCCACCATATCCGTCCGTTTGTACCGGAAATGGTCGACGGCAAACCGTGGCATTCTTATCCGACAGCGGAAATTGCCAACGACCTGCGCTTCTTCCACTTTGTGCCGGGCGAAAGCTGGCATGCGTTCGAAGGTTACGCGGAGCATCAGTACTTTGTTGACCCGTGCAAACTGCTGCTGACGACGCCGGGTATCAACGCACGTAACGGCGAATACGACACCTTCGGGGTGCCGGCAACGATTCTGGCAAACTTCCTGCGCGAAAACGGCGTAGTGCCGGAAAAATGCGACCTCAACTCGATCCTGTTCCTGCTGACCCCGGCGGAAGACATGGCGAAGTTGCAGCAACTCGTTGCGCTGTTAGTCCGCTTCGAAAAACTGCTGGAGTCCGATGCGCCGCTCGCCGATGTGCTTCCTTCTCTTTATAAGCAGCACGAAGCGCGTTACGCCGGTTACACCCTGCGTCAGCTGTGCCAGGAAATGCACAATCTGTATGCCCGTCACAACGTGAAGCAGTTGCAGAAAGAGATGTTCCGTAAAGCGCATTTCCCGCGCGTCAGCATGAATCCGCAGGATGCCAACTATGCCTACCTGCGTGGCGAAGTGGATCTGGTTCCGCTGCCGGAAGCCGAAGGCCGCATTGCCGCAGAAGGTGCCCTGCCTTATCCGCCGGGCGTGCTGTGTGTTGTTCCGGGTGAAGTCTGGGGCGGTGCGGTGCTGCGTTACTTCAGCGCGCTGGAAGAAGGGATCAACCTGCTGCCGGGCTTTGCGCCGGAACTGCAGGGCGTTTACATCGAAGAACGTGACGGTCGCAAACAGGTGTGGTGCTACGTGATTAAACCGCGTGAAGCACAGAACGGCCTGTTGAAAGGAGAAGCATTATGAGTAAGGCCAAATCCAATAAAATGGGCGTGATGCAGCTCACCATCCTGACGATGGTCAATATGATGGGCTCCGGTATCATCATGCTCCCGACCAAACTGGCAGAAGTCGGTACGATTTCGATTATCTCCTGGCTGGTGACCGCAATAGGTTCGATGGCGCTGGCCTGGGCCTTTGCCAAATGCGGTATGTTTAGCCGTAAGTCTGGCGGAATGGGCGGTTATGCGGAGTACGCGTTCGGTAAGTCCGGCAACTTTATGGCGAACTACACCTACGGGGTGTCGCTGCTGATTGCCAACGTCGCTATCGCGATTTCTGCGGTGGGCTACGGTACCGAGCTTTTTGGTGCCACCCTCTCCCCAGTGCAAATCGGCCTCGCCACCATTGGTGTGCTGTGGATCTGTACGGTCGCTAACTTCGGTGGCGCACGTATCACCGGGCAGATCAGTAGCATCACCGTCTGGGGCGTGATCATTCCGGTTGTCGGTCTGTGCATCATCGGCTGGTTCTGGTTCAGCCCAACGCTGTACGCCAACTCCTGGAACCCGCATCATGTGCCGTTCTTTACTGCGGTTGGTTCATCTATTGCGATGACGCTGTGGGCATTCCTCGGTCTGGAATCTGCGTGTGCTAACGCCGAAGTCGTGGAAAACCCAGAAAAGAATGTACCGATTGCGGTACTGGGCGGAACGCTGGGCGCGGCGGTGATCTACATCGTCTCGACTAACGTGATTGCCGGGATTGTACCAAACATGGATCTGGCAAACTCTACCGCACCGTTTGGTCTGGCGTTTGCGCAGATGTTCACCCCGGAAGTGGGTAAAGTGATCATGGCGCTGATGATTATGTCCTGCTGCGGTTCACTGCTGGGCTGGCAGTTCACCATTGCGCAGGTGTTTAAATCCTCTGCGGACGAAGGTTACTTCCCGAAAATCTTCTCTCGCGTTACAAAAGTGGATGCTCCGGTACAGGGGATGCTGACCATCGTTGTGATTCAGAGTGGTTTGTCGCTGATGACCATCAGCCCGTCGCTGAACAGTCAGTCTAACGTGCTGGTAAACCTGGCCGTGGTGACCAATATCATTCCGTACATTCTGTCGATGGCGGCGCTGGTGATTATTCAGCGCGTCGCGAACGTTCCCCCTTCAAAAGCGAAGATGGCGAACTTCGTGGCGTTTATTGGTGCGATGTACAGCTTCTATGCGCTCTACTCTTCCGGCGAAGAAGCGATGCTGTATGGCTCTATCGTGACCTTCCTCGGCTGGACGCTGTACGGCCTGGTATCTCCACGCTTTGAGCTGAAGAATAAGCACGGTTGATATTTCAAAACAAGGCCGGATGGCGCTACGCTTATCCGGCCTACGTACCCACAAAAAAGGCGCCTTCCGGCGCCTTTTTATTTCACAACAATTTATGCGTTTTTCAGCACTTCGCTGACAATCTCAACCGCTTCTTTCTCAATCTGCTTGCGATGTTCTTCGCCGAGGAAGCTTTCACAGTAGATCTTATACGCATCTTCCGTGCCAGACGGACGCGCCGCAAACCAGCCGTTGTCGGTCATCACCTTCAGCCCGCCAATCGAAGCGCCGTTGCCCGGTGCAGCGGTCAGGCGTGCGGTGATTGGGTCACCGGCCAGCGTACTGGCGCTCACCATTTCCGGAGACAGTTTCGACAGCGCGGCCTTCTGCGCGGATGTCGCGCCAGCCTGCAGACGGTTATAGCTTGGTGCGCCGAAACGGGCTGCCAATTCGTTGTAGTGCTCCTGCGGGTTCTTACCGGTAACCGCGGTGATTTCCGCCGCCAGCAGGCACATGATGATCCCGTCTTTGTCCGTAGACCACGGCGTACCGTCGAAGCGCAGGAAAGAGGCGCCCGCGCTCTCTTCGCCACCAAAGCCGAAGCTGCCGTCAAACAGACCGTCAACGAACCATTTAAAGCCAACCGGAACTTCTACCAGCTTACGGCCCAGGTCGTTAACCACGCGGTCAATCATCGCCGAAGACACCAGCGTTTTACCGACAGCCACCTCTTTGCCCCACTGCGGGCGATGCTGGAACAGGTAGTTGATCGCCACCGCCAGATAGTGGTTCGGGTTCATCAGCCCCGCCGGGGTTACGATGCCATGACGGTCGTAATCCGGGTCGTTTGCGAACGCCAAATCGAACTTATCACGCAGCGCCAACAGCCCAGCCATCGCACATTCAGAGGAGCAGTCCATGCGGATCGCGCCATCTTTATCGAGATGCATAAAGCGGAAAGTCTGATCGACCTGGTCGTTAACGATGGTCAGGTTGAGTTTGTAATGTTCACCAATACGCTTCCAGTATTCGATACCGGAACCACCCAGCGGATCCACGCCCAGCGTCAGGCCGGCTTTCTGGATCGCCGCCATATCGACGATGTCCGCCAACCCTTCAATGAAAGGCTGCACCAGATCCTGTTCTTTAACATGACCGGAGGCCAGCGCCGCATCCAGAGAGAGACGTTTCACCCCTTTCAGGCCATCTGCCAGTAATGCATTCGCGCGGTCTTCCACGACTTTAGTGACGTCGGTATCCGCAGGGCCGCCGTTAGGTGGATTGTATTTAATGCCACCATCTTCCGGTGGGTTATGCGACGGGGTGATGACGATACCATCCGCCAGCGCTCCGCCCTTTTTGTTATGGACCAGGATTGCGTTTGAGACGGCAGGCGTTGGCGTAAAACCGTTGTTCTCCTGAACAATCACGTCCACCCCGTTTGCCGCAAGCACTTCCAGCACCGAAATAAACGCCGGTTCGGAGAGTGCGTGAGTATCTTTACCCACATAGCAAGGACCGGTAATGCCGTTTTTCGCGCGCTCTTCGGCAATCGCCTGCGCAATCGCCAGAATATGCGGTTCATTGAAGCTATGGCGACCTGCACTGCCACGGTGTCCGGAGGTACCGAATTTCACCGCGTGTTCAGCATTCCCTGCTTCTGGTTTCAGTACATAATATTGCGCCGTCAGTTGGGCGACGTTAATCAAATCACTTTGTTGCGCAGGCTGTCCTGCACGGTTGTGGATTGCCATTGCCTGGTCCTTCTTTGCAAGGGTTAAATTGTTCCGCAAACCTTCTCAATCAATTCCGTCGGGAATTGCATTGACTGCATGATGTGTTCAATCATGCTGCATTTACGGCCAGTGTTGGTGTTGGTAATCACCCAATACGGCGTACCGGGTACGTGTTTCGGTTTGGTCTGATTACCATTTTTCAGCAGCGTCTGTTCGTCCGCCGCAAAATAGACGCGCGTTCTGCCATGCAACGATTCCGTTGCATCGGCAAAGGCGTGCGGATCCAGTGAATAAAGTGTAGACAGTACCAGCATGAAGCGATTGACCGCTCTCTTCTGTTCTGCGTATTCGTCAGACAGAAGCATTTCACGCATGGCGCGCACTTTATCCTTTACAGGATTGACGGGTTTCGCTTCCACAGCCACAGGTTGCTGCGCGCGAACCTCTTTTGCCGCTGAGGCGACAGGCTGTGATGCGGCGGAAAACTTCAACATGCGCCGTAAAATTTCGGATGCGCTCTCGCCGATATGCTTGGTGTGGCTGGCAATATAGCTATAGAGTTCATCATCGACTTCAATCGTTTTCATCTTAATCCAGTGCGGTGTCTTATCTGAATACAAGTCGTCAGGATTATCTGAACACAGTGTAAAGGCAAATCCTGACAGCGGATAGCGTCAAACCTGGCTGAACGTAAAACTCGGAGTAAACCGTAATGGTTGCAGCCCAGTTGTAGAATGGTCAACATAATACCCTAACCCGACGAAGCGAAAAAAAGAACTTTGCCATGAAATTGAATATCCGAGCGCAATCTGCACAAAACCTGCACAATAATTCTCCCATCGTCCTGGTTCACGGTCTGTTTGGCAGTCTGGATAATCTCGGCGTCCTGGCGCGCGACCTGGTAAACGACCACGATGTTATTCAGGTCGACATGCGCAACCACGGCCTGTCGCCCCGCGATCCGCAAATGAACTACGCGGTTATGGCGCAGGATCTGCTGGATACGCTGGATGCCCAGCAGATCGACAAAGCCACCTTTATTGGTCACTCAATGGGTGGCAAAGCGGTAATGGCGCTGACCGCATTAGCACCGGAGCGAGTCGATAAGTTAGTGGCAATCGATATTGCGCCGGTGGATTACCCTGTCCGCCGCCACGATGAAATTTTCACGGCCATCAACGCGGTAACGGCATCGGAGGCGCAAACCCGGCAGCAGGCGGCTGTGGTGATGCGCGAGCATCTTAACGAAGAAGGGGTGATTCAGTTTTTGCTGAAATCCTGGGCTGACGGCGAGTGGCGCTTTAACGTTCCGGTGCTGTGGGAGCAATACCCGCATATCGTCGGCTGGGAGACAATCCCGGCCTGGGACCACCCGGCGCTGTTTATTCCCGGCGGCAACTCCCCTTATGTCACCGAAGCGTATCGCGCCGACCTGCTCGCCCAGTTTCCGCAGGCGCGAGCCCACGTGATTGCCGGTGCGGGTCACTGGGTACATGCAGAAAAGCCCGAGGCTGTCCTGCGCGCCATCCGTCGTTATCTGAACGACACGGCGAACTGATTAAAAACTCGGCGTCCGTGCGCGATTACGCGCGCGAACGTTGGCGCGCCCCACTCGCTGATGTATGATGGCGCGCTATCCATCCGGGCTGACGCCCGACTGATTGTTCCCCCGAAATCACCAGGATCATGGCCAAAGAACAAACGGACCGTACGACATTAGATCTGTTCGCGCACGAGCGTCGTCCGGGAAGACCCAAAACCAATCCGCTTTCGCGCGATGAACAGCTGCGCATTAATAAGCGTAACCAGCTAAAACGCGACAAAGTTCGTGGCCTTAAGCGTGTCGAACTTAAGCTCAACGCGGAAGCCGTTGACGCCTTAAACGAACTGGCAGAATCCCGTAACATAAGTCGCAGCGAGCTGATTGAAGAAATGCTGATGTCCCAACTGGCAGCCTTGCGCAGTCAGACTCAGGGCTAGAAACCTCACATCCTCCACTTTCGTGTAGCATGAAGTGCACTCCTGCACGTTTGCTATTTCCGCATACCTGACTGTTCTGCTATGATTGCCCTTATCTGTGGGCAATTCGCCCCAACCATTTCAATGAGTTTCAAGAGGTTACTTCACTCATGGCAATCACTGGCATCTTTTTCGGCAGCGACACCGGGAATACCGAAAATATCGCAAAAATGATTCAGAAACAGCTTGGTAAAGACGTTGCTGATGTTCATGACATTGCTAAAAGCAGCAAAGAAGACCTGGAAGGGTATGACATTCTGCTGCTCGGCATCCCAACCTGGTACTACGGCGAAGCGCAATGCGACTGGGATGACTTCTTTCCGACCCTCGAAGAAGTTGATTTCAATGGCAAACTGGTGGCTCTTTTCGGCTGTGGCGACCAGGAAGATTATGCAGAATACTTCTGCGACGCGTTAGGAACTATTCGCGACATCATTGAGCCGCGCGGCGCAACCATCGTGGGTCACTGGCCGACGGCGGGTTACCACTTCGAAGCGTCTAAAGGTCTGGCAGATGACGACCATTTTGTCGGTCTGGCCATTGATGAAGATCGCCAGCCGGAGTTGACCGCTGAGCGCGTGGAAAAATGGGTAAAACAGATTTCCGAAGAATTGCATCTCGACGAAATTATTAACGCCTGATGTTATGCGGCGTAAACATGGTTTGCGCCGCATCAATAGACAGAACCAATCAAAATAATTGCTACAAATTTGTAACTTCCTTGCCCATCCCTGTACAATATGCAGGAGTTATTAGGTGGCGCTCTCATTTCCAGGCAATACCTCGTTATTATTAACATTTGCCAGAGCCTTGCGGTTTTCATTTAGACACGGCAGTCCTATAATGAATCGCAATATCTCGAGTGCAATTTCTGTCACTTCTTGTATGAAGTGAATCGTTTAGCAACAGGACAGATTCCGCATGACTGACAACAATACCGCATTAAAGAAGGCTGGCCTGAAAGTAACGCTTCCACGTTTGAAAATTTTGGAAGTTCTTCAGGGCCCGGAAAACCATCACGTCAGTGCGGAAGATTTATACAAACGACTGATCGACATGGGTGAAGAAATTGGTCTGGCGACCGTTTATCGCGTGCTGAACCAGTTTGATGACGCCGGTATCGTAACCCGCCACAATTTTGAAGGCGGCAAATCCGTTTTTGAACTGACGCAGCAACATCATCACGATCACCTGATCTGCCTTGACTGTGGGAAAGTGATCGAGTTCAGCGACGATTCTATCGAAGCGCGCCAACGTGAGATCGCGTCAAAGCATGGTATTCGTTTAACGAACCATAGCCTCTATCTCTACGGGCACTGCGCCGAAGGCGATTGCCGCGAAGATGAACAGGCGCACAACGCGAAATAAGTCACTGTATTCATAAAAGCCAACCTTAGGGTTGGTTTTTTTATGCCCAATAAAAGACCCGCAGAAAATGCGGGTCTTTTGTCTGCCGAACAGTAAGCGTTACTGCGCGCTGTTTTTGGTACGAATTTCATTCCAGATTTTATCGCAATCAGCGTTAACTGCCTGACCGTTTCCGCTATGCGCAGCCTGAATACATTGCTGGTAATCCAGTACGCGCACGCTTTCCTGGTTGGCAAACGCCTGATGCTGTTTCTCTTTCCTCAGTACGTTTAACACGCTCTGGCAGGCTTCAATTTTCTCTGGTGAACCCTGCGCCGTGTTGATACAGGCGCTGTACGCTTCTTTCAAACGACTGTCTTCTTTCGGTGCGGTAGAAGGAGCGCAGGCCACCAGTCCGGATGCCATCGCGGCGACGAGTAACAGTTTTTTCATAGAACAGTCCTCAACAGAGCGGCAGGCACCAGGCCCGCCGCTGCTGGCATTAGAAGATGGTGAACGGGGCAATCACGATGAATTTCACGTCGCGCTCATCCTGGAAGATGTTGCCGTAGCCGCCGCCCCAGCTTGGAATATTGGAGTGGTTGTCGTACTCGGTGAAGTGCAGTTTAAACATGGTGCCTTTCGCACGACCATCCTGCAGGGTGTAGACCGCATCCAGACTGTAAGAAGATTCTTCAATCGTACGGTTTTTATCGTAGTACGCATCTGGATTGCTCTGCCAGGTAGACGGTTTAGCGTCCCAGGCGTAAACATAGGATGCACCGACAGCCCAACCCGGCAGGTTCCAGTTTTTCAGATCATACATCGCGCCGAAGAAGACCGCTTTTTCGCCGTTGGCGTTGAAGTCTGAGCGGTTATCCCACCAGATGTCCAGACGACCGTTTGAGGAGGAGTAAGTCGGGGTCATACGTTGCAGGAAGAAACCCTGCTGCCCTTCCGCTTTCACCCAGGTGCCTTCCAGACGCAGATCAACCACTTCAGCCACTTTGTAGCCGAAGGTCAACGCCTGCAGCCAGGCCGTACCATCATAGATATCGCTTGCAGTACGGTTATCAACCTTATCGCGCGCGCCGTAGAACTGGTAGCTGGTGGAGAATGGGTTACCGGCTAAATCAAACTTGTAGCTGGCTTTCGCAAAGTACTGATCGACATAGCCTTCAGACTGACCAAATGCTGCTTCCAGCACTAAGTCATTTTTAAAGTCATATTTCGCGCCGATGGAGTGCAGGTAATCCACCTTTGTGGTTCTGTCGCCCTGGTAGAACTTATCCATCTCGATATGCCACGGGGACTTATATTCGTTGGTCCACATGTAGGAGAAGCTCAGTGCGCCGGCATCACCATAGTCGAAGTTTGCGCCCGCTTCCGCACCCTGATAGGTCCCAGGCATAAAGCTCCAGTGCGGCGCTAACAGCGTTTGTCCGGTAGGCTGAATATAGCCAGCGCGCGCCCAGGCCGGGCCATATTTAAATTTCGCAGCCGCTTTATAGAGACTGATTCCGCTCTTGTCGCCGGAATAATCTTCGTCATAGCCTTTGTTCTTTTTCGAGAATGCAATTTCGTTTGGATGGCCGCTATCGCCGTTTTCTGCCATTTCGATGGCAGTGAAGGCCGCAACATCCAGGCCGAACATATCAGCCGCATAGCCGGACTGGAAATCCAGGTTGGCGTTCCAGGTGGCGTGAGAAAGATTGGTTTTGTATTTGTCGCCGTCGGTCACATCTTTACGGTCACGCTCACGCTGCCAGTAATAGATGCCGCCGGTCAGGGTTGAATCATCGATAAAGCCTTCGGCCTGTGCAGCAGGAGCAACAACCAGACCCGACAGTGCTGTGATACCGGCGATAGCCAACGCCAGCGCACTACGTTTGCCACTAAACGTACGCATATGTATATCCTCTTTGACGTATAACCCTTCGTCTTTCAAGCCGCCTTGATGCATCTCGAAATCCATTGGGTATAAATTGCTGATGCAAAAAGCAAACAGCGAAAAAATAAAAATGAAAAAGTAGCGTTGAGAAAGACCTCGCTGACTACAATGAATAGACTATTTTTCGCGACGCGAATTATCAATACCTTTCTGTAACGAGAATGTAAGAGTATGAGCAACCGCACATAATTCATCGCTTTCTGTTACATTTTTTTCATCAGTCAAAAATTGACAGCACAATTAAAAATATCGTTGTTTTCCAAAAAGATGAAATCGGTTTCATGTCATTATCTGTATGATTAACTTATCTATAACAAAGTACCATTCGCATAGCTTATTAATTTTGGATGGTAATTAATTCGCTGCGCAAAGAGAGATTATTGAAAAAGGCAGGGGTAAAAAAAACGCCGCAGAATGCGGCGTTGGAGAGTGCTTTACGGCTTATTCGCCGACTTTCGCCCACGTATCACGCAGGCCAACGGTACGGTTAAACACCAATTTCTCTGCGGTTGCATAGCGGCTGTCGAGGCAGAAGTAGCCTTCACGCTCAAACTGGTACGCTTTACCCGCCACAGCATCTTTCAGCGAAGGTTCAGCATAACCCTGCTTAATGACCAGTGATTCCGGGTTCATCACGGACAGGAAATCTTCTGCCGCGCCCGGGTTCGGTACGCTAAACAGGCGATCGTACAGACGAATTTCCACCGGCAGCGCGTGCGCCGCACTTACCCAGTGAATAACGCCTTTCACTTTACGACCATCTGCCGGATCTTTGCTCAGGGTGTCTGCGTCGTAGGTGCAGAAGATGGTAGTAATATTGCCTTCGGCATCTTTTTCCACACGCTCTGCTTTCACCACGTAGGCGTTACGCAGACGCACCTCTTTGCCCATCACCAGACGCTTGTACTGCTTGTTGGCTTCTTCACGGAAATCCGCGCGGTCAATCCAGATCTCACCGCTAAACGGCACTTCACGGCTACCCATTTCCGGTTTGTTCGGATGGTTAGGCATGGTGACCATTTCGCTTTCACCCTGCGGGTAGTTTTCGATAACCAGTTTAACCGGATCGATCACCGCCATCGCACGCGGGGCGTTTTCGTTGAGATCTTCGCGAATGCAGGATTCCAGCGATGCCATTTCAATGGTGTTATCCTGCTTGGTCACGCCGATGCGCTTGCAGAATTCACGGATGGCCGCTGCCGTATAGCCACGACGACGCAGACCAGAGATGGTCGGCATACGCGGATCGTCCCAGCCTTCAACGTGCTTGTCGGTGACCAGCAGATTCAGCTTACGCTTGGACATCACGGTGTACTCCAGATTCAGGCGCGAGAACTCGTACTGGCGCGGGTGAACCGGAATGGTGATGTTATCCAGCACCCAGTCGTACAGACGACGGTTGTCCTGGAATTCAAGGGTACACAGCGAGTGGGTAATGCCTTCCAGCGCATCGCTGATGCAGTGCGTAAAGTCGTACATCGGGTAGATGCACCACTTGCTGCCAGTCTGGTGGTGATCGGCAAACTTAATGCGGTACAGCACCGGGTCACGCATGACGATAAATGGCGACGCCATGTCGATTTTCGCGCGCAGACACGCTTTACCTTCTTCAAAACCACCGCTGCGCATTTTTTCAAACAGCGCCAGGTTCTCTTCAACGCTACGATCGCGGAACGGACTGTTTTTGCCCGGCTGCGTCAGCGTACCACGGTATTCGCGGATCTCTTCCGCAGAAAGTTCGTCAACATAGGCCAGACCTTTGTTGATCAACTCAACCGCGTAGGCATGCAGTTGGTCAAAGTAATCAGAGGAGTAGCGAACCTCACCAGCCCAGTGAAAACCTAGCCACTCAACGTCGTTTTTG
The DNA here is from genome assembly GCF_013836145.1 of Citrobacter sp. RHB25-C09. Lineage (NCBI taxonomy): Bacteria > Pseudomonadati > Pseudomonadota > Gammaproteobacteria > Enterobacterales > Enterobacteriaceae > Citrobacter > Citrobacter sp. RHB25-C09. The sequence continues at coordinate 1,406,800 of NZ_CP057483.1, read as the reverse complement.
ATCGACTCAACGTACTCGATATCTTCTTTTACCGGGTTAGTGTCATCGAAACGCAGGTTGCACAGGCCCTGGTAATCTTGCGCGATACCAAAGTTCAGGCAGATGGATTTCGCGTGGCCAATGTGCAGATAGCCATTTGGCTCCGGCGGAAAACGGGTATGGATCGTGGTGTGCTTACCACTGGCCAGATCTTCATCGATGATCTGACGGATAAAGTTACTCGGGCGGGCTTCAGCCTCACTCATCGTGGGTTCCTCAAAGCGTAAACAACGTATAACGGCGTATGATCTTATAAGCCGGACGGACTGACAACCTTTAGTTACGTAAAAAGTCGCTTTGAAGAAAATATTGGGGTCAATTGCCGCAAAAAAAAGCGGCAGAGGTTTCCCACTGCCGCTGATGATGCGTTTCGTGCTGCCGGATGGCGGCTTTACGCCTTATCCGGCCTACATCAACTTATTTACCTTTAATTTCGAACAGTGGCGTTTGACCAGCAACCACATGACCTTCAGCTTTAATCACCAGACCGCTGAAGTCGTCGATGTTGCTGCATACCACCGGGCTAATCATTGAGCGCGCATTCGCGTTCAGGTAGTCCAGATCCATTTCCAGGATTGGCTGGCCTGCTGTCACTTCAGCACCCTCTTCCACCAGGCGAGTAAAGCCCTGACCGTTCAGCGCAACGGTATCGATACCCATATGGACAACGATCTCCGCGCCTTTCTCGGTTTCCAGGCAGAACGCATGGTTGGTGTTAAAGATTTTCACGATGGTACCCGCAGCCGGAGACACCACGGTTTTCTCCGTAGGTTTCACCGCCACGCCGTCACCGACCGCTTTGCTGGCAAACGCTTCGTCAGGAACCTGGTCCAGCGCAACCACATCACCCGTCACCGGAGAAACCAGTTCAGCGATAATGACTGCATTTGGCACCGCCTGCGGCTTCGCGGCGGCTGGCGCTGCTGCTGCCACCGGTGCAGCTTCTGCTGCGGCAACCGGACCGGTTGTTTTCATGGCGTTAGCGATTTTTTCTGCCACGAAGCCAACGATGATCTGTACGCTGGTTTTGTTCAGACGGATCACACCGGATGCGCCCAGACGTTTTGCCAGTGCTTCGTTAACGAGGGAAGAATCTTTAACGTTCAGACGCAGACGAGTGATACAGGCATCAATACCCGTCAGGTTGTCAGAACCGCCGACAGCAGCGATGTACTGACGCGCCAGACCCGTCACATCCTGATCCTTATCCGCGCTCACGTTAACGTCCTGACCATCCGCTTCGCTACCGGCAACAGCCAGTTCGCGACCCGGGGTCATCAGGTTGAATTTCGTGATAGTGAAGCGGAACACGACGTAGTAGATAACAAAGAAGACCAGACCCTGCGGGATCAGCATCCACCAGTTGTGCGCCAGCGGGTTACGGGAAGAAAGCACCATATCCACCAGCCCCGCACTGAAGCCGAAACCGGCAATCCACTGCATGCTTGCGGCGATGAATACGGAGATACCGGTCAGTACGGCGTGGATCACATACAGAACCGGCGCAACGAACATGAAGGAGAATTCCAGCGGTTCTGTGATACCCGTGAAGAAGGCCGCAAAAGCGCCCGCCATCATGATACCCAGCACTTTCGCTTTGTTCTCAGGACGTGCGCAGTGGTAAATCGCCAGCGCGGCACCCGGCAAACCGAACATCATAATCGGGAAGAAGCCCGCCTGGTAACGACCGGTGATACCCACAACCGCTTTACCTGCTTCAATGGACTGTGCGCCACCCAGGAAGTTAGGAATATCGTTGATACCTGCAACGTCAAACCAGAATACAGAGTTCAGCGCGTGGTGCAGACCAACCGGAATCAGCAGACGGTTAAAGAACGCGTACACGCCCGCACCGATGGAGCCCAGTTTCTGGATGTGCTCACCGAAGTTCACCAGACCGTCGAAAATGATCGGCCAAATGAACATCATGATGAACGCGACAACGATCATCACAAAGGAGGTCAGAATCGGTACCAGACGGCGGCCGCTAAAGAAGGACAACGCTTTCGGCAACTCAACGCTGCTAAAGCGGTTGTACAGTTCAGCGGAGATAATACCGACCATGATACCCACGAACTGGTTGCTGATCTTACCGAACGCAGCGGGAACCTGGTCCAACGGGATCTTCTGGATCATGGAAACAGCCGCCGGGGAGCAAAGCGTGGTCAACACAAGGAAGCCCACAAAACCGGTCAGCGCGGCAGCACCATCTTTATCTTTGGACATACCATAAGCCACACCAATGGCAAACAGCACGGACATGTTGTCGATGATGGCGGCACCCGATTTAATGAAGAACGCGGCTAGCGCGTTGTCTCCCCCCCAACCCACCGGGTCAATCCAGTAGCCGACACCCATTAGTATCGCTGCCGCCGGCAGCGTGGCGACCGGCACCATAAGCGCGCGGCCGACCTTTTGTAAATAACCTAAAATACTCACGTTCTTCCCCCTATGAGATCCCGTAAAGGCACCTTCTCAGCTGTATTTTTATAGTGTCACTAACTTATAATTTCAGTTGATAATTCACTGGCATGATGAGTGTGTGAAAAATTAATTCGTACCGCAAATTAAAAGCGTGTTTTTTGTGAGTTTAGTCACCAAATATCGTTATTTTCCCTCCCTTGCACTGGCTAAGTGCGAAAACTTATTTTATCATTCAAAAAATCAAGACGAATTACTTATACTTTCTGAGGTGAACAATGAGACTGATTCCCCTGACTTCTGCTGAGCAGGTCGGCAAATGGGCTGCACGCCATATCGTTAACCGTATTAACGCGTTCAAACCGACGGCTGACCGTCCGTTTGTGCTGGGCCTGCCGACCGGCGGCACCCCGCTGACCGCGTATAAAGCGTTAGTTGAAATGCACAAGGCGGGTGAAGTCAGCTTCAAGCATGTTGTCACGTTCAACATGGACGAATATGTCGGCTTGCCAAAAGAGCATCCGGAAAGCTATCACAGCTTTATGCACCGTAATTTCTTTGATCACGTTGATATTCCAGCAGAAAACATCAATCTGCTCAATGGCAATGCGCCGGATATCGATGCAGAATGCCGCCAGTATGAAGAGAAAATCCGCGCTTACGGCAAAATCCACCTGTTTATGGGTGGCGTGGGCAACGACGGTCATATCGCGTTTAACGAACCAGCCTCTTCTCTGGCTTCCCGTACCCGTATCAAAACCCTGACCCATGATACCCGCGTGGCGAACTCCCGTTTCTTCGACGGCGATGTGGCTCAGGTGCCTAAATATGCGCTGACCGTTGGCGTGGGTACGCTGCTGGACGCTGAAGAAGTGATGATTCTGGTGCTCGGTTCTCAGAAAGCGCTGGCGCTGCAGGCGGCGGTTGAAGGTAACGTCAACCACATGTGGACCATTAGCTGCCTGCAACTGCATCCGAAAGCCGTTGTGGTGTGCGATGAGCCGTCCACCATGGAACTGAAAGTGAAAACGCTGAAATACTTCAACGAGTTAGAAGCAGAAAATATTAAAGGTCTGTAATGTGTTCTCCGCCCTGTCAGCACATTCAGGGCGGTATTTTTATATCGGGGGTCAGAATGTACGCTTTAACCCAGGCTCGGATCTTCACCGGCCACGAAATTCTTGATGACCATGCGATCATTGTCGCCAATGGCCTGATTGACCGCGTTTGTCCTGTGGCGGAATTGCCGCCAGAGATCGAACAACGTTCACTGAACGGGGCCATTCTTTCCCCCGGCTTTATCGATGTACAGCTCAACGGTTGCGGCGGCGTGCAGTTTAATGACACGGCAGAGGCGGTATCCGTTGAAACGCTCGAAATTATGCAGAAGGCCAACGAGAAATCGGGCTGCACCAGCTACCTGCCGACGCTGATTACCACCAGCGATGAACTCATGAAGCAAGGCGTTCGCGTCATGCGTGAGTACCTGGCGAAATATCCCAATCAGGCGCTGGGTTTACACCTGGAAGGTCCGTGGCTGAATCTGGTCAAAAAAGGCACGCATAATCCGAATTTTGTTCGCCAGCCGGACGCCGCACTGGTCGATTTTCTGTGTGATAATGCCGACGTTATTACTAAAGTGACCCTGGCACCGGAAATGGTTCCTGCTGAGGTCATTAGCAAGCTGGCGAAGGCTGGCATTGTGGTTTCTGCGGGGCACTCAAACGCGACGCTGAAAGAGGCCAGGGCCGGATTCCGTGCGGGCATTACCTTTGCCACGCACCTGTTTAATGCCATGCCGTATATCACCGGACGCGAACCGGGTCTGGCAGGCGCGATCCTCGACGAAGCCGATCTCTATTGCGGTGTAATCGCCGATGGTCTGCACGTGGACTACGCCAATATTCGTAATGCCAAACGCCTGAAGGGCGACAAACTGTGTCTGGTTACCGATGCTACTGCACCGGCAGGGGCAAATATTGAACAGTTCATTTTTGCTGGCAAAACAATATACTACCGCAATGGACTTTGTGTTGATGAAAACGGTACGCTGAGCGGTTCATCATTAACCATGATTGAAGGCGTGCGTAACCTGGTTGAACACTGTGGTATCGCGCTCGACGAAGTGCTGCGGATGGCCACTCTCTACCCAGCTCGCGCCATCGGCGTTGAACAACAGCTTGGCAGCATTGCACCGGGTAAAGTGGCTAACCTGACCGCTTTCACACACGATTTTAAAATTATCAAGACCATCGTTAATGGTAACGAGGTCGTTACTGAGTAAGAGAACGTATGACACCAGGCGGACAAGCACAGATTGGGAATGTTGATCTCGTAAAACAGCTTAACAGCGCGGCAGTTTACCGTCTGATTGACCAGCATGGGCCAATCTCGCGCATCCAGATTGCCGAGCAAAGCCAGCTTGCCCCCGCCAGCGTAACGAAAATTACGCGTCAACTCATTGAACGCGGGCTGATCAAAGAAGTCGATCAGCAGGCCTCCACCGGGGGCCGCCGCGCAATCTCCATCGTCACCGAAACCCGCAATTTCCAGGCGATTGGCGTGCGTCTGGGGCGTCATGACGCCACGATCACCCTTTTCGACATGAGCAGTAAAGTGCTCGCCGAAGAGCACTACCCGCTGCCGGAACGCACCCAGGAAACGCTGGAACATGCTCTGCTCAATGCCATCACGCTGTTTATTGACAACAGTCAGCGCAAGATCCGCGAGCTTGTCGCCATTTCCGTCATTCTGCCCGGTCTGGTCGATCCTGAAAGCGGGATGATCCACTATATGCCGCATATTCAGGTTGAAAACTGGCGACTGGTTGAAGCCCTGGAACAACGCTTCCACGTCACCTGTTTTGTCGGCCACGATATCCGCAGTCTGGCGCTGGCAGAGCACTATTTCGGCGCGAGTCAGGATTGCGAAGATTCGATTCTGGTGCGCGTCCATCGGGGCACCGGCGCCGGGATCATCTCTAACGGGCGCATCTTTATCGGTCGTAACGGTAACGTCGGCGAGATTGGCCACATCCAGGTTGAGCCGTTAGGTGAGCGCTGCCACTGCGGCAACTTTGGCTGTCTGGAAACGATAGCCGCCAACGCCGCCATTGAACATCGGGTTCAAAATCTGCTGAAGCAGGGCTACCAGAGCCGCGTCCAGTTGGATGATTGCACAATTAAATCCATCTGCAAGGCAGCCAATAAAGGCGATAGCCTGGCCTCAGAAGTCATTGAGCATGTGGGACGCCATCTGGGCAAAACCATTGCCATTGCCATCAACTTGTTTAACCCGCAAAAAATTGTGATCGCCGGTGAAATTACCGAAGCGGATAAAGTATTGCTGCCCGCGATAGAAAGCTGCATCAACACCCAGGCGCTGAAGGCATTTCGTCAGGGCCTGCCGGTGGTGCGCTCTACGCTGGATCACCGCTCCGCTATTGGCGCTTTTGCGCTGGTAAAACGCGCGATGCTTAACGGCATTTTGCTCCAGCATTTGCTGGAAAACTGAAGCGCTTTTATAGTATCGGATTATTCATCCTATTCCTGGGTAGTACATGACCATTAAGAATGTCATTTGTGATATTGACGGCGTGCTGATGCACGATAACGTCGCCGTACCGGGTGCGGCGGAGTTTTTGACGGGCGTAATGGAAAAAGGCCTGCCGCTGGTTTTGCTGACCAACTATCCCTCCCAGACCGGGCAAGATCTGGCGAACCGTTTTGCCACCGCCGGCGTAAATGTGCCGGACAGCGTGTTTTACACCTCTGCGATGGCGACGGCTGATTTCCTGCGCCGTCAGGAAGGGAAAAAAGCCTATGTCGTGGGTGAAGGTGCACTGATCCACGAGCTTTATAAAGCGGGTTTTACCATTACCGATGTCAACCCGGACTTTGTGATTGTCGGCGAGACGCGCTCCTATAACTGGGACATGATGCATAAAGCCGCTTACTTCGTGGCAAACGGCGCGCGCTTTATCGCCACGAACCCGGACACCCACGGGCGCGGGTTTTACCCGGCCTGTGGCGCGCTTTGCGCCGGTATCGAAAAGATCTCCGGTCGCAAGCCGTTTTATGTCGGTAAGCCGAGCCCGTGGATCATCCGCGCCGCGCTGAACAAAATGCAGGCGCATTCGGAAGAGACGGTGATTGTCGGTGACAACCTGCGCACCGATATTCTCGCCGGGTTCCAGGCGGGGCTGGAAACCATCCTTGTGCTTTCTGGCGTCTCTACACTTGATGACATCGACAGCATGCCGTTCCGCCCGAGCTGGATTTACCCTTCCGTTGCCGAGATCGACGTTATTTAACGATCGTCCATGCCTGATAGCGCTTTGCCGATCGGGCATGAAAATCACTCCATTCAATAAAAACGCCAGAAAACTGACAATTCATCAATGAATACGCCCATTATGTAATCAGTTTTTCACTATTCGTTAATCACTGTTGCGTTTTTTGTTTTTTACCCGGCAAAAGTATTGCGCCCTCTTTGGCTTTGCGGCATTTTCTTTATCAAGCACACACAATAAAGCACTACGCACAGGTTAACGGAGAAGGTTATGTGTTCAATTTTTGGCGTTTTCGATATTAAGTCCGACGCAGGCGAACTGCGTAAAAAGGCTCTCGAGCTGTCACGCCTGATGCGCCATCGTGGCCCGGACTGGTCCGGCATTTATGCCTGCGATAAGGCCATCCTGGCGCATGAGCGCCTGTCCATTGTTGACGTTAACGCGGGCGCTCAACCGCTGTATAACGATAAAAAAACACACATCCTGGCCGTTAACGGTGAAATCTATAATCACCAGGCGCTGCGCGCGGAATATGGCGATCGTTACGCGTTCCAGACCGGTTCTGACTGCGAAGTGATCCTCGCGCTGTATCAGGAAAAAGGTCCGGAATTCCTGGATGATTTGCAGGGCATGTTTGCCTTTGCGCTCTATGACAGCGAGAAAGATGCGTACCTGATTGGTCGCGACCATATCGGGATCATCCCGCTGTATATGGGCTATGACGAGTTCGGCAACCTGTATGTCGCCTCTGAAATGAAAGCACTGGTGCCGGTCTGCCGCACTATTAAAGAGTTCCCGGCGGGCAGCTATTTATGGAGCAAAGACGGCGAGATCCGTCAGTACTATCAGCGCGACTGGTTCGATTACGATGCGGTAAAAGATAACGTCACCGATAAAAACGAACTGCGCCAGGCGCTGGAAGATTCCGTTAAAAGCCACCTGATGTCTGACGTGCCATATGGCGTGTTGCTTTCCGGTGGTCTGGATTCTTCGGTGATCTCCGCAATCACCAAGAAATATGCCGCGCGTCGCGTGGAAGATCAGGAGCGTTCTGAAGCCTGGTGGCCGCAGCTTCACTCCTTCGCCGTGGGCCTTGAAGGTTCGCCGGACCTTAAAGCCGCGCAGGAAGTGGCGAACCATCTGGGTACCGTGCACCATGAAATTCACTTCACGGTTCAGGAAGGTCTGGACGCGATCCGTGATGTGATTTACCACATTGAAACCTACGACGTCACCACCATTCGCGCCTCCACGCCGATGTATTTAATGTCGCGTAAAATCAAAGCGATGGGCATTAAGATGGTGCTGTCCGGCGAAGGTTCTGACGAAGTGTTCGGCGGCTATCTCTATTTCCACAAAGCGCCGAACGCCAAAGAACTGCATGAAGAAACCGTGCGTAAACTTCAGGCGCTGCATATGTTCGACTGTGCGCGCGCTAACAAGGCGATGTCTGCCTGGGGCGTTGAGGCGCGCGTGCCGTTCCTCGACAAAAAGTTCCTCGACGTGGCGATGCGCATTAACCCGGAAGATAAGATGTGCGGCAACGGCAAGATGGAAAAACACATCCTGCGTGAATGTTTTGAATCTTATCTGCCGGCAAGCGTGGCATGGCGTCAGAAGGAGCAGTTCTCCGACGGCGTGGGTTACAGCTGGATCGACACACTGAAAGAGGTCGCGGCAAAACAGATTTCCGATCAGCAACTGGAAACCGCCAGCTTCCGCTTCCCGTACAATACGCCATCTTCTAAAGAAGCGTATCTGTACCGCGAGATTTTTGAAGAGCTGTTCCCGCTGCCAAGCGCCGCTGAATGCGTACCGGGTGGTCCTTCCGTCGCCTGCTCTTCTGCGAAAGCCATTGAGTGGGATGAAGCGTTCAAAACCATGAACGATCCATCAGGCCGCGCGGTGGGTGTACACCAGTCTGCATACAAATAAGTTGGCTTTATGAAACAGGCCCTGCGGGGCCTTTTTTTATTCTGAAAATGTGTTCAGAAAACGATATATAACCAATAATTGCCGAATATTGCGTCACGCTGTTCGCAACCTAACCAAACAGTCACATTCAGGCCATTTTCGATGAAAAAGGGGTTGACGCTTCAAGGCTCAATACGCATAATGCGCCCCGCAACGCCGATAAGGTAACGCGCGAAAAAAGATGGCTACGTAGCTCAGTTGGTTAGAGCACATCACTCATAATGATGGGGTCACAGGTTCGAATCCCGTCGTAGCCACCATCTTTTTGCGGGAGTGGCGAAATTGGTAGACGCACCAGATTTAGGTTCTGGCGCCGCAAGGTGTGCGAGTTCAAGTCTCGCCTCCCGCACCATTCACCAGTAAGCGTTGCACGGATGGGGTATCGCCAAGCGGTAAGGCACCGGTTTTTGATACCGGCATTCCCTGGTTCGAATCCAGGTACCCCAGCCATATTTCTTCGAGTTTGCGGATCACCGCGACGGTCATTGGGGTATCGCCAAGCGGTAAGGCACCGGTTTTTGATACCGGCATTCCCTGGTTCGAATCCAGGTACCCCAGCCATCGAAGAAATACACTGGCTACGTAGCTCAGTTGGTTAGAGCACATCACTCATAATGATGGGGTCACAGGTTCGAATCCCGTCGTAGCCACCAAATTCAGAACGTGTTGATAATTTGACAGGTTCGAAAAAAATTGTTGGGGTATCGCCAAGCGGTAAGGCACCGGATTCTGATTCCGGCATTCCGAGGTTCGAATCCTCGTACCCCAGCCAATTTCAAAAAGTCGCTCACCTTGTGAACGCACCCGTTGGGGTATCGCCAAGCGGTAAGGCTCTGGTTTCTGATACCAGCATTCCGAGGTTCGAATCCTCGTACCCCAGCCATATTAAAAAAGCTCGCTTCGGCGAGCTTTTTGCTTTTCTGGATTATTGCCTGATGGTGCTCCGCTTATCAGGCCTACAGGGGGCATAACTTGTAAGGCTGATAAGCGGAGCGCTATCAGGCGTTCGACGAATTACAATCCTAACGCATACTTCAGCGCATGACGTTTCAACACACCTGCGCGCTCTGCCGCCATCAGACCGATATTGCGGATGATACGCAGCGGCGGAAGGTTATTGCTGAATCCGGCATAGAACAGGTCCATCCCACTCTGCATAATAAAGTTATCCGCCATACGCCGCGTCTGGTAGCGCTTCAGAACAGGCTGGCTGGCCCAGGATTCACCATAGCTGCGTGCATTCACCAGCACGTCTATCAGCGCATCGACATCGCGATAGCCGAGGTTAACCCCCTGCCCGGCCAGCGGATGAATGGTGTGCGCCGCATCTCCCACCAGAGCAAGTCCCGGCTGGACATATTGCAACGCGTGGCGTCGGGTCAGGGGGAATGCGCCAGCGGCAACGGGCGTTACCCGCCCCAGTCGCTGCGGAAAATGTTTCCCAATTTCATCCTGCAACTGCGCCATGTTCAACGCCTGAAGCTGGCGAATCCGCGCGGGTGAGTCATACCACACCAGCGACGCCCAGTGGTCAAAAAGAGGCAGGAAAGCGCGTGGTCCATCCGGGGTAAATTGCTGCCAGGTGCTTTCCCCCGGATCGTTCTCGCACTGGACGGTGATCAACATGCAGGACTGCGCATACTGCCAGGCGTGAATGCCAATTCCGGCCATCTGCCGCACCTGAGAATTCGCGCCGTCTGCGCCAACCACCAGTTTCGTCATGATTCGTTCACCGCCAGCAAGTTCCAGTTCGTGGCGATCGTGATGACGATGAAGCGCAATAAGGGAAGCAGGAACACGTAACGTCACGCCGGGGTGCGCTTCAAGCGCCTGCCAGAGCGCCTGTTGCAGTACATTGTTTTCAACCATATAACCGAGCAGCGGCAGCTTCAGCTCTGCGGCATCAAACACCACGTGCGCGTTTTCCCATTCCCAGGTTTCCAGTCGACGGTAGGGGTGGCTGCGCATTCCCTGTACGGCATCCCAGACGCCCAGACCTTTAAGAAGAGAAACTGAGGCGGCGCTGATCGCCGATATGCGCAGATCCGGTTGGCTGTCGGCCACAAAGAGTGCGGGCTCAGCATGTTCAATCACCGTGACCGTAAAGCCGTGCTGCGCCAGTCCCAGCGCCAGCGCCCCGCCGACCATACCGCCGCCGACAATGGCAACATCCGTTGGTTGATTTGTCATGGTCAATCATCCTGTTACATGAATAAGATAAGTTTACAGGATTTTTTACCCCTAAGGGCTGATAACGGTCATACTGGTCACGACCGTGTCAAAGCATTACACTATGCGCCCTGCAATTCAGCCACTATTTCGCAAGAGCAAGTCGATGACCAAAAAACTCCATATTAAAACCTGGGGCTGTCAGATGAACGAATACGATTCATCGAAGATGGCCGATCTGCTGGATGCCACTCACGGGTATCAACTGACCGACGTGGCGGAAGAAGCGGATGTGCTGCTGCTGAATACCTGCTCTATCCGCGAGAAGGCCCAGGAAAAGGTCTTCCATCAGTTAGGCCGCTGGAAGCTGCTAAAAGAGAAAAACCCCGACCTGATTATTGGCGTCGGCGGTTGCGTCGCCTCTCAGGAAGGCGATCATATTCGTCAACGCGCCCACTATGTCGATATCATTTTTGGGCCGCAAACGCTGCATCGCCTGCCGGAGATGATCAACTCCGTGCGCGGCAACCGTAGCCCGGTCGTTGATATTAGCTTCCCGGAGATCGAAAAGTTCGACCGACTGCCGGAGCCGCGTGCTGATGGCCCGACCGCGTTCGTCTCGATTATGGAAGGCTGTAACAAGTACTGCACGTACTGTGTGGTGCCGTACACCCGTGGCGAAGAAGTCAGCCGCCCATGTGATGACATTCTGTTCGAAATTGCCCAGCTTGCTGCTCAGGGCGTGCGTGAAGTGAACCTGCTTGGCCAGAACGTGAACGCCTGGCGCGGTGAAAACTACGATGGCACCACCGGATCCTTCGCCGATCTGCTGCGTCTGGTGGCCGCCATCGACGGTATCGACCGCATTCGTTTCACCACCAGCCATCCGATCGAATTCACGGATGACATCATTGAAGTCTACCGCGATACCCCTGAACTGGTGAGCTTCCTGCATCTGCCGGTCCAAAGCGGTGCGGATCGCGTGTTGAATCTGATGGGGCGCACCCACACGGCGCTGGAATACAAAGCGATTATCCGTAAGCTGCGCGCTGCGCGTCCGGATATTCAAATTAGCTCTGACTTTATCGTGGGCTTCCCGGGGGAAACCACGCAGGACTTTGAGCAGACCATGAAGCTGATTGCCGACGTCAATTTTGACATGAGCTACAGCTTTATCTTCTCCGCACGTCCGGGTACTCCAGCCGCTGACATGGTTGATGACGTATCGGAAGAAGAGAAGAAACAGCGTCTGTATATTCTGCAAGAGCGCATCAACCAGCAGGCAATGGCCTGGAGCCGCCGTATGCTCGGCACCGTTCAGCGCATTCTGGTGGAAGGCACATCGCGTAAAAGTATTATGGAGCTGTCCGGTCGCACCGAAAATAACCGTGTGGTGAACTTTGAAGGCACCCCGGATATGATCGGTAAGTTTGTGGATGTTGAAATTACTGACGTCTGGACCAACTCTCTGCGGGGCAAAGTAGTACGTACCGAAGACGAAATGGGATTGCGCATCGCAGAAACCCCGGAGTCGGTTATCGCTCGTACCCGTAAAGAAAACGATCTGGGTGTCGGAATTTATCAGCCTTAATCTTCAACGCCCGGTAGTGCTTCGCTTATCGGGTCTGTTCATGAAGGCCTGCCGTTCTGGCGGGCCTTGTATTTCATATCAGCGCCCCCATTTCTATTGCAATGCTTGCGCCTTTATCCCCTGGCGTGAATAATTTCCTGACAGGCCGGTGATTGTCCAACCTCCGGCAGCCTAATGATATGAGGAACGGTTTGAACATAGACACTCGCGAAATTACCCTTGAGCCCGCAGACAACGCCCGACTGCTGAGCCTTTGCGGCCCGTTTGATGACAACATCAAACAGCTGGAACGCCGTCTCGGCATCGAGATTAACCGCCGAGACAATCACTTTAAACTCACCGGTCGCCCGATTTGCGTTACCGCTGCGGCTGATATTTTGCATAGTCTGTATGTTGATACCGCCCCCATGCGCGGACAGACGCAGGATATCGAACCGGAACAAATCCATCTTGCCATTAAGGAAGCCCGCGTGCTCGAACAGAGCGCCGAGAGCGTGCCTGAATTTGGCAAAGCGGTGAACATCAAAACTAAACGTGGCGTGATTAAGCCACGCACGCCGAACCAGGCGCAGTACATCGCGAATATTCTCGACCATGACATCACCTTCGGCGTCGGCCCTGCCGGAACCGGTAAAACCTATCTGGCCGTTGCGGCTGCCGTTGATGCGCTTGAACGTCAGGAAATTCGCCGTATTCTGCTGACCCGTCCTGCGGTCGAGGCCGGAGAAAAACTGGGCTTCCTGCCCGGCGATCTCAGCCAGAAGGTTGACCCGTATCTGCGCCCACTGTATGACGCCCTGTTTGAAATGCTGGGCTTCGAGAAAGTCGAGAAGCTGATTGAACGCAACGTGATTGAAGTCGCCCCGCTGGCCTATATGCGCGGACGCACTCTGAACGACGCCTTTATTATTCTTGATGAAAGCCAGAACACCACCATCGAACAGATGAAGATGTTCCTGACGCGTATCGGCTTTAACTCGAAGGCGGTTATCACCGGCGACGTCACCCAGATTGACCTCCCGCGTAACACCAAATCCGGCCTGCGCCATGCCATTGAAGTGCTGGCGGAAGTCGAAGAAATTAGCTTTAACTTCTTCCACAGTGAAGACGTGGTGCGCCATCCGGTCGTTGCGCGCATTGTTAACGCCTATGAAGCCTGGGAAGAAGCAGAACAAAAACGGAAAGCCGAACTGGCAGCCGAACGCAAGCGTGAAGCCCAGGAGCAGGAACAGAAATGAGTCAGGTTATTCTCGATTTACAACTGGCCTGTGAAAACAACGCCGGTCTGCCGGAAGAAATCCAGTTTCAGACGTGGCTGGATGCGGTTATCCCCCAGTTCCAGGAAGAGTCAGAGGTGACGATTCGCCTGGTGGATGAAGCGGAAAGCCACGACCTTAACCTGACCTATCGCGGCAAGGATAAGCCAACTAACGTGCTCTCATTCCCCTTCGAAGCACCGCCAGGGATGGAAATGCCGCTGCTGGGCGATTTGATCATCTGTCGTCAGGTGGTTGAGCAGGAAGCCCAGGAGCAAGGCAAACCGCTGGACGCCCACTGGGCGCATATGGTCGTCCACGGTAGTCTGCATTTATTGGGCTACGATCATATCGAAGACGATGAAGCAGAAGAGATGGAAGCCCTTGAAACAGAGATTATGCTTGCTCTGGGCTATGAGGATCCGTACATTGCCGAGAAGGAATAGCATTCCTTGATTTTTGTAGGCCGAATACGCGCAGCGCCATCCGGCCTACCAAACGACACACCGCCATGCGCTGAGTTTACGCGCATGAGTTACACATTCATTCACAAGAGAACCCATACGACGCCATGAGCGACGACAATTCACACAGTAGTGACACGTTAAGCAACAAGAAGGGATTTTTCTCCCTGTTACTGAGCCAACTTTTCCACGGTGAACCGAAAAACCGTGATGAACTGCTGGCGCTGATCCGTGATTCCGGGCAGAACGAGCTTATCGACGAAGATACGCGCGACATGCTCGAAGGGGTAATGGACATTGCGGACCAGCGCGTTCGCGACATCATGATCCCCCGCTCCCAGATGATTACCCTGAAACGCAACCAGACGCTGGACGAATGCCTTGATGTTATTATCGAGTCCGCCCACTCGCGTTTTCCGGTGATCAGCGAAGATAAAGATCACATTGAAGGGATTCTGATGGCCAAAGATCTGCTGCCGTTTATGCGCAGCGATGCCGAAGCCTTCAGCATGGACAAAGTGTTACGCCAGGCCGTTGTCGTCCCCGAGAGCAAACGCGTTGACCGTATGCTCAAAGAGTTCCGCTCCCAGCGTTATCATATGGCTATCGTTATCGACGAGTTCGGAGGTGTCTCTGGTCTGGTGACCATTGAAGATATCCTTGAGCTGATCGTCGGTGAAATCGAAGACGAGTATGACGAAGAAGATGATATCGACTTCCGTCAGCTTAGCCGCCACACCTGGACCATTCGTGCACTGGCACCGATTGAAGACTTCAATGAAGCCTTCGGTACCAGCTTTAGTGACGAAGAGGTCGATACCATCGGTGGTCTGGTGATGCAGGCGTTTGGACATCTGCCCGCGCGAGGTGAAACCATTGAAATTGATGGTTACCAGTTCAAGGTGGCCATGGCCGACAGCCGTCGTATCATTCAGGTTCACGTCAGAATTCCGGATGACTCCCCCCAGCCAAAACTGGACGAATAAACCGAACTGGATGAAGAGCTAAATGGCATTTGCCTCATTAATTGAACGCCAGCGCATTCGCCTGCTGCTGGCGTTATTATTCGGTGCCTGCGGTACGCTGGCCTTATCTCCTTACGATGTCTGGCCTGCCGCGATTGTCTCGCTGATGGGCTTGCAGGCCTTAACCCTGAACCGTCGCCCACTTCAGTCTGCTGCTATCGGCTATGTCTGGGGACTGGGACTCTTTGGCTCAGGAATTAACTGGGTCTACGTCAGTATCGCGCAGTTTGGCGGAATGCCAGGCCCGGTGAATGTCTTCCTTGTCGTACTGCTTGCCGCGTATCTCTCGCTCTATACGGGATTGTTTGCCGGTATTTTGTCGCGACTGTGGCCGAAGACGAGCTGGCTGCGTGTTGCCATTGCCGCCCCGGTCATCTGGCAAATTACCGAATTCCTTCGTGGATGGGTGCTGACCGGTTTCCCGTGGCTACAGTTTGGCTACAGCCAGATTGATGGGCCGCTGAAAGGTCTGGCACCGGTGATGGGCGTAGAAGCCATTAACTTCCTGCTCATGGTGGTTAGCGGTCTGCTGGTGCTCGCGCTGGTGACCCGCAGTTGGCGCCCCCTGGCCGTGGCGATCGTGCTGTTTGCGCTTCCCTTCCCGCTGCGCTATATCCAGTGGTATACGCTGGAGCCGGAACGTACGACCCAGGTTTCGCTGGTGCAGGGGGACATTCCGCAGTCGCTGAAATGGGATGAAGGCGAGCTGATGAATACCCTCAAAATCTACCTCGATGCCACGCAGCCGCAGATGGGGAAATCTCAGCTTATTATCTGGCCGGAATCCGCCATTCCGGATCTGGAGATTAATCAGCAGCGGTTCCTTGGCATGATGGACTCCCTGCTGCGTTCGAAGAACAGCACGCTGATTACCGGTATTGTTGATGCGCGGCTGAATAAGCAGAACCGCTATGACACCTACAACACCATCATCACGTTGGGGAAAGACAATCCGTACAGCTACGATTCTACGAATCGCTATAACAAAAACCATCTGGTACCGTTTGGCGAGTTTGTGCCGCTGGAATCCATCCTGCGTCCGCTAGCGCCGTTCTTCGATTTGCCCATGTCGTCATTCAGTCGTGGCCCGTATGTTCAGCCGCAATTGCATGCTCACGGTTTCGCGCTGACGGCGGCCATTTGCTACGAGATCATCCTTGGTGAACAGGTTCGGGATAACTTCCGCCCGGATACGGATTACCTGCTGACGATCTCCAACGATGCATGGTTTGGTAAGTCAATCGGTCCGTGGCAGCACTTCCAGATGGCGCGGATGCGAGCGTTAGAACTGGCACGACCGCTGCTGCGTAGCACTAATAATGGCATCACCGCCGTGGTGGGCCCGCAGGGTGAAGTCCAGGCGATGCTCCCGCAATTTACCCGCCAGGTGTTGACCACCAGCGTAACGCCAACGACCGGCTTAACGCCGTATGCCCGTACCGGCAACTGGCCGCTGTGGCTGATTACCGCGCTGTTTGGCTTTGCCGCCGTGTTAATGAGTTTGCGTCAGCGCCGCAGATAAAACGGTGCACCATCACATGTAGCTACAAAACCGGGCGTAGGCCGGATAAGGCGGTAAGCCGCCATCCGGCGCTTGTGCCACATCGTGCCTGATGGCGCTACGCTTATCAGGCCTACAACCTCCCTCCCCAAAACCATTCTGGCACGTCTATTGCTTTGTAATACAAGGTAAACCTGTTTTTGTTCTCTGTGCAACCTTGTCGCCCCAAAGCAGTACAACGGCAGCACCGAAACAGTGCAATGAAAGATTTTTGCCTCGAAACGGTGCGGCGCACTTCGCAAAAATAAACAATAACGCAGCAAAATCTTTACATCGCACCAAACTAAATGTTAACAAACGGGTACAACACTGCACGTTAAGTTGCAGACGATAACAACACAAACATCACAATCGGTATCTATGCGTCGACGACGCAGAGGATAAAGGAGTTGGATATGCAATTACGTAAGTTGGCCACAGCAATGCTGGTTATGGGAATGTCCGCAGGTCTGGTTCATGCGGAAGATGCCGCACCAGCCGCGGGTAGCACGCTGGACAAGATCGCAAAAAATGGCGTGATTGTTGTGGGACACCGTGAATCATCCGTACCGTTCTCCTACTACGATAACCAACAGAAAGTGGTGGGGTATTCTCAGGCTTACTCCAACGCAATCGTTGAGGCGGTGAAGAAAAAGCTCAACAAACCTGACCTGCAGGTGAAACTGATCCCAATCACTTCCCAGAACCGTATCCCGC
The DNA here is from genome assembly GCF_013836145.1 of Citrobacter sp. RHB25-C09. NCBI lineage: Bacteria > Pseudomonadati > Pseudomonadota > Gammaproteobacteria > Enterobacterales > Enterobacteriaceae > Citrobacter > Citrobacter sp. RHB25-C09. The sequence goes on along the minus strand of NZ_CP057483.1, from coordinate 1,389,313 downwards.
TGCTGCAAAACGGTACCTTCGACTTTGAATGTGGTTCCACCACCAACAACGTTGAACGCCAGAAGCAGGCCGCTTTCTCTGACACTATTTTCGTCGTCGGCACCCGCCTGTTGGCGAAAAAAGGCGGCGATATTAAGGACTTCCCGGATCTGAAAGGCAAAGCCGTTGTCGTGACTTCCGGGACTACCTCTGAAATTCTGCTGCACAAGCTGAACGATGAGCAAAAAATGGATATGCGTATCATCAGCGCCAAAGACCACGGTGACTCTTTCCGCACGCTGGAAAGCGGTCGCGCCGTTGCCTTTATGATGGATGACGCCCTGCTGGCCGGTGAACGTGCGAAAGCGAAAAAGCCGGATAACTGGGAGATTGTCGGCAAGCCGCAGTCTCAGGAAGCCTACGGCTGTATGCTGCGTAAGAACGACCCAGAGTTCAAGAAGCTGATGGATGACACCATCGCTCAGGTGCAGACGTCCGGCGAGGCGGAAAAATGGTTCGATAAATGGTTTAAGAACCCAATCCCGCCGAAAAACCTGAACATGAATTTTGAGCTGTCTGAAGAGATGAAAGCTCTGTTCAAAGAACCCAATGATAAAGCGCTTAACTAACTAAAACTAAATGGGGCGGGATCACCTTCCCCTCTCGATTGCTGGTCAGCACGGACAGACTATAAGCCTGATGGTCGTTCCCCATCAGGCCTGAAAACCGAAACAGGCTGATTAACAATCTTCGAGGGTAGCGCTGCTACCCTTTTTTTTCGGAGTAGATGTATGTCAATAGACTGGAACTGGGGCATTTTTTTACAACAGGCCCCATTCGGCAACACCACCTATCTCGGTTGGCTCTGGAGTGGCTTCCAGGTCACCGTGGCGTTATCCATCACCGCCTGGATTATTGCCTTCCTCGTCGGGTCTTTATTCGGCATTTTACGCACCGTTCCCAATCGCTTCCTGTCCGGGATCGGCACCCTTTATGTAGAACTGTTCCGCAACGTGCCCCTGATCGTACAGTTCTTTACCTGGTATCTGGTCATTCCGGAATTGCTGCCTGAAGACATCGGCATGTGGTTTAAAGCGGAACTGGATCCGAACATTCAGTTCTTCCTCTCATCGATGTTATGCCTGGGGCTGTTTACCGCTGCGCGCGTGTGCGAGCAGGTCCGTGCGGCGATTCAGTCATTACCGCGTGGGCAGAAGAATGCAGCGCTGGCGATGGGTTTAACGCTGCCGCAGGCATACCGCTACGTACTGTTGCCAAATGCCTATCGCGTGATCGTGCCGCCGATGACCTCTGAGATGATGAACCTGGTGAAAAACTCCGCCATCGCCTCCACCATTGGTCTGGTTGATATGGCGGCCCAGGCCGGTAAGTTGCTGGATTACTCTGCCCATGCCTGGGAATCATTCACGGCCATCACCCTGGCTTACGTATTAATTAACGCCGTCATTATGCTGGTGATGACTCTGGTGGAACGCAAAGTACGCCTGCCTGGCAACATGGGAGGCAAATAATGTACGAATTTGACTGGAGTTCAATTGTCCCTTCCCTGCCATACCTGCTGGATGGGCTTGTCATTACACTGAAAATCACCCTGACGGCAGTGGTCGTTGGTATCGTCTGGGGAACACTCCTCGCGGTGATGCGGTTGTCGAGCTTTGCGCCTGTCGCCTGGTTTGCAAAAGCTTACGTTAACGTGTTCCGTTCGATCCCCCTGGTCATGGTCCTGCTGTGGTTCTATCTGATCGTTCCGGGGCTGTTACAGGATGTGCTGGGGCTGTCGCCCAAAACCGATATTCGCCTGATCTCCGCGATGGTGGCGTTTTCGATGTTTGAAGCGGCGTATTATTCCGAGATTATCCGTGCGGGGATCCAGAGTATTTCCCGTGGACAATCAAGCGCTGCGCTGGCGTTGGGGATGACCCACTGGCAGTCGATGAAACTGATCATTCTGCCGCAGGCGTTTCGTGCAATGGTGCCGCTGCTGCTTACCCAGGGTATCGTTCTGTTCCAGGATACCTCCCTGGTTTACGTGTTAAGTCTCGCGGATTTCTTCCGTACCGCCTCTACCATTGGCGAGCGTGATGGTACTCAGGTCGAAATGATCCTGTTTGCCGGCGCCGTCTACTTTGTTATCAGCCTGAGCGCGTCGTTGTTGGTCACCTATTTGAAGAAAAGGACAGTTTAATGATTACCCTGAAAAATGTTTCTAAATGGTATGGTCACTTTCAGGTGCTGACCGACTGCTCCACGGAAGTGAAAAAAGGTGAAGTGGTGGTAGTTTGTGGCCCATCTGGTTCCGGTAAATCAACATTGATTAAAACCGTTAACGGTCTGGAGCCGGTGCAGAAAGGTGAAATCACCGTCAACGGCATAATGGTTAACGACAAGAAGACGGATCTGGCAAAACTACGCTCGCGGGTCGGGATGGTGTTCCAACACTTCGAACTGTTCCCCCATCTGTCGATTATCGAAAACCTGACCCTGGCGCAGGTAAAGGTCCTCAAACGCGACAAAGCACCCGCCCGCGACAAAGCGCAGAAACTGCTGGAGCGCGTTGGTCTGGCAGCCCATGCCAACAAATATCCGGCGCAGCTTTCCGGCGGCCAGCAGCAGCGTGTAGCGATTGCCCGCGCGCTGTGCATGGATCCGATTGCCATGCTGTTCGATGAACCGACCTCTGCGCTCGATCCAGAGATGATCAATGAGGTGCTGGACGTTATGGTTGAACTGGCTAACGAAGGAATGACCATGATGGTGGTGACCCACGAAATGGGCTTTGCGCGTAAAGTGGCGAACCGGGTGATCTTTATGGATGAAGGTAAAATTGTCGAAGATTCGGCGAAAGAGGAGTTCTTCGCTAACCCGAAATCTGAGCGTGCCAAAGACTTCCTTGCGAAAATTCTGCATTAACCCCAGTGGCGCGCACGGCAGAGTGCGCGCCATCTCACGCTTTTTTGTTGTGCTACTCGAATCATTTTCACGCCAGCGTTACCCTTGCCGCACAGTAGCACTTACAAGGAGCAACAATGGCACTTCCGATTTTGTTAGATTGCGACCCGGGTCATGATGACGCTATCGCAATTGTTCTCGCCCTCGCCTCACCCGAACTTGATGTCAAAGCCATCACCTCATCCGCCGGTAACCAGACGCCCGATAAAACGCTGCGTAACGTGTTACGGATGCTGACCTTGCTGAATCGCCCGGATATTCCGGTCGCAGGCGGCGCGGTAAAGCCGCTGATGCGCAAGCTGATTATTGCTGATAACGTTCACGGCGAAAGCGGGCTTGATGGTCCGGCGCTTCCGGAACCATCCTTCACGCCTCTGACCTGCACGGCCGTTGAACTGATGGCGAAGACCCTGCGAGAAAGTCCGGAACCGGTCACCATTGTCTCCACAGGGCCACAGACGAATGTCGCACTGCTGTTGAACAGCCATCCGGAGCTGCATGACAAGATAGCCCGCATCGTCATTATGGGTGGCGCAATGGGGTTAGGAAACTGGACGCCAGCGGCAGAATTTAACATCTACGTGGACCCGGAAGCGGCGGAAATCGTCTTTCAGTCAGGGATCCCTGTGGTGATGGCGGGTCTGGATGTGACGCATAAAGCGCAAATTCACATTGACGATACCGAGCGTTTTCGCGCCATTGGCAACCCGGTTTCGACAATTGTCGCCGAGCTGCTCGACTTCTTCTTTGAGTACCATAAAGACGAGAAATGGGGCTTCGTTGGCGCGCCGCTGCATGACCCTTGCACCATTGCCTGGCTGCTGAAACCTGAGTTGTTCACAACCGTCGAGCGCTGGGTTGGCGTCGAGACGACCGGGAAATATACCCAGGGGATGACCGTGGTGGATTACTATTTCCTGACCGGCAATAAACCTAACGCCACTGTGATGGTGGATTTGGATCGCGAAGGGTTTGTAGATTTGTTAGCCGAACGGTTGAAGTTTTACGCGTAATGTTTGCCGGATGGCGGCTTCGCCTTATCCGGCCTACACATCACCATCAACACGCCCAAGAATCACGGCTCAAACGGCCTGCGCTGGAACTGATCGTGCCCGCATTTTGGGCACAGCGGCAGCACTTCCGGCGTATACACCGCCAGGTGAAAATGGCATTTTTCACATACCAGATTACCCAACCCGACGACCTCTCCGCTGTGATAAACCCCGTGATGACTAAGATCCTGGAACACTTCGCGCCATTCAAGCTGCGTTTTGTCGGTGATATCCGCCAGCTCCTGCCACAGGCTCTCTTTGATCACCCGCATAAAGACGCTGTCAGACTCTTCTTCCAGGCTCTCTTCATAGCTGATGGCAAACTCTTCAAGATCGCGCCTGACGGCCCGCGTCAGTTCGTCCACCTCAGTTCGCGTTAACTCCCCGGCCTGCAAAAACCGTTGTCGCGCCTGTTCGACCAGCGCATCGATATCACGCTCGCCGTTACGCAGGCGTTCGCTTAATGATGTCACCAGTTCACGGTAATATTGAGCAACCTTGTTCATCGTTTCGCCTCCTGGGTGGTTAACTGTCTATAATAATAGACGTTATTTACGCTACGCTTTGCCAGACTGACCACAGACTGTGTAAATTCTTGCAAGGATTATCCTTGTACGAATTCGATGCTGAGTGCGCGAAAGGCTGTTTTGGCGCGGGCGTTTGGGCTATGCTATGCGGATCTGAAACACCACCTCTTAAAGCTACAATTGTAGCTGTATTGAAAACAGGACCACTGGCTGCCATGCAAGAGCAATACCGCCCGGAAGAGATAGAATCCAAAGTACAGCTTCACTGGGATGAGAAGCGCACATTTGAAGTAACCGAAGACGAGAGCAAAGAGAAGTATTACTGCCTGTCTATGCTTCCCTATCCTTCTGGTCGACTACACATGGGCCACGTACGCAACTACACCATCGGTGACGTCATTGCCCGTTACCAGCGCATGCTGGGTAAAAACGTCCTTCAGCCCATCGGCTGGGATGCATTCGGTCTGCCTGCGGAAGGCGCGGCAGTGAAAAATAACACTGCGCCAGCACCGTGGACGTACGACAATATCGCTTACATGAAAAACCAGCTCAAAATGCTGGGCTTCGGCTATGACTGGAGCCGCGAGCTGGCGACCTGCACCCCGGAATACTACCGTTGGGAACAGAAATTCTTCACCGAGCTGTACAAAAAAGGTCTGGTTTACAAAAAGACCTCAGCGGTGAACTGGTGTCCGAACGATCAGACCGTACTGGCAAATGAGCAGGTTATCGACGGCTGCTGCTGGCGCTGCGATACCAAAGTTGAGCGTAAAGAGATCCCGCAGTGGTTTATTAAAATCACCGCCTACGCAGACGAACTGCTGAACGATCTGGATAAACTGGACCACTGGCCTGACACCGTGAAAACGATGCAGCGCAACTGGATTGGCCGTTCCGAAGGCGTGGAAATCACCTTTGACGTCAAGGGCTACGATAACACCCTGACCGTTTACACCACCCGCCCGGATACCTTTATGGGCGCGACCTACCTGGCCGTTGCCGCAGGTCACCCGCTGGCGCAGCAGGCCGCCGCGAACAACGCCGAACTGGCGGCCTTTATCGATGAATGCCGTAACACCAAAGTGGCCGAAGCCGAAATGGCGACTATGGAGAAAAAAGGCGTTGATACCGGCTTTAAAGCGATTCACCCGTTAACGGGCGAAGAGATCCCGGTCTGGGCAGCGAACTTCGTGCTGATGGAATACGGTACCGGCGCAGTGATGGCCGTTCCGGGTCACGATCAGCGCGACTACGAATTTGCCACTAAGTACGGTTTAACCATCAAGCCAGTTATCCTGGCGGCCGATGGTTCTGAACCTGACCTGTCTGAGCAGGCATTGACGGATAAAGGCACGCTGTTCAATTCGGGGGAATTCAGCGGTCTGAGCTTCGAAGACGGCTTCAACGCCATTGCCGACAAGCTGGCGGAGAAAGGTGTTGGCGAGCGTAAAATTAACTACCGTCTGCGTGACTGGGGCGTTTCCCGTCAGCGTTACTGGGGTGCCCCAATCCCGATGGTGACCCTGGAAGACGGCACCGTACTGCCGACACCGGAAGATCAACTGCCGGTGATCCTGCCGGAAGATGTGGTTATGGACGGCATCACGAGCCCGATCAAGGCCGACCCTGAGTGGGCAAAAACCACCGTCAACGGCCAGCCTGCGCTGCGTGAAACCGACACCTTCGATACCTTTATGGAGTCCTCCTGGTATTACGCACGCTATACCTGCCCGCAGTATCAGGAAGGCATGCTGGATTCTAAAGCCGCCAACTACTGGCTGCCAGTGGATATCTACATTGGCGGTATCGAACACGCCATCATGCACCTGCTCTACTTCCGCTTCTTCCACAAGCTGATGCGCGACGCGGGCATGGTGAACTCTGACGAACCGGCTAAGCAGTTGCTGTGTCAGGGTATGGTACTGGCCGATGCGTTCTACTACGTCGGCGCGAACGGCGAGCGTAACTGGGTTTCTCCGGTTGACGCGATCGTTGAGCGCGACGAGAAAGGCCGTATCGTGAAGGCAAAAGACGCGGAAGGTCATGAGCTGGTCTATACCGGCATGAGCAAAATGTCTAAGTCGAAAAATAACGGCATCGACCCGCAGGTCATGGTTGAGCGTTACGGCGCGGATACGGTTCGTCTGTTCATGATGTTCGCTTCTCCGGCTGATATGACGCTGGAATGGCAGGAATCCGGTGTTGAAGGGGCTAACCGCTTCCTTAAACGCGTCTGGAAACTGGTTTACGAACACACTTCACGTGGCGACGCACCTGCTCTGAACGTAGAGGCGCTAACGGAAGATCAAAAAGCGCTGCGCCGCGACGTACACAAAACTATCGCTAAAGTGACCGATGATATCGGTCGCCGTCAGACCTTCAACACCGCAATTGCGGCGATCATGGAGCTGATGAATAAGCTGGCGAAAGCGCCGCTGGACGGCGAGCAGGATCGCGCACTGATGCAGGAAGCCCTGCTGGCGGTGGTGCGTATGCTTAACCCGTTCACGCCGCACGTGTGCTTTACTTTATGGCAGGCGCTGAAAGGCGAAGGCGATATCGATAACGCGCCATGGCCGGTGGCAGACGACGCTGCAATGGTCGAAGACTCGACTCTGATTGTGGTGCAGGTCAACGGCAAAGTGCGTGGCAAAATCACCGTTCCGGTGAATGCGACAGAAGAACAGGTTCGTGAACGTGCGGGTCAGGAACATCTGGTCGCAAAATATCTTGAGGGCGTTACCGTGCGTAAAGTGATTTACGTTCCGGGCAAACTCCTCAATCTGGTCGTTGGCTAAGCGCGGGAGGAAGCGTGCGATATCTGGCAACATTGTTGTTATCTCTGGCGGTGTTAATCACCGCCGGGTGTGGCTGGCACCTGCGCAGTACGACGCAGGTTCCGGACACAATGAAAACCATGATCCTTATCTCCGGCGATCCAAACGGCCCGCTGAGCCGTGCGGTACGTAACCAGCTGCGTCTGAACGATATTGAGCTACTCGATCAGAGTACGCTTCGTACAGACGTTCCGTCTCTGCGTCTGGGAGCAGTGGGCATTTCGAAAGACACGGCTTCCGTGTTCCAGAATGGTCAGACCGCGGAATACCAGATGGTGATGACGGTCAGTGCTTCGGTATTGATTCCTGGTCAGGATATTTATCCTATTCGCGTCAAGGTGTTCCGTTCATTCTTCGACAACCCGCAGATGGCGCTGGCGAAGGATAACGAGCAGGACATGATCATCAAAGAGATGTACGACCGCGCCGCAGAGCAGTTGATTCGTAAGTTGCCAAGCGTTCGCGTTGCGGAAGTGCGATCTTCTCAGGAAGAAGCGGTCAGCGCAGAAGCGAGCGAGACCGCGACGCCGTCCTCATCCACGCGCGTCTCCACCACGCTGGGTAACTGATGATTCGGTTGTACCCTGAACAACTCCGCGCGCAGCTCTCTGAAGGGCTGCGCGCGGCGTATCTGTTACTCGGAAATGACCCACTGCTGCTGCAGGAAAGTCAGGACGCCATTCGTCAGGTTGCGGCGACGCAAGGGTTTGAAGAACATCACGTCTTCACTATCGACAGCAGTACCGACTGGGATGCCCTGTTTTCGCAATGCCAGGCAATGAGTCTGTTCGCCAGTCGGCAAACGCTGTTATTGCTGCTACCGGAAAATGGACCGAATGCCGCCATTAACGAACAGCTCGCCACCTTAACTCGCTTGTTGCATGACGATCTGTTGCTCATCGTCCGCGGCAACAAACTCAGCAAAGCGCAGGAAAATGCCGCCTGGTTTGGGGCGCTGGCTGACCGTAGCGTTCAGGTCAGTTGTCAGACGCCAGAACAAGCACATCTTCCCCGCTGGGTTGCTGCCCGCGCGAAGCAAAACAATCTGCAACTGGATGACGCCGCCAATCAACTGCTGTGCTACTGCTATGAGGGTAACCTGCTGGCCCTGGCACAGGCGCTGGAACGTTTGTCGTTGCTGTGGCCGGACGGCAAGCTCACGCTGCCTCGCGTAGAGCAGGCGGTGAATGATGCAGCACATTTCACTCCGTTTCATTGGGTGGATGCGCTGGTGATGGGCAAAAGCAAACGCGCGCTGCATATACTCCAGCAACTGCGTCTGGAAGGTAGCGAACCCGTTATTTTACTGCGAACCTTACAGCGTGAACTGCTACTGCTGGTCAATCTGAAGCGGCAGTCCGCCCATACGCCTCTACGCTCACTCTTTGATAAGCATCGCGTCTGGCAAAATCGTCGCGGCATGATTGGCGATGCGCTGAACCGGTTGAGTGAAGAGCAGTTACGTCAGGCGGTGCAGTTGCTCACCCGTACAGAAATGACGGTCAAACAGGATTACGGACAGTCGGTATGGAGCGAACTGGAGGGACTTTCTCTCCTGATCTGCCACAAAGCGCTCGCCACTGTTTTTATCGACGGCTGATATGAAATCGTTACAGGCACTCTTCGGCGGCACCTTCGACCCGGTGCATTATGGTCATCTCAAGCCCGTGGAAACGCTGGCGAACCTGATTGGTCTTTCCCGCGTCATCGTGATGCCAAACAATGTTCCCCCTCATCGTCCACAGCCTGAAGCCACCAGCACACAGCGTAAGACGATGCTGGAACTGGCGATTGCCAACAAACCGCTTTTTATCCTTGATGAGCGCGAACTCCGTCGCGATACGCCCTCTTATACGGCCCAGACGCTGAAAATCTGGCGTGAAGAACAGGGGCCGGAAGCACCGCTGGCGTTTATCATCGGCCAGGATTCCCTGCTCACTTTCCCCACCTGGCACGACTACGAAACCATTCTCGACAATACGCATCTGATTGTCTGCCGCCGTCCTGGCTATCCTCTCGAAATGGCGCAGGAACAGCATCAGCGGTGGCTGGAACACCATCTGACCCACACGCCGGATGACCTGCACCAACTTCCCGCCGGGAAAATCTATCTGGCGGAAACGCCGTGGTTCAATATCTCCGCCACCCTGATTCGTGAACGTCTGGAAAAGGGCGAACCGTGTGACGATCTGATGCCTCAAGCGGTGCTGGAGTATATCAATCAGCATGGCCTGTATCGCTGAGTATCTCCGAAAGCGCTGACAACAGGCGGTTATTCTCTTCGACGCTGCGTATTGCCACGCGAAAAAAGCGCTTATCCAGTCCCGGATAGTTGGCGCAGCTGCGAATCAAAATGTGCCGTGTCAGCAGCGCTTGCTGAAGATCGATCTCGCAGCGCAGTAACAGGTAATTTGCCCGGCCCGGGTAGACCGTCAGCCCAGGCAGCGTGCAGAGTTGCTGATAAAAACGCTGCCCTTCTTCTTGCAGCCACTGCCAGGTCGCCTGTTGATAAATGGTATCTTCAAGCACTGATTCTCCGGCAAGAGCCGCAAACGCATTAATCGACCACGGCATCTGCCGCGCTCTCATTGCGGCGACGGCCTGTACATCGCTGTTGATGAGATAACCCAGACGCAGCCCGGGTATCGCGTAAAATTTCGTTAGCGATCGCAGCACCCAAATATGAGGATGATCATGTAAAACGCAAATAAATCCCGGTTCTTCCGCAATGAAATCAAGAAACGCTTCATCCAGAATAAGTGAAATTTTCAGAGACTTACAACGGTCTGCAATCGCCAGAAGCAGTGCCCGTTCAGGCAGCAATCCCGTGGGATTATTAGGCGTACATAAAAACAAACAGTCCAGATCAGGCGTCAGCGCATCAAGAATTTCCCCGGTCAACTGCCAGCCGTTCTCTTCCCGCAGGGCGAACTCATCGATGTGGCATTCGCTACACTGCAACGCCCGGCGATATTCCGCGAATCCGGGCGTCACAATCATGGCCCGCTTTGGCCTCAGGCCACCCACCAGCGTATAAATGGCCTCTGTTTCACCGTTTCCGGCAAGGATCCAGTCGGCAGGAATCTGGTGGTGCCGCGCCAGTGCCTGGTGCAGATGCGCGTACTCCACGTCCGGATAGCGCTCCGCCAGGTGCAAATTGTCGACAATGGCGCGTTTTACTGACTCAGGCATACCCAGCGGATTAATATTCGCGCTAAAATCCAACAACTGTTCGGTAGAAATACCGAGAAGTTCAGCGGCCTCCCGGGTGTTGCCACCGTGCGCGCTTTTGAATAAAGACATCGTGCCGCTCCCGCTAAAAGACCGTATTTTAAAGAAATTACCGTGCGCAATCAGGGCGAATATCATGTTTTGCGCGAATTCGTATTGTGAGGGAAAAATGCGACTCTGGTTAGTTCGTCATGGTGAAACTGAAGCCAATGTGGCAGGACTGTATAGCGGGCATGCGCCCACTGCGTTGACCGAACGCGGCGTTGCCCAGGCGCAAACCCTGAATACCCTACTCGCCCAGGTCCCGTTTGAGCAGGTACTGTGTAGTGAACTGGAGCGCGCGCAGCGTACGGCGCAACTGGTGCTGGCGGGGCGCGATCTCCCGCTCCAGGTGAAACCCGAACTGAACGAGATGTTTTTTGGCGACTGGGAAATGCGCCATCACCGGGACCTGGTCATTGAAGACGCTGAAAACTATGCGGCGTGGTGCAACGACTGGCAAAATGGCGTTCCTACCAACGGCGAAGGATTTAGCGCTTTCGCTCAGCGCATTGAACAGGTTATCCAGCAACTGGCGGACTATCAACATATCCCCCACGTGCTGATGGTGAGTCATCAGGGCGTGCTAAGCCTGTTAATTGCCCGTCTGCTATCGCTTCCCGCCGCCGCTATGTGGAACTTTCGCGTTGAGCAAGGGTGCTGGAGTGCAATTGATTTATCAGACAATTTCGCCACGCTTCGCGTTTTAAACAGCAGAGCTGTCTGGCACCCCGGCGAATGAATCCTCTGTTTTTTATCCTCACAGCCGTTCAGCCCATTGACACCCCCTGACAGGCTGTTATCCTCCGCAGCCAGACTTTTCCCGCCCGGCAGCACTTCGCAGAAATTGTTTTACAAAAATGGCGATGCATAATGTTGCCAGGGGTGGGATGATAGCCCGCCTTCTTAATAGCGGTTCAATGACAGTTGTGCCGATATCATACAGGTTCAGGTATACTGTCGGGCTTGTTTGTATCATTTATGTTCCCAGGGGGAAAACTTGCAGGGTAAAGCACTCCAGGATTTTGTAATCGACAAAATTGATGACCTTAAAGGTCAGGACATCATCGCCTTAGACGTTCAGGGCAAATCCAGTATCACCGACTGCATGATCATCTGCACCGGTACCTCCAGCCGTCACGTGATGTCTATCGCGGACCACGTTGTTCAGGAATCCCGTGCCGCAGGTATGCTGCCATTGGGCGTGGAAGGCGAAAGCGTCGCTGACTGGATCGTCGTCGACCTGGGTGAGGTGATTGTCCATGTTATGCAGGAAGAGAGCCGTCGCCTGTATGAGCTGGAAAAACTCTGGAGTTAATGCGTGAAGCTTCAACTTGTCGCGGTTGGCACGAAAATGCCCGACTGGGTACAAACCGGTTTTACCGAGTACCTGCGGCGTTTTCCGAAAGATATGCCTTTTGAGCTGATTGAAATTCCAGCAGGCAAACGCGGCAAGAACGCGGATATCAAACGCATTCTTGATAAAGAGGGTGAGCAGATGCTGGCGGCCGCAGGTAAAAACCGCATTGTCACCCTGGACATTCCCGGTAAACCCTGGGACACGCCGCAATTAGCAACTGAGCTGGAACGCTGGAAGCTGGATGGTCGTGATGTCAGTCTGTTAATCGGTGGGCCGGAGGGATTATCGCCTGCCTGTAAAGCGGCTGCGGAACAAAGCTGGTCGCTCTCTGCATTAACCCTTCCTCACCCGCTGGTTCGGGTATTGGTGGCAGAGAGTTTGTACCGGGCGTGGAGCATTACCACTAACCACCCTTATCACCGTGAGTGATCATTGAGCTTGAGTAGACTACGCAGCGGATGAAACTACAGAATTCTTTTCGCGACTATACTGCTGAGTCCGCGCTATTTGTGCGGCGGGCGCTGGTCGCCTTTTTGGGTATATTGCTGCTCTCTGGCGTGCTGATTGCCAATCTTTATAACCTGCAGATTGTCCGTTTTACTGATTATCAGACTCGCTCGAATGAAAACCGCATCAAGCTAGTGCCGATTGCCCCCAGCCGGGGAATTATCTACGACCGTAACGGCATTCCTCTCGCCCTGAACCGCACCATCTATCAAATCGAAATGATGCCGGAGAAGGTCGACAACATTCAGCAAACCCTGGACGCACTGCGTACCGTCGTGGATCTCTCTGACGACGATATTGCCGCTTTCAAGAAAGAACGCGCCCGCTCGCATCGTTTCACCTCCATACCGGTTAAAACCAACCTGACTGAAGTGCAGGTGGCGCGCTTTGCCGTTAACCAGTATCGCTTCCCTGGCGTGGAAGTAAAAGGGTATAAGCGGCGTTATTATCCTTACGGTTCCGCCCTCACCCACGTCATTGGCTATGTATCGAAAATTAACGATAAAGACGTCGAGCGGCTGGACAAAGACGGTAAGCTCGCAAACTACGCCGCCACGCATGACATCGGTAAGCTGGGTATTGAGCGCTACTATGAAGACGCGCTGCATGGAGAGACGGGCTACGAAGAGGTTGAGGTTAATAACCGTGGCCGCGTGATCCGCCAGTTAAAAGAAGTGCCGCCTCAGGCTGGACACGATATTTACCTGACGCTGGATCTTAAACTTCAGCAGTATATTGAAACCCTGCTCGCCGGAAGTCGTGCAGCGGTCGTTGTAACCGATCCCCGCACAGGCGGCGTGCTGGCGCTGGTTTCGATGCCCAGCTATGACCCGAACCTGTTCGTCGACGGCATCTCCAGTAAAGATTATTCCGGCTTGCTTAACGATCCCAACACGCCGCTGGTCAACCGCGCAACGCAGGGGGTTTACCCTCCGGCCTCCACGGTGAAACCTTACGTCGCAGTTTCTGCACTGAGTGCCGGCGTGATTACGCGTAATACCAGCCTTTTCGACCCCGGCTGGTGGCAGTTGCCAGGTTCAGAAAAGCGCTACCGTGACTGGAAAAAATGGGGTCATGGTCATCTGAATATCACTAAATCGCTGGAGGAGTCCGCCGATACCTTCTTCTATCAGATTGCCTACGACATGGGGATCGACCGCCTTTCAGAGTGGATGCGGAAATTTGGCTACGGTGACTATACCGGCATCGATTTGGCCGAAGAGCGTTCCGGTAACATGCCAACGCGCGACTGGAAGCTAAAACGCTTTAAGAAACCGTGGTACCAGGGCGATACCATTCCAGTGGGTATCGGTCAGGGCTACTGGACGGCAACCCCCATTCAGATGAGCAAAGCCCTGATGATTCTCATCAACGATGGCGTGGTTAAGGTTCCCCATCTGCTGATGAGTACGACGGAAAACGGTAAAAAAGTGCCATGGATCCAGCCACATGAACCGCCAGTCGGCGACATTCATTCGGGTTACTGGGAACTGGCAAAAGACGGTATGTATGGTGTAGCGAACCGGAGTAACGGGACTGCGCATAAATACTTTGCCAGTGCGCCTTATAAAATCGCGGCGAAATCCGGTACTGCCCAGGTCTTTGGTCTGAAAGCCAACGAAACGTATAACGCGCACCGCATCGCCGAACGCTTGCGTGACCATAAGCTGATGACAGCATTTGCGCCGTATAACAATCCACAGGTTGCCGTCGCCATCATTCTCGAGAACGGCGGCGCGGGCCCTGCAGTCGGTACCATTATGCGTCAAATTCTTGACCACATCATGTTGGGCGATAACAACACCGATCTGCCCGCTGAAAATCCAGCGGCTACAGCGGCAGAGGATCAATAACCATGACGGATAATCCAAACAAAAAAACATTCTGGGACAAAGTGCATATTGATCCCATCATGTTACTGATTTTGCTCGCACTGCTGGTTTACAGCTCTCTGGTCATCTGGAGCGCCAGCGGCCAGGACATTGGCATGATGGAGCGTAAAATCGGGCAGATCGCAATGGGGCTGGTGATCATGGTGGTCATGGCGCAGATCCCGCCGCGCGTATATGAAGGCTGGGCGCCCTATCTCTATATCGTCTGTATTATTTTATTGGTGGCAGTCGATGCCTTTGGGGCAATCTCTAAAGGCGCGCAGCGCTGGCTGGATTTAGGCTTCATCCGCTTCCAGCCGTCTGAGATTGCCAAAATTGCCGTTCCGCTGATGGTCGCGCGCTTTATCAACCGCGATGTTTGTCCCCCGTCGCTTAAAAACACGGCTATCGCGTTAGTGCTGATTTTTATGCCGACGCTGTTGGTTGCTGCTCAACCGGATCTGGGCACCTCGATTCTGGTCGCGCTATCCGGCCTGTTCGTGCTGTTCCTCTCCGGACTAAGCTGGCGCTTAATTGGCGTTGCGGTGGTATTAGTTGCAGCGTTCATCCCGATCCTGTGGTTCTTCCTGATGCACGATTACCAGCGGCAGCGCGTGATGATGCTGCTGGACCCGGAAACCGATCCGCTAGGTGCCGGCTACCATATCATTCAGTCGAAAATCGCTATTGGTTCCGGCGGCTTACGGGGTAAAGGATGGTTGCACGGTACCCAATCGCAGCTGGAGTTTTTGCCGGAGCGCCATACTGACTTTATCTTCGCCGTTCTGGCGGAAGAACTTGGACTGGTTGGCATACTGATCTTACTGGCGTTGTATATTCTGCTCATTATGCGTGGACTGTGGGTTGCCGCCCACGCGCAAACCACCTTTGGCCGTGTCATGGCTGGTGGGCTAATGTTAATTTTGTTCGTTTATGTCTTCGTTAATATTGGTATGGTAAGCGGTATTCTGCCCGTTGTAGGCGTTCCGCTACCGCTGGTCAGTTACGGAGGCTCAGCATTGATTGTGTTGATGGCCGGGTTCGGGATTGTTATGTCGATCCATACTCACAGAAAAATGTTATCAAAAAGCGTGTAAGGGGTGCGTAATGCGTAAGCAGTGGATTGGAATCTGCATCGCGGCTGGAATGCTTGCGGCGTGTTCGAATGATGATGGTCAGCAGCAAACTGCCGTCGCGCCAGCGCCTGCGGTATGCAACGGGCCTGTCGTTGAAATCAGCGGAGCGGATCCCCGTTTCGAATCGCTCAGCCCAACCGCGAATCAGGATTACCAGCGAGACGGTAAGAGCTACAAAATTGTGCAGGATGCCTCACGCTTTAGTCAGGCCGGCCTGGCTGCCATATATGATGCGGAGCCGGGTAGCAATCTGACCGCCTCCGGTGAAGCATTCGATCCTATGCAACTGACGGCAGCACACCCGACGCTGCCGATCCCAAGCTATGCGCGGATCACAAACCTCGCGAATGGCCGAATGATCGTCGTTCGCATTAACGATCGTGGCCCCTATGGTAACGATCGGGTCATTTCTCTTTCTCGCGCCGCAGCCGATCGCCTGAACACTTCCAATAATACCAAAGTGCGAATCGACCCGATTATCGTTGCGCAGGACGGTTCGCTCTCCGGACCTGGCATGGCCTGCACCACGGTAGCGAAACAGACCTATGCCCTGCCCGCCCGCCCCGACCTGAGCGGGGGAATGGGAGGCGCATCTTCAGCGCCCGAACCGATGCAACCACAGGGTGAAGTTCGCGCTATTAGCAATTCCACCTTACAAAGCCAAGGTGGCGAAGGTGCCCCCGTAAACAGCAGCGGCTTCCTCGGCGCACCGACAACACTCGCCGCCGGCGTTCTGGAAGGTAGCGAACCGACGCCTGCGCCGCAACCCGCGGCCCCTGCACCGGTTACCGCGCCAACGTCTACCCCGGCCGAAGCGCCAGCGCCTGTTGCCGCCCCAGCGGTCACCAGCGGCTATGTCGTGCAGGTTGGCGCAGTGAGCGATCAGGCTCGTGCTCAGCAATTTCAACAGCGGCTCGGCCAGCAGTTCGGCGTACCGGGACGCGTCACGCAGAACGGTGCCGTCTGGCGAATTCAACTTGGGCCTTTTGCCAGCAAAGCCGAAGCCAGCGCGTTACAGCAGCGTTTACAATCCGAAGCTCAACTTCAGTCATTCATTACTGGCGCACAATAACGTTACAAAGGCATCTGGTTTGTGAGTTTCTGTAAGTGACGTTAAGTTCGTTAACAAAGTCACGAGGAAAGTCAGATGCCTGCCGGTATTGCATTTGCTATAGTAGGGCACTTTTTCAATTCCATCACGGACGTCGTAGTTCAGACCATGAAGACCACTTTTTCCGCTCGTTTCATGCAGCGCATGGCGCTCACCACGGTTCTTTGCACCGCCGCTGTCTCTGGCGCGCAGGCCGATGACCTGAATATCAAAACCATGATCCCGGGTGTTCCGCAGATCGACGCGGAGTCATACATCCTGATCGATTACAACTCCGGTAAAGTGCTGGCGGAACAAAACGCCGACGCCCGTCGCGATCCGGCCAGTCTGACCAAGATGATGACCAGCTATGTCATTGGTCAGGCGATGAAAGCAGGTAAGTTCAAAGAAACCGATCTGGTTACCATCGGCAACGACGCCTGGGCCACCGGCAACCCGGTATTCAAAGGCTCCTCGTTGATGTTCCTGAAGCCGGGTATGCAAGTTCCGGTTTCACAGCTGATTCGTGGGATCAACCTGCAATCCGGCAACGATGCCTGCGTGGCGATGGCCGACTTTGCCGCCGGTAGCCAGGACGCTTTTGTGGGTCTGATGAACAGCTACGTTAATGCGCTGGGTCTGAAAAATACCCACTTCCAGACGGTTCATGGCCTGGATGCCGACGGTCAGTATAGTTCTGCGCGTGATATGGCGCTGATTGGTCAGGCGCTGATTCGTGACGTTCCTAATGAATACACGATTTACAAAGAGAAAGAGTTCACCTTTAACGGCATCCGCCAGATGAACCGCAACGGTCTACTGTGGGATAACAGCCTGAACGTCGACGGCATCAAAACCGGGCATACCGATAAAGCCGGTTATAACCTCGTGGCCTCCGCGACGGAAGGCCAGATGCGTTTGATCTCTGCCGTGTTAGGTGGTCGCACCTATAAAGGCCGCGAAACCGAAAGTAAGAAACTGCTGACCTGGGGTTTCCGCTTCTTTGAAACCGTGAGTCCGCTGAAAGCAGGCAAAGAGTTCGCCTCCGAACCGGCCTGGTTTGGTAATACTGACCGCGCCTCATTAGGTGTTGATAAGGACGTTTATCTGACGATCCCGCGTGGCCGTATGAAAGACCTGAAAGCCAGCTATGTGCTGAATGCCGCTGAGCTGCATGCGCCGCTGCAGAAAAATCAGGTGGTGGGCACGATTAACTTCCAGCTTGACGGTAAAACCATTGAACAGCGCCCGCTGGTTGTGCTCCAGGAAATTCCGGAAGGCAACTTCTTTGGCAAAATCATTGATTACATTAAACTAATGTTCCATCACTGGTTTGGTTAAAAATTGAGCACTTGAAAGTGTGATTTCCGTCCCCATATACTATGCATCAGTAAAACTCCCGCCCTCTGGCGGGAGTTGTTATTTTTTTTACGCTATGCCGGAGCTGACATGAAAACCAAACTTAACGAACTGCTTGAATTCCCTACTCCTTTTACTTACAAAGTTATGGGGCAGGCGTTACCGGAGCTGGTTGAACAGGTGGTTGAAGTGGTACAGCGCCATGCGCCAGGTGATTACTCTCCGACGGTAAAACCAAGCAGCAAAGGCAATTACCACTCGGTATCCATTACCATCAACGCAACGCATATTGAGCAGGTTGAAACACTGTACGAAGAACTCGGTAACATCGAAATCGTACGCATGGTGCTGTAAGCCTTCCCCTGGGAGTTACTCGGCGTCGTCCGGGTAACTCACCCCCTTCCCCTGCCCTCTGTGATATACTTCGCTTCCTCATCTATTCATTCTGTACGGAGATGCTGTTTTGTCTCAGGATAAAATACGGGTCCGCCAACTCGGTCTTCAGCCCTACGAGCCCGTCTCCCAGGCCATGCACGAATTTACTGATACTCGCGATGATCGCACCGCCGATGAAATCTGGCTGGTTGAGCATTATCCTGTGTTCACCCAGGGTCAGGCCGGCAAAGCGGAACATATTCTGATGCCGGGAGATATTCCGGTCATTCAAAGCGATCGTGGTGGTCAGGTGACTTATCATGGACCGGGTCAGCAGGTGATGTACGTTCTGCTGAATCTGAAGCGTCGTAAGCTGGGTGTGCGAGAACTGGTGACATTGCTCGAACAAACCGTGGTCAACACGCTCGCCGAACTGGGGATTGAAGCACACCCGCGTGCCGATGCTCCCGGCGTATATGTTGGTGACAAGAAAATTTGCTCTCTCGGTTTGCGCATTCGTCGCGGTTGTTCATTTCACGGTCTTGCGCTGAATGTTAATATGGATCTTTCACCTTTCCAGCGTATTAACCCCTGTGGTTATGCCGGAATGGAAATGGCAAAAATATCTCAATGGGATAATAACGCCACCCCTGATAATATCCAACCAAGATTATTAGCGAATATTTTAGCCCTGCTAAACAATCCTCCTTACGAATATATCCCTGCTTAACCCCAGATAAAAATGACCCAGAAAAACGCTGGGTCATATCTCATCACTCGCCCTAATGCTTTACAATGCCGCCTGGATTCTATATTTTCTTTATATCTTAAGTTGAGTCTTTAACGTCTTAACTCCTTTAAAAAGGGAGATGTGCATTTTTCACTGCACATGGCAAAAAAGCTTCAATTTGTATCATTTCTAACAGGTTATGGACACCTGTAGACGACCAATAGTGGGAAAATAATATACAAGGTACAAATTATAATTTTACCATTATTTGTGATTTGAATGGATACGGAGCGCAAGCGTGACTGATAATAACAAACCCAAAGAACATTTATATGAACATCGACCCGATGATAAACCGCAAATTTTCAGGACGCTGCGAAATATAGATTTAAACTTACTCACTATTTTTGAAGCCGTGTATGTCCACAAGGGCATTGTGAATGCGGCAAGAATACTCAACCTTACCCCTTCAGCAATTAGCCAGTCCATTCAGAAATTACGCGTTATATTTCCAGATCCGTTGTTTATTCGAAAAGGCCAGGGAGTCACGCCGACCACTTATGCCACTCATCTTCATGAGTATATCAGCCAGGGGCTGGAGTCTATTCTCGGCGCGCTTGATCTGACCGGCAGCTACGACAAGAAACGGACGATCACAATTGGCACGACGCCTTCTATCGGCGCGCTGGTGATGCCGACTATCTATCAGGCCGTCAAAGCGCGGTTTCCTCACCTTTTGTTACGTAACATTCCGGTATACGATGCGGAATTACAGCTCAGTCAGTTTCAGACGGACCTGATCATTGATAACCATGTCTACAGCAATCGCGTGGTGCAAAAACATATCTTATTCTCTGACCATATCGAACTGATTTGCCGTCAGGGACACCCAGCACTGACTTCGCCGCTAACGCAGGAGACTATTAACGCCGCGTATCACAGCCTGCTGATGGTAGAAGGACAAAGCTATGCGCAGTTGCGTCAGCGTATTCTTGAAATGTTTCCCAACCGGCAAATCAGCTTTAGCAGTTATAACGTATTTACTTCCGCATCGCTCATTGCAGGAACGGACTTACTGGGCATTATGCCCGCACGCTTTTTCAATCTGTTCAGTCATTGCTGGCCACTTCAGCGACTGCCTTATGCGTTACTGAACTGTGAGAAAATCGACTTCTCATTGCATTACAATAAACTGAGCCTGCGCGATCCGGTTCTTGAAAACGTTATCGCTACGATCCGTGACGCATTCTGAAAAAGAAATGTTACTACGTCGTCACAACTTGTCAGGGGCGAAATGGCACAAAACAACAACTATTTTACATTTTGCCAGCCAGTCAGGCTGCTTTATGGCCCGTTTCAATGATATACTGCGTGTAGTGAATTCAAAAATAGTTGATAAATACAACATTCCCTTGAATTAAAACGCTTTCCTTCGTTATTCGCAACTGGAACACGCACGCTATGAGTAAACCCATTGTGATGGAACGCGGTGTTAAATACCGCGACGCCGATAAGATGGCCCTTATCCCGGTTCAAAACGTGGCAACAGAGCGCGAAGCCCTGCTGCGCAAGCCGGAATGGATGAAAATTAAACTTCCAGCGGACTCCACTCGTATCCAGGGCATCAAAGCCGCAATGCGCAAGAATGGCCTGCATTCTGTTTGTGAAGAAGCTTCTTGCCCGAACCTGGCGGAATGTTTTAACCATGGCACCGCCACGTTTATGATCCTCGGTGCCATCTGCACCCGCCGCTGCCCTTTCTGTGACGTCGCCCACGGTCGCCCTGTGGCACCGGACGCGAACGAACCCACTAAGCTGGCGCAAACCATTGCCGATATGGCGCTGCGCTATGTGGTTATCACTTCTGTAGATCGTGACGATCTGCGTGATGGCGGTGCTCAACACTTTGCAGACTGCATCACCGCGATTCGTGAGAAGAGCCCTGCAATTAAGATTGAAACCCTGGTTCCGGACTTCCGTGGTCGAATGGATCGTGCGCTGGACATTCTGACCGAGACGCCACCGGATGTTTTCAACCACAACCTTGAAAACGTGCCACGCATTTACCGTCAGGTCCGTCCAGGCGCCGATTACAACTGGTCGCTCAAGCTACTGGAACGCTTTAAAGAAGCGCACCCGGAGATCCCAACGAAATCGGGTCTTATGGTGGGTCTGGGTGAGACTAATGCCGAAATTATCGAGGTGATGCGTGACCTACGCCGCCACGGTGTCACCATGCTTACACTGGGACAGTATCTGCAACCGAGCCGTCACCATCTGCCGGTTCAGCGTTATGTCAGTCCGGACGAATTTGAAGAGATGAAAGCGGAAGCCATGGCAATGGGCTTTACCCATGCTGCCTGCGGTCCGTTTGTCCGTTCCTCCTATCATGCCGATTTGCAGGCAAAAGGGATGGAAGTGAAGTAATTCCGAAATGAATGGTTACACTTGAAGCATAAAAAAACCCGCTTAATTGCGGGTTTTTTATCGTCAGAGTAAAACGGGATGAGCACCCTGCTCCTGGAATTACTCTTTATGCGAGAGTTTTTCAGCCTGAATGCTACCGTCTGCGTCTTTTTTGCCCGCATCGTCCTCATTCATGGCTTTCTTGAAACCCTTAATCGCCGACCCCAGGTCTCCGCCCAGTGTACGTAACTTCTTGGTACCAAACAGCAGAACGACCAGTGCGGCAACCACCAGCAGTTTGGTAATACTTATCTCACCCATAAATACCTTCTTGACTTGAAACAGGCTGCATAGCGCGCCTTATTAACCTGAGTCTATTAACGGTCATTTGACGCGAGCACACAATAGCAATCTGTAACAATGTGAATCAAGCAGCGTTTAAAAAATCATCATAATAATTGCGGTGGCGCAAATCTTCGGTTGCGCAGTACGGGCAACTGCGTTCGCACCTGACGAACACGCTCTGCGGAGATCTCCGCCATGATCAGTGCCGGGATTTCGGCAGCGGCGGCAATCGTCACGCCAAAGGGGTCGATAATGCGGCTCTGTCCAATGTTCTTATTCCCACACTCCCCTGCGGCAATCATATAACAGGTGGTATCCAGCGCCCGGGCCGCGAGCAGCGTACTCCAGTGGTGCTCTTTCAATGCTCCTCGAACCCAGGCTGCAGGCAGTACCAACACTTCAGCCCCCTGTAGCGCCTGTGCAATCGACAGTTCCGGAAAGCGGAGATCGTAGCAGGTCATTAGCCCCACTTTCAGGCCTTCAACGTCAAGTAGCGGGGCAATAGCATTCCCTGCATCCACATTGCGGGACTCCTGAATTGAAAAAGCATCATACAGGTGCAGTTTGGCGTAGTTAGCGACGATTTTGCCTTCACGTAGCGCCACCAGTGTATTCACCGCTCGGCCAGGCAATGAAGGTACATGGACGGTGAGGATGGTAGTCATCCTGTTTGTGACACTTTCCTGTAATAGTCTGTTGAGGAAAGCGCCTTCTAATTGCTGCGCAGACTTCACCGACAGATCGGGGTCGGCATCATCCCGCGCCAACAGCGCCTCCGGTAGCACTAACAGCGAGACTCCGTTTTTCGCCGCCTGCGACATTAGCGAAACGCAAATTTCGGCATTCTTTTCCCATACGGGACTTACGGCAAATTGCCCGGCAGCAACGAACATAAACCCTCCCGTTAACCTGCTTACGCTCGCCAATCATGATTGATCGGCGTTACACTCATTATTTATACCAGTCAAATAACAGGATTTAGCAGTGTTACAACTCCTTTTAGCAGTTTTTATCGGTGGCGGTACAGGAAGTGTGGCGAGATGGATGCTCAGCATGCGCTTTAATCCGATGCATCAGGCCATCCCTTTTGGAACACTGACGGCGAATCTATTGGGGGCCTTTATCATTGGCATGGGGCTGGCGTGGTTTAGTCGCATGACCCATATCGACCCGATGTGGAAGGTGCTGATCACCACCGGTTTTTGTGGCGGCCTGACGACCTTTTCTACTTTTTCCGCTGAAGTGGTTTTCTTGCTTCAGGAAGGACGGTTTGGCTGGGCGATGCTGAACGTGCTGGTCAACCTGCTGGGGTCATTTGCGATGACCGCGCTGGCATTCTGGCTGTTTTCAGCATCCAGCACGAATTAGAGACAAAAAAAACCCGCCTGATGGCGGGTTTTGAAATCTTGCTGACGTATGCTTACAGAGCGGTTACGTTTGCAGCAGAAGGGCCTTTGGCACCGTTAGTGATTTCGAACTCTACGCGCTGACCTTCAGCCAGAGTTTTAAAACCATTGGTCTGGATTGCAGAGAAGTGTACGAACACGTCTTTGCTGCCATCTTCCGGAGTAATGAAACCGAATCCTTTGGACTCATTAAACCACTTAACGTTACCTTTAATCTTAGACATCAAAATTACCTTTACATGAAAAATAGACACAAATGCTGTGTCGGGTACCAGTACACCAATTGTGGTACACTTTGTCCAGTCGAACTTTGCCAAAAAGTGATAAAAGTCGCGTTATTTTTTGAAATAAGCTTATAACTCACTGCGTTAGCAAATATTACCGCCCCGCAATGAGTTAAAACTGAAAGCGCATCCAGGCAAAATAGACGTTACCATTGTTATAGGTTCCGGGGATATAGGTCATCTGGAACGTCGCCGGACCGTAGCCGATGGAGGCCAGCGGCAACAACACCGGAATGGGAATGTAATTCCAGTTATCCCTTGCGGTTACGCCAGCCGTAAACCCTAATCCAAGATGGAAATTATCATCGGCCAGCGGCCGCCAGGTGCTCTCCCATCCGTAACCACCGATGGGCTCCCATTTATTCCAGGAATCCTTAAACGCCATAACATACAAACCGTGCCAGTTTCCTTTCTCATCCCAGCGCGACTGACCAAAACCGCCGCCCCAGGGACGTTCGTTATAGCGATCCGTTTTTTCCTTATCGTAGGCAAACCGGGCATGCCAGGTAATGGCAGGAATATACAATTCGTAGTGTTCCGGTTGTTGCCAGGTTTCCGCCACATTATCCGTAAAAGTCGTAAACCAGCCTTTATCTTCAGCCAACGCCTGCGGTTGAGTGAACAACAGGATAAAAAGAAATGAGAAAATGAGGAAAAAGTGTTTAGAGGCCATCACTGCAATTATTACCATTCTTAAGTTCAGCGCTTATTGTATCAAAATTAAGTTGAACGGACGCTTAACCGCGGCAATCGGACGCAGATTCAGATTGTTCTACCTGTCGCGCGTTTCAGATGCAGCCTTTGTGTAGTGGTGGGGAAAATAAAAAATTCACTTAGCATTTTATCTATTTAATTTCATAGGGTTATTCACTGGTAAGCAGCGAGGCCGGGAGATTAACAACACACCCCATAAATTATAACAAATTAGAAACACAGCAATTTACAGACGTAATGATAATTCCGATATTTCACACCGTGATGCTGATGCAAGATTAGCAATTAACCTGCTTTAATTCGTCCTTTTATTGACTTTAGTCAGCGAGAAAAACGTCTTTATTCGGCACATTCCCACACAATTCTATTGCTATTTTAATTTTCATTTTTTTGCTTATCCAGCAACAGGGGAAACAATGTTGACATTTATCGAGCTCCTTATTGGAGTCGTGGTTACCGTGGGCGTAGCGCGCTACATTATTAAAGGCTACTCCGCTACGGGCGTACTGTTTGTTGGCGGCCTGTTGCTGCTAATTATCAGTGCACTGATGGGCCACAAAATCCTTCCCGCCAGTAACACCAGCACGGGTTATACGGCGACCGATATCGTTGAGTATGTGAAGATCCTGCTGATGAGTCGCGGTGGCGACCTCGGTATGATGATTATGATGCTCTGCGGGTTTGCCGCCTATATGACCCACATTGGCGCAAACGACATGGTTGTGAAACTGGCCTCAAAGCCACTTCAGTATATTAACTCCCCGTATCTGCTGATGATCGCCGCCTACTTTGTTGCCTGTCTGATGTCTCTGGCTGTCTCTTCAGCCACGGGCCTCGGCGTGTTGTTAATGGCGACTTTATTCCCGGTAATGGTTAACGTCGGGATCAGTCGCGGTGCGGCAGCCGCCATCTGTGCTTCCCCTGCGGCGATTATCCTTTCGCCGACTTCCGGTGACGTGGTGCTGGCTGCGAAAGCCGCCGAAATGCCGCTGATCGATTTTGCCTTTAAAACAACGATGCCGATCTCCATCGCCGCCATCATTGGGATGGCGATTGCGCACTATTTCTGGCAGCGCTATCTCGATAAAAAAGAGAACGTCTCCAATGAAATGCTCGATGTGAATGAAATCACCACCACCGCACCGGCTTACTATGCGATCCTGCCGTTTACCCCGATCCTCGGCGTACTGATTTTTGACGGCAAATGGGGTCCACAACTGCATATCATCACGCTG
Source organism: Citrobacter sp. RHB25-C09 (assembly GCF_013836145.1). Classification (NCBI taxonomy): domain Bacteria; kingdom Pseudomonadati; phylum Pseudomonadota; class Gammaproteobacteria; order Enterobacterales; family Enterobacteriaceae; genus Citrobacter; species Citrobacter sp. RHB25-C09. Next base: position 1,363,860 of record NZ_CP057483.1, on the reverse strand, counting down.
CTGGTGCTCTGCATGCTCATTGCGGCGGTGCTGGAATTTGTCCGTGGTTTTGATACGAAGAAAGTTTTTGCCGGTCTTGACGTGGCTTATCGCGGAATGGCAGATGCGTTTGCTAACGTTGTCATGCTGTTAGTGGCTGCCGGTGTTTTTGCCCAGGGCCTGAGCACGATCGGCTTCATTCAGAGTCTGATCTCAATCGCTACTTCTTTCGGCTCCGCGAGCATCATTCTGATGATGGTGCTGGTGATTTTAACGATGCTGGCCGCAGTGACGACCGGTTCAGGTAACGCGCCGTTTTACGCGTTCGTCGAGATGATCCCGAAGCTGGCGCAATCCTCTGGCATCAACCCGGCCTATCTCTCCATTCCGATGCTGCAAGCCTCCAACCTGGGTCGTACCATTTCCCCGGTTTCTGGCGTTGTCGTTGCCGTCGCAGGCATGGCTAAAATTTCACCCTTCGAAGTGGTTAAACGCACATCTGTCCCCGTGCTGGTTGGGCTGGTCATTGTGATTGTTGCCACGGAGATCCTGGTACCAGGTTCGTCTTCTGCGGTTGCCGGGAACTGATTTAAGGGTTAACGCCGGATGACGACGCGCAGCGTCGTCATCCGGAACTTTAGCCGTGGTAAATACGCTGCGGCCGTCCTACCTTCCCATGAACGATCTCCGCAACAATCAGGTGTCGACTTGAGCAATATTCCAGATAGCGTCTGGCGGTCGTGCGGCTAATGGTCAGCGCCAGAGCAACGGTTTCGGCGGTATAGTGCACCTGCGGGTCAGCAAACAGTTTTTTAACCGCATTCAATGTCAACACATCAATCCCCGTAGGCAACTCATCTTTCGGCTCGCCCCGCGCATAGGCATTAAACATCTCGTCAATCTGCCGCTGGCTGGCGCTGTCATTCTCCGCCAACATACGTCTGCGCTGCTGATAGCGGGTCAGCGTCTGCCCCATCCGCTCATAGGCAATAGGTTTGATCAGGTAATCAAAGGCACCGTTACGCACCGCGTCCGACACGGTTTCCATATCGCTGGCGGCGGTTGTAAAAACGACGCCGCCGGGATAATGGGAGGCATTCAATTCATGCAGCAAGGTAATGCCTTTGCCGTCCGGCAGATAATTGTCCAGCAAAATCAGTCCAGGCTTAAACCGCTCAATCATCATTCTTGCCTGTGCAAGGTTGCCTGCTAACCAGATCTGATTAAAACCGGGAATATGGCGGATATACTCTGCGTGCATTTCAGCAAGCAGCATTTCATCCTCAACGATCAGTAGGGTTAATGGTTCCGTCATTGTTCTTCTTCACTTTCGGAATAAAAAGGGTAAATAAGGTGCCGCAAGGTTGATTGTCTTCCAGCGTAATCGTTCCCCCACAGCGCTTCACGTAACTGGCAATGAGATACAGCCCAATGCCATGTTCGCCGGGCGCATCTGCGCGGGTAGTCACACCCTGTTCGAATATTTTTTCCCGTAGTACTTCCGGCACACCGCATCCCTGGTCGGCGACTTCGATGACAACGTCATCACCTTCATCACTAAGGTACAGTTCGATAACCTTGTTGCCGTCCTCGGTGCGCAGGCTGGCTTCAAAAGCATTATCGAGAAGATTGCCGACAATGGCGGCAAATTCGGTGCTGTCCAGCCCCTCAGGGAGTTGCAAAAGCTGGCTACCGGGCTCAATTGTCAGTGTCAGACCCAGTTCACGGGCGCGCTGAACTTTACCGAACAGCAACCCCGCCACCTGACGATCGGCAAAAGCATCGCGCAGACTGTCAATAAGCTGCTGCTGAGCCTGAGACTCCCCCTGCACCATCTCTCTGACCCGATCGTACTCTTTCATTTGCAGCAGGCCATTGAGTGTCGACATCCAGTTCAGATGCTCATGACGTAATGTTCGCAGGCTTTCCACATACTGCTTAATTTGCGTCAACTGCGCATTGAGGGTGGCAATCTCATCTTTGCTGCGAAAACTGATAATCGCACCAAGCAACTCATCGCCAGAACGAATCGCTTCGCGATTGGCGATCACGCTCAGACCATTGAAATTAGCCATCACGTCCACGCGTTTATCGTCAATCTGTTCGGTAAAAAACGACGAAGGATTCACCACCTCATGGATTGGCTTACCCAGCCACTGTCTTCCGGGCGAAGGCAACCCCAGCATCTTCCTCGCATTACGGTTGATAGCGGTGATATCGCCATCCGGATCCACAGCTACCAGTCCTTCATGTACCGAACTAAACAGCGCCTCCTGTTGGCGTACCACTCTGGCGATTTGCCTGGGCTCCATCCCCAGCATCTGGCGACGAATATGTGCGGCAAAAAACCACGAGAGCAACATCAGCACCACCAGCAGGAGAATAAATACCCCTGTCATAGGCAGAATGAAGTCCAGTCTCCAGCTGTCAATTTTGCTGACCAGATACCCTATCGATACCACGCCGATAACGTGATGGTCGTTATCAAAAATTGGCGTTTTGGCACGCATCGCCAGGCCGATAGAACCGGTCCCGGTAATGAAATAGCTTTCCCCTTTCTCGAGCGCGCCGGGTTTAGTAAATTGCATTGGATAACCAATTTTAGCCGGATTAGGGTGATACAACCGGATAGAGTGGCTGTCGCCAATGACCACATAGTCAAAATCCGTATCGCTCTGCAGCTTGTCAGCGATGGTCGCCAGTCGCACGTAATCACGGTCTTTGACCGCCGCAATGATGCTATCGTTTGCCGCAATGATCTTTGCCTGATTCATCGCCATATCGCGCACGTGGCTGGTCAAATAATCCTCAAAGCTGGCGGAAAAATATTGCGCCAACGCGGCAATAATGAAGACCGAAAAGACCAAAATCAGCAAAAAAATTCGCAACGGGAATGCAACTTGCCGAAAAAAAGAAAACGGTCTTTTATTTTTCCGAACCCACATTATTGTTCCTTTTTGGCGTTATTTACGTGCTCGATTTTATCATTTGTAATAAAAATGTTTTAATCCAACAAAGACAAAATAATAATGATCGTTACAGATTTCACACCATAAATCAATTAAGTAAATTAAAACCACGTAATTAGCTACGATAAAAATAATTAAAACACTTAACACCATTAAACTCATAAAAACCATCTAACTCTTTGTGAAATAAATCAAAATTTACCTCCTTAATACTCCTTACGATGTATACGTCAGCGCGAAAAAGAAATTGTGGGTTGTGCAAAAGTCGTATATAGCCGACGGAAACGAATTGTTATCAATTCACTCCTTTGCACAACAATCGCATAAAAGCAGCAACAACATATATCCTCAGGAACATTTTATTATGTTTGGTAATACTTATTTCACACGCGTTAAACGCTCAGACAATATAAAAATGGCGGCGATCGCACAATTTTTGAAAAACAATGATTTGAGCGTGGATACAACCGTTGAAGTATTTATTACCGTCATGCGTGACGATCGCCTTATTGCCTGTGGTGGTATCGCCGGAAATATCATCAAATGTGTTGCCATCTGCGAATCCGTTCGCGGCGAAGGCTTAGCGCTGACGCTGGCGACAGAACTGATTAACCTCGCCTATGAAAGACACTGCACTCACCTCTTCATTTACACCAAAACAGAATATGAAGCGCTGTTTAAGCAATGTGGCTTTTCGACGCTGACCAGCGTGCCCGGCATCATGGTGCTGATGGAAAACAGCACTACGCGCCTGAAACGTTATGCGGAATCGCTGAGCAAGCAGCGCCATTATGGCCAAAAAATCGGCTGCATCGTGATGAATGCCAATCCGTTTACGCTCGGGCACCGCTACCTGATCCAACAAGCGGCAGCGCAGTGCGACTGGCTGCATTTGTTCCTCGTAAAAGAAGATACATCGCGCTTTCCGTATGAGGACCGGCTCGACCTGGTGCTCAAAGGTACTTCCGACATTCCGCGTCTCACCGTTCATCGCGGTTCGGAATACATCATTTCGCGCGCCACCTTCCCGTGCTACTTCATTAAAGAACAGAGCGTCATCAACCATTGCTATACCGAAATCGACTTAAAGATATTCCGTCAGTATCTGGCACCCGCGCTAAGGATTACCCATCGCTTCGTCGGAACTGAACCCTTCTGCAGCGTGACGGCGCAATACAATCGCGATATGCGTTTCTGGCTGGAGACGCCAACCCTTCCCGCCCCCCCCATCGCGCTGGTGGAAATAGAGCGACTGTGCGTCCAGGAGATGCCGATTTCCGCCTCTCTGGTTCGCAAATTGCTGGTTAAAAACGATCTCACGGCTATCGCGTCACTGGTTCCGCCGGCCACATTGCAGTACCTGCAAAACATGGCTGTTCGTTCCCCGGCAGACGCGATGGTCCGCCAAAAGACCCCCGCATTAGTAACAGGTGAAAAATGAAAATAAAGCAGGCTGCCGTCGCAGGCACTCTTGAGTCCGGTGATGTGATGATTCGCATCGCCCCTCTCGATACGCAGGAAATTGACCTGCAAATAAACAGCAGCGTTGAAAAACAATTTGGTGAGGCGATCCGCGCCACCATTCTGTCCGTTCTGGCGCAGTATGACGTGCGCGGCGTACAGATGAATGTCGATGATAAAGGCGCACTGGACTGCATTTTGCGCGCCCGACTGGAAGCCCTGCTGGCGCGCGCCAGCGATATTCCGGCGTTGCCCTGGGAGGATCGCCAATGATTTCCGCCGCACTGCATCAACGTAAATCCCGTACTCGTCGCAGCATGCTGTTCGTGCCGGGTGCCAATGCCGCCATGATCAGCAATTCATTTATCTATCCGGCCGACGCCCTGATGTTCGACCTGGAAGACTCCGTCGCCCTGAGGGAAAAAGATACCGCGCGTCGCATGGTCTACCACGCGTTGCAGCACCCGCTCTATAAAGACGTCGAAACCATCGTGCGCGTTAATGCCCTGGATTCGGAATGGGGCATTAACGATCTCGAAGCAGTCGTTCGCGGCGGCGCTGACGTGGTTCGTCTGCCAAAAACCGATACCGCCCAGGACGTTATCGACATCGAAAAAGAAATCCTGCGCATTGAGAAGGCCTGCGGTCGCGAACCGGGCAGTACAGGTCTGCTGGCTGCCGTCGAATCCCCGTTAGGCATTACCCGTGCGGTGGAAATAGCTCACGCTTCCGAGCGTTTGATCGGCATTGCGCTGGGTGCGGAAGACTACGTGCGCAATCTACGTACCGAGCGCTCCCCAGAAGGCACTGAACTGCTGTTTGCCCGCTGTTCTATTTTGCAGGCCGCCCGTTCTGCCGGCATTCAGGCGTTCGATACCGTCTACTCCGATGCCAACAACGAAGCCGGTTTTCTGCACGAAGCCGCACACATCAAACAGTTGGGTTTTGACGGCAAATCGCTAATCAACCCGCGTCAGATTGACCTGCTGCACAACCTGTATGCCCCGACGCAAAAAGAAGTCACTCATGCGCGCCTGGTCGTGGAAGCCGCAGAAGCCGCCGCCCGTGAAGGTCTGGGGGTGGTTTCCCTGAACGGCAAGATGGTCGACAGCCCGGTGATTGAGCGTGCTCGTCTGGTGCTCTCCCGCGCAGAACTTTCCGGCATCCGCGAAGAATAAGGCAAAGATTATGACTCAGAAAAACGAACTGTCTCAACGTCAGGAACGGGTAGCGAACTGGCATCGTCGCGCTGAAAGCGACCTCTCCACGTTTAAAAGTACCTCCAAGCAGAACCTGCAAGCGCAAAAACCGCGCGACAAAAAGCTGTGTGCCGACCTGGAAGAAGCCATCCGCCGTTCCGGTCTGCAGGACGGGATGACTATCTCGTTCCACCATGCGTTTCGCGGTGGCGATCTGACCATCAATCTGGTGATGGACACCATCGCTAAGATGGGTTTCAAAAACCTGACGCTGGCATCCAGTTCACTCAGCGACTGCCATGCGCCGCTGGTCGGCCACATCCGTCAGGGCGTGGTTAGCCGTATTTACACCTCCGGTCTACGTGGACCGCTGGCAGAAGAGATTTCTCGCGGGATTCTGGCTGAACCCGTGCAGGTGCACTCTCACGGTGGCCGCGTACATTTGGTACAAAGCGGCGAACTCACTATTGACGTCGCCTTCCTCGGCGTCCCGTCCTGCGATCAATTTGGTAACGCCAATGGCTACACCGGTAAAGCTTGCTGTGGCTCTCTCGGCTACGCCCGCGTTGATGCCGAAAGCGCAAACCAGGTGGTGCTGCTGACGGAGCAACTGCTGCCGTATCCGCACAACCCGGCGAGCATCGCCCAGGATCAGGTCGATCTGATCGTCCAAATCGACCAGGTCGGCGATGCCGATAAAATCGGTGCTGACGCGACCCGTATGACCACCAACCCGCGCGAACTGCTGATTGCCCGCAATGCCGCGGAGGTCATCGCCAATTCGGGTTATTTCAAAGAGGGTTTCTCTTTGCAAACCGGCACCGGCGGCGCTTCTCTGGCAGTCACGCGTTTCCTTGAAGACAAAATGCGCAGCCGCAATATCCGTGCAGATTTCGCTCTCGGCGGGATTACGGCAACCATCGTCGATCTGCATGAAAAAGGCTTAATTCGCAAGCTGCTGGACGTACAGAGCTTTGACCGCAACGCCGCTGAGTCGCTGGCGCGTAACCCGAATCACATCGAAATCAGCGCTAACCAGTATGCCAACTGGGGCTCCAAAGGCGCATCTGTTGATCGTCTGGACGTTGTCGTACTCAGCGCGCTGGAAGTGGATACGAAGTTCAACGTCAACGTACTGACGGGTTCTGACGGCGTGATTCGCGGCGCCTCCGGTGGTCACTGTGACACGGCGGTTGCCGCTGCGCTGTCCATCATTGTCGCCCCGCTGGTTCGCGGTCGTATTCCCACCCTGGTGGATAACGTACTGACCTGCGTCACGCCGGGATCAAGCGTTGATATCCTGGTGACCGATCATGGCATTGCCGTCAACCCGGCACGTCCGGAACTGGCAGAACGCCTGAAAGCCGCCGGAATGAACGTGGTATCCATTGAGTGGCTACGTGAACGCGCACAGCAACTCACTGGCGAACCTCGCCCGATTGAATTCACCGATCGCGTGATTGCCGTAGTGCGCTATCGCGACGGTTCAGTGATTGATGTTGTTCATCAGGTGAAGGAATAACCCATGCACCTGCTCCCTGAACAGGCCACCCGCCATGCGGTTTCCATCGACGAACTGCTCACCAGTCGCGATGAGAGACAAGCAAGACAGCACGCCTGGCTTACGCGCCACCCAATTCCACTCGTCTCCTTTACCGTGGTGGTGCCAGGTCCGATCAAAGACAGCGATCTCACCCGTCGCATCTTTAATCACGGTGCGACTGCCCTGCGCATGCTGGCGGAAAAAATGGACTGGTTAATCAGGGAGCAGGCTGCACTGGCCTCAGCAAGCGGGCCGGAAGGTATGCTCTCGATTGAGGCACCGGCCCGTGATATTAAGCTGGCCACAATCGAGCTTGAACACATTCACCCACTGGGACGCTTATGGGACATCGATGTCCTCACCCCCGATGGCGAAATTCTCTCCCGCCGCCATTTCGCGCTTCCGGCACGCCGCTGTTTGCTGTGTGGCCACGAAGCCGCTGAATGCGCACGCGGAAAAACCCATAGCCTCGACGATCTGCTCGCCCACATGGAGGAGCTGCTTCATGCTGCCGATTCCCGCAATGCCCGTTGAAACCACCGCCCTTCCCGCCACGCTGTTTGAGGCGTATGGCCACCTGGCGTGGCGCGCGATGCTGACCGAGGTCAACCTGTCGCCAAAACCGGGTCTGGTCGATCGCCTTAATTGCGGTGCGCATAAAGATATGTCGCTGACGGATTTTCACCGCAGCGCGCTGGCTATTCAGGCCTGGCTACCGCGATTTATCGAATTCGGCGCCTGCTGCGCACAGCTCCCGGCGCATGAAGTACTAAATGGTTTGCGTCCGTTAGGAATGGCCTGTGAAGCTGACATGTTTCGCGCCACCGCAGGGGTCAATACGCATAAAGGCAGCATTTTTTCTCTCGGACTGTTGTGCGCCGCCATTGGTCGGTTGCATCAACAAAATCAGTGCATTACACCGGAACGTATCTGCACCATCGCCGCCACCTTTTGCCGTGGCCTGACCGAGCGCGAACTACGCAATAACAACCCGCAGCTCACGGCAGGACAGCGACTTTATCAACAGTTGGGGTTAACAGGCGCTCGCGGCGAGGCCGAAGCGGGATACCCGTTAGTGATTCGCCACGCTCTGCCGCACTACCGCGCGCTTTTAGCCGAAGGGCGCGATCCTGAACTGGCCCTTCTTGACACCTTGCTGCTGCTGATTTCGCTCAATGGCGACACCAATGTGGCCTCCCGTGGTGGTGCCGAAGGTCTGCGCTGGATACAGCAGCGGGCCAGCACGTTATTACGCTCAGGAGGCATTCGCTCCTCCCGCGATATCGACGCCCTTCAGCAGTTCGACCAGCAGTGTATCGAACGCAACCTCAGCCCCGGAGGTAGTGCCGATCTGCTGATCGTAACGTGGTTTTTAGCCCAGATTTCACAAATCCAGTATTCACATCATCCTTGAAAAGATCCTTTCCGGAGAATCACTTATGTCTTTATCCAAAGATAATATTTGGAAGCTATTAGCTCCCCTGTTCGTTATGGGGATTATGTTTCTTATACCCGTCCCCGATGGCATGCCGCCGCAGGCATGGCACTATTTTGCGGTATTCGTCGCGATGATCGTCGGGATGATTCTGGAGCCAATTCCGGCGACAGCAATCAGTTTTATCGCCGTCACTATTTGCGTGATTGGCAGCAACTACCTGCTGTTTGATGCCAAAGAGCTGGCTGACCCGACATTCCATGCCGGTAAGCAGGCGCTGAAGTGGGGTCTGGCGGGCTTCTCCAGTACCACCGTCTGGCTGGTATTCGGCGCGTTTATCTTCGCGCTGGGCTATGAAGTGACCGGTCTGGGGCGCCGCATCGCCCTCTTCCTGGTGAAGTTTATGGGTAAGCGCACCCTGACACTGGGCTATGCGATTGTCATCATCGACATCCTGTTGGCACCCTTTACGCCATCGAACACCGCGCGTACCGGTGGCACTGTGTTCCCGGTGATTAAAAACCTGCCCCCGCTGTTTAAATCATTTCCGAACGATCCTTCCGCGCGTCGTATCGGCGGTTATCTGATGTGGATGATGGTGATCAGTACCAGTCTAAGCTCATCTATGTTTGTCACAGGGGCAGCGCCAAACGTGCTGGGTCTGGAGTTTGTGAGCAAAATCGCCGGCATTCAGATCAGTTGGTTACAGTGGTTCCTGAGCTTCCTGCCGGTCGGTATTATTTTACTGATCGTCGCACCGTGGCTCTCTTACGTGCTGTACAAGCCGGAGGTCACTCACAGTGCGGAAGTCGCGGCATGGGCCGGTGATGAACTCAAAACCATGGGTACCCTGTCACGCAAAGAGTGGACGCTGATCGGCCTGGTTCTGTTGAGCCTGGGTCTGTGGGTATTCGGCGGCGAACTGATTGACGCCACCGCAGTGGGTTTGTTAGCGGTTTCTCTGATGCTGGCACTGCACGTCGTGCCCTGGAAAGACATCACCAAATACAATAGTGCATGGAATACGCTGGTTAACCTCGCGACGCTGGTGGTAATGGCGAATGGTTTAACGCGCTCCGGGTTCATTGACTGGTTCGCAAATACCATGAGCGCGCATCTTGAGGGCTTCTCACCTAACGCCACGGTCATCGTACTGGTTCTGGTGTTTTACTTTGCCCACTATCTGTTTGCCAGCCTCTCAGCACACACCGCCACCATGCTGCCGGTCATTCTGGCGATTGGTAAAGGCATCCCAGGCGTACCGATGGAGCATCTGTGCGTGCTGCTGGTGCTTTCCATCGGGATTATGGGCTGCCTGACACCCTATGCCACCGGTCCTGGGGTTATCATCTACGGCTGCGGCTATGTGAAATCTAAAGACTACTGGCGTCTTGGCGCTATCTTTGGTGTGATCTACATCACCATGCTGCTGCTGGTTGGCTGGCCAATTCTGGCCATGTGGAGCTAATCCTCGCCTCAAAACCACGGAATACGCTTACAGCCCGCGCGGTTAACCCACCGCGCGGGCTTTTTTTATGGTTAAATAGTTAATATTCAGTTCTTCTATAAGTCGTCCCAACCTCATGAAATCAATTTGGCAAAAATGTGTGTTGCTGGCAGCCTCCCTGTTGCCCCTTTCTGTGTCAGCCGCCAGCGAACTTCAGGCGAAACAGTACGGCGATTTTGACCGCTACGTGCTGGCGCTTTCCTGGCAGACCGGTTTCTGTCAGAGCCAGCATGAACGCGACAATCGTGAGCCTGACGAGTGTCGTCTGCAAAAAGAGACGGCCAATAAAGTCAACTTTCTGACCGTTCACGGCTTATGGCCCGGCTTGCCGAAATCGATAGCTTCGCGTGGCGTCGATGAGCGTCGCTGGATTCGATTTGGCTGCGCCACACGCCCCATCCCGAATATGCCGGAAGTGCGCGGCAACCGTAAATGCGCAGCACCGGAAACCGGCCTGTCGCTGGAAAGCGCCGCTAAACTGAGTGAAGTAATGCCGGGGGCGGGTGGCCGCTCTTGTCTCGAACGCTACGAATATGCCAGGCACGGTGCCTGTTTTGGTTTCGATCCCGACGCCTACTTCGGCACAATGGTGCGCCTGAATAAAGAGATCAAAAGCAGCGAAACCGGCAAGTTCCTTGCGCAGAACTATGGTAAACGTGTAAGCCGTAGCGCTTTCGATGCGGCGTTTGCCAAAAGCTGGGGCAAAGCGAACGTCAAAGCGGTGAAGCTGAGCTGTCACGGCAACCCGGCGTATCTGACCGAAATTCAGATCTCGCTGAAGGCGGATACCATTAACGCCCCGCTTTCAGCCTCCTCGTTCGTCCCGCAGCCTCATCCGGGCAACTGCGGTAAACAATTTGTTATCGACAAAGTGGGTTACTGATTGTGCGTACCGGCGCGACAACCGCGCCGGTTTTCGACAATATTACGACTGGATAAAATTCAACAAATCTTCATTGATCTGATGCTTATGCGTCGTACAGATCCCATGGGAACCGCCTTCGTATACTTTAAGCTGTGCGTTGGGCAAAATATCTGCCGCAGCTTTACCGCACGTTTCGATCGGCACGATCTGATCGTCATCACCGTGGATAACCAGCGTCGGCACCGTCATTTTGCGCAAGTCCTCACGCAGATCGGTTTCTGAGAACGCTTTGATGCAGTCATACTGCGCTTTGATAGAACCCTGTAATCCCTGTTCGACAAAGCTTTCGCGTACCGCCTTAGACTCTTTTGCCCCGTCCCGGTTATAGCCATAAAACGCGGCGGTCAGCGCGTAAAAAAAGGCGGCGCGATCGTTCACCACCCCTTCACGAATACCGTCAAAGACCTCTTTCGGGACGCCGTTGGGGTTAAAATCCGTCTTGATCATAATGGGCGTCACTGCGCCAATTAATACCGCTTTCGCGACCCGCTGTGTCCCGTGACGCCCAATATAGCGAGCTACTTCGCCTCCGCCGGTAGAGTGTCCGACGTGGACGGCCTCTTTCAGATTCAGGTGGGCGGTCAGTTCCGCTAAATCATCTGCGTACTGATCCATATTGTGTCCCTCCCACGGCTGCGCTGAGCGACCATGTCCGCGCCGGTCATGCGCGATCACCCGAAATCCTTTCGAGCCAAGAAAAAGCATCTGATCCTCAAAGGCATCGGCAGTAAGCGGCCAACCGTGGCTGAACACTATCGGTTGTCCACTGCGATTACCCCAGTCTTTAAAATATAAATAGCTGCCATCTTTCAGAGTAAGCTTGTCGTACTGGCTCATAAGATCTCCCCTAACGGAACGCTGAATGGGTAACGCGCCCGCAGCGAGCGCTTAAAAAGCATAATGCAATTTTGAGAACGATCACGTTTTTTGCCTAAAAATCATACTAACGCGTGTTTATGAGCTATTTACCCGAATGTGAACTAAATCACTTCAAACATGGGGTAAGTCTCAGTATCATCAGGAGAGTTAAACCCTCGCCGCCTGACGGTGAGGGTTTTCTTTTGGGGATATTTACCTGCGGCAAAACGCAGTACAGACGACATGGAGTAGAAATGTCCAGACCAACTATCATCATTAACGACCTTGATGCAGAACGTATTGACCGTCTGCTTGAGCTGCCCGCGTATGCTGATTTACCCATTGCCGACGCGTTGAATGCCGAACTGGATCGAGCCCAAATGTGTTCGCCAGAAACTATGCCGCCTGACGTTGTGACGATGAACAGCCGGGTGAAATTCCGCAATCTTAGCGATGGCGAAATTCGTGTGCGTACGCTGGTATACCCGGTAAATATGACCGACAGTAATACTCAGCTTTCCGTCATGGCACCTGTAGGTGCTGCCCTTCTGGGTCTGCGCGTCGGCGATACCATTCATTGGGAACTTCCGGGCGGCGCATCCACGCACCTTGAGGTTCTGGAACTGGAATACCAGCCAGAAGCGGCGGGTGATTTCCTGCGCTAATCCCCGGCTTTCCGCTGTACTCAGAGGATGCATTCGCATCCTCTTTATCGCAAATCACCCATTCTTCCTGGTTCGCTTTTGATCTCCCTCACTCACACTAAATCGGTTTCATTGGCAGGTGCGGTCATGAACGATTCAGTTGGGATACTGCTAGGGTTTCTCATAATGGCGGCGATTATCGTCTGGGCCGTACTATACCTGGAAAACCACTGGTAGCCCCTTTAAATGGTGCCACCCGGCATCGCGTTAACCAGACCCGTGACGCTTTTTTTCGCCTCTTCCGGATGCTGAGCGCCCGGAACCAAAATCACCTTCCGACACTCCTCCTGGCGTTTCTCGAAAATCTCATAGCCACGCGCAGCATCTTCAAACGGCAGATAGTGCGTGACAATTTCTTCCGGCGTCAGCAGGCCTTGTTCAAGCAGTGGCAAAAGCTCGCCCAGCCAGGCATGAACGTGGGTTTGCCCCATTTTAAAACTCAGCCCCTTATCAAACGCATCGCCAAACAGGAAACCGTGGATAAACCCAGCGTATACGCCCGGTACGCTCACAACACCGCCGCGTCTCACCGCCGCAATACACTGGCGGAGCGCTTTACCGCTGCTGCCCTCCAGTTTGAGGTTGGTCAGCACCGTTTCGGTCGTGCTTCCTTTCGCCTCAAAGCCGACGGCATCAATCACGGCATCCACACCGCGATGGGCAGCTGTTTGCTCAATGATCTTCTCTGCGGCGTCGTTATCTTCATCAAAGTTGATGGCAATCGCCCCGTAACGTTCCTCGGCAAAACGCAGACGGTATGGGTGGTGATCGACCACAAAAATTTGCTCCGCGCCCAGCAAACGCGCACAGGCAATCGTCAACAGCCCGACGGGGCCGGCACCAAAAACGGCAACGCTGGATCCTTTCTCGATTTGCGCATTTTTCGCGGCCTGCCAGGCGGTAGGCAAGATATCGGAAAGAAACAGCGCTTTGTCGTCGGACAGGAGCGGCGGAACTTTAAATGGCCCAACGTTGCCTTTTGGGACACGAACATACTCGGCCTGCCCTCCCGGCACGCCGCCATAAAGATGGCTGTAGCCAAACAGCGCGGCAGGAGCCGGTATCTGTTTTTTGTTCAGCGCTGCGCCTTGCCCTGAATTGGTATTTTCACAGGCGGCATATTGCTGTAAGCGGCAAAAAAAGCAGTCGCCGCAGGCAATCACAAAGGGGATCACCACCCGATCGCCTTGTTGAAGGTTTTTTACGTCGCGTCCCGTGTCGACAACCTCGCCCATGAACTCATGACCAAAGATATCGCCATGTTTAACCTGAGGTATCTTCCCGCGATAGAGGTGTAAATCTGAACCGCATATGGCGGTCGCGGTAATACGCAGAATGATATCGTCAGGCTGCTCAATAATGGGGTCAGGCACATTCTCTACCTGGACATGATGTGGACCATGGTACGTCAATGCTTTCATACAACCTCCTGATACATGGGTTTGTTGTCAGCTGGTCTATAAAGGGTAGCTAGGGTGAGAGGAATGCTGTTGCGATAAGACGCTTTAGGATTTATCTGGTGTGAAGTGCAAAAGTGACTGGCAGCTAGCAGAATGGCAAATTATTATATGCTTGAATGATTTGAGTATTAATTAACAGGGAGAAACGGGTATGTATAAGACAATCATTATGCCAGTTGATGTTTTTGAAATGGAGTTAAGTGACAAAGCCGTACGTCACGCCGAGTTCCTTGCGCAGCAGGACGGCATCATTCATCTTTTGCACGTACTACCAGGTTCAGCCAGCATGAGCCTCCACCGTTTTGCCGCTGACGTTCGTCGCTTTGAAGAACATTTGCAGCATGAAGCCGAAACCCGTCTGCAAACAATGGCCGGGCACTTCACGATTGATCCCTCGCGCATTAAACAGCATGTCCGATTTGGTAGCGTGCGAGATGTGGTCAATGAACTGGGTGAAGAGTTAAATGCCGATGTGGTGGTGATTGGGTCCCGCAGTCCGTCGATTACCACGCACCTGCTCGGGTCTAACGCCTCAAGCGTAGTCCGTCATGCGACGCTGCCGGTGCTGGTGGTACGTTAAGCGATAAATACCGGATCCGGCCTACGACACGGTGCGGTTTGTAGGCCGGATAAGGCGTAGCCTCCATCCGACATTTAGTCAGATGTCATCAATACAGATGCCCAATATTCACAATCGTGCTCACCGTATCGCCAAAGAACACCAGGCGGCTGAGGAACATTCCAACGAATAACAGCCCAAACAGCACCGCAACCCGACGTTCCCCTCCGCGCGTCAGTACAAACGCGATGGCCAGACATGCAAGGCTCGCCAGATACAGCGGAGAAGCCAGCCATGCATGGGCGGTCATTTGCATAATCGTCCCCCCGCTCAGCCATACCATCGGCGCAGCGATCAGCACCGCCAGACACACCCCAATCGCCTGACGCAGCGCAGTTAACGAAGGTGCCAGCCTCAGCAACGGAACAACCGCACAGCCCATCACCCAGACGGTGATAAAGAACAGCAGCATGGTCAACCCATTCGCCACAGCCACCATCGCCGGCGCGGCGTAGGTCATACCCTGCACGGCCACCAGCACAATGCCCAGAAGCGAGGCCAGCACCGCCGGAAGTTTGTGTCCTTTAGCCAGAAAAGTGAGGCCAATGGCAGCGCCATAGAGCGTCGCGCCAAGAATCTCCCGACTCAGCCAGGCATGTTTCAGGTTTATCAGCGCGTTATACGCCCTGTCCGGATGCGCCAGGTGCAATACCGCAGCCACAGACGCCGCCGCCAGAATTAACCCGCTCACCAGCCAGTACACGCGCTTTCCTTCCAGCTCTCCACGCAATGTTCGCAGCGTCAGAATCAGCGTCAACCCCACCGACATCTGGCTCAGCACGGTAAAGATCACTAACGGTAACTCATACTTTTCCATTATTTGTCCCCCGGCTGTTTTGGCTGACGTGCGAGAATAAAACGTGTCCCCGGATTCAGTTTGGGCATGTAAGGGAATCCCGGTGGATACTGCACCGCATTGTTGGGAATGGGGTCTGCATCCAGATCGATAATCGTCAACGCGCCAACCGGACAAGCATTCACGCAGGCAGGATTCATACCAACATCCAGGCGCTCATAACACATGCTGCATTTTTCAGCCTTGCGCGTCTCTTCGTTAAAGCGCGGCGCACCATACGGGCAGTTACGAATGCAGTTTTTACAGCCGATGCAGCGTTCCGGATTGTGGACGACGATACCGTCTTCACGTTTGGTATACGCTTCTACCGGGCACGCGGCCAGGCAGGCCGGATTCTCGCAGTGGTTACAGGCCAGCGAGTAAAACGCCCGTTCTTCGTGCGGATAAATCTCTTTATCCAGCGGGTAGACATAGCGCCAGAAACGCTCTGGCTCCAGTTGGTTGAAGCTTTTACAGGCCATCGCACATCCACGGCAGCCGATGCATTTATCACTGTTGACTAAAAATGCGCGTCTCATGCGCTAGCTCCTTTGCTGATCAGCTTCACATCTGCGAACTGGCTATGGATTGCGGCGCCCGGTGCCCCTGTCTTCATCAAGCCCATATCGGCGGGGGTATCTGCGACAACGTTTTGCACGTTATATTTCCGTTTCGGGAACCAGGCTTCATACATCACGAGGAAATCTTCTGGAACGTTGGTGGTTACTTTTACGCGCAGCTCAACCTCGCCCGTGTCGTTAAACACGTTAACCAGATCGTTTTCACTGATGCCTTTTTTCTGCGCGGAGGCCGGATGCATGTACACAAACGGTTCGGGATAAAAGACCTGCATCCAGTCCAGGTTGATAAACTGCGAATGGATGCCAAACTGCACGTGCGGAGTAAAGAGATGGAACGGCAATGCGCTTTCCGCTTCCGGTTTGTATTCCGGCAGCGCGGTGTGACCATTTTTTTCACACAGCTCAGATTTGAACTCAAACTTTCCGGACGGCGTTTTGAACTTACGGTCGTACCAGGCCGCAGAGCTGGGCAGAATCGCTTTTTTCGGCCCGTCCAGCAGATCGTCCCAGGAGGAGATACCGAACATTTTCGCCATCCCGTCGTTGAATTCCTGATCCAGCCAGCGCTTGTGATCAAACTCCTGCGGGAAGGTGCAGGCGCCAGGCGCCATCTTATTGATCGTCCGGGAGAGCAGGACCGCAATTTCCAGGTCACATTTGGCTTCGTACATCGGCTTAATGGCCGGCTGGTTGATTGAAAGCCAGTAATGCCAGTAAGAGGCATCCACGTTCCACTCTTCAAAGGCAGTGGTCACCGGTAACACGATATCCGCATGCTGAACGGTTTCGTTGAAAAACTGATCGGCACAGACCACCATCTCCAGTTTTTCGAACGCTTTCTCCATTTTGCTGCGGTCAAAGTCCTGAGCGAACGGGTTTTTACAGGCGACCCACAGCATACGCACCGGCGGCTCGTTGGCATCGAGAATGCCCTGCGCCGTCTGGTTGATGTTCAGAGAGCGATCTGAATACTGCACCGCCGCGCTGCCAGCGGCATCGCCGCCAAATTCACTGGTTGTTCCCGCCGCCCCCGGCATGCCTATGGAACCCACCGGCGGTGTCTGCAACATCGCGTTGTAGTTAAAGCCCCAGGTGTGCAGATGGCCGTAGCGCGCACCGCCCCCTTCCACCCCGATATTGCCGGTCATAGCGACAAACGCATCGATGGCACGGACATTCGCCCCGCCGTTAACGTGACGCTGCATACCGTAACCAATCCATACGGTCGCCGGATTCACCGCCGTAAACTCTTCCGCCAGGGTACGAATGACGTCTGCGGACAAGCCGCAAATCTCCGCTGCCCACTCCACGGTCACGTGATTACGCAGGTAGGCTTCAAATTCCGGATAACCGTGGGAGTAGTTATTGACGAAGTCCCGATCGACCAGCCCTTTATCGACCAGATGACGCGCCATCCCCAATGCCAGGGCACCATCAGAACCCGGACGGACGCGCAGATAGAGATCGGCCTTCGCTGCCGTTTGCGACAGCAGCGGGTCGATCACCACGACCTTCGCCCCTTTCTCGCGCGCCTGATAGATGTACTTCATGGTATGCATGGAGCACCAGGCCGGGTTTGCCCCCCAGATAATGATGTATTTTGCTTTCACCATATCTTCCGGGTCGTTACACCACATATCGCCCATGTCGTAGTTCTGGGCGTCGATGCCGGCAGGCCAACACGGCGTTCCGGCAAAGCGTGTGGTATATCCGAGCGAGGACATCATGCCTTCCACGGCATAGTTCAGCACACCGAACTTACCGGAGTATTTGGTCAGCGCCAGGCCCAGCATTGAGCCGTCTTTCTTCTTGATCTCCAGCATTTTGCTGGCAATACGCTGCATGGCTTCATCCCAGGAGATGCGGCGCCATTTGCCGCTACCGCGCCCGTCCTGAATCATCGGATACTTAATTCGATCCGGACTGTAGACGCGGCGCGGGTAGCTCAGCCCTTTAACACAGGGCGTACCGTGGGTGAAGGTCGACTCAGGCGCACCTTCCACATAAGTAATGACATCGTCTTTGACCCAGGTTTTCAGGCTGCAGGTGTCGTAGCAGTTACGCGGACACGCATTGCGGAAAATTTTGTAGGTTTTTGGATTAAAAGGAATAGGCGGTTGCGCCATTGCACAGCGAGACGTCAGTAAACCTCCCGGTAACGCCGCCACGGTACCGAGGGCAATCAGTCCCTTCAAAAAAGAGCGTCGGTTAAGCAGACCAGGTTCAGTGCTCATAATGATAATCTCGTTTTAATTCATCAAGCCAATTAGATAATTTGTCTGCAGCCCTCCGCAGCGTTGCGGTTTGAGCATTGCCTTTTATTCTTTCGATAAACGCAGGAAGCCAAATCGCGACATACTCAGCAATAAATTGCGTGAGCGCGGTTCGGTATTCCGGCATCTGCATGGAATTAACCCGCAACAGTACGACGAGTTCTAAAATATAGGAAACATGATCGTCAGGAATATTATTCTCGTTATTTATGGACAAACCGAGATTCTCAATAAACTCCCGAAGGGTCAGGGTCGTTTTCCCCATCACCAACGCATCCTCTTCCAGATACACCGAGGCGTAAGGCGCGGCCGTCAGCTTCCCAGGGCCGACAAACAGGGCATTGAAGTCATACTCCACTTCCAGCCAGTCGGCGTCGCTCAACTCGCTCGCGGCGTCAGAACATAATGCTGACCATGCGACTTTGAGCGTATCGGTATTATGAGAAATAAATAAATCACGTAAACGCAGCCCTGACGACTCAAATTCCGTCAGCGCATTATTTTGTACAAACATGAATGAACCACCTCTCATTCACAATGAGAATGAATTAATGCAGAAGAGGCGGCATATTAACAAAATGCGAAAACCTTTCTTTGATTAGAATAACGGTTAATTGCATTTTAATAAGAAAAGAGAGGTTTTATTGTTTCAGAGTTTGAAATTTTACCCACAGACGTAAAAAAACCGCCTGGTGTTAGCAGGCGGTTTGCGCAGGTGTAGTCTTATTTCTTTTTATGCTGTTTTACTGCGGATCAGGTAATCAAAGGAACTCAGTGACGCTTTCGCCCCTTCACCCGTTGCAATGATGATTTGTTTGTATGGCACGGTGGTGCAATCACCTGCGGCAAAAACGCCTTTTACGCTGGTTTCGCATTTCGCATCAATGATGATTTCACCCATCCGGTTACGCTCAATGGCACCTTCCAGCCAGTTGGTGTTTGGCAGCAGACCAATCTGCACGAAGATTCCTGACAGCGGCACGCTGTGGACATCGCCACTGACGCGATCGCGGTATTCCAGCCCCGTTACTTTGCTACCGTCGCCCTTCACTTCCGTTGTCTGCGCGTTCAGAATGATATCGACGTTTTTCAGGCTGCGGACTTTGTCCTGCAACACCTGATCGGCTTTCATCTCTGGCGCAAACTCTAACAGGGTCACGTGCTCAACGATGCCGGCAAGGTCAATCGCCGCTTCCACGCCGGAGTTACCCCCGCCAATCACCGCCACGCGCTTGCCTTTAAACAGGGGGCCATCGCAGTGCGGGCAATAGGTAACGCCTTTGGTACGATACTGATCTTCACCCGGTACGTTCATATTGCGCCATTTTGCACCCGTCGCAATAATAATGCTCCGTGCTTTCAGTACCGCGCCAGAAGCGGTTTCAATCTGATGAAAACCGCCCTCGTTCGCAGCCGGCACCAGTTTGCTGGCGCTCTGGCTGTCAATCACATCGACTTCGTAGTCGCTGACGTGGGCTTTCAGCGCACCAGCCAGTTTCTGACCTTCAGTTTTCGGCACAGAGATATAGTTCTCGATATCAACAGTATCCAGCACCTGACCACCGAAACGCTCACCCATCAGACCAGTACGGATACCTTTACGGGCAGAATAAACCGCCGCCGCCGCACCCGCAGGACCAGAGCCGACAATCAGTACGTCATAAGCTTCGCGCTTGTTCAGCGCATCAGCGGCACGTTTTTCTGCACCGGTGTCTACTTTCGCCACGATCTCTGTCAGCGTCATACGGCCCTGGCCAAACTCCTGACCATTGACGTAAACAGCAGGAACGCCCATCACGTTGCGTTCGGTGATTTCGTTCTGGAACGTACCGCCATCGATTGCCGTGTGCTTGATGCGCGGGTTCAGAACCGCCATCAGGTTCAGCGCCTGCACCACATCCGGGCAGTTATGGCAGGAGAGCGAGTAATAGGTTTCAAACTCAAAATCGCCGTCGATATCGCGGATCTGCTCCAGCAGTTCCTGTGCTTCTTTCGACGGATGTCCACCGGTCCACAGCAGCGCCAGCACCAGTGACGTAAATTCGTGTCCCAGCGGAGAGCCGGCAAAACGCGGGCCCTGGTTTGAACCTGGGTTAGTGATCAGGAAAGAGGGCTTGCGTACAGGCAGGCTGTTATCTTCTTTAAACGTCACTTTCTCTGACAGCTCGGCGATTTCAGCCAGCAGTGCTTTGATTTCTGCCGATTTAGCGCTGTCGTCCAGCGTCGCAATCAGCTCAACAGGTTTGGTGAGTTTCTCAAGGTAGGCCTTGAGCTGGGTTTTCATATTCGTGTCGAGCATTTTTCTTCCCTCTCTGAAAACATCATCATGCAAGCTGCCTTTATCAGGCTGCGTGAATGCAACTTGCATCATGGGGTTTAAAGAACGGATGCAAAATGCATCCGTTTAATGGTTAAATTTCCTTTGGATTTCGCGTCAGGGCAAGGCGGCTAGCCTGATGATCCCCGGGAGCTTACTCAAGTAAGTGACCGGGGTCAGAAGGTGACGCCAACGCCGCCATGGCGTGAAAGACATCGAAATTTTTAAATCTTACCAACCAGATCCAGAGATGGAGCCAGCGTCGCTTCGCCTTCTTTCCACTTAGCCGGGCAAACTTCGCCTGGGTGAGAAGCGACGTACTGAGCGGCTTTGATTTTACGCAGCAGGTCAGATGCGTCGCGGCCGATGCCTTCAGCGGTCACTTCGATGGCCTGGATAATACCCTGCGGGTCAACAACGAAAGTGGCACGGTCAGCCAGACCTTCATCTTCACGCATGTTGTCGAAGTTACGGGTCAGGGCACCCGTCGGGTCGCCGATCATCGCGTATTTGATTTTGGCGATAGTTTCAGAGCTGCTGTGCCATGCTTTATGGGTGAAGTGGGTATCAGTAGAAACAGAGTAAACGTCTACGCCCAGTTTCTGCAGTTCTTCGTAATGGTCAGCCACGTCGCCCAGTTCGGTCGGGCAAACGAAGGTGAAGTCAGCCGGATAGAAGAAGAACACGCTCCAGCGGCCTTCAGTATCTTTCTCGGTAACTTCGATGAATTCACCGTTTTTGAATGCCTGGTTTTTGAAAGGTTTAATTTTTGTATTAATCAAGGACATCTGTACTTCCTCCGTGTTTTCGTTGAGGGCTAAGTTACCGAATATTGACTGTCAGGGCTAATGCGTTTCCTTTATCAAATCAATAAGCGTTAACTAACAACCTGCTCGAACCAACGTTAAACGACTCTAAAAGTAAAAAGGGCCACCTTTGCAGGCGGCCCCGTTACCTGAACTACCCGTAGGTAACTTCAGCGCCAGTCAGACTGGCTTAGTGTTGCGCTCTACATTACCTTAACAAAGGATGTAACAGCGAGAGGGATTACAACACCGCACCGTTAAAAGGGCAATGTCCCCACCCGAGGTCTTACCTATGGCTGCGATAGGTTTACTCAACCGACGCGCAGACGCTTTGATTTAAAAGGATAAAAGATGTTGAAACGTACATTACTGCTCGCCCTGGTTCCGCTTATCTCCTGGGCCGAAGAGCTCCCTGCACCGGTCAAAGCTATCGAAAAACAAGGAATTACAATCATCAAATCCTTTGACGCGCCAGGGGGAATGAAGGGCTATCTGGGGAAATACCAGGACATGGGGGTAACCATTTACCTGACGCCCGACGGTAAGCAGGCGATCTCGGGTTACATGTATAACGAGAAAGGTGAAAACCTCAGCAATCAACTGATAGAAAAAGAGATTTATGCGCCTGCGGGTCGCGATCTCTGGCAGCGTATGGAAAAGGCAACCTGGCTCCTTGATGGCAAAAAAGAGGCACCGGTGGTGTTATACGTGTTTGCCGATCCCTTCTGCCCGTATTGTAAGCAGTTCTGGCAACAGGCCCGCCCCTGGGTGGAGTCAGGAAAAGTACAACTGCGCACATTATTGGTTGGCGTGATTAAACCGGAAAGCCCAGCCACCGCTGCTGCCATCTTAGCGGCGAAAGATCCGGCGCAAACCTGGCATGACTACGAGGCGTCAGACGGTAAGTTAGCGCTTAGCGTTCCCGCATCCGTCCCACCGGAACAGATGAAGACCCTTAACATAAACCAAAAAATCATGGATGACCTGGGGGCAAACGTGACGCCAGCCATCTACTATATGAATAAGGATAACGTCTTACAGCAGGTTGTAGGATTACCAGAGAAGGCCCAACTGGATGCCATGATGGGTAACCAGTAGTATATACAAGGGTGATTATAATTATTTTGACTATAATCGCCCAGAATAGTTTTTAATTTTTTCTCCCAAATCGTAGCGGTTATGCTATTTTAGCCAAACTGAAGTTCACCTTAAGTAAATCACATTACTTAAAGCGTACAGAAAAATAATCCCAGGCAATTATAAGCCATGTTGTCATAACATGAATTAATAACAGGATAGAAAATGGCTAACCTTTATGACCTCAAAAAATTCGACCTTAATCTGTTAGTCATTTTCGAATGTATCTATCAGCATCTCAGCATCAGTAAAGCTGCCGAGACGCTGTACATCACCCCCTCTGCCGTGAGTCAGTCATTGCAGCGCTTGCGCACCCAGTTAAATGACCCTTTATTTATTCGCTCGGGTAAAGGCATTACCCCCACGACGATGGGGATCAATTTGCACTATCACCTGGAAAATAATCTGAATAGTCTCGAACAAACGTTAAACATTATGCACGAGACGGAGTTACAGAAAAAATTCATTATCTATAGCCCACAAATTGTCATATCAGATAACGTTCTGGATATCATTCATTATATCCGTCAGGATAATAATATTGAAATTGAGCACCATGACATTCTTGCCACACAGGACACCGCCGAAGATCTTTTAGCTTACCGCAAAGCGGATCTGGTTATCTCCATGTCTCCGGTAAACAACCGCTCTATTGTTTGCATCCCGTTTAAACCGATCAATTGCGTTCTGTTATGCAATAAAGATCATCCACGACTGGGTGAATACCCAACTCTGGATGATATTTTTGCTGAACAATTCACCTTTCTTATTGCTGATGAGGCAGGAGTAAAGGAATATCAAACGCATCCGGATAATATTTTGAATGGCCGAAAAATAGGCTTCCGTAGTAAATCGATGATCGCTATCGCAAATGTCATCGCCTCCACAGACATCGTTGGATTTTTGCCTGAACTGATTTATGATTTTTACCAACCGCTTCTCGGTTTCAGAAAACTTGCGATCCCGTTTTCAGTGCCCGCTATTCAGCTGTACTATATGTATAATCGCGCTTCACTGAATAACAAAGGGTTTGCTGATTTTATTACACGAATGAGTAATAGAGACGGCTAATTTACGTATCATCCATGTGGCAATATTGGATATTGACATTGTGAATGCATTTAGGAAATACATTTATATTGCATATTTATTTAAATATTGCATGTTCTGCGAAAGAGCTTATCTTATATAAAGTTATATATTCAAACGTTATGCTTGTAACGTTAAGGGATAAGCTAATTATGTCTATTTATAAAATACCATTAGAGCAAAATGTGCTCGAAGCGGCTCAGGAACGTATTACCTGGACGCTCGAGAATCTTCCCCGAGTATGTGTTTCTTTTTCAGGCGGTAAAGACTCCGGACTAATGCTGCATTTAACCGCAGACCTGGCAAGGCAATTAGGCAAAAAAATCAGCATATTGTTTATTGACTGGGAAGCCCAATTTTCATGCACCCTAAATTATATTGAAACATTGCGTGAAAAGTATGCCGATATTATCGAAGCGTTTTATTGGGTCGCTCTGCCCCTTACGACACAAAATTCACTTTCTCAATTCCAGCCGGAATGGCAATGTTGGGAACCTGACACTCAATGGGTTCGCCAACCTCCCTCAGACGCTATTACCGACCCTCATTATTTCCCCTTCTACCAACAGGGCATGACCTTCGAACAATTTGTTCGCGAATTTGCTGATTGGTTTTCACAGAAACGCCCTGCTGCAATGATGGTTGGCATTCGCGCCGACGAGTCCTATAACCGTTTTGTGGCCATTGCTAATCTGCATAAACAACGTTTTGCCGATGACAAGCCGTGGACTACCGCCGCGCCAGGCGGTCATACCTGGTATATCTATCCTCTGTATGACTGGAAAACGGCCGATATCTGGACCTGGTTTGCCAGAACAAATCAATTGTGCAATCCGCTCTATAACCTGATGTATCAGGCCGGCGTTCCTGCCCGCTATATGCGAATCTGCGAACCGTTTGGCCCAGAGCAGCGCCAGGGATTATGGCTCTATCACGTTATTGAACCCAAACGCTGGGCGGCAATGTGCGTACGCGTCTCTGGCGTGAGAAGTGGCGGGATCTACGCCGGGCAAGATAATCACTTCTACGGCCACCGTAAAATTCTCAAGCCGGAACATTTGAGCTGGCAGGACTACGCAATGTTACTGCTGTTCAGCATGCCGGAGAAAACCGCCGAGCATTACCGCAATAAAATCGCCGTCTATTTGCAGTGGTACAAAAATAAGGGACTCAAAGAGATCCCGCAAACCCAGGCCGGCGATATCGGAACGAAGGACATTCCCTCCTGGCGGCGCATCTGCAAGGTCTTACTGAACAACGATTACTGGTGTCGGGCGCTCTCTTTCAGCCCCACAAAACCTAGAAGTTATCAACGTTATAGCGATCGCATGAAGGCGAAGCGTAAGGAATGGGGAATTTTATGCAACAACGACTAACACACGAACTCACGCATTTTCTTGCCAGTCTGCCTGAGGAGGAACGCATTAAGGCGATCAATGAGTTCAGAATGGCGATACACAGCGTCAGTCCGTTTCGTGAAGAACCGGTTGACTGCGTGCTGTGGGTTAAAAATGACCGTATCGCGCCAAACGACTACAACCCAAACAACGTCGCCCCACCAGAGAAAAAACTGCTGCTGAAGTCTATCGAAGCCGATGGTTTCACCCAGCCTATCGTCGTCTCGCAATCTAATGAAGAAGAGTATGAAATCGTTGATGGTTTTCATCGTCACGAATTAGGCGCAGGCAAAGCGGCGTTGAGAGCGCGCCTTAAAGGCTATTTGCCGGTGACCTGCCTTGAGGGAAGCCGCCATAACCGCATGGCCGCAACTATCCGCCACAACCGCGCCCGGGGGCGTCACCAAATTCATGCTATGTCTGAGATAGTGCGTGAACTGGCGTTGCTGGGCTGGGACGATACCAAAATAGGCAAGGAGCTGGGGATGGATGACGACGAGGTCCTGCGGCTAAAACAGATCAATGGCTTACAGGAGCTGTTTATTAACCGCCGGTTCTCTAAAGCCTGGACGGTAAAGTAAAGTGAATTTGCGGATGACGCTGCGCTTATCCGGCCTACGTGACAGAGACGATATGTAGGCCGGATAAGGCTACCGCCGCCATCCGGTAACTAAGAGCATTAGCAGCAGCGAGCGCCGCCTTTCCCACCATATCGCGCATCCTGCCTTTCGCGGAAAAA
This sequence comes from Citrobacter sp. RHB25-C09, assembly GCF_013836145.1. Lineage (NCBI taxonomy): Bacteria > Pseudomonadati > Pseudomonadota > Gammaproteobacteria > Enterobacterales > Enterobacteriaceae > Citrobacter > Citrobacter sp. RHB25-C09. The sequence continues at coordinate 1,338,027 of NZ_CP057483.1, read as the reverse complement.
CTCCTCATAGGTCATCGGCGTCTGTTCCGGATGCGTCGCACGGATATGCGCAACATAGTTGTCATAATCCGGTACGCCAATCATCAGTTTCGCCGCCTGACCTAAATATTTCCCGGCTTTCGATAACGTATCAAACATCTTTACCACCTGACAGGAATCCGGCCGGGTCAGCGCCATCGCTGCCCGGCCCTGTGATTAATGCGCGCCTTTCGCCTGGGTGACAATCTCTTCCAGGTTTTCCGGCATCGGCTCATACGGCGTCTCTTTCGCCGTTGGTTTGTCCTCTTTCAACGCCGCCAGCGCCGTCTTAATGGAGAACAGTGCCAGCACCACGACCACAACCATGAAGAAGATGGTCAGCCCGGCATCCAGACGGTTGTTAAATACCAGTTGCGACAGCTGAGATTCGGTGTACTGCGCAGGAATATTGCCGCTGTCGATCATCGACTGGAATTTATTCGCAATCGCCAGGAAGCCAACTTTCACATCCGGACTAAAGGCTTTCTGCCAGCCCGCCGTCAGGGTACAGATCAGCAGCCAGGCCGTTGGTACCAGCGCCACCCATGCATAGCGCTGACGTTTCATCTTAAACAGCACCACCGCACAGAGCATTAGCGCCATTCCCGCCAGCATCTGGTTGGCGATACCAAATAGCGGCCACAGGGTATTAATACCGCCTAACGGATCGACCACCCCCTGATGCAGGAAGTAACCCCACGCCAGCACGCACAGCGCCGTCGCCAGCAGGTTTGCCGGCAGTGAATCAGTACGTTTCAGCCCTGGAGAAACCACGCCCAGCAGATCCTGAAGCATAAAGCGTGCCGCACGTGTCCCGGCATCGACGGCGGTCAGAATGAACAGCGCCTCAAACAGAATCGCAAAGTGATACCAGAAGGCCACATCCATCATTCCGCCCAGCGCGCCGTGCAGAATATACGCCATCCCGACCGCCAGCGTCGGAGCGCCACCGGCGCGGGAAATAATAGACTGTTCACCCACATCGTTGGCAATCTGCGTCAGCGTATCCGGCGTAATCGCAAAGCCCCAACTGCTCACCACCTGCGCAGCAGACGCCACAACGTCCGCGGTTCCGGCCGGTGCCAGCACCGCCATTGGGCTGTTCATCGCGAAGTAAACACCCGGGTCAATGATACAGGCAGACACCAGCGCCATAATGGCGACGAAGGATTCCATCAGCATCCCGCCGTAGCCGATAAAACAGGCCTGGCCTTCGTTCGCCAGCATCTTCGGCGTGGTACCAGAAGAAATCAGCGCGTGGAAGCCAGAAACGGCACCACAGGCGATGGTAATAAACAGGAACGGGAACAGGTTACCGGTCCACACCGGTCCAGTGCCATCGACAAATTTGGTCAGCGCAGGCATCGTTAGCGTCGGGCGCATAATCAGAATGCCGACCGCCAGCCCAACAATGGTGCCGATTTTCAGGAAGGTGGAGAGATAATCACGCGGTGCCAGCAGTAGCCACACCGGCAGAACCGCCGCCACGAAACCGTAGCCGACCAGCATCCAGGTCAACTGTACGCCGGTAAAGTCAAAGTACGGTGCCCAGGTTGGGCTTTCTGCGACCCAACCACCGGAGATAATCGCAAAGACAAGGAAGACCAGTCCGATAACCGACACTTCACCAATGCGCCCCGGACGCAGATAGCGCAGGTAAACCCCCATAAAGATCGCCAGCGGAATGGTGAACGCCACGGTGTAGGTTCCCCACGGGCTGTGGGTCAGCGCTTTCACCACGATCATCGCCAGCACCGCGAGAATGATCACCATGATCATAAAGCAGGCCACCAGCGCAATCACGCCAGCGGTTGGCCCCATCTCTTCTTTGACCAGTTCACCCAGCGAGCGACCGTCACGACGGGTAGAGACAAAGAGCACCATAAAATCCTGTACGGCACCCGCCAGCACCACACCGGCTAATAGCCAGATCATACCCGGCAGATAGCCCATTTGCGCCGCCAGCACCGGCCCCACCAACGGGCCCGCCCCGGCAATAGCGGCAAAATGGTGACCGAACAGCACTTTTTTATCCGTCGGAACATAGTCCAGACCGTCGTTATGACGCACTGCGGGCGTCATGCGCGTCGGGTCAACCGCCAGCACATTTTTAGCAATGTACAGTCCGTAAAAACGATAGGCGATAAGATAGATGCAGACCGACGCCACCACTATCCACAGCGCGTTAATCTGTTCCCCACGGTTTAATGCGATATAGCCCAGAGCAAATGCACCCATTATCGAGAGCACGGTCCAGAGGAGGTATTTCCCTGATTTATTCATGGTTGTTATCCGTTTGCATGTTCCAGAGAAGAAGATGTTACATTTTGTTTCTATAACATCTTTTCCGGATTTAACAACCTGACAACTCCACAAACCTGATGCATCACTAATTATTTACATTGCAGTGTTAACTGGATCACTTCATTCACCTGTTAACCCTGCAATTGCGCGAGTAATAGTGACTTCAACCCAACACCGCGGTTCCCAGACGGCAAGTGCAACAGCGCCGCCCCTGTTCATCAAACACCACGATTTCCCAACTCTGGTTCTGTCGCCCCAGATGCAGCGGCTGGCAAACGCCGCGTACTTTCCCCTGAGATACCGCGCGGTGGTGCGTCGCGTTCAGTTCCGTGCCCACGACGCACTGCCCGTCGCGGGTCATCAGGTAGCCCGCCATTGAACCCAGCGTTTCCGCCAGCGCCGCCGACGCTCCGCCATGTAACAGGCCAAACGGTTGATGCGTTCGGGCATCCACTGGCATCTCCGCTTCCAGCGTCTCGTCGCCCAGGCGGGTATAGACAATGCCTAAATGCGCCACCATCGTATCCAGACTGGTGGTGTTCAGTTCTTCCAGCGTTAAATGCCGTTTCCAGATCATGGTTACGCCCCCAGCGTCGAGCCGCCGTCCACAACAATATCCTGTAGCGTGATATGGCTGGCCAGATCGGAGGCAAGGAACATAATCGTATTGGCGATCTCCTGCGGACGCGCGATTTTGCCCAACGGGATGCCGAGCTTAAACTGTTCGCCAAAGCCGCGAATGCGCTGTTGTTCGGCATCATCGCTGACCCAAAGGGTGCGCTGCATATCGGTGTCGGTGGAACCGGGTGACACCACGTTACAGCGCACACCGCATCCTGCCAGTTCCAGCCCAACGGTCAGCGCGAGGCTTTTTAGCGCCGCTTTCGACGCCCCGTAGGCGCTCATGCCGATGCGTGGCGTATGCGCGGCATCCGAGGCAACCGTGACAATCACCCCACCCTGCTGACGACGAAACTGCGCCATGGTTTGCTGGAACAGGTTAAACGCGCCGCCGACGTTGACCGCAAAGGTCTGCTGCCAGTCGTCGCGGCTCAGCGCGTCGGTATTACCCATCCGCAGTATTCCGGCGGCATTCACCAGCACATCCAGTCGCCCGGTCTGCGCGAGTCTGCGCTGACACACTTCAGCGACCTGCATAGCGTCCGCCACGTCCATCACTTCGGTGGTAAACGGATAATCCTGGCGTGAGAATTCGCGATCAAACCCAATAACCTGCGCGCCGACCTGGGCAAACGCCAGCGCGGTGGCATAGCCAATCCCTTTTCCCGCACCGGTTACCCAGACCGTTTTGCCCTGAAAATCGAAGCTCGTCATTAACGCACCTCGCGGGATAACAGTGTCCACCAGGCGTCAATGGTCGGTTTTTTCGCCAGCATCACGAAGTCGATATCGGTGTAAACTTTGCGCCAGCGCGCTGCCAGCGCCATCATCCGCACCGAGTCCAGACCATAGTCAATCAGATTCTCGTCGTCCAGCGGCTCGTCAGATTCATCCAGCAGCGGCAGGATCAGCGCTCGCAGTTCGGTTTTAGTGGCGGGTACCGGCGTCGGCAGCAGTTCCTGGGTCATCACCACGCGCCCTGAACGTCCGGCAACATACTTCAGCGACATTAAATGCTCTTCACGGCTAAAATCTGCCAGCGCATCCGCCACCATAAACGGCTGAATATCCCGCATGAAGGCATCCGTTGCCGTAGTCATACAGCCGATGTGCGCATACACCCCGGTGATCAACAACTGGTTACGCCCTGTCTCTTTCAGCATTTGTTCCAGCGGCGAACGATGAAATGCGCTGTAGCGCCATTTCACCAGCACGTGATCCGCTTCATCCGGTGCCAGCGCCGCCACTACCTTTTGCTGCTCCGGAGAGCGCGTCAACCCCGGTCCCCACATATCGTTCAGCAAGGCGCGGTCTTCAGCGCTCTGCTCTTTCGGCTGCGCGGTGTAATAGACCGGTATATTGTGCGCTTTACAGTAGTCGCGCAGTGCGGCGATGTTGGCGATCACCTGCGCCATCATCGGGCAGTTTTCACCCCAGAAGCTGACAAAGTAGTCCTGCATATCGTGGATCAGCAGCGCCGCGCGATCGGGTTCAAATGCCCAGGTGACTTTATTGGCCGGAATATCCAGCGCGGTTGGCAGCGCGTAAGCCTGCAATTTAGGGATTGCCATTGCGTATTCTCCTTCAGGCCGGACGTGCTGCCAGCCACTGACGTAATTGTTTTTTATCGACTTTACCGACCGGCGTCAGAGGCAGCGCCTCAACGGTTTCAACGCGATCCGGCAGTTTGAACTCTGCGACGCCCTGCTCGCGCAGGAAGCGCCGTACCAGCACCGCGCGCAGTGGCTCTTTCACCACCAGATACGCACAGCTTTTCTCGCCCAGCAGTTCATCTTCCATGCTGACCAGCGCCGCATGGATCACCGCCGGATGGCGCAGCAACAGGTTTTCGATCTCTTCGGCGGCAATCTTCTCGCCGCCACGGTTGATTTGATCTTTCTCGCGCCCCTGAACGGTGATATAGCCATCGGGATCGATAGAGATCAGATCGCCAGAGCAGTAAAAACCGTTGGCATCAAAGGCGCTGGCATTATGTTCAGGGCTCTTGAAATAGCCCCGAAAGGTGTACGGCCCGCGCGTCATCAGCCTTCCCGTTTCCCCCTGCGGCAGCGGGTTGCCGTCAGCATCCGCTACCCAGACCTCATCGTCCGGACACATTGGACGTCCCTGGGTGTGAATGATGCGCTCGGGGGTGTCATCCAGACGGGTGTAGTTCACTAAGCCTTCCGCCATACCGAACACCTGCTGAAGCTGGCAGCCGATCTCCAACGGAATGCGCGCCGCAAGCGAGGCAGAAAGCCTTGCGCCGCCGACCTGTAACAGCTTCAGCGAGGCCAGTTGCGCGTTGCTGCCCCACTCGTTGATCGCCTGTAGCCACAGGCTCACCGCTGGCGGCACCAGCGCCGTTGCATTGACCTGATGCTTTTCAATTAGCGGAAAGCACAGCGTCGCGCTCGGGTCGGTGGCCAATACCACCGTCCCTCCGGCGAGAAACACGCCCAACGCGCCGGGCGAACTCATGGCGTAGTTATGCGCGGCCGGGATTGCGCATAAAAAGCGCGTTCCGGCGGTAAAATGACAAATCTCATTGCTACGGCGAACGCTGTAGTAATAGTCATTATGGGTTCGCGGGATCAGCTTCGGCGTACCGGTGGTCCCGCCAGACAACTGGAAGTACGCCACTTCATCTGCGGGTGAAGGTGTTGCGATAAAATTCAGCGCAGGCTGCTCAATCGCCGCTTGCAGACAATGCTCACCGGCATCATTAAGCAGATGCACAACGCGAACAGAGTCTTGCCGGGCAATAAAGGCGTTCAAAAAATCGTCGTTCGCAAACAGCGCGTGCTGGCGATCGGCAATCAACAGCGCGGGTTCGATCTGGCTGGCGTAAGCGGTAAGCTCATTACGTTGATGGCTGAACAGCGCCAGCACCGGCGCGACGCCAAGCTTCAGCAGCGCAAAAAAGGTGATGTACAGTTCTGCGACATTGCCCAACTGGACCAGCGCGGTTTCGCCGGGTTTGATCCCCTGACGAGCGAGCGTGCTGGCAAGGTGATCCGCCGCCTGATTAAGCTGCCGATAGCTAAACTGGCGTTCGCCATCAATGACCGCAGCAGCGTCGCTTTGGGCGTGGCGGGTCAGTATGTCGGTCAATGGCAGATCCTGCCAGTAGCCTTTTTCACGATAGCGACGGGCAAATTCATCAGGCCATCGGGTGAACGGAATGCTCATCATCGCTCCTTAATGCAAGCCCAACACATTCAACATCGTGGAGAGTTTGGCGCCCGTTTCGCGCCATTCCCCCACCGGGGAAGACGCAGGTACAATTCCTGCGCCCGCAAACAGCCGCACCTGATTTTTGTGCAATTTGGCGCAGCGGATAGTCACCACCCACTCGCCATTACCTTCGGCGTCACACCAGCCGACGATGCCGCCAAATAGCTCACGGTCAAAGGGCTCCAGCTCAGCAATCGCTGCCTTCGCCGCCAGGTGCGGGAAGCCGCTCAACGCTGGCGTCGGGTGCAGCAAACAGGCCAGCGTCAGGGCGTTTTCCTGCGCATTTGCTTTGCCCACAAACGGGGTGCCGAGATGCCAGAGCGTCGGGGTGGTGATCAACTGGGGTGAGGAAGGCAGTTGCAGTTCACTGCTGCGATCGCGCAGTACCGCTTTCATTGCCTGGGTCACCAGGTCGTGTTCGTGACGATCTTTTTCTGATGCCAGCAGACGGTTTCCCGCCTCCCGATCCAGCACGTCATCTGGCTGACGACGCGCTGAACCCGCCAGCGGCAGTGAACTGAAGCCATTCCCCTCTTTGCGCAGCAGCAGTTCCGGACTTGCTCCCAGCAGCACGCTGCCATCCTCCAGGGGGACATGGAAGTTGTAACTAACAGGGTTTTGCGCCACCAGACGCTCCAGCAGCGCGCCGCTGTTGATCTCTTCATCCGTCGTGATATCGATCAGTCGCGACAACACCACTTTGTCGACTTCCGGCGTCGCCGTCAGTTGCGCAGCGCGTGACACCATCTCCTCGAAGGTGGCCTGCTCAGGGATGGCCTTACGTGCCGTCACGTTCAGCGACTGATGCCCGGTAAAATAGCGCGATGACTTTTGTTTTTCCTGGCGCGAAAATGGCGCCCAGGATTCCGGGATAAACAGGGATGACGGCTGGCGAGTGTCGAAAGGAATCGCACCGACCATCACAGGGTTAACGATGCCGTGCGCTTTGGCCTCGGCAAACCGCTGTTGTAATTGTTGTTGGAAGGGGCTATCCGGTGAGTCGCCGTCCACGGCGGGTTCAGAAAAACGGGCGAAGCATCCTGACGTGGTAAAGCTGCGATACGGCGACATAAAGAAAAAGCAATTCGGTGCCAGTGTTGCCATGGTCTGCTGTACTTCCTCGGCCAGTGACGTATCCATACCATCCTCCAATAATGATATTAATAATGATTATCATTTATATTTTCGGACGCTAACCTAAAAGCAAACAGTCGTTATGTCAACTCCCTCCGTTTCACAATTGCCGATGAAAGCTTGCATCTCTCAGGCTTAATAATGAAAATGAGAAGCATTAATAACTCATCGCAGGAACTGATTTGTGAGACGCTTTCCCCTCTCTGGGCTACTCATCATGCTTTTTGTTTTCGGATTCTCCTTAGCCCATGCCGCCGACTGGCCACGGCAGATTATCGACAGTCGAGGAACGCACACGCTGGAAAGCAAGCCAGCACGCATTGTTTCTACCAGCGTTACGCTCACCGGTTCGCTGCTGGCCATTGATGCGCCAGTGGTTGCCAGCGGTGCCACCACGCCTAATAACCGGGTGGCTGACGATCAGGGATTTTTACGCCAGTGGGGTGACGTGGCGAAAGCACGTAAGCTGACGCGTCTGTATATCGGTGAACCGAGTGCCGAAGCCGTCGCGGCGCAGATGCCCGACCTTATTCTGATCAGCGCCACCGGCGGCGACTCCGCGCTGGCGCTGTACGATCAGCTTTCAGCTATCGCCCCGACGCTGGTCATCAACTACGACGATAAAAGCTGGCAGGCGCTTCTGACGCAGTTGGGTGAGATTACGGGGCAGGAAACGCAGGCCGCCGCGCGCATTGCCGAATTTGAAACGCAACTAGCCATTGTTAAGCAACAGCTTACATTGCCACCACAACCGGTGAGCGCGCTGGTTTACACTGCTGCTGCCCACAGCGCCAACCTGTGGACGCCGGAATCCGCGCAGGGCCAGATGCTGGAGCAACTTGGCTTTTCGCTGGCTACGCTCCCCGCAGGACTGAATGCCAGCCAGAGCCAGGGCAAACGACATGACATCATCCAGCTTGGCGGTGAAAACCTGGCGGCCGGGTTGAATGGGGAAGCGCTTTTCCTGTTTGCTGGTGACAGCAAAGACGAACAGGCAATTTACGCGAACCCGCTGCTGGCGCACCTGCCAGCGGTACAGAATAAGCGCGTGTATGCGCTGGGCACGGAATCCTTCCGCCTTGATTATTACAGCGCAATGCGGGTATTAGACCGCCTCGCTGAGTTGTTTTAACCACCATTGCCGGATGGTGGCTTGCGCCTTATCCGGCCTATAAAACCTGTGCCGTAGGCCTGATAAGCGCAGCGCCATCAGGCACTCACGGGCTGCTGACGAAAACGACGCAGCTCGCTCAACAGCAGCATGAGCAACAAACCAACCAGCACCAACCCAAATCCGCTGACGCTCGCCGAAGCGACCGGGGTCAACATCGACCCCATTCCACCTAACAGCGCCGCACCGATGGCGTCGCCCGTCACGTTCTGTGCGGTCCACAACCCATTTATACGCCCTAACATGTTTTCCGGAGTCTGGGTTTGCAACATCGTGTACTGCAATAAAGAACTGATCGCACTGAGCCAGCCAAACAGCGCCAGACAGACCACGCCCAACGCCCAGACGGGCATCAGGGCAAACAGGCCAATCGCAAAAAACGATCCCACCGTGGAGGCCAGCATAATCAGTCCCGGTCGCACACTCTGCGCCAGTTGCCCACTGGTGAGCGCACCGATCGCCGCCCCGAGCGGGATCGCAGCGTACAGCAGGCCAATCTGCGCTGCCGACATCTGCCAGTGCATCGCCAGCGCCGGATAGAGCACGCGTACCGCACTTGCCATCGTCATCAATCCACCGAGCAGCGCAATCCCGCCGATAAGCGGACTGGCAAGCAAAAAGCGAAACGCTGTCAGCAGGGACTTCAGCGGATGTTCACGCGGCGACGGGGGCGGCGGGAGCGGCGGAAGGCTCAGCAGCGGGAGTAATGTAATAAACGTTCCTGCCGCCGCCAGCCCGTAGTTCCAGACCACGCCGCCGCTGGCAAGCAGCAGCCCGCCCAGCATTGGTGAAAGCACGGAGCCAAGGCGCACGGTCAGCATGGTAATGGCACCGGCCTGCATCAGGTTTTCACGCCCGACCAGCGTCGGCGTGGCCGCAAGCAGTGCCGTCACGCCCAGTGAGGCAAAAAATCCGTCCCAAAGCCCCAACAGATAAATGGCGATCAGTGACGGCTCCGGCAGCATTGCGTTCAGACACAGACCAATAAAACCAATACCGCAGGTGCCGCGAGCCAGAAGGATCACTTTTTTACGCTCATAGCGGTCGGCCAGTACGCCGCCCACCATCAGTCCGACGAACATCGCGCTGCCGGTCAGCGTGACCGAAAGACCGACCTGCCAGGTTGAGTGCGTCATCATCTGGATCTGTACCGGAACCGCCACGCCGAGTAGTCCGAGCGAAACAATGGAGATAAAACGAGCAAGAAACACCGCGCGAAACGCCGGGTGGGTTTTAAGCAAACTGAGATTGAGCAGCCAGGATTGTCGATTCATTACAAAGCCTTAATACGCTTTTTATTTCATTATCCATTCGATGGCTGCACATGCTAACATAACCAAATAAGATCGATAACGATAATTACTATCATTATCAGGGATGTTTATTATGTCATGCTCTGTTTCCGTGACGCGCGCCTTTGCCGTGCCCGGATTACTGTTATTACTGGTTCTCGCCACGGCATTAAGTCTCATCATCGGGGCAAAGCCCCTACCGACCTCCGTTGTTCTGCAAGCGCTCAGCGGTAGCTGTCAAAGCGCGGATTGCACCATCGTGCTGGATGCGCGGCTGCCGCGTACTCTTGCCGGGTTGCTGGCAGGCGGCGCACTGGGACTTGCCGGCGCGTTAATGCAGACTCTTACCCGCAACCCTCTGGCTGACCCCGGACTGCTCGGTGTGAACGCCGGCGCCAGTTTTGCCATTGTGCTGGGCGCGGCGCTGTTTGGTTTCTCAACGCCCCAGGAGCAACTGGTGATGGCCTTCGCGGGCGCACTGGTCGCCTCATTGATTGTCGCCTTTACCGGCAGCCAGGGAGGAGGACAGCTTAGCCCGGTGCGCCTGACGCTGGCGGGAGTGGCCCTCGCTGCCGTCCTTGAAGGGCTGACCAGCGGCATCGCCCTACTCAACCCGGATGTGTATGATCAACTGCGCTTCTGGCAGGCCGGTTCGCTGGACATCCGCAGCCTGCACACCCTTAAAGTGGTTATCGTGCCGGTGCTGATTGCCGGAACAACGGCACTGCTGCTCAGCCGTGCGCTAAACAGCCTGAGTCTGGGCAGCGATACCGCGACGGCGCTTGGCAGCAAGGTCGCACGTACCCAACTCATCGGCCTGCTGACCATTACCGTCCTGTGCGGTAGCGCCACGGCAATCGTCGGACCGATCGCCTTTATCGGCCTGATGATGCCACATATGTCGCGCTGGATGGTGGGAGCCGATCACCGCTGGTCGCTGCCCGTCACGCTGCTCGCCACCCCTGCACTGTTGCTGTTTGCCGATATTATTGGCCGTCTTATTGTCCCCGGTGAACTTCGCGTATCGGTGGTCAGCGCCTTTATTGGCGCGCCGGTGTTGATCTTTCTGGTACGTCGCCGTCAGCGAGGTGCCGCATGATGCACGTTTCCCGTCGCCTGCTGAGCTGTTGTCTGCTACTGGTACTCGGCTGTGTGTTCGTGGGTATCTGGAGCCTGCGCAGCGGCGCTGTGTCACTCGACACCGCGCAAATCATTGCCGCCCTGTTGGGCGATGCGCCACGTGGCATAGCAATGGTGGTGACCGAGTGGCGTCTACCGCGCGTACTGATGGCCCTGCTGATTGGCGCAGCGTTGGGCGTTAGCGGCGCCATTTTTCAGTCGATAATGCGTAACCCGCTCGGCAGTCCGGACGTGATGGGATTCAATACCGGAGCCTGGAGCGGCGTGCTGGTGGCAATGGTACTGTTTGGTCAGAACCTGACAGCCATCACGCTGGCGGCAATGCTCGGCGGTATTGTGACCTCTGTTGTGGTCTGGCTGCTGGCCTGGCGCAACGGCATCGAAACCTTCCGCCTGATTATTATCGGTATCGGCGTGCGCGCCATGCTGGTGGCTTTTAACACCTGGCTGCTGCTGCAAGCCTCACTGGAGACGGCAGTCACCGCAGGGTTATGGAACGCCGGATCGCTTAACGGGCTGACATGGGCCAGGACCTGGCCTGCCGCGCCGGTGATTCTCCTGATGCTTCTCTGTGCGGGATTGCTTGTCCGCCGATTACGGCTGCTGGAGATGGGCGATGACAGCGCCTGTGCGCTGGGCGTCAGCGTTGAGCGTTCGCGATTAACCCTGATGCTGGTAGCCGTTGTGTTAACCGCCGCGGGCACCGCGCTGGCTGGCCCCATCTCATTTATTGCATTGGTGGCCCCACACATTGCCCGTCGTCTGAGCGGCACCGCCCGTTGGGGACTGACTCAAGCCGCGCTCTGCGGCGCGCTTTTGCTGTTGGCGGCCGATCTCTGCGCGCAGCAGCTATTCATGCCTTATCAGCTTCCGGTGGGTGTGGTGACCGTAAGCCTTGGCGGTATTTATCTTATCGTCTTGTTAATTCAGGAGTCCCGCAAAAAATGACCGAATCAGTAGCCCGTTTGCGCGGCGACCAGCTGACGCTGGGATATGGAAAATTCACCGTTGCAGAAAACCTTACCGTGTCGATTCCGGACGGTCATTTCACGGCGATTATCGGGCCAAACGGCTGCGGGAAATCGACACTGTTGCGCACCCTGAGCCGCCTGATGACGCCTGCCGGCGGTCACGTCTGGCTGGATGGTGAACCTATTCAGCGCTACCCCAGCAAAGAGGTGGCCAGACGCATCGGTCTGCTCGCGCAAAATGCCACCACGCCGGGTGATATCACCGTGCAGGAACTGGTGGCACGCGGTCGCTATCCGCATCAGCCGCTGTTTACCCGCTGGCGTAAAGAAGATGAGGACGCCGTCGCCTGTGCGATGCGCGCCACCGGAATAACAGCACTGGCAGCGCAGAGCGTGGATACGCTTTCCGGTGGCCAGCGTCAGCGCGCATGGATCGCCATGGTGTTGGCGCAGGAAACATCGATTATGCTGCTGGATGAACCGACCACCTGGCTGGATATCAGCCATCAGATTGACCTTCTGGAACTGTTGAGCGAACTCAATCGCGAGAAAGGCTACACCCTTGCGGCGGTGCTGCATGACCTCAACCAGGCCTGCCGGTATGCCACGCATTTGATCGCGCTGCGGGAAGGAAAAATTGTCGCAGAAGGCGCGCCAAAAGAGATTGTCACGCCGGCGTTGATTGAGAAAATATACGGACTGCGCTGTACGATTATCGCCGATCCGGTTGCAGGTACGCCGCTGGTTGTTCCGCTGGGTCGCCAGGGGGCATAACGTGATCAGGCCCGGACAGCGGGCCTGAGGAGAGAGCGCTACAGTGAGGAGGCGGGAAGCGTTTGTTGTGTGGCTTTTTGACGAGAAGCCATCGCATGGCGTAGCAGTACGCCCCCGCAGGCTAATATGCCGCCTAACAGCCCCGCCAGAACAAGAATCAGCGCTTTCCCCGGCCCCTCTTTTTGTACAGGCAGCGAAGGCTGCAACTGATAGCGGAAAGGCCGGAACGCCAGTTCCTCTATTTTTAACGCCTCAAGTTGCTTAACCCGAAACTGATGATCGCGCAGTTCAGCATTCATCTGCGCCGGGTCGGTTACCGATTTTTCAATCTGCAGTTTTTTGGCAATACCATCCGCGCCGAGCGAAATAGCGTAATCCGGATCGTCTTTGACCGCCAGCCCATGACTGTAAACCGGTTTTTTAATCCCAGCCGCGTTCGCTATTTCCAGCGCATAATTAAGGCGATTAATATTCGCTTCGCGCTGGTTTTTTATTTTTATCTCTTCCTGAATAAGCTTCTCTTGTTCAAACCGCGTTTTCACGTCAAGCTTCAGACGGACATCGTCCAATGTATCGTTCACCACTAAATCAGAAATATACTGAATATATCCAGCCAGTATGCTTTGCGCTTCGTGGGCTTCCGGTGCGGTAAAACTTAATGTCCAGGACGCAAATAACGGTTCACCGACTTTCTTTTTCTCATCATTATTGACGGCTTTCATTCTTTCACTGACCGCGACAATCGCCTGATGCAAATCGCCCGGCTCGCTCTCGGCCCCGTTCAGTGCGTTCATAATGTCCGGCGAGCTTTGCAGATATGACTCCAGCAAGGTCAGCGAGTTGAATTTTTTGATGAAAAGAGAAAAAACTTCTTCCTGCTTCAGTTCTATATCAACGTCCAGCGCGCGCAACTGCGCGAGTTCGTTCTCCAGCGTCCGCCACTGGATTGACTCTGCAGGCGTGATGACCGCATTGCTGGTCCAGCGCTCTGGAAGCAGGAAAGAAATAAGCAATGCGACGATAACGAAGAGAAAAACCGTGCTGAGGATCCGCGTTTTAGCCCGCCATAAGACGTCCAGCAAATCAAGAAGGTCAATTTCATGAAAGGGAGAAGAAGCCTGATGATAGGCCGTAAACTCAGATTCTTTATGCTGATTAAGCTTAAGTGAAGGCATGCTGTGAATCCTGCCGCAAGTACAATTATGAACATTCTTTCCGAGTCTAGCAAAATATAAGAATAACCCGAGAAAATATTGTTTTATGCGCCTCGCATTCAGAATTTGTTCCGCTTTAGCGGATATATTTTTACCATTACTATAATTAAATAAAATAAAAAACCCACAATAATAGATATTTATTATGGGTTTTTCCGGAGAATAAAAATGTGCTTATACTGAATTAAGCCGCTGCGCAATCACCGGGCCTATTTTTTCAAACGCCGCCGGCGAAATAATTTCCACATGCGCACAGTCCAGTCGATAAATATCCAGATTTTTAATCCACGGCGACCAACTGTGCTCTGGAGTTACCCCTTCCGGCAGGGTGCGCTCGGCAACAAACAGCGTGGCGCGCCCGTCAAACGGAACGCTGTGCGCGGTGGTAAGCAGACGAACGGCGTCAGCGTAATTGCCCTCTATCATGCTAAATAATTCGCCTGACGCATTCCCCTGCTGCGCGGCAAGAAACACTTCGCGCTCACGGTCGATTTCCGCCAGCACTTGCGGATCCAGGCCATTGGCCTCTTTCTGCGACCAGTTTTGCGTTTCCGGCGGCCAGGTATCCAGCAGGCCGAGGAAATCGACCGTTTCACCTCGCGCCCGTAGTCGCGCCGCAATCCCCTGCGCCAGCGTTCCGCCAAGGGAATAACCCAGCAGGTAATACGGGCCATGCGGTTGTTGTGCGCGGAGCGTTGCTAAATGTTGCTCACAGACCGCATCCAGGTCGGCGGCCGTTTGCATCGGGCCATCCGGGCGCGGCGACTGGATACCGACAATCGACCACTGTGGGCTGAGATAACGCGACAGTACGCTAAACTGCCAGGCAAACCCTGACGCCGGATGAAAGCAGAACAGCGTCGGCCCGTTGCTTTTTCGCAGCGCCAGTAGCGTTTCAAACCCCAGACGCTGCGCCTGAGTCCGATCATCCGCATCCAGCAGCGCCGCCAATTCTGACACTGTGGATGCCACCATGACCTGCCCCGGCGTGACCTGGCGGTCACAGATCCGGCTCAGTTGCGCTGCCAGCTTCATTGCCAGCAGTGAATGACCGCCGAGGGCAAAGAAATCGGCCTCAACGTCGTTAACTTCACAGCCGAGAAGCGCACTGAACGCGGTGGCAACCGTGGTTTCGCTGCCTGGCAACGGCGCCCGTCCTTTTGTACGCGGCGCCAGCGTCGGCATCGGTAACGCTTTACGATCCAGTTTGCCGTTAGCGCTAAGCGGCAGTTGCGAAAGTTGCAGTAATACGACCGGTACCATGTGCGCCGGCAGTTTATCGCGTAGCTGCGCCTGAAGCGTGGGAATATCAAGGGGCAGGCCTGACTGCGACACCAGATAGCCCACCAGTTGACGGGCATCGCCCCCCGTCGCTGCCGCCTGATTAAAGACGCAGGCATGAGCCACCGCCTGTTCGACATCCGGCAGCGCCTGCATGACGCGTTCAATTTCACCCAGTTCGATGCGTTGACCGCGAATTTTAAGCTGGTCGTCGCTACGGCCTAAATATTCAACTGCGCCATTTTCCAGCCAGCGTGCCACGTCCCCGGTGCGATACATCCGCTCACCGGGGGCAAAGGGATCGGCAATAAAGCGGCTCGCTGTCAGATCCGGTCGCCCCAAATACCCCTGCGCGAGCTGAATACCGGTGAGATAAAGATCCCCCGCTACGCCCAAGGGCACCGGATGCATCATGGCGTCCAGAATACGCAACCCGGTATTCCAGACCGGAAAACCAATCGGTACGCTGCTGCCGCTCACATTTGCCAGTTCATCACCCCAGGCCGGATACCAGCTTACGTCCACCGCCGCCTCCGTGGGACCATACAGGTTGTGCAGTGGCACATGGGTCAACTGGTCCCATTCGCGGCATAAGTCAGCAGGTAATGCTTCGCCGCTGCAGAACACCTGCTGTAACGTGGCGCAGCTATCCCGCGCGCTTTCCGTCGTCAGCGAAGCAACAAATGCTGCCAGCATCGATGGGACAAAGTGGGTCGTTGTCACTCCGTATTGGGCGAAGAAGCGCTGCATGGCGAGCGGATCGCGGTGCGCCTCAGGTTCCGCCATGACCAGCTTTGCCCCGGCAATAAATGGCCAGAAAAATTCCCATACCGAGACGTCAAAGCTACATGGCGTTTTTTGCGCCACAACGTCGTTTGCCGTCAGTGGGTACTGGTGTTGCATCCACAGCAGACGGTTGACGATGGCCGTTTGTCCCACCATTACTCCTTTTGGCCTGCCCGTCGACCCGGAGGTAAAAATAATATAGGCCGTATGGTGCGGCTGAGATAACGCCAGTGGCGTGCCCTCTTCAGCGTTCAGCGGGGCGTTGTAGCACAGGCTTTCCAGCCCCGGCATCGCGCCAAAGCGTGGAAGTTGCTCTTCGGTGGTGATCAGCAACGTCGGCTGCGCATCTTCCAGCATCATCCGTAGCCGATCGTCCGGATAACCCGTATCCAGCGGCAGCCATGCCGCGCCGGCCTCAACGATGCCATGCAGCGCCAGCGTAAGAAAGACAGAGCGCGGCAAGGCGACGGCAACGCTGTCGCCAGGCTTTACGCCGTGTTCGCACAGTAATCGCGCCAGCGCCACCACCTGCTCGCGCATTTCGCGATAGCTGAACTGATAGCGGGCATCCGCCAGCGCAGGCGCATCCGGCGTCCTACTGGCCTGCTCTGCCACCAGCGCGCTCAGCGTTGTTTCAGGGATTGCTACCGTCGTTGCGCCTATGCTCTCCAGCAGTTGAGATTCCGCAGGCAGCATCATGTCGGCATTGCCACAGCACAGGTTGGGCTGCGCGGCAAACTGCGCGATCAGCGCCATTAACCGTTCGGCATGACGGCTCAGCGTCGCTTCATCGTAGCGTTGGCGATTGGCGAGGAGCTCAATGCTCAGCCCACCCTCGTCATCCGGGAACAGCGCCAGCTCCAGGTCGTTGACCGGTCCGGTTGCCAGCGTATGGGTATGCGCCTGTATGCCGGGAATAGCAATTTGATAATCAAAAACTTTAACGTTCAGGACTGGACCAAACAGTGGCTCCTCGCCCGCCGCGCGTCCGCTGTCACGCTGGATCTGTTCCGCGTCGTAGCGCTGGTGACGTCGCATAGTCTTCAGTTGTCCTGACAACCGTTTCGCCAGTTCCCCCAGCGTTTCTGCGGCCTCAATACGCACCCCCAGCGGTAACACGTTGAGCACCGGCCCGCTGGCAGTTAACGCAGCCGAGCCCATGCGACGCATAAAAATGAAGCCTGCGGCATATTCCCTTCGACTGCACAAGCGCCCCAGCCAGAGCGCTACCAGCGCCAGCGCCAGATCGGTCCGCTGCACCTCAGGCATCTGCGCCGCCAGCCGACGGAATTCCCCTACAGGCGCATTGAGCTTCAGGCGCAGAATTTCTGACGTTGCCGCCCGTCCCGGCAGCGGTGCGGGCGAAATCGACGCAGGAGGCGGTAACTCTCGCCGCTGCTGAGCCCAGAACGCGCCGTCTCGCTGCCAGGCTTCGCTCTGACGATACTGCTGATACTCTTCCACTACCTCCGAAAACGGCGTAAAGGGAGAAGCGGGCGTGGATTCTTTGCGCTGCCATGCACAATAAATCGCGGCAATTTGGCGGGTAATAGCGGGAAAACTGAAGCCATCCACCAGCAAATGATGGTAACGCTGATACCAGTACCACTGCCTGTCGTCGACCTGAATCAACTGATGAAACGCCAGAGGTTTACCGCCATCAACGCGCAGGTTTTGCTGTAGATCGGCCTGCATCAACGCCAGCGCAGCTTCATGCGGGTTTGTGGCGCTGCGCAGATCGACCCTTTCCGGTTCGGCAAAGGTCAGCGATTCATCGACCCACTGCCAGACCTCGCCATTATCTTCGGTAAAACGCAACCGTAAGGTGTCCGCCTGCTGCATTCCGGCCACGGCGGCGCGCGCCAGCAGAGGGGCATCCAGCTCGCCAGTTAGCGCAACATAGTGGGCTACGCTCCAGGCGGAAGGTAACGAGGAGAGTTTTTCTGCCATCCAGATACCAGGCTGAGCGGCGACAAGCGGTAGACGTTGGCTCATTGCGCCTCCTGATCAAGAGTAAAATGCGCTGGTGTTAATGTCGTCCAGCGGTGCTCCAGCCATTGCTGGCAGACCTCCTGCGGCTGGGGTCCAAAAACCACCAGCCATCCCTTGGGTAACGCACATTGCTGTGGCCAGAGGCTAAAATGACGCTGCAAATTTTGCAGAATAAAGAACTGTCCCTGCGGATCGTCGAAGGGATTACTGAATTCCATACTCAACTCCTGTCGTGGAAAATCGCTGGTCTTACAGCGGCTTCCAGAGATCAATTAATCCCTGCATCAGTCCGCCACGCCAGCAAAGCGCATCGTGCCCACCGTCAACCTGACGCCATTGCACTAAAGGCTGTATCGCCTGTAGTTGCGTATAAAGCGCCTGATTTGCGCGCAGAATAAGCGGCTCTCTGACCCCGGCCTCCAGAACAATGCGCAGTCCCTGCGCTGACACGCGACCTGCTTTAAGTTGTTCAATGATGTGACCTTCCTGCTGACCGCCGCGATGGGGCCACCAGTAAGAGCCGGACTGACTGAGCACACACCCAAAACGCGCTGGCCAGTGAAGTCCGGCAAACAGTGATGACAAGCCACCGAAGCTTTGCCCCGCGACAATCGTGCGTTCCGGGCGATCGCTAAACGGCGCGACGGTATGAACCTGCGGCAACAGCTCCTGCTGCACCGCCAGCCAGAAATCGGTATTGCAGGGAAGTTCGCGACTACGGTGAACGGTATCGATCGCATCAATCAGCAGATAGACCGCCCCAGGAAGCTCGCCGCGTTGCGTCAGTGAGGTCAGCGCGGGCCAGACCGGCATGCTCTGGGCCCAGAATTGACCGTCAAGAAGAATCGCCAGCGGCCGCTCACCGGGTTCCACCTCACCGGTGCTAAAGATCCACACCCGGCGCGTGTTGCCCAGTCGTGCGCTCTCCCATTGCAGTAATCGCGGCGTTGACACCGGCATTTGCGGTCGATCCCAGCCCGGCTGAGCAGGGGCTTCCGGCATTTCCAACGCAGACACCGCATGCCCTCGCCCGCCCATCCAGCTCAGCGGATTAAGCGGGTCGGCAATCGCCTGAGGTAACAGCTGTCGCCAGCCTTCGCGCAGCACCGTGCGATCGAACGCCTGGTCGTTATGACGATCGGTAAACACGTCAACGCGTGTAGACGGAATAAAACAGTAGCTGCCGCGCCAGTTTGCGCTCAGACGCGTCTGCCACTGCCAGACGTCTGTTCCGGCAATACGTTGCATCGACTGAGGCAGGGCATTTTGATGATGGTCAGTCACGCCGGTGATATTCACCCAAACGCGTTGAATTGAGGATTCATCTTCCTTCCCCTGCGGATCGCGCCACCAGAACGTGACCCGGTATTTTCCGTCTGCTTCACGGTGCCATTCAGGCCCGTTTTTCGACCGCCACCAGGCGTCACTGCCTGTCGTTAAACCCGTCACCGTCTTAACCCCATGTTTATTGTGCAATTTCTATTAATTCGCGAAATATATTGATAATATTATTGATAACTATTTGCATTTGCAATAGCGTAGTGTCGCGCTGTGGGAAGCGCGAACACGTTTTAACCAACCGCGCGACGTACTCGTCTGGAATGAAGGGTTTACGTCGCAGCGGACAACATCGGGCCAGATGCTGATGACAGGCATCGGGTACACGTGGCTAAAGAAAAGCAGGACTTCCAATGAACAACAAGATTCATACACTGGCCTTATTGGTCAACTTAGGGATTTACGGGGTAGCGCTGCCCGCAATGGCAGAAGAAACGGCCGATAGCACTGCCGCACCTCTTGAAGATACCATCGTGGTTACCGCCGCTCAGCAGAACCTGCAAGCGCCAGGCGTGTCGACCATTACTGCAGATGAAATTCGTAAAAATCCGCCCGCGCGCGACGTGGCTGAAATCATCCGCACCATGCCCGGCGTTAACCTGACCGGTAACGCCACCAGCGGTCAGCGCGGCAACAACCGCCAGATCGACATTCGCGGTATGGGGCCAGAAAATACCCTGATCCTGATCGACGGCAAGCCGGTCACCAGCCGTAATTCGGTGCGTCAGGGTTGGCGTGGCGAACGTGATACGCGCGGTGATACCGCGTGGGTGCCACCCGAAATGATCGAACGCATCGAAGTGCTGCGCGGTCCTGCCGCAGCCCGTTACGGTAACGGCGCCGCCGGTGGCGTGGTCAACATCATCACCAAAAAAGGCAGCGGCGAATGGCACGGCTCGTGGGATACCTATTTCAACGCGCCGGAGCATAAAGAGGAAGGTGCCACCAAACGCACCAACTTTAGCCTGAACGGCCCGCTGGGAGGCGACTTCAGCTTCCGCCTGTACGGCAATCTCGATAAAACGCAGGCTGACGCCTGGGACATCAACAAAGGCCATCAATCTGCCCGTGCCGGAACTTACGCCAGCACGCTGCCGGCAGGCCGTGAAGGGGTCATCAACAAAGATATCAACGGGACAGTTCGTTGGGACTTTGCCCCGCTCCAGTCTCTGGAACTGGAAGCCGGCTACAGCCGTCAGGGCAACCTGTATGCCGGTGATACGCAAAACACCAACTCCGACGCGTATACCCGCTCGAAATACGGCGATGAAACCAACCGCATGTATCGACAGAATTATGCGTTAACCTGGAACGGCGGCTGGGATAACGGCATCACCACCAGTAACTGGGTGCAGTATGAACATACGCGTAACTCGCGTATGCCGGAAGGGTTAGCCGGCGGTACGGAAGGTAAATTCAATGAAAAAGCCAGTCAGGATTTCGTCGATACCGATCTGAACGACGTCATGCTGCACAGCGAAATTAATTTACCCCTCGATGTGCTGGTTAATCAGAACCTGACGCTGGGAACCGAATGGAATCAACAGCGTATGAAGGACATGAGTTCCAATGGGCAGGCGCTCACAGGAAACAACACCGGCGGCGCAATACCTGGCGTAAGTTCAACCGATCGCAGCCCGTATTCGAAAGCGGAGATTTTCTCTCTGTTTGCGGAGAACAATATGGAGCTGACCGACAGCACCATGCTGACGCCGGGCCTGCGTTTCGATCACCACAGCATCGTGGGGGATAACTGGAGTCCGTCGCTTAATCTGTCACAAGGACTTGGCGATGATTTCACGCTGAAAATGGGCATTGCCCGCGCGTACAAAGCGCCGAGCCTCTATCAAACCAACCCGAACTACATCCTCTACAGCAAAGGGCAAGGTTGCTACGCCAGCGCCGGTGGCTGTTATTTGCAGGGTAATGACGACCTGAAAGCCGAAACCAGCATCAATAAAGAAATTGGACTGGAATTTAAACGCGACGGCTGGCTGGCCGGTGTCACCTGGTTCCGCAACGATTATCGCGACAAAATTGAAGCGGGCTACGTAGCGGTCGGTCAAAACGGCAGGGGTACCGACCTGTATCAGTGGGATAACGTGCCTAAAGCGGTGGTGGAAGGTCTGGAAGGAACGTTAAACGTCCCGGTGAGCGAGACGGTTAACTGGACCAATAACATCACGTATATGCTGAAAAGCGAGAACAAAACCACCGGCGATCGCCTGTCGATTATCCCGGAATATACGCTGAACTCGACGCTGAGCTGGCAGGCGCGTGAAGACCTCGCGCTGCAATCGACCTTCACCTGGTACGGTAAACAGCAGCCGAAGAAATACAACTATAAGGGACAGCCTGCAGTCGGTCCGGAAACGACCGAAGTCAGCCCTTATAGCATTGTCGGCCTGAGCGCGACCTGGGACGTAACGAAAAACGTCAGCCTGACGGGCGGCGTGGATAACGTCTTCGACAAGCGTCTGTGGCGCGCCGGTAATGCGCAGACCACCGGCGACCTTGCCGGGGCGAACTACATTGCCGGGGCCGGAGCGTACACCTATAACGAACCGGGTCGTACCTGGTATATGAGCGTAAACACTCACTTCTGATGCCTGACGCCCCTCTCTCGTCTGAGGAAGGGGCTTAACAAGTAACGATGAAGACCACCCATAGCGCCTTTCCGATTGCTGATTGCACCCTGCACCGGATCGAATTTGACCCCGCCAGCTTTCACGAGCAGGATTTGCTGTGGCTCCCCCATTCTGCGCAACTGGCCAGCGCCGGGCGCAAGCGCAAAGCCGAACACTTGGCCGGACGGATTGCCGCCGTACATGCGCTGAGGGACTACGGCAGTAAAGCCGTACCGGGCATTGGCGCGCAGCGTCAACCGCTCTGGCCTGAAGGGCTGTCTGGCAGCATCAGCCACTGCGCAACCACTGCGCTGGCGGTCGTCTCGCGACGGCCGGTGGGCATCGACATAGAAACCCTTTTTACCCCGCAGACGGCGGCAGAACTCCAGTACTCCCTCATTGACAGCGAAGAAGAGCGGCTTTTACGCTTAAGTCCTCTCCCCTTTCCTCTCGCCCTGACGCTGGCGTTCTCTGCCAAAGAGAGCCTCTATAAGGCCTTTTTCGGGCAGACGCATCCGTTGATCGGGTTCGACAGCGCCAGAATCATCGCCTTAAGCCAGACGCAGTTAACGTTGCAAATTCTGTCTTCATTTGCGCCAAACATCGGCAATAAAACCGTCAACGTGCTGTGGCTTGCACGTCAAAACGCGGTGATTACGGTGTGCCACGATTTCCCGTCAGGATCGTGATCCTTTTCTCCTTTTAAAAAATTAGACGTTCAAAACATAGACAGTTCTATTATCTCCATTTATCGTTACCTTGAATAATAAATCATATTTGAATATATATTCAATGTGGAGAAAACGATGAACACGACCTTTGTAAAATCTGTCTTACTGGCTTCGATCCTTTCGGCATCTGGTGCGCTGTATGCTGCCGACAATGGACTCATCGCCATTATCACCCCTTCTCATGACAACCCGTTCTTCAAAGCGGAAGCCGATGGCGCTGCGGCAAAAGCAAAAGAACTGGGCTATACCACGCTGGTGGCGTCTCATGATGATGACGTGAATAAACAAAACCAGCTCATTGAAACGGCCATCGCCCGTAAAGCCAAAGCCATCATCCTTGATAACGCGGGCGCAGATGCCACCGTCGGCCCGCTGGAGAAAGCGAAAGCCGCAGGCGTTCCGGCGTTCCTGATTGACCGCGAGATCAACAAAACCGGCGTTGCCGTGGCGCAAATCGTCTCCAATAACTACCAGGGCGCGCAGCTCGGGGCAGAAAAATTCGCCAAACTACTGGACGGGAAAGGCAAGTATGTCGAACTTCTGGGGCGTCAGTCCGATACCAACGCCTCGGTACGCTCTCAGGGCTATCACGACGTGCTGGACGATTATCCTGACATGAAGATGGTTGCCCAGCAGACCGCCAACTGGAGTCAGACGGAAGCTTTCACCCGTATGGAAGCCATCCTGCAAACTAACCCCGATATCGTCGGTGTGATTTCCGGCAACGACACGATGGCGCTGGGTGCGGAAGCCGCGCTGAAGGCCGCCGGGAAAAACAATGTCATCGTGGTCGGCTTTGATGGCAGCGACTACACCCGCGACTCCATCATTAACAAAGGCAATATCAAGGCCACTGTACTCCAGCCTGGCTGGCAGCAGGCTCAAATGGCTGTCGAGCAGGCCGATTATTTCCTGAAAAACGGCAAAGCGCAGAAAGATGAGAAACAGCTTATGGACTGCGTGCTGATCGACGAAGCCAACGCCAGCAAGCTGAACATGTTTAATCTCAGCAACTAAGCGGAGGCATTATGTGGTTAACACAATGGGGTGCCGCGCTAACAGGCTGCGCCGCCCTGTTGCTGACGGCCTGCACGGTTGTCGATCTGGACGAAAATGGTAAGCCGGTGATCCCCGCCGATCCTAATGCCAAAGCCAGTTTCGACAACCTGACGCCACAGCAGATCGCGCAACAAACCTGGCAGCCTCGCGTCGTCGACACCGCGAATCAGCATGCCCTCGACGCAACCGCCCTGACAACCCGTCTGGCAACCCACTCAGGCGCGCCTGAAAGCGTGTTTGTTCGTCTGACCAGCCGCATCGAAAAAGTCGATGTCTCCAACACCAGGGAGAGATCGCTGGTCATGAACGTCAACGGAAAACCGCTGGAGATCCAGTTGGGACCGGTGATGCGTGGTAACGCCATTCGCGACGCCGCAGGCTTTAAGTTTGAGGACTTCACCAATCAGGTGCAGTTTGCCCAACTTTCCCGCGCCTACAATCGGGAAGCGGTGAAAACCCTGCCGCCCGTGGATGAAAGCTGGGCTGGCAAAACCGCCACGGTGTTGATGGCGGTCACCCTCAACGGTGGCAAGGCGGAAAACGCCGCAGCACTGACGCTACAACAGGAGGCTCAGTAATGAACGAGGTCCCGGCTGAAGATGTGATCCTCGAAACGAAAGGGATTTCGATGCTCTTTCCTGGAACGGTGGCGCTTGATGCAGTGGATTACCGCGTCTGGCGCGGCAAAGTTAACGTCATCATTGGCGAAAACGGCGCGGGCAAATCGACGCTGATGAAAATCCTCGCTGGCGTTCAGCAGCCGAGCCTCGGTGAAATGTGGCTCAACGGTCAGCAGGTGCGTTTCGCGAATACCCGAGATGCCGCCGCACACGGCATCGGGATGGTGCATCAGGAACTGAATCTGTTCGAAAACCTCAACGTGGCAGAGAATATTTTTCTTGGCCGGGAGCTGCAAAAGGGCGTTACGCCGATCAATGAAACCGAGCAGGAAAAACGCGCCGCTGAACTGTTGCAGCGCCTCGATCAGCCGATCTCGCCGCGCGAACTGGTCGGCAACCTGAAGGTCGGGCAGCAGCAGCTTATCGAGATCGCCAAAGCGCTGGCGGAGGATGCCGATATCCTGATTCTGGACGAGCCCACCTCTGCGTTGAGTAAAACGGAAGTCGAAATTCTATTCCGTGTGATCCGCGAACTGACTCGCCAGGGGGTGTCGATCATCTACATTTCGCACCGTCTGGAAGAACTGATGGCCATTGGTGACGTCATCACCATTCTGCGCGACGGCAAATTCCAGGCCGAAGCGAAGGTCTGCGACATTGACGTGCCGTGGATTGTCCGGGAAATGTTGGGTAGCGATCCGGTCAGCAATTTTCTCGAACCGGGGCGTACCTTTGGCGCGCCGGTGCTGGAAGCGGAGCATATTACCTGCGTCAACGCCGCGGGCAATGCGGTCGTCAACGACGTCAGCTTTCGCGTACACGCCGGGGAGATTGTCGGCATTTATGGCCTGATGGGCGCGGGGCGCACCGAGCTGTTTGAATGCCTGCTCGGTACCGAGCGCAATTACCTCGGCAAACTGTGGCTGGACAGCAAGCCAGTTCCGCAGCGCTTAGCCACCGCCGAGCGTATTCGCATGGGAATGAGTCTGGTCCCTGAAGACCGCAAGCGCACCGGTATTTTCCCCATTTCGTCTGTCGCCACCAACCTGACGATTGCCAGCCTCTGGCGACGACTCCAGCGCGGCTTCGCCATCTCCCATCGCGATGAAGAGGCGGTGGTCGCCAGCACCATCGGCGACTTATCGATTAAGGTCTCGTCGCCCGACGTTGAAATTCAGGCACTCAGCGGCGGGAATCAACAAAAGGTGGTGATTGGCCGCTCGCTGCTCACCAATCCGAAAATCCTGTTTCTGGATGAACCAACGCGCGGCATCGACGTGGGGGCAAAAGCCGATGTGTTTCGCATGATGGTGGAGCTTTCGCGCCAGGGCATCGCCGTTGTCTTTTCCACCTCAGATTTAAAAGAAATTATGGCGATATCTGACCGCATTCTGGTGATGTCCGGCGGCAAAATGACCGCCGATATCGTTCGCGATCGGGCCGAGGAATCGGCGCTGGTAACCGCAAGTGCTCAGGGGTTCTGACATGAAAACCATTCAATCCGTCGCCATTGCCCCCCGTTCAGGGGCATCATTCTCGCGGGAAAATATTCTGCTGCTGATCCTGAAACTGCGTACTTTTATCGCGCTGTTTCTTATCGTCGGCTTTTTCGCTTTTACCGTGCCGGGCTTTCTCTCCGGCGGCAGCATGGTCATTATGATCAAGCATATCGCCATTAACGCATTCCTGGCGCTGGGGATCACCTTTGTCATTATTACGGCAGGAATCGACCTGTCGATTGGCGCAACGCTGGGGCTGTGCGGGATGATAGCGGGTTGGCTTATCACCAAAGGCATTGTGCTGCCAATGTTTGGCATCGCAATTTTCCCCAGCGTCTGGGTTATCGTGCCGCTGGTGCTGCTGGTCGGCGGGCTGATTGGCGCGGCAAACGGCTGGATTATTACCCGCTATAACGTCGCGCCGTTTATTTGCACCCTCGGCACAATGTACGTTCTGCGCGGGGCAGCGATGTTGACCTCCGACGGACAAACCTTTCCGGGGCTGTCGGGCAACCCGCAGTTAGGCAATACCGGCTTTGACGAGATAGGTGCGGGGACGCTGTTTGGCATTCCATGGGCCATCTGGATGATGATTGTGCTGGCGCTGATCATCGCCTACGTTGCCCGCCGCCTGCCGTTTGGCCGCCATGTTTACGCCATTGGCGATAACGAACGCGCCGCCGAACTCTCTGGCGTGAAGGTCAAGCAGGTCAAGATTTGGGTCTATACCCTCTCCGGCCTGTGCGCCGCCATTGCCGGAATCGTGGTGTCGGCGCAGCTTTCCGCCAGCCATCCGGCAAACGGCACCGCCTTTGAAATGAACGCCATCGCGGCGGTCGTTCTCGGCGGCACCTCGCTGGCGGGCGGGCGCGGCACCATCCTCGGCACATTGATCGGTGCCTTTGTTATCGGCTTTCTCGCCGACGGTCTCGTAATGATGGGCGTCAGCGAATTCTGGCAAATGGTGATTAAAGGGATCGTGATTATCGTTGCGGTCATCATTGACCAGATGCAAAACCGAATGCAGCAAAAAGCCGCCGTGGTCGCGCAGAAGGCGGCGATGGAAGCGACTTAACGTTCAAGCGGTCTCTGTCTGTAGGCCGGGTAAGGCGAAGCCGCCACCCGGCATATTCAGCAGATCAGGCCAGGTGACCCTTCACCAGGCTCCGTGCGGTTGGGTAATCGGTAATCAGTACGTCGATATAGTTGCCCTGCAACGCGCCGCGAATAGCGTTGCGTTTGTCCTTTCCCCCAGCCAGCGCAATGACGTGTTTGCAGTCACGAATTTGCGCCAGCTCCATACCGATCACCGGATCTTCTTCAGGCGTGAGGACCGGCTTACCGGCGGCGTCGTAATAGTGCAAACAAATGTCTCCTACCGCGCCACGCTCAGCCAACAGGGTAAGCATCTCTTCGTTGTAGTAGTTGCCGGAGTTTTTCAGTAGCTGTGATGGCTCCAGCTCGCCGATGCCGACAATCGCCACGTCCACTTCGGCAAATTTATCGACCACCGCCGCGACGTCCGGGCTGTTGACCAGCCGCGAACGCTCCTCGACGGAGTGCTCGATACTCTGAGAAGGCAGCAGCCATGCCGGGCAGCCAAGATGCGCCGCCAGTTGCTGGGTAAGGATGGTGGCCTGAACGTTGCCGTTTGGCCCGACGCCGCCCAGCAGTTGAATCACCCCTGCCGCGCGTATATTCTGCGGATGCATTTCATCCACCATGCAGCGAATGGTGCTGCTCCAGGAGGAGATCCCTACAAGGTCTTCGGGACGGATTCGGGTTTCAACGTAGTGCGCCGCTGCGCTGCCGATGGCGTGTTTGATCTGCGCGCTCGTCGGGTCATCGCCAACGTCCACCACGATCGCCTGTCGAATGCCGTACTGCTCCTCCAGCGCCTTCTCAAGAGAGACGAAAATATTGGTCGGCTGCACGACGGTAATTTTGACCAGCCCTTCTTTCTGACAGCGCGTCAGCGCACGGGAGACAAAAGACTGCGACAGGTGCAGCAGCGTGGCAATTTCTGACTGTTTTTTATTTTCGGCGTAATAGAGCGTGGCTATCTTTACCAGCAACCGTTGTTCATCCTGCTTCGACATGGTAATCCCCCTGTAAACTCCTGTTATTTTTATTCATACCTGCATAGATAACAAGCCATCTCCTCAATCAGTCGCCAGAGGCAAGTGTGATCCTTTTCTCCTTTCTCCAAAATTTGCCCATACCGGGCATGGACAAACCGGAAAACAAAGCATATCTTTAATCGTGAATAATAAATCAGTAGTGAATATATATTCCTATCGATAACAACACAGCTTAGAAAGGCGTTACTCTCTCGCTTTAGCCAGTGGTCAGGTTATTACATCCTGCTGGAATATTTATTCACATGAGATTAAACATTCAAGAGGTGTTATATGAATCCGTTTTTGCTCTCTGTCGAAGAGCTTGAAAAGAAAGCGCGAGCGGTACGCCGCCGTATTATTGTGTTGAATGCAGAGAGTCCGGCGGGCGGTCACACAGGCGCGGACCTCTCTCAGGTTGAGCTGTTAACCGCACTCTACTTCCGCATTCTTAACTGTTCTGTGGCGCTGCAAGAGAGCGATGAGCGCGATATTTACATTCAGTCAAAAGGCCATGCGGTGGGCGGATATTACTGCGTGCTGGCCGAAGCCGGGTTTATTCCGGTTGACTGGCTGGCAAGTTATCAGCATGCCGACTCTCACCTGCCGGGTCATCCGGTTAAGCATAAGACGCCCGGCATCGAACTCAATACCGGCGCGCTGGGCCACGGACTGCCGGTTGCCGTGGGCATCGCGCTGGCCGCGAAACGCAGCAACAGCAAGCGTCGCGTGTTTGTGATTACCGGCGACGGCGAACTGGCGGAAGGCAGTAACTGGGAAGCCGCGCTGGTTGCCGCTCACTACCAGTTAGACAACCTGGTCATCATTAATGACAAGAATAATCTCCAGCTTGCAGGTTCTACGAAAGAGATCCTGAATACCGATCCACTCGATGAAAAATGGCGCGCCTTCGGCATGCAGGTGACGGAATGCCGCGGCAACGACATGGCGGATGTGGTGAGTACGCTGGAAAGCTTAACGCCGCAGGGTAAGCCCCATGTGGTGATTGCCCATACGACTAAAGGTGCAGGTATTTCCTTTATTCAGGGACGGCCTGAGTGGCATCACCGGGTGCCAAAAGGTGAGGAAGTGGAACTGGCGCTGGAGGAACTGAAAGATGAATAAAAGTGAACACCTCGCAACGGTGATGGTTAATGCCTTTATAGATGCGGTCGATCGCGGAATGGATCTGGTACCCGTGGTGGCAGACTCCACCTCAACGGCAAAAATCGCGCCGTTTATCGCAAAGTTCCCCGGACGGCTGGTGAACGTTGGCATCGCAGAACAAACGCTGGTGGGCACCGCCGCCGGTCTGGCGCTGGGCGGAAAGATCGCCGCCACCTGTAATGCCGCCCCGTTTTTGATTTCTCGCGCCAACGAGCAGATTAAAGTCGACATTTGTTACAACAATACCAATGTCAAGCTGTTCGGCCTCAACGCGGGCGCCAGCTACGGCCCCCTCGCCAGCACTCACCATAGCATTGATGATATTGCGATACTGCGCGGCTTTGGCAATATCGAAATCTACGCGCCATCCTGTCCGGTGGAGTGCCGTCAGATTATCGATTACGCCCTTTCTCACGTTGGGCCGGTTTATATCCGTCTCGACGGCAAGGCGCTGCCCGAACTGCATGATGAGCAGTACCGGTTCGCGCCGGGTGAAATTGACGTTTTGCGTGAAGGAAAAGATATCGCGCTGGTGGCGATGGGCTCAACGGTGCATGAAATTGTCGACGCTGCCGCACAGCTGGCACAAGCCGGTATTGAAGCCAGCGTAATCAGTGTACCGTCTATTCGTCCCTGCAATACTGCACAACTGCTGGCAGCAATCGCTCCGTGTAAGGCGGTGGTCAGCGTGGAAGAACACAACATTAATGGCGGGGTGGGAAGCCTGGTGGCGGAAGTGCTGGCGGAAGCGGCAAGCGCAATTCCGCTGCGCCGTCTGGGCATTGCCGACGGTCAATATGCGATTGCGGCAGATCGCGCCGCGACCCGCGCACGTCACGAAATTGACGTCGCAGGCATCGTGAAAAACGCCACCGTATTACTGAGTGCAGCAAGATAAAACAATAACAAATTAGAACACTTACTGGAGAAAGCTATGTCCCGTATTCCTCAACAGCTGACCATGGCGGTGATCATCGGTAACCGCGGATTCTTCCCAAGCTATCTGGTCGCGGAAGCCCGCGAGCAGGCCACCGCGCTGTTCACCCGTCTTGGTATTAACACCATCATGCTCGACGACACACAAACCGAACTCGGCGGTGTGGAAACCCGGCAGGATGCGAAAATATGTGCCGAACTGTTCCGCGCCCACCGCGATGAGATCCACGGCGTGGTGGTGCTGTTGCCAAACTTCGGTGATGAAAAAGCCATCGCCGAAACGTTGCGCCTGTCGGGGCTGAACGTTCCGGTGCTGGTTCAGGCGCAGGAAGATAACCTTGATAAAATGGGGCTGGCAACCCGCCGCGATAGCTTTTGCGGGAAGATTTCGCTCTGCAATAACCTCCGTCAGTACGGTATTCCTTTTACCCTCACGACCCAGCACGTTTGCGATCTCGCCGGAGAGGTTTTTGAACGCGACCTTAAACGTTTTGAACAGACCTGTCGCGTCGTCAGCAGCATGCGCGGCGTACGGGTCGGTGCGATTGGCGCACGTCCCGCCGGGTTTAATACCGTTCGCTACAGCGAAAAACTGCTGGAAAGACTGGGGATCGCCGTTGAAACGTTGGATCTCTCCGAAGTGTTCACCCGGATTAAACAACTGCGCGATGACGATATTCGCGTCGATGAAAAGCGCCGCCTGCTGATCGACAACGCCGACGCCAGCGCCATTCCCGCCGACAAACTGGTGACAATGGCAAAACTGTTCGTCGTCATTAGCGAATGGGTGATCGCCAACGATATCGATACCACCGCCATCCAGTGCTGGACGTCGCTGCAGGAAAATCTCGGGATTAACGTGTGCTCCATTATGAGCGTCATGTCCGGCCAACTGATGCCCAGCGCCTGTGAAGTGGACGTGATGGGAGCACTCTCCATGTACGCGCTTGCGAGCAGCAACCTGAGCCCGGCATCGATTGCCGACTGGAACAATAACTTTGGCGACGATCGCGACAAATGCGTGCTGTTTCACTGCGGTAACTTTGCCTCTGCCAGCCTGGATAGCCCGAAAATGGGCACCGCGGATATCATCGGCACCACCGTGGGTAAAGAGAACACCTGCGGCGCGGTACATGGTCGCCTGAAGAGTGGCGTGCTGACCTATTTCCGCCTGAGTACCGACGATCTGACCGGCGAAATTAAGGCCTACGTTGGCGAAGGCCAGTCGGTTGACGATCCGCTGGATACCGTAGGCTGCCGCGCGGTCATTCAGGTTCCTCATCTGGAAAATTTGCTGACC
Organism: Citrobacter sp. RHB25-C09; assembly: GCF_013836145.1. Taxonomy (NCBI): domain Bacteria; kingdom Pseudomonadati; phylum Pseudomonadota; class Gammaproteobacteria; order Enterobacterales; family Enterobacteriaceae; genus Citrobacter; species Citrobacter sp. RHB25-C09. The sequence continues at coordinate 1,306,698 of NZ_CP057483.1, read as the reverse complement.
TGGATCTGCCGCAATGGCTTTGAGCATCATGTGGCGATGAACCACTCCGCCAGCGCAGAAATTCTCCACGAAGCCTTCACCCGTTACCTCGGCGTGGACACTTGGTTCCATCGCTAAATCCGGGAACAACAAGAGGCTGGAGAAGAGTATGGCCGCAGAAAAAGAGATCATCATTGCGCTCGACGAAGGAACGACCAACGCCAAAGCGGTCGCCCTCGACAGCGAGGGCAAAGTGGTAGCGAAGTTTTCCCGACCGCTGACGATTCAGACCCCGCGTGAGGGTTGGGTGGAACAATCCGGCGAGGCGCTGATTGCCGCGTCGCTGGACGTACTGGCGCAGGCCGTCAAGGCCGTTGGCGCTCATCGCGTCGCGGCGCTGGCCGTCAGTAATCAGCGCGAAACGGCCATCGGCTGGTATCGCTCCAGCGGACGTCCGTTAGGACCGGCCATTACGTGGCAGTGTTCGCGGACCGCTGACTTCTGTCGGACGCTGCGGGAACAGGGTCGCGAAGCGCAAATCAAGGCGATAACCGGGTTGCCCGTCGCCCCACTCTTTTCTGCCTCTAAAATGCGCTGGCTATTAGAGAACGTCCCTAACGGAACCCAGCTCGCAGAAAAGGGGGAAATTTGTCTGGGAACGATCGATAGCTGGCTGCTGTGGAACCTGAGCGGGGGTACTGCTTTTCGCTGTGACGTCTCCAACGCCTCCCGCACGCAATTGCTCAATCTTGCCAGCGGTCAATGGGATGCCGATATGCTGACGCTCTTCGGTATTCCCCCGCGCGCCCTGCCAGAAATTTGCCCCTCCAGCAGCCCTTTCGGCGTAACGAAAGGGCTGGAGAAAATTCCTGACGGCATTCCCATTCTGGCGATGATTGGCGACTCGCATGCAGCGCTGTTTGCGCATGGACTGGGTGCGAAAGGTTGCGTTAAAGCGACCTACGGCACGGGCTCATCCGTTATGGCTCCCGTGATGTCGGCACAATGCGATGTCAACGCGCTGGCAACGACGGTCGCCTGGCATGATGGTGAAACACAGATATACGGGCTGGAGGGAAATATTCCGCACACCGGTGATGCTGTTGCCTGGATGGTGGATAGTACCGGGCTTAGCGAGATGCCTGAAGCGCAACTGGCGCACGAGCTTAACACACTGCCCGCCACCGTAGGCTCTACGCTTGGCGTCTATTTCGTTCCGGCGCTCACCGGGCTTGGCGCCCCCTGGTGGGATGAAAACGCCCGTGGGTTGATTCAGGGCTTAAGCCGCGGCGTGAAGCGGGCGCATCTGGTACGCGCAGCGCTGGAGTCCATCGCCTATCAAATTGCCGACGTCGTTCAGGCGATGCATCAGCACAGTGATTTTCGCCTGACGGCATTAATGGTGGACGGCGGACCGACAAAAAATGACTGGCTGATGCAGTACCAGGCCGACCTGCTGGGTTGCCCGGTCATGCGCAGCGACGTCCCTGAACTTTCCGCTATTGGCGCAGCGCTTCTGGCGAGAAAAGCCTGGCTGAAGGTGGAAACAGACCAGCTTCGCCGCTACCTGCCGGAACATATCTCCTTTCAGCCCAACCCCGAACGCCATGGCCGCTTGCAAAAACGCTGGCATGAATGGCAGCAGGCTGTCGAACGCACGCGCTGGCAGAGGCTGGCGTGAATAAAATCGCCCGCAGCCATTACTGACTGAGGGCGATGTGATAAGCGGGTGCCGTCTCATCCTTACCTGCCAACCGGATATGCGGGGATTACTCCCCGCATAATGGCTACTTCTTCGGTTCGTAAGCGAGAACTGCCTTAAACTCAATACCACGCTCCCGGACGCTGAACTCGCAGAGTGAGTCCCTGACCAGAATCGTGAATCCCAGTACCGTGACGCACAGTACTATGACTGCCAGAAAGGCATATTTTGTCAGCATGTATTGCCTCCATGCGAAGAAGAGACTACCATCCGAATGGTTCGGGTTCGGATTGGTAGCCTCAAGGTTGATAACACTATCTCCTTGGGGCTTTCTTCTTTCCGAACCTCAGTAATACCTGAAGTTGGAAAGCTTCAGGCACCCGCGGTCATCCTACTCTTCTTTTTATTTCTCACTGTATATTTAAACAGTTAAATACCCTTTCCGGAAAACGTTTAGATCGGCGATAAAAATCGCCCGCAGCCATTGCTGACTGCGGGCGATGTGACGAGCGGATGCCGCTAAATTATCCTCTCAGCTATCAAATAATCCTTCTCGCCGATCGTTACGGTTTAACCCGCTTCCCTGCTTCATCAATGACTTTTTCACCATCCTCTTTTGTGAATGCACCCAACTGAGACTCCGGCAGTATATCCAGTACCAATTCGGAAGGTCTGCAAAGTCGAACGCCAAGGGGAGTCACGACAATGGGGCGGTTAATCAGAATGGGGTGTTCGAGCATAAAGCCAATCAGTTGCGCATCGCTGAATGTCTCTTCTGCGAGCCCTAATTGCTCATAAGGCTCCACGTTTTTACGCAGCAGAGCACGTACTGTGATCCCCATATTTGCAATAAGTTTAACCAGTTCGTCGTGAGTCGGAGGCGTTTCAAGGTAGTAAATAATAGTGGGCTCATTACCGCTGTTACGGATCATCTCCAGTGTATTACGTGACGTACCGCAGGCCGGGTTGTGATAGATAGTAATGTTGCTCATATCAGTATCTCATTACAAAGTGACAGAAAGCCGCAGCGCCAACGCGGCCAGAGTGACAAACAGCACGGGCAGAGTCATCATGATACCGGTGCGGAAATAATATCCCCAGCTAATGGTCATGTTTTTCTGCGACAGTACGTGAAGCCACAGCAGGGTTGCCAGACTGCCTATCGGTGTGATTTTGGGGCCTAAATCGCAACCAATCACGTTGGCGTAGATCATCGCTTCCTTGATGACGCCAGAAGCCGAGCTTCCATCAATCGACAGCGCGCCAACAAGGACTGTTGGCATATTGTTCATGACTGAAGACAGGAAGGCGGTCAGGAAGCCCGTGCCAAACGTTGCCGCCAGCAGTCCCTTATCAGCCAATATATTGAGAAAACCCGAAAGATATTCCGTTAAACCCGCATTGCGCAGACCATAGACCACCAGGTACATACCCAGTGAGAAAATAACGATCTGCCAGGGCGCACCGCGCAGCACTTTACCGGTATTGATGATGTGACCTTTTTTCGCAACGGCAAACAGTAAAGCAGCACCGACAGCAGCAATAGCGCTGACGGGAAGCCCCAGTGGCTCAAGGACAAAGAAGCCAGCCAGCAGCAGAACCAGAACAACCCAGCCTGCTTTGAAGGTTGCGGGATCTTTAATCGCGCTGGCAGGCGTTTTCAGCAGAGTGACGTCGTACGTTGCAGGAATATCCCGGCGGAAAAACAGATGCAGCATGCCCAGCGTCGCTAGGATGGCAGCAATATCAACAGGAACCATCACTGAGGCGTATTCCGTAAAACCAAGCTGGAAGAAGTCAGCAGAGACGATATTCACCAGATTCGAAACGATAAGTGGCAGACTGGCGGTATCGGCAATAAACCCGGCGGCCATGACAAAGGCCAGTGTTGTCCTTGTGCTGAACCCCAGAGCGAGCAGCATGGCAATGACGATGGGGGTCAGAATCAGCGCAGCACCATCATTAGCAAACAGCGCCGCAACGGCCGCGCCCAACAGGACAATCCACGTAAACAGCAGACGCCCCCGCCCGTTGCCCCAGCGAGAGACATGTAGCGCAGCCCATTCGAAAAAGCCCGACTCATCGAGCAGAAGGCTGATGATTATCACTGCGATAAAGGTCGCTGTTGCGTTCCAGACGATATTCCAGACCACCGGAATATCCCCCATATGGATAACACCGAATATCAGGGCCAGTGCGGCACCAATGCTGGCGCTCCAGCCAATACTAAGTCCGCGAGGCTGCCAGATAACGAGGACTAATGTCAGTAAAAAAATACTACCTGCCAGTAACATCTCAGACTCCATTACATATGATTAAATGAATATGTTTTATTCCGACTAGCATGATGGTGACTCTGAATTTGCCAGCCACTGACGAACGTCTTCCCGCAGGCAGTACCAGGATGTTGTAATGATTTCTGCCGCCCACGCGGGCATATGTGGAGACAGTCGGTAATGGATCCATTTTCCTGCCCGGCGGTCCAGAACGAGACCCGCTTCCCGAAGAATTGCCATATGCCGGGAAATTTTGGGTTGCGACTCGGAAGTGGCCCCGCAAATATCACATACGCACATCTCCCCCGATTCCCTAAGCAGCATCAAGATAGCCAGGCGGGTTTCATCAGACAGTATTTTGAAAAGCTGAACAGGTTGTAGCATTTTCTCTTCCGGTAAACTCAGAATATACATATGATAAAACATATATGTTATTTTGAACATTACCGATGTTTGAGAGGAAAAAAAGGACTCGTCTTGTCAGAAGGAAGCGATCGTCCTTCCTGGGGATAAACACTGGCGGTTCTATTTCTCACTGTAGATTTAGGGGCCTTCCCGCCCATAATCGGAGAAGACCCATATTCATACTGCTAAAATCCCTTTTCGAAAAAGGTTTTGCTTTCCCTACATACCGGGGAACAAGACGCCGTTACCTGGCGCTTCGCGATCGAGGTGAATAAAGTTCAGATGGCGTTCATATTGATCGAGAATGTCGGTGATCACCTGCTCTTTACTGTAATCCATGAGATCGTTCCCCTGGCTTCCCTCCAACAGGAATGTTTCCAACCGATAGTAGGTCGATTTCCCACTGCGCGCACGGTAAGTAAATCCAGGAACGGCGTACTGCTGAGGCCAGATTTGGTAGATAAAGTTACGTTCATCCCCCATATGAACCAGCAGATCAAGATGGCCGAGATTCTCCCCTTCCTCCGGCGGCATGCTCTTCAGCTCAACCTTCGCCCCGCGCAACCGTAACTCGTGCGCTACCTCTTCCATCGCTGGGTAGCAGACCGTCTCCATCATTTCACGGGTGTAGCGTGTGCCAGGGTAATTCATCAGTCGCGATAACCGTTTTTTCCAGCTCAGCCGATCCTGCTGCCCCATAGGGCGCGGTGCCGTATGTCGTGTCGCGCTTTCACGACGGTAATCTTCCACTTTCAACGACTTATACAATCCGGCCATCACGAAGAAAATCACGAAACTGAACGGCAGTCCCATAATGACCGTGGTGTTCTGCAAGGCAGAAATCCCATTCGTCATCAACATCCCCAGCGTCAGCAGACCTATCGCCACCGACCAGAATACGCGCAGCCAGGCTGGGGCATCGCTGTTAATGTCTTTTAGCTTCGAAGTAAAGTTTCCCAGCACCAGCGCACCGGAATCCGCGGATGTTACATAGAACAGCAAACCGGTGATGGTCGCGACAGAGGCGCTGAACGTAAAGCCCGGATACTGCGCCAGCAGGCTATAGAATCCGCGCTCCGGGTGCGCCATCGCCTCCTCGGCAAAACCTGCGTCCCCGTGGATGATTTCGAACAACGCACTGTTACCAAATACCGACAGCCACAGCAGCGTGAAGGTAAACGGAATAATCAGGGTGCCAAAAACAAACTGGCGAATGGTGCGGCCGCGAGAGATTCGTGCCAAAAACAGACCGACAAAAGGAGACCATGCCACCCACCACGCCCAGAAGAACAGCGTCCAGTTATTCATCCATTCAACCGGGCGATCGAAGGCAAAGCTGTTCAGGGTCATGCCCATAAAACGATTAACGTAATCCCCCACGTTAAGCACCAGCGCATTGAGCAGGAATGAGGTATCCCCCATAAACAGCACAAAGAGGATTAGCCCCAACGCCAGCAGAACATTGAGCTCGGAGAGCACGCGGATGCCTTTATCGACGCCAGAGGTCACGGAAATGGTGGCGATAATCACCGACAGCACAATCAGTGCTGCCTTCGCCGCCATCGAATCAGGAATATCAAACAGCACGCTAAGGCCGTAGTTCAACTGCACCACGCCTATCCCCAGGGTGGTGGCGATACCAAAGATCGTGCCGATCACCGCCGCAATATCCACGCTGTGTCCGATGGGACCATTAATACGTTTACCAAAAATAGGATAGAGCGCCGAGCGAATGGTCAACGGCAGGTTATAGCGGTAGCTGAAATAGCCCAGCGCCATGCCCATCAGGGCATACATCGACCAGCCGGTTAAACCGTAGTGAAAAAGCGTCCAGACCATCGACTGGCGCGCGGCTTCAATCGTCTGCCCTGCCCCTTCAGGCGGTTGCATATATTGGGAAACGGGTTCAGCCACCGAGAAAAACATCAGGTCAATGCCAATCCCAGCGGCGAAGAGCATTGCCGCCCAACTTAGCAGGCTGAATTCCGGTTTCGACTGCTCCGGTCCAAGTTTGACCGAACCAAAGCGCGAACAGGCGATAAAGATCACGAAGACGATATAGAGCGTGGCGGCTAGCAGATAGTACCAACCGAAGGTTTTCGATACCCAGTTCAGCGTATGGCCGATCCAGACGGCGGAGAGATCGCTAAACAAAATGGTGGTCAGGGAAAACAACAAAATCAGCCCGGCGGAAGTGTAAAAAACCACCGGATTGATTTTGTCCTTTTCTCTGACAGATGAAAGGTCTGTCATCCAGTATCCTCACTTTTAATGCAACTATTTAAAATCAAATCCGTAACAATTAATACACATTTATATTGAACGTTCAATCAATAAAAGGTTAAATATATAAACAGAACTGATGAATGGAGCCGCAAAATGCCCAGGTTAGGGATGAAAAGTCTTCGCCGCAGACAACTGATCGACGCCACGCTTGCCGCAATAAATGAAGTGGGCATGCATGATGCAACGATCGCGCAGATCGCCCGCCGTGCGGGTGTCTCGACGGGCATTATCAGCCATTACTTTAAAGATAAGAATGGATTGCTGGAGGCAACGATGCGTGACATCACCAGCCAGCTGCGTCACGCCGTGTTGCATCGACTACACGCATTGCAGGGCGCGCGTGCTGAACTGCGTCTGCGCGCGATTGTTGCCGGAAATTTTGACGACTCCCAGATAAGCCAGGCGGCGATGAAAGCCTGGCTGGCATTCTGGGCCAGCAGCATGCACCAGCCGATGCTGTACCGGTTGCAGCAGGTTGCCAGCAAACGGCTACTGTCGAATATCGTCTACGAATTTAAGCGCGAACTGCCGCGTGAGCAGGCGCAGGAGGCTGGCTACGGTCTGGCGGCACTGATCGACGGCCTGTGGCTGCGCGCCGCGCTGAGTGGAAAGCCGTTTGATCTGAGCCTCGCTCAGGCACTCACCACCCATTTCATCAGTCAGCATTTACCGAAAGCCACTGACTAACCGAGGAGGACGCATGTCCCGAATGGCAGAACAACAGCTTTATATTGATGGTGGTTATACCCCCGCCACCAGCGGTCGTACCTTCGAGACGATCAACCCTGCCAATGGTGAAGTACTGGCAACCGTACAGGCCGCCGGGCGTGAAGATGTCGATCGCGCTGTGCAAAGCGCCCATCGTGGGCAAAAAATCTGGGCGGCGATGACCGCCATGGAGCGTTCTCGCATACTGCGACGCGCCGTTGAGATCCTGCGCGAACGTAATAACGAACTGGCGAAACTGGAAACGTTAGATACCGGTAAACCGTTCAGCGAAACCGCCAGCGTGGATATCGTAACGGGTGCGGACGTGCTGGAATATTACGCCGGACTGATCCCGGCGCTGGAAGGCAGCCAAATCCCGCTGCGTGAGTCCTCGTTTGTTTATACCCGCCGTGAGCCGCTGGGCGTGGTCGCAGGCATTGGCGCCTGGAACTACCCGATACAAATCGCGCTGTGGAAATCTGCCCCGGCGCTGGCAGCAGGCAACGCGATGATCTTCAAACCCAGCGAAGTCACTCCGCTGACCGCCCTGAAACTGGCGGAAATATACAGCGAAGCGGGCCTGCCGGAGGGTGTATTTAATGTGTTACCCGGCACGGGCGCACAGACGGGTCAGTATCTGACCGAACATCCCGGCATCGCCAAAGTCTCCTTTACCGGCGGCGTAGCCAGCGGCAAAAAAGTGATGGCCAACGCGGCCGCCTCCTCACTCAAAGCGGTGACGATGGAGTTGGGTGGCAAGTCTCCGCTGATTATTTTTGATGATGCCAACGTCAACCTCGCCGCCGATATCGCCATGATGGCCAATTTCTACAGCTCTGGTCAGGTCTGCACTAACGGCACGCGGGTGTTTATCCCGGCGCGGATGAAAAGCGCATTCGAACAGACAATATTGTCGCGCATTGCGCGGATCCGCACTGGCGATCTGTTTGACCCAGCGACGAATTTCGGACCGCTGGTCAGCTTCCCGCATCGCGAAAACGTCCTGCGCTATATCGAAAGCGGAAAACGCGAAGGGGCGACGCTGCTCTGCGGCGGTGAAGTACTGAAAGGCGAAGGCTACGATCGCGGTGCCTGGGTCGCGCCCACGGTGTTCACCGATTGTCGTGATGACATGACCATCGTACGGGAAGAGATCTTCGGCCCGGTAATGTCAATTTTGACTTATGAGAGCGAAGACGAGGTTATCCGCCGCGCTAACGACACGGACTACGGTCTGGCCGCCGGTGTCGTCACCCAGGACTTAACCCGTGCGCACCGCGTCATCCACCAGCTTTCCGCAGGGATCTGCTGGATCAACACCTGGGGCGAATCTCCGGCGGAGATGCCGGTCGGTGGTTATAAGCATTCCGGCATTGGCCGCGAAAACGGCATCATGACGCTGCAGAGCTATACCCAGGTGAAGTCCATCCAGCTTGAGATGGCACCCTTCCAGTCCGTATTTTAACCCGGAGGTTTCATTGCATTTTGATTACATCATTATTGGTGCCGGTTCTGCCGGCAACGTACTGGCTACACGACTGACTGAAGACAGCAATACCACCGTTTTACTTTTAGAAGCCGGCGGTCCGGACTATCGCGCCGATTTCCGCACTCAGATGCCAGCAGCGCTGGCCTTCCCGTTGCAGGGGAAGCGCTACAACTGGGCGTATGAAACTGAACCTGAACCGCATATGAACTACCGCCGCATGGAATGTGGGCGCGGCAAAGGGCTTGGCGGCTCCTCGCTCATCAACGGCATGTGCTACGTGCGTGCTAACGCGATGGATCTGGATACCTGGGCGCAGGAGCCGGGACTGCAACACTGGAGCTATCTCAACTGCCTGCCCTATTACCGCAAGGCAGAATCCCGCGACATCGGCGCGAACGATTACCATGGCGGAGATGGCCCGGTCTGTGTGACCACCTCTAAACCTAATGTAAACCCACTGTTTGAAGCGATGATTGAGGCTGGGGTGCAGGCGGGGTACCCGCGCACGGACGATCTTAACGGCTATCAGCAGGAAGGTTTTGGCCCAATGGACCGCACCGTTACGCCCCAGGGGCGTCGCGCCAGTACAGCCCGAGGCTACCTGGATCAGGCGCGTCAACGGCCCAATCTGACGATTGTCACCCATGCGCTGACCGATCATATCGTTTTTGACGGCAAAAAAGCGGTGGCCGTGGAGTGGCTGGAGGGTGACAGCACCATTCCGACCCGAGCCACCGCCGATAAAGAAGTGCTGCTTTGCGCAGGTGCAATCGCTTCGCCACAAATTCTGCAACGCTCCGGCGTGGGCGATGCGGCATTGCTGAAAGCGTTTGCTATTCCACTGGTACATCATTTGCCAGGCGTCGGTGAAAACCTACAGGATCACCTTGAGATGTACCTGCAATACGAGTGCAAAGAACCTGTCTCTCTCTACCCTGCCCTTCAGTGGTGGAATCAGCCGAAGATCGGGGCCGAATGGCTGTTTGGTGGTACCGGCATTGGCGCGAGCAACCATTTTGAAGCGGGGGGATTTATCCGCAGTCGCGAAGAGTTCGCCTGGCCGAATATTCAGTACCACTTCCTGCCCGTGGCGATTAACTACAACGGCTCAAACGCAGTGAAAGAGCATGGCTTTCAGTGCCACGTGGGTTCGATGCGCTCACCGAGTCGCGGCTATGTCCACCTGAAGTCGCGCGACCCGCGTGAACATCCGGCGATTCTGTTTAACTACATGTCAACAGAGCAGGACTGGCAGGAGTTCCGTGACGCCATCCGCATCACGCGAGAAATTATGAATCAGCCCGCGCTGGATAAATTCCGTGGCCGGGAAATCAGCCCTGGCAATGAATGTCAGAGCGACGCGCAGTTAGACGCCTTTGTGCGCGAGCATGCGGAGACGGCATTTCACCCCTGCGGCACCTGTAAAATGGGCTTTGATGAGATGGCGGTCGTGGATGGCGAAGGAAAAGTACACGGTCTGGAAAACCTGCGCGTGGTGGATGCCTCGATTATGCCGCAGATTATTACCGGCAACCTCAACGCCACCACCATTATGATTGGCGAAAAGATCGCCGATGCCATTCGCGGGCGTGAACCGTTAGCGAAAAGCACGGCGGCGTATTATGTCGCAGGCGAAGCACCGGTAAGAATTATGTAGGCCGGATAAGGCGTTCGCGCCGCCATCCGGCATTTACCGCCCGGTGGCGCAAGCGCTCACTCTGCGCGGCACTGCGCCAGCGTTTTGCGCTGCTGCCCCTGCGCATCAAAATTCTCAGGCGCTAACCAACGCTGGAGCGCGCGGTCGCACTGCGGCCATTCGCCGTCGATAATCGACAACCAGTCGCTGTCACGGTTGCGCCCTTTGCGCACAATCTTCTGGCGGAATCGTCCTTCAAAAACAAACCCTATCCGTTCGGCGGCACGGCGCGAAGCCAGGTTGAGAGAATCACATTTCCACTCAACGCGACGATATCCCTGTGCAAAAGCATGCCGTAATAGCAGCCAGATGGCCTCGGTGCCAAATACGGTATTTTTCATGCGCGGAGACCAGGTCACATGACCAATCTCCACCGAGCCATGTTCCCGTTCGATCGCCATATAGCACACCAGACCAACGGCACGTTCAGCGCTCACATCAACCACCGCATACGGCACCAGGCTATCGTCGTTCGACTTCACGCCGATCCAGTGAAAGGTAGCCTCAACGCTTGTTGGGCGAGTGCTTGCCAGCCAGGTCCAGTCACGCTCGTCGCTTGCCTGCGCATAGGCATCGAACAGATCTGCGGCGTGGCGTTGAGGGTCGAGCGGTTCAAGGTGGCACCAGCGTCCTTCAAGCATGGTGCGAGTTAATACCGGTGCTCCACACCAGTCCGGTAGCGCATCCCCTACCGTCTGACCATATTCATTGATTTCTGGCACAACTGACTCCTTCCGCAGCGGTAAAATTCGGTTATAGCAGTTCCGCTTTCAGCTTCAAAGCGCCGCTTTCAGATTTCTTCCGCCGCGCCGAAATGCCCTCTCGCTTCTATACTGATTGCAAATCAAAGGAAAAGGGAACGCTATGCCACTACCCGATTTTCACGTCTCTGAACCGTACACCCTCGGCATTGAACTGGAAATGCAGGTGGTTAATCCACCCGGTTACGACCTGAGCCAGGACTCGTCAAAATTGATTGCCGCCGTAAAAGATCAGGTCAGCGCTGGTGAAGTGAAGCACGATATCACCGAAAGTATGCTCGAGATGGCCACCGACGTCTGTCACAACATTGACCAGGCTGCGGCGCAGTTTTCCGCTATGCAGCAAGTGATCCTGAGGGCCGCGGCTGACCACCACCTTGAAATCTGCGGCGGCGGTACGCATCCGTTTCAGAAATGGCAGCGTCAGGAGGTGTGTGATAACGAGCGCTATCAGCGCACGCTGGAGAATTTTGGTTATCTGATCCAACAGGCCACTGTGTTTGGTCAGCATGTGCATGTCGGCTGCGCCAGCGGTGACGACGCTATTTATCTTTTACACGGCTTGTCGCGCTTTGTGCCGCATTTTATTGCGCTTTCTGCCGCCTCCCCCTATATGCAGGGCGCCGATACGCGTTTCGCCTGTTCCCGGCTAAATATTTTCTCGGGTTTTCCGGATAACGGACCGATGCCATGGGTACGCAACTGGCAGGAATTCGAGGGCTTGTTCCGTCGTCTCAGCTACACCAGCATGATCGACAGTATTAAAGATCTGCACTGGGATATTCGCCCAAGCCCACATTTCGGCACCGTCGAAGTGCGGGTGATGGATACGCCGCTAACGCTCAGCCATGCGGTCAATATGGCAGGTTTGATTCAGGCTACGGCGCACTGGCTGCTAACGGAGCGTCCGTTCAAACATGAGGAGCGGGATTATCTGCTGTATAAATTCAACCGCTTTCAGGCCTGTCGTTTTGGTATGGAAGGGATTCTGACCGACGTGCATACGGGGGCGCACCAAAGCCTGGCAGAAGACACCCTTCACCTGCTGGAAAAAGTTGCGCCCTCTGCGGATAAAATGGGAGCCGGAAGCGCCATTGAAGCACTGACCCGGCAGGTTAAAAACGGCGTCAGTGAAGCGCAAAAAATGCGCGAGTTTGTCGCCGACGGCGGCTCGCTAATTGGACTCGTGAATAAACACTGCGAGATTTGGGCGGGGTAAACCCGGCGGGGTTTGCGTTAGCGGGCATAATCCCGGACAATGGCTTTTTTACTCAAGTTTAACAATGCCATGAAACACCCGCTTGAATCACTGATGACGGCCGCAGGTATTCTGCTGATGGCCTTTCTCTCCTGCCTGTTGCTGCCCGCGCCGTCGCTGGGAATGACGCTGGCGCAAAAGCTGGTTGCGGACTTCCATCTGATGGATCTCAACCAGCTTTATACCCTGCTGTTCTGCCTGTGGTTCCTGGCGCTGGGGGCGATCGAGTATTTTGTGATTCGCTACGTCTGGCGGCGTTTTTTTGCACTGTAACTGCCTGATGGCGCTACGCTTATCTGGCCTACGGATCGACCTTGTGCGCCGCCATCGGCATTCACAGCGAAATGGCGGTTAATGCACCCTGCGATGATTCTCTTTTCGGTACGCGCCTGGCGGCTGATGAAAAGTGCGGGTAAAAATGCGGGTAAAGGTCTGCTGAGAGTCAAACCCATAACGCAGGCAAATCTCATACACCTTTTCGTCAGACTCGCGTAGATCCCGCGCCGCCAGCAAGAGTTTTCGCTCGCGGATATAGCGCCCCAGACTCTCCCCTTTATACTGCATAAAAAGACGCTGCAAATGCCATTTGGAGTAACCCGCATGGCGAGCAATGTCGTCAATACGCAACGGTTGATTCAGGTTGTCATCGATCCACTCGACAATCGTGTCGATAACCTGAGCAGAAATTGTCATTCGGACCTCCTCTCCGGCAAACGAGTTGCCTGTTCCCACCAAGGGGTAAATTGCTGCGTTGGCGCATTCAGCCTCACCGGTTCGCCCTGCATCGGCGTGAGCAGACGGTATGGCTTGTTGCGACTGGCCAGCGCCAGTCGCTTATAAGGGTCATCCCAGGTGTGCTTCGCCAAAACAAAGCGCCCCGCATGACCGGGTAAAATCGCTTTTGCCCTTAAGTCCTGAGCCGCCTGCGCAGTCTCCTCCGGCATCATATGAATGTACTTCCAGTCCTGGTCATATTGTCCGTTCTCCATGATTGCCAGGTCGATACTGCCAAACTGCTCGCCAATTGCCCTGAAGTGCGGGCCATAGCCGGAATCGCCGCTGTAATAAATTTTCTGCTCCGGCGTTTCAAACAGAAAACTGGCCCATAACGTCTGATTCCGTTTGAGGCCTCGCCCGGAAAAATGTCGGGCTGGCAGGACATGAATCAGCAGTGAATCATCCACCCTGACGGCCTGATTCCAGTCACGCTCTTCAATGATGTCAGCTTTCATCCCCCAATAGCGCAGGTGTGAGCCGACGCCCAACGGGGTGATAACGCGCTTCACCTTCGGGAGTAACGCAGTAATAGTGGCGTGATCCAGATGGTCATAGTGATCGTGAGAGATAATGAGCAGATCAATCTCCGGCATGGTTTGCGCTCGCCACGGATACGGTCCGGCAAAGGCTTTATTGAGAAACGAAAAAGGCGCGGCGTAGCTACTTAAGACGGGATCGATCAGAATGCGCTTTCCGGCGAGCTGTAAATACCATGACGAATGCCCCAACCAGATCAGCGTGTCCTGCTCGACAGGCACGGCTGCGAGATCGGTAGCGACCAGCGGTAACGGGTTGGCTGGGCGCGCATTTTCACGCTTCGCGACGAGAAATTCCCACCACGCCGCCAGCATACTTTTGCGTCCGGTATAGCCTGGCGTTGGCACCTGGTTGTGAAATTGTCCATCGTGATAATTCGCCGACTGCTCGACCTGACTCAGTTCTGCGCCCTGGGGAACCTGGCCGAAGCCAGCATTAAGAACAAACGGTAACGTTGCGGCACTGGCAATGAGCATAATAACAACCACACAAACTGTGAGACGCTTCATATCCTGACCCAATAACGCGTACCTGTCCGATAGTCTACGCGATCCACTCTTGATTATGAGTGAGTAAGCACTCATTATAGAAATCGGAGATTTCACGTCAAGGTGATTTTTATTCTTTGACATTCACCGTTGCGGCGCTGCAAAGGCCGTGTTTCAATTCCTGTGTTTAAACTTGCTAAAAGGTAAATTGTAGTGGCTCGTCCGAAAAGTGAAGACAAAAAACAGGCCCTGCTGGAGGCTGCAACCCTGGCTATCGCCCAGTCCGGCATCGCCGCATCCACGGCGGTTATCGCCCGTAATGCCGGCGTCGCAGAAGGCACCCTGTTTCGCTATTTCGCCACCAAAGACGAGTTAATTAACGAACTTTACCTTCATCTTAAAAAGGATCTTTGTCAGTCGATGATCGCCAATCTCGATCGCTCACTGACCGATACCAAAGCGTTAACCTTTTACATATGGAATAGTTATATCACCTGGGGACTGAACCACACGTCGGGGCATCGCGCCATTCGCCAGTTGGCCGTCAGCGAAAAAATCAGTAAGGAGACGGAACAAAAGGCCGACGATATGTTTCCGGAACTGCGCGATCTCTGCCACCGTTCCGTGCTGCCTGTCTTTATGTCCGATGAGTATCGCGCTTTTGGTGATGCGTTGTTTCTGACGCTGGCGGAAACAACGATGGAATTTGCCACCCGTGAACCCGCACGGGCCCGCGAATTTATCTCTCTGGGCTTTGAAGCCATGTGGCGTGCCCTCACCCGCGAGGAAAAGTAATGGATGAACAAACGCTGTGCGAAAACGCCCGCCGTCTGGCGCTGGAATTTCCTTTTACAGAACATTGCTGGCCATTTGGCCCGGAATACGACGTGTTTAAGGTCGGCGGTAAGATATTTATGATCGCCACCGAATTTAATCATAAAGCGGTGATAAACCTTAAGTCAGACCCAGAAAAATCGCTGTTAAATCAGCAAATTTACCCCAGTATCACCCCCGGATACCACATGAATAAAAAGCACTGGATTTCTGTCGCGCCCGGCGACGATATCAGTCTCTCGCTGCTGGAAGAACTGGTGGCCGATTCGTGGAATCTGGTGGTTGATGGCTTACCCAAGCGCGATCAAAACCGGATCCGCCCCGCCTGACGAAACGGAGACGAGAATCGCTATAACCGCACATTTCTCTCTTATCATCTTCCTGTCAAAATTGTACCCTTTGGGCATTTAAACAAACCGGGAGTAGTTATGGATATTGTTTCTGTGGCTTTAAAACGTCACTCCACTAAAGCATTCGACCCTACTAAAAAACTGACGGCTGAAGAAGCGGAAAAAATCAAAACCCTGCTGCAGTACAGTCCGTCCAGCACCAACTCGCAGCCGTGGCACTTTATTGTCGCCAGCACCGATGAAGGCAAAGCGCGCGTAGCAAAATCAGCCGCCGGGAACTTTGTTTTCAACGAACGCAAAATGCTTGATGCCTCTCACGTTGTGGTGTTCTGCGCCAAAACGGCGATGGACGATGCATGGCTTGAGCGCGTCGTTGACCAGGAAGAAGCAGATGGTCGTTTTGCCACGCCAGAAGCCAAGGCCGCTAACCACAAAGGCCGCACCTTCTTTGCCGATTTGCACCGTGTTGATCTGAAAGATGACGATCAGTGGATGGCTAAACAGGTATATCTGAACGTCGGTAATTTCCTGCTGGGCGTGGGCGCGATGGGTCTGGACGCCGTACCCATTGAAGGCTTCGATGCCGAAATTCTTGATGCTGAATTTGGCCTGAAAGAAAAAGGCTACACCAGCCTCGTCGTCGTACCGGTCGGCCATCATAGCGTGGAAGATTTCAACGCCTCATTGCCGAAGTCACGTTTACCACTGAGCACGACCATGACTGAATGCTAATAAATTCAGGCGCGGGTCGGTGCCGATGGTAAAAATCTGTCGGACTGCCAATAAATCCGCGAATTTGCATAATAGATCCGCAGCCGCCATTATGGGGCTGCATCAATACAGGAGACGTTATGCAGGAATTAATTGCTCAGGTTGAAGAGTTTGGCATTGAAATTAATCACACCACCTCTTTAGTGATTATCTTTGGTATTATTTTTCTTACTGCCCTCATCGTTCATTTTATTCTACATAAAGTGGTGCTTCGCGCTTTCGAGAAACGCGCGAAGGCCAGTAGCCATTTGTGGCTGCAAATTATTACTCAGAATAAATTATTTCACCGTCTGGCCTTTACCCTTCAGGGCATAATTGTCAACGTCCAGGCGGTCTTGTGGCTTCAAAAAGGCAGCGACGCGGCAGAAATGCTCACCACCTGCGCGAAATTGTGGGTGATGGTGTATGCCCTGCTCTCCTTCTTCTCGCTGCTGGACGTCATTTTTAACCTGTCGCAAAAAATGGCCACCGCGTCACAGCTACCGCTGAAAGGGATCTTCCAGGGCATCAAACTGATGAGCGCCATTCTGGTGGGGATATTGATTATCTCACTGCTCATCGGTCAGTCCCCGGCGATTCTGATCAGCGGTCTTGGCGCAATGGCCGCCGTTCTGATGCTGGTCTTTAAAGACCCGATTCTCGGACTTGTGGCGGGGATTCAGCTTTCGGCCAACGACATGCTTAAGCTCGGTGACTGGCTGGAGATGCCGAAATACGGTGCCAACGGCACGGTGACAGATATCGGCCTGACTACCGTTAAGGTACGTAACTTCGATAATACCATCACCACGATACCGACGTGGGCGCTGGTCTCCGACGCATTCATCAACTGGAGCGGGATGTCGACCTCCGGTGGGCGACGCATCAAACGCAGCCTGAGTATCGATACCACTAGCATTCATTTTCTCGACGAGCAGGAACAGCAGAAGCTGATTCAGGCGAAGCTGCTGAAGCCGTATCTGGCCGCGCGTCATGAGGAAATTAGCCTATGGAATCAGCAGAACAGCGAAGGGGAATCGATATTAAACCTGCGCAAGATGACAAATATCGGCACCTTCCGCGCCTACCTGAACGAATATCTGCGCAACCACCCACGCATTCGCAAAGATATGACATTGATGGTGCGCCAACTGGCGCCAGATGCCAACGGTCTGCCAATTGAAATATATGCTTTTACCAACACGGTAATCTGGGCTGAGTATGAAGAGATTCAGGCCGACATCTTCGATCATATTTTCGCGGTAGTGGATGAATTTGGTCTGCGTATTCATCAGTCGCCAACCGGAAATGATATTCGCTCCCTGGCCGGTGTTATTTCCAGATAATCAGGTGCTGGCGCGGGGAATATAGCGCCAGCCCATCATCACGCGCTCCGTCGGGGCATCCGGATTATCGATTTTGTTGAGCAGGAGATCGACCGCCTTGCGCCCAATATCACGCGATGGCTGTTCAATAGTAGACAGCGACGTTATTTCCGCGATCTCTGTACCGTCAAAACCCACCACGGCTATATCGTCTGGCACCCGTAGCCCCGCCTGCTGAATAGCACGCAGCGCCCCTGCTGCTAACGTATCAGAAACCGCAAATACCGCATCCGGCGGATTCTCCTTGAGCAGTTTTTGCATTGCCGCCATGCCAGCCGCAGAGCTGAGTTCGCTCGCATACTCGACGGCCTGATAGTCCAGATCCCGCAGATGGAGCACGCTCTTATAGCCACGCTCGCGCAGACGGGCGTATTTGTAGCTGAGATCATGGTTAATCAGCGCAATCCGCTGACGTCCGGAGTCGGCAAGCTGGCTGACGACGTGCTGCGACGCGTCGACATCATTGATGCCGACGCAGGACACCGTCCCGGCATCAGCATATTCAGCACATTGCACCCAGGGGGCGCCACCGATTAATGCGGACAGTTCCGGCAGCTTAGAGAAAGCGTCCATGGTGATAATACCATCGACGATTTTGCCCGACAGCAGGCTCAGTCCCGAGCGGGAACGTTCGATATCCGAGCCAGAGTGACACAACAAAATGCGATAACCGTTCTTCTCCGCCTCTTCTTCAATGCCCTTCACCACTTCGGCGCAAAACGGGTTCGCGATGTTCGAAACCATCACCAGAATCATATTGCTGCGCGCGGTGCGTAGCTGACGCGCCAGTAGGTTGGGCTGGTAGTTGCTCTCTTTAATCGCCTGCAACACGCGCTCGCGATTTTTCGCTTTCACGGTGTCGCTGTTATTGAGCACGCGCGACACCGTTGCCACCGAAACCCCGGCCAACTGAGCGATTTTCTGAATTGACATAGCAACGACACATCCTGCGGTTAGCGTTTTATGCAGGCTATCATAAATTTGTTGCCCGGCGAACCGGGCAACCTGTCATCGCTCAACGCGGACCCAGCGCTGCTGTTGATGGCTTTTCAATATGGCATCAATGATATACATCACCTCTGCCCCATCGTAAAACGTCGCAAACAGCGGCTGCTCCGGCATTTTTCCGGCCTGAACGGCACGGTAAAATTGCCCCATCATGTTTTTAAACGCATCAGGCCAGCCTTCAATATGCCCACCGGGGAAATGCGCGCTGTCGGCCACATCGCGGTTCATCAGCCCTGGGTCGTCAGTCAGTAATTGATTCGCCTGCGCGCGATGCCCGATCCACAATTGCTGAGGAATTTCCTGATCCCACGCCACCGACTGCTGGCTGCCGTTAATTTCAAACGACAGGCGGTTTTTTCGCCCGGCGCTGACCTGCGAAACGCTGAAACTGCCCTTGCTGCCGTCGTCAAAGCGCAACAGCACCGAAGCGAAATCTTCCGTGCTGACCGGTTTGTCTTCATATTGCCCCTGCTCGTCATGGCTGAAGGTTTGCGCACCCGTTAAATTGGACTTACGCGTCGGCCAGACGATGGACAGATCGGCCATCACCTCGGTAATTCGCCGCCCGGTAACAAACTGAACCGTGTCGCACCAATGGGAGCCGATATCTGCCACCGCGCGCGACGCGCCGCCAACGGTCGGATCTACTCGCCAGTTGTAGTCAGTTTCCAGCAGCATCCAGTCCTGTAAATAGCTTCCGTGCGAGGCAAAAAGTCGGCCGAGGCTGCCTTCACGCATCATACTGGCGGCCTGACGCACCATCGCAAACTGGCGATAGACAAAGCTCACGCCATGTACCACACCCGTCTGTTCCGCCAGTGTCACCAGTTCGCGGGCTTCTTGCGCCGTCATACACAGCGGCTTTTCCGAAAAGAGGTGTTTACCCGCCTGCAAAATCTGCCGGTTGATTTGCGCGTGCAGATGGTTGGGCGTGCAGTTGTGCACCACCTGCAGTTCCGGGTGCGCGAGGAGTTCCTCGACGCTGCCATAAGCAAAAGGCACGTTTAACTGACGCGCTTTTTCCTGCGCCTGCGAAAGCGAGCCATCACACAGGGCGACGACCTGAACAAAACCGAGACGCCGCAGCGCCTCGATGTGCGCCGGGCCGATAAACCCACTGCCGATAATGCCGACCTTAATCACCTTTACCTCCTGCGGCAAAATCGTCAAACGCGTGGGCCGATAGCGGAATGATATGGCGGCGGATAAACTCGCTGCCCTCGCTCGCCCCGGTGTCGCCGTCCTTCATGCAGCACTCCCACTCCAGTACCGCCCAGCCTTCGTAATCGTACTGGGTGAGCTTGCTGAAAATCCCTTTGAAATCGATCTGCCCGTCGCCAAGGGAACGAAAGCGCCCTGCGCGGTTAATCCAGGGCTGATACCCGCCATAAACCCCGCTGCGCCCGTTGGGGCGGAACTCCGCATCCTTCACGTGAAACGCGTTGATCCGCGAGTGATAGATGTCGATAAAAGAGAGGTAATCCAACTGCTGCAATAGCATATGGCTCGGATCGTAGAGAATATTGCAGCGCGGATGGTTATCGAGAAGCTGAAGAAAACGTTCAAACGTCGCCCCGTCGTGCAGATCTTCACCCGGATGCAATTCGAAACAGATATCCACGCCCTGTTCATCGAAGGTATCCAGAACTGGACGCCAGCGGTTTGCCAGTTCGCGGAAAGCGTCCTGAAAACGCTGTTCGTTGTGCGGCGGCCACGGGTAGAAAAACGGCCAGGCCAGTGAGCCTGAAAACGTGGCGTGCGCAGTTAAACCCAGCCGCGCTGATGCCACTGCTGCCTGTTGCACCTTTTGTATCGCCCATGCCCGCCGCGCCGCGTCATTGCCGCGCACCTCAGCGGGAGCAAAGTGATCAAACGCATCGCTGTAGATGGGACTCACGGCCACGAGCTGGCCTTCCAGATGCGTCGACAGTTCGCTGATGACCAGCCCGTATTCCGCCAGCTTGCCGGCAATATCATCACAATAGCTTTGACTGTCCGCCGCCTGCTCCACATCAAAAATGTGCGGATGGTGACAGGGAATTTGCAGTGCCCTGTAACCTTTACCTGCCGCCCACCCAGCCAGCCCGTCCAGCGAGTTGAACGGCGGTTTCCCGCCGATAAACTGCGTTAAAAAAATACCGGGTCCCTTAATCGTCCGCATAATACCTCCTCTGCTTCACGCCTTATCATCGTCATATTTGAAGGTGATAAAGAAAATCAGTGCAATCGCCGCCGCAGCCACCGCCGGGATCCACCAGAATGTCACCCAAGCCTGTGGCACGGTCTGCCCTGCGACCAGCCTGTTGTACAGTGCACCTGAAATCTGCGAGCCAAGTAACATGCCAATACCGTAAGTGAACATTACGATCATGCTCTGTGCCTGCCCTTTAACTTTCTCCCCCGCCACGCGGTCGGTATAAATAAAGCCTACAACGAAGAAGAAGTCATAACACACACCGTGCAGCAAAATGCCGAGGTACAGCAGGGCGCGCCCTTCTTCGCTGACGCCCAGCGCAAACATGGCGTAACGCACAAACCACGCCAGCATGCCGATCAGCAGCATAACTTTCACGCCCAGACGGCGGAAAAGCAGCGGGATCACCAGCATGAAGAATATTTCTGACATCTGCCCGAACGACATCGCGGTGCTGACGTCCGCAATACCCGCGTCCGCCAGATAAGAGGCGGTATAAGCGTAGTAAGTGCCAAGTGGGACGGAGATCAGCATTGCGCAGACGGAGAAGACAAAAAAGTGGCGCGTTTTGAGCAGCGCGAACGCGTCTGCGCAGAACAGATCGCGTACCTGAACCGGCAGCCCTTTTGCCGGTGCCGGGGTATGGGGCAGCGTCAGGCTGTAGAGCGCCAGCAGCACAGAGCTTGCTGCCGCTACCTGGAAGATGGTGACACTGGACGCCACGCCGGTCACACCGATAAAGATCCCCGCGACAATCCAGCCAATGGTGCCAAACACGCGCACGACCGGAAATGTTTTATCGACATTGGCCAGGCTGTGGAATGCGATATTGTTGGTCAGCGCCAGCGTCGGCATATAGCAGAGCGTGTAGCCAAACAGCAGCCCGATCAGCAACGCGCCGTTTTGGGCTATCAACGCCCCCGGTACAAACCAAAGAATGACCGCCCCGGCCAGATGCATCACTGCCATCACCTTTTGCGAAGCAAAGAAGCGGTCAACCAGCATGCCGAGTACAAACGGCGACAGAATAGAGGCAATTGGCCCGGCGGAGAACGCATCGCCAATCAGCAGTGACATATTGTGCTGGGTCATTACCAGACCCAGCGTCACCGACCAGCTACCCCAGATAAAAAACTGCAGAAACATCATCAAAGACAGACGGGGCACCAGCAGCCGATGCTGTGCTATCGCTTTTCCACTACTTTCAGTTGTTGACACCATGATAAGCCTCACCCATAAAAAGTAATCGATTACAAAACAGCTCAAATGAAAAGTAATCGATTACAAAATAAAGATCCTGTGAATCGAAACAAAATTGGGAGGGGGGTCACGATAAAGGCGGAGAACGGTTTCTGGAATTGCCGGAGGGCGGCTGCGCCCTACCCGGCTGCGTGGATGTTGTAGGCCCGGTAAGCGCAGCGCCACCGGGCAATATCATTTACTTTTTACGGGAAAGCTTAAACGCCACGAACAGGAACAGCACCCACACTGGCAGCAGCAGGGCTGACAAGCGCATATCATCCATGGTGCACATCAGCACCAGGATCATGCCGAGGAAAGCGATACAAATGTAGTTCCCCGCCGGATAAAGCAGTGCTTTAAATTGCGTTTCGCGGCCTTTGCGACGCATCGCTGCACGAAAGCGCAGGTGTGCAAGGCAGATCATAATCCAGTTCAGCAGCAGCGTCGCAACCACCAACGCCATCAGCAGACTGAATGCCTTTTGCGGTAGCAGATAGTTGATCACCACCACCAGCGAGGTGATCGTTGCGGAGAGGATCAACGAGTTCACTGGCACGCCGCGACGGCTTATGCGGGTCAGGAATTTCGGCGCATTGCCCTGCACGGAGAGACCAAACAGCATACGGCTATTTGAATAAACGCCGCTGTTATAGACCGACAGGGACGCTACCAGAATCACAAAGTTCAGCGCGGAAGCCACCACGTTGCTGTCGAGATTATGGAAAATCATCACAAACGGGCTACTGTTCGATTTCACTTCTACCCATGGGTAGAGCGCCAACAGCACCACCAGCGAACCGATGTAAAACAGCAGGATACGGTAAACCACCTGATTGACCGCCTTCGGAATGCTCTTGTGCGGGTCGCGCGCCTCTGCGGCGGTAATGCCAATCAGTTCCAGCCCACCAAATGAGAACATAATGACCGCCAGCGAAAGGATTAACCCGTTCCAGCCGGTGGCGAAGAAACCGTTATAGCGCCAGAGGTTGTCAATGCTGGCATGCTCACCGCCGTGGCCGGAAAACAGTATCCACAGGCCAAAGCCAATCATGCCGATAATAGCCAGTACTTTTATCAGCGCAAACCAGAACTCTGTTTCACCATACAGACGCACGTTCACCAGGTTGACGGCGTTAATAATGATGAAGAACGCCGCTGCCCAAATCCAGGTCGGAACGTCAGGGAGCCAGTACTGCATGTAAATCCCCGCCGCCGTCAGCTCTGCCATGCCAACCAGCACGAACATGACCCAATAGTTCCAGCCGGAAAGAAAACCGGCAAACGGCCCCCAGTATTTATAGGCAAAATGGGCAAACGAGCCGGAAACCGGTTCTTCCACCACCATCTCACCGAGCTGGCGCATAATCAGAAACGCAATAATACCCGCGACGCCGTATCCCAGCAGTACAGCCGGACCCGCCATCTGAATAGCCGGTCCAATGCCCAAAAACAGACCGGTGCCAATGGCACCGCCCAGTGCAATCAGTTGAATATGGCGGTTTTGCAACCCCCGCTGAAGCGTCGGCTCACTCTTCGACGCGGCATCCGACACGCTGTTGCCCGATGCTATTGACGCGTTTTTCACGCCCTACCCCTGTGTCATTTTTATTGAGGGGCACCTTTTAACATTTCAGATTATTTGCCGCAAGGCACAATCCGTGGATAGGCGCGCCGCCCCCCCTTTATTGACGTTTTTACCCCTCTCGCCCAGGATGCATTGATTGAGTTGAAAAATGATCCGTGAGAGAACCAACGAAAATGGCGATTAATCGATAATTTCTGCGAATTATTCTGGACGAAAAGGCCCCACAGACCACAGAATGCGGGTTATTCTTTTTTCAGATTTTTCAAGCGAATGACCCAAAACTAAACTTTGTCATTCATTGATGAGTCACGCCAGACATTGGTAGTCATGAATAAGATCATAAAACGGCTGGAAATCATCAAAAGCGCCATCGAACTTGAAGATGAAGAGATCATCCATCAGCAGCTTGTGCATCTGAAGCGTGAGTCAGACGATCCCGCCATCGCGTCGATTACCCATGCCATTGAAGCGCGGCGATTTAGCGATGCCATGCGTGAGATTGCAGACTGGTTGCAGGGACAACGGGCATTATCGACCTGGCAAGACCCGGCGATCGCCGCCAGCAAACTGGAGTTAAAAACGCTTGAAGCCCAGCTTCGTGAGCTGATTGATACCCGCAACTCCCGTATTCAGATTCTCGATGAATTCAACGATCTTTACCATCTGCGGCTTGGCCCCTTAATGAGCCGTATTCTTGAGCTGCGTCAGCAACTCGCCGCCAGCGCGCAGCGTAAGCAAGAAGCAGAACGCAAGCGTCGGGAAAAAGATTATCTCTCTTGCCAGCAGTATCTCTCTCTCGCTATCGATCGGTTAGCTCAACTTAAGCAGTCGTGGATGGCGATGAGTCCCACCTCCCGCGACGCCGTGGAGATCCGCCAGCGCATTCAGCAGCAAACGGAACTGATTGCCTCGCTGCTTGCTGAAATTTGCGATCTGGAAGACGATTTTTCCCGCCAGGACGACAGTGCGACCCGCCAGGCGCAGGAAGAAGCGACGCATGAATACGAGGAGTATCAGGAGCAACAGCAGGAAGCTCAGCACCGTTACGCGCGCGATCAGCGTTTGTCAGAAGAGGATCGTAATGAACTTAAGCGCCTGTGGCGTCAGGCCAGCCGGCTGTGTCACCCGGATGTGGTGGCGGATGAGCTGAAAGAGAAAGCCCACCAGATGATGGTCCAGCTCAACCTGGCGCGACAAAATGCCGACCTGACGACCATTCGTTCATTGCTGATGCAACTCCAGAGCGGTCTGGAACCGATGATGGCCAGCGACAGACTGAATAATTTGCACCATCTGCAGCAGAAAATTAAGCAGTTGAGAACGCAGATTGAGGCGCTCCTGAAAGAGATTGCGGAACTGGAGGCGGAAAATGCCTGGCGTCTTGCCGCCTCGGTTCGTGATAAGGAAGCCTACTTTGCCGAACAGGAACGTACGCTGGCAGAAATTCGCGATACGCTGGAAGTGCAGGTCCAACACGTCGAGCAGGAGTTACTGGCGGGCTAACCCGGCCTGCGATGATTTACAGGCCGGAGTAGAAATTACATTAACGACGTGGTGCCTGGCGGTGCCGGCGTAACCACATCAGCTTATAGGCCGCCGGAATTATAAACAGTGACAGCAACGGCGCGGTAATCATCCCGCCAATCATCGGTGCGGCAATACGGCTCATCACTTCCGAACCGGCTCCCGTCCCCCAGAGAATGGGCAATAAACCGGCAATGATCACCGCCACCGTCATGGCTTTTGGCCGAACCCGCAGCACTGCGCCGTGATACAGCGCTTCATCCAGCTTCTTAGCGCTGAAGGTGTCGCGGTTTTCGAGACTGGGCTCGGCCTCAATGGCATGGCGTAAATACATCAGCATCACCACGCCAAATTCCGCCGCCACGCCCGCCAGCGCAATAAATCCCGTCCCCGTCGCGACCGACAGATGGAACCCCATCGCGTAGAGGAACCAGATCCCCCCGACCAGTGCAAACGGCACGCTGGTGATGATCAGCATCGCTTCTCCGACGCGGCGAAACGCCAGATACAACAGAACAAAGATAATCATTAGCGTCATGGGCACCATCAGCTTCAGCTTATGATTTGCGCGTTCCAGCAGCTCAAACTGACCGGAAAACGCGACGCTGGTGCCAGGCTTCAACTGAATGTTGTCGGCGATCGCTTTTTTCAGATCGTTGACCACGGAAACCATATCGCGATCGCGGGCATCGATGTAGATCCAACTGGTGGGACGCGCGTTCTCCGTTTTCAGCATGGAAGGCCCGGGGGCGATGTTAATATCCGCTACATCACCCAGGGTAATCTGCTGTTTCATCGGCGTCAGGATCGGTAACTGACGCAGCGCCTCGGGGCTATCCCGAAAACGCTGCGGGTAGCGCAGGTTGATCGGGTAGCGGGCAATCCCTTCTACGGTTTCCCCCACCATCGCGCCGCCAACGGCCGAGGTGATAAACAGTTGAACATCTCCTACGGTCATGCCGTAACGAGCAGCCTTCTCGCGGTTGATATCGATATTCAGATAGCGGCCGCCCTCAAGACGTTCAGCCAGCGCGGAGGCCACCCCAGGTACCGTTCTTGCCACCTCTTCAATTTGCGCGGCCATCGCGTCGATATCGGCCAGCACGTTTCCGGAAACTTTGATACCAATCGGGCTTTTAATACCGGTGGAGAGCATATCAATACGGTTGCGAATAGGCGGGACCCACAGGTTCGCCAGCCCAGGCAGACGAACGGTTTTGTCCAGTTCGGCGATGATTTTATCCATCGTCATGCCCGGACGCCACTGTGACTGCGGCTTAAGTTGAATAGTGGTTTCCACCATCTCCAGCGGTGCCGAATCCGTTGCTGTCTCTGCTTTACCGGTTTTGCCAAATACCCTGGCCACTTCCGGTACCGTCATGATCAGCTTATCGGTTTTTTGCAGCATACTCGCCGCTTCCGCTGCCGATATTCCTGGTAGCGTGGAGGGCATGTAGAGCAAGTCCCCTTCGTTAATCTGCGGCAAGAATTCACCCCCCACCTTATTGAGCGGCCAGATGACCGTCAGGATGGAGAGCACTGCTACCAGCAACGTCGTCTTCGGCCAGTGCAACACTTTCAGCAGCAGCGGATGGTAAACGCGGATCAAAAATCGATTGAGAGGATTACTGCGCTCTGCCGGAATTTTGCCCCGAATCCACAATCCCATCAGGATTGGGATCACTACGATCGCCAGCAGCGCAGCCCCGGCCATCGCATACGTTTTAGTAAATGCCAGCGGGCCAAACAGTCGTCCTTCCTGACCTTCGAGAGTAAAGATGGGAATGAAAGAGAGGGTAATGATCAGCAGACTGATAAACAGCGCCGGCCCCACTTCGACAGAGGCATTGGTGATCACCTGCCAGCGCGTTTCGTTATCCAACTTTTCGCCCGGATGCTGATGCTCCCACTCTTCCAGCCGCTTATGGGCGTTTTCGATCATGACAATGGCCGCATCCACCATCGCCCCTACGGCGATGGCAATCCCGCCCAGCGACATGATATTGGCGTTCAGCCCCTGGAAATGCATCACGATAAACGCAATACACAACCCAAGCGGAAGCGAAATAATGGCCACCAGCGCCGAGCGCAGGTGCCAGAGAAACACTGCGCACACCAGCGCCACCACGATAAACTCTTCCAGCAGCTTAACGCTGAGGTTGTCGATGGCGCGATCAATCAGTCCACTGCGATCGTATGTTGTAACTACCTCAACACCTTCCGGCAGGCTGCCTTTTAGCGCCTCCAGCTTATTTCTGACGGCGGTGATCACCTCGCGCGCATTTTTCCCGGAGCGAAGTATGACCACGCCGCCCGCCACTTCACCCTCTCCGTTTAGCTCAGCAATCCCCCGTCGCATTTCCGGGCCAAGCTGGACGTTTGCTACATCGCGCAGATAAACCGGCACGCCGTTTTCAGCGGATTTCACCACAATATTGTTGAAGTCATCCAGCGAATGCAGATAGCCGCTGGCGCGCACCATATATTCCGCTTCCGCCAGTTCGATGGATGAACCGCCCGCCTCCTGGTTCGAGGCATCCAGTGCGGCCTTCACCTCCGACAAACTGATACCATATTGGGCAAGTTTCAGCGGGTCGATGATCACCTGATACTGTTTTACGACGCCGCCAACCGACGCCACTTCCGAGACGTTTGGAATGGTTTTCAACTCGTATTTCAAAAACCAGTCCTGAAGCGAGCGCAGTTCAGCCAGATCGTGCTTGCCGCTGCGGTCGACCAGCGCATATTCAAAGATCCACCCCACGCCGGTGGCGTCCGGCCCCATTTCCGCGCTGACGCCAGCAGGCAATTTTCCCTGCACCTGGTTAAGGTACTCCAGCACGCGTGAGCGCGCCCAGTACGGATCGGTGCCATCTTCAAAAATGACGTAAACGTAAGAATCACCAAACTGCGAGAAGCCGCGCACCGTCTTTGCTCCTGGCACCGACAGCATGGTGGTGGTGAGTGGATAGGTGACCTGATTTTCGACAATTTGCGGTGCCTGCCCAGGATAGCTGGTTTTGACGATCACCTGTACGTCGGAGAGATCGGGCAGCGCATCCACCGAGGTGTTGAGAATGGTCCAGGTCCCCCAGACGCTGAGGAAAAGCGCGCCTATGATCACCAGAAAACGGTTCGCGACCGAACGACGAATAATCCATTCAATCATGAGGCTTCTCCTCAGTACGCATCCTGTCCAGCGCACCGGAGATGTTGGCTTCTGAATCAATCAGGAACAGGCCGCTGGAGACAACGCGCTCACCTTCAGCCAGACCAGAACGAATCGCCGTTATCCCTTGTGAAGACTGAAATACCGCAACCTGTTTCGGCACAAAGCGTCCTTCGCTATCCCGCGTTATCACCCGCTGCTCGCGGCCAGAATCAATCAGCGCTGTCGACGGGATCAGTAACATCGGTTCGCTTTCCGTTTTCAGATTGAGCCAGGCGTTCATTCCCGGCTTCAGCGCTTCGTCAGGATTATCAACCTCCAGACGCAGTTGCAGCGTCCTGGAAGCGCTATCTACACTCGGCAACAGCGTCCATTTACGGAAGGTGAATGACTGGTCCGGACGCGCCGGCACGGTCAGGGAAAACTGTGAGACGTCCTTGATAAGCCACGCGAGGCTTTCCGGAACCGCAGCGGTAATCCATACCGGATTCATCCCCTGAATCTTCGCCACGACGTTATCTTTGGCGATATTCATTCCGGCGCGTAAATCAAAGGCGGTAATCACCCCGTCAATCGGCGCCGTGAGGGTAAAGCGGGTTTGAATTTTACGCGTAGACGTCAGGCGACGAATGTCGGCCTCGGGCATTCCGGCAAGACGCAGGCGCTCAAGGATCCCCTGTATCTCCGTCGCCGTGCCTCCGGTTTCCTTCAGGAGTAAATATTCACTCTGCGCTTCCACCCAGTCCGGAATCGTCAGTTCGAGAAGCGGTGCGCCTTTTTTCACTTTATCGCCAACGGTCAACGGCGACACCTTCTCGATAAATCCATCCGCACGGGCCTGCATAATGACAAACTGATATTCGTTGTAACTCACATTGGCCGGAAAGGTCTGTGCAAATGCCAGCGGGCCACGGCGAACGGCCTCGGTTTTCACCCCGAGATTTTGGACTTGCGTTGGGTCAATGCGCACACCCGGCGAAGCGCTATCGGCAGACTCTTCATCGGCATATTTCGGCACCAGGTCCATATCCATAAAGGGCGATTTCCCCGGTTTGTCGAAGCGGGTATTCGGATACATGGGGTCGTACCAGAACAGCACCTTGCGGGATGCCTGTTCACTGACCGGCGCAGCGTGCTCAGTCTGGTTTGCCGGGGCGAACCAGACGTAACCGCCCACAGCGATAATTCCCCCTGCCACCATGCTGGCGAATATAAGCGCGATTTTTTTCATAAAGTCATGCCCAACGTAAAAAACAAGAAAATTACTGCGCCTTAATGTCCTGTAATAACGAGAGATTTCCCTGCTGGACAAAACTAAACGCCACCTTATCCCCTGCTTTTATGTCGCTAAGCTGCGTTTGCGGCGTAATGGTGAAACGCATCGTCATGGCGGGCCAGTTCAGCGCGGCAATGGGGCCGTGCTCGATGGTGACCTTTTTGCTCTCCATATCAATGGCCTTAACTACTCCGGTGGCGCTAATAGCCTGACTTTGTTCGACAGTGGGCATCATGTCGCCGTGGTGATGTTCGTTGGCATAGGCATTGGCTGCCAGCACGGTGAAAACGGTAAATACAGTGGTTTTAAATAATGAGTTCATAAAGTACCTTCCTTACGTTTAATTTTTGCCGGATGGCGTCTGGCGCCTTATCCGGCCTACAAAAACTATTCCACCCAACCGCCGCCAAGTGCGGTATAGAGTGCGATCTCATTGACCTGCTGGGTGTAATTGAGGTCGAGCAAGGTTTGCTGTGTTGCAAACAGCGAACGCTCGGCGTCCAGAACTTCGATGTAGCTCACGGCCCCGTGTTGATAGAGCGCTCTGGCGCGTTGCAGAGTGATTTGCAGTGAATCCAGATAGCGTTGTTGACCACGAATCTGATCGGCCAGGCTCTGACGCAGCGCTAGCGCATCGGCGACTTCCTTAAAGGCGTTCTGGATTTTTTGTTCGTAATTGACCACCGACTGCTGCTGACGAATCTCTGCCAGGTCGAGGTTGGCCTGGTTACGACCCGCGTTGAAAATGGGTAACTCGACTTTCGGTATGAAGTTCCACATGCCGCTGGTGGCATTAAAGAGATTGCTAAGATCGCTACTGCTGCCTTCAAGCCCACTGGTCAGCGTGATCGACGGAAAAAAGGCCGCGCGCGCCGCGCCAATATTGGCATTCGCCGCCATCAGCGCGTGTTCTGCTTCCATAATGTCCGGGCGCTGCAACAGGATTTGCGACGATAGCGATGGGGGTAACGTCACGTGGTTAATATCGCCAGCACTCTGGATAGCGTCGTCCGGCAACCTGCCGTAGGTGCCCAACAGGAGCTGCAACGCATTGTTCGCCTGCGCCAGTTCTCCCTGTCGTTTCGCAATCTCGCTGCGGGTGCTTTCGATAACCCCACGCGCCTGCTCCAGCGCCAGCACATTCGTACTCCCGGTGATCAGTTGCTTTTCTACCAGTGCCCTGGAGCGCTGGTAGTTTTGCAGCGTCTCTTCGGCGATCTGTAACTGCGACCAGGCCAGACGCTGCTTGAAGTAGCTTTGCGCCACGTTAGACACCAGCAGAATATGCACCGCGCGCTGTGCCTCTTCGCTGGCGAAGAAGTTCTGTCGGTCGGCTTCGCTCATATTTTTCAGGCGACCGAAGAAATCCAGATCGAAGCTGAGATTCAGTCCCGCCTCATATTCACGCGTGCTGTTTTCTTCGCCCTTAAGTTTGCGGCTCCAGCTTCCGCTACTTTCTGCGTTCAGCTGCGGATAACGGTCGGCATTGGTCACCCGGTACTGCGCCCTCGCCTCCTGAACTTTCAGGGTGGACATACGCAGATCGCGGTTGTTACGCAGCGCCTCTCGAATCAGCGTTTTGACCTGCGCATCGACGAAAAACTGCTGCCAGCCGCGATCCTGATAGTCCGCAGGTGAAGCCACCAGTTGGTTCTGGCTTAAAGAAAACTGCTGCGGAACCGGGAGCGCCGGGCGCTGGTAGTCCGGTGCGAGCGAACAGCCTGCCAGAATCAGCACCGCACTGAGCGAAAGGAGCTTAAATTTAGCCATGAGCCTGATTTAAAAGTGAAGTCATGATGCAAACTTTACCTGGCGCACTCTGTTCAACCCGTGACAGGAAAATGACAAAGCTGTCATTTTCCCAGAATGCGATTGCTATCCGATCTGGCTTCTCTAGAATTGAGTCACGCCATGGGATTCATGTGCGTAAAGGAGGACGTGTTGAAGATTCTGATTGTCGAAGATGAGAAAAAAACCGGCGAGTACCTGACAAAAGGGTTATCTGAGGCCGGCTTTGTTGTTGATTTAGCCGACAACGGCCTGAACGGTTATCATCTGGCAATGACCGGCGATTACGACCTGCTGGTTCTCGATATCATGCTGCCGGACGTCAATGGCTGGGATATTGTACGTATGCTGCGCGCTGCCGGTAAGGGAATGCCCATTTTGTTACTCACGGCGTTAGGCACCATTGAGCATCGGGTTAAAGGGCTGGAACTGGGCGCGGACGATTACCTGGTCAAACCGTTTGCCTTTGCCGAACTGCTGGCGCGCGTCAGAACGCTACTGCGTCGCGGTGCGGCGGTGATCGTAGAAAGCCAGTTCCAGGTGGCGGATCTCATCGTTGACCTGGTGAGCCGCAAGGTCAGCCGTAGCGGAACGCGCATCTCTCTCACCAGTAAAGAATTCACCCTTCTTGAATTTTTCCTGCGGCATCAGGGAGAAGTCCTGCCGCGTTCACTGATCGCCTCACAGGTATGGGATATGAATTTTGACAGCGACACCAACGCGATTGATGTGGCGGTTAAGCGCCTGCGTGGCAAAATTGATAACGACTTTGAACCCCGTCTGATTCAGACTGTACGCGGCGTAGGGTATATGCTTGAGGTTCCGGATGCTCAATAAGCGTGGATCACGCCCGTTTTCCCTGGCGACACGTCTGACATTTTTTATTAGTCTCGCCACCATTGCGTCTTTTTTTGCTTTCACATGGATCATGATCCAGTCGGTGAAAGTACATTTTGCCGAACAGGACATAAACGATCTCACCGAGATCAGCGCAACCCTGGAGCGCATCCTCAACAGCCAGAGCATCGAGCCAGAATCCCACCGTCTGGAAATTTTGGAAAATGTGGTCACGGGTTACTCAAACGTCATTGTTTCGCTGGAAGACGCTAACAAGCAGGCGATTTTTCATTCCCCCGGCGCGCCAGATATCAGGCAATATCTCGCCAGCGCCACGCCCGACGCTACCGTGCCTGACAACAACGTCTGGTTAATTAACGGCCCAGCCATGCAGATGGCGGGACACGGTACCCATTCCAGTTGGCGCATGATCCGTCTGCCGGTCGGGCCTCTGGTCGAGGGCAAGCCGGCATATACCTTGTATATTGCTCTCTCTATCGACTTTCATCTTCATTACATTAATGACCTGAAAAACAAACTGATCATGACCGCGTCGATCATCAGCATAGTGATTGTTTTTATTGTGCTGTTCGCCGTGTATAAAGGACACGAACCGATTCGCCGCGTGAGTCGGCAGATCCAAAATATCACCTCGAAAGACCTCGACGTTCGTCTTGATCCGCAGGCGGTTCCTATCGAACTGGAACGACTGGTGCTGTCCTTCAACCATATGCTTGAACGCATTGAGGATGTCTTTACCCGCCAGTCCAACTTTTCCGCCGATATCGCTCATGAGATCCGCACCCCCATTACCAACCTGGTCACGCAAACGGAAATTGTCCTCAGCCAGCCGCGAAGCCAGAAAGAGCTGGAAGAGGTGCTCTACTCTAATCTGGAAGAATTTGGCCGGATGACAAAGATGGTCAGCGATATGCTGTTTCTGGCACAGGCCGATAACAATCAGCTTACCCCGGAGAAAAAGGCGCTTAATCTGGCAGACGAAGTCGGCAAAGTTTTCGACTTTTTTGAAGCGCTGGCCGAAGAGCGAGAAATCGGCTTACGCTTTGTAGGAAGGCCGTGTTGGGTGACCGGGGACCGGATTATGCTACGCAGGGCAATGAGTAACCTGCTTTCAAACGCTATGCGCTATACCCCGCACGGTGAAACAATTACCGTTAGCGTCAGTGAAGCTGGCGGGCGGGTTCGTATCGACGTTGAGAATCCAGGTACACCGATACCTGCAGAGCATTTGCCGAGACTGTTCGATCGCTTCTACCGCGTTGATCCGTCACGACAACACAAAGGCGAAGGCAGTGGAATTGGGCTGGCCATTGTGAAATCCATTGTCGCCGCACATCAGGGTACCGTGTCGGTCACATCAGATGCGCATGCAACCCGGTTTATGATCAACTTGCCTAAAGAGCGGGCTTAAGCTTCGGGTGACTTCTTCTTATCTGAAGCGGAATGACTGTTGGCATGTGTTAAGAATCATCCTAAAAAACAGGTCGTTATCTGTTCCCGTTTTTCTCGTGCACATTTAATTAACCTTTTGCTTACGAAATATCTTCGTTATTCTTAGCCCACCGTGCCGCCAGCCCGCTTGTTCTGCACCACTATCGACGTTTCGCTCGGGCAGCAAATCCGCTTATGGTAGGCATGGAAATAAGAAACCTCT
Organism: Citrobacter sp. RHB25-C09; assembly: GCF_013836145.1. Taxonomy (NCBI): domain Bacteria; kingdom Pseudomonadati; phylum Pseudomonadota; class Gammaproteobacteria; order Enterobacterales; family Enterobacteriaceae; genus Citrobacter; species Citrobacter sp. RHB25-C09. Next base: position 1,272,719 of record NZ_CP057483.1, on the reverse strand, counting down.
CATTTGAAAATTTAAACTCCAGCACATTTTTCCGAAATGCAGACGAATTTATTCCGAAAAATGGCCTCAATCTTTGCTGCAATAAATATCAGGCAAATGATTACCTACGCTGATTATAGAATTCAGCAGTTTTAAACTATGCCTGCTGACATTATTGATGTTAATACGAAGTTGATTTTTTTATAAAGCATAGATTTTTAATTATTACAGAACAACAGGAATCGTGTTTTATTTGCCATTGTGAAATACATCTGCGAATGATACCGTCACAATAGATATCAACAGTTATAATTACACTCAGGAGGTTACGTGAACGGCTATGCATTATAATCTCCTGTGGCTGGTCTGGGGGATTTGGCTTTACCTCATAATACATTACGGCGTAGGTGATCAACATTTTTACGCTACGATGAAATCTCGCTGGAAGATCATAACCGTAATTATTTTAAGCTGTGGGTTAATTTACGCCTTTTATTTAATTTCATCTTCGACGGGGATCAGAACCATGTTTAAACGAAAAGAGCAAAATCCTGTTTTTGCCGAAAATAATGCAGATATCAATATTGCATCTTCTCTTAATCCTTCACAGGTGTCGTACCTGGGTGATGACGTAGAGCTGACGGTTAAACCTGCTCAGAACGTACAACTGGAACCCTCTGTTGCCGTCATCCCTGAAACCTGCATTATTAAAGGTGAACTCAACTCTACCAGCGATATTCATGTGAATGGCCGTATCGATGGTATTATCCGTTCCGAAAAAACCGTCCATATACTTAAAAGTGGTCACGTTGAAGGTGATATTATCGCTTATGCTATCGCCGTTGATGGCGTGCTGAACGGTAATTGCATCGGTGGTGAAGTCAGCATTAATGCGCAGGGTATGGTGAATGGCCAGGTGAAAAGTGATTCGTTGGCAATTCATAAAAACGGACGCTTCTATGGCAACTCTTTGCCGCGTAACGATGAAGAAGATCAGAAGAATCAATTTTTTACCGCAATGGACGCGGTAAAAGAAAATACCATTGATTTGGCGAGTTTTTATAAAGAATAAGCGTTTTCGTTTTATCAGGCGAGCCGGATAGCGCAAATACCCTGCGCATCCGGCTACTAACGAAATGAAAAATTTATCTTCCAGCGTACGTGGTCGCTCAACGTCGATGTAATTGAGGATTGTGACTCTGATAAAATCAATACGCTTTCAGCAGTCACTTCAATTTAACAACCGTACATAATGGGAATGAATCAAATGCACTGCCCATGAATAGCTGTCTGGGCAGATTTTTGTGGACACACATCATCCTTTCCATTGTATTGCAACGCATCAACGCAGCCACTTGTCATAAATAAAGCGGATAAAACCAAAAAAATAGATCGCATATGCATTACTACAACCTCTCACGAAAAGTAAAAAAAACAACCCTAGCCCGAGTCGTTCAAGGAAATTATACCTTTAAACGTAGAAAATTAAATAGCTATAGCCTATTACCATAGTTTAAATTTCATTCAAGAACTATATTTTTTGCGGTATAGATGCTGAAGCGATAATTTCATATAGCCATCATCAACTACTCAATATCAAACTAACTAATAATACCGTGCGTGACTCTTTGTTTGTTTACAATTGAATCAAATATTAACTTGAGATATATCGAAAAAAACGATATCACTCATCTATAAAAGCTTGTTGAATGTTTAAAAAATGCCCATATCATACCCGCCGAATTAATTGTACTACGCATAAATTTCTCTTGATAAATTTGGTGCGAATCTTGTGATGTCAGTAATCAGGTTAACATTCAGAAGCGGACAATATTTAAAATGAACATTAAATCATTTCGTTTTCTATCTTTGCTTGCATGGTATGTACCCGTTGTCTATTCACAGCATTATACGGGCCTCACTATAAATAATTCCTTAGAACTGAATGATGGTGACACTATTGAATCCAGCGTCGTGGCAGATCAGGGAAAACTGACTCTCAATGGGAGCTCCCAAAGCGATCGTATTACTGTTTCAGACGGAGGTGCTTTTGAGATCCTGACTCATGCGAGTGACTCAGGAAGCACGATTCAGAATGGCGGCATTCAGTCAGTCAATGGAACGGCGACGAACACCAAGGTATACGGTATGCAGCATGTCAAATCTGATGGAGCTACAGATAACACACGCCTTTATGGAACGGGAGCCCAGCATATCCAGGGGCGAGTGAATAAATCTCGTGCTTATGACAATGGGACCATAAATGTATATAAGAATGGCCATGCCACGTCAAGTTAACTCAATAACACTGCCACAATGAATATTCTTGATGGCGGCATAGCCGAAAGCGCATATGTATACGACAACGCCATAATTAATGTTGATTTCGGTGGAATTGTTTCAGATATTAACTTGTATGATAATGCAACGCTGAATGTTAAGGGCGGAGGGAATAGTAGTGATATTTACGCTTTTAACCAAAGCACTGTCAATGTTGATCAGAATTCAACCGTTAACAATTCTAATGTCTATGACTATAGTATTCAAAATGTAAAAAAAGGCGCATCTGCTTTCGGCACAGGAATGATGGGTAATAGCATTCTGAATGTCATTGGCGGAAGCGTGACTGACTCATTTCTTGATGAGGATAGCACGCTGAACGTTGTTTCTGGCGGTACAGCGGTAGATTCTAAACTCTACGGTAATAGTATTATGAACGTGGATTCAGGTGGTATCGCAATGGATACCATCGCTTTCAGTGGCAACGTGACTATCAATGTTGGAAAAGATGGGAGAGTTCAAAATACCAGAGTGGGCCGAAACAGTATTATTAATATTAATAATGATGGACTGGCTATTGATACAACGCTCACCAATGATAGCAAACTGAATCTCAATGGCGGTACCGTTGATGGACTCAGCCTTACAAACGCCTCTTTGAATGCCACAGCTGGAGAAATTAAGGGAGACGTTGATATTCAGTCGGGAGGTATAACACTGGTAAATACAGTAAAATCCAGCCAGGCTGATGTGATTGTGAGAAAGTACGGTCGTTTGCTACTCGCTAAGAATAATGCGCCTCTTTCTTATTCAATCAACAGTCTTAATCTTGATAATGGGGCGGTATCTTTCTATGACAATAAGCCAAATAGCTTTAAAGGCTCAAACACACTGACGCTAGGTTCACTTATCGGCTCAGGTAACATATATATGCATACTCATCTGGCGTCTAATGAGAATGATTTTCTGAACGTTACAGGTAGTGCCTCTGGTTCCTTTAGCATATTTGTTGAAGATACAGGTGCTAGCCCATCTATTCCTCAGCAACATCTGCTAGTAAAGACAGCAAGTGGCGATGCAAATTTCACGCTTGGGAACCAGGGCGGTGTGGTTGATTTGGGCACGTTTCAATATGCCTTAAAAGAAGAAACCAAAGGCTCGTGGGTTCTCACTTCCGATATCACGACAAAACCAGAGCCACAGCCGGATCCTAAACCACAACAGAAGCCGGAGATTACGCCTGAGCAGAAACCAGAATTGAAGCCTGATTTGAAACCGCAGCTAGCACCAGTGCCGGGCAAACGACGCATTACTCCCGCGACTGCCGGTGTACTGAATATGGCAGCAGCAAATCCTTTAGTGTTTGATGCAGAACTGGAAAGTGTACGCGAACGTCTGGACAGCAACGCTGCCTTCTACAGGGACGGGGCGGCGTGGGGGACTTCCTACAGTACCCGCAAGAATGCATCCACTTCTGCTGGGGCGGGTTTCGAGCAGACATTGACCGGAATAACTCTGGGAGTGGATCGTACTTTCCCGCTTGAAAACAGTGTTGTAACTTCGGGTTTATTTTTCAGCTATTCGCACGCAAATTTAGATTTTGATCGCGGCGGTAAAGGCAATATTGACAGCTATGCCCTGGGTGCCTATGCGGGTTGGCAGCACAACAATGGTTTTTATGTTGACAGTATCGTTAAGTTTAACCGTTTCGAAAATGACGTTCAGGGCCGAATGACCGGCGGCGGAGCAGCAAACGGTGACTACAACGCATACGGAGCTGGTGCTCATCTTGAAAGTGGAATTCGTTTAGCACATGACGACCTGAGCGTAACGCCGTACACGGCATTAACGGGGTTCGCTACCGACAGCAATAAGTACAGGCTGTCGAACAGTATGCACGCTGATGTTGACAATACCTACATTATGCGGGCTGAAGCTGGGCTGAAGGCAGATTACCGAATGAGACTAGATAATGGTGTTGAAATACAACCGTGGCTCAAAACCTCAGTGAGACAAGAATTCGCTGATGATAACCGGGTCAAGGTGAACAACGACGGTAAATTTGTGAACGATCAGTCCGGTACGCGTGGTGTCTATCAGGCCGGTCTACGTGCGAAGTTTACCAACGTTCTGAGTGGACAGCTTAGCGCGAGTTATGGAAATGGGGCTGGTGTCGAAGAGCCGTGGCATGCCGCAGCGGGTGTGAGCTGGTCATTCTAATGTCGACCCAGGCAGTGTCTCAGAAGATAGTGTGGGCACTGCCTGACTGCCGTTAGGCATAAATCTGAGGCTATCTATTTAAAAGGAGAGTCGCAGCGTCTGATCCTTAATGGAACCCACATTTAAGACAGGAAAAGTGTGAGATGGCGCCCCCTATAGGATTCGAACCTATGACCTACGGCTTAGAAGGCCGTTGCTCTATCCAACTGAGCTAAGGGAGCACTGGAAATGCAATGCGGAGTGGCACAAAACTGCTCGGTATTATACGTTCACAACCTTGCTGGTCAATGGCTTTCCTCTCAACTGCTTGAGTTATGAGCATCTTGTTTTTCGGTCAGGCATTCAGACCCTGGATTCTGATTTTAAATTGCGTTGATTCTATGCGGTAACTGACAACCGCCTCCACTTCTGACAAAATACGCGCATCCCCTTTGACGTGAAGTAACAGACGGAATCATCTCTCTGATGGCAGCAAAGATTATTGACGGTAAAACGATTGCGCAGCAGGTGCGCTCTGAGGTTGCTCTAAAAGTTCAGGCACGTGTTGAAGCTGGTCTTCGGGCGCCTGGGCTGGCAGTGGTTCTGGTGGGCAGTAACCCAGCCTCACAGATTTATGTGGCAAGCAAGCGTAAAGCCTGTGATGAAGTGGGGTTCGTCTCCCGCTCCTACGACCTGCCGGAAACGACTACCGAGGCAGAACTGCTTGAGCTGATTGATTCACTCAATGCGGATAACACCATTGACGGTATCCTGGTACAGTTGCCGCTGCCCGCGGGCATCGATAATGTGAAAGTGCTGGAACGTATTGATCCCGATAAAGACGTGGATGGTTTTCACCCTTACAACGTCGGCCGCCTGTGCCAACGTGCACCACGCCTTCGTCCCTGCACGCCTCGCGGTATAGTGACTCTGCTTGAGCGCTACAATATTGACCTCTACGGCCTGAATGCTGTGGTCATTGGCGCATCAAACATCGTAGGCCGCCCAATGAGCATGGAACTCCTGCTGGCAGGCTGCACCACGACAGTTACACACCGTTTTACTAAAAATCTCCGCCACCACGTTGAACACGCCGACCTTCTGGTCGTTGCCGTTGGCAAACCGGGGTTCATTCCCGGTGAGTGGATCAAAGAAGGTGCCATCGTGGTTGATGTCGGCATCAACCGTCTGGAAAATGGCAAGGTGGTGGGCGACGTGGTCTTTGATGACGCCGCCGCACGCGCGTCCTACATTACGCCAGTGCCGGGCGGCGTTGGCCCAATGACGGTCGCCACACTTATCGAAAACACGCTTCAGGCGTGCGTTGAATATCACGATCCGCAGGATAATAAATAACATGGCTACATTTTCTTTAGGCAAGCACCCTCACGTTGAACTGTGCGATTTGCTGAAGCTGGAAGGCTGGACTGAAAGCGGTGCCCAGGCGAAGATTGCCATTGCAGAAGGACAGGTGAAGGTTGATGGTGCGGTAGAAACCCGCAAACGCTGTAAAATCGTTGCCGGACAAACCGTTAGCTTCGCTGGTCAGAGCATCAACGTCGTCGCGTGACGTGTCGAATGTGCCGGAGGGTGGCGCGATGCCTCTTCTCCGGCGAACAACGCTATTCCTAATCCCCTACTCTCCTTAAGATTATTTTCGATCAACTTCAAATAATCACCTTTTCCTTCATTAAAAGGTGAAATTTATGTTGCGCGTTGTTCACACCTTGAGCACGATAAGTAGAACGTTCTACTAGAACGTTCTACTTACAATAACAGCGCTAAAAAGCGCTACTCAGGGGGAAATCAGCATGAGTCTGATATCAGGGTTGGTTAAATCGCTTTCTAAACTGTCGATGATTGGTCGCGCGCTCATGCTGCCAATCTCGTTACTTCCCGCAGCCGGCCTGTTGTTGGCCTTCGGGGATAAATTTCATCTGCCGTTAATGATGAACGCGGGCGGGGTTATTTTTGATAACCTGCCCATGCTCTTTGCTATCGGCTCAGCCGTAGGGCTTGCTTCTGAATCCGGAATTGCGGCGTTGTCCGCGGCAGTTTCCGTGTTTGTGACAAACATCACCATCGGCACGGTGCTCAGTATCACGCCGGAAATGGCCTCTCAGGGCGGTAAATATGCGATGGTCGTCGGTATTCCGACACTGCAAATGGGCGTCTTTGGCGGCCTGATATGCGGTATCCTTGCCGCCTGGTGCTATAACCGTTTCCACACCATGCAGTTGCCTGAATTTCTCGGTTTCTTCTCCGGTAAGCGCTTCGTGGCGATTGCAACGGCCTTCCTCTCATTCCTGCTCGGCCTGTTACTTCCCTACGTCTGGCAGCATATTCAGTCCGGTATCGATGCGCTTTCTGTTATCGTCAACGGCGATAACCAGGCGGCCTCCACCTTTATCTTCGGTCTGGTAGAGCGTGCGCTCATCCCGCTTGGCCTGCACCACATCTGGTATCCGTCCTTCTGGTATTCGTTCGGTGATTACACCACTCAGGCGGGACAGGTGATTCATGGCGATCAGACCATTTGGTTTAAGATGCTGGAAGAAGGGACCAAATCCTTCAGCAGCGATACTTATCAAAACGCCGGTAAGTTCATGCAGGGTGAATTCCCTCTGATGCTGTTTGCACTGCCCGCAGCATGTCTGGCGATGTATCACGAAGCGTATACGAAAAACAGGAAAATCGCGGCCGGTATCCTCTTCTCTGCGGCGCTGACCTGTTTCCTGACCGGGATTACCGAGCCGGTTGAGTTTACCTTTATCTTCGTTGCCCCCATTCTGTACGTGTTTAACGCTATCATGGCGGGTCTGGCTTATATGTCGATGTATCTGCTGGATGCACATATTGCCAAATCGTTCTCTGCGGGCTTTATCGACTACCTGTCGTTTGGCATCCTGCCATCGTTTAATGGCTACCAGACCAACTTCCTGAGTGCGATTATTATCGGTGTGCCGATGGCGTTGATTTACTATTTTACGTTCCGCTTTGTGATCCGTCGTTTCGATATCAAAACGCCGGGTCGCACTGAAGTAAACGTGAATGTGAACGACAAAACCGATACTGAAATTGCTACTGAAATCATTGGCCTGTTGGGCGGCGCAGAAAATATCGAGTCCGTGGGTTCCTGCATCACCCGTTTGCGCCTGGAAGTGGCAAAAAGCGATGTGGTCGATAAAGACGGTCTTAATGGCCTGGGCGCGCGCGGCGTGGTCTTTGTCGGCGATAACGGTATCCAGGTGATTTTCGGCGCAAGAGCGCAGTTTATCGCCCAGACCATGTCCACTCTTATCGGAAAATAATAAGATGCCTGAAAGACACGTCTCCTGTACGCTGGAAGGCGTGTCTTATTGGGCTGATAACGGATAAATTTCAGGGAGTTGTTTTGAAGAAAGTCAGCATTATTGATGTTGCCAGGCAGGCGGGCGTATCGGTGTCGACCGTCTCGCTGGTACTACGCCAGAAAGGGAAAATCTCAGAGGCAACGATTGAGAAGGTTCAGGCTGCCATCGATAAACTGGGCTATATTCACAACGTCGCGGCTGCGAATCTCCGCGCTAACACCTCAAATCTTATCGGCCTTGTCCTGCGCGATTTCAGCGACAGCTTCTCCATTAAAGTGATGGCAAGCATTGTTCAGGAACTGGAAAAGCACGGGTTTATGGTCTTTCTCGGGCAACCGCTTAATGACGACGATCATCTTGAACGCTGCCTGCTGTCGTTTAAGCAGCAGGGCGTTGCGGGGGTGATTTATCTCTCTTCAGACAACCATGCGGTGGCGTTGCCGGAAAAAATACGTCAGTGCCCTTTGCCATTAGTGGTCGTATCACAATCCCTGCTTGATGAAAAATGCAATCTGGTCATGCGTGATAATCGCCAGGCGGCAAATCTCGCTACGCGTTACCTTATCGAGCGCGGGCATCGTAATATCGCCTATATTGGCGGCCAGGAAGGGTGTCGCATTCGTGAACAACGGCTGTTAGGATTTCGCAGTGCCATTACACAGAACGGACTGATTTATCGTGAGGAATCTGCGCCGGCCTGTAGCGACAATACCCAGGCAGCGGAATGGGCGACTCGCCAACTCCTCGAAAAAAACAACACCATCACCGCCCTGCTCTGCCATTCACCCGACGCGATTATTGGCTCTCTTTCCGGCATTCATCAGGTCGGGCGCACAGTGGGTAAAGATGTCTTCCTGACGCAACAGGTTGCCCTGGTGGGGTTTGAAGATATGCTCCACGTCAACCTGACATCCCCGTCGTTCACCTTTGTCTCCTCCGCCAGCGAAGAGACAGGACGCCAGGCTGCCAGCCTGATGATGCGAAAGCTGAAGGAACCGGAACTGCAAACCCAGCGCATTACGCTCTCCGGCCAATTGATCGCACGCGAGTCCGCGTAATTTCAGAATTTAACACAGGGTTTTTAGCCGCCGATCGCTGCTATATTGCTCTGATTTGCTGCGGACAATTGCCATGCCTACTGTTATCACCCACGCTGCAGTTCCGATTTGCCTCGGCTTAGGTCTGGGTCTGAAGGTCATTCCTCCTCGTCTGCTGTTTACCGGCATCGTGCTGGCGATGTTGCCGGATGCAGACGTGCTCTCATTCAAATTTGGTGTGGCCTATGGCAACGTATTCGGTCACCGTGGCTTTACCCACTCGCTGCTGTTTGCTTTTCTGGTGCCCATACTCTGCGTGCTGATTGGGCGAAGATGGTTCAAAGCCGGGTTGGTTCGCTGCTGGCTGTTTCTGACGGTATCACTGCTCTCACACAGTCTGCTTGATTCAATCACCACCGGCGGTAAAGGCGTCGGCTGGCTGTGGCCGTGGTCGGACGAACGTTTTTTTGCCCCCTGGCAGGTGATTAAGGTCGCGCCGTTTGCGCTATCGCGCTATACCACGCCGTATGGGCATCAGGTTATTATTTCAGAATTAATGTGGGTGTGGCTGCCGGGGTTAGCCATGATGGGATTGCTGTGGTGGTACAGGAAGCATTAATCATCGCCGGAGGGTGACGCGTGGCGTCTTATCCGGCCTACAAGTCATGCGTATTGTAGGCCGGATAAGGCGTTAGCCGCCATCCGGCAATTCAGGCAATTACTTACGACGCCAGGTGGTACCCTGCGGACCATCTTCCAGCACGATCCCCATCTCATTCAGACGGTCACGCGCCGCATCCGCTGCTGCCCAGTCTTTCGCTTTACGGGCATCCAGACGTTGCTGAATCAGCGCTTCAATTTCCGCCACTTCGCCATCGTCCGCCTGCGCGCCGCTTTGCAGGAACGCTTCCGGCTCCTGTTCCAGCAGACCCAGCACGGCAGAAATCTTGCGCAAATGTGACGCCATCGCATTCGCCGCAGCCATATCTTCGTTTTTCAGACGATTCACTTCACGTGCCATATCGAACAGCACCGAGTAGGCTTCCGGAGTATTAAAATCGTCGTCCATCGCTTCAACAAAACGCGCTTCAAACGCATCGCCACCCGCAGGGGCGACCGATTTATCCGTTCCACGCAGCGCAGTGTACAGCCGCTCCAGTGCAGAACGCGCCTGCTTCAGGTTCTCTTCGCTGTAATTTAACTGGCTACGATAGTGCCCGGACATCAGGAAGTAACGCACGGTTTCCGCATCGTAGTACTTCAGCACGTCGCGCACGGTGAAAAAGTTACCCAGCGACTTCGACATCTTTTCGCGGTCAACCATTACCATGCCGGAATGCATCCAGTAATTCACATATTCGCCGTCGTGCGCACAGGTAGACTGCGCGATTTCGTTTTCGTGGTGCGGGAACATCAGGTCGGAACCGCCGCCATGAATATCAAAGTGGTTACCCAACTGTTTGCAGTTCATGGCAGAACATTCAATGTGCCAACCTGGACGGCCTGCGCCCCACGGCGACGGCCAGCTCGGCTCACCCTCTTTCGACATCTTCCACAGCACGAAGTCCATCGGGTTGCGTTTCACATCAACCACATCCACGCGCGCACCGGCCTGCAGTTGATCCAGATCCTGACGCGACAGTTGACCGTAGTTCGGATCGGTCGGCACATCGAACATCACGTCACCGTTGTCCGCCACATAGGCGTGACCTTTGGCAATCAGTTGCTCGGTGATTTCGATGATTTCGGCAATGTGATGCGTGGCGCGCGGTTCGAGATCCGGACGCAGAATATTCAGTGCATCAAAATCCTTGTGCATTTCGGCGATCATGCGATCAACCAACGCGACAAAGCTTTCACCGTTTTCGTTAGCGCGCTTAATGATTTTGTCGTCGATATCGGTAATATTCCGGACGTATTTCAGCTTATAGCCGAGGAAGCGTAGATAGCGCGCGACGACGTCAAACGAAACAAACGTACGCCCGTGACCAATATGACAGAGATCGTAAACGGTAATACCACACACGTACATGCCGACTTCCCCGGCATGGATAGGCTTGAATTCCTCTTTTTGGCGCGTCAGTGTATTAAATATTTTTAACATTGAAGATTCCGTGTTAGACGTGTGTGGATCGTAAAGACGGTATAATACCCATAATTCGGAATGGGGTCAGCACACTTTGCAAGGTGATCGCAGCCTGCGGTTATGCTATAACACCCCCCTATATCTGACCCTTCCAGGGTTAAAGCACCACTTTATCGAAACAGGATGCAAAAATGGTTACTTTCCATACTAATCACGGCGATATCGTAATCAAAACTTTTGATGATAAAGCACCTGAAACAGTTAAAAACTTCCTGGACTACTGCCGCGAAGGTTTTTACAACAACACCATTTTCCACCGTGTCATTAACGGTTTTATGATTCAGGGCGGCGGTTTTGAACCTGGCATGAAACAGAAAGCCACGAAAGAGGCGATCAAAAACGAAGCCAACAACGGCCTGAAAAACACCCGCGGTACGCTGGCAATGGCACGTACCCAGGCTCCGCACTCCGCAACGGCGCAGTTCTTCATCAACGTTGCTGATAACGACTTCCTGAACTTCTCTGCTGAAAGCATGCAGGGTTGGGGCTACTGCGTGTTTGCCGAAGTGGTTGAAGGCATGGACGTGGTTGATAAAATCAAAGGCGTTTCTACCGGTCGTAGCGGCATGCATCAGGACGTACCGAAAGAAGACGTTATTATTGAAAATGTGACCGTCAGCGAGTAATCGTGACGACACTTTTTATTGCAGATCTTCACCTCTGCACGGAAGAACCGGCGATCGTCGCCGGTTTTCTGCGTTTTTTAGCCGGTGATGCGCGTCAGGCCGATGCGTTATACATTCTCGGCGATCTCTTTGAAGCGTGGATTGGTGATGACGATCCCAACCCGCTGCACCGTGAAATAGCAACCGCCATCAAAGCGGTCGTTGATTCCGGCGTTCCCTGCTTCTTCATTCACGGTAACCGTGACTTCCTGCTTGGCAAACGCTTCGCTCGGGAAAGCGGCATGACGCTGCTGCCCCAGGAAAAGGTGCTTGATCTGTATGGTCGCCGGGTGCTCATCATGCACGGTGATACCCTTTGTACCGACGACGCGGGTTATCAGGCATTTCGCGCTAAAGTCCATCAGCGCTGGCTGCAAACGCTGTTTCTCGCCCTGCCGCTGTTTATCCGTAAGCGCGTGGCCGCGAAGATGCGTGCAGGCAGCAAAGCCGCTAACAGCAGCAAGTCGCTGGAGATCATGGATGTCAATCCACAGACCGTCATCGCTGAAATGGAAAAATATCGCGTCCAGTGGCTGATCCACGGCCATACCCATCGCCCCGATGTGCATGAACTTTCCGCCAACGGTATGCCCGCTTTCCGCGTGGTTTTAGGCGCCTGGCACAGCGAAGGCTCCATGGTAAAAGTCACCCCAAATGACGTTGAATTGATCCGTTTCCCGTTTTAATCTCTCCCGCCTGGTTGCTGGAATTTCAACCGCGCAACCGTTTTCCTTGCCCTCTTTCCGTGCTATTCTCTGTGGCCTCAAAAGCAGTGTGTCCCGCACCACAGGAGTTTTAAGACGCATGTCTTCCCACAATAATCCGGCGCGTGTCGCCATCGTGATGGGGTCCAAAAGCGACTGGGCTACCATGCAGTTCGCCGCCGACATTTTTACCGTCCTGGACATTCCTCACCACGTTGAAGTTGTCTCCGCCCACCGCACTCCCGATAAACTGTTCAGCTTCGCCGAAGGCGCAGAAGCAAACGGCTATCAGGTGATTATTGCTGGCGCGGGTGGTGCTGCGCATCTTCCGGGGATGATCGCGGCGAAAACGCTGGTGCCGGTTCTGGGTGTTCCTGTACAAAGCGCCGCCCTGAGCGGCGTCGATAGCCTGTACTCTATTGTGCAGATGCCGCGCGGGATCCCGGTTGGTACACTGGCCATTGGCAAAGCGGGCGCGGCAAATGCGGCGCTGCTGGCGGCGCAAATTCTCGCCACTCATGACAAAGCGTTGCATCAACGCCTGAGCGACTGGCGTCGTGCGCAAACGGACGAGGTTCTGGAGAACCCGGATCCGCGAGGTGAGGCATGAAGCAGGTTTGTGTGCTGGGCAACGGCCAGTTAGGTCGAATGCTGCGTCAGGCTGGCGAACCGCTCGGTATCGCCGTCTGGCCGGTAGGGCTGGATGCAGAACCTGCCGCGGTGCCCTTTCAGCAAAGCGTCATTACGGCGGAAATCGAGCGCTGGCCGGAAACGGCATTAACGCGCGAACTGGCGCGCCACCCGGCGTTTGTTAACCGCGACGTGTTCCCTGTCATCGCCGATCGCCTGACGCAAAAGCAGCTTTTCGATAAGCTCAACCTGGCAACCGCCCCCTGGCAGTTGCTGGCGGACAACAGCGAATGGCCTGCGGTGTTCAAGCGTTTAGGCGAACTGGCAATCGTTAAACGCCGCGTTGGCGGCTATGACGGTCGCGGCCAGTGGCGGTTGCGTGCGACTGAAACCGGGCAGTTGCCGGATGACTGTTATGGCGAGTGTATCGTCGAGCAGGGCATTAATTTCTCGGGAGAGGTGTCGCTGGTTGGCGCCCGCGCTCATGACGGCAGCACGGTGTTCTATCCTTTAACACGCAACCTGCATCAGGAGGGCATCCTTCGCACCAGCGTTGCCTTCCCACAGGCTAACGCACAGCAGCAGACCCAGGCCGAAGCCATGCTTTCTGCCATTATGCAGGAACTGAATTATGTCGGCGTAATGGCGATGGAGTGTTTTGTGACGCCCGAAGGCTTGCTGATCAATGAACTGGCGCCACGCGTGCATAACAGCGGACACTGGACACAGAACGGTGCCAGCATCAGCCAGTTTGAGCTGCATCTGCGGGCGATTACCGGTCTTCCGCTGCCGACGCCAGTAGTAAACAGCCCATCGGTGATGGTGAACCTGATTGGCAGCGATCTGAATTATGACTGGTTGAAGCTGCCGCTGGTTCATCTGCACTGGTACGACAAAGAGGTGCGCCCGGGACGTAAAGTCGGTCACCTGAACCTGACCGACAGCGACACCGCGCGGCTGAGCGCCACGCTGGAAGCCCTCTCCCCACTTCTGCCGCCGGAATACGCCAGCGGTATCATCTGGGCACAAAGTCAGCTCCGTTAAGCTCAAATAAGCGGGGAAGTTTAAGTTATGCTTTCCCGCCCTCTCCTTCAGCGCGTAAAATCCCCACCATTGCGGTTTTGTAATTTCAGGATTTCAAATGAACGATGGAACGGACTATCGGGCGATCCTTCGCGCCGATACGCCCTTACTCGATGTACGCGCGCCGGTTGAGTTTCAGCAAGGCGCAATGCCTGGCGCAATAAATTTGCCCTTGATGAACGATGACGAACGCGCCGCCGTTGGTACCTGCTATAAACGCCAGGGTCCAGACGCCGCGCTTGCGCTCGGGCATCGGTTGGTCAGCGGCGAGATCCGCCAGCAGCGACTGGACGCCTGGCTGGAGGCCTGCAAAAGGTACCCGCAGGGTTATCTCTGCTGCGCCCGCGGCGGTCAGCGTTCACATATTACGCAACAGTGGCTGCATGACGCGGGGGTTGATTATCCGCTTATCCGCGGCGGCTACAAAGCGCTACGTCAGGTGGCAATAAGCGCAACAGAAGAACAGGTGCGAAAGCCCATCGTGCTGATCGGCGGCTGTACCGGCAACGGCAAAACACAGCTTGTTCAGCAGCAGGAAAATGGCGTCGATCTTGAAGGGCTGGCGCACCATCGCGGCTCCTCTTTCGGCCGCACGCTGGACCCCCAGCTCAGTCAGGCAAGTTTCGAAAACCTGCTGGCGGTTACGCTCCTCAAAAAGCAGGCTCCCCGCTGGGTGCTGGAGGATGAAGGCCGAATGATTGGCGCTAACCATCTGCCGGAATGCCTGCGCGAGCGTATGGCCCAGGCCTCTATTGCGGTGATTGAAGATCCTTTTGAGCGACGTCTGGAGCGCCTGCGTGAAGAGTATTTTGTGCGTATGCATCATGATTTCACCCACGCCTATGGCGACGAGCACGGCTGGCAGGCGTACAGCGACTATCTGCACCATGGGCTTTTCGCCATTCAGCGCCGACTGGGTTTACAGCGTTTTAAAGCGCTGAGCGCGAAACTGGACGTCGCGCTGGCTGAGCAGCGTCGTACTGGCAGCACCGAAGCGCATTTCAGTTGGTTAGTTCCGCTGCTGGAAGAGTATTACGATCCGATGTATCGCTACCAACTGGAAAAGAAAGCAGAGAAGATTGTCTATCGCGGGACATTTGAAGATGTGGCGGCATGGCTAAGCCATTAAACGCCAGACCGTAGGCCCGGTAAGCGTCAGCGCCACCGGGCAAATATCCATAAAAATCCGAAAAACACGTTTCTCGCCTCACCAATTTCTTAAACAGCATCTTTATCTCTTACCTCTCAAAAACCCATTTAATACAAACGGTTAGAATCTTATTAAGCAATTTAAGAAACGAATTAAAATTATTTGATGCTTATTCACTTTTGTATAATTGAGAATAATGTCAGCATGCCGAATGCGTCTATTTCTTTAGCCTGAACACCAACCAGGCCAATAATAATTTAGACGTTTATTATATTGTGCGAGCGATTTATTATCTGGCTATTATTTTCCTTATTGACATTATCACGCACGCCTAACGCCTTTTATATAAACAAGGTGTCAGGCAATCTTGATTCTGAGATGAAATTGACATAATTCCAGGGATGGCTCGTCTTTTTAAATACTGATAACAATGAGTATTAAAAGATGAATAACTATTTAGCAGGATTAAAACCTAAGAAAATTGCAGTGATAATAAGCGCGCTATTATTTTCGACATCCACCGCGTTCACGATAGCGAATGCTGCCAGTACGCCGGTATCTCCTTCGCCGTATCTGATCTCCCTGCACGATAAAAATGGCGTGGTGATTCTCGATAACCAGCAGGTAAATGATTACACCATCGCCGATGGTTCACAGCTCTCGTATCTCCATGCCGATGGCCCTGATGTCGTTGTTATCGTTGACGGTAAAGCGACTTTTGACCGCCACGGTATCTTCCCCATTCACTCTTCCGCTGTCCATATCAATAGCGGCTATCTGGATCTGGGCGATGGTTCCGTGGTCAATTTTAGTTCTGACCAGGTGACGACGCATGCCGGCCGTTATGCCATCTCAGTAGGATTAGGATCCGGTCACCCAGGGGATTTAGCGACCTTTAAAGCGGCTAACCTGAGCGTGAATGTCAATGGCGCGCCCTATACCGTTATTCAGGCGCGTGAAAACTCCAAAGTCATTTTGAATGGCTTAACGCAGATTAACTACGGAATCAGTACCGCCAGTGCAGACCGCCCGGTGAACAACGCGGCGGCGATTGAGCTTTGGGATGCGTCAACCTTAGATGCACAAAACGTCAATATCAAATATGCGGATTCGAAAGCGCCCGGCACCATTGGCGATACCAGCGTCACCGGATTTTACCTGCGCGGCGGCAAAGCGAACGTCACCGGTGATGTGAATATCAATCTCCAGTCAGGCGCGGCAAATGCGTTGTACGGTATTGATGCCAAAAGCGACGCAGAATTCCAGGGGAAAACCGCCATTTCTCTGGCGTCGGATAACGCTACCTATATCGTCGGCGTTCTGCTTAAAGATCGTTATGTCGATGATACGGCCAGCACCGTCGTACTAAAAGATGTCTCTGTGAACGTGCGGGGAAGTGAAACGGTTGATGGTTCTGTGTATGGCCTGCGCTATCGGGACACGCTTTCCAATATTGCCATCGACAATATTAATGTCAAAGCCTCAGGCAAAGACGCGTTTGGGATTGCGTTGCAAACCGATGAAGCAACGGAATCCTCTAAAGTCACCATTAACAATGCCAATATCGCGCTTTCAGGCGGTGCTGAAGCCGGGTTATACGGCTTCAATAGCACTTTGGCGGATGTCACCGTTAATAACCTGAACGTCCAGACCCAGGGCGGCAAAGACGTCTTTATGCTGTACCAGGCAAGCGGCAAATTCATGGGCGACGTGACGCTGGGAAGCCAACAGTCTCTGGAATCCGCGGCGGGAACGGTCTATTCCACCTTTGGCGTGAAAGGTGTCACCAGTATTGAAAATAACAATAAGCTGGTCGCCTGGGGCAGGATGCATGCACAGGATAATCTGACGCTGAACATTAATGCCGGCGATCGTTCCTATATCTATGGTGATACCCGAACCGTGGGTTTAGGTACCATTAATATGACGTTAAACGGTGACAACAGCCGCTGGGATCTGGTTGCAGATTCAGACCTGACGAATCTGACGCTGAACGATGCCACCCTGAACTATTTGCCCGTCGCGCAGGCACGCAAGCTCACGCGTGCGGCTTCAACCTTCAAGACCCTGACGGTGAATGGTGATTACGCCGGTAATAACGGTAACATCGTGATGAACACCCAACTGGGTGACGACGCCTCACCGACTGACCGTTTGGTCGTTTCTGGAAATACTTCCGGCACCACCAACGTGAAAGTCCTGAACGCAGGCGGCGCGGGCGGTGTGACCACGGATGGTATCGAACTGATCACCGTCGCGGGAACCTCTGACGGTGAGTTCAAGCAAAACGGCCGTATCGTGGCCGGTGCCTATGACTACACCCTGGCGCGTGGTGAAGGGACTAACGACAAGAACTGGTATCTGAGCAGCGCATTGTCTCCGGAGGATCCGGTTGTTCCTGCCAAACCTGCTGACCCAACCGATCCCATCAAACCAGTCAAACCGCAGTCGCCGCGTGAATCCGCCATTCGTCCGGAAGCCGGTCTGTACGGGATGAACCTGCAGGCAGCGAACACTCTGTTTAACACCCGTCTTCAGGATCGTCTGGGCGAAACCCACTATGTTGACGCCCTGACCGGTGAAAAAGCGGTGACCAGCCTGTGGCTGCGCAACGTTGGCGGTCACACCCGTCAGCACGACGGCAGCGGCCAGCTGGACATGCAGGCGAACCGTTATGTGATGCAGCTCGGTGGCGATATCGCGCAGTGGTCTACTGACAACGCGGACCGTTTCCACCTGGGTCTGATGGCCGGTTATGCCAACCAGAAAGCCCGTGCGGAAAACCAGCGTAACGGCAAACGCGCTTCAAGTGATATCAGCGGTTACAGCGTCGGCCTGTACGGCACCTGGCTGCAGGATAACGAAACCCATGAAGGGGCTTACGTGGATACCTGGGCGCAATACAGCTGGTTCGATAACTCCGTGAACGGCCGTGGCGTTGATGAAGCGACCAAAGAGTACGACTCCAGAGGTTTCACCGCGTCAGTGGAATCCGGCTACACCTGGAAACTGGCAGATATCAGCGAGCGTAACGCGCTGTACATCCAGCCTAAAGCACAGGTCACCTGGATGGGCGTGAAGGCGGACGAGCATAAAGAAACCAACGGCACCCGCGTTGAAGGGAAAGGCGACGGCAACATCCAGACCCGTCTGGGCGTGCGTCTGTACGGCCAGGGCCACAACCAGCTGGACGACGGTAAAGACCGTACCTTCCAGCCGTTTGTGGAAGCGAACTGGATCCACAACACCAAAGACTTCGGCGTGGCGCTGAACGGTGAGAATGTGGACCTGACAGGAACCCGCAACATTGGAGAACTGAAAGCCGGCGTTGAAGGCCAACTGACGAAGAACGTCGCCCTGTGGGGTAACGTGGCGCAGCAGATGGGTGATAAAGGTTACAGCGATACCTCTGCGATGTTGGGTGTAAAAGCGTCGTTCTGATACGAAGTGCCGGGTGGCTGCGCTTGCCCGGCACAACGCATCAAAACGTATACACGCGATTAAATAGATACCATCAGGATTGTTAATATTATGGATTATATAACGGTATTAAAGCCCAAAAAGCTGGCGCTGGCGTTAAGCGCTATTTTAACCACGACTGCATTTTCCGCCGGAGCGGCGGGTGTAGAAATTTCTGTTGACCGGTATACCCCAGAGGCAAATCGACTTGTTACCATTGCAAATGGAACTGACGTCGCCAAAATTAGGGCATCGGTAAGCGGTGGTGTCGTTACCATTGATGGTAAAGCCGATATTAGCCAGAGCAATGTAAGTTCTCTGGCGGGCTACGCCGTTGCTGTCATGAACGGCGGTATTGTGGATTTGGGGGACGGCTCAACGGTAAACTTTTCCACCAATGATAAGTTAAACACAATCTATGACGGTGCTATCTCCGTAGAAAATGCCGGTTCTATACTCAAGGCAAAGAATTTAACGATTAACGTCGACGGGGCCACTTTTGATGGCATATATTCCCTCACCGGCGGGACGATCAATTTATCAGGCGATACGTTGATTAACCTGAATGCGAATAAGGCTTCCAGTGTCTTACATAACAATCTGGAATATCATTCTGGGATCCAAATGCAGGATTCAACGTTAACTGCGGATAATCTTACCATTAATACCACAAGTAGCCTGAACGAACCTATTTCGAAAGGCATATACATTGTAGGTCGTGATAGTACGACCAAAGTTAACGGTGATGCCAATATTAGTGTAACGTCTGCATCTGAAAATTCCGCAACGGGGATAGACCTGAGTGGAAATGCCGAATTTGCAGGGCAAACCAATATTGTCGTAAAGACCACTTCAGCGGCAAATAACTTCACTTCAGGGATCCGTTTCCTCATGCCGGAGCAGGTCTCTTTCAAAGACTTAGCCATTGATATTCAAAGTAACGCCACATCGGGTAGCTATGTTAATACCAATCAGGTTGCGGGTCTGACTCAGTTATCAACAGGCACTGTAGATAAACCTGCCGTGATCGCCATTGATAATTTATCCATTAAAGCTTCAGGCAATTACGATGTTGAAGGCATTGAATTGGGGACGGCTTTAAATAGCGATAATACGCTGGTGTCTATTAATAGGGCAGATATCCAACTGAAAGGAAGCGAGACCGCAACGTTAAATGGAATAGAAAGTGTCGTTAAAGAGATGGTAATTGGCACGCTCAATATCCAGACCGAAGGCGGGAAAAAAGCTAGCCTGCTTAATAATGCCAACGTACGGATTACGGGCGATGTGACGTTAGGTAGCCAACACGCGTATGACACGGTTGAATCTAACAATTTGTATGCGATCAGTAACGTGAGAACCACCAGTGGGGTTACCAGCGTCACCGATATCAGCAACAATAATAAACTGACCGCCTGGGGCCGGATGCTTTCCTATGGCAACTCAATCATTAATATTAAAACGGGTGATAACTCGTATCTTTACAGTGCAACCGCAGTAGAGGGAACGGCTAGCAGTAAAGGCACGATTAACCTGGCGCTGAACGGCAGTCATAGCCGTTGGGATATGTTCGACAACTCCAGCCTGTCTACTCTGACACTGAAAGAGTCAACGCTGAACTTTTTACCCCCAACCGCGCAGACGCGTAAACTAACGCGCGATGCCTCCACCTTCAAAACTCTGACGGTAAGTGGTAATTACGTTGGTGACAACGGTAACATCGTCATGAACAGCCAACTGGGTGACGATGCGTCTCCAACCGACCGTTTGATTGTTGCTGGCAACACCTCCGGCACGACTAATGTAAAAGTGCTGAACGCAGGGGGCGCAGGCGGCCTGACCACGGACGGTATCGAGCTTATCACCGTCGGTGGCGACTCAGACGGTGAGTTCAAACAAAACGGTCGTATCGTGGCCGGTGCCTATGACTACACCCTGGCGCGTGGTGAAGGGGCTAATGAGAAGAACTGGTATCTGAGCAGCGAACTGTCTCCGGAAGAACCAGAAGATCCCGTTGACCCAGTTTACCCGGTTGATCCTGCCAAACCTGCTGACCCAACCGATCCCATCAAACCAGTCAAACCACAGGCGCCGCGTGAATCCGCGATCCGTCCGGAAGCCGGTCTGTACGGGATGAACCTGCAGGCAGCGAACACTCTGTTCAACACCCGTCTGCAGGATCGTCTGGGCGAAACCCACTATGTTGACGCCCTGACCGGTGAAAAAGCAGTGACCAGCCTGTGGCTGCGTAACGTTGGCGGTCACACCCGTCAGCACGACAGCAGCGGCCAGCTGGAGATGCAGGCGAACCGTTATGTGATGCAGCTCGGTGGCGATATTGCGCAGTGGTCTTCTGACAACGCGGACCGTTTCCACCTGGGTCTGATGGCGGGCTATGCCAACCAGAAAGCCCGTGCAGAAAACCAGCGTAATGGTAAACGTGCTGATAGCAGCATCAGCGGTTACAGCGTCGGTCTGTACGGCACCTGGCTGCAGGATAACGAAACCCATGAAGGCGCGTATGTTGATACCTGGGCGCAGTACAGCTGGTTCGATAACTCGGTGAACGGCCGTGGCGTTGATGAAGCGACTAAAGAGTACGACGCTAAAGGTTTCACCGCGTCAGTGGAATCCGGCTACACCTGGAAACTGGCAGATATCAGCGAGCGTAATGCGCTCTATATCCAGCCTAAAGCACAGGTCACCTGGATGGGCGTGAAGGCGGACGAGCACAAAGAAGCCAACGGCACCCGCGTTGAAGGGAAAGGTGACGGCAACATCCAGACCCGTCTGGGCGTGCGTCTGTACGGCCAGGGCCACAATAAACTGGACGACGGTAAAGACCGCACCTTCCAGCCGTTTGTGGAAGCGAACTGGATCCACAACACCAAAGACTTCGGCGTGGCGCTGAACGGTGAGAATGTGGACCTGACAGGAACCCGCAACATTGGAGAACTGAAAGCCGGCGTTGAAGGCCAACTGACGAAGAACGTCGCCCTGTGGGGTAACGTGGCGCAGCAGATTGGCGACAAAGGTTACAGCGATACCTCTGCAATGTTAGGTGTGAAAGTCGCATTCTGATGCGAAATGCCGGGTGGCGGCTTCGCCTTACCCGGCCTACACAGGCACAAGCCCGTAGGCCGGATAAGACGCAATGCGTCGCCATCCGGCAATCCAACAAAGGCAAAAGCCCGTAGGCCGGATAAGACGCAACGCGTCGCCATCCGGCATTATCGTCAACTCAGAAGTCGTAACGCAGGCGTACCAGGTTCATATCGCCCAGGTCATCGGTGCTGGAGGTGAAGACGTGTTCGTAATCAACACGGAATCCGTAATCCAACTGGAAGCTGATACCCACGCCATTATCCGTGCGCAGATAGTTGCGACCATTCACATATTCAATGCGGTCACCCATAAAATACGGCTGAACAGATTTCACCGCGTACTGGTTGATCGGGAATTTGTAACCCGCAAAGTATTCCAGCCCCCACGCATCCCCGGCAAAGTAGTCGTTAACGGACACTTTTTTGGTGGTCATGAAGTTCTGATACCAGCCACCGCCCAGCGAGAAGGTCCAGTTATCCGGCGTCCAGCTTAGCGCGGTACCGACAATGTTCTGATCGTAGGTTTTGCTGCTGTTACCGCGTATTTCTGCACGAGTGTAGTTCCAGGCCGTGCCCCAGCTCAGATCCTCAGTAATATGATAATCCGCCCCCAGCGAACCGCCGCCTTTACGTTTGTAGCGCAGACCGTTGTTCGGGTTGTAATCATCGCTAAACAGATAGGATGCGTAGAGATCAACCTCACCTAACGTTTTCTTATATTTCAGCATCTTGCGTGAACGATAAGAACCGTCATAGTCACCGTTAATCCCGTTACCCGGTGCCTGACCAATCATGTCATAGTCCCAGATATCGGTTTTCGCGCCGACAACATCGTAGTAAATACTGTTCTGTTGACCGAAGGTCAGCATACCCCAGGTATCACTTTTTAGACCGGTGTACAGCATACGGCGAGTGGTGTCGTGTGCGCCCTGAGCGTAGTGGTTGTCCCAGTTGAACTGCGCCGGAATATTGACGCCCAGTTCATAGAAACTGACCCAACTAATATCGTCAAACAGGTAGTAATCTGCAGCGAAGCGAAAACGCGTCCCGCCGTCGAAACCATTACGCTTATAGCCGTTCGCGCCGTCATCGCCGGTCATATTCTGGAACTGGGGACGAATACTGCCGCCCACGGTAAAGTTGAGACGGCTAAGCGGGTTTCCCGCCTGTGGATCTTGTTTAAGAACTGTGATTTCCGCCTGAGTTGCGAAAGAGGCTAATGCCACCGCCGCGCCGATCGATACCGCCAGCGCTGTCGTTTTTATAGTCATTATTTTTCCTTGATAGATTTCCTGCCAAATATTCAGCAGGTGAATATTAACTGCTATCAATTGCGGTGTGTTGGCGGGTTTTAAATGATTTGTGCTGTTAAATGCACCCGCACCGGCATAAAAACCGGTGCGGTATTATCGCGTTATTTAACTATTGAATTGTCGGAACAGTGCTTTGCCTTTCAGCAAACGAACGCCAAGCCAGCCGCCGCAGACGGAGAGGAGTAGCGCCCCACAGAACGGTAAGACCCCCCATAGCCGCCAGTCAGGTTCCCAGGGGAAGTCGAACACCCGGGTTTGCAGTACCGCCAGCGCGGTTTCCGCACCGATAGCCGCCACCAGCCCGGAAACCAGCCCTAACATGGCAAATTCGCACCACAGCGTGGTTCGCAACAGCTTTTTGCCCGCGCCGAGCGTGCGCCACACCACCAGCTCCTGATAGCGTTGCCGCATCCCAACCTGCACCTGCGCCAGCAACAGCAGCATCCCGCAGGCGGTTACCAGCACCACCATCACCTCCAGCGCCCGACTGACCTGTTCCAGTACCTGTCCAACCTGCTTGAGGATTGCGCCGATGTCCAGCAGACTGATGGTCGGGAATTCGCGGTTAAGCTGCGTCAACATGCCGTTGCCGTTTTCCCAACGGAAACTGGTTAGCCAGCTCTGAGGCTGCCCATCCAGCGCGCCGGAAGGGAAGATAAAGAAGAAGTTTGGTCGCAGGCTTTCCCAGTCCACGCGGCGCAGACTGGTCACCTTCGCACTGAACGCCTGAGTGTCGCCCATAAAGGTCACGCGGTCACCGAGCGAGACGTTCAACCGTTTCGCCAGCCCCTCTTCCATAGAAACTTCCCCTGGCTTCGGCGGCCAGCTTCCGGCAGTGATCGGGTTGTGGTCCGGGCGGGTATCCTGCCAGGTCAGGTTCAGTTCGCGGTTCAGCGATTCATCCTCCCCGCCTTCCGTCGGCTTATCATTGATTGCCGATAAACGCGCCCGCACGATCGGATAGAACGATTCCGGGATCACCTGATGCTCCGAGAGAAACGCCTTAACCTGCGGCATTTGTTCAGTCGCGATATTGATCAGAAAGTAGTTGGGGCTTTCCGGCGGCAACTGCTGCTGCCAGCGATCCAGCAGATCGCCGCGCAGTACCAGCAGTAGCGCCAACAGCATAAATGACAGCGAGAATGCCGAAAGCTGGCTTAACGTGGACCACGGCTGACGCAGCAGACGGCTGACGGCAAGGCGTAGCGGCAATGACGATAACGTCATGCCGCGCAGGACATTCAATAGCATCCATCCCAACACGCCGCACAGTAGCGCTAACACCACTGCCCCCGCCAACACCGCCCACAGCAGCGGGCTTCCGCCCATCAGACCGGCAAGCAAAAGCACAACAACAAGGGTCACCACCGGCAGATAGAACTTTAACGGCCAGACGTTTGCCACCACGTCCCGACGCAGCACACGCAGCGGTTGGGTGGCGAGCAGCAGGCGATAGGGGCGCAGGCCAACCAGTAGAGAGATCACCGTCATGGTTCCCAGCGCCCACAGCCACGGCCAGAGGCTGGCCGGCGGTAGCGCCGCAGGCAGCACCGGCTTAAGCAGAATCATCAACACATTCTCGAACAGCAGGCCCATTGCGCCACCCGTCACGGCGGACAACACCAACACCATCAACCACTGCCCGACAATGAGCTTACGCAATTGCGCCCTACCCGCGCCGAGCGTCTTCAGGATCGCCACGAGATCGTAGCGGCTCCGGCAGTAATGGCTCATGGCAACCGCTACCGCAGCCACTGCCAGCAGTAGCGTCAACAGCGCCGAGAGGAGAAGAAACTGCTGCGAGCGCTCCAGGGATTTCCCCAGCGCACCTTCATCCTGCTCCAGCCCGTACCAGCGATGCTCCGGCTTAAGCTGTGGCAACAGCCACTTTTCATAACCGTCGAGCTGCTGCGACGTACCGCCAAATTTGTAGCGCCACGACACGCGACTTCCGGGCTGCACCGCCCCAGTTTTCTCGACATCAGCCGTATGCATCAGTAAACGTGGTGCCATCTGGAAGGGGTTAAAACCCGAGTCTGGCTCCTGCACCACCTCTCCGGCGATGCGCAATGTGGCGTCACCAACGTCGATCGTATCGCCCGTTTTTAAATTCAGTAGCGCCATCAGGCGCGGAGCCAGCAGCACCGAACCGGGCTTCGGTTTAAGCCCCGGCGGATTAGTTTCCAGTTCACCGTACATCGGGTAAATGTCATCGACCGCTTTGACGTTTGCCAACTGCGGGGTATCCCCTGCAAACGTCATGGTGGCGAAGGTCAACTGCTCGCCGACTTTCAGGCCGCGCTTGCGTGCTTCATCAAGCCACGCCTGCGGAACCACGCGCGAACTGCGCAGCGCCCGGTCGCCCGCCATAAACTCGCGGCTTTGCTGGCTTAGCCCTTTCTCCATGCGGTCACTGATATTGCCCAACGCCAGCACGCAGGCCACCGCCAGACTCAGCGCCAGCCAGACAATTAATAGCGAAGGCGAGCGCCATTCGCGCCAGAACCAGCGTGCAATCATGCCTCCTCCTGCAATTGCCCATTCACCAGACGCAGACGCCTGTCGCAGCGTGCCGCCAGTTGTGGATCGTGCGTCACCAGAATGAGCGTGGTGCCATGCTCCTGGTTGAGGGAAAAGAGCAGATCGGCAATTTTATCGCCGGTCTGGCGGTCAAGATTGCCCGTGGGTTCATCCGCAAAAAGGACCTCCGGGCGACCGTTAAACGCGCGTGCCAGCGCCACGCGCTGCTGCTCGCCGCCTGAAAGCTGTGCCGGAAGATGGTCGAGGCGCTGACCCAGCCCCAGTTGCTCAAGCAGCGTCTTCGCACCGGCACGGCTTTGTCCGCTGTTTTCCCCACGCAGTAACGCCGGAAGCTCAACGTTTTCCAGCGCGTTCAGCGTGGGGATCAGCATAAAAGATTGAAAGACGAAGCCGACATGCTGCGCACGTAGCTGTGCGCGGGCTTCTTCATCCATTTGATGTAAAGGTTTACCGACCAGGCTCACCTCGCCGCTGGTGCCATCATCCAGTCCGGCGAGGATCGCCAACAGCGTCGACTTGCCCGATCCCGACTCGCCAATCAGCGCAATGGTTTCAGCGCGTTTGACAACCAGTTCAACTCCGGTAAGGATGGAAAGCTCATGCTCACCCTGACCGACGGATTTCTTAAGATGATGAACTTCAACAATGTTTTCCGCTGGCATTTGCCTTTCCTGTTTTTGCTGCTGTTTACCTTCCGTGCCGCTGCGGCTGACACGCTGTTAATTCTGGGTGACAGTCTTAGCGCCGGATACCGAATGTCCGCTGGTGCAGCCTGGCCGGCGTTACTGAATGATAAGTGGCAGAACAAAACCACCGTGGTCAATGCCAGCATTAGCGGTGATACTTCCCAGCAAGCGCTGGCGCGTCTGCCTGCGCTCCTCAAACAGCATCAACCACGCTGGGTGTTGGTTGAGCTTGGCGGCAACGACGGCCTGCGCGGTTTTTCGCCTGCGCAAACAGAGCAGACGCTGCGCACAATTTTGCAGAACGTGAATGCGGCCAACGCCAAACCCCTGCTGATGCAAATTCGTCTGCCGGCAAACTACGGTCGTCGGTATAATGAAACCTTTAGCGCAATTTATCCAAAGCTCGCCAAAGAGTTTGATATCCCTCTGTTACCCTTTTTTATGGAAGAGGTCTATCTAAAACCGCAGTGGATGCAGGATGATGGTATTCATCCTAATCGCGATGCCCAGCCGTTTATTGCTGACTGGATGGCGAAGCAGTTGACCCCCTTAGTAAATCATGAGTCGTAATGTAACGGAGATCCTGACAGGTAAAGTTATGCAAAAATCGGTCTTAATAACAGGATGTTCCAGCGGTATTGGCCTGGAAAGCGCGCTAGAACTGAAGCGCCAGGGTTTTCAAATCCTTGCGGGCTGCCGCAAACCCGACGATGTCGTTCGCATGAACGGCATGGGGTTCACCGGCGTACTGATCGATCTCGACTCACCCGAGAGCGTGGATCGTGCCGCTGATGAAGTGATCGCACTGACCGATAACTGTTTATACGGAATATTTAATAATGCCGGATACGGTGTCTATGGCCCGCTGCCGTCCATCAGTCGCGAACAAATGGAGCAGCAATTTTCCACTAACTTCTTTGGTGCGCACCAGCTCACTATGCGCCTGCTGCCCGCGATGTTGCCCTATGGCGAAGGCCGTATTGTGATGACCTCGTCGGTAATGGGGCTAATATCTACCCCAGGGCGTGGGGCTTACGCCGCCAGCAAATACGCGCTGGAAGCCTGGTCCGATGCGCTGCGCATGGAGCTACGTCACAGCGGAATTAAGGTCAGCCTGATTGAACCCGGCCCTATTCGTACCCGCTTTACCGATAACGTCAACCAGACGCAGAGCGATAAACCGGTCGAAAATCCCGGCATTGCGGCACGATTTACCCTCGATCCGGAAGCGGTTGTCGACAAAGTGCGCCATGCTTTTTGCAGCAACAAACCCCAAATGCGCTATCCGGTCACGCTGGTTACCTGGGCTGTGATGCTGTTAAAACGCCTGCTGCCGGGGCGCCTGATGGACAAAATTTTACACGGTTGAGTTGAAGCGCGCGCGCCAGCCCCCATGTAGAAAGAAACAGACAAAAGAGAGTAACTCCATGTCCGCACAGAATATTGTTAACATCAACGAATCGAACCTGCAGCAGACCTTAGAACTGTCGATGACCACGCCGGTCCTGTTCTACTTCTGGTCTGAGCGCAGCCAGCACTGCCTGCAATTAACGCCAGTGCTGGAAAGCCTCGCCGCCCAGTACAACGGGCAGTTTATTCTGGCAAAACTCGACTGCGACGCCGAACTGGCGATCGCCTCGCAGTTTGGCCTGCGCGCCATTCCTACCGTTTACCTGTTCCAGAACGGTCAACCGGTCGATGGTTTCCAGGGACCGCAGCCGGAAGAGGCGATTCGCGCCTTGCTTGATAAGGTTCTGCCGCGTGAAGAGGAGCTGAAAGCCCGTCAGGCGATGCAACTGATGCAGGAAAAGAATTACGTCGAAGCTCTGCCGCTGCTAAAAGATGCCTGGCAGCTTTCGAATCAGGATGGCGAAATCGGCCTGCTTCTGGCGGAAACGCAGATTGCCCTTAACCGCTCCGAAGACGCCGAAGCGGTGTTGAAAACCATCCCGTTGCAGGATCAGGATACCCGCTATCAGGGGCTAGTCGCGCAGATTGAGCTACTGAAACAGGCGGCAGATACGCCAGAGATTCAGCAGCTACAGCAGCAGGTCGCGGATAACCCGCAGGATGCCAGCCTGGC
Source organism: Citrobacter sp. RHB25-C09 (assembly GCF_013836145.1). NCBI lineage: Bacteria > Pseudomonadati > Pseudomonadota > Gammaproteobacteria > Enterobacterales > Enterobacteriaceae > Citrobacter > Citrobacter sp. RHB25-C09. The sequence goes on along the minus strand of NZ_CP057483.1, from coordinate 1,244,307 downwards.
TACACAGCTTGCGCTGCAACTGCACCAGGTGGGGCGTAATGAAGAAGCGCTGGAGTTATTGTTCAGCCATTTACGAAAGGATCTCACCGCGGCGGAAGGTCAGGCACGCAAAACCTTCCAGGAAATCCTTGCCGCGCTGGGAACCGGTGACGCCTTAGCGTCGAAGTACCGTCGCCAGCTATACGCGCTGTTGTATTAATCCCACGAACAGGAATTGCCCGGTGGCGCTTCGCTTGCCGGGCCTACGAGAGGTTACTTTTTCTTTAAATGCGTCACGACCAGTTGGTGGCGCGAATTGTAAAACTTTCGATAGGTTAAATATGCGGCAATGATGGTCGACAGGCTCGCCGTAGAAAGCAGCATAAACGTCACCATAATCTGATATTTAATCGCTTTCACCGGATCGATACCGGCAAAGATCAGCCCGGACATCATCCCCGGTAAACTGACTAACCCTACCGTTTTCGCCGAATCGATTGTCGGGATCAACGACGCACGAATACTGTCGCGAATTAATCCAGCCGAGGCCACTTTTGGCGTAGCGCCCAGACTGAGCTTTTCCTGAATCTGCTGCTGTTCGCTGCTAAAGCGCTGACCGAGATTGTTGTAACACAACCCGACCGCCACCATCGCATTGCCTGCTATCATCCCGGCAATCGGAATGACCTGCATCGGGATAAACTCAATCGACCCGGTGAGGATCAGTACCGCCAGCGTTAACCCGGCTCCTACGGTGATGGCAATAAACGAAGAGATAAATGCCTTCGCGATATATTTACTGCGTTTCTGCGCGTTATAGGCCGCGTTGAAGCAGATAAACAACACCATCAATAACGTCAGCACCGCATGATCCACGGCGAAGATATATTTCAGCACGTAGCCGACGATAATAAGCTGAATGACCGCCCGCCCAATGCTCCAGAGAATATCTTTTTCCAGCGCCAGTTTCTCTTTGTGGCTAATCAACATCGCCACCACCACCAACATGAGCGCTAACGCCAGTGATTCGTTGGTTATATTATGCTCGCCCATTGCGCACTTCCTGCATTTTCCCGGCATGCGGCGTCAGAGTAATGATGTTATCCGCATGATTAATCTCATCTTTGTCATGCGTCACCCACAACACGCCCATCTGCTTATCCCGTACATAGCGATGAATAATGTCATTCACATTGCGTTTATTACTTTCATCCAGAGCACTGGTGATTTCATCAAGGAGCAATACCTTCGGCAGAAACTGCAAATTGCGGATAAGGGAAATACGCTGTTTTTCGCCACCTGAAAGCTCATTAATATTTTTCTCGAGAATCGATGCGGGCAGCGCAAAGCGCGCAAGATCGTCGAGCAAAGCCTGCGGCTCCGGGCGTTGATTACGGATTTGCCAGGGAAAGAGTAAATTGTCGTAGACCGTGTCGCCAAACAGTACTGGCGTCTGAGCACAATAGGAAACCTGCTGTCGATATGTTTCCGGCACGAGAGTCTCGATGTTCGCCCCTTCGAAGAAAATCTCCCCTTCACATGGGCTGAGTAATGAGGCAACTATTTTTAATAGCGTACTTTTCCCACAGCCAGAGGCGCCGGTAATTAATTTAAACTCTCCCGGAAATAAGGTGAAACTGATGTTATCCAGGATTTTCGTCTTCCCAGCCAGATAACCCACCCGGTTTAACTGGAGTAGCTGACGGTTCTCGCTCATGGCGTATCCCTGTTTTTCTCGTTTTATCGAAAATAGTGTATCCCCACCATTAACTCCAGGGGAACTCTCTTTAGTGAATCAGGTATAATTAAGCCAGATATAAGGCTGATGCCAACATTATGGACAGTTCTACAGGAGGTTTTTCGATGCTTATTTTTATTCCAATTCTCATTTTCGTCGCACTGGTGATTGTCGGTGCAGGTGTCAAAATTGTTCCGCAGGGCTATCAGTGGACGGTAGAACGCTTCGGGCGCTACACCCGAACGCTGCAACCGGGACTGAGCCTTGTGGTGCCATTCATGGACCGTGTTGGCCGAAAAATCAATATGATGGAGCAGGTACTGGATATCCCATCGCAGGAGGTTATCTCCAAGGATAACGCCAACGTGGCGATTGATGCCGTCTGCTTTATTCAGGTAATTGATGCGCCGAAAGCGGCTTATGAAGTGAGCAATCTGGAACTGGCGATTATCAACCTGACGATGACCAATATCCGTACCGTGCTGGGTTCAATGGAGCTCGATGAAATGCTGTCGCAGCGTGACAACATCAACACGCGCCTGCTGCATATCGTTGATGACGCTACCAACCCGTGGGGCATTAAGATCACCCGTATTGAAATTCGTGATGTTCGTCCCCCAGCCGAGCTTATTGAAGCGATGAACGCCCAGATGAAGGCAGAGCGTACCAAGCGTGCCAACATTCTCGAGGCGGAAGGTATTCGCCAGGCCGAAATCGTCAAAGCCGAAGGGGAAAAACAGTCTAAGATCCTGATCGCTGAAGGTGAACGCCAGTCCGCATTCTTACAGGCTGAAGCCCGCGAGCGTTCTGCGGAAGCGGAAGCCCGTGCGACCAAAATGGTGTCTGAAGCCATCGCCTCCGGTGATATTCAGGCGGTGAATTACTTCGTGGCACAGAAATACACCGAAGCACTCCAGCAAATTGGCTCATCCAGTAACAGCAAAGTGGTAATGATGCCGCTGGATGCCAGCAGTCTGATGGGCTCCATTGGTGGGATCGCTGAACTTATCAAGGACAGCGCCAGCGAGCGGAAAAGATAATGATCGAGATGATAGTGCTACACCCCCATATTTTATGGCTTAGCCTCGGCGGTCTGCTTCTCGCTGCCGAGATGCTGGGCGGTAACGGCTATCTGCTGTGGAGCGGCGTTGCGGCGGTCATTACCGGCATCGTTGTCTGGCTGCTGCCCGTCGGCTGGGAGTGGCAGGGCGTGATGTTTGCCGTGTTAACCCTCCTTGCCGCCTGGCTGTGGTGGAAATGGCTGGCCAAACGCGTCCGCGAGCAAAAACCGGCAGACAGCCAGTTGAACCAGCGTGGCAAGCAGTTGGTGGGGCGCCGTTTTGTACTGGAAACCGATCTTATCAACGGGCGTGGTCATATGCGCGTGGGTGACAGCTCCTGGCCCGTCAACGCCAGCGAAGACCTGACATCAGGCACCCAGGTTGAAGTGGTTGCCGTTGAAGGCATTACGTTATATGTCAGAGCAGTACCGCGATAAGCGGTTTACAGGACGAAGAAAATGATCAGGAAGACACCGTTAGCTTTCGGTTTTTGCGCACTACTGGCGGGTGCCCCACAGGCATTCGCCTCTTTTGATATGGAATACTGCAAATGGGGCGAGGATGACTGCCTGTTGAGCGGAACACCGGTGCTTGAGCCCGGCAACGATTCCCGCGACAACCTGCTGCGTCTGCTGAGCGAAGCGAAGTCCGTCACGCTCCCTATCCAGCCGATACCGGCGGATCTCACCCGCTCGCGCGATGTCTATTTTGCCTTTCATCCACAGTGGGATACTGCGCTGCGCGCGGCGGAAATGACAACCAGGCAGAACGAAAACGATCTTCTCAACCAACAAATGGCTTCATTGCACGTCGATCCGATCGAATTCAACCACGACGACGAGCAGGAAAACCGCTTTGTATCGAACAATGCCGACAGCGTCAGCCAGTTCTTTGCGGCGCTGCTAAGCGATACCACCCTGACGGCGGAACAAAAACAGGCGCTGGCACAGGCGCGTTTAGGCCTCTACTCCGGCGCGAGCGCCGAACAAATTAGCGAATCGCTTATTACGCTTGCGCCTGAATCGTCATCAGTGTCGTACCGCACTTATCTGACCGGAGCCGCGCATTTTTACACCGGTGAATATGCAGCGGCCAAACAAGACTTTACCCCGCTGGTCAACAGCGATCGTCCATGGTTGGCAGAAACCGCACAATACATGCTGATGCGTACGGCGCTGAATAAAAGCGCTGAAAACAGCACCGGACAGTATGGTGATTTTGATATTCAGCGAATCGACAGGAATGCCGCCGCTCAGGCAGAGAACGCCGCACAGGACTACCTCCAGCGCTGGCCGGAAGGACTTTACGCGGAGTCATCCCGCGGCATGCTGCGCCGCATAAACTGGTATTTACAGAACTGGGCACCGCTGGCAGGTCTTTATGAACAGGCGTTTCTGCAGGCGTCTGATGCGCAAGATCTCAAGCGTCTGGTGACGGAGTATGACAATGTCGTTGGAATGCAGTTCTACGATCAATCCGTTCAGCAGCCGTTCACCGATGCGCCAGTAGTCAGCTATATCGAAATGCTACGCGCTATTCGACCGAATCGTGACAAGGTCCCCACCCTCACCCAGACGGACCTTGATGCCAGTAAGCCGTTCTTTGAAAAAAGCGGGAAACTTTCGCTCTGGCGCGATTTGCAGCTGAATCTTTGGATGGCGACGGACAATCTGCCTGCCATTTTACAGACTGTCACGCCGGCACAAAAACTCCCCGCGCGCGACATCCTCGCCTTCAGTGAACAGGTGATGTATGGCGAAGCGCTGATGGGGCAAAAACAGTGGCCTGCTGCACGTGATTTCTGGCTGAAACTGCTGAAGCTCAGTGAGGATGGTGAGCAGCAACAGTACCTACAGGCAAAACTGGCGGCCACGCTGGTGTTTAATGGCCAGGCGGCGGCTGTTTTTGCCCCTGATAGCGTCGTTACTAACCTGCGTTACCGCTCAAGGGTACTGAAAGCCGTGGCGACGCCGGAACTGTTGCGCCAGCAGGTCCGTCAGGGGCCGAATAATGAAGAACGCACTATTGCACTGCATACGCTGCTGGTGCGCGATCTCACCGAAAATCGCTTTAACGACTGGTTACAGGACCGGAAGCTGGCAAGTGAAATCACCCAGCCGATTATTGGTGAGGCCTTTAATGATGTAAACCTGACCGCGTTTGAGTGGAACGGCACTGCCGCCGAAGCCGGTTATGTCTGCCACAGCCTGGATGACACCGTCGCCACCCTCAGCAAGCATGCCGATGATGCGCATGCGTTGAACTGTCTGGGCGAGTTCTTCCGCACCACGCAAACCCATGTTGATTTATGGAAGGACGCAGCGGGTAACGGTGTGCTGGAGGTTGCCATCGACCGCAAAGAGCCCTTCGGACAGTTCGACAGGCAGAGCTACTATCAGCAGGTGATCACCTCGCCGAAGGCCGAACATGAAGACAGAAGCTATGCGCTGTATCGGGCCATTATGTGTTATGCCCCTTCCGGCGCGAATGAATGTGGTGGCGAAGAGGTGGACAAACTGCAGCGTAAAGGCTGGTTCACACAGTTGAAAACGCAATATCCGGGCAGCCCGTGGGCGCAAAAACTCAAATACTACTGGTAATCGCGCTGCTGGCCGGACAGTCGCAGGCGGCTGAAGTGGTCACCGCTCGTGAGCATTCGGCCTTCTGGTTGTGGTCAGGGGTAAAAGCCAGCGATGAACTCCAGAACGCGCAGACGGTTTATCTGCATCAGGGAGAGGTGTTACCGCGCTCGGGCGACGTCGTGTTTCAGCGCCTTGGCCTCCCTGTCAGCCGTCTGACGTTTCCGTCTGTCTGGATTACCGTGCGTTTTACCACCCTCGACGTACCTGAGGCGATCCCGGCACGGATCGTCCGGCTGATGCAGCGCTGGCAGGAGAGTGGAAATAAGGTGGTGGGTTTACAGGTCGATTTCGATGCGGCCACCCACCAGCTTGCCGACTATGCGGCCTTTCTACGGACACTGCGCCAACACCTTCCACCCGAGTTCGCGCTCGGCGTGACCGGACTACTGGACTGGGCTAAAACCGGCGATGTTGCAACGCTCAACACGCTGCCTGTGAATGAACTGGTGGTGCAAAGTTATCAGGGGCGTCATACGGTGTCTCGTTATCAGGACTATCTGCCTGCACTGACCCGTCTGCGCATTCCGTTCAAGCTCGGGCTGGTACAGCACGGCAAGCGGGATCGGCAAGCCGAGGCACAGTTGCAGAACTCCCCCTGGTATCGCGGAACGGTGGTGTTTATGCTCAACCCACCGCGCGTTAGGCCTTCACCTTGTGGTGGCAGCAGCCGGAAAGGTTTTCAATAATCGGGCAATCGGCGCTGTCATCACCAGGGCAGGCCTCCGCCAACGCTAATAACTGTGTCCGCATTGACTGTAGTTCGCTGATATGGCGTTCAATATCAGCCACTTTCTCCAGCGTCCGCTTTTTGACGTCAGCACTATGCCGTGCCGGATCGTTAAACAAATTGACCAGTTCGCCGCACTCTTCAAGGTTAAAGCCCACCTGACGCGCCTGGCGCAGCAACGTCAGCTCATTCAGGTGCTGCTGGCTGTAAGTGCGATAGCCGTTATCGCTTCGCAGCGGCGGCGTGACCAGCCCTTTCTCTTCATAAAAGCGAATCGCTTTGCTGGTTAAACCGGTTTTTTTAGCCACATCGGATATATTCATACCTTACTCCTTGACCTTCCCCTTGCTGGAAGGTTTACGATTAATAACAGTTAGCCAACCGAAGTGCAATGGTCAATAAAATTTGGCCCTAAAGAGGAGTCACCATGTCTCATGTTATCGACCTGACCCTGGACGGTCTGTCCTGTGGTCACTGCGTTAAACGCGTAAAAGAAAGTCTCGAACAGCGTCCGGACGTTGATCTGGCGGAGGTCACCGTGACCGAAGCACGGGTTACCGGTACGGCCAGCGCCGATGCGCTGATCGAAACGATCAAACAAGCCGGATATGGTGCGGAGTTAAGCCACCCAAAGGCTAAACCGCTGACGGAGTCATCAATCCCGTCGGAAGCACTGGCAGCGGTCCCTCATGAGCTTCCGGCAGCAACGGCTGAAGATGATAGCCAACAGCTGCTATTAAGCGGCATGAGCTGCGCCAGCTGTGTTTCCCGGGTCCAGAACGCGCTGCAAAGCGTACCGGGCGTCACTCAGGCACGGGTAAACCTGGCGGAACGTACTGCGCTGGTCATGGGCAGTGCGTCCGCAGCAGAATTAGTCCAGGCGGTGGAAAAAGCGGGCTATGGCGCAGAAGCGATCGAAGATGACGTTAAGCGCCGTGAACGCCAGCAGGAAACCGCCATCGCCACCATGAAACGCTTCCGCTGGCAGGCCATTGTCGCCCTGCTGGTGGGCATACCGGTGATGGTCTGGGGAATGATGGGCGATAACATGATGGTAAGCGCCGATAACCGCAGCCTGTGGCTGGTCATCGGCCTTGTTACCCTCGCTGTTATGGTCTTTGCGGGCGGTCATTTCTACCGCAGTGCATGGAAGAGCCTGATGAACGGCACCGCCACCATGGACACACTGGTGGCACTCGGCACCGGGGTTGCCTGGCTCTACTCAATGAGCGTCAACCTGTGGCCGCAATGGTTCCCGATGGAAGCGCGGCATCTTTATTATGAAGCCAGCGCGATGATTATTGGTCTGATCAACCTCGGACATATGCTCGAAGCGCGGGCGCGTCAGCGTTCATCAAAGGCGCTGGAAAAATTGCTCGATCTCACCCCGCCAACAGCGCGCGTGGTCACTGACGAAGGCGAAAAGAACGTACCGCTGGCGGACGTACAGCCTGGGATGCTGTTGCGCCTGACTACCGGCGACCGCATACCGGTAGACGGTGAGATCACCCAGGGCGAAGCGTGGCTGGACGAAGCAATGCTTACCGGTGAGCCTATCCCACAGCAAAAAGGCGAAGGTGACAACGTGCATGCCGGGACGGTGGTGCAGGACGGCAGCGTGTTGTTCCGGGCGAGCGCCGTTGGCAGCCATACCACGCTGTCACGTATTATTCGCATGGTGCGCCAGGCACAAAGCAGTAAACCGGAAATTGGCCAGATGGCCGATAAAATTTCAGCGGTGTTTGTTCCGGTCGTGGTGGGGATCGCGCTGGTCAGCGCCGGGATCTGGTACTTCTTTGGCCCCGCGCCGCAAATTGTTTATACCCTGGTGATTGCCACCACGGTGTTAATTATCGCCTGTCCATGTGCGCTGGGTCTGGCAACACCGATGTCGATCATTTCTGGTGTCGGGCGGGCGGCTGAATTTGGCGTACTGGTTCGCGACGCGGATGCCCTGCAACGCGCCAGCACGCTGGATACGGTCGTGTTTGACAAAACAGGCACGCTGACCGAAGGGAAACCGCAGGTCGTCGCGATTAAAACGTTTAACGGAATTGAAGAAGCGCAGGCGCTGCGCCTGGCGGCAGCTCTGGAACAGGGCTCCAGTCACCCGCTGGCACGCGCTATTCTCGAAAAGGCCGGTGATGCCCATTTACCGCAGGTTAATGGCTTTCGCACACTGCGAGGGCTGGGCGTTAGCGGTGAAGCGGAAGGTCATACGCTGCTGTTAGGCAATCAGGCGCTGTTAAGCGAGCAGCAGGTGCCAACGGCGGAAATGGAGACGGAAATTTCCGCACAGGCATCACAGGGATCAACCCCGGTGCTGCTGGCTATTGACGGCAAAGCGGCGGCACTGCTGGCTGTGCGCGACCCGCTACGTAGTGACAGCGTGGCGGCGCTTCAGCGGCTGCATCGCGCCGGATATCGTCTGGTGATGCTGACGGGTGATAACCCAACCACGGCCAATGCGATCGCCAAAGAGGCTGGCATTGATGAGGTCATTGCCGGCGTTTTACCGGACGGTAAAGCCGATGCCATTAAGCGCCTGCAAAGCCAGGGGCGTCAGGTGGCAATGGTGGGCGACGGTATTAACGACGCCCCAGCGCTGGCTCAGGCTGACGTGGGTATCGCGATGGGTGGCGGAAGCGATGTGGCGATTGAAACTGCCGCCATCACCCTGATGCGTCACAGCCTGATGGGCGTGGCGGATGCGCTCTCCATCTCCAGAGCGACGCTGCGCAATATGAAGCAAAACCTGCTCGGTGCGTTTATCTATAACAGCATCGGTATTCCGGTCGCCGCCGGTATTCTGTGGCCGTTTACCGGAACCCTGCTTAACCCGGTCGTTGCCGGGGCGGCCATGGCGCTGTCGTCCATTACCGTGGTGAGCAACGCGAACCGCCTGCTGCGCTTTAAACCAAAAGAGTAAGTTGATGTTTGCCGGATAAGCGCAAGCGCCATCCGGCAACTCCCGCATTGCACCCTGGTAATTCACGCGTTAGCATGGAGGTCTACTTAGGGAGGTCGTATGGATCTGTTTTACCGGGTAAAAACGTTTTTCGCTGGCCTGCGCGGTAATCGCTATAGCTGGCCTGCCGTCGACGTTTCGCTTCCTGGTCATCGCCACTTCCACCTGATCGGCAGTATCCATATGGGCAGTCATGATATGGCCCCCCTCCCAGCCAGGCTCCTCAAAAAACTCAGGAATGCCGACGCCCTGATTGTCGAAGCAGACGTGTCTGGCAACGACAGCCCGTTTTCTGATTTACCCACCTTTGCCGCTCTGGAAGATCGTCTGAATGAAGAGCAGCTTCGCAATCTGCAAAAAGCCACCAACGAGCTGGGGATCTCCTCTTCCCTGTTCTCAACCCAACCGCTTTGGCAGATAGCAATGGTACTCCAGGCCACCCAGGCACAACAGCTGGGGCTGCGCCCGGAGTATGGTATTGATTACCAGCTATTAAAGGCGGCGAAAGAGGCCAAAAAGCCCGTTATTGAACTTGAGGGGGCAGCAAACCAGATAGCGCTGCTGTGTGAGCTACCGGATAACGGTCTGGCGCTGCTGGACGATACCCTGACGCACTGGCATACCAATGCCAGATTGCTCCAACAGATGATGAGCTGGTGGCTGAAAGCGCCACCGCAGGATAACCACCTGACGCTGCCAAATACCTTTAGTCAGTCACTTTATGATGTGCTGATGCTTCAGCGTAATCTCGCGTGGCGGGATCGCCTGCATGCGCTGCCGCCGGGTCAGTATGTGGTAGCCGTGGGGGCGCTTCATCTGTATGGAGAAGGGAATTTACCGGAACTGATGCGCTAAAAAAATGGCCAATATCGCTATTGGCCCGTCAAAGAGGAATTTCATCATTATTATTATGCCGCCATTTTAAACAGCGGTGTATGTCGATTGTCGCTCAAACTCTGCATCCTGCCAATACTAATGCGCAAGATGGTGCTATTTTTTAGACAATCGTCAGACGTATGCTTTAACCCAATTTTGTCTGAGTCAGGAAGAATCACTATGACGCCCGCCGTTAAATTACTTGAAAAAAACAACATTTCCTTTCAGATCCACACTTACGATCACGATCCGGCAGAGACTAACTTTGGCGATGAAGTGGTCAAAAAATTAGGATTAAACCCGGAGCAGGTTTACAAGACGCTGCTGGTGGCGGTGAATGGCGATATGAAACATCTGGCGGTTGCCGTCACGCCGGTTGCCGGTCAACTGGACCTGAAAAAAGTGGCGAAGGCGCTGGGAGCGAAAAAAGTCGATATGGCTGACCCACTGGTCGCACAGCGCACAACGGGTTATCTGGTAGGCGGTATTAGCCCGCTGGGGCAAAAAAAGTGTCTGCCGACGCTGATTGACGCCCCCGCCCAGACCTTTGACACCATTTATGTTTCCGGCGGCAAGCGCGGGCTGGATATTGAACTGGCGGCAGGCGATCTGGCGAAAATTCTGGATGCGAAATTTGCCGACATTGCCCGACGGGATTGAGTTTGATGTCGTTGCCGGATGGCGCTTCGCTTATCCGGCCTACGGTACGGTTTTGTAGGCCGGATAAGGCATTTATGCCGTCATCCGGCAATGTGATATTACTGCCAGTTGACTTCGCCTTTCGGCTGATAAGCGCTCGCATCCAGCGGTGAATTCTTCTGGATATACTCTTTCAGCACTTCGGCATCAATAAAGCCGGTGTTGACATACCCCGGACGGTTATCGAGTCGCGGATAGCCATCCCCGCCGGTGGCGTTAAAGCTCAGTGTTGCCATACGGTAGGTTTTCGCCGGATCGACAGGCTCGCCGTTGATCGTAACGTCGCTGAGCTTACCGCCCTTCGCCACAAAGCCGACGTTGGCAAACTGCGGATAGGCACCGGAGTCCGGCTTCATCTGCGCCACTGCCGTCAGATACTCAAGCACCTCTTTGCCGTTCATGTCAGCGTAGACCACGATGTTACCGAACGGCTGCACCTTCAGTACGCTCTTGTAGGTGATGTCCCCCGCTTCTATTGAGTCGCGGACACCGCCACCGCTCATCACCGCGAAATCGGCACCGGTACGCGCGATTTGCGCGGCCAGAATCAGACGCGCCATATTGGTCTGGACGAAGCGAACCTTGCTCCGATCACCTTCCAGACGGTCATTCACCGCGCCAATTTTCACATCCAGTTGTGCTTTACCTTTGTTCTGAAACGGCGTCAGCAGCGAAAGCATCTGCTGATTTTCAGCAATTTCTGGGGTGTAAAGTACGCGCTCACTTTTCCCGTCTTCCCAGGTTACTTTCTTCTTCAGGTTCACCGGGATTAGCTGATAGTTGACCATTTTCATTTCGCCATTGCGGAACTCAAAGTCCGCGCGGCCCACATATTTGCCCCATTCGTGCGCCTGCACAATCCAGATGCCGTTTTGCTTATCGGGCGCACACGGTGTACCCGGAACGTAGTCTACCTGCTTTTTGTTTTCAGAAGCCATGCACACCGGATCCTGTGAGTGACCACCCACAATCATCGCCAGCGCGCCGGCAGGCAGGCTACGCGCCATTTCAACGTCACCCGGCGCATTAGAACCGTGGTTGCCATTGTCATAATGCCCCATATGCGTGGTCGCAATAATGACGTCCGGCTTTTCCTTCATTTGCAGTTCCTGAATCACCACTTTCGCCTCATCGGCAGGCTTGCGGAATTCGATATCTGTGAAGAATTCCGGATTGCCGATTTTTGCGGTGTCGTCAGTCGTTAAGCCAATCACGGCAATTTTCAAATCCTGGCGCTTAAAGATAGCCCAGGGTTTGAACAGACGCTCTCCGGTGCTTTTCTGATAAATATTGGCCGAGAGTAGCGGGAATTTCGCCCACTTCTCCTGCTGGCGCAGCACGGTAAGCGGATTATCAAACTCGTGATTCCCCACCGCCATCGCGTCATAACCAATCAGGTTCATACCGCGAAAATCAGGCTCGGCATCCTGTAAATCGGACTCCGGGACGCCGGTGTTAATATCACCGCCAGAAAGTAACAACACGCTTCCACCTTTGGCTGCGACCTCGTTACGAATGCCGTCCACCAGCGTTTTTTGCGCTGCCAGACCATATTCTCCATATTCATTACGCCAGAAATGACCGTGATGATCGTTAGTATGCAAAATAGTGATGTGGTAGGTTTTATCTTGTTCGTAAGCCTGAGCAGGCTGGCTTACCAGCGCGAACGCCGCACATAGCGCCAGCGCCACACCTCGTTGCAAAAATTTCATGTCCTTTTCTCTCCCTGACGTAAATTCAACCGCAGAAATTACAATTATCTGAAATAATAGTCGAATATGTTTTCAGAATTGAGACTTCCTTCAAACCCAGACCGCAGGTATGTTAGTTGGATAATAATTTTCACCTGCACCATTTATTATTATTGAAGTGAACCTATGGCAACGAATCAATCCGCACAACCAATCCCCGGTGCGTCCGCGTCGGCACAAAAAGCACGCACCTCCTTTGGCATATTGGGAGCGATCAGTCTTTCGCACCTGTTGAACGACATGATCCAGTCGCTGATTCTGGCGATTTATCCGCTCTTACAGGCCGAGTTCTCGCTGACCTTTATGCAGATAGGCATGATCACCCTTACCTTTCAGTTAGCCTCCTCGCTCCTGCAGCCGGTGGTGGGCTACTGGACAGATAAATATCCGATGCCGTGGTCGTTGCCCATAGGGATGTGCTTCACACTCAGCGGACTCGTGCTGCTGGCGCTGGCGGGCAGTTTCGGTACTGTCCTGCTGGCTGCTGCGCTGGTCGGTACTGGCTCCTCAGTCTTTCATCCGGAATCCTCTCGCGTGGCGCGGATGGCATCAGGGGGACGCCACGGCCTGGCCCAGTCCATTTTCCAGGTGGGCGGCAACTTCGGCAGTTCACTCGGCCCGTTACTGGCGGCAGTCATTATCGCGCCTTATGGTAAAGGCAACGTTGCCTGGTTCGTGCTTGCCGCCCTGCTGGCGATTGTCGTTCTGGCGCAAATCAGTCGCTGGTACGCTGCACAGCATCGAATGAGTAAAGGGAAACCTAAAGCGACGATTGTTAATCCGCTCCCGCGCAATAAGGTGATCCTCGCCGTCAGCATCCTGTTAATTCTGATTTTCTCGAAATATTTCTATATGGCGAGCATTAGTAGCTATTACACCTTTTATCTGATGCAAAAATTCGGATTGTCGGTGCAAAACGCGCAGATTCATCTGTTTGCCTTCCTGTTTGCCGTGGCAGCCGGCACAGTGATTGGCGGGCCTTTGGGCGATAAGATTGGTAGAAAATACGTTATTTGGGGCTCTATCCTCGGCGTCGCACCGTTTACGCTCATTTTGCCCTATGCAACCCTTTACTGGACTGGGGTTTTAACCGTCATTATTGGTTTTATTCTTGCATCGGCGTTTTCCGCCATCCTGGTGTATGCCCAGGAGCTACTTCCGGGTCGTATTGGTATGGTTTCCGGACTCTTTTTTGGCTTCGCCTTTGGGATGGGTGGTCTCGGAGCCGCAGTGTTGGGGTTGGTTGCAGACCATACCAGCATCGACTTAGTTTATAAAATCTGTGCTTTCCTGCCGCTTCTGGGGATACTCACCATATTCTTACCTGATAACCGGCATAAAGCCTGAGTTTTACGCGGCTAAACATAAACTTTAGCCGCGCTCATCACCAGTATCCATAAGCCTTTGCTCTACCTACCTGCCCTACGCTTTCCAATCCGTGCCTTTTCTATCTTAAATTGCAGTTTTCTTCAAAATTCAATAATTATTCACATACATAATGATTAAAATTGTCATAAACTAATACCTGCAATTTTGGAATTCATTGACCCAAAGGAGACGGAATGCATCACGCCACCCCGCTTATTACCACCATTGTTGGCGGCCTTGTGCTCGCTTTTATCCTCGGCATGCTTGCCAATAAACTACGTATTTCTCCTCTGGTGGGATATCTGTTAGCGGGCGTTCTGGCCGGCCCTTTTACGCCAGGTTTTGTCGCTGATACGAAACTGGCACCGGAACTCGCCGAGCTGGGGGTCATCCTGCTGATGTTCGGCGTGGGTTTGCACTTCTCTTTAAAGGATTTGATGGCGGTAAAGTCGATCGCCATTCCAGGCGCTATCGCCCAGATTGGGGTCGCCACGCTCCTGGGTATGGCGCTGTCTGCGGTCCTCGGTTGGTCGCTGATGACCGGCATCGTCTTTGGGTTATGCCTTTCAACCGCCAGTACCGTGGTATTGCTGCGTGCACTGGAAGAACGGCAGCTTATTGACAGTCAGCGGGGGCAGATCGCCATCGGCTGGCTGATTGTGGAAGATCTGGTGATGGTTCTGACCCTGGTACTGCTGCCAGCGGTTGCCGGCATGGTAGAGAAAGGTAACGTCGGCTTCGCCTCACTGGCAGTCGATATGGGCATCACCATTGGCAAGGTCGTGGCCTTTATCGCCATTATGATGCTGGTTGGCCGCCGTCTGGTGCCGTGGATTATGGCCCGCAGCGCCGCGACCGGCTCCCGTGAACTGTTTACCCTCGCCGTACTGGCGCTGGCGTTAGGTATCGCCTTTGGCGCGGTTGAACTGTTTGACGTCTCCTTCGCCCTGGGCGCGTTTTTTGCCGGGATGGTGTTAAACGAATCCGAACTCAGCCATCGCGCCGCGCACGACACGTTGCCGCTGCGCGATGCGTTTGCCGTCCTGTTCTTTGTCTCGGTTGGCATGCTGTTTGACCCGCTGATTTTGATCCAGCAGCCGCTGGCCGTCCTGGCAACCCTGGCCATTATCATCTTTGGTAAATCGCTCGCGGCGTACTTCCTGGTGCGACTGTTTGGCCACTCGCCGCGTACCGCGCTCACCATCGCCACCAGTCTGGCGCAAATTGGTGAGTTCGCCTTTATCCTCGCAGGCCTGGGTATGGCGCTGAATCTGCTTCCTCAGGAAGGGCAAAATCTGGTGCTGGCGGGCGCGATCCTGTCCATTATGCTTAACCCGGTGCTGTTTGCTCTGTTGGAAAAATACCTCGCGAAAACCGAGACGCTGGAAGATCAGACGCTGGAAGAGGCTATCGAAGAAGAGAAGCAGATCCCGGTGGATATTTGTAACCATGCCCTGCTGGTTGGCTTTGGTCGCGTCGGCAGCCTGCTGGGTGAGAAACTGATGGCGGCGGACATTCCGTTAGTGGTGATCGAAACATCCCGGACGCGTGTGGACGAACTGCGCGAACGCGGCATTCGCGCGGTGCTGGGGAATGCCGCCAATGAAGAGATTATGTCACTGGCGCATCTGGAATGCGCCCGCTGGCTGATCCTCACCATTCCGAACGGTTATGAGGCTGGTGAGATTGTCGCCTCGGCTCGCGCGAAATGCCCGGAGATTGAGATTATCGCCCGCGCGCATTATGACGACGAAGTGGATTATATTACCGAGCGCGGCGCTAATCAGGTGGTGATGGGCGAGCGCGAAATCGCCCGCACAATGCTGGAACTGCTGCAAACCCCACCGGCGGGAAATGTGGTGCCGGGTTAACCGCTTCATTTCACGCCGCCATCGGGCATTTTGCCGGATGGCGGCGTGAACGCCTTATCCGGCCTACTCATTACTCCAGCGGGCAACGCCTTAGCGATCCCAGTACGACTCTTCGAGGCTATCCTCACGCTCCGGTAACCCGCGTGTCAGACGCGGGGAATGCTGATTCAACACCTGATAACTCACCCGGTTGGCATACTTACACACCTGAGCCAGTGACGAATAGGTCAGCCAGGTGAATTTATGTTTGCTGGAGTTCGGTACGTTGGTGCGATGATAGCTGTTAGCAGTAATATCGTGCAGCAGCGCTGCCAGCGCGCCATCACCCGCGCCGTTGGTATTCATAATTTTTTCCGGCCCCCCCATGTACGGGGCAATGTGTGAATAGACGCGTAGCGGGTTGGTGCAATCTTTATGACGCATCGCGCGGCTGAATTCGTACTGGTTGAACTCGGCAATGGCGCCCGGCAGCAGCGGATGCTGCGTTTTACGCTTTGCTTCGTCTTCGGTAAAGCCCGCCATATACAGCCCGACTGGTCCGGCGGTACACAAAACCAGATCCACCCAGTCCAGCGCTTTGTCTGAGGCCAGCAGCGGATCATTCTCACCGGTCAGCGCTTCCGCCTCTTCTTCGTTCATCGCCAGGATCGATACGTGCTCTTTCAGGAACGCCTGCCACCACTGCGGGTTATCGGCAATCACGAATTTCGTCCCAAGCGTCAGCACGACCGGTACGTTATGTTTTTTCGCGAATTCGATGGCTTTCATTGTCGCTTCCGGCATCGGCTCACCCGGCTTGCAACGGACAAGATAAGAGGTCAACACCAGCGCAGACGCACCGGCAATCACCGATTCAGGAATACTTTCTGCACGCAGTTGGTTCATATGCCCAGGACTGATGGCAAACGTGCGCTCACCGGACTCACCAATGAGGGTAAAACAGCACCCAATCGCCCCGTCAACGCCCTGCAAATAGTTGAGATCGGTTCGGCTCGAGGTGTTGCACAGATAGCGGTAGGCATAGCTACCAATCTCAATGTTGCTGCACATTACGCCCAGCAGCACTGAGCGATCGTCCGCCAGGACGGAATAATTGTGCATCGTGTTGCCAATGGTACCGCCGGCAAACTGATGGGTGATCAGATTTTCGCGCACCAGTTCCTGATATAACGCTTCCGCCACGTCATCTTCAATGACCAACGAGTGCCCTGCGCTTAGCCCATAACGCTGGATGAAGTCGTCGTCCACTTTGGCCTCAATATCCACCAGCGTCTGGTCGATACCGACAACCCAGGCGGCGCTGGTTTCGTTTTCAGGCTGAATTTGCTGCAGCAGTGGATCGCGCGCATTGACGGGGAAATAGTGTTTGGATTTGCGTTTACCGGGAAATTTCATGGCTGTTTTTACGGGTGGCTAACTGAGCGCTGAATGGTAGCACATTCCCCTGGCGACAACAGAGTTTCAATATCAGACGGCGGGATCGCAGTTTCCCGTGTTCATTTTTTTATAATGAGACGATGATACAAGGAGCGTCTTATGAACCCAGAAAACAAACTGCCCGTCCTCGATTGCATTTCAGATGAGATGCGTGCTGCGCTTAACGCTAATCAGGACGATTTACCGCCCTGGCCCCCTGCCGATGATTTCAGCGCGATGCGTCAGCATTATCTTCATGAGCGCCGTTTCTGGAACATAGACGCGCCGCTAATGACAACGCGTGAATATGCAATTCCTGGCGCGTATGGCGAGCTAATCACGCGCCTGTATTGCCCCGTGCCGGAGAGTAAAGCAACACTGTTTTATCTGCACGGTGGCGGCTTTATTCTGGGGAATCTGGACACTCACGACCGCATTATGCGACTGCTGGCGAATTACACCCAATGCACAGTGATTGGCATTGATTATTCGCTATCGCCCGAGGCTCGCTTCCCGCAGGCCATTGAGGAAACCGTTGCTGCCAGCCGCTATTTTCATCAACATGCCGATGATTATCAGCTCAATATGACCCAGGTCGGCTTTGCCGGTGATTCCGCCGGTGCGATGCTGGCGCTCGCCTCTGTATTATGGATGCGTGATAAACACATTACCTGCGGTAGGGTTGCGGGCGTGTTGTTATGGTATGGCCTGTACGGTTTACAGGACTCACCCAGCCGCCGACTTTTAGGCGGGGTCTGGGACGGGTTGACCCGTGAGGACCTACGGATGTACGAAGACGCGTATTTGCGTCACGCAGACGACCGCGAGTCCCCGTATTACTGCCTGTTTAATAATGACCTGACGCGTGACGTACCGCCCTGCTTTATTGCTGGCGCTGAGTTTGATCCACTGATTGACGACAGCCGCCTGCTTTTTCAAACACTCCAGGCACATCGACAGCCCTGTGAATACAAAATGTATCCCGGCACGCTACATTCCTTCCTCCACTGTTCAAGAGTGATGAAAACGGCCGACGATGCTCTTCGCGACGGCGCCCGTTTCTTTACATCCCAGCTCTAGCGATACGCTTCGGTCAGCTTCAGCATCATATCGATATGTTCCGGCGTGGCGTTAAGCGCCGGAATATACTCATATTTTTTACCGCCGGCCTCGAGAAAGATCTCTTTGTTTTGCACTGCAATTTCTTCCAGCGTCTCGAGACAATCGGCCGCGAAGCCAGGGCACATCACCTGAATGTGCTGCGTCCCCTTTTCAGCCAACATTTTGAGCGTTTCATCGGTGTACGGCGTAAGCCACGGTTCACGACCAAAGCGAGACTGGAAGGTCATCATCACTTTTTCCGGCGGCAGTCCGAGGGCGGAAACCAGTTCACGGGTGGTGTCACGACACCGTTGCGGATAATCATCGCCTTCATCGGCATAGCGCTGCGGAATGCCGTGATAGGAGAGCAGCAGTAAATCCGGCTCGCCGTGTTCCGCAAATGATGCCCGCGCGCGGCTTACCAACGCATCAATGTAGGCACTGTCATCAGCGTAATCACGAATAAACGAAATACCGGGAATATGGCGTCGGCGTTCGAGAATACGCGCCAGCTCATCCCAGACGGCAGCGACCGTAGAACAGGAATATTGTGGGTACAGCGGTAACACCACGATGTGATCGACATGATCGGCCAGCAGTTCATCTACCGCGCTTTCGAGCGACGGCGAGCCATAACTCATACCGAGCGCGACAGGCGTATCCGGTAAACGCTCAGCAAGCGCCTGCTGCTGCTGACGGCTATAGACCATCAGCGGAGAACCGCCGTCCATCCAGATTGACTGATACAACTTTGCGACACGCGGAGAGCGCAGCGGCAAAATCACCCCACGTAACAGCGGCCACCAGAGCAAGGGAGAGGTGTCGACGACGCGCTTATCACTTAAGAATTGCTTGAGATAGCATTTAACTGCCGCAGGTGTAGGTGCCTCAGGCGTCCCGAGGTTAGCCAGCAGAATACCGGTTTTCGTATGTCGCATTACCGCCTCTTTTCCATTCAAATTGTTGATAATTGTAGCGGAAAAGCGCGTAAGAAGAACTAATTGCTGTGAAAGGTATTTTGGAGGATGCCTGATGGCGCTACGCTTGTCTGGCCTACACGAAACGGTAGGCCGGATAAGGTGTTTACACCGCCATCCGGCATTTTCGGTATGAAATTAACCGAGGATTTTTTCCAGATCTGCACGCACGTCGGCAACGGCTTTAGTACCGTCAACTTTAGCGTAATGGGTGTTACCCGCTTCGGCTTCTTTCTGGTAGTAGCCAATCAGCGGTGCAGTCATCTGATGATATTCCACCAGGCGCTTACGCACGGTTTCTTCCTGATCGTCTTTACGGGTGGTCAGCTCTTCGCCGGTCACATCGTCTTTGCCTTCAACCTTCGGTGGGTTGAATTTGCTGTGATAGACACGGCCAGAGGCAGCGTGAACGAGACGCCCCACGATGCGGTCAACGATCAGTTCATCCGGTACGGCAAATTCGAGAACGTAATCTACCACGATGCCCGCTTCTTTCATGGCGTCAGCCTGCGGAATCGTGCGTGGGAAACCGTCTAACAGAAAACCGTTACGGCAATCTTCCTGCGCGATACGCTCTTTCACCAGCGCGATCACCAGCTCATCAGTCACCAGTTTACCGGCGTCCATGATGTCTTTCGCTTTTTTACCCAGCTCGGAGCCAGATTTCACAGCTGCACGCAGCATATCGCCGGTGGAGATTTGCGGAATACCATATTTCTCCATGATGAACTGAGCCTGAGTTCCTTTACCCGCGCCCGGAGCGCCAAGCAGAATGATACGCATTACGAAAATCCCCTTAAAGGTTGTCGATATTTTTAAAAAAGCGCTAAACGATACCACCATCACGCATTTGGCTCAAGGAAGGCACTCTGCGCTGAAACGGTTAAAGGCGGGAAAATTGAAAATAAGGAGAGAAATTGCAGGATGGCGGTGTAAACACCTTATCCGGCCTACGATCAAAAAGAGGGTGTAGGCCGGATAAGCGTCAACGCCATCCGGCATCACATGACAATCGAAATCAGGAAACCAGCAGTTGGTTCATACGACGGATAAACTGGTTCGGGTCTTCCAGCGTACCGCGCTCGGCGAACAGCGCCTGATCCAGCAGCAGTTCCACCCACTCTTTAAACTGGGTTTCGTCCTGGGTGTCTGCGGTGCGTTTTACCAGCACGTGATCCGGGTTCAGTTCAAAGATGTATTTCACTTCCGGCACAGCCTGGCCCGCAGCGGCAAACAGTTTCGCCATCTGGGTGCTCATTTCGTCAGCGTCAGTCGTGACAATCGCCGGGGTATCGGTCAGACGGTGCGTTAAACGCACCTCTTTCACGCGGTCACCCAGCAGATTTTTCACGCGTTCAACGAACGGCGTCAGCGCTTTTTCCGCTTCTTTTGCCGACTCGTCAACGTCATCCGCCAGCTTATCGATGGATTCGTCAGCTTTTGCCACAGACTGGAATGACTTACCGTCAAATTCGGTCAGATAGTTCATCATCCACTCGTCGATGCGATCGGAAAGGAGCAGAACTTCGATGCCTTTCTTACGCAGCAGTTCCAGGTGTGGGCTGCTCTTCGCTGCCGCATAACTGTCGGCAGTGATGTAGTAGATTTTCTCCTGCCCTTCTTTCATGCGGGAGACATAGTCTTCCAGCGAGACGGTCTGCGCGGAAGAATCGGTATGCGTGGACGCAAAACGCATCAGCTTCGCGATCGTTTCCTGGTTGGCGTGATCTTCCGCCGGACCTTCCTTCATCACCAGGCCAAACTGCTGCCAGAAAGTCTGGTATTTGTCCGCATCGTCCTTCGCCAGTTTTTCCAGCATTTGCAGAACGCGTTTGGTTAAGGCGCTGCGCAGGTTGCGCGTCACGGTGCTGTCCTGAAGGATCTCACGAGAGACGTTCAGCGGCAGATCGTTAGAATCTATCAGACCGCGCACGAAGCGCAGGTAGTTCGGCATGAACTGCTCAGCGTCGTCCATGATGAAGACACGCTGCACGTACAATTTCAGGCCATGCTTGTGATCGCGGTTCCACATATCCCACGGTGCCTGCGAAGGGATATACAGCAGGCTGGTGTACTCCTGCTTCCCTTCTACGCGATTGTGGCTCCAGGTCAGCGGATCGGTGAAGTCATGCGCGATGTGCTTGTAGAACTCTTTGTACTCGTCTTCTTTAATTTCCGCTTTGTTACGGGTCCACAGCGCCTGAGCTTTGTTGATTTTCTCCCAGGTAACGACGGTTTCCCCGTCTTTTTCTTCCTGTTTTTCAATCTCTACCGGCAATGCGATATGGTCGGAATACTTGCTGATGATGGAACGCACGCGCCAGTCATCGAGGAATTCGTCTTCCCCTTCACGCAGATGCAGGGTGATTTCGGTGCCGCGATCGTCTTTAGTGATATCGGCAACGGTGTATTCCCCTTCACCCGCAGACTCCCAGAACACGCCGTTCTCCGGCTTATCGCCAGCGGCACGGGTACGAACGGTGACTTTATCCGCCACGATAAACGCGGAATAGAAACCAACGCCAAACTGCCCAATCAGCTGGCTGTCTTTCGCCTGGTCAGAGCCCATGGACTCGAGGAAAGATTTGGTGCCGGACTTCGCGATAGTCCCCAGATGATCGATCACTTCGTCACGGTTCATCCCCACGCCGTTATCGGCAATGGTCAACGTACGCTTATCTTTATCGAAGGAGACGCGCACACGCAGCTCACCGTCACCTTCATAGAGGTCCGGATTCGACAGCGCGCGAAAACGCAGCTTGTCTGCCGCATCTGAGGCGTTAGAGATAAGCTCACGCAGGAAGATTTCTTTATTGGAATACAGAGAATGGATCATCAGGTGCAGAAGCTGTTTAACTTCTGACTGAAAACCACGAGTTTCTTGTCCTTTCATGTAGATCTACCTCAACAATGCCATTTTTAATGGTAAAAACACGTTGAGAGGGAAATGGGGACAAGCGGGTAAAAAATCAAGCGGAGGCCGCGTATGCAGCCTCCATTTGTTCAGAATTTAATCTTGTGACGCCCAGCCAGAGAGTGCGACAGCGTAGTACCATCCACCATCTCCAGTTCACCGCCTACCGGTACGCCATGCGCGATACGGCTGGCTTCTACGCCATATTGAGCGCAAAGCTCGCCAATATAGTTGGCCGTGGCTTCCCCTTCGACCGTCGGGTTGGTCGCGAGGATCACTTCCGTAAGCGACTCTGAAGAGAGCCGCTGCTCCAGCCTGTCGAGCCCAATATCATCCGGCCCAATACCGTCAAGCGGCGACAAATGCCCCATCAGCACGAAGTAACGCCCGGAAAATTGGCCGGTCTGTTCAATCGCATAGATATCCGCCGGGCTCTCCACCACGCAAATCTGACCATTTTCCTGGCGACGCGGGTTTGAACAGATATTACAGACTTCCTGTTCGGTGAAGGTGCGGCAATCGGTACAGTGGCCGATTTCCGACATTGCCCGGGTGAGGGCTTGCGCCAGACGCATCCCGCCGCTGCGGTCACGCTGAAGTAGCGTAAACGCCATACGCTGCGCCGACTTCGGGCCAACGCCCGGCAAGCAGCGCAGAGCTTCCATAAGCTGAGTTAACAGCGGGCTGGTTTGCATCAGAACGGCATCTTAAAGCCTGGCGGCAACTGCATGCCGGAAGAGACAGAAGCCATTTTTTCTTTCTGAGTTTCGTCAATGCGACGTGCAGCATCGTTAAACGCAGCAGCAACCAGATCTTCCAGCATCTCTTTGTCATCTTCCAGCAGGCTTGGATCAATTTCCACGCGGCGGCAGTTATGCGCGCCGTTGATGGTCACTTTCACCAGACCTGCGCCAGATTCGCCGGTCACTTCCAGCTGCGCGATTTCTTCCTGCATTTTCTGCATCTTTTCTTGCATCTGCTGGGCCTGTTTCATCAGGTTACCCAGACCGCCTTTACCACCGAACATAGGCTTCTCTCTCAATCACGTTAAGGGATGACAACCGTAAGCACCGCTTACGATCAAATGGGGCGAATACTCTCTTCGTCCAGATCGGCATCGAAGAACCGACGCAGCGTCTGAATGTTGTTATCCGCGATTATCGACTCACGCGCCTGCGCAAGTTTCTCTTCATAAATAGCCTGACGCCACTCCAGCGGCGTGCGCACCGCCGGATTATCATCTTCAATGATGGTCAATTCAACCGTTGATCCCATTAAGGCGCTCAGGGCCTCGGTCAGCTTCTGCTGTGCGCCGCTGGAATTAAGATGTCGCTGGCTGGAACGCAAGTGCAGGCAGACCACATTACCGTTCTCTTCTTTCCAGGCGTTGAGTGCCACCTGTTCCACCAGTTTCGGCAGTGACAGTTGACTCACCTGCGCCGCCCAAGGATCGCGTTCAATCGCTTCCGCTGCCAGCCTTGCCGCCAGTTCCGGCGTTTTTTCATGCTCAAGCGCTTTTTTCAGCGCTTTCGGCGTGGCAACAACCTCTTTCACTTCAGCGACGGGATTTGTCGCTTTCCAGCGATAAGCTTCTTTCTTCGCCGGAGCCTGCTCAAGGGCAGATGCTGCAGGACGAGCCTGCACGCGATCGGTGACCGAAGCCAGCCTTTCCAGCGCAGCGTTATTCACCGGCCGCGCGCGGGTTGCGGCTGCCGGTTCACTCTTTTTTGCTTTGGTTGCTCCCTGCGCACGCAAAAGTTGGTTGCGCGCCGCCAGCACCTGGCTGGTTGACTCTGGCAACGGTACCGCCGGCGTCTGCTGTGCTGGCGCTGGTTGTGGTGCAACCTGGGTTGGCGTCATGACCGCCGTCGGGGCTACAGGAGCAAAGGATTGGCGTGGAACATCGGGTTCCGGTAGCGGCATACGCGGGTGAAACGCCAGCGCACGCAGTAACGTCATTTCTACGCCCATCCGCCGGTCAGGCGCGTAAGGAAGTTCTTTACGCCCAATCAACAGCGTCTGGTAATAAAGCTGTACATCGGTTGGCGGCACCGTGCGCGCCAGTTCGCGCATCCGCACTTCAATTGTCGCCATGTCGCTGCCTAACGCGGCAGGAGATAGCTGAACCAGCGCAATACGGTGTAGCAGACCCAGCATCTCGACTAACAGTGCTTCCCACTCGATCCCGCGAGCGGTAGCCTCGTTCACCAGCGTCATAACGCGCTCACCGTCGGCGGCAATCATCGCTTCAACCAACGACAGCGCCTGGTCGTCATCCAGCGTGCCGAGCATATCGCTCACGGCCTGGGTAGAAACCTGTCCATCACCGCTGGCAATCGCCTGATCGGCCAGGCTGAGCGCATCTCGCAGACTACCGTCAGCCGCGCGCGCGAGCAGTTGGAGGGCTCTGGGTTCAGAAGCGATCTTTTCTTCAGTCAGAATATGCTCAAGCTGATGGCGAATCTGATCGACATCCAGCGCCTTGAGGTGGAACTGCAGGCAACGAGACAGAATGGTCACCGGCAGCTTTTGTGGATCGGTTGTCGCCAACAGGAACTTAACGTGTGAAGGCGGCTCCTCAAGGGTTTTGAGCAGCGCGTTGAAACTGTGGCGAGACAGCATGTGCACTTCGTCGATCAGGTAAACCTTGAAACGACCGCGCGCAGGTGCGTACTGAACGTTATCCAGCAGGTCACGGGTGTCTTCAACTTTGGTACGCGACGCGGCATCGATCTCAATCAGATCGACAAATCGTCCCTGCTCGATTTCACGGCAGTTATCGCAGACGCTGCACGGTGTCGCGGTGATGCCCGTTTCACAATTCAGCCCCTTCGCCAGCAAACGGGCAATAGAGGTTTTCCCGACGCCCCGGGTACCAGAAAACAGATAGGCATGATGAATTCGCCCTAGCGACAAACCGTTCGCCAGTGCGGTCAGTACATGTTCCTGGCCGACGACGTCAGCAAAGGTTTGTGGGCGCCATTTTCGGGCTAAAACCTGATAACTCATGGGCTGGCTCTGAAACGCTGGAAGGTGGATACATAGGGAGGAATGCTAACACAACCTCACTCAATGAGCGAGGTTGCGAAAGGCGGGATCAATGTCCCGGGAATGCGACGAGCGAATAGCAGGTAATACCGAGGTTTTCCAGGCGTTTTTCGCCGCCAAGATCGGGCAGATTAATGATAAATGCCGCGTCGCTCACTTCCCCGCCGAGGCGACGAATCAATTTCGCGGTCGCTTCGATCGTCCCGCCCGTGGCCAGTAAATCGTCAACCACCAACACGTTATCCCCCGCCTGGATTGCATCCATGTGGATTTCCAGCTGATCGGTGCCATATTCCAGTTCGTAGCTTTCGGCAATGGTTTCACGCGGCAGTTTGCGCGGTTTGCGAACCGGAACAAAACCCACGCCAAGACCCAACGCTACCGGCGCACCAAACAGAAAGCCGCGCGCTTCGGTACCGACAACTTTGGTAATGCCCGCATTTTTGTAACGCTCGACCAGCAAGTCGATGCTGAGAGCGTAAGCTTTCGGGTCTTCCAGTAAGCTGGTGACATCACGGAAAAGAATGCCCGGTTTCGGGTAGTCCTGAATGCTTTTGATGCTATTTTTGAGAAACTCAAGCTGCTGTGCAGTCGCGGTCATAAGTGTGTGCCTGATAAATACGGTGTTACTTCACGACACGCGCATGAAAATGGGGTCAAAGTTACATCTGTTTAACCTTTGACCAGGCGTGCCTGTGCTCGAAAACGGTCGAATTTACTGGCTACGGCCTGTAATTGCAACCGCGATTATTGTGCTTCAGTGCTTTTGTTGCTTTTCGTCAATCACGGGAATTCGCCACATAAATATCAGCAAACAGCTCAGAATAACTAACAGCAGGATCCGAACCCATATCATTGGCGTTAGCCACAAAGAGACGCCGAAGGTAATCAGAATCAGTATAATCGCGCGGGGCTTTGCGCCTCGCGGCATGGCCTTATATTTCTGCCAGAAGCGCAGATAGCTGCCAAACCACGAACGATACAGCAACCACGCGTGAAAACGCGGCGATGAACGGGCAAAACACCAGGCAGCCAGCAGGATAAAAGGCGTTGTGGGCAACAGGGGCAATACGACGCCCAGTGTCCCGAGGACGACCGCCAGCCAGCCCGTGATGATCAGAAGGATTCGTTGCATAATAAAGGCATGTCGCAAACCAGAACGCTACTTTAGCATAACAGTTATCATTTTCATCGGAGTGTTACATTGAAAACCGCCGCGCTGCTACAAAAGCTGGAACAACAACTCGCTCTTCTGCGCCAACGCTGCGCACCGGTAGCGCAGCATGCGACAATCAGTCCCCGTTTCGATCGCCACCTTTTTCAGACGCGCAGCACGTTGCTTCAGGATTGTCTGAAAGAAGCGGAAAACCATCTTCACGCACTACGTCTGGCTGTGGAACAGCAACAGCTGCCGCAGGTTGCCTGGCTGGCGGAGCATCTGGCGTCGCAGTTAGAAGCCATCGCCCGTGAAACTGCCAGTTGGTCCCTCAGAGAGTGGGACAGAGCCTCGCCGGGCATTGCGCACTGGCAGCGCAGGCGCATTCAACACCAGGAGTTTGAACGCCGTCTGCTGGAAATGACCGATGAGCGCCGGGCACGGCTTGCCCAGACCACTAGTCTGACTGAGCAACAGACGCTACGCCGCGAAGTTGAGATGTATGAAGGCCGCCTGGCGCGGTGTCGTCACGCGCTCGACAATATCGAACGCATTCTTGCACGATTAACCCGCTAATCACCGGAGAATCTATGTCCCTTGAAAACGCCCCGGATGAGGTCAAACTGGCCGTCGATTTAATTGCACTGCTGGAAGAGAATCAACTTCCTGCCCGAACCGTGCTACGTGCGCTCGAGATTGTTATGCGCGATTATGAAAACAAATTAAAAAGTGCGGAAAACGCTTCGCAAAGTGAGTGATTGCCGTCTGGTGGGTTGTCATGGTGGATGGCAAATTCGCCGCCACACCCTGCAACCAACGGATGGATCATGGAACGACTTCCCACTTCACCACACGATGCGGTTTTCAGAAATATGCTGGCGCAGAAAACCGTGGCCCGCGATTTTCTGCAGATTCACCTCCCCAATAACTTCCTCGAAATTTGCAATCTGGATTCCTTAAAACTGGAATCCGGAAGTTTTGTCGAAGAAAACTTGCGCAATCGCTACTCTGATATTCTCTATTCTTTAGAGACAAAGCAGGGACCCGGATACGTATACGCGCTGATTGAACATCAAAGCTCTACCGATAAATTCATGGCGTTCCGGTTGATGCGCTACGCCATTGCCGCCATGCAGCGGCACCTGGATGCCGGACATAAAACCTTGCCGCTTGTCGTCCCCATCCTCTTTTATCAGGGAACAAATACCCCCTGGCCTTATAGCCTCAACTGGCAAAATTTGTTTAGTGAACCAGAGATGGCAAAAGCGCTGTACAACAGCGAATTTCCGCTGGTGGACCTGACGGTAATACCGGATAATCAAATTTTGCAGCATCAACGAATTGCGATGCTGGAACTCCTGCAAAAGCATATTCGCCAACGCGATCTGAGCGAATTACTGGATCAATTAATTACCTTGTTAACTCAACAAAGCCTGACCGATCCGCAACTCGACGTGTTGATAAACTATATGGTCAAAGCAGGGAGCACCTCAGACCCCGGTGCGCTGATCCGCCAACTGGCCGAAAGTGCGCCTCAGTATAAGGAACAACTGATGACGATTGCCGAATGGCTGGAAGAAAAAGGACGAACTGAAGGTATAGCGTTGGGCATAAAGCAGGGACTAGAGGTCGGTGAAGCTAAAAGCCGCCAGGCCATCGCGCGCAAAATGCTGGACGATGGAATGGAAAACGCCGTCATTTCCCGTCTTACCGGGCTGACAGCCGAAGAACTCGCCACGCTGTCACACTGATACCGAAAGGGGCGACATTACGCCGCCCCTGTTCGTTTATCCTACCGCAGGCGTTGGATCATCGCCTTTAATCTCGCGTTTCACTTCCGTTACCTCATCACCCTTCTCGTTGTGCAGATGCACTTCAAGCTGGTTAAAGGCAATGTCGATATCATTTTCGCGGCACAGACGATCGATGGCACGGTTCAGTTCATCCACCGTATGGCTGCGATCGCGCAGTTCACGCACGTACAAACGCAGTTCGTGATCCAGGGTGCTGGCGCCGAAGGTGGTAAAGAAAACCGCCGGTTCCGGATCGTGCATCACCTTTGGATGTTCCATCGCAGCCTGTAGTAGTACTTTCTTCACTTTCTCCAGATCCGAGCCGTAGGCCACGCCAATGCGGATCACCAGACGCGTGGTGGTATCTGACAACGACCAGTTGATCAACCGCTCAGTGACGAACGCCTTGTTCGGAATGATCACCTCTTTGCGATCGAAATCGGTAATTGTTGTCGCACGAATACGGATCTTACTGACGGTCCCAGAGTAGGTTCCAATGGTCACCGTATCGCCAATCCGCACCGGGCGTTCGAACAGAATAATCAGGCCGGAGACAAAGTTTCCGAAGATCTCCTGTAAACCAAAGCCCAGACCTACCGATAACGCCGCCGCCAGCCATTGCAATTTGTCCCACGACACGCCCAGCGAGCCGAAGACTGTCATCGCGCCAACGGCAATAATGATGTAATTGAGGATGGTGGTAATGGCATACGATGCCCCCTGGCGCATCTTCAACCTGGATAATACCAGCACTTCGAGCAGACCCGGCAGGTTGCGGATTAGCGCCCACGCCACCATGGAGGCGATAATGGCAAACAGCAGGCTGCCCATTGTGACGTTTTTCACTACGGCGGCACCCGCTTCGGTACCGTTGTAGTGCCAGAGCGTAATGCTGTCGAGATAGCTGAACACGGTGATCAGATCAGACCATATCGCCCAGAACATCACAGCAAACAGAGACACCATCAACAGCATGGTAATACGCAGCGTTTGTTGGTTGACCTGCTCCAGAGCAATGGTAGGTTCTTCCTGTGGTTCTGCCCCTTCGGCGCCCTCTTTTACCAGATTCTGTCGACGCGCCAGCGCACGACGCCAGGCAATACGCCGTGCCGCCACGCTTAACCCACGCAGCACCGTCTGGTAAAGCAGATTCCAGATGATGACCAGATAGACCGTCTCAATCCAGCGTCCCGCCAGACGCAGGGTGGTATAGAAATAGCCGGTTGCCGTCAGCACCATCAGGGCAATGGGAATAATAGACAGCACCGTGATTGTCACCAGGCGCAGGCCGTGCGACTCTTTATCACGCCAGCTTTCGCGGCACATTGGCCACACCAGAAAAGCAATGAGCAGCAGGTTGAAGAAAATAACCACTTGCCCCAGCACATCATCCATCAGATGAAGCGGAGAGAGTTCAGCCACCACGGACCAGAAATGCAGCGGTAGCAGCGCGAGGCTCACGCGCACAATCTGGCGACGCCAATGGCTTGTCAGTTGCGCAGGCATGCCGAAGTGACGCACCGCGACACCTTCTTTTTCGAGCACCTTCCAGCAGAGACCAAAGACCAGCCAGAAAATAGCCAGTTTCTTACTAAAGGCCCACAGCAGATCACTGATATTGAGCTGCATCGTCAGCAGGATCAGCCCAACAGCAAGGATCAGCAGGCACGCTGGCAAGGCGCGAATGAGATCAATGAGAATCGCTTTCGGCGTATTCAATTGACTGTCGTTACGTAACGAACCGACGGCCGAGGCCAGTTTTTGCTGATACGCTTTCAGCCATTGCAGACGCCAGCGAATCAGTCCGGCAATTAACAGCAGCGGTAACCCGGCCAGAAAAGCAATAAATACCGCAGGCCAGGCTTTCTCCCAGTTGACGGTAATTTTCATCGCCTTGAACTGATCTTTAAGCGTTTGTGGGAACGCTTTGATCCAGTCCCAGTCCATTGGACGGTTACTGTTCACCCAAAAGATTTGCTGCGTCAGGATTTCTTTCAGGTTTTTCGACACGCTCATTAACTGCTGCTGATTAATTTGCAGGTTAATCGCCATCATCAGTTGATTCCCCAGTTGCTTATTCAACTGGTCCAACAGTTCCCGGCGCATATCGACCACCTGGAGCAGCGCATCATGTACTTCCGGATTAACTTCGCTGGCATGCCCTTCTTCCAGTTTGGCGACGAAGGCATCGTTCTGGAATAGCGCGTCACGCTGCTGGTTTACTTCGAACTGCTCCAGACGCAGATCCGCAATACGGTTGGTCATATCAGAGAGTTCATCGGCTGACGGTAGCGTTTGTTGCTGCTGGTACAAAATACGCGACAGCAGCAGACTGCCTTTGAGCACCGCGATCTGCTCTTTGATATTTCGTTCTGACTGTAATGCACGATCAAG
Organism: Citrobacter sp. RHB25-C09; assembly: GCF_013836145.1. Classification (NCBI taxonomy): domain Bacteria; kingdom Pseudomonadati; phylum Pseudomonadota; class Gammaproteobacteria; order Enterobacterales; family Enterobacteriaceae; genus Citrobacter; species Citrobacter sp. RHB25-C09. Next base: position 1,213,828 of record NZ_CP057483.1, on the reverse strand, counting down.
CCAGTTCTTGACCCTGATATTTTGCTGCATCAACGAGTTGCCATGCTCGGTCGCGGTAATCAAACGCTGGCTAAGCTGATGGTTTATTTCAAGCTCTTGTTTCACCAATGGGTTGGCCTGAATGCGCGCCGTTTCGTCGGGAGACATCGCCTCCTGCGCGGTCTTTTCAGTCAAGGTCAGACGTTTGCTGTTAACCGCCTCCTGCAACAGTTGCAGTTGGTGCTCAACCCGGTTGCTGTTTGCGGTCACGTAGTCGCGCTGTTTTTGCAGGGTATCCTGCAAAACCGTATTACCTTCAAGGCTCTTACGCTGTTGATCAATTTGCGCATTCAGTAACGCTTGCTCCGCCTGTAAAAGCACCTGCTGCGTGGGACGCAATGCGCCTTCGCCAACGTTGGTCCCGTCCAGCCGGTTACGAATTTGCTGAAGCTGCTGGGAGGCGGTGTACATTGCATTTTGTACACGTTCAGGCTGGGTTTGCAGTGCCACCAACTGGCTATTGTAGGTCGCGAGATCGTTCTGGGCGTTCTGGAGATCGTCCAGCGCCTGCGCAACGCGTTGTTCTAACTGACGTAATGATAGCGAGCTCAGCGTCTTACGCGTTTCTTCATCATTGTCGACATCGCTTAGCGCATTCAGAGCGGCTGACGCCTGGCGCATTTTCTCAGGCGCTTGTGCGACCTTCTGACGTAACTGAACCGTCTCATCTTTTACCCGGTCGATTTTCTCCAGCGTGGAGAGAGTATCAATGAGATCTTGCTGAACCAGTTTATCCTGCGCAGAAAGGTCTTTTTGCTTATTGAGCGCGTCTAGTTGGCTTTGCACATCGGCTTTCGACGGCAGATCGCCGCTCGTCGTCGCGCGGGCAAGCGCTCCCGACTGACAGGAAAGCATAAGGATGAATACCGTCAACGCGATCAGAACGAGATGCTGTGAACGTTTGTAGAACTGCAACATAGTCATGTGAATGAAGGCTTCTGAATCGAAAAGATGACCGAAAATAGTCAACGCGCAAGAATATCACGGCTATGCCAGCCAGAATAGCGGCAGCGAAATCGACCAGGATAATTCCTGGAGTCAGCCTCAGGATTTTTGTTCTGCTGACGCCGCCTGCAGCGTCGGACAAAACATCAGCATTTCCAGCAGAATGGCGACGTAATGTTGCGCTTCTTTTTTCAAATCAAAGGATTGAGGGGCAAAAAGCCAGTTTTCCATTATGCCAGAAATAGAGGCACGCATAATGACCGCAGCACGTCGCGTCAAAAGGCTTTCCGGAAGCATTTTTGCGTTAATACAATGAGTTAGCGTTTGCTCGATACGGTCATAACTTTCCAGACAGATGTTTTTCTGCGCCTCTTGCACGATGGCCATTTCCCCCACAAATTCACATTTGTGGAATATAATTTCCATCAATAAACGTCGACGCTCCTCCGTCACGGTTGATTCAAGAAGATGTATTAGTATTTCTCTTAAAACAGATAGTGGATCGTCAGGGAATTTTGCTTGATACTCAGTCTCTAGCTCACCAATATTGGATTCTGAAAGCTCCCAGATCTCACTAAATAAATCCGACTTGTTTTTGAAATGCCAATAGATTGCACCGCGTGTCACGCCAGCGGCTTTTGCAATCTCCGCAAGCGAGGTGGACGAAACCCCTTGTTGCGAGAACAGGCGTAGAGCCACATCCAGAATGTGTTGCCGTGTTTCCTGCGCTTGTTGTTTGGTTTTTCGTGCCATAGGTCGGTGAATTTACAGGCGTTAGATTTACATACATTTGTGAATGTATGTACCATAGCACGACGATAATATAAACGCAGCAATGGGTTTGTGTACTTTTGACCATTGAACAATTTGAAATCGGACACTCGAGGTTTACATATGAACAAAAACAGAGGGTTTACGCCTCTGGCGGTCGTTCTGATGCTCTCAGGCAGCTTAGCGCTAACAGGATGTGACGACAAACAGGCCCAACAAGGGGGCCCGCAGATGCCAGAAGTTGGGGTTGTGACGCTCAAAACCGAACCTCTTCAAATTACCACTGAACTCCCAGGCCGCACGAGTGCTTTCCGTATTGCGGAAGTTCGCCCCCAGGTAAGCGGTATTATCCTCAAGCGCAACTTCAAAGAAGGTAGCGATATCGATGCCGGTGTCTCTCTGTATCAGATTGATCCCGCGACATATCAAGCCGCTTATGAAAGCGCTAAAGGTGACCTGGCGAAAGCTCAGGCCGCTGCGAGTATCGCTCAGGTTACGGTCAATCGTTATCAAAAACTGCTGGGTACGCAGTACATCAGCAAGCAGGATTACGATCAGGCGCTGGCCGATGCTCAACAGGCAAATGCAGCAGTGATCGCAGCGAAAGCCGCTGTTGAAACCGCCCGCATTAACCTCGCGTATACCAAAGTGACATCACCCATTAGTGGTCGTATTGGCAAATCAGCCGTGACGGAAGGTGCGCTGGTACAAAACGGTCAGGCGACTGCGCTGGCAACTGTACAGCAACTGGATCCTATCTATGTGGATGTGACTCAGTCGAGCAACGATTTCCTGCGTCTGAAGCAGGAACTGGCGAACGGAACGCTGAAGCAGGAAAACGGTAAGGCGAAAGTCTCGCTGGTGACCAGCGACGGTATCAAGTTCCCGCAGGACGGTACGCTTGAGTTCTCTGACGTCACCGTTGACCAGACGACCGGATCCATTACGTTGCGTGCCATCTTCCCTAACCCGGATCATACGTTGCTGCCGGGCATGTTTGTCCGTGCTCGCCTGGAAGAAGGGACCAACCCCACCGCTCTGCTGGTGCCACAACAGGGGGTTACGCGTACGCCGCGGGGTGATGCAACCGTGCTGGTCGTCGGCGCTGACGATAAAGTGGAAACCCGTCCGATCGTTGCAAGCCAGGCGATTGGCGACAAATGGCTGGTCACGAGCGGCCTGAAGGCCGGCGATCGCGTCATTATTAGTGGGCTGCAGAAAGTGCGTCCTGGTGCGCAGGTGAAAGCACAAGAGATTACCGCAGATAACAAGCAACAAGCCGCCAGCGGTAACCAGCCTGAGCAGTCTAAGTCTTAACTTAAACAGGAGCCGTTAAGACATGCCTAATTTCTTTATCGATCGCCCAATATTCGCGTGGGTGATCGCAATAATCATTATGTTGGCAGGGGGGCTTGCGATCCTCAAACTGCCGGTCGCGCAATATCCAACGATTGCGCCGCCGGCCGTGACGATCTCTGCTGTCTACCCCGGTGCTGACGCCAAAACGGTGCAGGACACTGTTACACAGGTTATCGAACAGAATATGAACGGTATCGATAACCTGATGTACATGTCGTCAAACAGTGACTCCACGGGTTCCGTGCAGATCACCCTGACCTTCGAATCTGGCACCGATGCGGACATTGCGCAGGTACAGGTGCAGAACAAACTGCAACTGGCGATGCCGCTGCTGCCGCAGGAAGTCCAACAGCAAGGTGTGAGCGTCGAGAAATCTTCCAGTAGCTTCCTGATGGTTGTCGGCGTCATCAACACCGACGGCACCATGACGCAGGAAGATATTTCCGACTATGTTGCTGCTAACATGAAGGACGCCATCAGCCGTACCTCTGGTGTGGGTGACGTTCAGCTGTTTGGTTCGCAATATGCTATGCGTATCTGGATGGACCCGACTGAGCTCAATAAATATCAACTGACGCCAGTCGATGTCATTACTGCGATCAAGGCTCAGAACGCCCAGGTCGCAGCCGGTCAATTAGGGGGTACGCCGCCGGTGAAGGGCCAGCAGCTTAATGCCTCTATCATTGCGCAAACCCGTCTGACATCCACCGATGAGTTCGGCAAAATTCTGCTGAAAGTGAATCAGGATGGTTCTCAGGTGCGCCTGCGCGACGTGTCGAAGATTGAACTGGGGGGTGAAAACTATGACATCATCGCTAAGTTCAACGGAAAACCGGCTTCCGGGCTGGGGATCAAACTGGCTACGGGGGCAAACGCCCTGGATACCGCCGCAGCGATTCGTGCTGAACTGGTAAAAATGGAGCCGTTCTTCCCGTCAGGTTTGAAAATCGTTTATCCGTATGACACCACGCCGTTCGTGAAAATCTCCATTCACGAAGTGGTTAAAACGCTGGTAGAAGCGATCATACTCGTATTCCTGGTCATGTATCTGTTCTTGCAGAACTTCCGCGCGACGTTGATTCCGACGATTGCGGTGCCAGTCGTACTGCTGGGGACATTTGCGGTACTTGCGGCTTTCGGCTTCTCGATAAACACCCTGACGATGTTCGGGATGGTGCTCGCCATCGGTCTATTGGTGGATGACGCCATCGTGGTGGTCGAGAACGTCGAGCGCGTGATGTCCGAGGAAGGATTACCGCCGAAAGAAGCGACGCGTAAATCCATGGGCCAGATTCAGGGCGCGCTGGTCGGTATCGCGATGGTCCTGTCGGCGGTATTTATTCCGATGGCCTTCTTTGGCGGTTCTACCGGGGCTATTTACCGTCAGTTCTCCATCACCATTGTTTCCGCAATGGCGCTGTCGGTGCTGGTCGCATTGATCCTGACCCCTGCACTTTGTGCAACCATGCTTAAACCTATTGCCAAAGGCGATCACGGTGAAGGCAAAAAAGGATTCTTCGGCTGGTTTAACCGGATGTTCGATAAGAGCACGCACCATTACACCGACAGCGTAGGTAATATTCTGCGCAGCACCGGTCGTTATCTGCTGCTGTATTTGATCATCGTGGTTGGCATGGCCTTCCTGTTCGTGCGTCTGCCAAGCTCCTTCTTGCCAGATGAGGACCAGGGGGTATTCCTGAGCATGGCACAGTTGCCTGCGGGTGCGACCCAGGAACGTACGCAGAAAGTGCTTGATGAGATGACTGATTATTATCTCACCAAAGAGAAAAACAACGTTGAATCGGTCTTTGCGGTTAACGGCTTTGGTTTTGCGGGTCGTGGACAGAATACCGGTATTGCGTTTGTGTCGCTGAAAGACTGGGCTGACCGTCCGGGGGATGAGAATAAAGTCGACGCGATTACCGGTCGCGCAATGGCCTATTTCTCGCAGATCAAAGACGCAATGGTATTCGCCTTTAACCTGCCTGCGATTGTCGAACTCGGTACAGCAACTGGTTTTGACTTTGAGCTGATTGACCAGGCGGGCCTGGGCCATGAAAAACTCACTCAGGCGCGTAACCAACTGTTAGGTGAAGTGGCAAAACATCCGGACCTGTTGGTCGGCGTACGTCCGAACGGTCTGGAAGACACGCCACAGTTCAAAATTAATATCGACCAGGAAAAAGCACAGGCGCTGGGCGTTTCCATTAGCGATATTAATACCACACTGGGTGCGGCGTGGGGCGGAAGCTACGTGAACGACTTTATCGACCGTGGTCGCGTGAAGAAAGTTTACGTCATGTCCGAAGCCAAATACCGTATGTTGCCGGATGATATTGGCGACTGGTACGTGCGCAGCAGCGATGGTCAGATGGTGCCATTCTCCGCATTTTCCTCTTCACGCTGGGAATACGGTTCACCGCGCCTGGAACGCTATAACGGTCTGCCTTCAATGGAAATTTTAGGCCAGGCGGCGCCAGGTAAAAGTACGGGTGAGGCAATGGCTCTGATGGAGCAACTGGCCAGCAAACTGCCTTCGGGCGTGGGCTATGACTGGACGGGGATGTCCTATCAGGAACGTCTGTCCGGCAACCAGGCCCCTGCCCTGTATGCCATCTCGTTGATTGTCGTCTTCTTGTGTCTGGCGGCGCTGTATGAGAGTTGGTCGATTCCGTTCTCCGTTATGCTGGTCGTTCCACTCGGGGTTATCGGTGCGCTGTTAGCCGCGACATTCCGCGGATTAACCAACGACGTTTACTTCCAGGTGGGCCTGCTTACAACCATTGGCCTGTCGGCGAAGAACGCGATATTGATCGTCGAATTCGCCAAAGATCTGATGGATAAAGAAGGCAAAGGTCTGATTGAAGCGACGCTGGAAGCGGTACGTATGCGTTTGCGCCCCATTCTGATGACGTCCCTGGCGTTTATTCTGGGTGTAATGCCGCTGGTTATTAGCTCCGGCGCGGGCTCTGGCGCACAGAACGCGGTAGGTACTGGCGTTATGGGTGGGATGGTGACAGCTACCGTGCTGGCTATCTTCTTCGTTCCGGTCTTCTTTGTGGTGGTTCGCCGTCGCTTTAGTCGGAAAAATGAGGATCTTGAGCACAGTCATTCCGTCGAAAACCACTGATGCTCTTTCATAAAAGGCCGCGCAAGCGGCCTTTTTTTCGTTCTAAACCATCGAAAAACCTTAATTGTTACTCTCTTTACTTTTAGCGGAAGAAATAAAAGATATAGCCCCTAACATTCTGGAGGCTATTCTTAACCGCACTAGCAAATTCTTATTTTTTCCTTAATAATTCATTCTTAAGAGAAATCTCAGGAAAACGGATGCCTTGTTTTTACTCCGGCGACATGCGAGGTAGGGTGAGAAGTCGATAAGCCAATGAATTACAAAATAATCACGGAATTATCCCATTCCGGACTCGACAGAACGCATGCTATAATGTGAGTTACAATTGTCGCACCTAATTTAAATTAATTGTAATTTTTCGTAATATGGCAATGAAATCTTTTTTAGAGTAGATTATAGTTAAATCGTCAGGCGTAGAGGGTAAGTTCAAGGTCTGTTAGTTGCACACCATCCCGTAAGGTGTACGGTTAGTTCAACCACGAAGAAGGGGATGCGTTATGGATGAATACTCACCCAAGAGATATGATATCGCGCAGCTTAAATTTCTCTGTGAGACGCTATATCATGACTGTCTTGCCAATCTTGAAGAAAGTCATCATGGCTGGGTTAACGACCCAACCTCGGCAATCAACCTGCAACTCAACGAACTGATAGAGCATATTGCGACCTTCGCACTTAATTATAAAATTAAGTATAATGAGGACAATAAGCTGATTGAACAGATTGATGAATATCTGGACGACACTTTTATGTTGTTCAGTAGTTATGGCATTAATGCGCAGGATCTGCAGAAATGGCGTAAGTCGGGAAATCGCTTGTTTCGCTGTTTCGTGAATGCCACCAGGGCTAATCCTGTTAGTTTGTCTTGTTAAAATTATTACAATCATAGGTAAGATGTATGTCTGATAAACCATTAACCAAAACTGATTATTTGATGCGTTTGCGACGCTGTCAGTCAATTGATACACTGGAGCGCGTAATTGAGAAAAATAAATATGAATTATCTGACAATGAATTGGCGGTATTTTACTCAGCAGCAGATCATCGACTCGCAGAATTGACCATGAATAAGCTTTACGACAAGATCCCCTCCTCCGTGTGGAAATTCATTCGTTAATTTGTTAATTAATTTATCAGATAATACGAATAATACGAATGATGACTTGAGAGGGTTTATTGGTCTTTGCGTTAAATTTCAAAAATACCTTTGTGATTGCGTTCACATAACTCATCAGGGAACGTTCCCTGTTCGGTGCCGTCCCTTTACTGTAGTACCCGGAAAGTAAACCGGTTATGAGCGCAAAAAATGAGTGCAGAAAAACAGAAGATGATTGCGGGCGAATACTATCGCCCGTCAGATGATACATTACGCCATGACCGCTTACAGGCTCGTCGGCTTATCCATCGTTACAACCAGACCGCACCGGATGAAAAAGCCGAACGGCTGGCGATTCTGACGTCGCTTCTGGGCCGCTGTAACAATGCCTATATCGAACCCACTTTCCGCTGTGACTACGGTTACAACATCTTTCTTGGTAAAGATTTTTACGCCAACTTCGACTGCGTAATGCTGGACGTCTGCCCTATTTATATTGGTGATAACTGTATGCTGGCACCGGGCGTCCACATCTATACCGCAACGCATCCACTCGATGCGACTGAACGTAACAGCGGTAAGGAATTCGGCAAATCCGTCACGATAGGCAATAACGTATGGCTGGGCGGCCGGGCAGTCATTAACCCCGGCGTTACGATTGGTGACAATGTTGTCGTGGCATCCGGCGCGGTGGTGACGAAAAACGTCCCCGCCAACGTGGTGGTTGGCGGTAACCCTGCGCGCATCATAAAAACCCTTGATACTAAACTGTAACTGTTATGCTAAATTGTGGTTAATCTGTTACTTTTTTCGCGACCAGCGGCCTATTAAACTAGGCCGTTCTCCTGAAAATAGCGAAAATCATAAAGGCAAAAGATGACTGAAATACAGCGCCTGCTCACTGAAACGATCGACGAGCTCAATGTGCGTGAGAAACGCGATAACAGGCCGCGCTTTAGTATCAGTTTCATTCGCAAGCACCCTGGTCTGTTTATAGGCATGTATGTCGCGTGGTTTGCCACCCTGGCCGTGATGCTGCAATCGGAAACGCTGGTCGATTCTGTCTGGCTACTGGTGGTGTTATTTGTATTGTTGAATGGCTTTTTCTTTTTTGATGTTGCCCCGCGCTATCGCTATGAAGATATTGACGTGCTGGACTTCAGAGTTTGCTATAACGGGGAATGGTATAACACGCGTTATGTCCCACCTGAATTAATCAACACAATTCTTCACTCCCCGCACGTGGACGATGGACATAAAACACAATTACAGAAGATGATTGCCCGTAAAGGCGACCTGTCGTTTTATGATATTTTCACCCTTGCACGTGCCGAGGCTCATCAGTAGCCACAGGCCAATGCGTACCGGTTTCCGGTACGCCTGCCGTTCATTGCCCTTTCCTGATTGATACCCTTTGTTTTATAATTCTCGGGGAAAATAATTCTCGAATTAACGGTATAATTTACAGGTCTTTTTTGCCGATCGGATATACTTTCCTTACTTTGTGCTAATTAGGATATCTTCGTGCGAACGCGACATCTTGTAAGCCTCGTGACAGGCGTACTTATCCTTTCCGTACTGGTTCCCGTAGGCCTGAGCATATGGATCGCACACCTCCAGGTTGAGAAAAAATTCCTTGAAGAACTGGACTCATATTCACTACGCGTTTCAGAACGAACAACTCGCGTTGTCGAACAAGCAAAATTTGCACTTCAGCAAATAGAAGCGGTTAAAAGTCTCCCCTGCTCCCGTGAGCATCTGCTCGCTATGCGGCGTATTTCCTACAGCTACCGCTACGTTCAGGAAGTGGTCTATCTGGAAAACAACATCCCTCGCTGTTCTTCGCTGGAACAGAACAGCAGCACAGGTCAACTCCCTCCGCCGATGAGGATTACCAATGACGGATACCGGGCATGGTATACTGCACAAAATGATTTAGGCATTAAGCGTTACATGGCAGCGCTGGGTACCGAGCATTATATCGTGATGATTGATCCCGCATCCTTTATCGACGTTGTGCCTTTTGGCTCGTGGCCTATCGATGTGGCTATTATTGGAACGACGCATAATAACGTTATTGCCAGCAGTCGCGCGCTCGCCCCGAACGTTCTGCAATTTAGTCAGGAAACAACGCCTCGCCATCTGGAAAGCCATGGCATCATCTACGAAATACGCCCTTTTCCGGACATGGGGATCTCCATTGTCAGTTGGTCTTCGACCCTACCGCTGGAAAAAATCTGGTATCGCCAGGCGTTTATCTGGGTCCCTTTCGGTATCATCATCGGCTTGCTGGCTGCCGCCTTTATTCTGCGCATTCTGCGCCGCCTACAGTCTCCGCATCATCGCTTACAGGATGCGATTAACAACCGGGAGATTAAGGTTCATTACCAGCCCATCATTTCATTAACCACCGGGAAAATCGTCGGAGCCGAAGCATTAGCGCGCTGGCCGCAAACTGACGGCAGTTATCTTTCTCCGGAAATATTTATTACTCTTGCCGCACAGACGGGCCTGACGGAACCCCTTACACGTTTAATTGTTGAAACCGTATTTGAAGATATGGCCAAATGGTTGCGGCAGTTTCCTGAACAGCATATCTCCATCAACGTTGAGTCCGCTGATTTACTCTCGGACAAATTCCCTCTGCTGTTAAATAAGTTACTTAACCGCCATCAGATCCCTCCTCAGCAGATCGCGCTCGAATTAACAGAGCGTGAGTTTGCCGACCCCGCAACCAGTTCACCGATTATCGCCCGTTATCGACAGGCAGGTCATGCTATTTATATTGATGATTTTGGTACCGGCTATTCGAGCCTCAGCTACCTCCAGAATCTGGATGTCGACATTCTGAAAATCGACAAATCATTTGTGGATGCGCTGGAATTTAAAAATGTCACACCCCATATCATCGAAATGGCAAAAACACTGAAGCTAGAAATGGTCGCGGAAGGTATCGAAACGGCAGATCAGGAAAACTGGCTACGTCAACATGGTGTCCAGTATGGTCAGGGTTGGCTGTACAGTAAAGCGCTGCCAAAAGAGGCGTTTATTCTGTGGGCGGAGAAACGACTGTAAAGTGTAAATGGCTGGCGGCACGCCGCACAGCCAGGCATGTTATTCGTCGATAATTGATGAGAACCCGCCATAAATCATGCGCTTGCCATCAAAGGGCATGGATTCACCAAATTCTTTCATGCGCGGATCGGACATCATCTTCTGATTCGCCGCATCGCGCACCTCTTTCGACGGGTATTCAATCCAGCTGAACACCACTTCTTCATGCTCCTCGGCTTTTACCGCCATGCGAAAATCGGTGACTTTGCCGTCTGGCACGTCGTCGGCCCAACATTCAACAATGCGTAGCGCACCAAATTCCTTAAATAGCGGTGCGGCTTTGGCCGCCATCGCCTTATACGCCTCCTTGTTTTCGGCAGGTACGGCTACCACAAAACCATCAACATACTTCATGAGAAAAACCTCCGAAGTCCACTGCGCGGAAGGAGGATTCCAGCCGCGTCAGTCGAGATCAAGTTTAGCCTCATCTGGTCACTATGCCGCCTGAATCCGGGAACGAGGTTGGTAGCGAAACCACGGCAGACAGAGCTGAATCAACGGGCCAATGGCCAGGGCATACAGTACTGTCCCCACACCGAGCGTGCCGCCGAGCAGCCAACCGCTCAATAGGACGGTCACCTCGATAGCGGTACGAATGGTGCGTACCGACCACCCTGTTCGCGCATGGATCCCGGTCATCAGGCCATCTCGTGGACCCGCGCCGAAACCTGCGCCAATATACATGCTGGTGGCCAGGGCGTTTACGATCACCGCCATCACCAGTATCACGCTACGAACCCCCAGCGACGACAGTTCCGGTATCACCATCAACGCAGCGTCGGCGGCAAGCCCTATCACGATCACATTACTCAGCGTGCCTAATCCCGGTCGCTGACGCAGCGGGATCCACAGGAGCAATACCAGAGCGCCCACCAAAATCATCACCACACCGATCTGCATCGACAGCAACTTCGCGAGTCCCAGATGGAACACATTCCACGGGTCGGCACCTAAATCGGCGCGCACAAACATCGCGGTTGATACCCCGTACAGCACCAGCCCAAAGTAGAGTTGCACCAGACGACGCCCCATATTCCACCTCCCCATTAAGATGGCTTCATCTTCTGCGCAATTGGCACTATGATTAATGACCAGTTTCTAAAAAGTGGACTGATATGTCGTCACGTCGTCACGGAAGCCAGTCTCTCCAGCGTCTGCTTGGACACTGGCAAGAGAGCTTCTCCAGAACGCCACTCTGGCGGCAACTGGCAGAAGCCCTGCGTCTGCTTATCCTCGACGGTCGTCTGGCGCTCGACACACGCCTTCCCGGTGAGCGAGAACTGGCAACCGTACTTACCATCAGTCGAACCACGGTCGCCAGCGCGCTGGCCCAACTGCGTGAAGAAGGTTATCTGGAAAGCCGCCACGGTAGCGGCTCGCGAGTCATTCTCCCCTCTCACATCCGCGAAGTCCCCACGCGGACTGGCTCTACGCTAACGGTAGATCTTTCTACCGCGGCGCTCAGTGCAGGTCCCGAAATACATCAGGCTTATCAACAGGCGCTCTGCGCGATGCCGCAGCATCTGCTGACTTCGGGTTATCTACCGCAGGGGATTTACTCGTTACGGGAATCTATCGCGCGTCATTACTGCGAGCGCGGGTTGCCGACGCGAGCAGATGAGGTGATGGTGGTGAACGGTGCGGTAAGTGGCCTGGCGCTGATCTTACGTTTACTGACCGGTCCCGGCGATCGCGTGGTGGTGGATCACCCAACCTATCCGCTGGCTATCGCCGCGATTCAGGGGGCTTCGTGCCGCCCCATTGGCGTCTCGCTTCCCGAAGAGGGTTGGGACACCGACGGACTGGCGGCAACCATCGCCCAAACAGCACCCAGACTGGCCTACCTGATGCCGGATTTTCATAATCCCACCGGACGTTGTATGGACAATGCTACCCGGCAAGTGGTGGCGGATATTGCCGCCCGCACGCGAACGACGCTGGTGATCGACGAGACGATGGTCAACCTCTGGTACGATGCGCCACCCCCTCCGCCCCTTGCGGCCTATCATCGTGATGCGCCGATCATTATGTTAGGTTCAGCGGGAAAGAGTTTCTGGGGCGGATTGCGTCTGGGCTGGGTGCGCGCGCCTGCCCGTACTATTGCCGCACTGGTGCAAATGCGCGATACCTTCGATCTCGGTTCGCCTGTTCTCGAACAGCTCGCCACGGAGTGGCTGCTGGATAATGCGCATACCTTTTTGCCCCAGCGCAGGCAACTCCTCGCCGGACGTCGCGCGTTATGTCAGACATTAATGCGTACGCATTTTCCCGAATGGCGCTTTCAGCAGCCTCAGGGGGGATTATCGTTTTGGGTGGAATTGCCGGATACGCTGGCGACAATTTTTGCCGCTCGCGCCGAAAGCGTGGGTATTCAACTGGGGACTGGCACGCGTTTTGGACTCGCGGGCGCGTTTGATCGGTTCTTGCGTATGCCCTTTGCCCTGCCGGAAGAGGCTATGCGCTCAGCGTTTCACTCGTTACAGCCCATCTGGGAGACGCTGAGCCTGCATTCTGGTAGCGGTAAAACGCGTAAGATTGTTTAAAGCTGACGCGGCACCGGGAAACTTTTCAGGGAAATAACAAAATTATCGCCTTCTTTCTTTATTTTGGCTCCAGCATCACACCAGTCTGAAGCAATACGAAAGAATTCGTCGCTGCCGACATTCCAGCATAAACGAACATGTTTAACGTAGCCTGACCGTAACAATTCACAGGCTTCGCCATAATTAGTGGCGACGGAGAGGGGTTGCTGTTTCATTTTTTCTTCTTGAGTATTTTGCGCAGCGCTTTGATTTCTTTAGGAGTGAGAGGGTCAACCGGCGATTCTTCCGTATGTTGACTATCAATATCCCCTGCACACACTCCCGCCTCAACTGCTGTTTCAAATGCGCAATGCAGCAGCTTCTGTGTCGTAATACTTAAATTCTCATTATTTACTTCAGCGTAATGACGCAGTTTCTCTTTTAATGTCTCATCGATTTTAACGTTCAGAACCGCAGTAGCCATGGTAAGAATCCTTTTAAACAGGAAAAAACACGACGTAGCTGACATCAACATCACCACGACGTGAAAAGAGAGATGAGTAACCTTTAACTTCCCAATAACACTGTGTCAGCAAAATATGACAAAAAAATGACTTATTTATGGCAAATGGAAAAAATGAGAGGGGACGTAGAAATGGGTGGGGGCCCTGCCAGCTACATCCCGGCACACGCGTCATCTGCCTTGGCTGCTTCCTTCCGGACCTGACCTGGTAAACAGAGTAGCGTTGCGGGAGAACCAACAGAGCCCCCATTGAGAGCGTTGTTAACCAACGCGCAGGCGCATTATCACTGCTGCCCCCTGTAATTGCAAGCCATCGCACGCTGGATGCTGGTTTCTTGTACAATGTAACTTCACGCGCGCGCTATTCCAGATTATGCTGAAGGATTAGCTCAGGAATACACCATGGACAGACAAGACACTTTCCCGCAGCGCGTCTGGCAAATTGTTGCCTCTATTCCGGAAGGATTCGTCACCACGTATGGTGATGTCGCGAGTCTCGCGGGTTCTCCCCGTGCGGCCCGCCAGGTTGGCGGCGTGCTTAAACGCTTACCGGAGGGCAGTACTCTGCCCTGGCATCGGGTGGTGAATCGCCACGGCGCCATTTCCTTAACCGGCCCCGATCTCCAGCGCCAGCGTCAGGCATTATTAGCTGAAGGGGTACAGGTTTCAGGCAGTGGATACATCGATTTGCAGCGCTATCGCTGGAATTATTGATTTAACCCTCCCCTGACGGAGAGGGTTAATGGACCTTTAGTACTGCGTAGGTGCTGGAATAGCCGAGGATGGTATGACCTGCGTGGGCGAGGTTGAAGGCACGGTTGTTGCTGCCCCACCGCTTGCCTGCACAGGAACCGCTGTCTGCTGGACAGGAACCAGTGTCAGATCGGCTTTTGTGCCGCCCTGGTTAATGACCGGTTGAACGGTATCAGTGATAAAGACCAACTGGTCATTAATTGTCACTGCCGCACTCAACAGGATACGGGCGTTTGGCTGAACGTCAGCCGGGTTAAACGGCAGCACGAAGCTGAACGGAGCTTGTTTACCCTCGGTACGAACCGCTTTTTGTGCCAGAACCTTCGACGGCGCGTCGGCCAGCGAGGCGTCTGACAACGTCACGGTCAGGACAGCATCGGGTGGCAATGCCACTTTCTGCCGGATCCATACCGTACCTGAGACATTAGGTTGCTGAATCGTAGGCTGTGTAGCCGCAACAGACGTATTTGGGTTTGGCGCAGGTGTCTGAATATCTGCGCTTTTATCAGCGCAGGCTGCCAGAGCAACCGCAACCGCTAAACCACTCACGATGTGCACGAGTTTCATTTAATTCTCCTTATCATCAATGCACCAGCAGGTTTTCCCCCCGCCGGGATAGTGGTTAACAAAAACATAACGTGATTAAGTGTGGCACACATCACTAATATTTGCCTGCAATTGGCCTGTTATTCAGACAATTGCACCCATCGGACCACTTACAAAATTGCGTTATACTCTGCCTATCTCGCTTCGGCGTCGTTGTAACCTGGAGAGCATGTATGAGTCAGGCACTGAATAAATTGCTGACATTGTTGAATCTGGAAAAAATAGAGGAAGGACTCTTTCGGGGCCAAAGTGAAGACTTAGGATTACGACAAGTGTTTGGTGGACAGGTTGTCGGTCAGGCGCTGTATGCGGCCAAAGAGACGGTTGCCACAGAGCGCCTGGTGCACTCCTTCCACAGCTATTTTTTACGCCCGGGCGATAGCCAGAAGCCGATTATTTATGATGTCGAAGTGCTGCGTGACGGTAACAGTTTCAGTGCCAGGCGCGTTGCTGCCATACAGAATGGGAAGCCCATTTTTTACATGACCGCATCGTTCCAGGCCCCCGAAGGCGGCTTCGAGCATCAAAAAACCATGCCAGCCGCGCCATCACCCGAGGGATTGCGTTCAGAAACGGAGATAGCGCAGTCGCTGGCGCACCTGCTGCCGCCGGTGTTAAAAGACAAATTTCTTTGCGACCGTCCGCTGGAAATACGCCCAGTGGAGTTTCATAACCCCTTAAAAGGACACGTCGCGGAACCGGCGCGTCAGGTGTGGATCCGCGCCAACGGTACGCTGCCGGACGATCTCCGCGTTCATCAGTATCTGCTGGGATATGCTTCGGATCTCAATTTCCTGCCCGTTGCCCTGCAACCGCATGGAATTGGTTTCCTTGAAAAAGGGATTCAGATCGCCACCATTGACCACTCGATGTGGTTCCACCGGCCGTTCAATCTGAATGAATGGCTGCTGTACAGTGTGGAAAGCACCTCTGCTTCCAGCGCCCGAGGCTTTGTACGCGGTGAACTTTATACGCAGGAAGGGGTTCTGGTCGCTTCGACGGTTCAGGAAGGGGTGATGCGTAATCACAACTAAGTAAATGCCGGATGGCGGCTTCGCCTTATCCGGCCTACAAGTCCAGGCGTAAGCCCGGTAAGCAATGCGCCACCGGGCAATTTTTATTATGCGTTATAGGCATTCTCGCCGTGGCTGTTCACATCCAGCCCTTCGCGCTCCTGCTCTTCCGGGACGCGCAGCCCAACCGTCAGGTCTGCCAGCTTATAGCCGATAAACGCGACGACACCGGACCAGACGATAGTGACAGCAATGCTCTCCAGTTGTACCAGAACCTGATGCCCCATCGTCACGCCTTCGGCAAAGCCCACACCACCCAGCGCACCCGAGGCAAACACGCCGGTCAGAATACAACCGACAATCCCGCAGACGCCGTGAACGCCGAACACATCACACGGATCGTCAACGCGCAGCAGGCGTTTGAGCATCGTTACGCCCCACAGACCGGCCAGTCCGGCAGCCACGCCAATGATTAACGCACCGCCTACGCCGATGTATCCACAGGCAGGCGTGACGCCAACCAGACCGGCAATCGCGCCAGAACACGCCCCCAGCAGAGAGGGTTTACCGCGCAGCGCCCATTCGCCAAAGATCCAACCGAGAATAGCCGCTGCCGTCGCCACGACCGTATTCACAAACGCCAGTGCGGCAATTTCGCTCGCGGCCCCCGCCGACCCGGCGTTAAAGCCGAACCAGCCGATGTACAGAATGGCGGTTCCGGTAAACACCATCGGCAGGTTATGCGGTTTAAACGCTTCTTTGCCAAAGCCCACGCGTTTACCGATCAGGTATGCCCCAACCAGCCCTGCTATCGCTGCGTTAATATGCACAACGGTGCCACCGGCGAAGTCCAGTGCGCCGTGCGAGGCCAGCAGACCGCCACCCCATACCATATGCGCGATGGGAATGTAGGAGAGCGTCAGCCAGACCACCACAAAGATCAGCACGGCGGAGAAGCGTATACGTTCAGCCAGCGCCCCTACTATCAGGCCGACGGTGATACAGGCAAACGATCCCTGGAAAGCGACGTGAATATACTGGTAGATACTGCCCATCACGGCGGTTAACTCAATGTTCTTGAGCATCACCCAGTTGAAATTGCCGAAGAAGCTGTTCCCTTCACCAAACGCCAGTGAATAGCCGAAGACGACCCACATAATACACACCAGCGCGAAAGTCACCGTCACCTGGGTCAACATCGACAACACGTTCTTACTGCGGATCAATCCGCCATAGAACAGTGCGATGCCCGGAATGGTCATAAACAGCACCAGCGCGGTACAAATCATCATAAAGCCGTTATCTGCTTTGTCGGCAACCGCCGGCGCAGCCATTGCGAAACCTGGCAACAGCATTAGCGAAGCAAGGCCTGTTTTCATCGTTGCTATCTTCATTTTGTCGTTTTCCCGTTACTGTGTGCCCTGAGCATTACAGCGCCGCTTCGTCAGCTTCGCCGGTACGAATACGAATGACGCGTTGTAGCTCGGCGACAAAAATTTTGCCGTCGCCAATTTTTCCTGTGTAAGCCGACTTGCTAATAACCTCGATCACGTCATCGAGCTGATCGTCGGCAATCGCGACATCTATCTTCACTTTTGGCAGGAAGTTAACGCTGTATTCTGCCCCCCGATAGAGCTCGGCATGACCTTTCTGACGCCCGAACCCTTTCACTTCGGTCACGGTCAGCCCCTGAATACCAATAGAAGAGAGCGCTTCGCGAACATCTTCCAGTTTGAATGGTTTGATTACCACGGTAACCAGCTTCATATATCCCCTCCAGTCAGAATTCAGTAATGGCGCATCTACACGATTACGTCATTGCAAGGGGTGTGCCAGAAATGAAAAACGCGCTCTGGATGGGCGAAAGCAAAGGAAACGGGGGAACAGAAAAGAAAAACGCACCATGACAGTGCACAGTGCGTTACATTTTTGCACCACCATTGAGGTGGCTGTTAGCGTTGGTGCATCAGGCGGGGAGCGAGTCCTCACGCACGCTGGCCGCCAGTTCTTCCCCGGCAAGCTGTAACTGATACATTTGCCAGTAACGCCCCTGAGCCGCAAGCAGCTGCTGATGTGTACCGCGCTCAACCGCCTGCCCACGATGAAGCACCAGAATGGTGTCTGCCTCAACGATAGTTGACAGTCGGTGAGCAATAACAACCAGCGTCGTGTGTTCGCGCACAGCAGCAAGTGCCTGTTGAATCGCCTGTTCAGTGCCGGAGTCGATGCTGGCAGTGGCTTCATCCAGGATTAACACCTGTGGCGTCGCCACCAGTACCCGCGCCAGGGCCAACAACTGCTTTTGTCCGACGGAGAGATTATTGCCCTGCTCGCCCAGACGCGTGTGGATCCCTTCGCTCATGCCCCGCGCCAGGTCTGCCAGCTGCACCGTTTCCAGCGCCTGCCAGACCTGCTCTTCGGAGATATCACGACCGAGCGTTACATTAGCCAGAAACGTATCGGCCATTACTACCGGGTCCTGTTGCACCATCGCTACGCCCTGGCGCAGCACGCTGTGGCTCAGCGTATTGAGCGGTCGCCCGTCCAGGCGAATCTCACCCTGAGTGAGTGGGTAATAGCCCATCAGCAGGCTGGCAAGGGTACTTTTACCACTTCCCGTGTGGCCTACCAGCGCGACAAAGCCGCGTGACGGTACGGAAAGGCTGACGTTTTGCAGTACCAGATTGTCGTCACGATAGGCAAACGACACATTCTCAACGTCAATCTGCCCGGACGTCAGCGGACGCGGATCCTGGCCATAGCGTTGGCGCGGCCCGTCCATCAGTTCAAACACGCGCTCGCCCGCCACGACCGCCTGTTGCATCATCGACTGCTGCGTGGTGAGTTCAATCAGCGGTTCATTCAGTCGCGCCAGATAGCTGATAAATGCGTAGAGCACCCCAACTTCAATTGTCCCCGCCGAGGTAAAGCTGAAGAGCATAAGCAAGCCACAAAGGATGAGCGCAGAAAACAGGCTCAGCAGTGGACGCAGCAAGAAGCCGTCTAAACGCAGCGTCTGCATTCGCGCCATATAGTGTGAGCGACTGGCCTCCCCCATTCGCTCCCCAAAACGCGCCTGCTGGCGAAACTGCTGGATGACACTCATGCCATTGATGACTTCGTTAAAACCGTCGTTGATATCCGCAAGATAAGCGCGCACCCGGCGCACAATCGGGGTGCTGTACCGCTGGTAGATAACCATTACCACCATCACCGCCGGGAAAATCAGGATAGCCACCAGCGCCATACGCCAGTCAAGGCTAAACATTGCCACCAGCATTGCACCAATCAACGCAGCGCTGCGCAAGACAGTCGCTACCACAGTGACATACAGGTCGCGAATAACCTCGGTATCGTTCGTCACGCGGGAAATCAGTTGCCCGACCGGTTGAACGTCGAATTCGCTCAACGGCTGGCGTAACGCGGCATCCATCACGTCAGTACGCAACTGTTGCACCACGCCTACCGCGGCACGGTTAAACAGCAGAGACTGCGCATAGTGGAGACTGGCGGCAAGAATTTGCAGCCCCAGGTAGGCGGCAATCAGGCCAGAGACTATCCCCAGCGGTAGTTGATTTTTCGCCACCATATTGTCGATAAAATAACTTATCAGCAGCGGACCGCTGACTTCCGCGGCTGCCGCGACCCATAGCATGATCACTGCAGCGCCAAGCGGTTTACGCCACGGTGAACCATAAGCTAACAGACGTTTGAGGGTCGGCCATAACTGCCCAAAACTACGCATTTGCCGTCACCTCGTCGTTTTCCGGTGCTTCATCCAGCGCCGCTTCCAACTGCTGATAGCGGTACATGTCGCGATACCAGCCCTTCTGCTGCACCAGAGCGTCGTGATCGCCGCGCTGAGCAATATGCCCATGCTGCATCACGATAATTTCACTCGCTTCGGTCAGCGCCGATAAGCGGTGCGCGCTGATGATCACCGTGCGCCCTTCCCCCCACTGGCGCAGGTTGTGCAGGATCTGATGCTCGGTGCGTCCGTCCACAGCGGAAAGTGCATCGTCGAGAATCAGGATTTCGGCGTTGAGCAGCAGCGCACGGGCAATGGAAATTCGCTGCTTCTGCCCACCGGAGAGCATCACGCCGCGCTCGCCAACTTCAGTTTCGTATCCCCGCGGCAGACGAAGAATATCCTCATGCACGCTGGCCAACCGCGCCACATGCTCAATGTCCTGCATGGTCGCGTTTGGACAGCCAAGCGCGATGTTATTGGCAACGGTATCCGAAAACAGGAACGGCGTCTGGCTGACGACGGCAAGCCGACTGCGCCAACTGTCCAGTTGCAGGCGCGTCAGAGGGATTTCATGAAACCGTATATCACCCTGAGTGACATCGAAATGGCGCTGTATCAGCGACAGTACCGTGCTTTTACCCGCGCCGGTCGGCCCGCAAATCCCCAGCATTTGACCGGGTTGCAGACGGAAATTCACGTTTTCCAGCGCCGGATGCGACGTCTGCGGGTAACTGAACTCACGAATGCCCACCGCCAGTTCACCACGCCCTTCCGGCACCGGTTCACTGCCGTCGTTGACCACCGGCGCCTCAGCAAGCATCGCGCGGATACGGCTATACGCAGCGCTACCACGCTCCACGATATTGAACATCCACGCCAGCGCTAACATCGGCCAAATCATCAGCCCGAGGTACATCATAAAGCTGGTCAGTTGACCCAGCGTCAGCGAGCCGTTGACCACCATCCAGCTACCGCCACCGATGGCTAAAAGATTCGCTGTGCCAATGGCGATATAAATCGTCGGGTCGAAACGGGCATCGATACGCGCCACGCGCATATTTTTCTTGCCGGTATCCTCCGCCTCGGCGGCAAACAGGGCGGACTGTCGGTCTTCCAGACCAAAGGCTTTGATCATACGAATACTGGTCATACTCTCCTGAGTACGATCGTTCAGGCTGGAGAACGCCGCCTGCGCCAGCTTGAAACGGTCATGCAGACGATCGCCGTAGCGTTTGATCATCAGCGCCATCACCGGCATTGGCAACAGTGCGAACAGGGTGAGCTGCCAACTGATCTGGGTAGACATCACAATCAGCACCGCACAGCCCATCACCAAAGAGTCGACCAGCGTCAGCACCCCCTCACCGGCAGCAAAGACCACGCGGTCAACATCATTGGTGGCGCGCGCCATTAAATCTCCGGTACGGTGGCGCAGATAAAATTCGGGATGCTGGCGGCTAAGTTGGCGGTAATAATCTTCACGCAACTCAACCGCCAGTTGGTAAGAGGCACCAAACAGCAATACGCGCCATACATATCGCAGCAAATAGACCACAACGGCAATCAGCGCGATGGTGCCAATCCACATCATTACCCGCTGAGGGGTAAAATGCTGAGTGGTCACGCCATCTACCACGATACCGACCACCTTTGGCGGGATCAGTTGAAGAATGGCAATGATAATAAGCAAGGCAACAGCGCCGAGGTAGCGACGCCACTCCCGACGAAAATACCAGCTTAATTGAGCAAATAATCGCACGCGTTACATCCTGACCAGGTTTTCCGGCGACTGTCGCCGGGAGGGTTATTCAACGGGTAAAGCAGTGGTGTACTTAATCTGTTCCATCGCAAAGCTCGACGTGACGTCGGACAGTCCTGGAACGCTGTTCACCAGACGTTTATAGAAGTCGTCATAGCGTTTCATGTCGGCCACCTGAACTCGCATCAGGTAATCATACTCCCCCGCCATGCGCCAGAACCCCAGAACTTCGGGCATTTCACTGACCTCGGTGACAAAGCGACTGTACCATTCACTACTGTGATGCTGCGTTTTGATAAGCACAAAGGCGGTTAACCCCAGCCCCAGTTTTTCGGCATCCAGCAGCGCTACTCTCCCGAGCAAGATGCCGTCATCTTCGAGCCGTTTAATGCGCTTCCAGCAGGGTGTGGTGGTCAGATTAACGGCATCCGCCAGCGCCTGCAAAGAGAGGGTGCAGTCCTGTTGCATCAGCGCGAGCAGCTTGCGGTCAATTTTATCTAACATACCGGCACCTCAGAGAATAATTTTCTCCTTAGATTCTATTTTAAAGGCTAAATGGCAACAATTTTTTCCGTGCTTTTCGCTACTCTTGGCACAAAATGACAAATGGATATTAATGATGAATAGCACCTGGGTTAAAAACGCCATCAATGAAATCAATGCTGATTACCAGCGTTCCGCCGACACGCATCTGATCCGTTTGTCGTTACTTGCCTTTCCCGGCATCCAGCTCTATCTGAAAGATGAGAGCACGCATCCTACCGGCAGCCTGAAGCATCGACTGGCTCGCTCGCTGTTCCTGTACGGCTTATGCAATGGCTGGATTAATGAAGGCACCACTATTATAGAATCTTCGTCCGGTTCCACGGCCGTTTCCGAAGCCTATTTTGCCCGGCTGCTGGGGCTGCCCTTTATTGCCGTGATGCCGTCATGTACGGCAAAGCGCAAAATTGAGCAGATTGAATTTTACGGCGGCCGCTGCCATTTTGTGGAAAGCGCCTGTGAAATTTATGCGGCGTCTGAACAACTGGCGCGTGAGCTAAACGGCCATTACATGGATCAGTTTACCTATGCCGAACGCGCTACCGACTGGCGCGGTAATAACAATATCGCTGACAGCATTTTCCGCCAGATGCAGTGTGAGCCCAACCCGGTACCAAAGCATATTGTGATGAGCGCAGGCACTGGCGGTACCTCCGCAACGATTGGGCGTTTCATCCGCTGTCAGGGTTACGACACCCGCCTGATGGTCGTGGATCCAGAAAACTCCGTTTTTCTCCCCTTCTGGCAGAACCGCGATGCCACATTGCGCAGCCCGGTTGGAAGCAAAATTGAAGGGATTGGTCGCCCCCGCGTGGAGCCGTCTTTTATTCCCGACGTGGTTGATGAAATGCTCTGCGTCCCCGACGCGGCAAGCGTGGCGACGGCGCACTGGCTGGAAGCACAGTTAGGCCGCAAAGTCGGCGCTTCCACCGGCACGAATATGTGGGGAATGCTGCAACTTGCCTGCAGAATGCGTAAGGCCGGAGAAACCGGTTCGCTGGTCACGCTGCTGTGTGACAGCGGTGAGCGTTATCTGGATACCTATTACAACCCTGAATGGGTAAGCGTTCATATCGGCGAGTTAGCACCGTGGAAAGAAGAGCTGATGCGGATGCTGAATCAGAGCTAAAAAAAAACGGGCATTGAAAAATATGCCCGTTTGCTGGAAGGGATCTCTCTATTCGGGGGAATAAGGTAGATGTGGATTGTCCAGCCAATGCGTCAAAAAGTGAGAAACCGCCTGATTGCGGCAGTGCCCAATCACCGGGAGATGTGGAAGTTCGGCTATCAGTTGCGGCATCGCGTTCCCCATAATCAGGCCATGTCCAACGCTGCCGAGCATTTCGCGGTCATTCATCGCGTCGCCAAACGCCATGCATTCAGCCATCGAAAGTCCCAGATGCTGACTCAACACTGCCAGCGCGGAACCTTTGTTACAGCCCACCGGCAGAATTTCAAGGCAATCAACGGCCGAGAAACACAGATGCGCCCGGCTACCTAATGTGTCTTCAAGCTCCGCTTTCAGGCGCGTAAGATCGTCATGATCGCCACAGAAGCAGACTTTGGTGACGCGATCGGCAGGAATACCTGTGATATCCACGATTTGATAGCGAAACCCGCTGTAGACGTGGGCATGGAGCATCTCTGGGATCTCTTGCCCGGTAAACCAACCGTTGTCATTGAAGACATGCATACTGGCACGAGTGTCCCAACGCCGGCTCAGCACAATTTCGGCGACAGCCGGGTCGAGATCCTGACGATGTAATACTTCGCCTTCCAGAGAATGGATGCGGGTGCCATTGCCGGTAATCAAAAATGCATCGAGGGAAAAGGTGCCAAGAATATGACGCATTTCCAGCACATGGCGACCGGTGGCAAACGTCAGCGTAATATCCCGCTCGCGCAGTCGCGCAAGGGTGGAGAGCGTTTCATCACCCATAAGGTGATTTGGCATTAACAGAGTGCCATCCATATCGAATGCAGCAAGACGAGCCATCTCTTTCTCCACAGTGTGACGGGAATAACTTGTGATTGAGTATCACCTGAGATATGCGGAAGTAATAGTGAATAGATAAACGAAATTGTTCCGGGTTTATATGCGGCTTCTTAACAGGCTTAATCAGTATCAGCGACTCTGGCAACCTTCCAGCGGGGAGCCACAAAGCGTTACCGTCGGCGAGCTGGCTGAGCGCTGCTTTTGCAGTGAGCGCCATATTCGCACGCTGCTCCGTCAGGCCCAGGACGCGGGATGGTTAATCTGGGAGGCGCAGTCCGGGCGCGGCAAACGAGGACGGCTCCGTTTTCTGGTGACGCCGGAATCGCTGCGTACCACCATGATGGAACAGGCGCTGCAAAAAGGACAACAGCAGAGCGTTCTGGAGCTGGCGCAGCTGGCACCGGGTGAACTACGCGCGATGCTACAGCCTTTTATGGGCGGTCAGTGGCAAAACGATACCCCCACGCTGCGTATTCCTTATTATCGTCCGCTTGATCCGCTCCATCCGGGCTTTCTTCCCGGTCGCGCAGAGCAGCATTTGGCTGGCCAGATTTTTTCCGGCCTGACGCGCTTCGACAGTCAGACACAACGTCCCTGCGGCGATCTCGCCCATCACTGGAGCACTTCCGCCGACGGTCTGCGCTGGGATTTCTACATTCGCTCCACCTTGTTCTGGCATAACGGAGACAGGGTTGAAACCACGCAGTTGCATAAACGGCTAATGATGCTCCTTGAACTCCCCGCGCTGAGCCGACTGTTCATTAGCGTGAAGGAAATAAACGTCACCCATCCCCAGTGCCTGACGTTTATTTTGCATCGCCCGGATTCCTGGTTAGCGCACCGACTGGCAAGTTATTGCAGCTACCTGGCACACCCGGAGCAACCACTCATTGGTACCGGGCCTTTTCGCCTGACACTGTTTACACCGGAACTGGTACGGTTGGAAAGTCATGAGCATTACCATCTCAGCCATCCGTTATTGAAAGCCATTGAATACTGGATCACACCCCAGCTTTTTGCCCAGGATCTGGGAACCAGTTGTCGTCATCCGGTACAGATTACTATTGGGAAACCGGAAGAGCTGGCGACGGTAACGCCTGTCAGCAGCGGCATTAGCCTTGGCTTTTGCTATTTAACGCTGAAAAAAAATGCCGCGCTAAGCCAGCAGCAGGCGCGGCGGCTGATCGATATTATTCATCGCTCCTCTCTGCTACAAACGCTGGACGTTGGAGAAAATTTAATTACCCCGAGTAATGCGATGTTGCCAGGTTGGTCTATCCCGGCATGGGAAAATCTGGAGGCGGTTAAGCTGCCGACTAAACTGACGCTGATTTATCATTTGCCCATCGAACTGCACGCTATGGCAGAACGTTTGCGCCTTGCGCTTGCCGATCAGGGCTGCGAGCTGACGCTGATTTTTCATCATGCGAAAAACTGGGATGGCTGTAGCCGGCTTAGCGATGCGGATCTGATGATGGGAGACAGGCTGATTGGTGAAGCGCCGGAATATACCCTTGAGCAATGGCTGCGTTACGATCTGCTCTGGTCACATGTTATGGATGCACCGGCGTATGCGCATCTACAAGCCACGCTGGATGCATTGCAACGCCATCCACAAGAAGCGCATCGGTATGCGGCGCTACAGCAGGTTTTCACTAATCTGATGAATGATGCCACGGTCACCCCGCTGTTTAATTACCACTACCGAATCAGCGCACCTCCCGGCGTGAACGGCGTGCGGCTGAATCCACTCGGCTGGTTTGAGTTCACCGAAGCCTGGCTTCCGCCGCCGAGTCCGTGAAGGAGCTGGTCGGCGCGCTGCCCAGACGCTAACATAGCGTTTTTGTCGATTTACGGAATAACCATGAAACGTGCCGTCGTAGTATTCAGTGGAGGCCAGGACTCCACCACCTGTCTGGCGCAGGCGCTGCATCATTATGATGAAGTGCATTGCGTGACCTTTGATTATGGTCAGCGTCATCGCGCTGAGATTGAGGTTGCACGGGATCTGGCCCTCAGACTGGGCGCACGTGCGCATAAAGTGTTGGACGTGACGCTACTGAGTGAACTGGCCGTCAGTAGCCTGACCCGTGACAGCATTCCGGTACCAGACTATGAACCCGATGCCGACGGCATTCCTAATACGTTTGTTCCCGGACGTAACATTCTGTTCCTGACGCTGGCGGCTATTTATGCTTACCAGGTCAAGGCGGAAGCGGTAATTACCGGCGTCTGCGAAACTGATTTTTCCGGTTACCCCGACTGTCGCGATGAGTTTGTAAAAGCGCTAAATCACGCCGTTAGTCTGGGTATGGCCAAAGATATCCGCTTTGAAACGCCGCTGATGTGGCTTGATAAAGCGGAAACCTGGGCGCTGGCCGACTACTGGGGCAAGCTGGATCTGATACGGGAAGAGACCCTGACCTGCTATAACGGCATTAAGGGCGATGGTTGTGGTCAATGTGCCGCCTGTCACCTGCGCGCTAACGGACTGAATCACTATCTGGCAAATAAACCGGCGGTGATGGCGGCAATGAAGCAAAAAACCGGATTGATGTAATCAGGTTGGTTTTGCCGGATGGCGGCGCGCACGCATTATCCGGCCTACCCATTCCATTTAGGCTGTAGGCCTGATAAGCGAAGCGCCATCAGGCAATTTCCACTACTTCACCATTTGTTCTAACTTTTCGCGTAATTCCCCTTCCAGCGCCAGCGCTTTCTGCGATTTTAAATCAATACAGACGAACGTGATCAGCGCATCAGCCACCACCTGCCCTTCCGGTTCAAGGGTGATAACCTGGCTTAAAATACCGCTTTTCCCGTTTAGCTGTTGAACCTGACTGGTGACGGTCAACACGTCGCTCAGTACGGCTGGGCGGCGATAGTTAATATTGATGTTCACCACCACAAAGGCGATGTTGCGGGCAACCATCCACTGAAAACTGTCACTGCTTTCCAGCCCGTCCCAACGCGCCTCCTCCAGGAACTCCAGATAACGAGCGTTATTCACATGCTGGTAGACATCAAGATGATAACCACGAACTTTGATTTGTGTTTGCATAGCGCAAGAACCTTACATTGTTTTTATTAGTCAGACTTAAGTGGAGAGATCAAAACTGGTATGACCTCTCCAAGTCTGGCAAATTTCTGCCACTGTGCAAGTTATTAAATTGTTAAAACCGAAAGATTACGCTCTACCAGCGAACTGCCCATTCCCGGCACCTGTTTAAGATCGTCCACCGTTTTAAACGGGCCATACTCCTCGCGATAACTGACTATCGCCTGGGCTTTTTTCAGGCCGACACCGTTCATTACCCGTGCGAGGTCTTCTGCTGAAGCGGTATTGATGTTGACTCTGGTGCCATCATCCTCTTTCGCTTGCGCCGGTGCAGTCGCTTTATGTTGCCCGGCGACGGGCGCTTCTGCTTTCGTCTCTACAGCCGCACTTTTTCCCGCAGGGGCCGTCGCCAGCGCGCTTTGGCTCATCCCTGCACAAGCTAACGTAAGGGTGATCATCAGCGCTTTGATTCCATGTTTCATACTGTTTTCTCCTTGTGTGTTAACAGTGGAATCACCATAGCGAGGAAGGAAAAAACCGACAAATGGCAAGTTTTAGAAATGGAAAAGGCCGCGAAAGCGGCCTTTATGCGTTACAACTTTTGTGCAATGAATTGCGAGGCGTCTCGACGATTACTGCTCCAGTGCGTCGCCCATTTCAATCTTCGCGGCTTTACGCAGGTTGCTCATCAGCGCTTCGAAGACAATCTGTGCATTGTTCTGGGTAATGCCCTGCACCATCGCTTTTTTCTGATCTTCCGGCATGGAACCCGCTTTCACATCGTCCAGCGCCAGCACAACCACATTGCCCTGCATATCGCTGGCAATGCCGTAGCTCGGCTTATCTTTTGCCGGCAGGCTCAGACCGAAGGCTGCCTGGCTCACAGGATCCTGACCTGAACGGCTCAGGGTTTTGGACTCGCCAAAACTCAGACCGAGCGCTTTCATCGCTTCCTGGCCTTTTCCGGCTTTCAACTCAACCAGCAGCTTTTCAGCATCCAGTTTTGCCTGCTGCTCCGCTTTGTTGTGTTTCACCTGTGCAGCAACCTGATCTTTCACTTCAGCCAGGGGCTTAACCGCTTCGGCTTTATGCTCGCTGATACGCAGCACAAACGCACGGTCGCCATCAACAGTGATGATATCGGAGTTTCTACCCGGTGTACCGTTTTCACCTAGCAGCGCGCCCTCAAAAATGGCGTCAGATATCGGTTTGAAATCCAGTTCCTTCGGCAGGCTGTCACGGCTAAACCAGTCGGTTTCTACTGCCTTCATTCCGGCTACCTGTTCTACACCCGCCAGAGATTCCGTATCGTTATTCGCGGCGTCACTGACCTTCTGCTGCAACGCAAAGTAGGCATCCAGCGCTTTTTCCTGTTTTACTTTTGCGGCGATGTCATCACGAGCTTCGCTCAGCGGCTTCACCTTCGCAGGCTGAACGTCGTCCAGGCGAGCAATGAGGAAACCCACGGATGATTTAATCACACCAGAAAGTTGACCTTTCTCTTTCAAACCGGCGTTTTTCAGTTCATCCGGCGTGGTAGCCTCTTCCAGCCAGCCCATATCACCGCCGTTACGCGCAGAGATAATGTCAGCAGATTTCTCTTTTGCCAGAGTGGCAAAATCGCCGCCTTTGTTCAGCGCCTCTAACACCGCTTCAGCTTCATCTTCCGTTTTAGTCTGGATGATGCTGTAACGGTTACGCTGCGGTTGAGTGAACTGATCCTGATGCTGGTCATAATAAGACTGGATGTCTGCATCACTGACTGGTTTTTGCATTGCCGCCGCGTCCAGCGCGATATAGCTGACGCGGAACTGCTCTGGCGTCATAAAGCTATTTTTATGCTGGTCGTAGTACGCGGTAATGTCCTGGTCGGTCACCTGCTGCTTTGCCGCCAGCGCATTGACATCAATAGTGGCTTCACGCACAACGCGCTGTTGTGACACCAGCGCCGCCAGTTCATCCGTCTCGCCTTTGAGCATGAATTCAGTACCAGCAACGGCGCTGATCAATTGCTGCGTGGTCAGCTGATTACGCAGCGCCTGAGCATACTGGTCAGGCGTCATTCGCATCTGGCCGATAATCGCGTTATAACGGCTGTTATCGAACTTACCGTCAACCTGGAAAGCAGGAGTCGAGAAGATGGCCTGTTTAACCTGCTCGTCGCTAATGCCCAGCTTGAGCTCATGCGCGTATTGATCGAGCAGCGCTTCGTCAATCAAACGATTCAGCGTCTGCTGGCGCAGGGTTTTCATATAGCCTTCATTTGCAGCGAGTTCAGAGAATTGTTCGCCCAGCTGTTGCTGCATGCGGTTACGTTCGCTGTTGAACGCATTCTCAAACTGCCCACGGCTGATTTCCTGGCCATTGATTTTTGCGGCGTAGTTCTTGCCTCCGCCAATCAGGTAACCACTCACGCCGGTCAAAATGAACGACACGATAATGATCCCGAAGATAATCTTGAGCACGAGACTGTTAGCAGCCGTGCGTAAGCTGTCCATCATAGTGTGACCACACTCCGCTGTAGGTGACTATACACGTTGTCCTCAAGATTGCTCGACGCAACCTGAACGATTTTGTGCATATAAACTTCACGCAGCATAGCGTTTCCTGAACGCTGCGCGGAAAGCGCCTATTGTGACAAGAAACAGGGGTGATTGTCAGCCCACAACCTGTAGAAAATCGGTTCAATAATAAAAAAAGGCACATCAATTGATGCGCCCTTGTACTACGTCCCATCCCCGGAGGGGAAGCACGCTTAGTTTACCGCGTCTTTCAGTGCTTTACCTGCACGGAAGCTCGGTACTTTTGCAGCGGCGATGGTGATCTCTTTGCCTGTCTGCGGGTTGCGACCAGTACGGGCAGCACGCTCTTTAACAGCAAAAGTACCAAAACCTACCAGCGCAACGTCATCCCCTTCTTTCAGAGATTCAGTAACAGAAGCAATAATAGCATCTAACGCACGGCCAGCCGCAGCCTTAGAGATATCAGCCCCTGCAGCAATTTTGTCAATCAGTTGAGATTTATTCACTCTTCTTTTCCTCATTATAATTTATATCGCACCGCAATCCTTCAAAGTGCGACCGCGCAGCAGTTATATCAGGCCTGCCATGCCCTTACAACACCCCTTAATGGTGGCAGACCCGATCCGACATCTAAATTAGCCATACAAAAAAAGGCTGGCAAGTACGAAATGGCCTGCCAGCCCTGTTTTTATTAGTGGTCTTTGCGCGAGGTCACTATTTTGCGGTCACAACCTGCATTCCTGACGGCTCATTTTGCAAAGCGAGGGTCAAAACCTCTTCAATACGTTTCACCGGATGAATGTCCAGATCGGCAATCACGTTATCCGGAATCTCTTCCAGGTCACGTTTATTTTCATCAGGAATTAAGACCGTTTTGATACCGCCACGGTGTGCGGCCAGCAGTTTTTCTTTCAAACCACCGATCGGCAGCACCTGACCACGCAGGGTAATTTCACCCGTCATCGCCACATCGGCGCGAACCGGGTTACCGGTCAGGCAAGAAACCAGCGCAGTACACATGGCTATACCGGCGCTCGGACCGTCTTTTGGCGTCGCCCCTTCCGGTACGTGAACGTGAATGTCGCGTTTCTCGTAAAAATCGGGATTAATACCCAGTTTTTCCGCGCGCGCGCGCACCACGGTCAGCGCAGCCTGAATAGACTCCTGCATCACTTCACCGAGAGACCCGGTATAGGTCAACTTGCCTTTACCCGGTACACAGGCGGTTTCGATGGTCAGCAGGTCGCCGCCCACTTCTGTCCACGCCAGACCGGTAACCTGACCTACGCGATTCTCGTTATCCGCGCGACCATAGTCAAAGCGCTGTACGCCGAGGTAGTCATGCAGGTTTTCACCATTAATGACAATGTGTTTCAGCGATTTATCCAGCAGCAACTGCTTCACCGCTTTACGGCAAAGTTTGGAGATTTCACGCTCCAGACTACGCACGCCCGCCTCACGGGTGTAATAACGGATAATCCCGATAATGGCGCTATCGTCGACCGTTAACTCGCCTTTTTTCAGCGCGTTACGTTCGATCTGCTTCGGCAGCAGATGGCGTTTCGCGATGTTCAGTTTCTCATCTTCGGTATAGCCAGACAGGCGAATCACTTCCATACGATCCAGCAGCGGTGCCGGAATGTTCATGGAGTTGGACGTCGCAACAAACATCACGTCGCTGAGATCGTAGTCCACTTCCAGATAGTGATCGCTGAAGGCCACGTTCTGCTCAGGATCCAGCACTTCAAGCAGGGCTGACGCCGGATCGCCACGCATGTCAGAAGACATTTTGTCGATCTCATCGAGCAGGAACAGTGGGTTTTTTACGCCCACTTTCGCCATTTTTTGAATCAGTTTACCCGGCATAGAGCCGATGTACGTCCGGCGGTGACCGCGAATTTCCGCTTCATCACGTACGCCGCCAAGCGCCATACGGATGTACTTACGCCCGGTCGCTTTGGCGATGGACTGACCCAGAGATGTTTTACCCACCCCCGGCGGCCCTACCAGACACAGGATCGGTCCCTTGATTTTGTTAACACGGCTTTGTACCGCGAGATACTCAAGGATACGGTCTTTCACGCGCTCCAGACCATAGTGGTCGGTGTCGAGGATTTCCTGCGCCTGACGCAGATCTTTTTTGACCTTGCTCCGCGCATTCCACGGTACCTGCACCATCCAGTCGATGTAGCCGCGCACCACCGTCGCTTCCGCCGACATTGGAGACATCATTTTCAGCTTCTGCAATTCTGCTTCCGCTTTCTCTTTTGCCTCTTTCGGCATTTTCGCCGCGTCGATCTTACGCTTCAGCGCTTCGTTTTCGTCCGGTGCGTCGTCCATCTCCCCGAGTTCTTTCTGAATCGCTTTCATTTGCTCATTCAGATAGTACTCACGCTGGGATTTCTCCATCTGCTTTTTCACGCGGTTGCGAATGCGTTTCTCAACCTGCAGCAGATCGATTTCTGATTCCATCATCGCCATCAGATATTCCAGACGCTCATTCACGTCTGACATCTCAAGCACGGACTGTTTGTCCGCCAGCTTCAGCGGCATGTGCGCGGCGATGGTGTCCGCCAGACGTGCAGGGTCGTCGATGCTATTGAGCGACGTCAGCACTTCCGGTGGGATTTTTTTGTTCAGCTTGATATAGCCTTCAAACTGGCTGATCGCGGTACGCACGAGCACTTCCTGCTCGCGTTCGTCAATCGCTGGCGAATCAAGGTATTCCGCTTTAGCAGAAAAATGTTCGCCGTTATCAGACAGCGCTGAAATGCGCGCACGCTGTAACCCCTCAACCAGCACCTTAACGGTGCCATCAGGCAGCTTCAGCATTTGTAGAATAGAGGCCACGGTCCCGACGGTGAAAAGATCGTTTACACCCGGCTCATCCGTTGATGCTTCTTTCTGGGCGACCAGCATGATTTTTTTATCATGGTCCATAGCCGCTTCCAGACAACGGATAGATTTTTCCCGCCCTACGAATAAGGGTATGACCATGTGCGGATAAACCACCACATCGCGCAACGGCAATACGGGGATTTCAATGCGTTCAGAACGCTCAGGATTCATAGAGCTCTCTCTTAGTTTAGTGTCCGCCTGGTAACAGACTGCGCGACTGTGCTTCACGCAACCTTTAACATGTATGTCAGTATATGGGGATGTTTCCCACACATTCAACGCCATGTTTACGGAAAAATAAAAGGGGGGATAAAATCCCCCCTTTTTGATTAACCAGTTGTATATTTTGGCTAATTATTCGCCAGACGCCTGTTGCGCTTCCGGCTTACCGTAAATCAGCAGCGGCTTGGTTTGACCGTTAATCACCGACTCATCAATGACCACTTTCTCGACGTCTTCCATGGAAGGCAGATCGTACATGGTATCAAGCAGAGCGGCTTCAACGATGGAACGCAGACCACGAGCACCGGTTTTACGCGCCATCGCTTTCTTGGCGATCGCATCCAGCGCTTCGTCGCGGAACTCAAGATCCACCCCTTCGAGGTTAAACAGCGCCTGATACTGTTTGGTCAGTGCGTTTTTCGGCTCTTTAAGGATCTGAATCAGCGCTTCTTCGCTGAGTTCGTTCAGCGTCGCCACTACCGGCAAACGACCGATAAACTCAGGGATCAAACCAAATTTGATCAGATCTTCAGGTTCAACCTGCGACAGCAGTTCGCCTTCGCTGGCTTTGTCAGATTTCGCTTTCACCGTCGCGCCAAAACCAATGCCAGAGCCGGTTTCAACACGATTCGCAATCACTTTGTCCAGACCGGCAAAAGCACCACCACAGATAAACAGGATCTTGGAGGTATCCACCTGCAAGAACTCCTGCTGCGGATGCTTACGTCCACCCTGCGGCGGAACGGCAGCCACGGTCCCTTCGATCAGTTTCAGCAGTGCCTGCTGAACGCCTTCACCGGAAACGTCACGGGTAATGGACGGATTGTCCGATTTACGGGAAATCTTGTCGATTTCGTCGATATAGACAATGCCACGCTGCGCTTTCTGAACATCGTAATCGCATTTTTGCAGCAATTTCTGAATGATGT
This sequence comes from Citrobacter sp. RHB25-C09, assembly GCF_013836145.1. Taxonomy (NCBI): domain Bacteria; kingdom Pseudomonadati; phylum Pseudomonadota; class Gammaproteobacteria; order Enterobacterales; family Enterobacteriaceae; genus Citrobacter; species Citrobacter sp. RHB25-C09. Next base: position 1,180,276 of record NZ_CP057483.1, on the reverse strand, counting down.
TCTCGACGTCTTCACCCACGTAACCTGCTTCGGTCAGCGTGGTGGCATCTGCCATGGTGAACGGAACATCCAGCAGGCGCGCCAGCGTTTCTGCCAGTAACGTTTTACCGGAACCAGTCGGGCCAATCAGCAGAATGTTACTCTTGCCTAACTCGACGCCGTTGCTGGTATCGCCGTTACGCAGACGTTTGTAGTGGTTATAAACCGCAACCGCCAGCACTTTCTTCGCCTGTTCCTGACCAATGACGTAATCGCCAAGGTGGTTACGAATTTCGTGTGGCGTCGGCAACGCACTGCGTTCACGGTGCGGTGCCACTTCTTTTATCTCTTCGCGGATGATGTCGTTACATAAATCGACACATTCGTCGCAGATATACACGGATGGGCCGGCAATGAGCTTACGCACTTCATGCTGGCTTTTGCCGCAAAAAGAGCAGTACAACAGTTTGCCCGAGCCATCTTTGCGTTTATCTGTCATGAGTAAAAACCTCTTCTTTGTTCTTTGTGCCGCACATGACGACGCAATATGCCATTCTCAGGCGCAACTCGCTTATCGCGTTGTGCCGCCCCTGGTAAGTATAGCGGCACACTTACGCCCTGGGCATCAATTACGATGAGTCAAAATCGAGTCGACTAAGCCGTACTCTACTGCCTCGGAGGCAGAGAGGAAGCGATCGCGCTCTGTATCACGCTCAATCTGCTCAAGAGATTGACCCGTATGATGCGCCATAAGTTCATTCATGCGTCCTTTCACCTTCAGGATTTCACGGGCATGAATTTCAATATCCGTTGCCTGGCCCTGATAACCGCCCAGAGGCTGGTGGATCATGACGCGGGAGTTTGGCAGGCAAAAACGTTTACCTTTTGCCCCGGCAGTCAACAAGAATGCTCCCATCGAGGCCGCCTGGCCCATACAGATGGTGCTGACGTCTGGCTTGATAAACTGCATGGTGTCATAAATAGACATACCCGCCGTAATCACCCCGCCAGGGGAGTTGATGTAGAGATAGATATCTTTTTCTGGGTTTTCCGCTTCCAGGAACAGCATCTGCGCCACGATCAGGTTAGCCATCTGGTCTTCGACCTGGCCGGTCAGAAAAATAACACGTTCCTTAAGAAGACGAGAAAAAATATCAAAAGAGCGCTCACCACGTGAGGTCTGTTCAATGACCATCGGCACCAGCGCCATATGGGGTGCAAAATTATCTCGTTCGCCGCTGTATGACATTTCCGTCTCCTGGATAAAAAATGATAAAACCTGCTGTACCGATTGTAACCTTCTGGACGGATTATCAGCTAGTCCCTCTGTTATGGGTACGGCATCGCCATAATTCAAGCATAACAATCTTTTGCTTTAACGCTAACAACGAAAAACGCTTTTTCGTACTCTTCCCGGTAAAAGCCATGACAAAAAAAACCGCTGGTACGAAACTCAGCGGTTTTTTTTGTCGGATGGCTATGCAAGCGTCTTATCCGACCTACAGAATCAACGTAGTGTGCCAATCCCGTAGGCCTGATAAGCGCAGCGCCATCAGGCGTGCACAGAACAGAGATTACGCCTGCTGGTTCATCAGTTCGTTGAAAGTAGTGGCTTTTTCAGTCACTTTCGCTTTCGCCAGAACCGCTTCAACAGCCTGTTCTTCCAGAGCGACGTTACGCATGTTGTCCATCAGCTCTTTATTTTTGCTGTAGAACTCGATCACTTCTTTCGGATCTTCGTACGCAGACGCCATCTCTTCGATCAGGCCTTTCACGCGCTCTTCGTCAGCTTTCAGCTCGTTGGTGCGAATGACTTCGCCCAGCAGCAGGCCAACCACGACGCGGCGTTTAGCTTGTTCTTCGAACAGTTCACGCGGCAGTTCGAAAGCTTGTTTCTCGTTGCCACCGAAACGCTGAGCAGCCTGACGACGCAGAACGTCGATTTCGCTGTCGATCAGTGCCGCTGGAACGTCGATGTCGTTAGCTTTCACCAGACCTTCGATCGCCTGAGATTTCACACGGTTACGCACAGCGCCTTTCAGCTCGCGCTCCATGTTTTTACGTACTTCGGTACGCAGACCGGCAACGGAACCATCTTCAACGCCGAAACGTTTGATGAATTCTTCAGTCAGTTCCGGCAGTTCGCGCTCTTCAACTTTCTTCAGATTGATGACGAACTTCGCCGCTTTACCTTTCAGGTTTTCAGCGTGGTAATCTTCCGGGAAGGTCACGTCGATGGTGAATTCTTCACCCGCTTTGTGGCCTTTGATACCGTCTTCAAAGCCTGGGATCATACGACCCTGGCCCATCGCCAGTACGAAATCAGACGCTTTGCCGCCTTCGAACTCTTCGCCGTCAACAGAGCCGGTGAAGTCTACGGTTACGCGGTCTTCTGCATCAGCAGCGCCGTCTTTGTCTTTCCAGGTCGCCTGCTGCTTACGCAGGGTATCCAGCATCACATCAACGTCAGCGTCGGTCACTTCAACAACCGGTTTTTCAACTTCGATTGCTTCCAGGCCAGTCAGTTCGACTTCCGGATAAACTTCAAACTCTACGGCGTAGGTGAAGTCTTCACCCAGCTTGTATTCGCCCGGAACGTAGTTCGGCGCACCCGCTGGATTGATTTTTTCTTTGATGATCGCGTCAACGAAGTTACGGCTCATCAGGTCACCCAGCACATCCTGGCGAACCGACGCGCCATAACGCTGAGCAACAACATTCATCGGTACTTTGCCTTTACGGAAGCCGTCAATACGTACTTTCTTCGCTACGTTGACCAGCTCGCTTTTAACAGCGGTCTCGATGCTGTCAGCAGCGATTGTAATCGTTACACGGCGGCCAAGGCCTTGAGTGGTTTCAACTGAAACTTGCATCTTGTTACCTCAAAAAATCACAGTGCTCGGTCAACTCTACTCCGCAAGCACAGATTATTAGCTTCGCGGAACCGGGATGTTCTCATACTTAATCACATTCCCTGTCGTCAGAATCATCCCGAAGACATTCAAATAAGACGCGGCATTATAGCGGCATCACTTTTACGAGTCGAGGACGGTGAATGCGCGTTGCTGCGGCTTTTTTCACAATTCCCGGCTAATTTTGGTCTGAAAACGATCGTTTTAGTTCAATATTCAGACAAAACAAAACGGCCCGCAGGCCGTTTTTACTTAATCGTTAGCAACATACTGGAAAAGCGCCAACGGTTGCAAATGCGTTTTTATGCAATACTCCCCGCTCCACGACAAGGGGGCGACGCAAAAATCGTATCCTGAAGCCCTTCCCACTCCTTAATGGTGTAGGTATGCAGCGCCAGCGCATGGACAGTTGTTGCGAATTCCGCCGTTAATGTTCCATAAATCATCCGGTGACGATTTAAAAAACGTTCTCCTGTGAAACGATCGCTCACCAGTACCACTTTAAAATGGCTTTCAGAACCTGCCGGAACATTGTGACGATAGCTTTCATCCACAACTTCGAGGAACACGGGTTGGAACGCCGCCCTTAATTTTTCTTCTATTTGCTCACGTATCATCATGAAATATCTCCTCAAACGACGCTGAGATGTCAACCATCACTTTAAATACTAGCCGCTTTTACCGTTTACATTACAGCATTACAACAAAAATTTAGCCTTCGTCTGATTTTCACTTATAAAGGGATAAAGTTTACTGTTTTATACGTTTACTGCGTTGCGAAAAGCCCGACTTTGTTCTCTGCCAGGTTATAAAAGGGACAACGCGATGAATTTACATGCGTTACCTACTTCCCCTCGTCGTTGGCAATGTTATGATGGCGAGAATTTTTTTCTATCCACCAGTTTTAGAGTCACTGAGAGTCCAAGAATGTTAAAAAAAATCCTCTTCCCTTTAGTCGCGATGTTTATGCTGGCAGGATGCGCAACACCACCGACAACCATTGATGTGTCGCCTAAGATTACGCTGCCGCAACAGGATCCAAGCCTGATGGGCGTGACCGTTAGCATCAACGGCGCCGACCAGCGTCCGGATCAGGCTCTGGCCAAAGTCACCCGCGAAAATCAACTGGTGACGTTGACCGCCTCCCGCGATCTGCGCTTCCTGCTCCAGGAAGTGCTGGAAAAACAGATGACCGCACGCGGTTACATGGTTGGCCCGAACGGTGCCGTAAACCTGCAGATTATCGTGAATCAGCTGTACGCCGATGTCTCTCAGGGTAACGTCCGTTATAACATCGCCACTAAAGCGGATATCGCCATCATCGCCACTGCGGCGAACGGCAACAAGATGACCAAAAACTACCGCGCGAGCTACTCTGTTGAAGGCGCATTCACTGCGACCAACAAAAATATCGCCAACGCGGTTGACAGCGTTCTGACTGATACCATCGCTGATATGTCTCAGGACACCAGCGTTCATGATTTCATCAAGCAAAACGCCCGCTAATACAGCCCCCTGACCCGGCGTAAAGCCGGGTCAACTTTATATGCCCATGTCCAGTCACTATTTACGCATTTTTCAGCAACCGAAATCAGCCATTTTGCTGATGTTGGGTTTCGCCTCTGGTTTACCGCTCGCACTCACCTCCGGAACGTTGCAGGCCTGGATGACCGTTGAGAATATCGATCTCAAAACCATCGGTTTCTTTTCACTGGTCGGTCAGGCTTACGTCTTTAAGTTTCTCTGGTCCCCGGTCATGGACCGCTATACGCCACCTTTTTTAGGTCGTCGTCGCGGCTGGCTGTTGACCACCCAGGTTCTGCTGCTTGCCTCTATCGCCGCCATGGGCTTTCTTGAGCCCGGAACCCAGTTGCGCTGGATGGCAGCATTAGCGGTGGTGATCGCCTTTTGCTCTGCCTCGCAGGATATCGTCTTTGATGCGTGGAAAACGGATGTCTTAGCCGCTGAAGAACGCGGGGCAGGTGCGGCTATTAGTGTACTTGGTTACCGCCTTGGAATGCTGGTTTCCGGTGGGCTGGCGCTCTGGATGGCCGATCGCTGGCTCGGCTGGCAGGGAATGTACTGGCTGATGGCGGCGCTGCTGATTCCCTGCATCATCTCAACCCTGCTCGCGCCGGAGCCAACCGACACCATTCCGGTTCCTAAGACGCTGGAACAGGCCGTCGCCGCCCCGTTGCGCGATTTCTTTAGTCGCAACAACGCCTGGCTGATTTTGCTGCTCATCATCCTTTATAAGCTGGGTGATGCTTTTGCTATGAGTCTGACGACCACCTTTTTGATTCGCGGTGTTGGGTTTGATGCGGGAGAAGTCGGGGTCGTCAATAAAACGTTAGGGTTGTTGGCAACCATCGTGGGCGCGCTGTACGGTGGGGTGTTGATGCAGAGGCTAACGCTTTTCCGTGCGCTGATGATCTTCGGTATTCTGCAGGGCGTGTCCAATGCGGGATACTGGCTGCTTTCAATAACCGATAAAAATATGATTAGCATGGCCACGGCCGTGTTTTTCGAAAACCTGTGTGGCGGAATGGGGACCTCAGCCTTTGTCGCGCTGCTGATGACGCTGTGTAATAAATCGTTTTCCGCGACCCAGTTCGCACTGTTATCAGCTCTCTCTGCGGTAGGACGGGTTTACGTTGGCCCGGTGGCGGGCTGGTTTGTGGAAGCGCACGGCTGGCCGACCTTCTATCTTTTCTCCGTGGTGGCAGCGGTACCAGGCCTGCTTCTGCTGCTGATATGCCGACAAACGCTGGAATATACTCAGAAGAACGATAGCTTCCTGCCGCGAACCGAGTTTCGTACCGCCTATCGGTTGGCATTAAATGTCCTGATGGTGGGCTGCGGACTGCTGGCGGTCTGGCTACTGCTGTTATCGATGAACGCCTTAGACTACACCCATTTTTCCTTCCTGCCAGGACTCCTTGAAGTGGCGGTGGGCGTTGCCGTTTGCGGTATCGTATTGGGTGGGTTCCTCGACTATCTGGCACTGCGTAAAGCCCGACTGGTGTAAGTCCGCAACAATATTTAGCCGTTGTAATCACTGCCTGAAATTATATCGGCTAAATATTCGTCAGAGAGAAAAAATAATATTTGTTATTTTGTGCGCCTTACGAATTGGAAATTATTGGCGCTTTTAATAGTATTAATTTTCCTAACACGATTCAGCAAAGTGTTATTTATTTTTTGTCACTCAATTGTCTTTATATTGATAATTAATTGTTAACCATTTGTTTTATTTTAGCATTGGTTATACCAATTGCCCTCAGCCTCTCCCCTCCGCTCCCGCTTTCGTTATAACGTGATTTTGCAACAGGTTCTAAATGACAGGTCGACATATCTTGCAACATGTGTGACATGGTCGGCAGAACCCAGTAACACAGATCCAATGATGTTTACAGTAATGTAACCTTCCCGTAAAATGCCCCCACACTTTAAACGCCACCAGGTCCCGTGGAATTGAGGTCGTTAAATGAGACTCAGGAAATACAATAAAAGTTTGGGATGGTTGTCATTATTTGCAGGCACTGCCTTACTCAGTGGCTGTAATTCTGCGCTGTTAGATCCCAAAGGACAGATTGGACTGGAGCAACGTTCTCTGATACTGACGGCATTTGGCCTGATGTTGATCGTCGTTATCCCTGCAATCTTGATGGCGGTTGGTTTCGCCTGGAAGTATCGTGCAAGCAATAAAGATGCGAAGTACAGCCCGAACTGGTCACACTCCAATAAAGTGGAAGCTGTAGTCTGGACGGTGCCTATTCTGATCATCATTTTCCTTGCCGTGCTTACCTGGAAAACTACCCATGCGCTTGAGCCAAGCAAACCGCTGGCCCATGACGAGAAGCCGATTACCATCGAAGTGGTTTCCATGGACTGGAAATGGTTCTTCATCTATCCGGAACAGGGCATTGCAACCGTGAATGAAATCGCCTTCCCGGCGAACACTCCGGTTTACTTCAAAGTGACCTCTAACTCCGTGATGAACTCCTTCTTTATCCCGCGTCTGGGTAGCCAGATTTATGCCATGGCCGGTATGCAAACTCGTTTGCATCTGATCGCCAATGAAGCCGGTACCTATGACGGTATCTCCGCAAGCTATAGCGGACCGGGCTTCTCAGGTATGAAGTTCAAAGCTATTGCCACTCCGGACCGCGCTGCATTCGACCAGTGGGTTGCTAAAGCGAAACAGTCACCGAACGCCATGAACGATATGGCCGCGTTCGAGAAACTGGCTGCGCCTAGCGAGTACAACAAGGTGGAATATTTCTCCAACGTGAAACCGGATTTGTTTAAGGACGTCATTAACAAATTTATGGCTCACGGTAAGAGCATGGACATGACCCAACCAGAAGGTGAGCACAGCTCGCACGAAGGAATGGAAGGCATGGACATGAGCCACGCGGAAGCCGCTCAATAAGGGCCGAGGAAGAAAACGATGTTCGGAAAATTGACACTGGATGCAGTTCCGTTCCATGAACCAATTGTCATGGTTACGATCGCTGCCATTATCATCGGTGGTGCGGCCTTACTCGGCCTGATCACTTACTTCGGTAAGTGGACCTACCTGTGGAAAGAGTGGCTAACTTCGGTTGACCACAAACGCCTTGGCATCATGTATGTCATCGTCGCAATCGTCATGTTGATTCGTGGCTTTGCCGACGCCATCATGATGCGTAGTCAGCAAGCGCTGGCTTCTGCGGGTGAGGCGGGCTTCCTGCCACCTCACCACTACGACCAGATCTTCACGGCTCACGGCGTGATTATGATCTTCTTCGTGGCAATGCCATTCGTTATCGGTCTGATGAACCTGGTGGTTCCGCTACAGATCGGTGCGCGTGACGTTGCGTTCCCGTTCCTGAACAACCTGAGCTTCTGGTTCACCGTTGTCGGCGTAATCCTGGTTAACTTGTCTCTGGGCGTAGGTGAATTCGCGCAGACCGGTTGGCTGGCGTATCCGCCGCTCTCGGGAATAGAGTACAGTCCAAGCGTCGGGGTCGATTATTGGATATGGGCAGTCCAGTTGTCCGGTATAGGTACCACACTGACCGGTATCAACTTCTTTGTGACCATCATTAAGATGCGTGCACCGGGAATGACCATGTTCAAGATGCCGGTGTTTACCTGGGCATCGCTGTGCGCGAACATTCTGATTATCGCTTCTTTCCCGATTCTGACGGTTACCGTCGCGTTGCTGACCCTGGATCGCTATCTGGGCACCCATTTCTTCACCAATGATATGGGCGGCAACATGATGATGTACATCAACCTGATTTGGGCCTGGGGCCATCCGGAAGTGTACATTCTGATCCTGCCGGTGTTCGGGGTGTTCTCCGAAATCGCGGCAACCTTCTCACGTAAACGTCTGTTTGGTTACACCTCGCTGGTGTGGGCAACCGTGTGTATTACCGTTCTGTCGTTCATTGTTTGGCTGCACCACTTCTTCACCATGGGTGCAGGCGCAAACGTAAACGCCTTCTTCGGTATCACCACCATGATTATCGCCATCCCGACCGGGGTGAAGATCTTCAACTGGCTGTTCACCATGTATCAGGGCCGTATCGTGTTCCACTCAGCGATGCTGTGGACGATTGGCTTTATCGTGACCTTCTCGGTCGGCGGCATGACCGGCGTACTGCTGGCGGTTCCGGGCGCAGACTTCGTTCTGCACAACAGTCTGTTCCTGATTGCGCACTTCCATAACGTTATCATCGGCGGCGTGGTCTTCGGCTGCTTCGCAGGGATGACCTACTGGTGGCCTAAAGCGTTCGGCTTCACGCTGAACGAAACCTGGGGTAAACGCGCGTTCTGGTTCTGGATCATCGGCTTCTTCGTGGCGTTTATGCCGCTGTACGTGCTGGGCTTTATGGGGATGACCCGTCGTCTGAGCCAGCAGATTGATCCACAGTTCCATCCGATGCTGGTAGTGGCCGCCTGTGGCGCCGCGTTGATTGCACTGGGTATCCTGTGTCAATTCATTCAGATGTACGTATCTATTCGCGACCGCGAGCAGAACCGTGACCTGACCGGTGACCCGTGGGGTGGTCGTACGCTGGAGTGGGCAACCTCTTCTCCGCCTCCGTTCTATAACTTTGCCGTTGTGCCACACGTCCACGAGCGTGATGCCTTCTGGGAAATGAAAGAAAAAGGTGAAGCGTACAAACAGCCTGCGCATTATGAAGAGATTCATATGCCGAAGAACAGCGGTGCGGGTATCGTCATCACTGCCTTCTCGACGGTCTTCGGTTTCGCCATGATCTGGCATATCTGGTGGCTAGCGATCGTAGGTTTCGCAGGCATGATCATCACCTGGATTGTGAAAAGCTTTGACGAGGACGTGGACTACTACGTACCAGTCCAGGAAGTCGAAAAACTGGAAAACCAGCATTTCGATGAGATTTCTAAGGCAGGGCTGAAAAATGGCAACTGATACTTTGACGAACGCGACTGCCCACGCGCACGGACACGGGCACCACGACGCAGGTGAGAACAAAATCTTCGGATTCTGGATCTACCTGATGAGCGACTGCATTCTGTTCTCTATCCTGTTTGCGACCTACGCCGTTCTGGTGAACGGCACCGCGGGTGGCCCAACAGGCAAGGACATTTTCGAGCTGCCGTTCGTTCTGGTTGAAACTTTCCTGCTGTTATTCAGCTCCATCACCTACGGCATGGCGGCGATCGCCATGCACAAGAACAACAAGAGCCAGGTAGTTTCCTGGCTGGCGTTGACCTTCTTGTTCGGTGCCGGGTTTATCGGGATGGAAATCTATGAATTCCATCACCTGATTGTTAACGGTATGGGCCCGGATCGCAGTGGCTTCCTGTCTGCGTTCTTCGCGCTGGTGGGTACGCACGGTCTGCACGTCACTTCCGGTCTTATCTGGATGGCGGTGCTGATGGTACAGATCGCTCGTCGCGGCCTGACCAGCACCAACCGCACCCGTATCATGTGCCTGAGCCTGTTCTGGCACTTCCTGGACGTGGTGTGGATCTGCGTATTCACCGTTGTTTATCTGATGGGGGCGATGTAATGAGTCATTCTACCGATCACGGCGGCGCGTCCCACGGCAGCGTGAAAACCTACATGACAGGTTTCATCCTGTCGATCATCCTGACGGTGATCCCGTTCTGGATGGTGATGACGGGTGCTGCTTCTCCGGCCGTAATCCTGGGGACAATCCTGGCAATGGCAGTGGTGCAGATTCTGGTGCATCTGGTGTGCTTCCTGCACATGAACACCAAGTCTGATGAAGGCTGGAACATGACGGCCTTCGTCTTTACCGTGCTGATCATCGCCATCCTGGTTGTAGGCTCCATCTGGATCATGTGGAACCTGAACTACAACATGATGATGCACTAAGAGCGGCGGTTATGATGTTTAAGCAATACCTGCAAGTAACGAAACCAGGCATCATCTTTGGCAACCTGATCTCGGTGATCGGGGGGTTCCTGCTGGCCTCCAAAGGCAGCATTGATTATCCCCTCTTCATCTACACGTTGGTCGGGGTGTCACTGGTTGTGGCGTCGGGTTGTGTATTTAACAACTACATCGACAGGGATATCGACAGGAAGATGGAAAGGACCAAAAATCGGGTGCTGGTTAAGGGCCTGATTTCTCCTGCTGTCTCGCTGGTGTACGCCACCCTACTGGGTATTGCTGGCTTCATGCTGCTGTGGTTTGGCGCGAATCCTCTGGCCTGCTGGCTGGGTGTGATGGGCTTTGTGGTTTATGTGGGCGTTTATAGCCTGTATATGAAACGCCACTCAGTCTACGGCACCCTGATCGGCTCGCTCTCTGGCGCAGCGCCGCCGGTTATCGGCTACTGCGCCGTGACCGGCGAGTTCGACAGCGGCGCGCTGATTCTGCTGGCGATTTTCAGCCTGTGGCAGATGCCGCACTCTTACGCCATCGCGATCTTCCGTTTTAAGGATTATCAGGCTGCCAACATCCCGGTTCTGCCGGTGGTGAAAGGCATTTCGGTGGCGAAGAACCACATTACGCTGTACATCATCGCGTTTGCTATCGCCACGCTGATGCTCTCTCTGGGTGGCTATGCCGGGTATAAATACCTGGTGGTCGCCGCGGCGGTGAGCGTCTGGTGGCTGGGCATGGCGCTGCGCGGCTATAAAGTGGAAGATGACAGAGTCTGGGCGCGTAAGCTGTTCGGCTTCTCCATCATCGCCATTACCGCGCTGAGCGTGATGATGTCAGTCGATTTTATGGTGCCCGATTCGCACAACCTGCTGGCTTACGTCTGGTAAGTGAGTTGTTTATAAATACCGGATGGCGACTGACGCCTTATCCGGCCTACAAATGGTGCGTTACCTGTAGGCTGGATAAGATACGTGAGTATCGCCATCCGGCATTTTTGTTTTATATGCCCCCGCACACATCCACAACATTTGTTCATTAACCTCATATTTACCCCGCCCTCTTCCCGCTTTACACTAGTCGCGAAATTCAGACAGAGGTGGGAATGAACGATTATAAAATGACGCTGGGTGAGTTGCGCGCCACCTGGGGTTTAGGGACCGTATTTTCATTGCGCATGCTTGGCATGTTTATGGTCCTGCCGGTTCTGACCACTTACGGCATGGCGTTACAGGGTGCCAGCGAGGCGTTAATTGGCCTTGCGATAGGCATTTACGGTCTGGCGCAGGCCATTTTTCAAATCCCGTTTGGGCTTCTTTCCGATCGCATTGGGCGTAAACCGCTGATTGTCGGCGGGCTGGCGGTGTTTATCCTCGGCAGCATCATTGCTGCGCTCTCGGACTCCATCTGGGGCATTATTCTTGGTCGCGCGCTACAAGGCTCCGGGGCGATTGCCGCCGCCGTGATGGCGCTTCTCTCAGACTTAACCCGCGAGCAAAATCGCACTAAAGCGATGGCTTTTATCGGCGTCAGCTTTGGCATCACCTTCGCCATTGCGATGGTGTTAGGGCCGATTATCACGCACGCACTTGGTCTTAACGCCCTGTTCTGGATGATTGCCATTCTCGCCACCGCGGGAATCATCATTACCCTCTGGGTGGTGCCAGACAGCAAGAACCATGTTCTGAACCGCGAGTCGGGGATGGTCAAAGGCAGCTTCAGTAAAGTGCTGGCCGAGCCCAGACTGCTGAAACTTAACTTTGGCATTATGTGTCTGCACATTTTACTGATGTCCACCTTTGTCGCCCTGCCCGGTCAGCTTGCCGATGCGGGACTGCCCGCCGCCGAGCACTGGAAAGTGTATCTGGTGACGATGCTCATTTCGTTTGGCTCGGTGGTACCGTTTATTATTTACGCCGAAGTCAAACGCCAGATGAAACGGGTGTTCTTAGGCTGCGTAGCTCTGATTGTGATTGCCGAAATTGTTCTCTGGGGCGCGGGGTCGCACTTCTGGGAATTGATCATCGGCGTTCAGTTGTTTTTCCTTGCCTTTAATCTGATGGAAGCCCTTCTCCCCTCGCTTATCAGTAAAGAGTCACCGGCAGGATATAAAGGTACGGCAATGGGCGTCTACTCCACCAGCCAGTTCCTGGGCGTTGCGATTGGCGGCTCGCTGGGCGGCTGGGTTGATGGGATGTTTGACGGCCAGACCGTATTTCTGTTTGGCGCGCTGCTGGCGATGGTATGGCTGGCAGTGGCAAGTACGATGAAAGAGCCGCCTTACGTCAGCAGCCTGCGCGTGGAAATTCCAGAAGGCGTCGAGATCAATGCCTTGTTACAGCAGCGCCTCGAGGCGAAAGAAGGAGTGAGCCAGGTATTTATCGTTCCGGAAGAACGTAGCGTCTACGTTAAAATTGACAGTAAAGTGACCAATCGCTACGAAGTCGAGCAAGCCCTGATTTAAGGTTCTGTACAATAATGTCAGGCACTTTTAGAAACGTGCCTGACCTCTCTGAGCAGATATTCATTCATATAAGCTATGTCAAATATATATTAGCTAAAACATTAAGAAACAAAATCTACTTTTTTGTTTGCAGATAAGCATCATACGTTACAATTTTTCATTGGTTTTATCTAAAAATACAGCAAACAATTATCACTACAACAATACAATCCCGCCACCTCTTCATCAAATAAATATATTCACACCATCTTAAAACAGCAGTTAAATTTACTAAATTGTATAAATACAAATTTTAAATAGAATTTATTTTAAGCATGAAACTCAGCTTTTTATTTATGGAAGAGACATGCTATTACCACATATATCTATTCTGAATGTATTTTTATTGACATGTTATGGATTAACAAATGAAAAAAATTCTTCTCGCTTCTACACTCGCGTTGTGTGTTACCTCCGCTTTTGCCGCCGACCCAACAGCAGTACTGAAAGTTAAAGGTACGCTGACGAATGCGGCCTGTACGCCAACCCTGGGCAACGGTGGCGTTGCGGACTATGGTACTATTCGACTGTCCGAGTTGTCCGCAACTGAAGTTAACCAACTGGGTCAAAAAGATATCGACCTGTCGATTAGCTGCTCTGTGCCGACTAAAGTTGCATTCTATGTAGATGACGATCGTCCAAATACCGAAGCTGTCATTGAGGTTAAAAACGGCGACTTTAACGGTAATAGTGTTTCCTTTAGTTCCGGTGTTATGGGACTCGGAAAGACAACCGACGGTGTTAAAATCGGAAACTATTCTTTATTTGTCAAAACCGATAGCATCGTTCTTGACGGCGCTTCCGGCGATTTTATTTATGGCAGCCATTTAAATACTTCATCATCACCATGGATATTAAAATCGACGGGTCTGATTTCAGGCGATGGGGCCGACATTTTTACGGGTGCGGCAAAGGGTACGGTTGAACCGCTAGCCTTTACCAACGCTACCTTCCCGATGGCCGTTTCCACGGCTGTTCAAAATACGGCGACGCTGGCTATTACCGACGATACAGATCTTGACGGCCAGGCCACGCTTAGCCTTTTCTATCTGTAATATTAAGCCAGGTTAGACATAAGCAAAGGAGTAGATGCTTTCGCATCTACTCCTTAATTATTAATCGCGGAAGTTTTTAAACTGGAACGGCTGACCTAAATCGCCGCCGCGTACCAGCGCCATCACGGACTGGAGATCGTCGCGGGATTTCCCGGTCACCCGGATTTCTTCGCCCTGAATCTGCGCCTGCACCTTCAGCTTGCTGTCTTTAATCAGCTTAACGATTTTCTTCTGTACCGCGCTTTCAATACCCTGCTTCAGCTTCGCTTCCACATACCAGGTTTTCCCGCTGTGCACGAACTCTTCCGGCACATCCAGCGATGTCCCTTCAATGCCGCGCTTGAGCAGCTTGGCGCGTAGAATATCTAAAAGCTGATTGACCTGGAAATCAGACTCGCTCAGCACTTTAATGGTCTTGTTGGCATCATTCAGCTCAATACTCGCCTCAACGCCACGAAAATCGAAGCGTGACTCAACCTCACGGATAGCATTATCCACGCCGTTACGCGCTTCCTGCAGATCAACTTCAGAAACAATATCGAAAGATGGCATCTTTTCTTCTCCCTTCATTTTTGTTGCGTTGCATAATACCTGCAACGAAGCATAACGAGAAGCTTAGCCGATGGCGCTATACTTAGCGTTATAACACTCGGTGCTGTTGCGGGTGAGGAGGAAGAATGAAAATTACCGTACTGGGATGCGGTGCCTTAGGGCAATTATGGCTTACTGCGCTGTGCAAACAAGGGCATGAAGTACAAGGCTGGCTGCGGGTGCCGCAGCCGTATTGCAGCGTTAACGTGGTTGAAACGGATGGTTCCATCTTTAACGAATCCCTGACGGCGAACGACCCCGAGTTTTTAGCCACCAGCGATCTGCTGCTGGTCACGCTTAAGGCTTGGCAAGTTTCCGACGCGGTGAAAAGTCTCGCGCCAGTTCTGGCCGAAACGACGCCAATTCTGTTGATTCATAACGGCATGGGCACCATTGAAGAGCTTCAAATGATTCGCCAACCGCTGCTGATGGGAACCACCACCCATGCCGCGCGCCGCGACGGCAACGTCATTATTCATGTTGCTAACGGCACCACGCATATTGGTCCCGCGCGCGAGCAGGACGGCGATTTCAGCTACCTCGCCGATAAACTGCAAAGCGTGTTGCCTGACGTCGCCTGGCACAACAATATTCGTGCCGAACTGTGGCGCAAGCTGGCAGTGAACTGCGCGATCAATCCGTTGACGGCACTGTGGAATTGCCCGAACGGCGAACTGCGTGAGCATCCGGATCAGATCGCCCTTATCTGTCAGGAGGTTGCAGCAGTCATCGCGCGTGAAGGACACCATACCTCCGCCGATGATCTACGCTATTATGTTGAGCAAGTGATTGACAGTACGGCGGAAAATATCTCGTCGATGTTGCAGGACATCCGTGCTCTGCGCCATACCGAGATCGACTACATCACCGGCTACTTGTTGAAACGCGCGCGAGCGCACGGCATTGCCGTCCCGGAAAACAGCCGTCTGTTCGAATTAGTAAAGCGAAAGGAGAATGAATATGAGCGCATCGGCTCTGGTATGCCTCGCCCCTGGTAGTGAAGAGACGGAAGCGGTCACCACTATCGATCTAATGGTTCGCGGCGGTATCAACGTCACGACGGCGAGCGTCGCCAGCGACGGTAGCCTCGAAATCGTCTGCTCACGCGGCGTGAAGCTGCTGGCGGATGCGCCGCTGGTCGAAGTCGCGGATGGCGATTTCGACATTATCGTATTACCCGGCGGCATCAAAGGCGCGGAGTGTTTCCGCGACAGCGTACTGCTGGTCGAAACCGTGAAGCAATTCCACCGCTCCGGACGTATCGTTGCCGCCATTTGCGCGGCAGCGGCGACCGTTCTCGCCCCGCACGATATTTTCCCCATCGGCAATATGACCGGCTTCCCGGCGCTGAAGGATAAAATCCCTGCGGAACAGTGGCAGGATAAACGCGTGGTGTGGGACCCGAGAGTAAAGCTGCTGACCAGCCAGGCTCCGGGCACCTCCATCGATTTTGGCCTGAAGATCATCGATCTCTTGGTCGGGCGCGAGAAAGCCCATGAAGTGGCATCGCAACTGGTGATGGCGGCGGGAATTTACAACTACTACGAATAATGCTCAGGCCGGGCATGAGGATTACGGGCGTTTAACTTTTACGTTCTCAAAGCCCTGCTCACACTACCGGATGGCGGCATAAATGCCTTATCCGGCCTACAAAATCGCACAATTTGTAGGCCTGATAAGCGCAGCGCCATCAGGCAAGAGTATTACGGGCGATAAACCTTCACGTTCTCAAAGCCCTGCTCGCGCAGATACAGCGCCTGCAGGCGACTCATCACGCCGCGTTCACACCACAGCAGCCAGGTTTTGCTCTGATCGAGATCGCCGAATTTGGTGCTCAGCTTGTAGAACGGCAGTGAAACCACATCCACGCCTTCCACCTTCAGCGGCTTATCGTCCTGCTCATCAATGGAGCGGATATCCAGAATCACGTCGTTAGCGCCAAAGCCGCTGACGGTTTCCACTTCCACCACGTCCTGCTGGGTCTGCTGGGCGATTTCGCGGATATCCACGTTGCTCGCCTCTTCAACCACCTTATCAAGGATGCTAAAGTCGAAGTTCTCTTCTTCCGCTTCAATCTTCGCTTTGATGGCTTTGACCGTCGGGCTTTTTGAAATGACGCCGCAGTATTCCGGCATGGTGCGGGCAAAATCTTCGGTCCCGATCTGCCGCGCCAGGTTGATAATGTGCTCTTTATCGTAAGAGATCAGCGGACGCAGAATCAGCGTATCAGAAACATTGTCGATCAGGCGCAGGTTGGTCAGCGTCTGGCTGGAAACCTGACCCAATGCTTCACCGGTCACCAGCGCCTGTACGCCATAGCGTTCAGCCACTTTCGACGCCGCACGCACCATCATGCGCTTGAGCACGACGCCCATCTGACCGTCATCGACTTTTTCGAGGATCTCGCCGACTACCGGCTCGAAATTGATGGCCACAAAGCGCACGCGGTGCGAACTGCCGAAGCGGTTCCACAGGTAATGCGCCACCTGACGAACGCCGATTTCATGCGCCGCGCCGCCAAGGTTAAAGAAGCAATAGTGAACACGGCAGCCGCGACGCATCAGCATATAGCTAGAAACGCCGGAGTCGAAGCCGCCAGAAATCAGCGACAGCACATCTTCCTGGGTGCCAATCGGGAAACCGCCAATACCTTCGTAACGGCCTTTAATCAGCAGCAGACGATCGTCTTCCACTTCCAGATGCACGGTGACATCCGGGTTGGTCAGTTTCACGCGCGCCGATTCAATATGCTGGTTTAAACCACCGCCCACGTAACGTTCAACGTCAATCGAGCTAAACTCGTGTTTACCGCGACGCTTAACGCGCACGCAGAAGGTTTTACCTTCCAGTTGTTCACGGTACTGCGCCAGCGCCTTCTCGAAAATATCGTGCATATCGGTAAACGGCACGTCTTCAACTTCGAGAATATGATGGATACCGGGAATGCGGGTGAGCGCGTCGCGAATCGCCAGACGCTGATTTTCATCTTTGGCGCGAACCTCGATGTTATCCCAATGACGGACAACGGCGAGGGTTTCATCATAGTGCTTTAAAACGTTACGAATGTTTCCGGTCAGCATTTTTATAAAGCGCAAGCGCACAGATTGGCTTTTGATGGTGATTTCCGGGAACAATTTAATGATAAACTTCATGGCGGCAATGGTTCTTAAGCAAGCCCTGAAAGGCTTGTGATGGAAAATAATACAGCAGCCCATACCCGCGACTGCATCCAGGCGCGCAAGTATATCACCATCGCGTGGCTCCTGTGCACATTGCGCGTTATTTGCTTATCAGTGCGAGTCCGTTACCATAGTCGTGTGCTGTTATTACAGAGAGTCAGACAATCATTATGCCGAAGAAAAACGAGGCGCCCGTCAGCTTTGAGACATCGCTGAACGAGCTGGAGCAAATTGTGACCCGTCTTGAAAGTGGCGATCTGCCGCTGGAAGAGGCGCTGAATGAATTCGAACGCGGCGTGCAATTGGCACGTCAGGGGCAGGCCAAACTGCAGCAGGCTGAACAGCGTGTGCAAATCCTGCTGTCGGACAATGAAGACGCAACCCCAACGCCTTTTACACCGGATAATGAGTAAATGGATTTTTCGCAGCAACTACAGGCGTACGTAGAGCAAGCTAATCAGGCATTAAGCCGTTTTATCGCTCCACTGCCCTTTCAGAACACTCCCGTGGTTGAAACCATGCAGTATGGTGCATTATTAGGCGGTAAACGTCTGCGCCCGTTTTTGGTTTACGCCACCGGACAAATGTTTAACGTGAGTCTGAGCACCCTGGATGCCCCAGCCGCCGCCGTGGAATGCATTCACGCTTATTCCCTGATCCATGACGATTTACCTGCCATGGATAATGACGATCTGCGCCGTGGACTGCCAACCTGTCATGTCAAATTTGGCGAAGCCAATGCGATTCTGGCTGGCGATGCGCTGCAAACGCTGGCCTTCGCGATTCTTAGCGATGCGCCGATGCCGGAGGTCGCCGACCGTGACCGGATTGCCATGCTCTCCGAACTGGCGAACGCCAGCGGCATCGCCGGAATGTGCGGCGGCCAGGCGCTCGATCTCGACGCGGAAGGAAAACAGGTTCCACTGGAAGCGCTGGAAAAAATTCATCGTCATAAGACCGGGGCGCTGATTCGCGCCGCAGTGCGTCTGGGTGCGTTAAGCGCCGGAGAAAAAGGACGAAATGCTTTGCCGATACTCGATAAATACGCAGAAAGTATCGGCCTGGCCTTCCAGGTTCAGGATGACATTCTGGATGTGGTAGGCGATACTGCAACGTTGGGTAAACGTCAGGGTGCTGACCAGCAGCTTGGCAAAAGTACCTATCCTGCACTTTTGGGGCTTGAGCATGCCCGCAAAAAAGCCAGGGATCTGATTGATGATGCCCGCCAGTCGTTAAACCAGCTGGCTGCGCAATCACTGGATACCTCGGCACTGGAAGCGCTAGCGGACTACATAATCCAGCGTAATAAATAAACAACATATCCAATGAGCTTGCGATGAGTTTTGATATAGCCAAATACCCTACCCTGGCACTGGTCGACTCCACCCAGGAGTTGCGACTTCTGCCGAAAGAGAGTCTGCCGAAACTCTGCGACGAACTGCGCCGCTATTTACTCGACAGCGTGAGTCGTTCCAGCGGACATTTCGCCTCCGGGCTGGGCACGGTGGAACTCACCGTGGCGCTGCACTATGTCTATAACACCCCGTTTGACCAGCTCATCTGGGACGTAGGCCATCAGGCTTACCCACACAAAATCCTCACCGGACGCCGCGATAAAATCGGCACCATTCGCCAGAAAGGCGGCCTGCATCCGTTCCCATGGCGCGGTGAGAGCGAATACGACGTGCTGAGCGTCGGCCACTCATCCACCTCAATCAGCGCGGGCATTGGCGTAGCGGTCGCCGCAATGAAAGAAGGCAAAGAGCGCCGCACCGTCTGTGTTATCGGCGATGGCGCCATCACCGCAGGCATGGCGTTTGAAGCGATGAACCATGCCGGCGACATCAAGCCGGACATGCTGGTGATCCTCAACGACAATGAAATGTCGATCTCCGAGAACGTCGGCGCGCTGAATAACCACCTTGCGCAACTGCTTTCCGGCAAGCTCTACTCCACCCTGCGAGAGGGCGGGAAAAAAGTGTTCTCCGGCGTCCCGCCGATCAAAGAACTGCTTAAACGCACTGAAGAACATATCAAAGGCATGGTGGTCCCCGGCACGCTGTTTGAAGAGCTGGGCTTTAACTACATCGGTCCGGTCGACGGTCACGATGTGCTCGGGCTTATCACCACGCTGAAAAACATGCGCGACCTGAAAGGCCCGCAGTTCCTGCATATCATGACCAAGAAGGGTCGTGGCTATGAACCCGCAGAAAAAGACCCGATCACCTTCCACGCGGTGCCAAAATTCGATCCTTCCAGCGGCTGCCTACCAAAAAGCAGCGGCGGCCTGCCGAGTTACTCAAAGATCTTTGGCGACTGGCTGTGTGAAACAGCGGCGAAAGACAGTAAGCTGATGGCCATCACCCCGGCGATGCGCGAAGGTTCTGGCATGGTCGAGTTCTCGCGTAAATTCCCGGATCGGTACTTTGACGTGGCGATCGCCGAGCAGCATGCGGTGACCTTTGCTGCCGGACTGGCGATTGGCGGTTACAAACCGGTCGTTGCGATCTACTCCACCTTCCTGCAGCGCGCCTACGATCAAGTGCTGCACGATGTCGCCATTCAAAAGCTGCCGGTGTTGTTTGCAATCGATCGCGCCGGGATAGTTGGCGCTGACGGGCAAACGCACCAGGGCGCGTTCGATCTCTCTTATCTGCGCTGCATTCCTGAGATGGTCATTATGACCCCGAGCGACGAAAACGAATGCCGCCAGATGCTGTTTACTGGCTATCACTATAACGATGGCCCCACGGCCGTTCGCTACCCGCGCGGCAATGCGGTCGGCGTTGAACTGACGCCGCTGGAAAAATTGCCAATAGGCAAAGGCATCGTGAAACGTGACGGCGAGAAGCTGGCGATCCTGAACTTTGGCACGCTGATGCCGGAAGCCGCTGCCGTGGCGGACGCTCTCAACGCGACGCTGGTGGATATGCGTTTTGTGAAGCCGCTGGATGAGGCGCTGATCCTCGAAATGGCAGAACGTCATGAGGCGTTAGTCACTATTGAAGAAAACGCCATCATGGGCGGCGCGGGCAGCGGAGTGAACGAAGTGTTGATGGCGCATCGTAAACCCGTGCCGGTACTCAATATTGGCCTGCCGGACTACTTTATTCCTCAGGGAACTCAGGACGAAATTCGCGCTGAGCTGGGGCTGAATGCCGCGGGTATTGAGGCCAAAATTAAGGCCTGGTTGGCATAATCACAACTTTGCTCCTGCTATGCTTAAAGAATCATCCGCCTAGCAGGAGCAACCATATGCAATACAATACCCTGGGTAAAACTGACCTTCGGGTTTCCCGCCTTTGTCTCGGCTGCATGACATTCGGTGAGCCGAATCGTGGTAATCATGCATGGACGCTTCCGGAAGAAAGCAGTCGCCCTATCATTAAACGCGCCCTTGAGGGCGGCATTAACTTTTTCGATACCGCCAACAGCTACTCCGCTGGCAGCAGCGAAGAGATCGTTGGCCGTGCGCTGCGCGATTTTGCCCGTCGTGACGAGGTGGTGGTGGCGACAAAAGTGTTCCATCAGGTTGACGATCTGCCGGAAGGCTTATCCCGCGCCCAAATCCTGCGTTCCATCGACGACAGTCTGCGACGCCTCGGCATGGAGTACGTCGATCTTCTGCAAATTCACCGCTGGGACTACAACACGCCGATTGAAGAGACGCTGGAAGCACTGAATGACGTAGTGAAAGCCGGCAAAGCGCGTTATATCGGCGCTTCCTCTATGCATGCGTCGCAGTTTGCTCAGGCACTGGCGCTGCAAAAGCAGCATGGCTGGGCGCAATTCGTCACCATGCAGGATCACTACAATCTGATCTATCGGGAAGAAGAACGCGAGATGTTCCCGCTGTGCTATCAGGAAGGCGTGGCGGTGATCCCATGGAGTCCGCTGGCGCGAGGCCGGTTAACGCGCCCCTGGGGAGAATCAACCGCAAGGCTGGTATCCGATGAGGTCGGGAAAAGGCTGTATAGCGAAAGCGATGAAAATGACGCGCAAATTGCCGAGCGCTTAGCGCGCGTGAGCGAAGAACTTGGTGTCACGCGTGCGCAGGTCGCGCTGGCGTGGCTGTTAAGCAAACCCGGCATTGCCGCGCCGATTATCGGTTCGTCACGCGAAGAGCAGTTGGATGAACTGTTGAATGCGGTAGATATCACGCTGAAGCCGGAGCAGATTGCCGAGCTGGAAACGCCGTACAAGCAGCACCCGGTGGTGGGATATAAATAAGCGTTGAACGTTGCGTAGCGCCATCTGGCACCGATCGCCCGATGGCGCTACGCTTATCGGGCCTACGAAACCTATATGATACCGATTGGCCAATGATGGCCGATAAAATATAAAATCCCGGCGGAGAGCACCCCGGCGACAATATCATCAATCATTATTCCCATCCCACCGTGGACGTTACGGTCGAACCAGCGGATCGGCCACGGTTTCCACATATCGAGAATACGGAAAATAACGAACCCGGCGGCGACCCAACGCCAGTCGTTGGTCGGCAGCGCCATCAGGGTAATCCACATCCCGATGAACTCATCCCAGACAATGCTACCGTGATCGTGTACGCCCATGTCTTTCGCCGTCTGATGGCAAAGATAAACGCCAATACAGATGCCGAGCATCACGACCAGCGAATAAAGCTGCCACGGCAGAAAGGTCATCAGATACCAGAATGGGATCGCCGCCAGCGATCCCATCGTGCCCGGTACTATGGGGCTAAGGCCGCTACCAAATCCGGTTGCGAGCAAATGCCACAGATTCAGCAGATTCAGGCGGCTTTTGGCGACATCTTTATGGCGTGGCAAAATGGTCATATCCTTTCCAGTCAAAAGTGACAGGTTCTCCGTCACGGATAAAGCTTACGCTTTCGACTTCCGCGCTCATCTGCCCGATGCAGGTAAAAGGCACACCCAGTTGCCCAATCGCCACATCAAGTGCGCCACGGTTCAGTTCCGGTACCGTAAAGCATAATTCATAATCTTCGCCACCAGAAAGCGCCCAGCGTAATGCTTGCGCCGGGTCAACGTGACGCAGGACAGCATCGGAATACGGCAGTGCGTCAACGTCGATGCGCGCACCACAGCCGCTGGCCTTAACAATATGACCGAGATCGGATATCAACCCGTCTGAAAGATCGATCGCCGCACTGGCTAAATCGCGCAGCGCCTGACCATGCAAAATGCGTGGCGTCGGCCGCAGGTGACGCGTGCGCAGATAGGCATTATCGACGGCGTCTTCAATCTGCAAACGTTTCTGTAATAGTGCCAGCCCCGCTGCGCTGTCGCCAGGCGTACCGGTGACATAAATCCAGTCACCTGGCTTCGCGCCGGAACGTTTTAACGCCCGACCGACAGGAACGTAGCCGTGAATACCCAACGTCATGGACAGTGGGCCACGCGTGGTGTCACCGCCAATCAGTTGCATATCGTAGTAATTCAGGAGATCAAATAGACTGTCACTAAAGGCTTCGAGCCAGCTTTCATCGACATCCGGTAGGGTAATTGCCAGTGTTAACCACGCCGGATCGGCACCCATCGCAGCCAGATCGCTTAAATTTACCGCCAGGGCTTTATAAGCCAGATCGGCAGGATCGATATCCGCCAGGAAATGGTTGCCCGCCACCAGCGTATCGGTGCTGATCGCCAGGGTCTGTTTGTCCGGGACATTCAGAAGCGCACAATCGTCACCAATACCGGTTTCGACATCGCGACGAGAGCTTCTGACACGATCAAAATAACGGGCAATCAGGGAAAATTCGCCGCATGCCATACGTTATGCCTCAGCTAAAAAAAAGAAAAAGCCGCCAGCTAAACGGAAATATTTCCGTTTGACTGACGGCCTGACGATCACTTTTTGTTGGGGCGAATCGCGGGGGCTGCTTTGTCCAGCACGCCATTAACGAATTTATGACTGTCTTCCGCACCGAAGGTTTTCGCCAGTTCAATCGCTTCGTTAATTGCCACTTTGTAGGGCACATCACTGCGCTTAGACAGCTCAAACAGGGCAATACGCAGTACGGCTTTTTCCACCTGACCCAGCTCTTCCAGCAGACGAGACAGGTAAGGCTTCATCAGGCCATCCAGGTATGCGCTGTTAGTCGCCACCCCGGACAGCAGTTCACGGAAGTACAAGACGTCAACATCTTTCACGTCCTGTTCCGCCAGGAACTGGTATTCAACATCAGCGATGTCGTTCTGGGACAACTGCCAGGAGTAGAGCGCCTGGACGGCACACTCACGAGCGCGGCGACGAGCAGCAGGTTTCACGGATTTCCCCTTACAAAAATCAGGCCTTGATGGCTTTCAATACATTAATCATTTCAAGCGCGGTCAGTGCAGCTTCCGCACCTTTGTTGCCAGCTTTAGTGCCAGCACGTTCAATCGCTTGTTCAATACTTTCGGTGGTCAGTACGCCAAAGGCGACCGGAATTTCGCTTTCCTGAGCGACGTGCGCCAGGCCATTGCTTGCGCCACCGGCAACATATTCGAAGTGCGCAGTGCCACCACGAATTACCGTACCCAGCGCGATTACCGCGTCATATTTACCGGTTTTCGCCAACGCGCCAGCCGCCAGCGGCAGCTCGTAAGCCCCCGGAACCCAGACGACGGTGATGTTTTCATCTTTAACCTGACCAATACGCTTCAGGGCGTCAATCGCACCTTCCAGCAGGCTGTCATTGATAAAGTTGTTGAAACGCGCAATGGTGATGGCGACGCGAGCGTCCGGAGTAGCAACGTTAGCTTCAATAATGTTCATATTCTTCCTTCGGGTTCGATATAAGCCCCCGCAGGGGGGCGGATTTTATCATAAATAACGTCGCGCTGCTTCCTAAATTAGGAAGGCTTTACGCGGGTATCAAATGCAGGCAAACATCCGGACCTGTCTGACGTATCTCATTGAATTTAAAATGGGGTGCCAGACTGAGTTTCTCAAGTCCTGGCAGCACGCACAATCCTCGGGCATCGTTGCCTAACAGTTTAGGCGCAAGATAGACGATAAGCTCATCGACCACGCCCGCCTGGAGCAAAGCGCCTGCGAGCGTCGGCCCGGCTTCCACCCAAATGCTGTTAATTTGCTGTCTACCAAGCTGCATCATCAACACCACCAAATCGAGATGGCCGTTATGCTCCGGCACCATAATCGAGCGAACCGCATCAGGCCAGGTGTGGGAATCTTCTTTGGTGCGGGCAAACCAGGTTTCTCCCGGCTGCTGCGTTATCCGATGCTCTGGCGTTACGCGGTTCTGGCTGTCGATGACAATGCGCACCGGCTGGCGCACATTTTCCTGCGGATACACCGCCTGAGTGGCGTCACCCAGTTCATCCCAACGCACGGTAAGCTGAGGATTGTCCGCCAGCACCGTAGCGCTACTGGTCAGAATGGCATGACTTTGTGCACGCAAACGCTGCACGTCGCGGCGTGATTCTGGGGAGGTTATCCACTGACTTTCGCCGCTGGCCATTGCTGTGCGCCCATCTAACGAGGCGCCGAGCTTGAGCTGCACATAGGGGAAACCGGTGCGCATCCGCTTAAGGAAGCCTTTATTCAATGCTTCCACTTCGCTCATCATCAGCCCGTGGCTGACGTCGATCCCCGCCTGCTGGAGGCGATAAAGTCCACGTCCTGCGACCTGCGGATTCGGATCCTGCATCGCGGCAACGACGCGCGTCACGCCGGCGGCAACCAGCGCATCGCAGCAGGGTGGCGTGCGACCGTGGTGGCTACAAGGCTCCAGCGTGACGTAAGCCGTCGCCCCTTTAGCTTTATCTCCCGCCATACGTAACGCATGCACTTCCGCATGAGGTTCGCCGGCGCGATGGTGATAACCTTCGCCAACAATATCGCCGTCTTTGACGATGACACAACCGACGTTGGGGTTGGGATGGGTGGTAAACCGCCCGCGCTGCGCCAGCTTCAGCGCTCGCGCCATATAAAGCTCATCCTGCATGGCTTAATCCTGTAGGCGAGCGATCTCTTCGCCAAATTCTTTGATATCTTCGAAACTGCGGTAAACGGAGGCAAAACGGATGTAGGCGACTTTATCGAGTTTTTTCAGTTGCTCCATCACCAGGTTGCCAATCATCTTACTGGGAACTTCACGTTCACCGGTGGCGCGCAGCTGCGATTTAATATGATTTAACGCCATTTCGACGTCATCCGAGCTCACCGGACGTTTTTCCAGTGCGCGCAGCATACCGCTACGCAGTTTTTCTTCATTGAACGGTTCGCGCACATCGTTGCTTTTTACCACCCGCGGCATCACGAGTTCAGCCACTTCAAACGTGGTAAAGCGTTCATTACAAACCAGACACTGCCGGCGGCGGCGTACTGAAGAGCCCTCTCCCACTAGACGAGAGTCAATTACCTTTGTGTCTACGGCGAAACAGAATGGGCAATGCATACGGCGTCCTGACCAGGTGGTTAACAGAAATCTATTTTAACCCGAACTGACGTGACAACAAAGGCGCAACGCTTTTGAGACAAAGGATCGATGCCTTTCTGCCCGTTCCGATCTACCATTACGGTATCGTGAAAAGTCAGGAAATAATAGATATGACAAGACGTTACCTAAAATTTCTGCTGGCAGGAAGTCTTATAAGCCTCAGCGCCTGCGCTCAGCAAAGTGAAGTTCGCCAGATGCATCAAAGTGTTAGCACACTCAACACAGAGATGAATCAGCTTAATAAAGAGACAGTGAAGATTACGCAGCAAAACAGCCTTAACGTGAAATCCACCAGCGGCGTTTATCTGCTGCCGGGCGCTAATACGCCTGCCCGCCTGAACAGTCAGATAGGAACGCTGCGCATGTCTTTGGTTAATATTGCGCCTAACGCCGAAGGCACCCGCGTGACGTTGCGCATCCAGGGAGAGTCTAACGACCCACTCCCGGCCTTTAGCGGCACCGTTGAGTATGGGCAGATTCAGGGCAGCACGGACAATTACCAGGAAGTGAATGTGCAGAATCAACTCATCAACGCGCCTGCCAGCGTGCTGGCGCCCAGCGATGTAGACATTCCTCTGCAACTAAATGGCCTGACGCCGGATCGGTTAGGCTTTGTTCGCATCCACGATATCCAACCCGTTAACCCATAGCCTTTCTGCGGGGCATTTGTGCGTCCCGCAACATCCAGCCCCTACCTTTTGTTAATCTTCTTACATCGCTGTCATCTTTAGTAAACGTTGGCAACATTCACCAAACTGAGTACAATCGCCGCGCCAAAACATATAAACGTGAACGCAATCGATTACGTGAATGATAGAACTGTGAAACATGACAGATTTTTGTGAGCAATGATTTTTATAATAGGCTCCGCAGAAACACGAAATATTTAGTTACGCAGATCGCGCCTTTTTCACTCCCGTACGGGATTTTCAATCAGTGGCAAAAATATGAAAAAAACATTACTTGCAGCCGGTGCTGTGCTCGCGCTCTCCTCGTCATTTACCGTCAACGCAGCGGAAAATGACAAACCGCAATATCTTTCCGACTGGTGGCACCAGAGCGTGAACGTGGTAGGCAGCTATCACACCCGTTTTGGACCGCAGATCCGTAACGATACTTATCTTGAATACGAAGCTTTCGCCAAGAAAGACTGGTTTGACTTCTATGGCTACATGGATGCACCTGTATTCTTCGGTGGTAACACCGACGCGAAAGGTATCTGGAACCACGGTTCTCCGCTGTTTATGGAAATTGAACCGCGCTTCTCCATCGACAAACTGACCAACACCGATCTGAGCTTTGGTCCGTTTAAAGAGTGGTACATCGCCAACAACTATATCTACGACATGGGTCGTAACAAAGATGGCCGCCAGAGCACCTGGTACATGGGGCTGGGTACCGACATCGACACTGGCCTGCCGATGAGCCTGTCCATGAACGTGTACGCGAAATACCAGTGGCAGAACTATGGTGCCGCGAACGAAAACGAATGGGACGGCTACCGTTTCAAAGTGAAATACTTCGTGCCGATTACCGAACTGTGGGGTGGTAACCTGAGCTACATTGGTTTCACTAACTTTGACTGGGGCTCCGATCTGGGCGACAACGACTTCTCCGATCTGAACGGCAACAAAGCGCGTACCAACGACTCTATCGCGTCCAGCCACATTCTGGCACTGAACTACGATCACTGGCACTACTCCGTAGTTGCCCGTTACTGGCACAACGGTGGCCAGTGGAACGACGACGCTGAGCTGAACTTCGGCAAAGGCAACTTCAACGTTCGTTCCACCGGTTGGGGTGGTTACCTCGTCGTCGGTTACAATTTCTAAGGCATGTCGGGAATGCCGGATGGCGGGGTAAACCCCTTATCCGGCCAACAACGTACATCGAGCCGTAGGCCTGATAAGCGCAGCGCCATCAGGCACAACATGGTAGGACGATTGTCTCCGGACCATTCATTATTTTCTCAAAGCCAGCCTGCACGCTGGCTTTTTTATTGATTCATTTCATCGCGGATCTTACGTAAAAAATCACTGAGCGAACGATCGGCACATTCGCTGAACCGCCTTTCAAGCGGCGTTATGCGCAAACAGCGGTCGAGACGAAAACAGCGATAATCCTCACGCCGTTCACACCAGGCCACCATCAGCCAGTGCTCACTTTCATAAAAAATCCCCAACGGCTGAACGTCCCGGCAGGTAAGCTGCCCGGCCTCATCACGATAGTGCAGCGCCAGCACCTGTTGGGCAGAAACGGCGCGATGAATCACGTCAAACGCGCTGCGCGAATGCGGCAGCCTGCCGAAGTCCGGAGCGAAAATGCGCGCCTGTTCGGCTTTGCGACGGCTCTCTTCCGGCAATATTGCCAGCACTTTTTCCTGCGCGGATTCGAGCTCCCGAGAGAGTAAATCGCCACCGACTGTATTGAGCAGACGGATGGCTGCAATCAGCGCCTCCGACTCCCGCTGTGTCAGCATCAGCGGCGGGAGATCGAACCCCGCCATCAGACGATAGCCGCTCCCCGCTTCACCTTCGACCGGCACGCCGGAGAGCGAAAGGTCGCGAATGTCGCGGTAAATTGTCCGCTCCGAAACTTCCAGCCGCTCAGCCAGCAGCGCCGCCGTTGTCAGCCTCCTGCCACGCAGGATCTGCACAATCTGAAATAAACGGTCGGCGCGACGAGTCATAGCGGCTCTCTGTTCTTAAGCTGGCTGATGTAAACCTACACGGTTGCCTTCGCTGTCAATAAACAGCGCAATGGTGCCAATCTCTTTCCCGAGATCGTGCGGACCAAAAACACATTCACCGCCTGCACTGGCAACCCGGTCGAGCGTAGCCGCGAGATCTGGCGTATGCAGATAAATAATCACCCCCTGCGTGGAAGGTTCAACGCCGTCTAATTTTGACAGCGCGCCCCCCGTCGCCGGATCGTCATACGGGAAAACGGCCATTTCACAACAGTCCATTTTTTCACGCCGCAGCGTCATCCCCATTACCGGCTCATAAAATGCGATAGCGCGATCCAGATCCGCTACGGGAATTTCAAACCAATTCACGATCGTTTTCATACATCCTCCTGTCTGTAGATAAGTTCAGAAGGACTATAAAACAGGGCTCCTGACAGCATAGTGTCAGTAGTGTTTGCGGAACAAGGGAAAGGATAAAAAGAAAAATCCCGATCTGGCGACCGGGATTTCGAATGCAGGCTGAAAGTCAGATTACGGCAGAATAGACGGCTGATCCGCCCCTTCTTTTTCAACTTTCTGCTGCAGCATATGCTCGCGTTTCATACCCAGCTTCAGCGCCAGCGCTGATGCCACGTAGATAGATGACGCCGTACCGATGGACACACCGATCAGCATGGTCAGCGAGAAGCCTTCCAGAACCGGCCCACCGAACAGGAACAGCATCAGGATGACCATTAACGTTGTACCGGACGTGATCAACGTACGGTGCAGCGTCTGGGTCAGGGACACGTTAAAGATTTCGTAAGGCGTACCGCGACGAATCTTGCGGAAGTTTTCACGAATACGGTCCGATACCACGATACTATCGTTAAGCGAGTAACCGATAACCGACATCAGCGATGCCACGATTGTCAGGTCAATCTCGATATGGAACAACGAGAGGATCCCAAGGGTAATGATCACGTCGTGCGCCAACGCGATAACCACCCCGGCCGCCAGTCGCCACTCGAAGCGGAAACCGACGTACACAAGGATTGAGAGCAGTGCCGCCATCAGTGCCATTGCGCCCGTTTGCGCGAGATCGGCCCCTACGCTTGGCCCCACGAATTCAATTCGCTTCACCGCCGCGTTTTGGTTGGTGGATTCGTTAATCACACTCAACACTTTGCTGCCCAGCACCTGACCGCCGTTTGCCCCTTCAGTCGGTGGCATACGCACCATGATGTCGTGGCTGCTGCCGAAGTTCTGTAACAGCGGGTCAACAAAGCCCGCTTTTTCCAGCGCTTCGCGCATCACGTCCATTTCAGCCGGTTTTTCCAGCGTGATTTCGATAACCGTACCGCCGGTGAAATCAAGACCCCAGTTAAAGCCGCGCACGCCCATAATGACAATGGCTGCAACCAACAGGAGGCCTGAGATGCCGAAAGCCCAGTAATCCCAGCGCATAAAGTCCCAGACTTTACGGCCGTGGTTCAATTGTTCAACAGTATATTCCTGTGCCACTTCGCACTCCTCAGATTGACAGCTTTTTGACGCGCTTGCCGCCATACAGCAGGTTTACGATGGCACGTGTACCGACGATCGCGGTAAACATCGACGTCGCCACACCGATACCGGTGGTAATCGCGAACCCTTTAATTGCCCCGGTGCCGACTGCGTACAGAATGATGACCTTAATCAACGTCGTAATGTTCGCATCGAAGATGGAGCTGAATGCACCCGCATAGCCTTCGTTGATTGCCTGCTGCACTGAACGTCCGTTACTCAACTCTTCTTTAATACGTTCGTTGATCAGTACGTTCGCATCGACGGCGACGGCAAGGGTTAAGACAATACCCGCAATCCCCGGCATACTCAGCGTAGCGCCCGGCAACAGTGACATAATGCCGACAATCAAGACCAGGTTAGCAATCAGCGCGCTGGTCGCAATCAGACCAAACTTCTTATAGAACACGATCATGAACAGGATGGACACCGCCAGGCCTGCCAGACACGCTTCCAGACCCTGTTTGATGTTCTGCATCCCCAGAGTTGGACCGATCGTGCGTTCTTCAACAATCTGGATCGGTGCAATCAGCGCACCGGCACGCAGCAGCAGAGAGAGCTGACGCGCTTCATTCGGATTGTCGATACCGGTAATACGGAAGCTGTTCCCCAGACGAGACTGGATGTTGGCGATGTTAATCACCTCTTCCTGTTTCACCAGCACGGCGCGACCGTTGGCGTCTTTCTTACCGCTGTCTTTGTACTCCACGAACAGGGTCGCCATCGGTTTACCGATATTGTCCTTGGTGAAGTTAGACATGATGTTACCACCGGCGCTATCCAGCGAGATGTTTACCTGCGGCTGGTTGTACTCGTCCTGGCTGGAAGTGGAGTCGGTAATATGGTCACCGGTCAGGATCACGCGTTTGTACAGCACAACGGGCTGACCTTCACGCATCTGCTTCACTTCGGAATCGCCCGGTACACGTCCGGATGCCGCCGCAGACTGGTCTACGTTGGAGTTCACCAGACGGAATTCCAGCGTTGCCGTCGCACCGAGAATTTCTTTCGCGCGAGCGGTGTCCTGAATACCCGGCAATTCAACCACGATACGGTCAGCGCCCTGGCGTTGAACCACCGGTTCGGCCACGCCTAACTGGTTAACACGATTACGCAGGATATTGATGTTCTGCTGAACCGCATATTCCCGGGCTTCGCTCAGACGGGCATCGGTCATCACAGCGCGCAGCGCATTGCTGCCCTGGCTTGAAATCACCAAATCCTGATGACGCTTACTCAGATAAGCGATTGCTTCATCACGAGCGCTGGCATCACGGAAATTGATGCTCAGACCGTAGTTGTCTTCTTTACGAACAGTAGTATACGGGATGCCTTTTTCGCGCAGATCGCTGCGCAGGCTATCGATATTTTGTTCCTGCAGTTTACCCAGAGCGGTGTCCATATCGACTTCCATCAGGAAGTGAACGCCGCCACGCAGGTCAAGACCGAGTTTCATCGGCTCTGCTTTGATGGCAGCCAGCCAGCGCGGGGTGGCAGGAGCAAGGTTAAGCGCCACGACGTATTTATCACCCAGCACGCCCATCAGCGCTTCTCGTGCGCGCAGTTGGGTGTCGGTGGTGTCGAAGCGCGCAAGAATAGCGCCCTCTTCCAGTGCCACAGACTTCGCGGTAATTTTTTCTTGTTGTAACGTATTCTGGACCTGGATCAGCGTTTGCTCACTGGCGGCGACACCGCGCGCGCCAGTGATTTGAACAGCCGGATCCTCACCATACAGGTTGGGAAGCGCGTACAGCAGACCGACGATAATCACGACGATCAGCATAATGTACTTCCACAAAGGATAACGGTTTAACACGGCAGTTCCCTTTGGGAAAAGTTTCTATTACAGCGCCTTCATGGTGCCTTTCGGCAGAACGGCAGCTACGAAGTCACGTTTGATAACCACTTCAGTGGTGTCGTTCAGTGCGATAGCGATGTAGCCAGTTTCTGCTACTTTAGTCACACGACCGACCAGGCCACCGTTGGTCAGGACTTCATCGCCTTTCGCGATGGAGTTCATCAGGTTTTTGTGCTCTTTGGTGCGCTTTTGCTGTGGACGCAGGATCATGAAGTAGAAAATCAGACCAAACACCACCAGCATCAGGATCAGAGACATCGGGCTGCCCTGGGCCGGAGCACCTGTTGCTGCTACCGCATCAGAAATAAAAAAGCTCATTCAAATTCCCTCATTATTAAAATTAATCAACGTTCAAAGGTGGAACTGGTCGACCCTGACGTTGGTAAAAATCAGTTACGAAGCTCTCTAATTTACCCTCTTCGATAGCCTTGCGTAAACCCGCCATCAAACGCTGGTAGTAACGCAGGTTATGAATCGTGTTGAGACGCGCGCCCAATATTTCGTTGCAACGATCAAGATGATGCAAGTAGGCGCGTGAATAATTGCGACAGGTATAACAATCACACTCAGCGTCGAGTGGGCTGGTATCGCTTTTATGCTTCGCGTTGCGAATTTTTACTACGCCATCGGTCACAAACAGGTGACCGTTACGGGCATTTCGGGTTGGCATGACACAGTCAAACATGTCGATACCCCGACGCACGCCTTCAACCAAATCTTCTGGTTTACCGACGCCCATCAGATAGCGCGGTTTATCTGCCGGAATTTGTGGACAAACATGCTCCAGAATGCGGTGCATATCTTCTTTCGGTTCACCTACAGCCAAACCGCCGACAGCGTAGCCATCAAAGCCAATCTCTACCAGACCTTTCACGGAGATATCACGTAAATCTTCGTAAACACTGCCCTGAATGATGCCAAAAAGCGCATTTTTATTGCCGAGGCTATCAAAACGGTCGCGACTACGCTTCGCCCAACGCAATGACATCTCCATTGAGCGTTTAGCATAGTCCCAGTCCGCCGGGTACGGCGTACATTCGTCAAAAATCATGACAATATCGGAACCGAGATCGTACTGAATCTCCATCGACTTTTCAGGATCGAGGAAAATCGGATCGCCGTTGATCGGATTGCGGAAATGCACGCCCTGCTCGGTGATCTTACGAATATCGCCGAGGCTAAAGACCTGGAAACCACCAGAATCCGTCAGAATAGGGCCTTTCCACTGCATGAAGTCATGCAGATCGCCGTGCAGCTTCATGATCTCCTGGCCAGGACGCAGCCAGAGATGGAAGGTGTTACCGAGGATAATTTGTGCGCCAGTCGCTTCAACTTCTTCCGGCGTCATCCCTTTAACGGTGCCGTAGGTGCCCACAGGCATAAATGCTGGGGTTTCCACTACGCCACGATCGAACACCAGGCGGCCGCGACGCGCGCGACCGTCGGTGGTATCAAGTTCAAACTTCATTTTTTCTCCTGCATCAGAGAGACAGTCTGATGATTAACTCAGCGTCGCGGAAATCAGTCCCCGACACGCTCATGCAAAGCCAGCGGATTGTACGTGATAAACATCGCGTCCCCGTAGCTAAAAAAGCGATAATTTTGTTCTACCGCAGCCTTGTAGGCATTCATTGTATGCTGATAACCGGCAAACGCGGAAACCAGCATAATCAACGTAGATTCAGGTAGATGGAAGTTGGTGACCAGCGCATCAATCACTTTGTACTGATAGCCCGGGTAAATGAAGATCTGCGTATCGCCAAAGAACGGTTCGATAAGCCCGTTTTTAGCCGCCTGGGCGGCACTTTCGAGTGAACGAACAGAGGTCGTCCCTACCGCAATCACCCGACTACCGCGCGCTTTCGCCGCCAGCACTGCATCCACCACATCCTGCGGCACTTCCGCATATTCAGAGTGCATAATGTGATCTTCGATAGTGTCCACGCGCACCGGCTGGAATGTCCCCGCGCCAACGTGCAGGGTGACAAACGCCATCTCGATGCCTTTCTCGCGAAGGGCAGCCAACAGTGGTTCATCAAAGTGCAGACCGGCGGTCGGTGCCGCAACGGCACCCGGCTTTTCGCTGTATACCGTCTGGTAAAGCTCACGGTCAGCGTCTTCATCCGGACGGTCAATATACGGCGGCAGCGGCATATGACCAATGGCGTTTAGAATATCCAGCACCGGACGGCTATCATTAAATTCAACTTCAAACAGCGCGCCATGGCGGGCAGTCATGGTGGCATTGATGCTTTCGTCATCGCCGAGCAGCAGTTCTGCCCCGGGTTTCGGCGCTTTCGAGGCGCGAATATGTGCCAGAATACGTTTATCATCAAGCATACGCTCGACGAGCACTTCAATCTTGCCGCCGCTGGCTTTACGCCCGAACAGACGTGCCGGGATCACACGGGTATTGTTAAAGACCAGCAAATCACCAGGGTTGAGCTTATCGAGCAGATCGGTGAAAGTACCATGCGTCAGCGCGCCCGTCGGCCCGTCTAACGACAGCAAACGGCAGCTACTGCGCTCCGGCTGCGGGTAGTGGGCAATCAAGGATTCGGGTAGTTCAAAGGAAAAATCGGTAACGCGCATGACTCTGACTCAGACTAAAATAAGAGGCGGGTAGTCTAGTGCCGGGGCGCTCTCCCTGCAACCGTTACCCACTTTTGGACAGATATCGATAATGAATTTTTTAGCGCACCTGCACCTGGCTCATCTCGCGGATAGCTCGCTTTCCGGTAATTTGCTGGCCGATTTCGTTCGCGGTAATCCGGAATCGCACTACCCGCCTGACGTCGTGGCCGGCATTCTGATGCACCGTCGCATCGACGTAATGACCGATAACCTGCCGGAAGTCCGCGAGGCCCGCGAATGGTTTCGTAGTGAAACCCGCCGCGTCGCGCCGATTACGCTGGACGTGATGTGGGACCATTTTCTGTCACGCCACTGGGCGCAAATCTCCCCGGATTTTCCGCTCCAGGCGTTTGTGGGTTACGCCCACGCTCAGGTTTCGACTATTTTGCCCGATTCGCCGCCGCGCTTTGTTAACCTGAATGATTATTTATGGTCAGAAAAATGGCTTGAGCGCTATCGCGATATGGATTTTATTCAGAACGTATTGAACGGAATGGCAAGCCGCCGCCCGCGTCTCGATGCCCTGCGCGACTCCTGGTATGACCTGGACAATCACTACGATGCGCTGGAAGAGCGGTTCTGGCAGTTTTACCCGCGCATGATGGATCAGGCCCGGCAGAAAAGCTTGTAATCCAGGTTAATATTCCACATCTCACCCGGACAGCCTGATGGGACCAGGCCGGATAAGGCGAAGCCGCCATCCGGCGTTGCGCATACCATTGATAGGCAAAAGCTCACGGAACGATTGTCAGCGCCTCTTTGTCTTATTCGCAAACTGTTACTATACTGGCCCGCGTTGCGTTCCAAAAACCCTTAACATTGCAGGAGAATTATATGGTACTGGTGACTCGTCAGGCTCCGGATTTCACAGCAGCTGCGGTACTCGGTAGCGGTGAAATTGTTGAAAACTTCAATTTCAAACAGCATACCAACGGTAAAGCGACCGTTCTGTTCTTCTGGCCGATGGACTTCACCTTCGTTTGCCCGTCTGAACTGATCGCATTCGACAAACGTTATGAAGAATTCCAGAAACGCGGCGTAGAAGTCGTTGGCGTTTCTTTTGACTCTGAATTCGTCCACAACGCATGGCGTAACACCCCTGTCGACAAAGGCGGCATCGGTGCAGTGAAATACGCGATGGTTGCTGACGTTAAGCGCGAAATTCAGAAAGCTTATGGTATTGAGCACCCGGACGCAGGCGTTGCGCTGCGCGGTTCTTTCCTGATCGACGCCAACGGCGTTGTTCGTCACCAGGTGGTTAACGACCTGCCGCTGGGTCGTAACATCGACGAAATGCTGCGTATGGTTGACGCGCTGCAATTCCACGAAGAGCACGGCGAAGTCTGCCCTGCACAGTGGGAAAAAGGAAAAGAAGGTATGAACGCGTCTCCGGACGGCGTGGCTAAATACCTGACCGAAAACGTTTCCAGCCTGTAATCGGCTCGAATTGAAAAAAGGCTCGCGATGCGAGCCTTTTTTATTGGCTACGCCGCGTCGTCCTTTTGTGTCTCGCGCCAGATCCGCCAGGCCATCAGCGCCAGTAAAAGCACGCCTACAATCAATATGCCCCAGACCATCAGCGTCTTTGTCATGCTTGCCCGTTCACTCGCAGAGGTGGCGGTTAATCGCGCCTCGCCCCCCAGCTTAACGGCGTCCCGCACATACGCCTCGGGTAAATTCGCCACATCATGCGTTTTTCGTAGCGCTTCAGGAATCAGCATCTGCGGGGCGATGCTGCCGGCCTCTGCCGCGCCGTTGCCCCACGCCAGGAGCCAGGGTGCTTTTCCTTGCGCATTAAAAACCAGTTCATAACTGGCGCGGTTCCCTACCACACGCGGCAGGCTCTCTGGCAAACGCGCGTTCAGCGTGGTGATTTTCACTGCCTCAATCAGCTCCCCCGAAAGCGGAATCGCTGCGGATGATTTTCCGTCGAGTTGGTAAAGCACCTCTTTTTTCAGTGGGCGCCACTCCGCCTTTTGCGCACTGCGCCACATGATCTCAACAGGCAAGACGCCGTCGCCTTCCAGCATAATACTCAGTGATGTCAGAGGGAGCGGATGCGTCCACTGCCACTGTGCTTCCGTTGCCGACACACGCTGCCCCTGCCCTTGCAGTGCTATTTGCTCGGATTCCGGATGTGTCACCCTGGGAACGGCGCTCACCCCCTTCAGAGCAAGCGTCGGGTTCGGCGCATCCAGCACAACCAGCAAATAGCGAATGGAATCCGGCGACAACGTGAGATCCACATCGATTCTGTCCAGCTTCAGGCGATCGCTGCCGCTCGCGACATCCATCAGCGGCATATCTTCACGCAGGGAGTGCCAGCGCTTCAGATCCCGGCTGTAATATACCGTTGCTTTTGCCTGCCACGGACCTGCTGGGGTATCCCAGCTAAACTGAAGCTGTGAGAGCGAAAGCGCGTCGGTGATATTATCCGGCAGCGAGATCAGATAGTGTTGCCCCTTCGCTCTCGCCTTTTCCCCTTCCAGAACGATCTCTACACCGCTTCTGGAGCGTAACCTGATTTCAGCATTGTCATCATCGGCCGACCTGCGGGCAGTCACCGGCGACGAGTTCAGCGGAAACAGTCGCAGTGCCGTGGATCCCATCGTTGCCGTTTGTCTGGTCGGGGTCAGCAGGCTGAACGGCACCGCATCGCCCATTTGGTTAAATACCCGCACGTCGCGTAAATCAGGCGATGTGCTTTGCTCATAGACCGCTAAGGGCAAAATAACCCGGTACCACTGCGAAGGTGTTGGGGTTTCCAGCGCCAGGCCATAGGCGTAATCCTGCGGTGATTCCGCTGGCGTGTCTTCACTGAACGCAGGCCCGTTGATCGCCAGCAGTACGCTGCAAACTACCGCTTTCATCCATTTCA
The DNA here is from genome assembly GCF_013836145.1 of Citrobacter sp. RHB25-C09. Classification (NCBI taxonomy): domain Bacteria; kingdom Pseudomonadati; phylum Pseudomonadota; class Gammaproteobacteria; order Enterobacterales; family Enterobacteriaceae; genus Citrobacter; species Citrobacter sp. RHB25-C09. Next base: position 1,142,617 of record NZ_CP057483.1, on the reverse strand, counting down.
TTTTTCTTCTCCTGCTTTTGGCGGTAACGGTGAGAAATACCCGACAATTAATACCAGTATGGACACGCCGATAAAGGCGACCGCTCTTGCCAGTCCGCCACCGCGCGCGCTATCAACCAGCAACAGTTTGACAATCACCAGCCCCAACAGTACCGCGCCACATAGCCACTCTCGCCGTATGCCCCGTCGGGTCGCATGAATCATCAGGCACAGCGCGCAGAGCATCCAGAACAGCGCAAAACAGGTCTGAATGAGCCGTGAATGCCAGAGTGATTGCGTATTCCATGCCACATCGCCGTACCAGGCCAGCGCTCGCATCAGCATGCCATTCAGCCACCAGAAGCCAAGCGCCAGCAGCGCAATCACCGGCCAGGGTCGATAAACCGCTACCTGCACCGGGAAATAGCGACGCGCCGCATGATAAAGCACCACCAGTCCCATCAGCGCGAAAATAGCGCCTTCTTCGAGCGGGTTCACCAGCGGTATCCAGGTCTGATATAAGATCACGCCATCCTGGAGGTTGGTCAGCACTAACAGCCCCAACAGCGCGACCGCCACCGGGATCATTGCCTGAGCCGCATATAGCGCAGGCCAGACCCTGAACGGCCAAATCTGCCGCTGAACGGCTATCCAGACGAGGAAAATCAACATTCCGCCCGCGGCCATCAACACGCCGCTCCCCAGAGACGCCATCCCCCACGGCAGATCGCGGGCAAACCAGAACAACTCAGCCGCCAGCGCCAGTAAAAGCATCCAGAACAGGGATAGATGTAGCATCATGGAAATACGCGGCGGTTGCGCCTCGCTGTCGCGGCGCAGCAACACCAGCGCAGCAGGGAGTGCAAGGCACCAGGCCAGATTCGACCAGCCAGCGGCAAATATCTGCTGTTGGAATAACTGATAGACCAGCACCGCTAACATCGCAGGCCAAAGCAGCCATTTACTGATATTCAGTTCGTTCCATGCCAGCCGGCCTGCAACCGTTCGCCACAGCCAGACCGAGACTGACATCATTGCCAGCACGCCAAAGATGACCTGTGAATCTTTTTGCAGAACCCATTGTGAGGCCCCCACCAGCGCGACGCCCCAGAACAGCAATCCGCCCGCCAGCAGCGCCCAACTGCCACGCAGATGAATGTTGCGCCAGAGCCATGCGCCCGCAAGCCAGCAAAGGCTGAGAACGGCAAAAATCAGCATCAGGCTGAGCGCGGTTGTCCTGTCGAGTAGTGCCCACAGCGCACTGCCTAACGCCAGAACCAGCAGCGCCGTGCCGCTGTAGCTCATTCGCCGCTGCTGCTGTTGCACGCCCAGCCATAGGATCCCCAACCCTTCCAGCGCCCAGGCCATGGCAGTCCAGCGCGCCGACAGTGCCAACGGGATCGCCAGGGTGGTAAACGCACCGCCGAGCGCCAGCGCAGCCAGCACCAATGGTCGTCCCAGTGAGGGATAGCGACGAAGCGCCAGCCAGGCGAGCGCCAGATAGAAGCCGCCGAAGCCCAGCGCGCTGAGCGCCGGGCCGTACTCCCAGTGCTGGGTCATCCCATACTGCATACCAAAGCCAACCAGCGGCGGCGCAAACAGCAGTACCCCGTCGATAATTTGCTTGCCCTTCTCCTGCGCGCGCAGCGACAACGCCACGCTGAGGACGCCAAACAGAAGAACGTTTACAATCAGGAATAGCTGGCAGTTCAGATAAAACTCGGGCTGATAGTCACTCATTCCCCACAAACCGCCCACGCCGAACGTAAACAGCAACCCGAGCAGGTTCAGTTCGCGCCAGTGTTGCCAGATGCTAATCGCAAGGATACCGACCGACAGCAGCAGATAGAACGAGAACAGCGCGACATAGTTTCCGCTACCCGTGGAAAGCAGCAGCGGAGCAAGATACCCACCGAGGCTCGCCAGCATCGCCAGACTGAGCGCCTTTTGCAAAATGGCCAGCCCAACGCTTGCCGCGCATATCGCCACCAGCAGCGCAAAAGCCAGCGTCACAGGCAACATCTGCCAGAGCCGGAATGCGCCAAAAACGGTCAGGTAAAGCGCCCCTGTCGCCCCGCCTTGCAGGATAAGGGCATAAATGGGCTGCTTATGCCGCAATCGCCAGCCTATCGCCAGCAGAACGATGGCAAAGAGTGCAGCTGATACCAGCCGCAGTTCAAGCGGGAACAGCGAATGCTCAACCGTATAGCGCAGCAGGAAGGAAAGACCGAGGAAGAGAAGCAGGATACCCAGCTTCGCCAGCGGGTTTCCCTGCATAAACCAGCGCACCAACGACGACATCACGCCACCAAACGCGGAGGGCTGCCGGTCAATAACGGCTGCAGGGGTGGGATTTTTGTCGATTTCCACCGACGTCTGTCGGTTCTGAGATCGCCATGGGCTTACCGCCTGCGGAACGGGCTCAGTTATCGGCTCAAGGACCGTCTCGATCGCAATTGCCGGTTCTACAGGCAAGGCCGGCTCTGGCGTCGCCTGCGCTACAGGGCTCGTCGCGACGCCGCGCTGTTCAAGCTCCTCCACACGGCGGCGCAGTTGGATAAGCTCATTGCGCGTGGCCGAGCTGCGATTAAACGCCATAATCGCGAGGATCGGCGCTACCACCAGCGCAAAAAAGAGAATAATGCAGCCAAGGATTAAAAGGTCGTCCATGTTTCTACCTTCACTGTACGGGATCGCCTAAGATTGACACAAATTGTTCCATTTGTGTTAATTCAAACGCGTGAAATGTCCTTTTTCGCCCCGCCCTGTCTGCATTCGCCGGGATCAGTGCCCCATCCACACCGTGGCTGAAATCGCTGGCAGAGCCAGTATGTCATCAGCAAGTTGTCCTTTGCCTTCCATGCACTGCCACTCAGCAACCCTCAGCAGCGGCGAGGCGGGAAGGACCACTTCACAGGCCTCACCACGATTGATCGCCACCAGCACACGCTGTTGGTTGTAGACGCGCAAAAACACCACGACATTGTCTTCTGCGTAAACGACCAGGCATCCGCCGTAGCGCAGCGCCTGGCTGCGGTGCCTTAGCGTCGCCATACGCTGGTAAAGCGCCAGCAACTCGGCATCCTGCTTCTCTTCATCCCACGGAAAGGTCTTACGGCAGAAGGGATCGTTATTGCCGTCCAGACCGACCTCATCGCCATAATAGATACAGGGGACGCCTGGCCAGGTAAACAGCCACACCACCGCCAGCGGCAGGCGGGCGACATCTTTTCCCAGCAGTGATTTAAAGCGCGCCGTGTCGTGGCTGTCGAGCTGGTTAAACATCCGTAGCTGCTGCTGATGAGATAGCCCCGCGCGGTAGTTATCCATCCAGCGCATGCACGTCTGCGCATCAATATGCTGCGGATCGTAGGAAATATCGGTATTGGCGAGAAAACCCCACAGCGGAAAAGTAAAACCGCGATAGTTCATCGACGCATCTTCGGCATCGGCTTGTAGCCACTGGCGCGCGTCACCAAAGTGCTCACCCAAAACATAGGCCTCAGGCGATGTCTCCTTCGCCGCCTGAGTAATGCCAGCAACGTGCTGGAGGTTGTTTCTGGCACCACCGCCCTCGCCCAGCATATGCACCACATCGAGACGCCAGCCGTCCATATTCCACGGCGCTTTCAGCCAGTGACGGACAATGCTGTCTTCACCGCGATAGATTTCGTTGACCAGGCTTTCTGACTGATAATCCAGTTTGGGTAGACTCGCATAACCCAACCAGTCCAGCGCCGTGCCATCCTGATTGAAGCTATACCACTCGCGCCACGGCGATTCAGCGTTATGACACGCGCCCCCGGTACCACGAAGATGCCGGTCAAACCAGGCATGGGTATCGCCGCTATGGTTAAAGACGCCGTCCAGCACCAGACGCATCCCTTTCTTCTGCGTGTTATGACGTAACCGCATCAGCGCCCTATCGCCGCCAAACTGCGGGTCAACATGCCGGTAATCTTCGGTGTCGTATTTGTGTACGCTTGGCGCGGTAAACACGGGATTCAGATACAGTGCCGTTACGCCCAGCTTTTTCAGATACGGCAATTTTTCGCTAATGCCGTCCAGATCGCCACCATAGAAGGTCGAACCGCCGCCGTGGGCGGTCAGCGGGTCATCCCAGTCGCGAAAAACAACGTCTTGTCCAGCAGCGTGATGATAATAAACCTTGTCCTGTTCCGCTTCGCGCGCCTGGCTGCGGGCAAAGCGGTCGGGGAAGATTTGATAGAAAACCTGATCGGCCACCCATTGAGGGCCGGAATCGGGCGCATCCACAGCAAATTGTTCCAGCCGCGCAGGCGGGAAAGCGCTGAGTCCTTGCGGGGAAAACCACTGCTGGCGATCGTGCCAGAGCAGTTTGAAACTGTAACGACGACGGGGCTGTCCGCTGTTGAGCGCAATGGCGGCGCGCCAGGCGGTAACCCCCGGATGCGGCTGGGTGCGCAATTTATGCATCACCAGCGACGTTTCCTCGTTGTCATTTTCCGCACGTAGCGTTACGCGCTGGGGCGGATTCTCGCCTGACAGCCAGAGTGTAATCGTTAGTTGATCATTGTTTTGCTTAACAAATGGGGCAACCGGGAGGTGCCAGACATTCAACATCACGTATCCCCTATAGTGAAAATGTGCCCACCTTGCCATAGCGTTAACAAGGATAACTCATCATCTGACATTTTATTGGGGGAGGAGGACGGGGGAGGATATTTTACCGGGTGGCGTTACGCTTATCCGGCCTACGTCGCGCCCAGGCCGGATATGACGAACAATCAGTTAACTTCCGACAACTGCCTGTCGTGGCGACGCTTAAACATCCAGCCCACTAACAGCAGGACAATCCATGCAAAGCCGACATACAGCGAGATGCGGGTTTCCGGATGATAGCCAATCAGACCAATAATAAAGACGAGGAAAATCAGGCCAACCACCGTGGTAGCAACACCACCAGGCACTTTGAACTTCAGCGCGCTTACCTCTTCCGGCGACAAACGGCGGCGGAAGGCAATCTGCGACAGCAGGATCATAATCCACACCCAGACCGTTGCGAAGGTCGCCAGGGATGCGATGACCAGGAAGACGTTCTCCGGCATAATGTAATTCAGATAAGCCGCAAACAGCAGAGCAAGGGTCATCACCATGACCGTCACCCATGGGATCCCGCGACGCGACGTTTTCGCAAAGACTTTAGGCGCGCTACCCTGCTCCGCCATACCGTGCAGCATACGCCCAACGCCGAACACGTCAGAGTTAATGGCCGACAGCGAAGCGGTAAGCACCACAAAGTTAAGAATGCTGGCCGCAAAGGCAATACCGAGGTGCTGGAAGGTCAGCACGAACGGACTGCCGTTGGTTCCCACCTGGTTCCACGGATAGATCGACATAATGACGAACAGCGTACCCACATAGAACACCAGAATGCGCATTGGTACCGAGTTAATAGCGCGCGGAATGGATTTCTCTGGTTCTTTCGCTTCCCCGGCGGTTATGCCAATGATTTCGATACCGCCATAGGCGAACATCACCATCTGTAAAGACATCACCATGCCAAGCCAGCCGTTACTGAAGAAACCGCCGTTACTCCACAGGTTATGGATCCCTGTAGGCTGACCGCCGTTGCCAATCCCCCATATGATGATGCCGAAACCGGCGGCGATCATGATGATAATGGTGGCGACTTTAAAGAAGGAAAACCAGAACTCCAGCTCGCCGAAAACCTTGACGCTCATCAGGTTGATAGCGCAGATGATCAGCACCACGCTGAGCACCCAAATCCAGTGTGGCACCGCCGGAAACCAGACGCCCATATAGATGCCAAACGCCGTAACGTCAGCAATGGCGACAATCAGAATTTCAAAACAGTAGGTCCAGCCGGTGATGTAGCCTGCGAGGGGGCCGAGGTTTTCCTGCGCATAGCGCGAGAATGAGCTGGCGGAAGGATTGTGAACGGACATTTCGCCCAGCGCACGCATGATGATATAGGCCGCAACCCCACCAATAATGTAGGCAAGCAGTACGCTTGGCCCCGCCATTTTTATGGCGTCTGCCGAGCCGTAAAACAGACCGGTGCCGATTGCCGAACCCAGTGCCATAAAGCGGATGTGTCGGGTACTTAACCCACGCTTTAGCTTGTTATTACTTTCCATCAATTCCTGACCCATTTACTCAATAAAAAACCACGGGGCTAATGAAAATAGCCCCGTGGTCAAAACAGACTGTCAGTGATATTAGTGTGCGCTGGAGGTCACCTCTCGACCCGCTGCGCGATCCCAGATAATTGCCAGAACCACCATCACGACTGTTGGCATCAACCACGCCAGACCTTGCTCCGCCAGCGGCAAACGCTGCGTCCAGCTCGGTAACATGTCGCCAATTGCGGATGCTTTAATCCCATCAAGGATACCAAAAACAAGGCTGATAAACATCGCTGGTGCAATGACGCGGGACGAATTATGCCACCATGAGCGGGTAAAGCTTAATACAACCAGTGCGATACACGGAGGATAGATCGCCGTCAGCACCGGAATTGAAATCTGAATCAGGTGGCTCAGACCCAGATTTGAAACCACCATGGAGAAGCCGCCGAGGATAAACACCAGCGTGCGGTAGGACAGCGGCAGGTATTGCGCAAAGAACTCCGCACAGGCGCAGGTCAGGCCAACTGCCGTCACCAGACACGCGATGAAGATCAGTGCCGCTAACAGCAGGCTACCGGCTCCGCCAAAGGTGTGTTGCACATAGGCATGGAGGATAGCCGCACCGTTCGCCGACTGTTCGACCAGCACGGCGCTGTCTGAACCCAGACGGAACAGCGCGAGGTACAGCAGCGTCAGGCCGACACCGGCCATCAGTCCCGCCCAGACGGTGTAACGGGTCAGCAGTCGCGCTTCCGTCACGCCACGAGAGCGCGCCGCGTTCACGATGACAATACCAAAGACCATCGCCCCCAGCGTATCCATCGTCAGGTAGCCGTTGACGAAACCATTGGAGAATGCGGCAGTTTGATAAGCTTCCATCGCATGGCTGATCGGACCGGCAGGCCAGATAATCGCCGCAACGGAGAGTACGATAAGCGCCAGAATTTTAAGCGGCGCCAGGAAGTTACCGACGGTATCCAGCAGCTTACCCGGATAGAGCGATACCAGAATGACGATCGCAAAATAGACCACGCTGTAGATGAACAGCGGCATCGCTGAATCACCGGTCAGTGGCGCGATGCCCACTTCAAAGGACACAGTCGCGGTACGCGGCGTGGCGAACAACGGTCCTACGGCCAGGTAGCACACCGTCGCCAGCAGCACCCCTGCCACTTTGCCGATTGGCGTGCTCAGGCTATCAACACCACCGCCAACCTTCGCCAGCGCGACTACGGTCAGCACCGGCAGACCCACGGCGGTAATCAGAAAACCAAACGCCGCAGTCCAGACGTGTTCGCCTGCCTGCAACCCCACCATAGGTGGAAAAATAATATTCCCTGCGCCGACGAACAGCGCAAAGGTCATAAAGCCAAGAGCGATAATATCGCGCGATTTTAACTGATGGGTCATATAGCTTACGGCCTGTGGATGTGGTGTTGATTAAATTAAAAAGTTGTTATTCCCTGAGGAAAGATATAGCGGCTTTTTTAAGCAATTCCAGCGGGATATGCTCCTGGGCTGACATGGCGAAGAATAGTTTTTCGAATTACCGCTCAAATGCAGTCGGTTTAACAGCATCTGGGACGCAATTTAAACGCTTATAACGTTTTAAAGCAAGAAGGGATCTAAAAACTGAAACATTATAGCGAGATAAGATTACAGACCGGTAGAAAACACCATTACTATGAAAAACTCATGGCTTATAATGCGAACAAAAATCGACCAGACGTTGATAAATTCACGAGAAGAATCTTAACCGCAAAGAAAATAAGCCAGCTAATGCTGGCTTATGGAAAGTTATTCTTACGAGGGGCTATTACGCACTTTTTTTGGCGATTAACCGTTCCGGCAAAATGAAACTAAAACGAGTGCCTTTCCCCAGTCGGCTGTCAATATTCAGACGGCTATCATGATGATTCAGTGCATGTTTCACAATTGCCAACCCCAACCCACTCCCCCCCGTTTGCCGGGAGCGCGCTTTATCCACACGGTAGAAGCGTTCGGTCAGACGCGGAATATGTTCTGGTGCAATCCCCGGACCGTTGTCTTCGACGCTAAACTCCGCGCCTTGCGGTACCGAGGACCAGCGCACGGTGATGTGCGTTCCTTCCGGCGTATGGTTTACCGCGTTGTAGACCAGGTTTGAGATAGCGCTGCGCAGTTGCTCTTCATTACCGAGCACTTTCAAATGGTTATCGATATCAAACGTCAGGGTATGTTTGTGCTGACTGAGCGTTTGCGCCTCGCGCTCAACCATGCGCAGCATCGTCGGCACGTCCACCTGTTCATTGAGCAACAGCGTAGGTGCGGCTTCGATTCTCGACAGCGTGAGCAACTGTTTCACCAGCCCTTCCATCCGTGACGTCTGTTCACGCATCGTCAGCAGCGCTTTTTCGCGCGTCGCGCCTTCCAGCGGCTGCTCGTGCATCATTTCAAGGTAACCCTGCAGCACGGTCAGCGGCGTGCGCAGTTCGTGACTGACGTTGGCAAAGAAGTTGCGTCTCGCCCCTTCAAGCTGGTGCATCTGGGTCACATCGCGCGCCACCATGAGCAGTTGCTTATCGGTATACGGCATAACGCGAATTTCCAGATGCCGTCCGTTATTAAGCACCAGATTCAGCGGGCGGCTGAAATCCCGCGTTTTCAGGTACTGCGTGAATTCGGGATAACGCAGCAGGTTGAGGATATTCTGCCCGTTATCGTCCGGCCAGCGTAACCCCAGCACCTGTTGTGCCAGACCGTTGCACCAGAATATCCCTCCCTCTTCGGTGGTCAACACGACCGCATCGGGCAGCGACTCGGCACCGCTACGAAAGCGTTTGATCAGACTGCCCAGTTCGCGACGACGCTTTTTATTACGCAACTGCATCTGGTGCAGGCCATACAGCAAAGGCTCCCAACTTCCTCTTCCCGGCGGCGGCGTCATGCTTCTGTCGACCCATAGCCACCAGGAGAGGCGTAACAAATTCCAGAAATGCCAGATAAGCAGTCCCGTTACCGAGGCCAATAAAAACCACGGCAGGTAACCAAAAAACGCACTCAGAATAAAGGCCGGAATACAGCAGAGGATCAGTTCCAGCACCAGTCTTTTCCATGACAGCCGTTCTAGCACGCGTCACTCTCCATTCATCAAACCCCTTCGCCAGAAGGCGTTGATTTTTAAATTGTCAGTCAGAATCGGGTCGAAAAACGATACCCTGTCCCACGCACCGTCTGGACCATCCGGTCATGCCCGCTGGCCTCCAGCGCCTTGCGCAGACGGCGAATATGGACGTCAACCGTGCGATCTTCAACATACACGTTGGTGCCCCAGACGTGGTTCAGCAATTGCTCCCGGCTGTAGACACGTTCAGGGTGGGTCATAAAGAAATGCAGCAGTTTGAATTCGGTTGGTCCCATGTCTAACGGGTTTTCGCCCGTCATTACGCGATGGGACGTGGGATCCAGGCTCAGACCCTGCATCTCAATCACCTCTTCCACCGCCATCGGCGAAATACGGCGCATCACTGCCTTAATGCGCGCCACCAGCTCTTTTGGGGAAAAAGGCTTGGTAATGTAATCGTCCGCACCGGTTTCCAGACCGCGCACACGGTCTTCCTCTTCCCCTCTGGCGGTCAACATCATCACCGGAATATCACGGGTCAGCGCTTCACGCTTAAGATGTTTTATAAACTGTAGACCGGATCCCCCGGGCAGCATCCAGTCCAGAAGGATTAAATCCGGCCAGGGTTCATTAAGCTGGTTCACCGCACTGTCATAATCTTCTGCTTCAACTGACTGAAAGCCGTTTTGCTCAAGCACGAAACAGACCATTTCGCGAATTGGAGCTTCATCTTCTACGACCAGAATACGTCTCGCCATGATTTGCCCTGTTAGATAAGTTGCGTATCATCTGTCTTAATGGCCGTCATTATGCGTCAGTTTTATGACAGTTTTATGAAAAGGATAGTCGACGTTAATGTTAGGTTGTTGATTTATGACATCTCAGAAACAATTTATTACCGCTCCCGACACGTTATAATCTGCGCACTGTTATTCGCCACGGACAACTTATGCGCATCCTACACACCTCTGACTGGCATCTGGGTCAAAATTTTTACAGTAAAAGCCGCGCGGCAGAACACCAGGCCTTTCTTGACTGGTTGCTGGATACCGCCGTCACTCGACAGGTGGATGCGATTATCGTGGCGGGTGACATTTTCGATACTGGCTCGCCGCCAAGCTACGCCCGTGAGCTCTACAACCGCTTTGTCGTCAATTTAAAGAAAACCGGATGTCATCTGGTCGTACTGGCCGGAAACCATGATTCCGTCGCCATGCTAAACGAATCTCGCGATATTTTGGCGTTTCTCAACACGACCGTGGTCGCCAGCGCTGGACACGCCCCCTGGATCCTGCCCCGTCTCGACGGTACGCCGGGTGCGGTGCTCTGTCCGATCCCGTTCTTACGACCGCGGGACATTATCACCAGCCAGGCCGGCCTGAGTGGTCACGAAAAACAGCAGCACCTGCTGAGCGCCATCACCGACTATTACCATCAGCAACATGAGGCCGCCTGTACGCTGCGCGGCGACCAGCCATTGCCAATTATAGCTACAGGTCACCTGACCACCGTAGGTGCCAGCAAAAGTGACGCCGTTCGTGATATCTATATTGGCACGCTTGATGCTTTTCCGGCGCAAAATTTCCCACCGGCGGACTATATCGCGCTGGGACATATCCATCGCGCGCAGGCCATCGGCGGGACGGAACACATCCGTTACTGCGGCTCGCCAATCTCACTGAGCTTTGATGAAACCGGCAAAGCCAAATGTGTCCATCTGGTGAGTTTTACCGAAGGAAAACTTAGCGCGGTGGAAACACTTGAGGTCCCGGTCACCCAACCGTTGGCCGTACTGAAAGGCGATCTGGCCAGCATTACCGCCCAGCTTGAGCAGTGGCGCGGGGTCGAGCAGAACCCGCCCGTCTGGTTGGATATCGAAATCACCACTGACGGCTATCTGCATGATGTCCAACGCAAAATTCAAGCACTAACTGAAGCTTTACCGGTGGAGGTGCTGCTGGTTCGCCGCAGTCGCGAACAGCGGGATAAAATCTTAAGCAATGCGCAGCGCGAAACGCTCAGTGAACTGCGGGTTGAGGAGGTGTTTGAGCGACGGCTCGCGCAGGAAGAGTTGGATGAGACAAAGCGCGCCAGACTTAACGAGCTGTTTACCCATACGCTGCACGCGCTCAATGACGAGGATGAACACGCATGAAAATCTTGAGCCTGCGTCTAAAAAACCTCAACTCACTGAAGGGCGAGTGGAAAATCGATTTTACCGCTGAACCCTTTGCCAGCAACGGCCTGTTTGCCATTACGGGCCCAACCGGGGCGGGCAAAACCACCCTGCTCGATGCCATCTGTCTCGCGCTCTACCACGAAACGCCTCGCCTGCAAAAAGTCTCCCAGGCGCAAAACGATTTAATGACGCGCGATACCGCAGAGTGTCTGGCAGAAGTCGAATTTGAAGTTAAAGGCATCGCCTACCGCGCGTTCTGGAGCCAGAACCGCGCCCGTAACCAGCCGGACGGCAACCTCCAGGCCCCGCGTGTGGAACTGGCACGCTGCGAAGACGGTAAAATCCTTGCCGATAAAGTCACCGACAAGCTGGAGCACACCGCCGCACTCACCGGGCTGGACTATGACCGCTTCACCCGCTCCATGCTGCTTTCCCAGGGACAGTTTGCCGCCTTCCTCAACGCGAAACCCGGCGATCGCGCTGAACTGCTGGAAGAACTGACCGGTACGGAAATCTATGGCCAGATCTCCGCCATGGTGTTTGAAAAGCACAAAGCCGCCCGCAGCGCGCTTGAGATGAGTGAAGCTCAGGCGTCGGGGGTCGTGCTGCTGAGCGAAGAGCAGCAACAACAGCTCCAGCAACGTTTGCAGGTGCTTACTGACGAAGAAAAAGCTCTGCTGGCGCAACAGCAAACGCAGCAGAAGGCGTATCAATGGCTGACGCGTCACGACGAGCTTGAGCGCGAACAGCAGCGTGCAACGACCTCACAGCAGCAGGCGCAACAGGCACTGGTTGACGCTGCATCCGAGCTGGCAAAACTGCAGTTGGCACAACCTGCCGCCCAGTTACGGCCTCTCTGGGAGAGCCAACAGGAGCAGACTGCGCGTCTGGCGCAAACCCAACAGCGAATAACGGAAGTAAATACTCGCTTACAGGCGCAAACCCAACTGCGCTCGCGTATCCGCAATAGTGCGCTGCGGTCCCGTGAACAGTTGCAGAGCGAACACGCGGCGCTCACGCAATGGCTAACCGGACACGATCGTTTTCGCCTGTGGAGTCAGGAAATCGCCGGCTGGCGAGCCTCTTTTTCACAGCTCAGTCGTGAGAATAATCAGCTCACAACCCTTGCCGCCCGCCTTACTGAATTACGCCAGAAGCTGGCAGCCTTGCCGGAAAGCACGCTCACGTTAAGCGCAGAGGACGTCGCGACAGCGTTAGAGCAGCAGGGGCAAACGCGGACATCACGCCAGCGCCTGACCGCGCTTCATGCCCGCTATCAGCCGCTGCAAAAACGCCTGCGCCAGAATAGCGAAAGCATCCAGAAAGCCCAGGCGGAACAGACCGCGCTCAGCGAAACGCTGCTACAGCGCCGCCAGCAATATAAAGAGAAAAATCAGCACTATATCGATCTGAAAGCGCTATGCGAAAGCGAAGCGACCATTAAAAAACTGGAGCACTACCGCGCACAGTTAGAAGCCGGGAAGCCCTGCCCGCTCTGCGGTTCGAGCGAACATCCCGCAGTTAAGCAGTATCAGTCGCTTGAGTTGACCGACAACCAGCGTCGCCGCGACGCCTTGGAAAAAGAGGTTGCCGACCTGAAAGAGCAAGGCCTGCTTGTGCTGGGGCAGGTGAATGCTCTCAGCGCTCAGATCCAGCGCGAAACCACTGAAACCCAGGCCCTCGTCGAAGAACAGCAAGCGCTCACTAAAGAATGGCAGGATGTCTGCGCTACGCTGAATATTGACCTGAACATTCAGGAGGATATTTCGCCGTGGATGAACGCGCAGGAGCAGTATGAACGCCAGCTTTATCAGCTCAGTCAGCGCCTGACGCTGCAAAGCCAGATTAACGAACAGGAAGAGCAGGAGCGCCAACATCTACAGCAGATTGCCACCACCCGGCAGGCGCTGGAACAGACCTTACAGTCGCTGGCGCTGACGCTTCCCGAGGCCGGAACAGAAGCAACCTGGCTGGCGACGCGTGAAACGGAATCTGCACAGTGGCAGGAGAAGCACGCTCAACATGGCGCGATACAGGAACGTATTAACGCCCTGACGCCACTGCTCGACACGCTACCCGAGACCGATATCGCAGAAGCTGAACCGGAGGTTCCGGACAACTGGCGGGCGATCCATGACGAATGTGTATCGCTGCACAGCCAGCTTGCCACGCTGCAACAGCAGGAAGGCCTTGAACAACAGCGGCTACAGCAGGCTCAGACACATTTCAGCACCGCGCTGGCGGCGAGCGTCTTCCCGGATCAGCACGCGTTTCTGGCTGCCCTGCTGGATGATGACACCACCCACCGTCTTGCACAGTTAAAACAGACGCTGGAAAGCCAGATCCAACAAACCACGGCGCTTCTCGAACAAGCCACACAACAGGTTCAGGCTCATCTGGCATTGCGTCCGGAAGGGCTGGAAAGCGATGCGCCAGTGTTGCAGGCGCACTTGCTGCAACTGGCGCAAACGCTGCGCGAAAATACCACCCTCCAGGGCGAAATCCGCCAGCAGCTTAAGCAAGACAGCGACAACCGCCAGCTTCAGCAGAACTTACTCCAGCAGATTGAAGAGGCGGCTCATCTGGCTGAAGACTGGGGATACCTGAACGCACTGATTGGCTCCAGCACCGGCGATAAGTTTCGTAAGTTCGCTCAGGGGTTGACGCTGGACAATCTGGTCTGGTTGGCAAACAACCAGTTGACGCGCCTGCACGGTCGCTACTTGTTGCAGCGTAAAGCGAGCGACGCGCTGGAGCTTGAAGTGGTGGATACCTGGCAGGCGGATGCGGTGCGCGATACCCGAACCCTTTCCGGCGGCGAAAGCTTCCTCGTTAGCCTTGCGCTGGCGCTGGCGCTTTCCGACCTGGTGAGCCATAAAACGCGGATTGATTCGCTATTCCTCGACGAAGGCTTCGGCACGCTGGACAGCGAAACGCTGGATGCCGCGCTGGATGCGCTCGACGCGCTGAATGCCAGTGGTAAAACGATTGGCGTCATAAGCCATGTGGAAGCAATGAAAGAGAGGATCCCGGTGCAAATCAAGGTAAAAAAAATCAACGGGCTGGGTTACAGCAAGCTCGACCAGAAGTTTGCTGTAGAATAGTGGCTGGCTGGCGGAGTACGCCTCATCCAGTCTACACATAAACACCACGCCGGACGATCGGTAAAACGCATTAACGCAGGCACAATGAAAAAAGTGATTTTTGCCCTGGCGCTGGGCACGTTCGGATTAGGTATGGCCGAATTCGGCATCATGGGAGTATTAACCGAGCTAGCGCGTGACGTCGGCATTTCGATTCCCGCCGCCGGACATATGATCTCGTACTACGCCTTTGGCGTGGTGCTGGGTGCGCCGATCATCGCGATGATTGCCAACCGCTATTCCCTGAAGCACCTTTTATTGTTTCTGGTCACGCTGTGCGTCATAGGCAATGCGATGTTCACCCTCTCCTCGTCCTATCTGATGCTGGCGGTCGGCAGGCTGGTTTCTGGCTTTCCGCATGGCGCGTTCTTTGGCGTCGGGGCAATTATCCTGTCGAAGCTTGCCCGTCCGGGAAAAGTGACCGCGGCGGTTGCCGGGATGGTCAGTGGAATGACCGTGGCGAACCTGCTGGGGATCCCGCTGGGGACGTATCTGAGCCATGAATTTAGTTGGCGCTACACCTTTTTGCTGATTGCTGTGTTCAACGTCGCCGTCATTTTGTCGATCGCCTTCTGGGTACCCAATCTTCGTGATACCGCGAAGGGGCGGTTACGTGAGCAGTTTCATTTTCTGAAAAAGCCCGCACCGTGGCTGATTTTTGCTGCCACGATGTTTGGCAACGCGGGCGTCTTTGCCTGGTTCAGCTACGTCAAACCCTACATGATGTACATTTCCGGGTTCAGCGAAACCCTCATGACGCTGATTATGATGCTGGTTGGGCTAGGGATGGTGCTGGGTAATATTCTCAGCGGTCGGCTGTCAGGGCGCTTTACACCGCTCAGTATTGCAGCGACAACCAACCTGGTAATAGTGATTTCTCTGCTGCTGCTTTTTGGCTTTGGCAGCGTCAAAGCGGCGTCGTTAACCTTTGCGTTTATCTGCTGCGCGGGGTTGTTTGCCCTCGCCGCACCGTTGCAAATCCTACTGCTGCAAAATGCCAAAGGCGGGGAAATGCTGGGCGCCGCAGGCGGACAAATTGCCTTTAATTTGGGCAGTGCCGTTGGCGCATACTGCGGTGGCATGATGCTAACGCTGGGCTTTGCCTATAATTACGTTGCGCTTCCTGCGGCCTTACTGTCCTTTTCCGCCATGGCGTCGCTGCTGCTGTATGGCCGTATTTTGCCGAATGGCGACGCCAGAGTGTCTTCTCCGGCCTGCGATTAGCGCCATCCGGCAAAACGCATGTCAGTGCTGCGGCCAAAGCCATGCGGCGCCGCGCACGCCGCTGGAGTCACCGTGCAGTGCTTTACGTACCGGCGTTTCACATTCACCGCCAAAGACAAACTGTTTAATCAGCGGCGGTACCGTGGCATACAAACGGTCGATATTGCTCATCCCGCCGCCCAGCACGATAACATCCGGATCGAGAATGTTCACCACATGCGCCAGCGATTTTGCCAGCCGCAGTTCGTAACGGCTTAGCGCCTGTTCCGCCAGCGGGTTTTTCTCTTCAACCAGACGGATGATCTCATTACCTTTCAGCGCGTAACCGCTGAGTCGCTGATAGTCAGTAGCAAATCCAGTGCCGGAGATAAACGTTTCTATACACCCTTGTTTACCGCAGTAACACGGGACTTCAGCGCGATAGCGAAGCTCGTCGTCATCCATCCACGGCAGCGGGTTATGTCCCCACTCGCCTGCGGTGCCGTTGCCGCCAATATGCGCCCGGCCATTCAGCGCTACGCCTGCGCCACAGCCGGTGCCAATAATCACGGCAAAAACGGTCTGCGCGCCGGCAGCCGCGCCATCTACCGCTTCCGATACCGCCAGACAGTTCGCGTCGTTAGCCAGACGCACTTCCCGCTTCAGGCGCACGCTCAGATCTTTATCGAACGGCTGTCCGTTCAGCCAGGTTGAATTGGCATTTTTCACAACCCCCGTATAGGGTGAGATCGAGCCGGGAATGCCTAACCCCACCGTTCCGGTTTGTCCTGTGGACTTTTCCGCCATCTCCACCAGCGTCGCGATGGTTTCAATCGTTTGCTGATAGTCGTTTCGCGGCGTCGGCAGACGATGGCGAAACAGTTGCTCACCCGCCTCGCTGAGCGCAATGACTTCCGTTTTTGTGCCGCCTAAATCAATACCTATACGCACTGTCTGCTCCTCTTCCCGATTAACAATGCAAGCATAGCGACAATTCGCTATCATGCCCGCTGGATTTAACGACAAGGCCGTGGAAATTATCATGCTGTGGTTCAAAAATTTAATGGTTTACCGTCTTAGCCGCGAAATTTCATTGCGTGCCGAGGAGATGGAAAAACAGCTAGCCTCAATGACGTTTACCCCTTGCGGTAGCCAGGATATGGCAAAAATGGGCTGGGTACCGCCGATGGGATCGCACAGCGATGCATTAACCCATACCCACAACGGCCAGATCCTGATTTGCGCGCGCAAAGAAGAGAAGATCCTGCCTTCACCGGTGATCAAACAGGCGCTGGAAGCGAAGATCGCCAAACTTGAAGCGGAGCAGGCGCGCAAACTGAAGAAAACCGAAAAAGATTCGCTGAAAGATGAAGTTCTGCATTCGCTGCTGCCGCGCGCCTTCAGCCGCTTCAGCCAGACGATGATGTGGATCGATACGGTTAACGGGCTGATCATGGTCGACTGCGCGAGCGCGAAGAAAGCCGAAGATACCCTGGCGCTGCTGCGCAAAAGCCTCGGCTCACTGCCGGTCGTGCCGCTGGCGCTGGAAAATCCTATCGAGCTGACGCTCACCGAATGGGTGCGTTCCGGTACTGTCGCACAGGGATTCCAGTTACTGGACGAAGCCGAACTGAAAGCGATGCTGGAAGACGGCGGCGTGATCCGCGCGAAAAAACAGGATCTGGTGAGCGATGAGATCGCCGTTCATATTGAAGCCGGTAAAGTGGTGACCAAACTGGCGCTCGACTGGCAGCAGCGGATCCAGTTCATGATGTGCGAAGACGCTTCGATCAAGCGCCTGAAATTCAGCGACGAACTGCGCGATCAAAACGAAGATATCGACCGGGAAGATTTCGCTCAGCGTTTTGACGCAGACTTTATCCTGATGACGGGTGAACTGGCGGCGTTAATTCAGAATCTGGTCGAAGGTCTGGGTGGCGAAGCCCAGCGCTGAGTCAATCAGGATTGCCGGATAAGCGCAGCGCCATCCGGCATTTTACCCTTACAGATAGCGACAAAGATAAGATGTAGGCTCTGCGACCTGCAAATGAAACTCGCTATGACCCGGGACGTTAAATACCTCTCCTTCGGAATAGGTTTTCCACTCGGTCGCCCCCGGCAGTAAAACATGCAGCGCACCGCTTACAACCGTCATTTCCTCAGGCTCTGCGGTGCCAAAGGTATATTCACCTTCCAGCATCACTCCAACACTGGCGCGGCCAGTACTGCTACTGGTAAAACCGATCGATTTCACTTTACCGGAAAAGTATTCGTTGCTTTGAAGCATAAAATGGCCCTGTTTGGTCATTACGTGGATCTCCACTATAGGAGCACCGCGTTCACACTGTCACGCAAAATTAAACCAGCAGTTCCGAAGCCAGCCGTGCAATCAATACATTAGAGAGCAGAACCGGAACATCCAGCGACTTTTGCAGCAGATCGCGGTGACGCTGGTTAAAGCCCAGGTTATCGAGCATGATGACATCCGCCCCTTGTTCCAGGAGATCCTTCCCGGCATCAATTAACTGCTGCGTGCTGCCATGCAAGGGATTCGCCACGGAATAGAAAGGCGGCAATTGTAACACCTGCCATTTCTCGGCCTGCGCGGCCAGTAATTCCTCAACCGGAACGATAACCCCAACCTGATGCCCATCGACGATCGAGGCGACAAGAGGTGGAATAATACGCAGCGGCTCAAGGAGAATGCTGTTACGGGCGCTCATGTTACTAATACTGGCCGTATTCATGAGCATAATGACGTCGTAGCCCTGATTATCGAGGATTTCGATGACCGCCTGCAGATCGCGTTCCACTTTTTGACGCGAGACGTGGGCCAGTCCGTTGTCATTGAGGAGAGTTAAGAGCGGTTCTTCTCCCGATTCGACCGCATAGTCCTGCATTACATCTTCACGGCTCATTTTCCCCAGCAGGCTGTGATGGGAAATATGCTGTTCGTCAATGTATTCGGTTAAGAGCGGTAGCACCTCGCTCATAGGTACAACGCCGATTGTAAGGATTGCCAACGACGCACTCATTTTTCACCTTCTTTTTACTTCGTCATACATTCCCGGGCAAATGCTTTACACCACTGCGGCACTTGCTTTGCTTTAAATGCACCAAAGCGTAGCAGGAGATCGGTAAATTACAGTGTAAAGATTCCAAATCGTTCCAATAGCTTGTTGTAATCGTTTCTAATTTGGTTTTTAAGATAAAAATTAATACGTGAAAATGTGATGTAGGTACGGTCAGGCTCAGATTCCTTTCTGAGCGATTTTCGAGAATCAGGTCTTATCGGGATCTTCGTAACGCTTCTTCGCATCCAGGGCCTCTTGCTCGCTGGGATGCTCGCTGATTAAGGAATCAGGTTCCGGGTGGTCGGCCCGAAGTTGATACCAGGTCACGGTCTGACCTGGCGTTCCTTTTTCAATGGTGACGATCCGGGCTTCCCGTGGATATGGCGGTCTGGTTGGCATAGTTCTTCCTTTTCATCTGAATGAACCTTAAGTATAGACGCCGCCTGGTTTACGCAGCGCGGTCTGCGCCAGCGCGTGACGAATTTCAGATATCACCTGGTCAGGAGAATGGGTCGCATCGATAATAAAATGAGCCGCTTCGCGGTACAGAAGATCACGCTGCGCAAGGACTTCCTGAACCTCTTCAACCAGCGGCTTTGCGGTCAGCGCCGGACGCAGTTCTTCTTCTGGCGAAGCTTCAAGTCTGCTGACCAGCGTCGACACGGGCGCGCACAAATAAATCACGGTGCCGTTATCGCGCATATACTGGCGGTTAATGTCGGTGAGGATAATACCGCCACCTGTCGCGACAACCGTCGATGGCGCAGTAACAGCCTCCAGCGCAGCGGTTTCTCTGGCCCGAAAGCCTGACCACCCTTCCCGCTCGACGATTTCCGCCACTGTCATATTTGCCTCTGATTGCAGCCATTGATCGGTATCGACAAATTGACAGTCCATCGCTGTCGCCAGCGTCATGCCAACCGTTGTCTTACCACAGCCCCGTGGGCCAACAAGATAAAGCGGTTGCGTCATAAAGGGCATTCCCCAGAAAGCCGCAGTGCTGCGGAATCAAATGTCGTTAAAAAGATAATCATACCATCATAAGAGTACGGCATTAATTGTAAACTTATCCTTACAATAAAAGAGGAGAAGCAATTGCCACCTACTATAGCAAGAAATAGAACTGAGGAAAGTGTAAAATATTTATTACATCATGCCTTGTTACGCTGAACGTCCAGCCACCATTTTTCCAGTTCCGCCGCAAAATGTTGACGGTCGCGCGCGGAAAGACTGTCCGGTCCGCCCGTCTGGATCCCGCTGGCGCGCAGAGTATCCATAAAATCGCGCATCGTCAGACGCTCACGGATCGTCGCTTCGCTGTAGCGCTCACCGCGTGGATTCAGCGCCGCTGCGCCTTTTTCCAGTACTTCAGAAGCCAGCGGAATATCTGCGGTAATGACCAAATCGCCAGGGGCACACTGACGAACAATTTCATTGTCCGCGACGTCAAACCCAGCAGGGACCCGCAGAGTGCGGATATACGGCGAGGGAGGAACGCGCAGGTTTTGGTTAGCGACCAGCACCAGCGGCATTTGCATCCGTCCGGCAGCACGGTACAGGATCTCTTTAATCACATTTGGACACGCATCCGCGTCCACCCATATCGTCATATCTTCTCCCCTTTATTCTGCATAATACGTATTGTCTCGTGCTTTCCCCTTCCGGCAAAGTGCTGTTTATTCTTCATGCCTCTTTCAATACGCGTTAAGCTACGCTTTATCAATCAAAACAACAAAATCACGCATAGGGAGTGACGAGATGGAGAAGAAAATCGGTTTTATCGGTTGCGGCAACATGGGTAAAGCAATTCTCGGCGGCCTGATCGCCAGCGGTCAGGTGCTTCCCGGTCAAATCTGGGTGTATACCCCTTCCCCCGATAAAGTCGCCGCTCTGCACGACAAATACGGCATTAATGCAGCACAATCAGCGCAGGAAGTGGCACAGGTTGCCGACATCGTCTTCGGTGCAGTCAAGCCGGGCATGATGATCAAAGTCCTGAGCGAGATTACATCAAGTCTGAATAAAGACTCGCTGGTGGTGTCCATTGCCGCCGGTATTACTCTCGATCAGCTCGCCCGCGCGCTTGGGCATGACCGTAAAATTGTACGTGCCATGCCGAATACCCCATCCCTGGTGAATGCCGGGATGACCTCTGTAACGCCTAACGCGCTGGTTACACCGGAAGATACCGCCGACGTCCTGAATATATTCCGCTGCTTTGGCGAAGCGGAGCTGATTGCGGAGCCCATGATCCACCCGGTCGTTGGCGTCAGCGGCTCTTCGCCTGCCTATGTGTTCATGTTTATTGAAGCAATGGCAGACGCTGCGGTGCTGGGTGGAATGCCACGAGCTCAGGCGTATAAGTTTGCCGCTCAGGCGGTCATGGGATCGGCAAAAATGGTTCTCGAAACGGGCGAACATCCAGGTGTGCTGAAAGATATGGTCTGTTCACCGGGCGGGACAACGATTGAAGCGGTACGCGTACTGGAAGAGCGGGGATTTCGGGCGGCAGTCATCGAAGCAATGACCAAATGTATGGAGAAGTCAGAGAAACTCAGTAAGTCTTGAGGACTATTCCGGACGTCATGCCGCCACTTCAGTGCGGTTTCGTCCGGCATTCTTGGCTTTGTAAAGCGCCATGTCCGCAGACTTTAACCACTCGCGGTAGTGGCTAAAATGGGGAGCTAATGGCGCAACGCCAACGCTAATATGCAACTGAACCTGTGGCGCACATGAAAGGCGCAAATTGCGTAACCCTTCATGAACCCGCGACATGGCAGCAATCGCGCTTTCGGACGGGGTTCCGCTCATGATGACCGCAAACTCATCGCCGCCAAAACGCCCTATCACATCGCTGCCACGCAACGTCAATTTTAACTGTCGGGTCAGCGCCAGAATGGCCTCATCGCCGATATCGTGCCCCCAGTTATCATTGATACTTTTAAAATGATCAATATCGATCAGCAGCAGAGTGACGTCCCTATGCTGCCGCCGGCACAGGTCGAATTCATTACGCAGTAATATCTCCCAATGCCGTCGGTTATAAAGCCCGGTCATTCCATCGCGAGTGCTCATTACCTGCAAACGGCGTTTATGTTCAGCCAGTTTGGTGGCCGTCTGGTAACTCACCCAGGCAAAAAGCAGCGGATACAGAACAATCACCGGCAGCGTTAACCATCCCTCTAATGGCACGCTGCTGAGCGTCAGAGAACGTGCGGTCAGTTGTAAGGTGACCAGGCAGGAGACAATCATCAGCGTGATGCCTGCGCCAAAAAGGCGAACACCTCCGGCTCCCATCAGGTTCAGACAAAGAATCATCAATAAGGCCGTGGATGGCAACGCATTTACGCCCATCAATCCAATCCACATTCCGGCAAGAATCGCATCCACTTTCAGATTATGAAATTCCTGAATCAGCGGTTCGGTCGCTTTGCTTGAAAGTTGCCAGGCCAGGTGCGGCCAAACGAACGCCCATCCCACCAGCAGCAACCACCAACCGCCAGCAACCGAATGCGTAACCAGCGTCGCGGCGATGGGGAAAAACATCCCTCCCAGCGCAATGGCGCGCGGCATGCGGATTCGTCGGGCAAATCGCAGTCCGCTACGTTGGTTGTCATTAAGCAGTGCGGAATAATCAACTTCATCCAGGGATACTGCTTTTTTGTAATAGTTTTCATCATTCATTATATTTTGGGAACATTCGGAAACAATTTTCCCAAATTATAGAGAGGGGGACGTAGGGGAAAGTATGAAATTTCGGGTGAGCGAATTTCGCCGCTCACCCATTAGGACTATGCGGGTTCGCTAACTCTTATGCCGCTTTTTTAAGGCAGGCACTCATAAACTTACTGCGATCGTCGCCTTTCAATGACTGCTCTGTCGCCTTGACATTGCACTCGCGCATTCTCTGCTGCTGCGGTGTCAGACTTTTTTCACCGGGCTCAGATTTGCTGTTTTTAAGGCAATCGCTCATATAGGCCTTACGCGCATCTCCTTTAATGGCTTGTGCCGTTGCCTGCTGATTGCAGGTAGTCATGCGCTGTTGTTGCGGGGTTAACGTTTTCTCGGCAGCACTGACGGTCGTTAAAAAGAGTAAACCGAATAATAAAGTAACCAGGAATGTAATTTTCATAGCACCATCCTTTTGTGAGTTAACACAGGCAGAAAGCTCGCTGTCTATGCGTTTGCCGGATAAACGTCACGCTATCCGGCAAAGTAAACCTCAAGACTCGCCATCGCTCTGATAGTGTAAGTCTGGCTGCTTACGCAAAAATAACCACCCGTGGTGCCAAACCGTTGATTATTTCAGGCCTAACGCGGCTTTCATGGTATAGAACAGATCGGTCTGATCGGTCAGCCCTACGACGTTCGCGGCGTGCGGTCCGTAGGCGGCGATGCGCAGCTGGCTGCCGGTATGTTCCTGCGATTCCTCTTCAGAATTACCGTAGCTGATCACCATCACCGCACCGTCTTTAGTGTTCAGCGCCTGAGTCAGCCCCGGCGCCTTCGTATCCGGCGCGACAATCTGGCTGGCGTGAGCGTGGTCAGCCGTCACAATCACCAGGGTATTGCCGTCTTTTTTCGCAAAGTCCAGCGCGCGCTGTACGGCTTCATCAAGATCGACCGTTTCCCCAATTTGTCCACACGGGTTCGCGGCGTGGTCCTGTTTATCGATAGAGGCACCTTCAACCTGCAAGAAGAACCCTTTCTCATTTTTACTGAGTAGATCAATAGCCTTGTCGGTCATCTGCGCCAGCGTAGGCACGCTATCATCGCGTTTAGGATTCGGCGTACAGGTCACGGCAGGTTTATCGATATTCCCGTGGTATGAGGCCTTTGGTCCTTCCCAGCGCACCGGCATATTGCCTTCGGAGAAGAGCCCAAGCAGTGGTTTGTTTTGGTTTGCTTCGGTTATCGCCGCTAAAGAGGTCGCATCGCCAACTAACTGATAGCCACGCGCCTGCGCCTGCTCACGCAGCGTTTTACCCTGCCATTCGCCTGCCGTCGCGACCTCCGCAAACGTCTTTGCACCACCGCCCAACGTGACATCAGCACGCGCATTCAACAGTTGTTCCGTGATGGAACCTTTGCCCCCTTTCTCCAGCGCATTTGTCGGGCATTTCTCCGTGGTAACACTCGGACCATAGCATTTGCGTGATGTGACGTGAGAAACCAGGGCAGCAGGTGTTGCATCCTGTAATTCAGCAGTTGATACATTACCCGTAGCCAGGCCAGCAGCCTTCGCCATTTCGAGCAGCGTGGTGTGATCTTTTTCATGAATATCAACACCCAGCGCACCATTATAAGTTTTCACGCCGGTCGACCAGGCGGTTGCGGATGCCGCTGAATCAGTCACGTAATCCGGTTTACCCGTTTTTTTATTCAGCGCGTAGTGGGTATATTGCCCGGTCAGCGGCAACGCATCGATGCCTTTAAAAAAGCCGCCAGCCCCTTCGGCATAATTTCGTGCTGCGGTAATTTCGGAATCACCCATTCCATCGCCGATCAATAAAATAATATTTTTCGCAGGGTTATCATTCAGTGAATCGCGCAATGCGGCTGTTTGATCGGCGGTTAATCGGCGCGCGCCACCAGGCGTCGTAATATCGCCCTGCGCAGCACGGTTTTCCAGTACGGACATTGTTGTGGTTTCAGCGTGGGTGACAGGGATATACAGCAGAGGTAACACTGCAAGAGCAATAGCGCTTTGTTTCACTTTATTTTCTCCATGTAAAAATACAGTCAAAATAAAAACAAAGCGACTATAAGTCTCTGACGTGACAAGTTTATGACAGTTTGTACGCGTACGGCGATTAGTAACGAGGATGTTTCAACAATTTATGTACGTACTCGCGCAGCAATTCCGTATCGCGATCGGGAACGCTGGCATCCGGCTTTACGCCCTGAAGTGCGCCCTCGACCTGATGAATAAGTGTTTGCTGCTGGTTCTGCTCCATATTGCGTAACATCGCCGTGACGATAATCTCTAACGCTTCTACCTGAGCAACCAGTTCTTTCGACTCCTCTTCTTTCTGGGCAAGCTTAAGCAACAACTCAGCAATGAGATTCTTCATAACCGCATTTCCTTATCTAAAGAAGGGAGACGGTATCACTATGAACACAAACTGCCTAGAGGCTTAAAGTAGTATTTTTATAAGAAAGGAAAGACTTTGCGCAAATAATCACAAAATAAAACGAGCGAAACGTTTCTCGCGCGCTTTACCTTCGCTGATTTAATGTGGCAATAACAATAATCACCCTTAGCCATAATTTATAGTTATGACCAAACACGCTCAATTTTATTTAAGTCCATCAAATTCCTAAAGCCTTATTTTTTGTATGCGTATTGCGTCGACGCAAGACCAGAGCTAATTGAGCACTGTTAATCAGCACAATTATCGCCGTTGCAATAAATACCCAACGAAATCCGGCCATTGCCGAAACCGTTGCGCCCATTAACGGACCCGCCACGTTACCGAGATAAATAAAAGACTGGTTATAGCCAAAAATACGACCTGTCACTTGATCGCTGGAATATTTTACCAACAGCGTCTGGACCGCAGGAAGCATGGCACCATCAGCAAACCCAAGCAGAAAGCGCAGTACCCCTAACTGGAACGGCGTGGTCACCCAGGACATGGCAAAGAACAAAACGACCGCGCAGAGTAAAGTCGCCATCAGGATCCGTTCGGTACCGATACGATCGCCCAATTTTCCTAAACGGGGGGCGGAGATCAGCGCGGAAATACCGGGGACGGAAGCAATCAGGCCACTCAGGAAGGCAATATTACTGCTGTCGGGCGTCATCGACTTAATAAATAGCGCCAGAATCGGACTGATTGAGCCATTGCAAAGTTGAATGACTAACGTCGTAAAAAACAGACTTATCATCAGCGCCGGATAGGGTAGCGAGGCAAACACCGCCTTGCCACTCAAACGTTCATTCTTTTTCAGCGTGGGACGCACACCTTCTTTGATCAAAAACAGCGTGACCAGAAAACTGACGACCAGCAGCATCGCGGTAATAAAAAAGACCGGACGCAGGCCAACGTGATCGGCGATAAATCCGCCCATCAGCGGGCCGCCAATAACGCCGCTGATCTGTGCAGTGGCGAGCGTACTCAGCGCCCAACCGCTGCGCTCCCGCGGAACCTGAGAAGCGACCAGCGCCATCGCATTGGGAATATATCCTGATGTCAGCCCCATAATGCCGCGCAGCAGGAAAAGCTGCCAGACGTTGGTGGCAAAAGCCTGAAGCAGTATCGCTATCGCCATACCGAGTGAAGCGCGCAATAACATCAGCTTGCGGCCTTTACGATCGGCCAGACTGCCCCAAAGGGGAGACACAATTGCGGAGATTAAAAATGTCACGCTGAAGGTCAGGCCAGACCACATGGAAAGCGCTTCGTGGGAGGAGACGCCCAACTGCGAAATGTACAGCGGCAAGAATGGCAGGATTTGACTGATTGCCAGACCGGTAAAAAAGCAGCCGAACCAGACGGAGATTAAGTTAACCTTCCAGGATTCCATAAACGCTCAATGTGACAAGTAGTTGAAAACACTAATTAGTCTATCAATAACCTCGGCCATAAGTAGAACCAGAGGTTCGACAGGTTACATTTTGCTATTTTATCTTCCCGTTCACCAGATTTGTGAAATGCATCACATTAAACCCCGGTGCAATCCAGGGTTTTATGCTTAGCGACACATTCCGTAACCCCGCATCCCGAGATGAAAATGGTTGGCGTGGGCGGCGTTGTATTCGGGGCCTAAGCCATTACCGTAATAGTGACAGCTTGCACTGAGCAAAGCCTTCAGCCAGTGGGCGCTTTCATCCTGCTTCCAGCCACGCAGAACGGTAAAACGCCGCCCATCCGCAAGCTGAAAACCGCTGATGTCCAATGCCTGGGCACTGGCATGCTCGCTGCGCCGCGCATCCGGGCGATGATAAATATTACGGCAGGCGTAGCTGCCAAGGTGATCGATGCGCGCCAGTCGGCTGCCCATAAACTGTGCAGTGAGCGGGCGAGCCTGTTGTTCGACAAACAGCGCGGAACTGAGCGCTAACGGGCAAGAAGCGAGGAAGCTGCTGCTCAATTTTACTGTGCCAAAATCGCGAACTCTTACTACGTTGGCTAACGGGCATTCTCCCACGCTATCGGCCACCGCCTGGGAGGAGATGAGTTTCTGTTGATTAGCCTGCGCTAATAGCACGGCGCAGCGTTCCGGCGTCAGGCGCTGTAACTTATATTTGGCGAACCAGTTTGGTGGGTCAGACAGTTCCAGAGGCGCAAAAGGGTTGTACCACGATGGCAGATAGCGATATCCCACGCCGCACACGACACCCAGCAGAATAATGGTTAGCCAGCCTTTCGCTTTCACGCCCCACTCCTATAAAAATCTCACTCACATTATGGCAGAAGCCCGCGAATCCCTCGTTTTGTCGTGGTAATGTATACGCTTTGCGTTCGATGGAATGGGTTTAAGATGGCAAAGTTGCGGGTAGGAATCGTTTTTGGTGGTAAATCGGCGGAACATGAAGTGTCATTGCAATCGGCAAAAAATATTGTCGATGCCATCGACAAAACCCGCTTTGAGGTTGTGCTGTTAGGCATTGATAAACAAGGTCAATGGCACGTCAGTGACAGCAAGAGTTATCTGCTCAATGCAGACGATCCGGCGCACATCGCCCTGCGCCCTTCCGCGACCAGCCTTGCCCAGGTGCCAGGTAAAGTTGAGCACCAGTTGATTGATGCGCAGACCGGCAATCCTCTGCCCACGGTCGACGTTATTTTCCCGATTGTTCACGGAACGTTGGGTGAGGATGGCTCGCTCCAGGGAATGTTACGCGTCGCGAATCTGCCGTTTGTCGGCTCCGATGTGTTGGGTTCTGCGGCCTGCATGGATAAAGACGTCACCAAACGCTTGTTGCGTGACGCCGGACTGAATATCGCGCCATTTATTACGCTGACGCGAACCAACCGCGACAGCATTCGCTTTGCCGATGTTGAAGCAAAACTGGGGCTGCCGCTGTTTGTTAAGCCCGCAAATCAGGGCTCTTCCGTTGGCGTGAGTAAAGTGACCAGCGAAGCGCAATATGAAAAGGCTGTCGCCCTGGCCTTCGAATTCGATCATAAAGTGGTGGTTGAGCAAGGTATTAAAGGTCGTGAGATCGAATGTGCCGTGCTTGGCAATGAATTTCCACAAGCCAGCACCTGCGGCGAGATCGTCCTGAACAGCGATTTTTACGCCTACGATACCAAATACATTGATGACAACGGCGCTCAGGTAGTGGTACCAGCAGCCATTGACCCGCAAATCAACGACAAGATCCGAGAGATTGCGATCCAGGCTTACCAGACGCTGGGATGCGCCGGAATGGCCCGTGTCGATGTTTTTTTAACAGCGGATAACGACGTGGTGATCAACGAGATCAACACGTTGCCGGGCTTTACCAACATCAGCATGTACCCGAAGCTCTGGCAAGCCAGCGGTTTAGGGTATACCGATTTGATCACCCGACTGATCGAACTGGCGCTGGAGCGTCACGCAGCGGATAACGCACTCAAAACCACGATGTAAATACTGCGAAACGGCGCAGACCTCCCCGTCTACGCCGTTTCTTCATCCTCATCTACGCGACGGCGAATGATCAATCCCGCTAACCAGAAACTAACGACCCAGGTCACTAATCCCACGGCATAGGTTTGCCAACCTTTGGCTTCAAAACCTAACAGCCCTACCACGCCATTCAGAATGAAAATCAGCCCAATAGCGAAGGCGTAGTAATGCCAGTCACGGCGTATTTTTACAGGCAGGTTCATAGTTGCTCCAGGACGAAAAAAACGCATCGTCGCATATTTCTGGAAACTCGTCTGTGTCGAATGCGGAATTTCTTAAATGTTAATGAATTTAAATTTAAGTGAAATATTTGTGATCACATGCAAAATTCAGTAATCCAGGAATCCTCCCAGGCCTAAATTACCAACATTCTGATATTGACAAACGTTATGACCTGTCAGACTTCACCCTAAGTCATCGGCATAGCGTCGAAGAAGTAGAAAAGTTTGCGGAGGTCTTTTATGGCTGATTTTACACTCTCAAAATCCCTGTTTAATGGGAAACATCGAGAAACCTCCTCTCCTTCCGGAAATGTGGCCTATGCGGTATTTGTGCTGTTCTGCTTTTGGGTGGGCGCACAATTACTAACCCTGCTAGTTCATGCGCCGGGTATCTATGAACATTTGATGCAGGTACAGGAAACCGGACGCCCCCGGGTGGAAATCGGTCTGGGTGTCGGTACCATTTTTGGTCTGGTGCCATTCCTGGCAGGTTGCCTGGTCTTCGGGGTTATCGCACTCTATCTGCGCTGGCGTCATCGTCACTGATCCTTTTCCGCCAGACCACTACATCCCCATACATTTCGCCCGCCGATCGTCCACGCGTTTTGCAAACCAGGCGGTGGTCAGATTGCGGGTGATTTTCGGGCTTTCCAGTTGTATGCCTGGCAGCATTTCACGCGGTAGCCTTTTACCGGCCTTCGTTTCAGCGAGTTGATACACTTTCTCGTACAGCGCCGTCTCTTCAAAGGCCAGGCTGTCACCTTTTTCTAATTGGCGTCGAATGGCGCTTTCGCTGAGATCCAGTTTGTCCGCCAGCTTACGTACTGCCTGTTCCGTTTTACCCGCCTCTTTGCTGCCGTAGACGATCAGATCTCCGTCAAGCGCCAGTTTTACGCCGCTTGCCTTGCTGACCGCGTTCTGAAACGCAGCATTTCGGCTGGCGTACCATCCGGCATTAAAATCGGCATAGCGGAAGATCGGTGCACTGTAATTGGCCGGATAGTTAAGCAGATGATAGGTCCCAAACCACAGGCCACCCCGGCGGCTGAACACTTCCTGGCGCACCGTGCCGTCCATTTTCCACGGATAGCCTTTACTGTGCTGCTCAGCGAAAGCAATGCTCACCTGCATCGGGCCGCCAGTGTGAACCGGGTTCAGTGAGCCAAACAGCGTCTGTCCCATCGGCACCATATTGATAAAATCGTCAAAGATGGCGCTTAGCTGTTTTTCAGTTTTGACCGTATCCAGCCGCTCGCTGTAGCTCTTACCGGTCGGTGAGTTAATTTTAAGCGCAGTGTGTACCAAAATAGCAGGGATGTGCATTCTTTCGGCGCGGCGGTCAATCTCTTGCCAGGCGATTTTACTCAACCCTGGCACCGCCGGATCCGCCGTGTAGTTAGATTCCTGCTGCGCCACTGCCAGCACTGAACAGACGTTCTCCACCGTCGGCGCCAGTTTCTGGCTTTCAAACGTTTTGGCGATATCTTTCGCCCAACCGTCTCTGTCCTTCACACTGGCGGGCATTTTTTGCCGCACTACGCTCGCGACGTCGACAGGCTTCTCCCCTTTTTTCAGTGGCTGCGATGTCTGAGTACTACATCCAACCAGTACCAGACTCCCCAGCAATGACAACGAATAAAGACGAGCTCCTGCAGACATAACGTTTCCTTTGGTTAACTAAGCGTATGGGTGACAGTCTGAATATCTTTATCATCCAGTTCGCGTTCGAAGCTGCGCAGTCGCTTATAAATGGACATTAGAGTGACCAGCGTAGTCCACGAGTTAATCAAATACTGGAATGAATTGCGTACCTGATCAAACACGTTGTTAATTTGCGTCATCAGACCGAGTGTAATCGTACCGGCAACAATCGATGGAAACAGCAGGAACAAACCGAAAACGTTATCCAGTTGCAGATAGAGAACCCGCGCAATATTAAAATACATATAGTGAAAATAGAGGCGGAAGTAGTTCTGGCGAACCGCGTTAAAAAGCTCACGTATCGTAGGGGGTGTCGCGCGATGAGGATCATCTTCGCCATACACCAACTCTTTACGGTAAGCCGCTTCTACCCGCTGATTTTTAAACTCCAGCCCCGGCAATTTTATCCCGACAAACGCCAGCAGCCCTGTCCCCATCAATGACCAGATGATGGCCGCAATCACCAGACCGTAGGGAACATGACCAATAATAGGCAACTCCTGCACATGAACAGAGAGATTCACTAGAATCGGTAAAAAAGCGATTAATGTCATGATCGCCCTGATAAAACTCACGCCCATTGTTTCAAGCGTAGAGGCAAACTGCATAGTGTCTTCCTGCACACGTTGCGCGGCCCCTTCCACATGACGAAGATGCTGCCAGTTAGCCATGTAATATTCGTTCATCGCTGTACGCCAGCGAAACACATAATGACTCACAAAAAAGTAGTTCAATACGCTAACGATAACAGCGATTACTGCGATACCAAGGAATACAAAGACTTCCTGGTAAAACTGGCTTATCGTCACTTTATGCGGCGAACTAAGTGCAGACTGAATCAAGTCGTAGAAAGGCGCGTACCAGGCGTTGACGGCCACGCCTACCTCGACCAGAAACCAGGTGACAAAAATAATCAGCGATGTCCCGAGGATAGACCAGTACTGCCAACGATGTGGGCTGTAGACAAACCAGAACAGAGCAAACAGCCCCACGCACAGGACGTAGTAGGCGTAGAAAATCAGATAACTCAGCGACCAAAAACGCGCGGCGCTAATGGGAATCTCTGCCGACGCGCCTGTCAGTTTAGCGACCCAGGCACCGCCTCCGGCTTGCCAGAAGATAACGGCAACCAATGCCCAAATAAACGCCGAGAGAAAAAAGGGACCCGGCTTTGGGAAAAAAGACTTAAACATGATGCTCTCCTGCTAACTTCTTATCGTTATGACAACTGCTGTGCTTTTACTGCTGTGCGGGTGAAAGTCGCACCATCACAGCAAACGAAACCGCCCACTGTGACAAAAATGACCATCCTTAGTTCGCTTTCCATTCCTGAAGAATTGTTTCGACTGGTTTCACAAAGACCGGGTTGCCCGGCATGATAAGATCGCGCCAGACATCGTTATAGTGCGCAATCAGCGTTTCTGCACTTGCGGCGGTTCGGTGTGCGGTGGTGTGCGCATTTTCCGCGACCGTAATGCTGTACCCCCGACTGACGCCGTTCTTAATGGTGGTATCCACGCAATAATCTGTCGCGCAGCCGCAAATAACAAACTGACGAATCCCCTCTTCGGCCAGGAGTTGTTCCAGCGTCGTGTTGTAGAAAGCATCGCATGCGGTTTTAGTGACATACCGCGCGTTGGCCGGCCTGTCGAGTTCTGGAAGTAAAGCAAACCCCTCACTTCCCTCCTCCAGTCCCCCCGCCTCAGCATGTTGAATGAAGAGGGTGATATCGGCTGCCCCGGTAAGCTGATTGATGCGTTGCACACACGTTTCCCGGTTGATGCGTGGTGTGGCGAAGACGCCATTTTGCATATCTACAACAATCACGACCTGTTTTTTAGCCATTATTCACTCCTGAAGGGGAAGACCAACTGCTGATTATTGCACGCGCAGGTTCACAAAAGCGGACTTTCTTTGGATGCAAACATCATCGCATTTACTCATCGTTACGTTTTTATCACTATCCTTGCTTTAATTAGCGCTTTGTAATGTATCGATGCGTAGTATAACTACGCGTAGTATTTCATTCTCATTCATGGACACCACCGTTGAAACGTAGTCTGCTTTTTTCTGCCGTGCTTTATACGGCGTCATTGACACCTGTCCAGGCCGTACAGCCTATCGCCGATCCGGTATTCGCTTCCGATATTGTCGAGCGCTATGCCGATCATATTTTCTATGGCAGTGCCGCGACGGGCATGGCATTAGTCGTCATAGACGGGAACCAGCGGGTCTTCCGTAGCTTTGGCGAAACGCGTCCAGGCAATAACGTTCGTCCTCAACTGGACTCCGTGATTCGTATTGCATCAATCACTAAGCTCATGACCAGCGAAATGCTGGTTAAAATGCTCGACCAGGGCAAAGTGCAGCTCAATGATCCTTTGAGTAAATATGCCCCACCCGGTGCGCGGGTGCCGACATATCAGGGAACGCCCATTCGGCTGGTTAACCTGGCGACACACACCAGTGCTCTGCCTCGCGAACAGCCCGGCGGCGCCGCAAAGCGTCCCGTTTTCGTCTGGCCTACACGTGAACAACGCTGGAACTACCTTTCCACCGCGACATTGAAAACAGCACCGGGTACTCAGGCCGCGTATTCAAATCTGGCCTTTGATTTACTGGCTGACGCCCTGGCAAACGCCTCCGGAAAGCCTTATACCCAACTGTTTGAAGAGAACATCACTCGCCCACTGGGGATGAAAGACACCACCTTTACTCCTTCCCCTGACCAGTGCAAGCGGTTGATGGTCGCAGAAAAAGGGGCCAGTCCATGCAATAACACGCTGGCGGCAGTAGGCAGTGGAGGCGTTTATTCGACGCCAGGCGATATGATGCGCTGGATGCAACAGTATCTTTCGTCTGATTTCTATCAGCGCAGCAATCAGGCCGATCGGATGCAAACGCTGATTTATCAGCGAACGCAATTGTCGCGGGTCACAGGAATGGATGTGCCAGGCAAAGCGGATGCGCTTGGTCTGGGCTGGGTCTATATGGCGCCGAAAAATGGACGTCCGGGAATTATTCAAAAAACCGGCGGTGGTGGCGGTTTCATTACCTACATGGCAATGATCCCACAAAAAAATGTCGGGGCTTTTATTGTCGTAACGCGATCGCCGCAGACGCGATTTACCAATATGAGTAATGGGATTAACGATCTTGTTGTCGAACTTAGCGAAAACAAACCGGTAGTCGTTCCTGCCTCCTAATCAGTAATCGGAAGGCAAACGGTTGATACTGACCAGTTTGCCTTTATTCATTTCGATGTAACCGCCTTTACGCAATGCAGCCAGTACTTCAGCAACCACTGAGCGGGAAATGCGTGTGCGCTGGTGAATATAATTCATAACACCAATTCGGGAACGAAGTTCTTCATCCCACTTTATCATTGAAAACAAAGTTGATCTTATTTGTTCGTAGGAGTTGTTGCCGATTAATTGCAGATCGCGCAGCTCAAGAATTCGATTTTGCCAGGTAAGCCAGTAGAACGCTTCTCGCCATAAATGACATTCATCAATGATCTCGACGGTCTGTATGGCTGGCAAGAAATAACCTGTACACGTCCCTTCGGTGACCAGATCATATTGCACATCTTTTTTCATCACCCCATCAGCAAGCCCCATAATGAACGGTGCCTGAGCTATACCAATGAGAATTTGTTCATTGCGTCTTAAAGAGATGACCCCTTCCAGGATAACGAAAGTTTTATCCTGATCCGTGTCATTTGAATAAAGGACTTGCTTCTCATCATGCAGTTCGAAGCGGGTACCGTATTTGGATAAGCATTTATCAAGCTTACCAAACTCCTGTAACGGTTTAGTCAAAGATAACATCTTTTACGCCTTCCTTTGCATTAATGCCCGTCAAATCCTTGACGGGCATTTTTCTAGTCTAAATCATCTTCCCTGTAACAAGGAAAATATTACCAGGTATATTTCACGCCCACGTTTGCAGACCAGTCCTGATCGACGTCACCGCCACCCAGGTAGTTTGCATCGGTATATGCGCTGAAGTTTTTGGTAAAGCTGAACTGAGTACCCAGTCCAACACGTACTGCAGAACCTTCTGTGCCGTTGTCGATAGAGTCGCCGTTAACGTCAGAATCATTATTGGCATCGTCATAGACATAGGCCAGCTTGAAGTACGGGGTCAGAGCCTGTTCTTCGCTGTAAGTGAAGGTATAGCCCGCATCAACACCCAGTTCATAACGCATGCTGTCGTAGGATTGACCGTCAACTTTCAGATTATTGCTCAGCTGGTAATCATCACCAGACTGGAACAGACCGGACACGCTGCCGTACGGAGTCACATAACCTGCATCACCCAGTTTCCAGTCGTAACCCAGTTTCAGACCGAAGCCCCATGCGTCCGCAGAGGTGCTACCGTCAACATACTGGCCGTTGCTCATGTTGGCAGACAAATCGTTGTTGAAGTGGGAGTAGCTCATGCTGCCATCAACAAAGATGTTGTTGTCAAAGCGAGCAGAGGAGTAGATGTAGGCAGACTGGCTGTCCTGATCCACCTGACCGGTACGGTCGCTCATGTCACCTTTGGCAAAGCCTGCAGCCGCACCGACAATCCACTTCGCGTTGTTACCGTCAACTTTGGTATCAACACCGACCATGATGCCATTAACGTCCTGGTCATAGTTGATGGTGCCGTTATCGCCACTGAAGCTGCCGCCGAAGTAGCTTACCCACGCGCCGCCGTTATCCGCCAGACCGTGACGGGAGTTGGTCAGACGAGTGCCAACGGTGTCTTGTTCCAGGTTCCAGATATTGGAGTTAGCGGACGGAATGCTCAGCGCCATGTTTGCATAGTCGGTCAGCTCCATCTGCTGCATAACAACAGTGTTGCCTTGCTGCTGAGCCTGATAAGTGTATGCACCCAGGTCAGCTTTGTTCGCTGCGGAGAAAGTCGCGGTGCTGTTCTTGTCGTTAACGTAGATCAGCTCTTTGCCTTTGTAATCAGCGATTGAACCTTCGCCCGTCGCGTTGTCGATACGAACCTTGTAGTTACCGGTTGCGGCAGCGACGCGGTCACCAGCGTTATCAACTTCAGCCAGATCGGCGCTGTAAGAATCACCGTTACCGTTAATGGTCAGGTGACCATCGGAGTTCATCGCGATTACGCCATAACCGTAGTTAGACTTGGTGGTGTCATTCGTACGATCGTTGGTGAGATCGGCATCCAGAACGAAGCTGTTGCTGTGAATGTCGAACACACCCGCATTCACATGGCTATTAGCGTCGGTATAGCTGGTCAGGTTGAGGGTATCTGCCTGCAGCGCGTACGCCGTGCTGTTGCCCACGTCCAGCACACCGTTGTTGGTTACGTTGATGGTGTTTGCATACAGTGCAGCATCACCCGCCCCCCAACCTGCGGAAGCATCATCAGCAATAGTCACGGTACTGTTGTTGATGGACAGTGAATCAGTAGCGACATGACCATCTTCATTGATGTTCAGGGCTGAACCACCGGTCAGGGCAATGGTGTCAGAAACCAGAGTAGAATCTGCAACGTTCACGACAGAACCGCTGTTGATATTCAGAGTATCAATCAGGGAGGCTTTGGTGGTATCCCACTGTGAACCGCCGTTCAGCGTTACATTGAACAGGCCGCTTTGGTAGACTTCGTTGCCAATAACGTGGCCATCTTCACCATAAGCAGTGTCGCTATTATCTACGCCATAAGTCGACCATGGCCACAGGCTGTTTGCTGCGATATCGATCAGCGTAGCCGTTGCTTCTGTGCCACTAGCAACGCTGTCGTAATCGCCGTCACCATCGGTATCCACCTGGTGTACAGACATTGCTGCGCCGACCCACTTGCTACCGTTATTTAAGGTCAGATCCAGACGATCGGTACCATCCCAGCCGTTAGTATCAACGGTGGCATCGGTATCGCGATAGCTGTCTGCACCGTTCGGGAAGAAGTTTTCGTCGAAGTTACTGGAGAAAACCACATCGCCCATCAGGGTTGAGTTATTGAAGGTTGCTGTGGTCTGCATAGCGTTATCAGCATTCGGATTCGCCACCACTGCCAGAGCCACATCGTCAGCCGTGTTAGCACCGTTGTAATCGCTGGCGTTGTTGTTGTTACCGAACCAGCCTGAAGTACCTTCGTCAGACAGTGAGCCAGAGGTCACCGTTGAGTCTTTCACGGTGATAGTGTTGTTAAACACTTCGCTGCTGTTAACGCCGGTGCTGACCGTGTTGTTGTCAACATCACTCCACTCGTAGCCCTGAGTCAGGGTAATACCTGCAACGTGTGAGTTGTTGCTGATGGCCAGATCAACTTCCTGATCCAGAGTGATTGCAGTACCCAGGCCGAACACATTAACCACGTGCGTATCAGCAGTACCGTCGGTGTACGTACCATTATAGGTATAATGTTCGTAGTTATCGTCAATGGTTGAGTTATCAACGGTCAGGGTCAGACGATCATAAACATAGCCAGTCGCATCACGGCCCACGCAGTCGGTAGTCATGCACTCGGAGGTGATCATGCCGTGAATGGTGCTGTTTTTAATGGTCAGGCTGTTGTTATTGGTGTTTGTGGTAAGCCCATCATCCAGATACCAGGTTGAAATCACACCATTAACGGTTGCGTTTTTAATGACCGGATAAATATCACCGTTGTAAACGCTATCGGTGGCATAGTTATTCCAGCCAACATACCCATCGAAATACACGCCATCAGCGTAAGTGGCATCGTTATAATGGGCAAATGTGGTGTAAGTGGTACCAGAAATATCAGTTGAAGCATTCGCCTGAGAGGTGATAGCCAGAGTGCAAGCCAATGCTAATTGTGAGACTACAAGTTTCTTTTTCCAGGAGTGCATTTGTCATCCCTCCTCAGGGACGTAATAGAGTTGATCCATCAATTATCAATGCATAGAACATTATGTTTTGCGAAGAGGATTATGCGGCGTCTCGAATGAAAGGTTCAATTATTCTTTACCCTCTGTCCGGAACCGGACATTAATTCCGCACCAACACAAAAGAATGAAAATAAAGTTAAATGGCTTATAAATTATAGTGTTAAAAACAATCATCCTAGATACACATATTCGCAGTAAATACTTTTAAAAAGTGCAGACAAATAATGAATAACAAAACTTAATTTCAAACAAATAATAAGATCAACAAAACCCATCGACATTTAAAATAATCTAAATATTAAAAATAACATTCGCGTATATGAATAAATTGTCATCCGTATAAAATTATTGTTTTAATCGTTTTTTAACTTCAGGGAAATGAGTGGCATAAGGCCAACTTTCGCAAACCATCCGGACGCAGCTTCAGGTATACTATGGACCTCAATTTCACAAACATCAGGCATCCCATGACAGACTTAATCCAACGCCCTCGCCGTTTGCGCAAATCTGCTGCGCTACGCGCCATGTTTGAAGAGACAACACTCAGTTTGAACGACCTGGTGTTGCCGATCTTTGTTGAAGAAGAACTCGACGATTACAAAGCGATTGAAGCCATGCCGGGCGTTATGCGCATCCCGGAAAAGCATCTGGCGCGTGAAATCGAACGCATCGCTAACGCAGGCATCCGTTCGGTGATGACGTTTGGTATCTCTCACCATACCGATGACACCGGCAGCGATGCCTGGAAAGAAGATGGCCTGGTGGCGCGGATGTCACGCATCTGCAAACAGACCGTCCCGGAAATGATCGTGATGTCGGACACCTGCTTCTGCGAATATACCTCCCACGGCCACTGTGGCGTACTGTGCGAGCACGGTGTCGACAACGATGCGACGCTGGCAAACCTGGGCAAACAAGCTGTCGTAGCTGCCGCTGCTGGTGCCGATTTTATTGCGCCTTCCGCTGCAATGGACGGACAGGTGCAGGCAATTCGCCAGGCGCTGGATGCCGCTGGTTTCACCGATACGGCAATCATGTCTTACTCCACCAAATTCGCCTCGTCTTTCTATGGCCCGTTCCGTGAAGCGGCAGGCACCGCACTGAAAGGCGATCGTAAAACGTACCAGATGAACCCGATGAACCGCCGCGAAGCCATTCGTGAGTCGTTGCTGGATGAGGCGCAGGGGGCTGACTGTCTAATGGTCAAACCTGCAGGAGCCTATCTGGATATTCTGCGCGACATTCGCGAGCGTACGGAACTCCCGCTTGGTGCGTATCAGGTCAGCGGGGAATACGCGATGATCAAATTCGCCGCCATGGCTGGCGCCATTGATGAAGAAAAAGTGATACTCGAAAGCCTGGGTTCGATCAAACGCGCCGGCGCGGATTTGATCTTCAGCTACTTTGCGCTGGATCTGGCTGAGAAAAAAATTCTGCGTTAAGCAAACCATTATTGCCGGGTAGCGTGTCTTCCCTACCCGGCCTACGTTATTATCCCCTCAGCTCATCACCCTGCACGAAAAAACGGTTTATCGCCCAGAATGGTTGCACGGTGCATAATGCGCCGCTGCGGCAGATAGTCGGCGTTGGCATAATGCTGCGTTACCCGGTTGTCCCAGATCGCCACGTCATTTGGCTGCCAGCGCCAGCGCACCTGAAACTCCGGTTTCGTGATATGAGCGAACAAAAATCCGAGCAGCGCCTCGCTCTCTTTCTCCGTCACGTCAACAATACGCGTGGTGAATCCCTCATTAACAAACAGCGCCTGTTTACCGCTGACCGGATGGGTTCTCACCACCGGATGCAACAGCGGCGGATGCTTCGCCACCGCTTCACGCCAGCGCTGATGTTCCTCTTCCGTTTTGCGGTATTTAAATTCCTGGAAGGATTTTCGGAAGTCATGTTCCGCCCGCAGCCCGCTTAGCAACTGGCGAAAGGGTTCAGACAGCGCTTCATATGCCGCAATGCCGCTGGTCCACAGCGTATCACCACCGGTTGAAGGTAGCTCTTTAGCTGCCAGAATCGCCCCTGCTGGCGGCGTTTCGATAAACGTGACGTCGGTGTGCCAGTTGTCGTTATCCGGCGGATTATCGTTATGTGTATCCAGCACGATAATTTCGCCCACACCTTCGGCATGCGGATAGACCGGGTGAATGTGCAGATCGCCAAAGCGCAGCGCCAGCGCCCGCTGCTGCTGTGGCGTAATAGCCTGCTCGCGCAGGAATACCACCTGGTGACGAAGCACCGCATGGTAAAGCTGCTCAAACTGATTATCGCTCAGCGGACGGGTCAGGTCCGCGCCCGCGACCTGTGCGCCAATATACGGCCCCAGCGG
The DNA here is from genome assembly GCF_013836145.1 of Citrobacter sp. RHB25-C09. Taxonomy (NCBI): domain Bacteria; kingdom Pseudomonadati; phylum Pseudomonadota; class Gammaproteobacteria; order Enterobacterales; family Enterobacteriaceae; genus Citrobacter; species Citrobacter sp. RHB25-C09. Next base: position 1,103,047 of record NZ_CP057483.1, on the reverse strand, counting down.
GGTAATGCTCAGACGTTCACTCATTGGACTTCTCCATGCCAGGGCGTCAGGCGGCGCTGAAGCGCACGCAGACCCAGTTCTAAAATAAAGGCAATAATCGCGATCACCGCGATGCCCGCCAGCACCACGTCGGTTGCCAGGAATTCGCCCGCCGACTGCACCATAAATCCTAAGCCGCGCGTGGCGGCAATAAGCTCTGCCGCCACCAGCGTCGACCAGCCAACGCCCAGCCCGATACGCAACCCCGTCAGGATCTCCGGCAGCGCGCCCGGCAGGATCACAAACCACAGCACCTGCGCACGGCTCGCCCCCAGCGCTTTCGCGGCGCGGATGCGAACCTGTTGCGCGCTTTTCACCCCAGCCAGTGCCGACATCGCCACCGGGGCAAAAATCGCCAGATAGATCAGCAGGATTTTGGACGTTTCACCAATACCAAACCAGATCACCATCAGCGGCAAATACGCCAGCGGTGGCACCGGGCGGTAAAGCTCAATAATCGGGTCCAGAATGCCGCGCACCGTCGGGCTAAGCCCCATCGCAATACCTACAGGGATCCCCAGGATAACCGCCGCCAGCAGCGCCAGCACAATGCGGGTCAGGCTTGCCGCCAGATGCTGCCACAGCGTGGCATCCATAAACCCTTGTGACCCGGCAATGGTGACCAGTTTTTGCAGTACCTGTCCTGGTGGAGGTAAAAATAACGGGCTGATCAGTTGCAGCGCCGCGACAGCCCACCATACCGCCAGGATCGCCGTTAGCGTTACGAAGCTTAAACTCATCTGCCGTGAGAACGGCCAACGCCATCTCAGCGCCCGTTGGCGCGGTTTATCGTTGATCACTACGCTCATGAGAAAGCCTCCCGTTGTTCGAAGACGCGGCTTAATACGTACTCGCGCGTCTCGATAAACTGCGGATCGGACTTAATGCTGCGACTGTCATCTCCTGCGACAAAACGGCGAGCGAAATTCAGCGGCAGGCGTTCCAGCACCCGGCCTGGTCCTGGGGACAGCAGGACCAGTTCGGTCGCCATAAATACCGCCTCTTCGATATCGTGCGTTATCAGCAGTACCTGTTTTCCCGTCTCATGCCAGAGTTTGAGTAACAGCGTCTGCATCTGCTCGCGAGTGAACGCATCCAGCGCGCCGAAGGGTTCATCCAGCAGCAGCAGCTGAGGATTCGCCGCCAGCGCGCGGGCAATTCCAACCCGCTGACGTTGTCCGCCGGAAAGCTGCCAGATAAACCGTTTATCCGCCCCTTCCAGTCCCACTTTTTTCAACATCTGCTGGGCGATGCTAATACGCTGCGTTCTCTCAACGCCTGCCAGTTGCAGACCGAACGCGACGTTCTCCTGCACGTTTCGCCAGGGCAACAGCCCCTCGTGCTGAAAAACCACACCTCGTTCAGCGCCCGGCCCCTCCACCCGCTTGCCCGCCAGTTGGATCGTGCCGCGCTGATAGGGTACAAATCCGGCAATCAGGTTCAGCAGCGTGGTTTTACCGCAGCCGGAAGGGCCCAGTACCACCAGCAGTTCACCGCTATCAAGCGTTAAATTGATATCTTCCAGCGCCGGTTTCCCGCCGTAATCAGCATAAAGATGAGAGATTTGCAGCATCAGCGCCTCCTTTATTGCACGAAGCGGTCGGTGACGTACTGGCTGTAATCATTCGCCACCGCAGGCACCTTCCCTTGTTCTTTCAGGAACTGAGCGGTATCGATAATCGCTTTATTGACCGGCCCGGTCAGCTCAGCCGTCTGTTGCTGCGGCGTAAGGTAGGTATTGCCTTTTACCAGCCCCGGAACGTCAGCTTCCGGAACGCCGCTTAAGCGCGACAGTTTGCTGATGTTTTCCGGCTGTTTCAGCCATTCATCGGGGTTTGCGATGTAGGGTTGCTGCGCATCGATATTGCTTTTAGCGAAGGCTTTGACGATTTCCGGATGCTTCTCGGCAAAGTCTTTGCGCACCACCCAGACGTCTAATGTTGGCGAGCCCCACTCTCCGACCGTCGCGGAGTCTGTCAACACCTTGCCCTCTTTTTCCAGTGCGTTAACCGCCGGAGCCCAGACGTAAGCACCGTCAATATCACCACGCTGCCAGGCGGCGATAATCGCCGGCGGTTGCAGGTTCACAATTTCCACCTGACCGGGCTTGATGCCCCAGTGCTTCAGCGCCGCCAGCAGGCTGTAATGGGTGGTAGAGATAAAAGGCACCGCGATACGCTTGCCGATCAAATCTTCCGGCTTGCTGATGCTTTTCTTCACCACCAACGCTTCGGAGTTACCCAACTTAGAGGCGAGCAGAAAAACTTCGATAGGCACCTGCTGGCTGGCGGCAACCGCCAGCGGACTGGATCCGAGATTGCCGATCTGCACATCTCCGGAAGCCAGCGCCCGAACAATACTTGCGCCGCTGTCGAATTTACGCCAGTCGACGGTCGCCCCGCTCTCTTTAGCAAAGGTATTATCCGCCTGCGCGACCTTTGCCGGCTCAGCGGAAGTTTGATACGCAACGGTGACGTTCACCGCCTGCGCCTGAAAAGCGATGAATGCCAGTGCGGCAAGAAGTGTATTACGCGATGAATGTGCCATTTGTCTGCTCCCCTGTCTTGTTATGGGGGCAGTATTTCGTTGCAGCAGAATTTGATAAAGGAATTAAAAATTCTTGCTAAGAACAAAGCGTTTTTAGAAAAAAAGCGGCAAAGGATAGTAGTTTCACGCATGAGGGGGAATTGTCAGCCGGATAAGGCACATTGCATCGCCATCCGGCACAGGTTGCTGCCACTTTTTGCTACCTGGATTCCATAACTGCACTGGATTGATTGCCAGCACAGCGGCGGCAGGCATCATAGAAGCATTATCCGGCAGGAGAGCAAAACATGATACGTGTGGTGCTGGTGGACGACCATGTGGTAGTACGTTCCGGCTTTGCGCAATTACTCAGTCTCGAAGAAGACCTCGACGTCGCAGGCCAGTACAGCAGTGCGGCGGAAGCCTGGCCGACATTGTTGCAGGATGACGTTAACGTTGCCGTCATGGATATCGCTATGCCTGATGAAAATGGTCTGAGCCTGCTGAAACGCCTGCGGATGCAGAAACCCCATTTTCGCGCCATCATTCTCAGCATTTATGATTCCCCCACTTTCGTACAGAGCGCACTGGATGCCGGGGCCAGCGGCTATCTGACAAAACGCTGCGGGCCGGAAGAACTCGTACAAGCGGTTCGCTCCGTCGGGATGGGCGGGCATTATCTTTGTGCTGACGCACTGCGAGCCCTGCGCGGAGGCGTTAAATCGCCACAGGTGCTTGATATTCTTACACCCCGCGAGCGAGAAGTGTTTGATTTACTGGTGAAAGGTGAAAGCGTCAAAGAGATCGCTTTCCGTCTCGATCTCAGTCATAAAACGGTCCACGTCCATCGTGCCAACGTCTTAGGCAAACTGAACTGCCACAGCACTATTGAGCTGGTTCATTTCGCCCTCGATCATCAGCTACTGGCAGGACATTAATGTCGCGGAGCTTGCGTCACGTCGTCATCTCACTGTTTATCATCCTGGCCTGGAGCACCGGCTGGCTGATGCTGTGGACGCTCGGGTTTTACCTCACACAAAATGGTCAGCAGGCCGCGCTGTTTCTGCCGCATGGCGTCTATCTGGCGCTACTGATCCTGCTTTCGCGTCGCTATTGGCCCGCGCTAATATTGCCGCCGATGCTGATGCTGCTCTGGCTGCACAGCGAGCAGTTGCTCAACGGCGTCATCCTGCTGGCGGCACCGCTCATTCCCCTGCTCCCCGCCAGCCTCGCACAACGTTTCTGGCACCGTTTTCCCCTTTACTGGCAGCGACTGACCCTGCTGCTGGCAACGGTCACCACCGCGTCGTTGCTGAACACCGCCCTGCTCTCCCCGTTTGTCAAAAGCCCGGCGATGCTCCTCGGACTGGCGTCATTTACCGGCGGCGTACTGCTGACGCCGTTCGTCTATTTAATTTTTGAATTTCTTCGTCAGCAGCACCGGTATCACCTGCTGGGGCTGGATACCAACAATCCACCGCTGCGCACGTCGCTCATTATCTGGTGCAGCCTGTTTTTTATTATCGGTATCGGCACTCAGATGGTGCTGTCACCGGAGATCGAGCGTCTGCTGCTGATCGTGGTGTTTCTCCCCAACGTGGTAATGGCATGGAAATTTGGTTGGCAGGGCGGCGTACTCTCTGGCCTGTTGGGTAGCATGATGATCACCATCGCCCGGCAGATCGGCGTCGGGTTCAGCAATCTGATCGAGCTGGAAATCTTCCTTGCTACCCAGTCACTGCTGGGTATCGGCCTTGGGATCGCCATCAGCCGTCAGCAACATCTGGCGCAGAACCTGCACCACTACCGTGAGCGTCTGGAAGCCGAACTGGCGGCGAGGCGGGCGCTAGCGGAAAAGTTGATCCACACCGAAGAGGACACCCGTAAGAACCTTGCTCGCGAACTGCATGATGAAATCGGCCAGAACATCACCGCCATCCAGATCCAGTCCCAACTGGTGAAACGATCGCACGATCCCGCGCAAACCCAGGCCGCCGCCAGTCAAATTAACGATCTGGCCCGACGCATTCACCATTCCACCCGCCAGTTATTGCGTCAGCTTCGTCCACCCGCGCTGGATGAACTGACGTTTAAAGAGGCACTGCATCATCTGCTCAACGAATTTGCATTTCATGAGCGCGGCATCCGCTGCCAGTTCGACTACCGTTTAGACACCACGCCAGAGAGCGAGACGGTGCGCTTCACGCTTTACCGGCTGGTACAGGAACTTCTCAACAACGTCTGCAAACACGCTGGCGCCAGTGAAGTTTCAATTCTCCTGCACAAACAGGGGAACGTACTGCACCTGGAAGTCAACGACAACGGCGTGGGGATCTGCGCGGGCAAAATGGCCGGTTTCGGTATTCAGGGGATGCGTGAGCGGGTCAGCGCGCTGGGGGGAGAATTAACCCTGGAATCCCGGCTCGGCACGCGAGTAATTGTTAACTTGCCCACAAATTTGCAACAAACAGCCCTCTGACCAGGAAAAAGTCTTAGTCACTCCGGACTTTCTCTCATCCCCTTTCGCGTTCACTTTCTTATAGTCAGCAAAACGGAGACGGCTATGCATGCACGCCCAGCAACTGAAATAGATACACAATACCGGGCACTGCGCCCGCGGCTGCTGCTGTGGATGGTTGTTGGCTACGCCGCGTTTTACCTGACGCGTAAAAGCGTGAACTACGTGCTACCCGCGTTACAAACGGATTTAGGGCTGGATAAAAGCGATATCGGCCTGCTGGGGTCGCTGTTTTATCTGACCTACGGCGTGTCGAAATTTACCGCCGGGCTGTGGCACGACAGCCATGGACAGCGATGGTTCATGGGGATGGGGCTGTTTGCTACCGGTCTGCTTAACGTGGTGTTCGCCTTTGGTGAGTCGCTGCCGCTGCTGCTGGCAGTCTGGACGCTGAACGGTTTTTTTCAGGGCTGGGGATGGCCTCCCTGTGCCCGCCTGCTGACCCACTGGTACTCGCGTAACGAGCGCGGTTTCTGGTGGGGCTGCTGGAATACATCCATCAATATCGGCGGAGCGATTATTCCGCTGATTAGTGCCTTCGCCGCCCACTGGTGGGGCTGGCAGGCAGCGATGCTGACACCGGGGATCATCAGCATGGCATTGGGGATCGGCTTAACATTGCGATTGAAAGGAACGCCCCAGGAAGAGGGATTACCGTCAGTCGGCGCATGGCGAAACGATCCGCTGGAGTTACGCCAGGAGCAACAAAGCCCACCGATGGGGCTGTGGCAGATGCTGCGCACCACCATGTTAAAGAACCCCATGATTTGGCTATTGGGTGTCTCTTATGTGCTGGTGTATCTCATCCGTATTGCCCTCAACGACTGGGGAAATATCTGGCTTACGGAAAGCCACGGCGTCAATCTGCTGAGCGCTAACGCCACGGTGATGCTGTTTGAAGTGGGAGGACTGCTCGGCGCGCTGTTTGCCGGCTGGGGCTCGGATTTACTGTTCAGCGGCCAGCGAGCGCCAATGATTTTGCTGTTCACGCTGGGGCTGATGGTGTCCGTTGCGGCCCTGTGGCTGGCGCCGGTGCATCACTACGCGCTACTGGCAGTCTGTTTCTTTACGGTGGGCTTTTTTGTCTTTGGCCCACAAATGTTGATCGGTCTGGCGGCGGTGGAGTGTGGTCACAAAGCGGCGGCGGGGTCGATCACCGGTTTTCTCGGTCTGTTCGCCTATCTCGGGGCCGCGTTGGCGGGCTGGCCGTTATCACTGGTCATAGAACGTTACGGCTGGTCGGGAATGTTCAGTTTGCTCTCGGTCGCCGCAGTACTCATGGGTTTACTGCTGATGCCCCTGCTGATGTCGGGCATTACAACTTCTCTCAGTCAAAGGATAAAACAATGAAAATGACCTTTACCTCTACCCTGATCGCCTCCGCTGTCGCGCTGGCCACCCTGAGCGGTGCGGCACAGGCCAAAGGCCGTCTGGTGGTCTATTGCAGCGCCACCAACGAAATGTGCGAGTCAGAAACCAAAGCCTTCGGCGAGAAATACGATGTGAAAACGTCGTTTATCCGCAACGGTTCCGGCAGTACGCTGGCGAAGGTGGACGCTGAGAAGAAAAACCCGCAGGCCGACGTCTGGTACGGCGGTACGCTGGACCCGCAGTCCCAGGCAGGTGAAATGGGGCTGCTGCAGCCGTATAAATCGCCGAACCTGGAGCAGATCATGGAGAAATTCCGCGATCCCGCCAAAGTGAAAGGCAACCTCTCATCGGCAGTTTACGTCGGGATCCTCGGTTTTGGCGTTAACACCCAGCGTCTGAAAGAGAAAAACCTGCCCGTGCCGAAATGCTGGAAAGATCTGACCAGGCCGGAATACAAAGGTGAAATCCAGATTGCCGACCCGCAAAGCTCCGGCACCGCTTACACCGCGCTGGCAACCTTCGCGCAACTGTGGGGTGAAGACCAGGCCTTTGATTATCTGAAACAGCTTAACGCCAACGTCTCTCAGTACACCAAATCCGGTATTGCCCCGGCACGTAACGCCGCGCGTGGTGAAACGGCTATTGGCATTGGTTTCCTGCACGACTACTCGCTGGAAAAAGAACAGGGCGCACCGCTGGAACTGATCTCTCCTTGTGAAGGGACTGGCTATGAAATTGGCGGCGTCAGCATTCTGAAAGGCGCGCGTAACCTCGATAACGCTAAACTGTTCGTCGACTGGGTGCTGTCAAAAGAAGCGCAGGAGCTGGCATGGAAGAAAGGCAAGTCTTATCAGATCCTGACTAACACCACGGCTGAAACCTCGCCGAACTCGCTGAAACTCGACGGCCTGAAATTGATCAATTACGACATGGATAAGTACGGTTCGACGGACATACGTAAAGCATTGATCAACAAGTGGGTCAGCGACGTGAAGATGGGTAAATAAGCCCACATTTTACGGTTAATGCCCGGTGGCGCTCACGCTTACCGGGCCTACACACAACACCGGAACCGCTATGTCACACACACTTGCACTCCATCCTGTGAAAAAGCGGGATGCGATATTCCTTTGGGTTTTGCTGAGCTGGCTGGCGTTCGCGCTGCTGCCAAGCTGGAGCCTGGATTACGGCCTGCTGGAGTCGACGAGCGACGAGATCCTCGACGCTTACGGCTGGTCACACTTTAATATCAGTTGGCTATGGTATCTGTTGCCGAGCCTGTTGCTGATTCGCCCTTTCCATGAAGCACGGCGTGAGCAGCGCACCCGCCACACACTCGATGCGGGCTGGGCATTTCTGTGCATGGCGTTTATTGTCATCAGCGCCACCGTGGAAGGTCGCGGTCTGGGCTATGCCACTATCGTGCTGTTTGTCGCCCTGGGGGCGATCATGACGCTGGCGCTGACTCGCCTCGAATGGCTGGGCGGTGACCGCTTTGTCATCGGCTCGCTGGTCACTATTGTGGCGCTGATCGGCGTGTTCATCGTCTGGCCGAGCGTGGCCATTTTTATTCCGATGTTCACTACCAGCGCCGGTGAATTTGCCCCGTTGTCGTTTATGACTGTGCTGTCGCAGGCGCATATCATTCAGGTCATTATCAACTCCATTGTCCTGTCGATTGCCGTTGGCGTGGGCTGTACCTTTTTCGGTCTGGTGCTGGCAATTTATACCACCCGCATTGCCAGACGCAGCGCCATTATCGGACGCATATTTTCGATTTTGCCGATCGTCACCCCACCGTTCGTAGTGGGCTTAGGCGTCACGTTAATGATGGGTCGCTCCGGCTACGTCACCGAGCTCATGGTGGACTGGTTTGGATTGACCAATACCAACTGGCTATATGGTTTTACCGGGATCTGGCTGGCGCAAGTGCTGGCATTTACCCCAATGGCATTTATGATCCTCGACGGCGCGATCAAAACCATTCACCCGTCGCTGGAAGAGGCCTCGTACACTCTCCGTGCCAGCCGCTGGCAGACCTTCAACGGTGTGTTTGTGCCGCTGCTGAAACCGGCACTGGCAAACGCGTTTTTGATTGTCATTGTGCAGTCGCTGGCGGACTTCAGTAACCCGCTGGTCCTCGGCGGCAACTTCGACGTGCTGGCGACGCAAATCTACTTCTACATCACCGGTTCCCAGCTCGACTATCAGGCTGCCAGCACCCTCGGCGCGTTCCTCCTGCTCTTCTCCCTGCTGGTGTTCTGCATCCAGTACATGTGGATTGGCAAACGCTCTTACGTCACGGTTTCCGGAAAGTCCTACCGTGGCGACGTGCAGCCGCTGCCGGTGACGCTGGTCTGGAGCGTAGTCGCTATTCTGGCAGTGTGGATCGCCTTTAACGCCCTGCTCTACGGCAGCATTTTCTACGGCAGCTTCACCGTTAACTGGGGCGTGGACTACACCCTGACGCTGGATAACTTTATCAAGCTGTTCGGTCAGGGAATGAGCGACGGCGCATGGCCTTCGCTGCTCGATACTCTGCTTTATGCCGGGATCGCCGCGCCAATCACCGCCGCCTTCGGCCTGCTGATCGCCTGGATTGTTGTGCGTCAGCAGTTCAAAGGGAAAAAGACCATCGAGTTCACCACCATGCTGTGCTTTGCCGTACCCGGCACCGTAGCGGGCGTGTCATACATTCTCACCTTTAACAGCGCACCGGTGTACCTCACCGGAACGGCGGCGATTGTCATTATCTCGATGGTGATGCGTAACGTGCCGGTGGGCATTCGCGCCGGGATCGCGGGCTTAGGGCAGATCGATAAATCACTGGATGAAGCCTCACTCAGCCTGCGTGCCGGAAGCTTACGCACCATCACGCACATTCTGCTGCCGCTACTGCGCCCGGCGATTCTTTCGGCGCTGATCTACAGCTTTGTGCGCGCCATTACTACCGTCAGCGCCATTGTGTTCCTTGTTACGCCAGATACCCGCGTAGCGACGGCCTACATTTTAAACCGCGTTGAAGACGGCGAATATGGCGTAGCGATTGCCTACGGTTCGATTCTGATCGTGGTGATGCTGGCGATTATTTTCATCTTTGACTGGCTGATTGGGGAAGCTCGCATCTCCCGTTCAAAAGCCAAAAACCAGGCGTAATGGAGCGCACTATGAGTCAGAAAAATTTCGTTGAACTGCGCAACGTCACCAAACGATTCGGCAGCAACACGGTTATTGATAACATCAATCTCACGATTCCGCAGGGGCAAATGGTGACGCTGCTCGGCCCCTCCGGTTGCGGCAAAACCACCATTTTACGTCTGGTCGCCGGGCTGGAAAAACCGAGCGAAGGACAGATATTTATAGATGGTGAAGACGTAACCCATAGCTCCATTCAGCAGCGTGATATCTGTATGGTGTTTCAGTCCTACGCCCTGTTCCCGCATATGTCACTGGGGGAAAACGTTGGCTACGGATTGAAGATGCTCGGCGTATCGCGTTCTGAATTAAAAACGCGGGTGAAAGAGGCGCTGGCAATGGTGGATCTGGACGGTTTTGAAGACCGCTATGTCGATCAGATCTCCGGTGGACAACAGCAGCGCGTGGCGCTGGCGCGCGCCCTGATCCTCAAGCCGAAGGTACTGCTGTTTGATGAACCGTTAAGTAACCTCGATGCCAACCTGCGCCGCAGTATGCGTGACAAGATCCGCGAGCTGCAAAAGCAGTTTGATATTACTTCCCTGTACGTCACCCACGATCAGAGCGAAGCCTTTGCGGTTTCCGACACCGTGCTGGTAATGAACAAGGGGCACATTATGCAGATTGGCTCGCCGCAGGATCTGTATCGTCAGCCCGCCTCGCGCTTTATGGCAAGCTTTATGGGTGATGCCAACCTGTTCCCGGCAACCTTCAGCGCGGACACCGTGGATATTTTTGGCTATCGTTTGCCGCGTCCGGCGCACTTTATTGCCGAAGGTTCGGGTACGGTTGGCGTGCGTCCGGAGGCCATCACCCTGAGCGATCGTGGCGACGAGAGCCAGCGCTGCGTGATCCGCCACGTTGCGTATATGGGGCCGCAGTACGAGGTCACAGTGGAGTGGCACGGGCAGGAGATTTTGCTACAGGTGAACGCCACGCGGTTACAACCGGACGTTGGCGAGCAGTATTATCTGGAGATCCACCCGTACGGGATGTTTGTATTAGCGGATGCAGCATAGGATTTGACGCCTGATGGCGCTGCGCTTATCAGGCCTACAGGCCGGATGTAGGCCTGATAAGGCGCAGCCGCCATCCGGCACGAACAATGACTCCGTCAGCCCTGAATCAGTCGCAAATGCCCGCGTCGGGCGCTTAATACCGGACGCGGATTATTAATCAGATAGAGAATGGGTCGCCAGCTCATAACACCTCCGCTTCAAGGGGTTATTTTTAGTATGGCAGGGTCATACGAAGCGGCAGTGAAACGAAAGCAGTAGCTATGGATTTTTGCTCCCACGAATGGGGGACGAGAATCCCCCTGTAGGCCTGATAAGCGCAGCGCCATCAGGCATGGCCGACTGGCGCTGCGTTCAATTAATTCACAAACGTTCGTTTTACTCGCACGGATTTAATAAAATACGGGATCCAGATACACGCTGAAATCATTAACCGAAACAGAGGAAGTAACTCATCAGAACCAATGACAACCCCAGGAATAAGGGCAGACAACATCCAGGTGTTAAACGATGTTAAAACAATCAGTAATACCACCAGACCAATATACAATTTAGGCAGTGTCTTTTTCTTTCTCAAAAACACCGAAATGACATATGCCGCAGATAAAAATATGACAAGGCTTATAGTAAAGCTGCCAATAAAGAACAGCTTAGCCTCAAAGAATAAGCCTTCTAAATTATCGATCAGATATTTTAGCGCCTCACCGGCCGCGACCAGGTGTGAAAGCGCAGTCACAAACAACCCCAGCAACGGCAGGTACAGGAAGCCGCCAATCTTTCTGAACTGTTTTTCTTCACACGCACTGCAATATTCGGTGTGTTGCGGAATTTCAACGCCACACTTAATACATCCCCACTGCATAGACCCTCACTTATTGTTCTTATCCGAAATTATCTTTCAGCCGACCCGGCTTAATGCAGTCATAATATCTTAATTATTCCCAACTCGACCAGCAGGGATAAACCAATAAGATTGGCCCAATCCCATCGTTTTTTGCCCATTTGCCCACATTCACCTTCCAGGCAACACTTTACGATGACACCACTGACCCCTCTCACGTGGAGTACCCCCATGAACATCACCCATATCCGTAACGCCACACAACTGATCAGCTTTGGCGGCCAGACGTTTCTCGTCGATCCCATGCTGGCCCCGAAAGGGACCTACCCCGGCTTTCCGGGTACCGCACGGGCGGAAATTCGCAACCCTACGGTTGATCTTCCATGTGATATCGAGACGCTGCTGGAGGCCGACGCCCTGATCGTCACCCATCTGCATCTGGATCACTGGGATGAATTCGCGTCTCGGGCGGTGCCGAAAGACAAACCCATTTATGTACAGAATGCGCGCGATGCACAAATTCTGCGTGAACAGGGGTTTACCGCACTGACGGTACTGACGGAGAACACCACGCTCGCTGAAATTACGTTGCGTAAAACCCACGGTCAGCATGGTTCCGATCGGCTGTACGCGATCCCTGCAATGGCGGAACGGATGGGCGAAGCCTGCGGGGTTATCCTAGAGCATCCACAGGAAAAAACGCTGTTCCTGGTCGGTGATACTGTCTGGCGTGATGAGGTGGAAGCCAATATGAGGCATTACCAACCCGGGGTGGTGGTGCTGAACGCAGGGTTTGCCCATGTCATCGGCTTTGGGCCGATCATTATGGGCGCGGAAGATGTGCTGAAAACGCACTTTACCCTGCCTGAGGCACAGATCGTGGCGATTCACATGGAGGCAATAAACCATTGTCTGCTCACCCGCGCAGCGCTCAGAAACTATGTCCGTGATAACCAGATTGCAGAATATCTGCAGGTGCCGGAAGATGGGGACATCCTGACGTTTTAACGTTATTGAGGAATCGTATGCGCCCCGTGACCGTCGCGATTATCGCCGTTGAAGATTTCAGCCCGTTTCACTTCTCCGTGCCGTGCATTTTGTTCAGTGAAAAAATGGCGAAGGAGAAGCGCTTTGAGGTGCAGCTATGTGCCGAAACGCCGGGGATAGTGAACTCTCAGGAAGGCTTTTCGCTGACCGCCCCTTATGGCTATGACGCGGCGGTCGCCGCCGATATCGTGATTATCCCGTACTGGGGAACGACCGCGCATCGCCCGCCGCAACCGCTGCTTGACGCGTTAATTCGCGCCCGGCAGAACGGCGCGCAGATCGTCGGACTGTGTCTCGGAGCTTTTGTCCTCGGCTACGCGGGGCTGCTTGATGGCAAACGCGCCGCCACCCACTGGGAATATGAGCGGACCTTTGAGGCGCTGTTTCCGCAAGCGCATCTGGATATCAATGCCCTGTATGTCGACGATGATGGCATTATCACCTCTGCAGGTACCGCCGCGGCGCTCGACTGCTGCCTGTACCTTATCCGCCAGCGTTTTGGCAGCGTCGTCGCCAATCACATTGCGCGGCGAATGATCGTCCCACCGCATCGTGAAGGCGGTCAGGCGCAGTTTATTGCTCAACCGGTGCCGAAAAATACCCAGGATGCGCGCATCAACGGCCTGCTGGATCATCTGCGAAAGCATCTCCACCAGCCGCACGACCTTGACACCCTCGCCCGGCAGATGATGATGAGCCGCCGCACCCTCACCCGCCATTTTATGAAAGCGACCGGTTCAAGCATTGCGGAATGGCTGATTTCTGAACGTCTGCGCCGCAGCCAGGATCTGCTGGAATCCAGCCGGATCCCCGTCGAGCGCATCGCCGAGCAGGTTGGCTTTCTTTCCCCCGTCACCTGGCGCCAACACTTTAAATCCCGTTTTGGGGTCAGTCCCGCAGAATGGCGTAAAACCTTCCAGGGTGAGGAGTGATCACCAAAATTTGTGGGTGAGGGAGTTCACTCATTGATCTTTATCACCTTTACAGACTTTCATCGCGCACCGTATCTTCAGCATCCTGAAGCTAATAAACTTTGATACAGGATACCGCCATGCCCCTGAATACGGACGCCCTCGCCGCGATACTCGCCCGACGCGACTGGGAAAACCCCGGCGTTACGCAGCTCAACCGTCTGGAGGCACACCCTCCGTTTTTCAGCTGGCGCAACGCCGAGGATGCGCGGGATAATCGCCCGTCCACGCAGCGTAGAAGCCTGAACGGCGCCTGGCAGTTTGCCTGGTTTGCCGCGCCAGAAGCGGTGCCGGATAGCTGGCGGCTAAGCGATGTCGACAATTCCGCGACGGTTACTGTCCCCTCAAACTGGCAGATGCACGGCTATGACGCGCCTGTTTATACCAACGTTACCTACCCCATCCCGATGGATCCGCCGTATGTTCCGGCAGAAAACCCAACCGGGTGCTATTCGCTCAACTTTGCGCTAACAGAAGCGGAACTCCGCAGCGGACAAACACGGATCATTTTTGACGGTGTCAACTCCGCCTTTCATCTGTGGTGCAACGGTCGCTGGGTCGGTTACGGCCAGGACAGCCGCCTGCCCTCTGAATTTGATCTCAGTGATTTCCTCGTCATCGGCGATAACCGTCTGGCGGTGATGGTGCTGCGCTGGAGCGACGGCACGTATCTGGAAGATCAAGATATGTGGCGGATGAGCGGCATCTTCCGCGACGTCTCGCTGTTGAATAAACCCACGACGCAGATTCGCGACCTGCGCATCAGCACTCACTTTAATGACGATTTCAGCCGCGCGGCGCTGCACGCGGAGATTCGCCTGTCCGGTGAAGTTCGCGACGATCTGCGCGTCACCGTCCAGTTGTGGGAGGGTGACACGCTGACCGATGAAAGCACTTCGCCACTGGGGAGTGAGATCATTGATGAACGCGGGGCTTACGCTGACCGTACCACCTTGCATCTGAACGTTGAACGTCCGGCGCTGTGGAGCGCGGAGACGCCGAATCTCTACCGCGCCGTGGTGCTACTGCATCGCGTAGACGGTACGCTGATTGAGGCGGAAGCCTGTGACGTCGGCTTTCGCCAGGTCCGCATCGAAAATGGCCTGCTGTTACTCAACGGTAAGCCGCTGCTGATCCGTGGCGCTAACCGGCATGAACACCATCCGCTCAACGGACAGGTGATGGACGAAGAGACAATGGTGCAGGACATTCTGCTGATGAAGCAGAACAACTTTAACGCCGTGCGCTGCTCCCATTACCCGAACCATCCGCTGTGGTATACGCTCTGCGACCGTTACGGCCTGTATGTGGTGGATGAAGCCAATATCGAAACCCACGGCATGGTGCCGATGAACCGTCTGAGCGACGATCCGAACTGGCTTCCGGCGATGAGCCAGCGCGTGACGCGCATGGTCCAGCGTGACCGTAATCATCCGTGCATTATTATCTGGTCGCTGGGCAATGAATCCGGTCACGGGGCTAACCACGATGCGCTGTACCGCTGGGTGAAGTCGGAAGATCCATCCCGCCCGGTGCAGTACGAAGGCGGCGGTGCGGATACGGCTGCCACCGATATTATTTGCCCAATGTACGCCCGCGTCGATCAGGATCAGCCCTTCCCGGCAGTGCCGAAATGGTCCATTAAAAAATGGTTGTCGATGCCGGGCGAGCAGCGTCCGCTGATCCTCTGTGAATATGCCCACGCGATGGGTAACAGTCTTGGCGGTTACGCGAAATACTGGCAAGCGTTTCGCCAGTATCCGCGATTACAGGGCGGGTTTGTCTGGGACTGGGTGGATCAGTCGCTGATTAAATATGACGACAACGGCAACCCATGGTCGGCTTACGGCGGTGACTTTGGTGATACGCCAAACGACCGTCAGTTCTGCATGGACGGGCTGGTGTTTGCCGACCGCACCCCGCACCCATCCCTGTATGAAGCTAAACACGCCCAGCAGTTTTTCCAGTTCACATTACTGCCGGGAACGGAACGCCAGATTGAGGTGGTGAACGAATACCTGTTCCGCCATAGCGATAATGAGGTTTTGCACTGGTCAATTACCCAGGAGGGCAACCCGGTGGCGGCGGGCAATATGACGCTGGATGTCGCACCGCAGGGGCGTCAGGTGATTACGCTGCCGGAGATAAAGATGCCAGAAACCGCAGGCCAGCTCTGGCTGACCGTGCGCGTCGAACAGCCGCAGGCCACCGCGTGGTCGCCAGCCGGACACATCAGCGCCTGGCAGCAATGGCCGCTTGAAGAAATACTGAGCATCCAGATCCCGCCGCGTGCTGAAACTGCCCCAGTGCTCAACGTAGATGAGCAGGTTTATCAGATCGTAGTGAACAATAAACGCTGGGAATTCAGCCGCCAGCAGGGCGTATTAACGCAGTACTGGCGTGGCGAAGAAGCAGAGTTACTGTCTCCGCTGGTCGATCAGTTTACCCGTGCGCCGCTGGATAACGATATTGGCATCAGCGAGGTGACGCGTATTGACCCGAACGCCTGGGTTGAGCGCTGGAAAGCCGCCGGACATTACGAGATGCGGGCGGAACTGCTGTACTGCGTGGCCGACGCGCTGTCCGACGCAGTGCTGATTAGCACGACGCACGCTTGGCAGTACGAGGGTAAAACGCTATTTATCAGCCGGAAGACGTACCGTATTGACGGTCACGGCGAAATGCAGATTAGCATTGATGTGGAGGTTGCCAGCGGCACGCCGCATCCAGCGCGAGTCGGCCTGAGCTGTCAACTGGCACATGTGGCAGAGCGGGTGAACTGGCTGGGGTTAGGCCCCCACGAAAACTATCCGGACAGGCTCGCTTCCGCCTGCTTTGGCCGCTGGAATTTGTCGCTTGACGAGATGTACACACCGTATGTGTTCCCGAGCGAAAACGGCCTGCGCTGTGGTACGCGTGAGTTAAAATATGGCGATCACGTCTGGCGCGGCAACTTCCAGTTCAACATCAGCCGCTACGGTCAGAAGCAGTTGATGGTGACCAGCCACCGACATCTTTTGCAGCCGGAGGCTGGCACCTGGTTGAATATTGACGGTTTCCATATGGGCGTCGGTGGTGATGACTCCTGGAGCCCGTCGGTGTCACCGGAATTCCAGCTCAGCGCCGGACGTTATCACTATCAGGTGAAATGGTGCTGAATGCCATGCCGGATGGCGGCTTCGCCTTATCCGGCCTACAACTGTGCTCCCCGTAAGAGTGCAGGTGGACAGGTAACATGCCGCGCCAGAGAAGGGTTCCGTTCACCGAACCACGGTGTATGAAAGTGCTTGCAGGCAATAACAGTATCTACAAAATCCCAGCCCGTAGGCCCGGTAAGCGACAGCGCCACCGGGCATTATGCGCTACTCCTCAATGACCTGGCGGATCTGCTGTAATGCAGCCGGGTCGTCGAGGGTGGTGAGATCGCCCGGATCGCGGCCTTCGCAAATCGCCTGGATCGTGCGCCGCAGCATCTTGCCGGATCGGGTTTTCGGCAACTGAGAGACAAACCAGACGTGAGCCGGTCTGCCGAAATTACCGATCTGACTGTCCACCAGCGCCATAATGGCTTTCTCTTCCGAATGCGCCACGTCGCGATCCTCCAGGCTGTCGCTTTGCTTCGGGATCACAAACGCCACCGCCACCTGCCCTTTCAACGCGTCTTTTATACCCACCACCGCCACTTCGGCGACGTTCGGGTAGCTGGAAATACTCTCTTCGATTTCCCGCGTGCCGAGGCGATGCCCGGCGACGTTGATCACATCGTCGGTGCGGCCAAGAATGTAGTAATAGCCGTCGGCGTCGCGAATCCCCCAGTCAAAAGTGGCGTATACCGGACGGTTGAACAGCGACCAGTACGTACTCACAAATCGCGCATCGTCGCCCCAGATGGTCTGAATACAGCCCGGCGGCAGCGGTCCCTCAATCACCACCATCCCCTTTTCGTTCGCGCCGCAGGGTTCGCCGGTGACTTCGTTCAGCAACTGGACGTTATAGCCGTACATCGGCACGCCAGGGCTACCGAGCCGCGAAGGCCGGTTATCCAGCGCGCGGGCCAACGCCATAATCGGCCAGCCGGATTCGGTCTGCCAGTAATTGTCGATAACCGGCACGTCCAGCGTCTGCGTTACCCACGCGGCGGTCGGTTCATCCAGCGGCTCCCCGGCCAGATACAGTACTTCCAGCGAAGAGATATCGTGATTGCGGATCTGCGCGGTCGGGAATTTCTTCAGCACGCGAATCGCAGTCGGCGCGGAGAACATCCGGTTAACCCGATATTTCTCGACGATTTTCCACCACACGCCGCAGTCCGGGTACGTTGGCAACCCTTCATAGACAATCGTCGCCATCCCCGCCAGCAGCGGCGCGTAGACAATGTACGAGTGACCGACAACCCAGCCAATATCAGAGGCACAAAAGAACACCCCGCCAGCTTTGCCGCCAAAAATGGTATCCATTGACGTCGCCAGGGCCACCGCATAGCCGCCGACGTCGCGCTGTACCCCCTTCGGTTTGCCGGTGGTGCCAGAGGTGTACAAAATACAGGAGGTTTCATTCGATTCCAGCCATGCCACCGGCACGCGAGCGCCGAGGTGCTGCTGGCGCAAAGTAGCAAAGTCGAGATCGCGCCCGGCGACCCGCGCCATTTTCGCCAGTCCCCGGTCCACCAGCAGTACATGCTTCGGCTGATGCTGCGCCTGCGCAATGGCATCGTCGAGCAGCTTTTTATACGGCAGGATCTTGCCACCACGCGCCCCGGCATCCGCCGAGACGATCAGCACCGGTCTGGCATCGTCAATCCTCGCCGCCACGCTGTGCGAGGCAAAACCGCCGAACACGACGGAGTGAATCGCCCCAATGCGTGCGCAGGCCAGCAGCGTAATGTGCGCCTCGGCGATCATCGGCATATACACCAGCACCCGATCGCCGCGCTGGACGCCTAGCGCCAGCAGCATCGACGCCACCACGTTCACCTCGTCATGCAACTGACGAAACGTGAACGTGCGCTCCTCTTCGGTTTCAGAAGAGACGGCAATCAGCGCCAGCGCGTCCGGCTGTTTATCCAGCCAACGGTCAATGGCGTTATGGCACAAGTTGGTGGTGCCGCCGCAAAACCAACGGGCGAACGGCGGACGACTGTGATCCAGCGTCTGCGTAAACGGCGTCTGCCAGTCAATGCGCTTTGCCTGCTCTGCCCAGAACAATTCCGGTTGCGTAATCGAACGCTGATAAAATTCGCGATAAGACATAAGGCTCTCTCTCCTTAATGCTCTCTGTTTCAGATGACGTACAAGTCGAGGTACTCGTTAACCGGCATCTGCTCCAGGCGGGCTCTGTCCAGGGAGACATCCAGAATGCGCTGCTGCTGGCGGGTCGGGAACTGGCGCTCCAGGTTGATTTTGAATTTTTCGATAAGCTTCGGAATGCCGTCTGAACGGCGACGGGCGTGACCAATCGGGTATTCCACCACCACTTCGTCAAAACGCGTGCCGTCGGTGAATTCCAGGGTGATGGCGTTGGCAATCGCGCGCTTTTCCGGATCGTGGTAGTCCGCAGTAAACTGCGGATCTTCAAAGCAGCTAATCTTCTCGCGCAGGGCATCGATGCGTTTGTCCTGTGCCACACCGTCTTCATAGTCGGCTGCAGTTAATCGGCCGAAGAGCAGTGGAATCGCCACCATGTACTGAATACAGTGATCGCGGTCAGCCGGGTTATCCAGCGGCCCTTGTTTGTCGATGATGCGAATACAGGCTTCATGGGTGCGAATCGTCACTTTCTCGATATCCGCTGCGGTTTTGCCCGCCGCCTGCATCTGCGCATGCAGAGTCACTGCGGCTTCCACGGCGGTCTGCGAGTGGAACTCCGCCGGGAAAGAGATTTTAAACAGCACGTTTTCCATCACGTAAGAGCCGTATGGACGCTGGAAGCGGAACGTTTCACCCTTGAACGAGACGTCATAAAAGCCCCAGGTTTTCGCCGTCAACGCCGAGGGATATCCCATCTCGCCGGTTTTGGCCATCAGCGCCAGTCGCACTGCGCGTGAAGTGGCATCTCCCGCCGCCCAGGACTTGCGCGTTCCGGTATTCGGCGCGTGACGATAGGTACGTAGCGACTGCCCGTCCACCCACGCCAGCGATACGGCGTTGAGGATCTCATCGCGGCTCAGTCCCAGCATTTCCGCCACCACGGCAGTGGAGGCCACTTTTACCAGCAGGACGTGGTCAAGGCCGACGCGGTTGAAAGAGTTTTCCAGCGCAATGCAGCCCTGAATCTCATGGGCTTTGATCATCCCGCTCAGCACCTGCTTCATGGTCAGCGGCGCTTTGCCCGCCGCCACCGCGTTACGCGAAAGCCAGTCCGCCGTCGCCAGAATTCCGCCGAGGTTATCGGACGGATGTCCCCACTCGGCGGCAAGCCAGGTATCGTTGAAGTCGAGCCAGCGAATCATCGCGCCGATGTTAAACGCCGCCTGCACCGGATCGAGCTGAAACTGGGTTCCCGGCACGCGCACGCCGTTGGGCACGACGGTGCCCGGCACGACTGGCCCCATCAGCTTTTTACAGGCCGGATATTCCAGCGCTTCCAGACCGCAGCCCAGCGTATCCAGCAAGCAATAGTGGGCTGTGTCATACGCGACCTTTGAGGTGATGTCGTAGCTCATCACGTAGTCCACGATATCGACGATTTCGCGGTCAAATTCCGGGCGGATGTTCAGTTCTTGGGTAGACATAGGGTACGTTTCCTGCGTTTTATTTTTAATAAGAGTGAGTTAGCAACGATCGTCTATCGAGACAAACGGACGGTCTTCCGGCCCGGTATAGTTGGCAGAGGGGCGGATAATCTTGTTGTCCTGACGCTGCTCGATAATATGCGCCGCCCAGCCGGTCACGCGGGCGATGACGAACAGCGGGGTGAACATTTCGGTGGGTACGCCCATCATGTTGTAGGAAACCGCCGAGAACCAGTCGAGGTTCGGGAACATCTTTTTGCTGTCCCACATCACCGTTTCGAGGCGGTCGGCAATGTGGTACATCTTCAGCGACCCGCCCTCTTCAGAGAGTTGCTTCGCCACCCGTTTAATGACCTGATGACGCGGATCGGCGATGGTGTAGACCGGATGGCCAAAGCCAATCACCACCTCTTTGTTTTCGATACGTTTGCGAATGTCCGCTTCGGCTTCGTCCGGCGTTTCATAACGCTGCTGGATTTCCAGCGACACTTCATTCGCCCCACCGTGTTTTGGCCCGCGCAGCGCCCCGATAGCGCCGATAATCGCGGAATAGACGTCCGATCCGGTTCCGGCAATCACGCGGCTGGTAAAAGTGGAGGCGTTGAACTCGTGCTCGGCGTACAGCACCAGGGAAATGTGCATCGCTTTTTCCCAGCTTTGCGACGGCTTTTCACCATGCAGCAGGTGCAGGAAATGACCGCCGATGGAGTCATCGTCAGTTTCCGGCTGGATGCGCTCGCCGTTGTGGCTGTAGTGATACCAGTAGAGAAGAATGGAGCTAAGCGAGGCCAACAGTTTGTCGGCAATATCACGCGCGCCGGAAACGGTGTGGCCCTCTTTTTCCGGCAGCGTACAGCCGAGCGCCGAAACGCCAGTGCGCATGACGTCCATCGGGTGCGATGCCGCAGGCAGCGCTTCGAGCACAGTGCGCACATTGGCCGGTAAGCCGCGCAGTGCTTTGAGCTTGATTTTGTAAGCGTTAAGTTCATCGCGGGTCGGTAATTTACCGTGAATCAGCAAATGCGCCACTTCTTCAAATTCGCAGTGCTGAGCAAGGTCGAGAATATCGTAGCCGCGATAGTGGAGATCGTTTCCGCTTTTGCCCACGGTACACAGCGCGGTATTCCCCGCCGGAACGCCGGAAAGCGCGACCGATTTTTTAGGCTTAATGACATGCGTGTTGTTTTGCAGGATCGTCGTGTCTGTCATATTGTCCTCGTCATTATTGTAATGTGTAGGGTATTGAGGCGTGTAGGCCGTACCGTAGGCCGGATAAACGTAGTGCCATCCGGCTTCGCCTTATCAGGCCTACGGGCTACGATTTTTTATTCCTGTACAGCGCGTCCAGCTTCTCTTCGAACTGGTAGTAATTGATGCTCTCGTACAGTTCGTTGCGGGTCTGCATAATGTCGATCACACTCTTTTGCGTCCCTTCCTGACGCAGCACGTTGTAGACTTTTTCTGCCGCGCGGTTCATTGCACGGAAAGCGGAGAGCGGATAGAGCGCCATTGCCACGCTGGCGCTGCGCAGTTCGTCGGTCGTGAACAGTGGCGTTGCGCCAAACTCGGTGATATTCGCCAGGATCGGCACCTGCACGGCGTCGGCAAACTGACGGTACATCGCCAGTTCGGTGATCGCCTCCGGGAACAGCATGTCGGCGCCTGCTTCCACGTAGGCTTGTGCGCGGTCGATCGCCGCGTCCAGCCCTTCCACCGCCAACGCATCGGTACGCGCCATGATCACAAAGTTGGGGTCGGTTCGGGCGTCCACCGCCGCACGGATGCGATCGACCATTTCCTCTTTCGAGACGATCGCCTTATTCGGACGATGACCACAGCGTTTAGCGCCGATCTGGTCTTCAATATGCAGCGCCGCCGCCCCGGCTTTGATCATCGACTTCACGGTTCGTGCGACGTTAAACGCAGACGAGCCAAATCCGATGTCGGCATCCACCAGCAGCGGCAGCGGGCAGACGTCAGTAATGCGGCGAATGTCGGTGAGAACGTCATCCAGGGTAGAGATGCCCAGATCCGGCAGCCCCAGCGAACCGGCCGCCACGCCGCCGCCGGAGAGATAAATCGCCTGATACCCGGCCCGCTGCGCCAGCAGCGCATGATTGGCATTGATCGTACCGACGATTTGTAAGGGAGTTTCTTTGCTGAGCGCGGCGCGAAACGCCAGACCCGGAGAATCCAGAGACATAGTTCGTCCTCTTGTTATCAACGTGTAACTGCGGTTGCAAGAGCTAAAGCAAGAGGTATGCCAGTGACGGCGACAGGCGCGTTATTTCATTTAACTCATTAATTGAAAACAAGAATATTTTTGGCACAGCGCGACAGCGGATAAAAAAGCGTGTCAGCTAACGTTTCATGAAACGTTCTGTTCCGTTTCATTGCAACATTTATGAAACAAGACTAAACCCAGTACTCTGTCCCTCTAATTTGGGTGTTATATGGCTTCGCCTCTTCCCCCGCGCGTGAATGACGACAAGCCGGTGATCTGGACGGTTTCGGTGACGCGACTGTTCGATCTGTTTCGCGACATCAGCCTGGAGTTTGATCATCTTGCCACCATCACGCCGATCCAGCTTGGTTTTGAAAAAGCAGTCAGCTATATCCGTAAAAAGCTGGCGACCGAGCGCTGCGACGCCATCATTGCCGCTGGCTCTAACGGCGCATACCTGAAAAGTCGCCTTTCCATTCCGGTGATCCTGATTAAGCCCAGCGGTTTTGATGTGCTTCAGGCCCTGGCAAAGGCCGGTAAACTCACCTCCTCAATTGGCGTGGTGACCTATAAAGAGACGCTGCCGGCGCTGATTGCCTTTCAGAAGACCTTCAACCTTCGGCTGGAGCAGCGCAGCTATGTCACCGAGGAAGATGCGCACGGGCAGATTAACGAACTGAAAGCCAATGGCATTGAGGCGGTGGTCGGCGCCGGGTTAATTACCGATCTCGCTGAAGAGGCCGGAATGACCGGGATTTTTATCTATTCGGCGGCCACGGTGCGTCAGGCCTTCAGCGATGCGCTGGATTTGACCCGTATGACGTTACGCCGTAGCGGCCACTATGCCTCTGACCGAGCGTTACGCACTCGCTATGTACTGGGCGATATTCGCGGACATTCCGCTCAAATGGAACAGGTACGCCACACCATTATGCTGTATGCCCGCTCTCGCGCCGCCGTGCTGATCCAGGGAGAAACGGGCACCGGAAAGGAGCTGGCAGCACAGGCAATTCATCGGGAGTTTTTTGCCCGTCCGGGCAATCTGCGCGAAAAATCGTCGCCCCCGTTCGTCGCCGTGAACTGCGGGGCAATCACCGAATCATTACTGGAGGCGGAACTGTTCGGCTACGAAGAGGGGGCGTTTACCGGTTCCCGACGCGGCGGTCGCGCAGGGCTATTCGAAATTGCCCACGGCGGGACGCTGTTTCTTGATGAGATCGGCGAGATGCCGCTGCCCCTGCAAACCCGACTGCTACGCGTGCTGGAAGAAAAAGAGGTGACACGGGTCGGCGGACACCACCCAATTCCGGTGGAAGTACGGGTGATTAGCGCAACTCATTGCAATCTGGAAGAGGGGATGAAGCGCGGGCAATTCCGCAGCGATCTGTTTTATCGCCTGAGCATCTTGCGCCTGACGCTACCTCCTCTGCGAGAGCGGCCCGGCGATATCGTCTTGCTGGCAGAAGGTTTTTTAAAGCAGTCTCTGGCGTCACTTGCCGTTCCGTTTAGCGAGTCCGTGCGCACTGGCCTCGCACAATGCGCATCGGTGCTGGAAAACTCCCCCTGGCCGGGCAATATCCGCGAGCTGCGCAATATGATGGAACGCCTGGCGCTGTTCTTAAGCGTGGAGCCGATGCCCTCACTGGACATCAGTTTATTGCAGAAGCTACTGCCGGAGCTGGCGGAGGTGAATTCGTCGTTATCCGCATCACCATTGCTAACACCACAGCAGGTGCTGGCGCAATTTAACGGGGATAAAAACGCAGCCGCCCGTTATATGGGGGTTAGCAGGACGACGTTCTGGCGGAGATTAAAACAGTGACGAGTGCCGGATGGCAGTAACAATAATTCGGCCTGCAGCATAGCGGTGCAGGCCGGATGTTCAGAAATTATTTCTTCTTGTAGATATTGGCTGTACCGTGAATTTTGTTGTCAGTCTGCCCGGAGGTCAGTACCACAACGTCTGCACCCTGCTCTTCCGCTTTTTTCAGCAAATCTTCTTTCGCGTCAGCAGTCGAGGTTTCGTTGCTGGTATTGATGGTGCCGATTTTGGTGTACTGCGACTCAACCTTTTCAAATTCTGCTTTCGTCAGCAGTTCTGCTGCGTACACGTTAGAAACTGCAAAAGCCAGCGCACCGATCAGTAATTTGTATCCAGTTTTCATAAACAAGCTCCAGTTTTTGTTATCACGCTATCATCACCCCTGAATCCACGAGCTACTCAGGATGATTAATAACTAGTTCACGCTTTGGGAAAAATCCAGGTACGTTGGCAGGAAATTTTTTACGCTCAGGGAGTGCGCCGTTGAGCCCTGTCTCTGTGAGTAATGTGCCGTCAGCACGTTTTATCGTTGCTTAACGCGATTTAAGGCGTTGATCAAGATCAATCAATGGAGCATTAGTTTTTTGCATAAATCCGAAAAAAACATATTGGCAACATAATTATGAAACAAGAAAAAAGAATATTAGCTGCAGAGTAATTCCTGTCGCAATAAAATTCACTCATCTTAAATAAACGCTATCTCGTTGTAATATGCTGATCGTTTGTAATAATCCTAATAATTTTTCACTTCTTAATAAGAGATATTCGTTATTAAATCTATTTAAGAAAATTTAAGGCACTATTGCTGTAACCACTTATCGGAAAAATCTATCAATAACTCAAATAATGTCGCGCTAAAACTATTTCGCGCCCTACCCATACGGAAATACACTGGCCGCAGAAAAGCTTGATACTCATACCAATAGCAGCGTTCTACACCAGGTATAGACGGGTTGTCGCAGGGCGACTTCCCGTCATTTACCGCTACCAGTAAACAATCTCTTATGGAAGAGAGCGATATGAAGACAAATACATTGCGTCATCCAGTTTCAACACTGGCAATAGCTATTTCATTAGCATTGTCAGCTCAAATAGCTTCCGCAGCAGCTGCGGATAATATCAACGTATTTGCCGTTACCCCTCCAACGGGAATAACCAGCGACATTATTATTGATAATGATGACTCACTTACACTTTCCCAGACTGAAAATACGGGAAGCAACTGGAATAGTGTTCGAGGAATACGTGTTGGGGAGACAGGCAACGGTACGCTACTTATTGATGGCCGGGATATTTTCGTTGATCACGGTGCTGTGATTGGTAGCTCAGGAACAGGAACTGTCACATTAACAAATGGCGCGACCTGGACGAATGGCACTGACTGGCATATCCAGCTTGGACTCGACAATGGTTCCGGCACGCTGAATGTGCTTAACGGCAGCAAAATCACCGGCCTTGATGATTTACGCATTGGTGAAGCCTACATCGACGGCAAAGGGACGGTGACCATCGACGGCGCTAACTCCTCCATTGCCACCAACTGGACTGTCGTTGGTGACCAGGGACACGGTAAATTAGTCATTACCAACGGTGGTAAGCTCTCCTCCGCAAATCATATGAATATTGGCTATGTTGGCGTAACCGACAGCTCCATTCGTGATGGTCAGGGTGACGTAGTGGTCGACGGAGCTAACTCTATTCTTGACGTCGCTACGGCAATCAACTTAGGTGGTTTTTCAACGATAAATAACACCGCCAAAGGTTATCTCACCGTCAGCAATGGCGCGACGATCAAAGCGGGTACGTTTATCCGCCTCGCCTATGGCAAAGGCAGTACCGGGATTTTAAACATCGGTGGCGCGCAAGGGGAAGCTGAACAGGCAGCGGGTAATATTGAGACGCCGATTATTTACTTCGGGAATACAAGCGGTCTGAGCACCGCGGCGCTGAACTTTAACCATTCCAGCCAGGACTTCCTGCTGACCTCTGAGATTTACGGTACGGGTGAAGTTAACCACGTCGGCTCAGGTACGACTACGCTGACCGGTCCAAACCACTATGTGGGTAACACGCTAATTACCAAAGGGATTCTGCGTGCGGGTGTGGAAAATACCTTCAGCGCAAGTTCAGATCATACCGTCAGCAGCGGCGGTACGCTGGATCTTAACGGTTATTCGCAGACGCTGAACTCGCTGGATCTGGCGGGTAAGGCGGTTCTGTCGTCTGAATCGCTTGCCAGAGCGGTATTCACGCCAACGCTTCTGACCATTAACGGCAACTACACCGGTAATAACGGCCTGCTCGTCATGCGCACCGCGCTGGGCGATGACAGTTCCGCTACCGACAAGCTGCTGGTGAAAGGTGATACGGCGGGCACTACCCGCGTCAGCGTTACCAACGCCGGCGGCAACGGTGCGGCAACGGTCGAAGGTATCCGCATTGTGGAAGTTGAAGGTGCCTCTAACGGGACCTTTGTGAAAGAAGGCCGTATTGTCGCGGGCGCTTACGACTATAACATCGTCAAAGACGATAATCAGAACTGGCACCTGACCAGTAAGTATGTCGAGCCTCAGCAGCCAGACGATCCTGTGCCGACCAAACCGGAACAACCAGGACAACCGATCCCGGCATCGCCAGAGAAACCGGTAGGGCCGGATCAGTATCGTCCGGAAATTGGCAGCTACCTGGCGAATACCCAGGCGGCGAATACGCTGTTTACGACCCGTCTGCACGATCGTCTGGGTGAAACGCAATACACCGACGCATTGACCGGCGAACAGAAAGTGACCAGCCTGTGGATGCACCATATCGGTGGCCATAACCGCTTCAAGGACGGTTCCGGTCAGCTCAGCACGCAGAGCAATCGCTACGTGATGCAGCTTGGCGGCGATGTCGCACAGTGGAGTACCGACGGCATGGACCGCTGGCATCTGGGCCTGATGGCGGGTTACGCCAACAGCAAGAGCCGCACCCATTCCAGCCTGACCGGCTACTCCTCTCGCGGTGAAGTCAGCGGGTACAGCGCCGGGGTGTACGGCATCTGGTATGCGAACGACGCAGAGAAAACCGGCGCGTATGTTGATACCTGGATGCTCTATAACTGGTTCGATAACACCGTCAGCAGTAAAGGTCTGCCAACGGAGAAATACGATTCCGACGGCATCACCGCGTCTGTCGAATCCGGTTACACCTGGAAAGTGGCGGAACTGAGCGAGCGTAATGCGCTCTACATCCAGCCGAAAGCGCAGGTCACCTGGATGGACGTGCAGGCAGACAATCACACCGAGAAAAACGGTTCGCGCATTGTCGATACGACGGATGGCAATCTGCAAACCCGTCTGGGGGTGAAAGCGTACCTCAAAGGCCATAACGCCATCGATGATACGAATGGGCGTAGCTTCCAGCCGTTCGTCGAAGCCAACTGGATCCACAACACGCAGAACTACAGCGTGAAAATGGATGATGTCGAGGATGAAGTAAAAGGCGCGCGCAATATCGGCGAGCTGAAAGTCGGTGTTGAAGGCCAGCTCACGCAGCGTCTGCAAGTCTGGGGCAACGTGGCGCAGCAGGTCGGCGATAACGGCTTCAGCGATACCCAGGGTATGCTGGGCGTGAAATATACCTTCTGATAGTTCAAATGCCGGATGGCGCTGCGCTTATCCGGCATCATTTCAACACCGTCCGTTCGGGTTCTTCCTTCTTTGTGATCCTGTTTGCATCCCTGCCGCGCTGCGCCTACTAAGATGGCATCACGCCATTTTGTTCAGGGACGTCGCTAATGGAACCTCTGCACGCCGTTTTTCTTACCGTCAGCCTGTTTGTGATTACTTTTTTTAACCCAGGCGCCAACCTGTTTGTCGTAGTGCAGACCAGCCTGGCGTCGGGACGACGCGCGGGCGTACTGACCGGGCTCGGCGTGGCAACGGGTGATGCCATTTACTCGGGGCTGGGACTGTTCGGCATGGCGACGCTGATCGCCCAGTGTGAGGCGTTATTTTCTTTGATTAAAATCGCCGGTGGCGCTTACCTACTGTGGTTTGCCTGGAACAGCATCCGTCGCCAGCCAACCCCGCAAATGGCAGCACTGGAACATCCCGTCACCGCTCCGTGGACGATGTTCTTTCGCCGTGGTCTTATTACCGATCTTTCGAATCCGCAGACGGTGCTGTTCTTCATCAGTATCTTCTCCGTGACGCTCAGCGCGGACACGCCAACGTGGGCGAGAATGATGGCGTGGGCGGGGATCGTCCTCTCTTCCGTGATCTGGCGGATATTTTTAAGCCAGGCCTTCTCACTGCCCGCCGTGCGCCGTGGATACGGCAGGATCCAGCGCGTCGCCAGTCGGGTTATTGGCGCGGTGATCGGTCTGTTTGCACTGCGGCTAATCTACGAAGGTATCACCCGACGCTGAATCAGGTGCGCAACCCTGCTGAGGTCATCAGCAGTCTAAACAACCAGCCCACCACAGCCAGCAGTAACACGCTGGCGCACCAAAGGGTGATCAGCCACCCGACCCGACGCGACCACTGTTTGATTTTCGTCATCAGTGATAGCCCTCCCCGTGGCGCACTTTCCCCCGGAAAACGTAGTAACTCCAGAAGGTGTAAGCGAGGATCACCGGAATAATAATGATGGCCCCCACCAGCATGAAGCCCTGGCTTTGCGGGGGTGCGGCGGCTTCATACAGCGTGACGTCCGGGGGAATAATATTCGGCCAGATGCTGATCCCCAACCCGCTGAAACCAAGAAATATCAGCCCCAACGTAAGCAAAAACGCACGAGCATGAAAATCCGGCCGATGCAGGCTGCGCCAGAGCCAGAGGCTGAACACAATCACCAATAGCGGCACGGGCAGGAAGTAATAGAGGTTTGGCAAGGAGAACCAGCGTTCTGCAATCGCGCTTTGGCTTAGCGGCGTCCAGACGCTCACGACGGCCATCACCAGCAACAGTATGATCAGGAGTGGCCGCGCCACCTCCCGCATCCGGCCTTGCAGCGGGTCTTCGCTTTTCATTATCAGCCAGGTTGCCCCCAGCAGCGCGTAAGTGATCACCAACCCGACGCCGCAAAACAGATTAAACGGCGTGAGCCAGTCGAGTTGGCTACCGCCGAAGGTTCTCCCGTCAACCTGAAAGCCGCTTACCACCGCGCCCACAACAATCCCCTGGCAGAAGGTGGCTAACACCGATCCCACAATAAATGATTTATCCCAGAAGGCGCGGTGTGATTCCGTTGCTTTAAAGCGGAACTCAAACGCCACGCCACGAAATATCAGCCCCAGCAGCATGAGCAAAAGCGGAATAGTCAACGCATCGGCAATAACGGCATAGGCCAACGGAAACGCGCCAAACAGCCCTGCACCGCCGAGAACCAGCCAGGTTTCATTGCCATCCCACACCGGAGCGACGGTATTGACCATCACATCACGGTCATGTTTATCGCGAATAAAGGGAAACAGAATGCCGATCCCTAAATCGAAGCCATCCATCACAATGTACATCAGCGTGGCAAAAACGATGATGGCGAACCAGATGATTGAAAGATCGAAGGTCATCAGCGTTTCTCCTGATCAAGCGGTTCACCCACGGCGGAGATCGGTCGTGCCGGTCTGCCGTCGGTTTCAGCGGTGGGTTCCTCCAGCGACTGCGGCCCTTTTTGAATCAGACGGATCATGTAGAGATAACCAACGCCAAAGACCAGTGAATAGACCACGATGAACGCCAGCAGGCTGATGCTCATTTGCAGCGTACTGTGCGCAGAGACAGCGTCACGGGTGCGCAGTAAACCGTATACCACCCACGGCTGACGCCCCACTTCGGTGGTCACCCAGCCGGCAAGGATGGCGATAAGACCGGATGGCCCCATCCACAGCGTAAAATGCAGAAACGGTCGCGACTGATACAACCGCTGCCGATAGCGCAGCCACAGGCTAACGACCCCCAGCAGAATCATCAGCACGCCCATACCCACCATCAGACGAAACGACCAGAAAACAATTGTTGAATTGGGGCGATCTTCCCGGGGGTAGTCTTTCAACGCCGGAACCTGCTTATCCAGGCTGTGGGTGAGGATCAGGCTCCCCAGGGCCGGAATGTTGAGGGCGAAATGGGTGCGTTCATCCTCCATATCCGGCCACCCCACCAGCGTCAGCGGCGTGGGTTCGTCCGCTTTATTTTCCCAGTGCCCCTCAATTGCCGCGATCTTCACCGGCTGATGTTCAAGGGTATTCAGACCGTGCATATCGCCAATTACCGCCTGAACCGGCGCCACCAGCATCGCCATCCACAGCGCCATAGAGAACATCTTGCGGATCGCTGGGGTGTCGTTACCACGCAGCAAATGCCAGGCGGCAGAAGCACCAACGAACATCGCGCTGCTCAAAAAGGCAGCCACCGACATATGCAGTAAACGGTAGGGAAAGGACGGATTAAAAATAACGGCGAACCAGTCTGTTGGGATCACCTGCCCGTTCAGCACCTCAAACCCTTGCGGGGTGTGCATCCAGCTATTGGATGCGAGGATCCAGAAAGTGGAAAGCAGCGTGCCGAGCGCTACCATGCAGGTTGAGAAAAAGTGCAGCCCCGGCCCGACCTTATTCCAGCCAAACAGCATAACGCCGAGAAAACCCGCTTCGAGAAAGAAGGCGGTGAGGACTTCGTAGGTTAGCAGCGGGCCGGTAATACTGCCGGCAAACTGGGAAAATCCGCTCCAGTTGGTGCCGAACTGGTAGGCCATCACCAGACCAGAAACCACCCCCATGCCGAAATTGACGGCAAACACCTTGACCCAGAACTGATACAGCGAGCGCCAGACCGGATTATTGGTTTTCAGCCAGAGCCCTTCCAGCACTGCGAGATAACTGGCTAAACCAATCGTAATAGCCGGAAAAATAATGTGAAAAGAGACGGTAAAAGCAAACTGGATCCTCGCCAACATAAAAGCATCAATTTCCACACCGCCTCCCGTTAATATGTCGATGCAAGTAATCGGGTACATCAACTGGCAAAGAAAATAAAATTTAAGCGAAGCGTAAAATTACCCAATGTGCAGTAAAAGATTAAAAATCAGCACATTGAAAACAGCCTTATCGCAAACCATATGACAACTAAGAATAGACGCTCAGGCCTGTTATTCAAGGCGGGTGAAATAGCGAAGCGGCAGCGGGTGGTTATTTCGCTCCGAAATTTTATCGCTGACGATAATTTCCGGAGCGGGAGGTTTGCTGATTATTCGTCGGGGGCGCGGGGGGTGGCCAGCATTAATAAGGTGTCCAGACGGGCGGGGGCAAGCGGCTCGCGCGGCTGGGGGATTGGCCAGCCGTACAGCCAGCGGGCGCTGGCGGCACAGGTGCGCCCCTGACAGGCCCCCATCCCACAGCGCTGCGCGAGCTTAGCCTGTCGCCAGTCGCTCTCGCCGTCCACATCGCCACAGCGCACATCTTCGCAACGGCACAACAGGGTATCCGGCGTGACCGCCAGTTTCAGGCGTTCAGGCAGGGCAAAGGTACTGTTAACCGCGTCGGCAAAACGCTGCCAGTTAGCCCGCTGCGGGAACATCGCCTGCGCACGCGACAGGTTCTCTGCGGCGGCGTATCCGGCAATTTTTCCTTCGACCAGCGCCAACTCGCTGCCGCCAAATCCGGTACATTCTCCCGCCGCATAGATATCCGCAGCGCGGGTTGCCTGCCACTCGTCAACGGCGATGGCCTCCCCGTTAACCTCACAACCGAAAAACAGCCCCGGCTCCAGATTCGGGATCAATCCATAGCCGATTGCCAACCGGGTACAATTCAGGGTTGAGGTTTTCCCGTGCCGCCGCACGGTAACCGCCGATAAGGCAGATTCCCCTTCCGCGCTAACCACCTGGCTGTCAGTACGATAGCCACGCGGCGCGAGACTTGCCAGTTGACGCAGTTTGCCCGGCCAGCGCCACAGCCCAACGCCAAAGCGCAGTAGCGACAGTAGCGGTGCCTGTTCGACGATCAGCACCACCTCGCCCCCCGCCTTGCGCACGCTGTCGGCAACCGCAAGCAGTAGCGGGCCACTTCCGGCAATCACCACCTTTTCATTATCGAGCCGCAGGCCATTTTTGATTTGCGCCTGCAGTCCTCCCGCGCCGGTTACGCCCGGCAGCGTCCAGCCAGGAAAAGGCAGCGCAAGCTCACGCGCGCCACAGCAAAGGATCAGTTTTTTCCAGTGAATCACCCCGCCGCTGTCTGCGCTTTCGACCAGCAGACTGTGCGACGACGGGCGGGCGATCAGCCTCATCCCGCTCAGTAGCGTTATCTGTGAATTCGCGGCAATCGCGTCACGGTAGCGCTGAGCCAGCGGTGGCAGCGTGGACTGCGGCCCCGCGCGCCAGATCTGCCCGCCGGGGTGCGGGTTATCGTCTATCACCAGTACCTGCTTACCGCTTTCCGCCGCCGCCAGTGCCGCGGCGAGCCCCGCAGGTCCCGCGCCCAGTATCGCCACATCACACTGCCACGTTTGCATAAAAGCTCCTTTCAATGCGCATCTCCGCCCGGCACAGCGTCTGGCAGGCCAGCACGCGCCGCCCGTTTACCAACACCCGGCACTCATGACACACCCCCATGCCACAATATGGTGCACGCGGTTGTCCACTCACGGAAAGCCGCGTATGGGAGTTGCCGGTGAAGGCAAGCGCCGCCGCCACGCTGACGCCTTCAGGCACTTCACAGCGTTGACCATCAATCATGATGCAAAGAGTCGCGTTCATACGATTGCCTCCTGAGAAAATAAACGAGAGGGTAGCCAGGCATCGGCGGTCACTGGACAATGTTCGCCAATAAGCTGCGCCGCCAGCAGCTGCGCCGTAGCGGGTGCGGTGGTGACGCCGAGCCCTTCATGCCCCAGCGCCAGCCAGACGCCAGGACGATGAGGATGTGGCCCAATCAGCGGATTTCCGTCCTGCGACGCCGCCCGATAGCCGCTCCAGCAGCGAATAATATTGAGCACCTCCGTCGCAGGTAAAAAGTGCCGCGCACGCGCCAGCATCCGCGCCAGCAGCGGTAAATCCAGTTCGCGGGCGGTGTTATCAAATTCTCGGGAGGAGCCAATCAGTAATTGCCCGGTCGGACGCGGCTGTACGTTGAACGCCACCGACGTTCCCCCGGCATGAGCGCTGGCACCGTAGCCTAACTCCACCAGTTGATGTTGAATCAGCGGGCCATAGCGATCGGTGATCGCCAGCTGTCCTTTTTTCGCCCGCAGCCAGTTTTCCCCCAGCAGCGAATTAGCCCCCAGGCCGTTTGCCACCACAATCGCGTTCGCCTGAATACGGGCTCCGCTTTGCAGCACGACGACAGGTTCCTCAATGGCCGTCGCGCGGTCATGCAGATGTGTCAAACGTTCACCGGCGTCGGCGATAAACCAGCGCGCCACGTTGGGCGCATACACGATGCCATCTCCCGGCACCCACAGTCCCCCCGCCAGCCCGGTGCGCAGCATTGGCTCACGTGTCGCCAGTTGCGCGGGCGTCTGCAGTTCACAATTAATCAAATGCCCCGCCATCCGCTGTTGTTTTTGCCCGGCAACGGTCATTTCTTCTTCGGTTTCCGCCAGCCACAGCGTGCCGCAGCCGCGCCAGGCACATTGCGCCGGCATACGCGGGGTTAGCGTGCGCCAGAGCGCCAGGGACCAGGCGGAGAGCGTCAACTCCGCAGGGTCATCGTCCATACAGACCAGGTGCCCCATGCCGGCCGCGGTCGCGCCCGGCTGTTGATCGTCAATCAGCGTGACGTGTAAACCCTGCTTCACCAATTGCCATGCGCAGGCCGTGCCGATAATTCCGCCGCCAATGACGGCGACATCGGTCGATTTCACAGGGAAATCCCCCAGCAGAACGGATCGTCGTTATTGAGGATCAGACGGGTGTCGCCACAGACCCACGCTTCGCCACGGATCGTCGGGATGATGTTCTCCCCGTCACGGAGATAACTGGCGGTAAACTGGCTGCCGATGATACTGGCCTGCCGCCAGGTTTCTCCCGGCTGTAGCGTGCCGTCGTCCGCCAGGCAGGCCAGCTTAGCACTGGTTCCGGTGCCGCACGGTGAGCGATCCCACGCCTTGCCCGGGCAGAGGACAAAGCTGCGGCTGTCGGCGTTTTCATCTTTCGCGAACAGCTCAATATGATCGATGATGCCGCCATTTTCGCCACATATCCCCGCCGCTTCCAGCCCTTCGCGTACTGCCCAGGCGTAGTCGGTTAAGCGCGCAATTTCCTGCGTCTGAATGCTGAAAGGGTGATCGTTAATCAGGAAAAACCAGTTGCCGCCCCAGGCGATATCGCCGGTTACGGTGCCGTGGGCAGTCTCTACGCTCACCTGTTTTTTCCAGCGATATGCTGGTACGTTTTCCACCGAGACGCTGCCGTCTTCATGCAGGGTGGCGGTGACATCGCCGACCGGCGTTTCAATGCGATGTTTTCCCGGCTGAATGCGCCCAAGCCAGGCCAGCGAGGCAATCAGCCCAATGGTGCCGTGACCGCACATATTTAAAAAGCCGCTGTTATTAAAGAAAATTACCCCCGCGGTGGCCTCGGGTGAAACCGGCTCGCACAACAGCGCGCCCACCAGTACATCGTTTCCACGCGGTTCCAGAATGATCGCCTTGCGCCAATGGTCGAAGTCACGGGCAAAAATCTCCCGTCGCGTCGCCATGCTGCCGTCACCCAGCGTCGGAAAGCCGGAAATAATCAGCCGGGTCGGCTCTCCACCGGTATGAGAATCAATGGCTCTGAGTTCGATGTTCGGACGTGGCGCAGTCATAGGAAACCTCAAAAGTTAAATATTTGTTTCCAAATGCTGGCGCAACATCATCGCGCCCGCTTGACTGTTTTCAGCGTGTTAAATGACGAAATCAGCACAGTGGGTTATAGGGGAAAACCCGCACATGCATAATTATTTATTATTAATCATCTTGTTAATGATGTGATAAACCAAAAAACGCCAGCGCGCCAGTCGATGAAACAGGAGAAAGTGCAAACCGACACCACGATCGCAAAACGCTTTCTGCGCGCTTGCCTGGTTAACAAAAAGTTAATAAATATCCTTCTTCGCCGTTTAATGAGGATTCGCCATGTTATGCGTGACTGAAAAGCCGACCACCGAGACGCCGCTGGCTATTGACGAACTCAGCCAGATTTGTGAAGGGTTGGCGCTTCAGCGTCCCCAGAACATTCAGATGCTGCTGAATGCGATGGCGCTGATTGCCCCACTGCTGAACGCCATTCCCAACGTGGTGTTTTTTATTAAGGATGAGCAGGCCCGCTATCTGATGGTGAATCTGACCCTGGCCAGACGCTGCGGGTTTAAAAGCGTCTCGTCATTGCTTGGCAAAACGTCGGCGGATGTCTTCCCTTCCGCGCTGGGCCAGGGATATACCGAACAGGACCTGCGAGTGCTGCGCGACGCGGTAACGCTACGGGACCAACTGGAGATGCATCTGTATAACGGGCGGGTACGCGGCTGGTGTCTGACGCAAAAGCTGGCGCTACGCGACGTGAACGGACGGGTGATCGGCATGGCGGGCATTTCGCACGACCTGCAGGAAGCCCATGCGCGCCACCCTGCATGGCAACAGTTGGCCATTGTCGACGAGCATATTCGCCGCCACTATCATCGCGCGATTTCGATGGACGAACTGACGGCGCTGAGCGGTATGTCGGTAGCGCAAATTGAGCGCTACTGTAAGCGTATTTTCCATCTCACGCCGCGCCAGATGATCCACAAAGTCCGACTGGAAAAAGCCACCGAACTGTTGGCGAGCGATGCGCCAATTACCGACATTGCCTTACAGTGCGGATATACCGATCACAGCGCCTTCAGCCGCCAGTTTAAAGCGATGACCGGCTCCACGCCGCGCGATTTCCGCCAGACGCTGCACGGTATCGTTTGAGATCATGATTTTTGCCATTCTTTTCGTCATTGTGCTGATTTCGTCATCGTATTGGAGGAAAACCGACAAGCCGTAAGCCGTTCTAGCCGTCAATCTGTCAGTGAATATTCACCATTCATTCACCTTAATTTAACAAATTGACGACAAGGAACCGAGCATGAGCCATAAAGCGATTCACTGGAGCGGCGTTTTTCCCGCTGTCAGCACCCAGTTTCGTAGCGACTATTCTCTGGATCTGGATGCCACCCACGCGGTGATGAAGAACCTGGTCAAAGACGGCGTCTCTGGCCTCGTGGTGTGCGGCAGTGTGGGAGAGAACACGTCGCTGACCACGCAGGAAAAATTACAGATTATCGAAGTGGCGAAAGACGCAGCCGGTGGGAAGATCCCAGTCATCGCCGGAGTGGCGGAATTCACCACCGCCTTTGCCCAGAAGATGGCAAAAGAGGCCGAACGCGTGGGCGTTGACGGCATTATGGTCATGCCCGCACTGGTTTACTCTTCGAAGCCGCATGAAACTGCCGCGCACTTTCGCAGCGTAGCAGGCGCAACCGACCTGCCGATCATGGTCTACAACAACCCTCCGATTTATAAGAACGACGTTACCCCCGCCATTCTGGAGACGCTTGCCGACTGTGACAACATCGTCTGCTTTAAGGACTCCTCCGGCGATACCCGCCGTTTTGTCGACCTGCGCAACGCGGTAGGCGACCGCTTTGTGCTGTTCGCCGGGCTGGACGATGTCGTGGTGGAAAGCATCGCCGTCGGCGCTGAAGGCTGGATTTCCGGGATGTCGAACGCCTTCCCACACGAGGGCGAGACGCTGTTCCGTCTGGCTAAACAGCAGCGCTACGAGGAAGCCATGGCGCTGTACCGCTGGTTTATGCCGCTGCTGCATCTTGATGCTCGTCCGGATCTGGTGCAGTGCATCAAGCTGTGCGAAGAACTGCTGGGCCGGGGTAGCGCCATCACCCGTCCGCCGCGTCTGGCGCTGGACCCACAAACCCGCGCTGAGGTCGTCGCCGTTGTCGAGCAGGCGCTGGCAACACGCCCGCAGTTGCCTGACGTCGGCCTCTGAAGACAGGAGCAGCTATGACCTTACAACAGTCCGATCGGGGTAAGCAGTTTATCGCCGGAAAGCGTGTTGCCAGCGGTGACGCCACGTTGCTCAGCCTGCGGGCGGAAGATGGCGAAGCGACCGGTTTTCGATTCCACATGGCCTCCCCGGAGGAGGCCGAACAGGCGGCGCTGGCAGCTCAGCAGGCTTTTACGGAGTATGCGCACACCGCGCCGGATGTCCGCGCTCGTTTCCTTGATACCGTCGCAGATGAAATTGATGCGCTGGGCGATGATTTTTTTGCCATCGCTCATCAGGAAACGGCGCTGCCGCCTGCCAGGCTGAAGGGGGAACGCACCCGCACCAGCAATCAGCTTCGCATGTTTGCCGATGTGCTGCGCCGGGGCGATGTTTTTGCCGTACGCATTGATACCGCGCTGACGAATCGTCAGCCGTTGCCGCGCCCGGACCTGCGCCAGTATCAAACCGCGCTCGGCCCGGTAGCAGTCTTTGGCGCAAGCAATTTCCCTCTCGCCTTTTCCACCGCCGGTGGCGATACCGCCGCTGCGCTGGCGGCTGGCTGTCCGGTAGTGGTGAAAGCGCATCCTGGTCATATGGCGACCGCGGAACTCACCGCCCAGGCGGTGGTTCGCGCCGTGGACAAATGTACCCTCCCTGCCGGGGTATTTAACATGATCTTTGGCACCGATATTGGCGCAGAGTTGGTGAAGCATCCGGCTATTCAGGCCGTTGGCTTTACCGGCTCTTTGCGCGGCGGGAAAGCGCTGATGCACCTGGCACAGCAGCGCCCGCAGCCAATTCCGGTGTTTGCCGAGATGTCCGCCATCAATCCGTTGATTATTTTGCCGCAGGCGCTAAATGCGCGTGGGCAGACGTTGGCAAAAGAACTGGTGTCCTCGTTCACCCTGGGCTGCGGGCAGTTCTGTACCAAACCGGGGCTGATTCTGGTTCCGCGCACCGAAGGGCAGGCGCAGTTTGTACAGGCCCTACGCGAAGCGGTGAACGATGCACCAGCGCAGACGATGCTCAATGCCGCCACCCTCGCCCACTATCAGGAAGGCGTGCGGGCGCTGGAGGCGCACCCAACGCTTACGCGCATCGCGGGTGCGGCGCACGCCGCCAGCGGACGGGCACAGGCGCAGCTCTGGCAGGCATCCGCATCGCTGCTGCTGGCAAAAGATCCCTTGCTCCAGCAGGAGATTTTCGGCCCTCTGGCGGTGGTGGTGGAGATTGCGGATGAGGCGGAGTTACTCGCCGTGCTGGGAGCGCTTCAGGGGCAACTGACCGTGACCGTTCACGCCGATGCCGACGACCGCCAGATGGCCCAGCGTTTACTGCCGCTGCTGGCGGATAAAGCCGGACGAGTGCTATTTAACGGCTATCCCACCGGCGTAGAAGTTTGTGACGCGATGGTTCACGGCGGCCCCTGGCCTGCGACCACCGACGCACGCGGAACGTCCGTGGGAACCCGCGCGATTGAGCGTTTTCTGCGTCCAGTGTGCCTGCAAAACGTGCCTTCCGCCCTGCTACCGCCTGCCGTTCAGGATGCCAACCCATTAAACCTGCTGCGCCTTGTTAACGGGCAGTGGACCCGGGAAGCGATTTCCCCCTCTGTTAACTGAAGGGTACGATCATGACGATTCACTCTACGCATAACACTCAGACCCGCGTTGTTGAGTCGGGGAAATTTAAAAAACAGCTGACGTTAACGGATTTGACCTTTATCGGCCTCGGAGCAATCTTTGGCTCTGGTTGGCTGTTTGCCGCCAGCCACGTGGCCTCGATTGCCGGTCCAGCCGGCATTGCTTCGTGGGTGATTGGCGGGATCGCAGTGCTGCTGTTAGGCATAGTCTATTGCGAACTCGGCGCGGCGCTGCCCCGCGCCGGAGGGATCATCCGCTATCCGGTGTTTTCTCACGGCGAGCTGATGGGCTACCTGCTCGGCTTTATTACGCTGATCGCGTTTTCCAGCCTGATCTCCATTGAAATTGTCGCGGCGCGGCAATACGCCGCCGCCTGGTTTCCGATGCTGACGAAACCCGGTTCGAGCGACCCGACGCTACTCGGCTGGGTCGTGCAGTTCCTGCTGCTGTGCTTTTTCTTTGCGCTGAACTACTACAGCGTGAAGACCTTCGCCCGTTCCAACAACATCATCAGCGTGCTGAAATTCCTGGTTCCGCTGGCGGTGGTGATTACGTTGTTCGCCTTTTTCAAACCGGAAAATCTCCATGTTCAGGGCTTCGCGCCATTTGGCATGTCTGGCGTGGAGGCGGCAATTAGCGCAGGGGGCATTATTTTTGCCTATCTCGGGCTAACGCCGATTATTTCCGTCGCCAGCGAGGTGAAAAACCCACAGCGCACTATTCCTGTGGCGCTGATTTTGTCCGTCGTGCTGTCCACCATTATCTATGTCCTGCTGCAAATCGCATTCCTGGGCAGTATTCCTACCGAGATGCTGAACGGCGGTTGGGCGGATATCAGTAAGCACTTCTCCCTGCCCTACCGTGATATTGCCATTACGCTCGGCATGGGCTGGCTCGCTTTTATGGTGATTTGTGATGCAATCGTCTCACCAAGCGGCACGGGTAACATCTATATGAATGCCACGCCGCGCGTGGTGTACGGCTGGGCGAAAACCGGGACGTTTTTCAAAGCTTTCACGTGGATCGACAAAGAGTCCGGTATTCCGCGCCCGGCGCTGTGGCTGACCTTTGGCCTGTCGATCTTCTGGACGCTGCCGTTCCCGTCATGGGAGCAGTTAATTAGCGTGGTGTCGGCGGCGCTGGTGCTGAGCTATGCCATTGCTCCGGTGACTGCGGCAGGGTTACGCCGCAATGCGCCGGACCTGCCTCGTCCGTTCCGGGTGCGTGCATTCAGCGTGATTGGGCCGGTGTCGTTTGTGATCTCTGCGCTGATCGTCTTCTGGTCCGGCTGGAATACCCTCTCCTGGCTGCTGAGCCTGCAAATCGTCATGTTTGTCGTCTATGTCCTGTGCAAAGCAAAAGTGCCGGTGCATACCGTGAGCCTTGCGCAACAGGTGAAGTCGTCGCTGTGGCTGGTCGGGTTCTACGCGCTGATTATGCTCTTTTCCTGGATGGGCAGCTTTGGCGGCACCGGGGTGATTGGGCATCCGTGGGATACGGTAATTGTGGCGGTGATCTCGCTCGGGATTTACTACTGGGGCGCGTACAGCTGTCTGCCGCAGCCGAACTTTACCGGGGATGAAGAGGAGTAATTTCTGGAGGGGATGGATTGCCGGATGGCGACGCGTTGCGTCTTATCCGGCCTACGGGCTTGTGCCCTTGTAGGCCGGGTAAGGCGTAGCCGCCACCCGGCATTTCGCATCAGAATGCGACTTTCACACCTAACATCGCAGAGGTATCGCTGTAACCTTTATCACCCACCTGCTGCGCCACGTTACCCCACAGGGCGACGTTCTTCGTCAGTTGGCCTTCAACGCCGGCTTTCAGTTCTCCAATGTTGCGGGTTCCTGTCAGGTCCACATTCTCACCGTTCAGCGCCACGCCGAAGTCTTTGGTGTTGTGGATCCAGTTCGCTTCCACAAACGGCTGGAAGGTGCGGTTTTTACCGTCGTCCAGTTGGTTGTGGCCCTGGCCGTACAGACGCACGCCCAGACGGGTCTGGATGTTGCCATCACCTTTCCCTTCAACGCGGGTGCCGTTGGCTTCTTTGTGCTCGTCCGCCTTCACGCCCATCCAGGTGACCTGCGCTTTAGGCTGGATATACAGCGCGTTACGCTCGCTGATATCTGCCAGTTTCCAGGTGTAGCCGGATTCCACTGACGCGGTGAAACCTCTGGAGTCGTACTCTTTTGTCGCTTCATCAACGCCACGGCCGTTCACGGAGTTATCGAACCAGCTGTACTGCGCCCAGGTGTCAACGTAAGCCCCTTCATGGGTTTCGTTATCCTGCAGCCAGGTGCCGTACAGGCCGACGCTGTAACCGCTGATATCACTTGAAGCGCGTTTGCCGTTACGCTGGTTTTCCGCACGGGCTTTCTGGTTGGCATAGCCCGCCATCAGGCCCAGATGGAAACGGTCCGCGTTGTCAGAAGACCACTGCGCAATATCGCCACCGAGCTGCATCACATAGCGGTTCGCCTGCATCTCCAGCTGGCCGCTGCTGTCTTTCTGGCGGGTATGACCGCCAACGTTGCGCAGCCACAGGCTGGTCACCGCTTTTTCACCGGTCAGGGCGTCAACATAGTGGGTTTCGCCCAGACGATCCTGCAGACGGGTGTTGAACAGAGTGTTCGCTGCCTGCAGGTTCATCCCGTACAGACCGGCTTCCGGACGAATGGCGGATTCACGCGGCGCTTGTACGGGATCGGTTGGATCAACCTGATTAGCTGGCTCTCCTGGCGGTTCCGGAGAGAGCGCGCTGCTCAGATACCAGTTCTTGTCGTTAGTACCTTCACCACGCGCCAGGGTGTAGTCATAGGCACCGGCCACAATACGGCCGTTTTGTTTGAACTCACCGTCAGAGTTGCCGGCTA
Source organism: Citrobacter sp. RHB25-C09 (assembly GCF_013836145.1). NCBI lineage: Bacteria > Pseudomonadati > Pseudomonadota > Gammaproteobacteria > Enterobacterales > Enterobacteriaceae > Citrobacter > Citrobacter sp. RHB25-C09. The sequence goes on along the minus strand of NZ_CP057483.1, from coordinate 1,061,238 downwards.
CGGTGATCAGTTCAATACCGTCCGTGGTCAGGCCGCCGGCACCGCCTGCGTTCACGACTTTCACGTTGGTGGTGCCGGAAGTGTTACCCTGCACGACCAGTTTGTCGGTCGGAGAGGCGTCGTCACCCAGTTGGGTGTTCATCACAATGTTACCGTTGTTACCAGCGTAATCGCCGTTCACCGTCAGGGTTTTGAAGGTGGAAGCCGCACGCGTCAGGCCGCGGGTCTGCGCGGCTGGCATAAAGTTCAGGGTAGAATTGTCCAGCGTCAGGTTGGTCAGGTTTGAGTCCGCAACCATATCCCAGCGGCTGTTGCTGCCGTTCAGCGCAAGATTGATGGTCCCGTTCGCTTCGGTCTGGGTATCGCCATAAATGTAGGAGTTATCACCCGATACGATGTTGATCGCATGACTGCCTTTAGCGAGCATTTTGCCCCAGGCAACCAGCTTATTATTGTTGGTAATATCCGTGGTACCTGCCCAGGCGCCATAAATGGAATACAGCGTTTCGGTCACGGAGTCGTATGAAAGTTGGCTACCTAAGATCACATCGCCGGTAAAGCGGGCATCCGCATTCTCCAGCAGGTAGGCATTTTTTCCGCCTTCGGTGTGGATCGTAATATTGCCAATGGTCGTATTCGCATCCCACTGAGTAGCGAGATCGCGGGTAATGTTAGTGCTGAATAACCCGGTTAATTTAGTATTCTCGTCGCCTTTTAACTGAATATTCGCGTTATTAATTACCGTCTTAGAAGAGCCTTCGTTGACATAGTCCCACAAATAAATACCGCGGACGGATCGCGTACCGATCAAATTGACCGTCAGTTTCTCAACGGTCATATCTGAGTTACCTTCAGCAATACCGGTGTACAGCAAACCGCTGGTAATCCCTCCCGCAGATTGGTTATCGATATTAATTTCCAGGTCTTCGAAGTAACGCTTTCCAGGACCTGCCGGAGCCGGGTCAGGGATTGTGGCATGCGTATCCAGGAGATAGGTGCCATGAATTGCAGCATTTGCATCAGGCGTATTAGTGATATTAATCCTGGTCTTCCCGAGGAAATTAAATGCATCCGACGCCATGATACCGACTACCGAGTTCTCAGCTTTATCAATCTGGATATTAACGTTCCCGGTAAAATTTGCTTCCTGGCCGTGGATGATCAACCCCAGGTCACCGCTGTGTGCTGTTTCACTGCTGCTGGGCGAACGGATAAGGTTAAGATTCTCAACGTTCAGTACGGCATCACCCAACGTTCTGAGTGCCCCATTGCGAATCGTGGTTGTGCCTTTCAGCGTCAGGCTGGCATCGCCATCAAGCGTGATGGCATCCGGGCTGGCCTCCCCCATTTCACCCATCACCATCGTGAGGTCTTCGGCAGTGGTTTTTGACGTTCCCTGAAGCCGTAATCCGGTAAAGGAGGTATATTTAACCGAAGTGGGCGCGTAATTAATGGTGACGCCTTTGCCCAGTTCAAGCGTGCCTGCTTCCAGTAACCCCAGGCGAGTAAAGGCCGTATTGCTGTTACCGTCTTGCTCGTAGATCCCTATGCCAGTGAGCGTCACGTTATCGCTGACACGAATGGTGGCATCATCCAGTACAGAAATATAATCAAGAGTGGTATCGCCGGTGATAGTAAATTCGCGGTTTTCGGCGGGAGTACTGTCATTAACCACGATAGCCAGGTTTTCAGCATTCGCTGAGTATGTGGTGGCGGTTAAGATAGCACTTAATACCAGCGCTAGTTTTTTAGGCTTCAATGCGGCGATAAAATTCATATGGCTATTCCTCCTGAGATGTACCCTCAGTCCTTTGTTTTTTCTTCACGCACGAGAGAATGAAAAATGATAATTAACCCAGTGGCGATGCTCACTGGATTTGAGAAGAGACTGTCGTTTCGAGGAGGCCATTTTCAGGGCTAGATAGCGTGATCTCAAATGAAATAATCTTAACCTCGGAGCAGGTTAAAATGCCACAACATAAGTAAAATCGCAGAATAAAACACTTTAAATAAGATTTGATAAGGAACATGAGCTCACTCAATTAAGATCTATGCTTTTCTTAAATGAACGTGAAAGATAATAAAATATTGCTTTGGATAATTTGAGATTTTTCTCCGCGAACCATTTGATCATTCATTTTAGGAACTATTATTAATAAATAAGTTGCGCCAATTAACCACGTAAAAGTCAGCAGGAAATAATAAAAATAACCAGCGCATGGTGCGCTGGTTTATATGACTAAAAAACACAGATCAATTAGGCAGTTGTCGCCGGTTTCTGTTCGGTTTTCACCTGGGCATTTTCCAGCATCCGCCGAACCGGGACAATCAGCACGATGAGCACCGCTGCACAAATCAACAGCGCGATTGAGCAACGGGCAAAAAGATCGGGTAGCATATCCAGTTGATCTGCTTTGACGTGGCCACCAATCAGCCCCGCCGCCAGGTTACCCAGCGCACTGGCGCAAAACCACAGGCCCATCATCTGACCACGCATTCTTTCCGGCGCCAGCAGCGTCATGGTCGCCAGACCAATCGGGCTCAGGCAAAGTTCACCCAGCGTCAGCATCAGGATGCTACCCACCAGCCAGAACGGCGAGACGCCCGCTCCGTCGTTACTCAGCACATTTTGCGCCGCCATCATCATCAGACCAAAGCCCGCTGCGGCGCACAGAATGCCAATAACAAACTTGCTGATACTGCTCGGACGCACGTTTCTACGTGCCAGTGCAGGCCAGGCCCAGCTAAATACCGGTGCCAGTAGGATGATGAACAGCGCGTTGATCGACTGGAACCATACCGCCGGAATCTCGAAATCACCGACCATACGGTTGGTGTAGTCATTTGCGAACAGGTTGAACGAAGTCGGTTTCTGTTCAAACGCCGACCAGAAGAACGCAGCGGAAACCAGCAGAATAAAGCAGACTAACAGTCGGGCCCGCTCTTTGCGGGTCAGACCGGCAAAGACGAACAGGTAGATGAAATAGAGCGCCACGGAAGCCGCAATGACGTAGACCAGCATACTCGCGACGGCCACCGGATTGATGACAATGACGCCCTGCGCGATCAGCGTTACGATAATCGCGACGCCCACCGCCAGCGCCAGCAGCCAACCGCCCACGCCGTTTTTCTTCGCTACCGGACTGTTCCAGGTGGAGTCCAGGCCAACTTCGCGGTCGTAACGCTTCATGGCGGGAACAGCAAACAGGCGGAAGATCACCAGCGCCACCAGCATCCCGATGCCACCGATGCCAAAGCCCCAGTGCCAACCGTTGGATTTAATTAGCCAACCAGAGATCAGCGGCGCGATGAATGACCCGATGTTGATCCCCATATAGAACAGCGAGAAACCGCCGTCGCGGCGAGCATCACCCTTTTTGTACAGCGTTCCTACCATGACCGAGATGCAGGTCTTAAACAGGCCAGAGCCCAGAACGATAAACATCAGGCCGATGAAGAACAGGTTGTCGCCCATCCAGGCAGAGAGGGCGATAGACAAATGGCCGAGCGCAATCAGGATGGAGCCATACCACACCGCACGCTGCTGTCCGAGCCAGTTATCAGCCAGCCAACCGCCCGGCAGCGCGGCCAGGTACATACTCCCGGCAAAGATCCCTACGATAGCGGACGCATTTTCACGCGCCAGTCCCATCCCGCCGTCGTAAACGGTCGCCGCCATGAACAGAATAAGTAACGGCCGAATGCCATAAAACGAAAAACGCTCCCACATTTCTGTGAAGAATAACGAGCCAAGCGGATAGGGATGGCCGAAGAACGTTCGGCTTTCATTTTTATTAACAGAGGAATGCATAATTTCTCCCGAAATGGAATGTCGTATTGCTTGCAGTCGCCGAATTACCGTCAGCCATTTATCGTTTTGGCCGATCGTTTACATTCGACAAAATATTATTTAACCATTTGATAACTACAAGACAGTTTTGTCTAGTGCCAGGAGGGGGACTTTAAGATGAAAACTCGACAGTTGTCTAGTTTTGTAGATTTTCCGTTTGAGTCGAGGAGATAGTCGTTGACATTCTTCTTCAGGAGTTTGGTTTAATTCAACCCGTTAATAAACAAAGCATTAAGTAAAGTTATAGGGTGTGACCGGAAGAATTTCATTAGCCAAAAAAAAGCCGGATGGCGACGCGTTGCGTCTTATCCGGCCTACGAGTTCGTGCCCTTTGTGATGTTGTAGGCCCGGTAAGCGCAAGCGCCACCGGGCATTTTGCATCAGAACGCGACTTTCACACCCAGCATTGCAGAGGTATCGCTGTAACCTTTGTCGCCAATCTGCTGCGCCACGTTACCCCACAGGGCGACGTTCTTCGTCAGCTGACCTTCAACGCCGGCCTTCAGTTCACCGATGTTGCGGGTGCCAGTCAGGTCCACATTTTCACCGTTCAGCGCCACGCCGAAGTCTTTGGTGTTGTGGATCCAGTTCGCTTCCACAAACGGCTGGAAGGTGCGGTCTTTACCGTCGTCCAGTTTATTGTGGCCCTGGCCGTACAGACGCACGCCCAGACGGGTCTGGATGTTGCCGTCGCCTTTCCCTTCAACACGGGTACCGTTGGCTTCTTTGTGCTCGTCTGCCTTCACGCCCATCCAGGTGACCTGTGCTTTAGGCTGGATATACAGCGCATTACGCTCGCTGATGTCCGCCAGTTTCCAGGTGTAGCCGGATTCCACAGACGCGGTGAAACCTTTAGCGTCGTACTCTTTGGTGGCTTCATCAACGCCACGGCCATTCACCGAGTTATCGAACCAGCTGTACTGCGCCCAGGTATCCACGTAAGCCCCTTCATGGGTTTCGTTATCCTGCAGCCAGGTACCGTACAGACCGACGCTGTAACCGCTGATGCTGCTATCAGCACGTTTACCGTTACGCTGGTTTTCCGCACGGGCTTTCTGGTTGGCATAGCCCGCCATCAGACCCAGGTGGAAACGGTCCGTGTTGTCAGTAGACCACTGCGCAATATCGCCACCGAGCTGCATCACATAGCGGTTCGCCTGCATGTCCAGCTGGCCGCTGCTGTCTTTCTGACGGGTGTGACCGCCAACGTTACGCAGCCACAGGCTGGTCACCGCTTTTTCACCGGTCAGGGCGTCAACATAGTGGGTTTCGCCCAGACGATCCTGCAGACGGGTGTTGAACAGAGTGTTCGCTGCCTGCAGGTTCATCCCGTACAGACCGGCTTCCGGACGGATCGCGGATTCACGCGGCGCCTGTGGTTTCAGTGGGTTTACTGGGTCAACTGGGTCAGTTGGATCAGCCTGCTTAGCTGGCTCTTCCGACGGTTCCGGAGAGAGCGCGCTGCTCAGATACCAGTTCTTGTCGTTAGTGCCTTCACCACGCGCCAGGGTGTAGTCATAGGCCCCCGCCACGATACGGCCGTTTTGCTTGAACTCACCGTCAGAGGTTCCCGCGACGGTGATAAGCTCAATACCGTCCGTGGTCAGGCCTCCTGTCCCCCCTGCGTTCAGCACTTTTACATTAGTCGTGCCGGAGGTGTTACCTTTTACGACCAGCTTGTCGGTCGGAGAGGCGTCGTCACCCAGTTGGGTGTTCATCACGATGTTACCGTTGTTGCCAACGTAATCGCCGTTCACCGTCAGGGTTTTGAAGGTGGAAGCCGCGCGCGTCAGGCCGCGGGCCTGTGCTGTTGGCGGCATAAAGGTCAGCGTAGAGTTTTCGAGCATCAGGTTAGAAACGGTGGAGTCACCGGTCATATCCCAACGGCTTTTGCCTCCCTTCAGCATCATGTTGATAGCACCGTTATCAACAATCACTGTATCACCGTGAATATAGGAGTTATCGCCGGAGATAATATTGATGGTATGGCCTTCGTCAGCATGCATTCTACCCCAGGCTACCAGCTTATTGTTATTCACAATATTGGTTGAACCATCCGAATTTCCGGCATAGCCATAAATAGAGTACAGAATATCCGATACCGATTCATAAGAGGCCTGGCTACCTAAGGTCACATTCCCGGTAAAGACGTCATCCCCGCCATTCTGGTACATTAACGTGACTTTTTTACCACCCAGTGACTGAATGTTGATGTTGCCAATGATGGTGCTCGTCGTTGCCTCATCGGAACTGCTGCTGAGATAACCGGTTAACGTCGCCTCTTCGCCGCCTGAAACTTTAATATTGGCATCGCTAATACGGTATTTCGCGGAGCCCATATCATCGGTGTCCCCCAGAGAGACGCCCGTCGCGCTGTAATCACTTGAAACATCTACCGAGAGTTTATTAATAGAAAGGTCGGTAGTCCCCATCTGACTGTAGCTCGTTAACCCCCTTACATATTGACTAACCGCTGCTGGCGCGTGGTTAGCGGCTTTAATGCTGAGTTCATTAAACTTAACGTTGTTAGTCAGATAATTAGGGATATCTTCCCCACCATGACCTACCCAGGTATAAGTGGTATCAATAAGTTCGATACCCGAGATGCTCCCCAGGGCATTGTCCATATCCAGCGTTGTCTTGCCGGAAAACGTTGCTTTATTACCGGTGATATCAATCCCTTCCAGACGACCATTAGACGCGTTAACCGCCTTAATATTGACGTTGCCGGTAAAGTTTGACTCTTTACCGCGTAGATCCAGCGAAGCGTGATGCCCACGGCGGGAAAGCGGATCCGTATCAATATAGGAAATATTGACATTTTCAGCATTAATAACGGAATCCTGATTCGTTTCGATATTCCCGATAGTAATATTGGTCGTACCTTTTAAATCAGCACGAGCTGTACCAAGAAGAGAAATAGCAGTCACCATTTCCGAATCACCAACCTTGGTTTGATCTTCGTTGATGGTCAGGTTTTCAGCCTTCAGCACCCCAGTTCCCAAAATTCTCAGCGCTTCTCCTCTGTAATTACCGTTCGTTGAATAATCGTACATATAATTGAGAGTGAAATTTTTGCCAAGATCTACTGTACCTGCCGTGGCCTTAACAAAATAGCCAGGGTTATAGTAAAGAGTATCGTCGGGATAAGCCCCAGCGCTGGTGATGGTGGTGTTATCTCCCATCTTTACCATGGCATCGTCAACGCTGACGTTTACCGAGGAAACGTTACTACCGGTCGGTAAGGTCACGGTGCGATCCGCTGCGGCAGTCGAACTATCAACGATGATGCTCGAAGGCGTAGCGGCAAATGCGGAGGATGAAATTAATGCACTGATAACCAGCGCTATTTTAGTTGGTTTGAAAGACGCATTCATACTGTACAATCCTTGTTGTCACACATTCTCACTTAATAAGCCTGCTTAACATCCTCAGACTTATTTTTAAAAACCTTAAGCAATAAAAAGTAATTACCTTTGTTAGCTTGAGATGGAAAATATGATATGCATGACAACTACAGGAAACAATAGGTCAACCGGTCGGAAGAAAATCGCGGAATATAAGAATTTTAACAAAACACGCCAGTTCAACTTTAAATGACAATAATTAAAAACAATCCACCACAAAGAAGCAAAACCACAGTATTTCATCAATTCGATTAAGCACACATTAAGAACAATGCTCCAAAAGTGAGCTTTCACTTCATAACTTCACCTTGAATGTTACAAATTTTTGCCTTGAATTTAAGACGTGAAGGAATATTTAAGCAGATATAAATAAGAATATTGTCAATAATTGACATAACACTAACATTATAGACACCAAAAAGATTAGTTTTCTTTTTATATCAAATTCTACTTTAGGATTTTTCGCGAGATTAGTAACTAGAAAAAGCAGCCACAAACCCCAGGTGGCAGGCCTTTCGAGGTTAATCCTTCTTGCAGAATCCCGGTTTAAATGATCAATTTGAAGCCACTGCCAGCAAGGCAAACAGTTTATCTTCAAATGTCTCACTAACGGGCCATTCCTCAGCGGGAATACGCTCAGGTGACTGTAATCCGCAACTTATCAGTAAGTTAAAATATTCCTCATCCCGCCAGGCGTGCATTTGACTGTCAAAACGAATGACTTCGCCACCTGGTTTGACTGCCCAGTAGGTTGCCAGACTGGTTTGCGTGGCTTCATCCCAGCGATTTTCACTTAACAGCAGATGCGGTTCTGCAAGAAAGAGCCCCTGTGGGCAGCGCTGCCAGGTTGCCTCCGCCCTTCCCTGCCTTTTCACCTCTTCGTAGCTATGCGCTTCAATCAGCAGTTTCCCTCCGGGTTTCAACCATTGCGCACAGCGCCTGAGCAGCATTTCGGCATCTTCGGCGCTCAAGACATTTAGTTCGCCAAAGGTCATCATAATGAAGTCGAACGAATGACCTGGGCTGAAGTGACGAACATCTTGTTCCTGATAGTCAATAGTCAGACCGGCTGCCTGTGCCTGCTGCTGCGCCCAACGTATAGATGCAGGTGAAAAATCAACTCCCGTACAGTCAAAGCCGAGTTGCGCCAGGCGCTGGGTATAAAGACCCGGGCCGCATCCCAAATCGAGAATTTTTGCCTCTGATGAAAGCTGACGTGCAATCCAGAGGATCTGTTGCTCGATAACCGCGATTTTACGACTGGCCCAGTCATGCTCCTGAGACAAATGGTTTGCAAGCATCCGCTGGCTAAATTCTGGATCATTCCATGGAATTTTTGCCCCTTTTTCACGACTGTCGTCTCGCTCATTAAAAAGCGTCAGTTCAAGAATATCCATCTATTAACCTCGAATGCGTCTCACGCCATTATTATTTTACTTACGTAAATATTAGCGCAGGGAGTATTTCCAGTGACAGTAAATAATTCAAGTCATTATCGATATTTTTTGTATTAATCTTAAAGCACGGTGAATCCGTACTTAAATAATAGAATGCAAATTCGTTGTACTCGGCTCAACGCTTGTGTTATTACATCGCAAACACTTCTTTATTTTTTACAAAATTATGCCAACGCCCGGTAGTGCTGATTATTTTTTTGAAAAATTAGAACCTAAAACAGGGCTCGATTACATCCTGCGGGCCCGTGAAACGGTGCCCGAAAAGGGGATGTACATAAAACCGCATGTCCATTTCGAACACGAAATCATGTGGTTTCGCAAAGCAAAAGGCAGCTACAGCATTGGCCGCGAGAAGTTCAAGGTGGAGAATAACACGCTGATCTATGTCAGCCCGTTAACGCTTCATGATATGGAGCTGGAATTTACCGGGGATGATGAGCGTTATATCGTACAGTACGATCGGGCAATGCTCAGTAACTTAAAATATCCCATCCCGGCGCTGGAACCCCACATCGGCGTAGTCACCAGACTGAGTGAAAAGGAAGCAGACAGGCTGGATTTTGTGTTCAGATGGTTTGCCGAGGTTAGCGAAGAAGCACATTCCGAACAAGAGATTAGGCCCCTCCTGATTCTGTTGCTAAACACCGTACTTCAGCATGCGGTTATCTCTGATAAAATTTCATCAGAAACCGATAGCCAGTCCATTTTTGGCATGATCATTAACTTCATCATTGTGATGGAAACAGGCACATCCTTTAACATCAGCCTGAGCGAAGCAGCAAACTCTGTTGGGCTTTCAGCAAGCCATTTTTCCCGCGTATTTAAAAAGGTCATGCAGGTCAGCTTTAAAGAATATCTGCTACGCAAGAAGATCGCCATGTCGGTCCAGTTGCTGCGAAATACTGAACTCAGTATCACCGACATTGCTTACAAATGCGAATTCACTGATGCCGCTTACTACTGTTATCAGTTCAGAAGGTTTATCGGCGTTACGCCCAAAAAATTCAGAACCAGCAACCTCACCTCTGAGCAACTTAAAACCAACGAAACGTCCTCCTCCTGATCGCTGTTTCTCGGATGATCCGCTAACTCCGCTTAATGATTTCCAGGCACAACTATTTTTTAGCGCTGTATTATTCATAATACATTTATTTACCCGTCATTCACATGCAGTTATTGCTGAAAATGTGATCAACACATAACGCCTGGCGCAAAAAAATTATATAAACGACACTTTTACCTACATTTTTTATCCCCTGTTGCACTTATCTTTTATATTGAAGCCGGCCCTACATTTTTAAAATCCTTGATCCTCTTAAGTAAAAGGTATTTTTATGAACAAATTAGGAGTTAAAGAAAAAATAGGCTATGGATTAGGTGATGGTGCATCCAACATTATTTGGCAAACCATCATGCTGTTTATGGCCTATTTTTATACGGATATCTATGGATTAAGTGCTTTTCATATGGGGACAATGTTCCTCGTTGTCCGGGCTTTTGATGCGGTTGCCGATGTCTATATTGGTTATCTTGCCGACCATACCAAAACGAAATACGGTCAGTTCCGCCCCTATTTACTCTGGTTTTCTCTGCCATTCGGTATCTTTGGCGCATTGACATTCTATACTCCCGATTTTGGCGAGACAGGCCGAATCATTTACGCGTATATCTCTTATACTGCACTATCGCTTTTTTACTCTCTTGTTAACGTTCCATACTGTGCATTAATCAATAATATTTCAAAGGATGCAAAAGAACGCGTTTCGATGCAATCGTATCGTTTTGCCTTTGCAGCTTTAGGCGGCATTATTGTCTCCGTAGTCGCACTGCCGTTAACCAAAATTCTGGGCGCAGGTGATTTGCAGAAAGGCTATTTTCTCGCGATGATCATCATGGGTGGGATGAGTACCATTATGTTCTTTCTCTGCTTTGCCATGACGAAAGAGCACTATGTAAAAGAAGTGGATAAAAGCCATGACCTGCGGGGAATTTATCAGGAATTGCTGATTATTGTTAAAGATTTCAACTGGCGCTGTATCTTTTCCCTGAATATCGCCAGCCTGATTGCGGGTATCCTGAAAACGGGGGGGGCGATCTATTTCGTCAGTTACTATATGAAGCAGCCCGATCTGGTCAGTACAGTACTGGTTATTATTCTGTGCACGCGCTTCGTTGGGGCTATGTCTACGACATTATTGTACAAAAATTTTGATCGGGTATTGGCTTATAAAGCGTCACTGGTACTCCAGGCAATTATTCTGGTCGCCCTTTTCGCCGTTCCTTCTGAGTATGTTCTGGTGATTTGCGGCATCATCTGCGTGATCCACTTTATCGACTCAAGCTCTGCCCCTCTGCAATGGAGTCTGTTGAGCGACATTATTGATAACGTCGAGAAAAAATCGCATCGCTCGTTAAGTGGCCTGGTTTTCTCTACCAATTTATTCGCCATTAAAATTGGCATTGCCGTTGGCGGTGCCATCATCGGCTGGCTACTGACCTTTGGCGGTTATGTCGGTAACGCAACACTGCAAACGGACCTCGCCATTATGATCGTGCGTTTAATTTTTACGATTATCCCGGCAGTCTTTGTCTTGATAATGTTTTTTATTATGCAGCGATATCGTTCTTATGACGCGTAAGCGCATGGATATCACTCAGTCCGTATAACCTAAATTCATTTTTGCTTTTCAGGACGTATTTATGACTATCATTACCAATCCCATTATTTCAGGCTTTAACCCTGATCCATCCATTATCCGCGTTGGCGATGCCTATTATTTAGCAACATCGACTTTTGAATGGTTCCCAGGCGTTTGCTTATATAAATCATATGATCTCAAAAACTGGCGTCTGATTTCCTATCCTTTGAATCGTAGAAGCCAACTCGATATGATCGGCAACCCGGATTCTGGGGGAATATATGCTCCATGTTTAAGCTACGACGCAGACAGGTTTTATCTTATCTACACCGACGTCAAAAATGTGAGCGGACGATTTTGGGACACCAACAACTATATTGTGACTACAGAAGATATTGAGGGCGAATGGTCTGAGCCAACGTATCTGAATAGTCGGGGGATCGATCCTTCTCTCTTTCACCATAGCGATGGCACCAAGTGGCTATTAAGTATGGAGATGAGCTATATGGACGGCGGCGAAGCCGGATTCCCGAAATGGAATGGCATTATTATTCAGCAGTATGACGAAATGAATAATAAGCTCATCGGCGAATGTCGAAAAATATATGCCGGCACCTCGCTTGGGATCACCGAAGGCCCGCATCTGTACGAATATAACGGATGGTATTATTTGCTGGTTGCAGAAGGCGGCACCTTTTACAACCACGGCGTGACAGTGGCGCGTTCGAAACATCTGCTTGGTCCGTATGAAACGGATCCTATTGGTCAAATGATGACATCACGTTTTGATTGTCGGATACCGCTACAGCGCGTCGGGCACGCCGACCTGATTGAAAACAGTCTTGGTGAATGGTTTATCGTGCATTTATGCGGTCGCCCCTTACCGTCTAAAGGCCGCAGTCCAATGGGACGTGAAACAGCGATTCAACAGGTTTACTGGAATGACGAAGGCTGGCTGCGGTTAGCGAATAATTCCATCGCGCCCGAACTGACGGTACACACGTCGCTGAAAGAATCCCCCTGGCCTAAGCTCCCTGAAAAAGATGATTTTGATGCACCGGTTCTGCCGCTTCACTATCAGTCGTTGCGCATCCCTTTAGGGGAAGATATGTGTTCGCTGAAAGAGAGAAAGGGATGGTTACGACTGCGCGGTCGTGAGTCACTGAGTTCACATCACTTTCAGAGTTTACTGGCAAGAAGACAGAAAGATTTTGCCTTCACCGCCCAGACATGCGTGGATTTCCAGCCGCGATCGTTCCAGCAAATGGCCGGGTTAGTCTGTTTTTATGACACGACAAATTATATTTATCTGCATATCTCGTGCAGCGAACAGGGGGAGAAAACGGTTAATTTACTGGTTAATGACCTCAACCGATTCTCACTGCCGTCTGGCGAAGGAATAAAGATTGCCAGTGATGGGCTGGTGTATCTAAAAGTCTGCGTTAAGGATGATGCCGCCAATTTCTATTATTCGTTAGATGAACGCACCTGGTTCCCGGTGGGTGAGCATATGGAATACAGTAAGCTTTCAGATGAGTATTTCAAAGAAAGAGGCATTGAGCGTTTCACCGGTGCTTTTGTCGGGATGTGTTGCCAGGATTTCACTGGGGAGCACGTACACGCAGATTTTGATTATTTCCTCTACTCGGCGGAATAAAGGATTTATATCAGGAGGAAAAGGCCATGGGACCTTTTCCTCATTTTGTGTTTACTGCGGCAGTTTATACGCCTGACGAGCAAGTGGCTTCTAGGATATGATGAACAGTCGCCACGTCGCCGTCAATCTGTACGGTCTGGTCATTCAGATTCAGCATCAGCGTGTTTTTCCCGATTATGTACCTCAATAGCACTGCTTATCGACATACAACCACTGCAATTTAGGCGCGATCGAGTACTGTTAAGAACCATCTTAAGTGCTAAACTAGCCCCCTCTAAAACATATAAGATTGTGGGTATGTCACTTAAATACAGAGCAGACATTGATGGTCTCAGAGCAATTGCGGTGCTCATGGTGGTTTTTTTTCACGCAAAACTTCCCGTACAGGGTGGATTTGTAGGCGTAGATGTTTTTTTCGTAATCTCGGGTTTTTTAATAACGTGTATTCTTGATAAAGAAATCAGAGAATCTCGCTTTAGCTATACAAGTTTTTATTTGCGAAGAATTAAGCGGTTAATTCCCGCACTTTTTTTATGCTTATAGTTGTGGGAATATACTGCTGTTACTATCTAATGCCTGAAGATTTAGTGTCTTTTGGCAAAACTGCCGCTCTCTCTATGCTCGGCGTAAGTAATTTTTACTTTTACATTCACACCAATTACTTTGAATCCTCATCATCGGAACCACTTCTCCATACCTGGTCACTGGCAGTAGAGGAGCAATATTATATTTTTTGGCCATTAATACTAATGGCGGTATACAAAATAAAAAGAGCAAGCATCAAAGTTGCTTTGTTTTCAGCACTTTTTATTACGTCAGTAGGCCTTTCATGGTATTACGTGCATCAGGATAAAAACTTGGCATATATGATGTTGCCATTTCGTTTTTTCGAATTAATGGCTGGCGCGTTGCTGGCAATTAACTATCGTAGAACTGAATCATTATTAAAGTATAAAAATATATTAAGTGTTTCAGGTATGATATTGATACTCACAAGCGCATTTTTGCTTAACGAGAGTAGTTCTTTTCCTGGGGTCTTAGCGCTGCCTGTTACTATAGGCAGTACAATGCTGCTCGCTTCACGCGGAGGCATTGTAAATAGCTTTTTATCATTAAAACCAATAATATACATCGGAAGAGTTTCATACTCATTCTACCTATGGCACTGGCCAGTAATAATTCTGGCCGCCTACAGAGGAATTGAGTTGACGACAATTAACGCTTTTGCTCTTATAGCGTTATCATTCACTTTGGCTTCAATCAGCTACCACCTCGTTGAAAATCCCTTCAGAAAATTAAAATCTCCGCTTATTGTTTTCCCTGTTCTCTATGCCCTGCCGTTGACTGCTTGTTATTTTTTTATGAATTATATGGATTCTACATCCGGTATGAAATGGAGAACGCAAGGGATGTTTGATGAACTCAACTCAAATAACTCTGCACATATCAAACGCAGTGAATGCATGGAAAAAATGAAAGCCGGAAATTTTAGTGAGTGCTGGCTAGGTGTAAAAAAAGACAAGCCAGATGTTTTAATGATCGGTGATTCGTTCGGCAATGCATATACACCTTTTATTGATGTGCTTGCGAAAGATGCGAGGATCATGATCCATGACACAATGAGAAGTTCTACCCCCTCAATTCCAGGTGTATATGTTAATGATATAAGCAAACCATTATCAAAATATAATGCTGATTCTGTTATGCTTTATAATAACACACGAACAAATTATGCCAATACTATTGGCGCTGTGATAATATCAGATTATTTTGATATATATAATAACAATAACAAATTATTGCGATTATTTGGTGATAAAGAAATCGACTATAGTGCATCTGTATACAAATTACGAGTGAACTATATCAAAAAACTTATCAGGAATGGTGTGAAAGTCTATATCATTGCCAGACCTTTTAATACAATTGGCACATCTGGAATTGCTAAGTTACGCTCAGCAAAAATGAAACATGCCATCGGTAATGCTGATATGTTCCCTTATGGAATGAAAAAAGAATCAAGAGAAGAGTATAGACTTAAACATGACATCCCAGAAATTACGTTGATCGACCCAAATGCTCTGCTCTGCTCTGCAAAGATGAAAAGTGTGCAGCCACAATCGATGGCGACATTATTTTTAGAGTCGATGGAACCCATCTTAACTACACCTCAGCACAGAAAATGGGTGAGGCGTACTTGAAAAAATATGGTAATCCATTCAAATAGAACACTGGCTCCGCATGCGGCCATTTTGGGTTTCTACTAGTACCGCATGCCTTTGAGCTTTAAGCAGATTTCGGTATAGATGGAAAAGATCGTTGAGATGGTGCGATAATAGGAACCGACAAATAGCATCAATACCATGATTTTATTGATAAAAATAAAATCGAAAAACATTTCTATACACACCGCTATACACATTGACGGGTGCGTTCATTTTTCATACGAACTAAAGAACAGAAAAAAAACTTTTTTTTAGAAAAACTGTTCACACTGTTCACTAAACGTTTTTATTCATAAAATTCATATCGTTATGTAGTGAACGGTTGGTGAACAGTGAACACTTTACTGTTCACTTTAGCCGTTTCGCAGGTAAAAAAAGACCGGCGATTGCCGGTCAGGGTAGGTTATTTCGCTATAGGGTCATCGCATTTCGGTAACCAGTCGGCGTTGCTTTCTTCTCTTAGCGCCAGATTGGTCTGTATGCCCTGATTTTTACGGCGCTTCTCATAACTCAGCCCGTACTCTTTCAGCATGGCTGGCAATCCCTTCCCGAACATGGTGAGGCTGAGTGTGTTTTTGTAGCCGTGGGCCTCCATATACGCCAGATAGGCATGATACAGATACAGCCGCGGCTGACGCGGAATGATGTTGGCATTGCCAATATACATCCCCTCCGGCTCCGGCAGCGCTTCCAGATAGCCGCAAAAATCAAATGTCGGGTCAGCATCGCGTTTAATACTGAGCGCCTCGTCGGAGTTCTGCTGTGACTGGAGCAGTGCGCGTGCGGTCATCGGGTCACTGAACTTCTGCATAAGCTGGCGCACAATCACGGCCAGCTCGCGGGCGATTTTGTTCTTGAGCTGCGGGTCGCGCTCTTCCGGGGCAATCTGTTCCGGGAAATGCAGAATCACCCGGCGACGGGATACGCCGCCGCTGCGGTCGGTGAAACGCATCGGGTTATTGTTCACGGCCAGAATCACCGCCGGAATATGGGTTGAGTACGCATCCTTATATTTCGGGTCAACGGAGACCGCATCCCCGCCGGTGATGGCCTTGAGCCCTGCTCCGTCACCGCTCCATTTTTCCTGGTCAGGCAGACGGATGAGCGAGAAGCCAATCAGCGCGGCACGTTCACGCGGTGATTCCAGCGTTTCGATGGTCGCCGACGTGGCGTTATCTTCCCCGGCAAGCATGGTCGCAATTTCAGCCAGAATACTTTTACCACTGCCACCCGGCCCGGTCACTTCGAGAAAGAGCTGCCAGTCGTAGCGGTTCGCCAGCACCATAAACAGCGCAGCCAGAATAACGTCGCGTTTTTCCGGTCTGCCACCGGCGGCACGGTCGAGCCAGCGCCAGAAATCCGGGGCGTGGGTTTCCAGCGTTTCACCCTCCACCGGCGGGGTAAAATCGACATCACAAAGTGTGCGCAGCCAGTGTGACTGATGGTGTGGGCTGAATATGCCGGTGCCGGTATCAAGTACGCCGTTGCGAAAACCAATCAGACGCCGTGCAGGGGCGGCCTGTTGCGGAATAACCAGTTTCAGGGTCTCCACCACTGAGGTGATTTTCCCCGACGAGAACGGGGCACGGAGACGCTGGAACAGCCCGGCCACATCGCGTTCAAAATCCGACGTCGGGATGATTTTCCATATCCCGGCCTCATAGCGGGACAGGAGCTGGCCGTTCGCATCCACAGCCAGCGCTTCGCCGTAATGTTCATGTACCCGCATCGCCTTTTCACTGGTGCTCATGGCGGTAAATTCCGCCTCGCTCATGGTTGTGAAAGGGCTGTCAGCCGGTGGCCGGATGGCGTTATAAATCGCTTTCCGCGTCTCTTCTTCACCTTTCTGAATAAACGCATCATTCCAGTCTCCGAATACCGGCGGCAGGGCAACAACACCTTCACACGCTTCTGCGGCCGCAGCGGCTTTTGTCTGACCGTCGCCGTTAAGGTCGCGGTCGGCGGCCAGCACAATCTGGCAGGCCGGGTGTTTCTGACGGGCAAGGCTCGCCAGAGAAAGGAGGTTCACGGAAGACAGAGCCACCATGACGGTTTCCCCGGTCAGGTGATGCACGGTGAGTGCGGTCGCATAGCCTTCCGCTATCCACAGGCGTTTTCCGGCCTGTTTCTGCCCCTCGATGATATTACACGCCCCTTTGACCTGACCGCCTTTCAGGGTGCGTTTGAGACCGTCAGCATTGATAAGCTGAAGGTTAACCAGTGCACTGGTACCGTCATGCAGCGGGACAATCACATCACCGGCGCGGAACGTCACGCCGCCGGTTTTATGCTGGGCGGTGAGCGTCAGACATTCCAGAGCGGGGAAGCCCTTGCGGGTAAGGTAGGCGTTGCCGGTGGCCGGTCGGGTTTTCTCCATCAGTTTCGCGGCCAGCCCGGCCGCCGCTTTGCGGTCGGCATCGGTTTCAGTCTCTATGGCCGCAATCACCTCCGGGGCAACCGGCGGCAGGTTGCCGGTGACAGCATCCACCTTTTGGGCGGCCTCTGATGCGGTTACGCCGAACACTTTCTCTACCAGCTTAAGCCCGTCACCCGCGCCGCACTGGTTACAGAACCATGTGCCTCGCCCCTCTTTATCGTCAAAGCGGAAACGGTCAGAGCCGCCGCACACCGGGCAGGACTGATGGCGGTTTTTAATGACCTTCACACCCAGCGCCGGGAGAATGTGCGGCCAGTGGCCGCAGGCCTGTTTTACGGTTTCCGTTACGTTCATTTTCATTGTTATTTTCTCCCTCAGTGCAGTACAGGCGGTGTGATGTGACGGGCGCAAAGTTCATCCATCACCGCGAGCCCGAGAAAGGACAGTGACGGCGCGGCTTTCAGTGGTCCGGCTTCCATTAAATCTTCCAGTAATGCACAGGCAATCTGACGGCCTTTTTCCTCGCCGTGCTGGCGCAGATAGAAGCCCTCCAGCTCGGCGGCAATGGCGGTTTCCAGTGCGTCGAGGGTGAGGTGCGGGTATCGGCGCTGATGTTCACACAGGGTCAGCCACGCACAGGCCACGGCGCGGCGATACAGTGCGGCACGTAATACGGGCGGTAATGGCTGTTTCATACGTTGCCCTCCCCTGTCAGCCAGCGCTGATTGCAGCGCTCGACCACGCCGTCGAGCTGGGCGGTCATGAGATAGATCACGGAGGTGAGCTGTAACTGCTGCACCGGGTCACGACGAACGGTCGCGCAATCCTGTTCCTGCATCAGATCGCCGACGAGCTGGCCGACGTTGCGCATATGCTCAAGGCATTCGAGGTCACGGGCGGTAATAGTGGTATTTCTCATGCGTGTACCTCCGCAACCGGCAGACGGCCAGCAAACGAGAGGACGTAATCGCGAACGAGGGAAAGACGTGCGGCGTGTTCATCACCGGCAACGGTGCGGAGCATACAGATACGGGGTTTACGGTCTGCACGACGAACGGCGGCAAACACAAAGACAAACTGCGGGTGTGGCTGGGTGAGGGTAGTAGCCATGATGGCAGCCTCCTTGAAGTAGTTTGAAAAACTACCACCGGAAACGCCAATTTCACTGGTGGCAGCCCGAACGGGGTTGGCGTAACCGGCCTTCAAGGAAACCGGCCAGCCCGAAGGCTGCCCCGCCCGGACTACCATTATCAGAAAAGGACTCTGGTGCACGAATAAACACCACAGCCCTGAAAATGGGTGTGCCTGAGCAACGACATAAAAAAACACGCATGGCGCGTGTCGTGTCGCCTTGAAGTTATTCGGAACGCCAATTCCGGCTGCCGATTTTGCGACAGCGGGAAAACTATACCTGGAAACGGCGAAAAGAAGCAAGCCAGAAAAAGGGGCGGTTTGCTGAACGGTTATCATCATGCGTCAAAACCCCGGTTGCGTTCGGCAATACGCTCTGCCATCCATGCGGTGATTTCAGACTGCGCCCACGCCACGTTTTTACCGCCGAGGGAGATTTGTTTCGGGAATGCCTCCCGGCTGATGAGGTCATAAATGGTTGACCGGGACAGACCGCACAGATGAATCACTTCGGGCAGGCGGATAAAGCGCTCCTGAACGACATCAGAGACCGGCATCAGCGGCGCGGCAGGGGCAGAAGACGAGGAAGAAAAAGCGGTGTGCATCGGGCTACCTCACAAAGTCCATACAGTGCCGGTCGTGTCTTTCCGGCGTCAGGTAGCTCCTTATTATGGTTATATTTTCCCTCAGGTCATGTGAGATTTTTGGGGAAACAAACATTGACTTTTCGCTATGGCAAACAAAGGCAAACGCTGGCAAACAGATGCAAATCACTGCATTACATTGCAGCAATTTCGATTCCTTTTAGTTATATGTTTATCAATATCAATCGAAATAAAGTCTAAGCTATGCCATCAGCAATAAAATCGGAGGGTGAATAGTAGTGAACAGTCGGTGAACACTTATACCTTCAACTGTTCACTCCTTATCTTACTGTATTACTTATCTTTTTCTTTTCAGTGAACAGTAGTGAATAGTTATTAGTAAAAAAACAAACAGTGAGTAAGGTTTCCCAGAGACCTTTCTCTGGCCAGCCGGTTTTTAAGGTCTGTTTGTGCCATTTTTGCCACAACGGCAATGAATCGTGTTGTTGTGTCTGGCGCGGCAGAATCTCCTCAGATTGAAACAAAGAGGAGACCCGACATGACTCAGACCGCTGTTATTCCCGACTACCTTAAACCCGCAATGGAACGCCTTGAAACGGCCAGAGAAGCACATCTGACCAATGCCCGACGCATGGACGAAACCACGACGGCCATCAGCCAGGTACAAACGCAAAAAACTGAACTGGAGCAGGAAAACGACAATGATTCCGGTGCATGGCGCACCGCCTTTCGTGCCGGTGGTGCGGTCATTACCGACGAGCTGAAACAACGCCATATAACTCGCGTGGCGCGACGGGAGCTGGCGCAGGAATGTGACAATATGGCTGAGGTTCTGTCTTTCGAGCTGGACAGCCTCAAAGGAGCCTGTGACCGCACGGCCAGAGCATACCGTCAGGCACATCACGGCGCCCTCAGTCAGTATGCAGAGCATGAACTCGATGTTGCCCTGCGTGAAAGCTGCGGTGCCCTCGTCAGAGCAATGAAACTCAGCATTCTGGTTAAAGAAAATCCGCTTGCCAATACCATTGGCCATCAGGGCTATGTCGAGCCAGAGCATGTCGTTATGCAGCAGGTGAAAACGCGGCTTGAGCAGGCGGTGAGGGGCTGCAATATCCGTCTGACTGATGAACCCGTGCTGTTTAAAACAGGTCTGTCGGCCTCCACGCTGCCGCATATGGAGCATGACGTTGCGACCACACCCGGCCAGCGCAAGGTCTGGCAGGAAAAAATGCGGGAACGTGAGGCCGGGCTGAAAGCGCGGGGGTTACTGTCATGATGCGCTGTCCCTTCTGCCGCACGGCGGCGCACGTCCGCACCAGCCGCTATATGTCTGACAGCGTCAAAGAGAGTTACCTGCAGTGCCAGAATGTGCACTGCTCGGCGACATTCAAAACGCATGAGTCCATCTTTGAAGTGATACGTTCGCCGGTCATCGATGAGAAACCCGCGCCGGTGCCGACAGCATCCGTAGCCCCCCGCCGGGTAAAAGGCTGCTACAGCTCGCCGTTCCGCCACTAATCAGGAGAGACAATCCGTGACCACTCTGACCTTACAGCAGGCGTTTGACGCCTGTCAGACGAACAAAACGGCGTGGCTAAACCGTAAAGCCGAACTGACCGCTGCCGGGCAGGAATATCAGGAATTATTGCTGGATGACAACGCATCGGGTTCCCGTAGATTACGGATGCTGCGAGATATTATTGACGTAAAAAAATGGGAGATTAATCAGGCCGCCGGTCGCTACATTCTTTCGCATGAAGAGGTGCAGCGCATCAGCATCCGTAACCGGCTGCATGATTTTATGCAGCAGAACGGCGCGGAGCTGGCTGCCACACTGGCACCTGAGCTGATGGGGATTAAGAACCAGCCCGCGATGTTAAAAAGTCGCGCGCTCGACCGTTCGGTGGCATATCTGCGCGAAGCTCTTTCTGTCTGGCTGGCCGCAGGAAATGAAATTAATTATTCTGCACAGGATAACGACATTTTAACGGCCATCGGATACAGGCCTGCCGCGCCTTCGCAGGATGATTATCGTGAAAAATTCACCCCTGCACAGAGCATGATTTACGCGCGTCGACGTGCCGAAATGACCGGGCAGTAGCCTGTCTAAAAATCCCCATAAATCCCGCTATATTTAACGAAATAAGCCATGCATCCATAAGGTGCATGGTTTTGCATGTGTTTTCCCGCCCCGATACTCCCGACCTGCGCCAGTCGCGGCGCGACCTGAGCCCACCTTTGCACCTGCATTAAAAGCGGCCTCTTAAGCGGGCAGGCGTGGCGGGGAGAGCATTGCGCGCCAGCAGTAAAGTATTTATTTAACGGCTTGTGAGCATCGCAGTGCCGCGCGGGTTCGTAGGAGTATGGTAGCTGGTACGATTCTATCTAATGATGCAACAAGTTTCTGAGGCGGTCGGAGGGAGACCAAAAAAAGATACTCGGAGGTTTAGGTAAATAAACAATTTCGGTGTTGGTAGTATTGCCTCTATAGCAGCTAAGCTCCTGCCATACATCTGCCTGATGTATTCGAACCGGTAGCAGCCTGCAATCAACAACGCTTTTGCATGACCCCCCCCACGAAACGGGCAAACGTAGCGGGAGAGCAGTGCGCACTAAGTCTGGCTATTTATATTATTTGATAAAGCATTACACATTAAGCAATGTAGACTAGATGCTTATTACTTAACTGCATATCAAAACAAAAAAACAACTCCTGAAGTTATTTAATGTTGCGAGCTATGACATGGTTTTCTTTATGCTTTTGATGTATACGTTATCTTTTCACTCAATAAGGGATTAATGTTTCAAATGGCAAGAACGAAAAAATTAACTTATGGGGCTGTGAACATTACTATGCATCCTCACTCTCCAGAAAAGTATGTAGAGCTATTCAGGATGGCTAGAAAAAATTCGGATAATATTAATTTAAGAGGCGATTCTTATGCAACTTTATCGTTTTTTTATCCTTATAAAAAAGGACAATCAGCAAATGAACCTTTCGAAGGTGAGGTATTAAAATTTACAGACATTGATGTTGAGGGAGATTGGTTCAACATTGTAAAAAAAGACGTAGCTTCTGATGAGGAAAAAGGCAGAATTGTAATACCAGAAAATTTAAAACCTAATGTAGCTCGATTCTCTTTTGTATTTTTACCTGCAAGTCATCTTTTAGTTTATGAAATGCAGGATAAAAGTCGAAACCTTACACCAAGACAGATGTCATCATTTATAACAGGTATATTCTCCAACGAAAAAATAATCAAGAAATTTGGTAAAATTAATGTCACTATATTAACTGAACCAGAAAGCGTTCAGCGAATGCTTGCCCTTAAGGGTATTACATGTATAAACATGGTGACTCGGCGTCCAAACCCCGATGATCTTGCATCTGCGGAAAGTATAATGCAAAAAAGATTCAAACGTATTGGGGTTATTGAAGAAGATAAGACATATAAATCTGAGAGAGGCCAAGAAATTAAACCGGATGTCGAATTAAAACAAGATGCTCTAATTGCATCTAGAAATGGTGAAGTAAGCATCCGTAGAGTTAATGAATTTGGGTTAGTAGAAGTTCATGCCTCAAGTGACGCCCCGCTTCAGCGCGTTGAGCCTTACGACCCAGATGTAACATCAGTTACAGACTTATTATTATTGAGAGCAAGATCATTAGCAGGCGAATTTAAGAGGCTACTGACAAGGTAATGAGTAAAAAGAAAGAATCAACCAGTGCATTAGCCAGATACTGGAAGATATATGGTGGAGCTGGGGCTATATTTAAAAGCTGCTATTTTTGGTCTGCTTTACTTATGACTGTGATTCTTTACCCATCTTGGTCTCATAAAGGATGGTGGGATGATATTTTATCATTGATGCCAAACCTACTTGGATTTTCGTTAGGTGGTTTTGCTATGTGGATAGCAATTGGTGATGAGGCATTTAAAAAAATAATAACTGGTGATGAGATAAATGAGAAAGGAGAAGTGGAAAGCTCTCCGTATATGTCAGTAAATGCAACTTTTGTACATTTTATATTATTACAGTTGTTAACCATAATTACTGCGCTTATTACAAAAGCATATAGTTCAATTCTTATTGATAATGCATTTATGTATTATTATATTGGGATTAGTTATAAGTACATCTTGTTGGGTTTTAGCTTTTTTGCCTACTTTATATTTATATACTCTGTTTTCTCTGCATTAGCTGCTGTCTTGGCTATTTTCAGAGTTTCAAGCTGGTATGATAAATTTATGACACTACGAAATATACAGGAGGAATCTAAGAAAAAAAACGGCGATACTATCACAGAGAAATCTAGCTAAATAGAAAGATAAGGAAACCAAATATAAATCCAATTAAAAATTAAAGGCAATTGGGGGGAATACCCCCCAGAATTACTTTACTATAGCGCACCATCTAATTAAAATAAATTATTCCCTTACTCCAAATTGCTGCAGAAATGCTGTTTTTGATAGTTTCTTTCCAGTTTCCACTGCATCTGAAATCACACCTAAAAAGGCATGTTCATCAGCCGGAGTATTAGCATCTAATAGACCATTAGCTAAAGTTAGAATGGTTTCTTTATTTTCCTGAGAAGTTCCTCCATAGTTTGCGTATTTATATGCAAATCTTAATAAACCACATTTTTCTATTGTTTTTCTACCTTTATCTGTTCGTGGTATATAATAACCCGCAACCTCAATTACTTTAATATGCTCATCATAATCGTCAAAATGAGGATGGACAATAATGTAATCCCCACTTCTAATAGGAAGTGTTCTCCTGTTGTTATTCTCTAATACAGTCTTATCCCTTTTTTCATTATTACAATCCTTGCATGAAACACATAAATTTAAAGGCTCAAAAACAAAGCCTGGGTGACTACTTTTAGGTATTATATGTTCGGCATCCCAAGCTCCATTATGATCAACCTCAATCCTTTGTTTACAATAAGGACATGTGTAATCCTGAGCAATAATATAATAGTCTTTAATTGATTTTTTTATTCTACAAATGTTACGCTCTTCCGAATCCCATATTCTTCCATCTTTATTATCGTTAGGCAGCGCATTATAATCTCTATATGTTTCAAGATCCTCACCTTCATACACAATGCAATTCAGAGGCATTACGATATCTCCGCAATTACTTTACGAGCCAATTCAATCAACTTAAATACAGGATCATCTTTATCAATATTATCCCTCAAAGAGATAATTTTTATTATTTCTGCACAGCCTTTATCTTCATAGTATTCTTGCGGAGACGTGAGAAATGTTATTAGCTCCCTTGTTAAATATTCATTTTTATAACCAGGAGCTAGAAATAGGTTGGCTAATTGGAAGTCTGAAGATCTTTTCACATACTCAGAAGCACTTACTAGTTCATCATTTTTAATGGTGTAAATATATGATCTATAGGCATCAAGCTTAGATACTATTTGCGGAGAATGAGTAGCAATGATAAAAAGACATGAATTATATCTCTCAAAAATCCTCATCAGAAGTGATATATATCTCTCTTGCCACTCAGGATGGAGACTGATCTCAGGCTCATCTATAAGAATTAAAGAGTTATCAGTGATATTTGTAGCAATGCCTAGCATCGATAATAGAATACATTGTTCCCCTGAACTTGCAAGCCTCAACGACATCCAACCAAACTCTTTTTTTTCTATTCTAAAGTCAATTAACTTTATGAGATCATGATCAAGTAATGTTAAAAGCTTGCTATTAAGATTATCAATGAAAACATCTTTAGTTTTTATGTAACCTTCACTACCAATCTTCAATCTAACTTTGAAGTTTTTATTGCTATCAACTAAGTACGTTAATAAGTCTATAGCTTTATTAATGTTATAAAGTTCATTGTCAGAAAAATGCAAGTCTTTTCCAAAAAATCCATTATGATGATAATGATGGATATCTGGACCATTTTTATCATCTGAGTAATTTTGCTTTTGAAATATTTTCTGATTAACTTTAAAAACATATTCAACTTCAGAAGAAGCACCTAAAAAAGACAGAATTCGTTCTACATAAATACCATTAAATTTATTTTGATTCAATAACCCCAATGATGCCGAACCGATCAAAGACAATATAGAGTTACCTGTCGCACCTCCTTTCACACCGACATAGCTGTAATCTATACCACTAAACTTTTTCCTTATCGGAAATTTATCAAAGGGGCTCGTAGATACAGCTATGACATTGGTATAGTTGTTATCTTTGGCATACCCTATTATATCAACGAGCAACCTACTTTTCCCTTCTCCATTTTGACCAAGAATTACAACTGAAGTGTTATAATGAGCTTGTTTAACCCTTCCTAGAAAATACCTAGCATTAATTTCTTTTTCAAAAATCATCAAATATCCCCATCTGTCACATAGTCACTATAACATTGCATCATATGGCGTCTTTTCTCTAAATATTGAGCATGATTGTAAGTCCCACGTATACTATTTTTATCAACATGAGCTAATTGAATTTCTATACATGGTGAATCAAAACCTTCTTCATGTAAAATCGTTGATAGCATATGTCTAAACCCATGTCCCGTAACTTTTCCCCCAAACCCAATTCGCTTGATAACCTGATTTATACTCGCCTCACTCATAGGCTTATTCGGATCGTTCCGCCCCGGAAAAACATAACGATAGTTCCCTGTCATTATCTTGAGTTCATTGAGTAAATCTAACGCTTGAGTCGACAAAGGTACAAGGTGTGACCTGCGCATTTTCATCCTTTCAGCAGGAATTTCCCAAATAGCGTTATCTAGATCAAATTCCGACCACAGTGCAGCACGTAATTCGATGGTTCTTACGCCTGTAATCATCAGTAATTTAGTAGCAATCTGGACAAGCCTGCTCCCTGTATAACTGTCTAAAGCACGCAGAAAATCAGGTATCTCATCAGCTTTTAGGAACGGGAAATGACTGGATTGATGTACTTCGAGGGCGCTAGAGAGATCCGCAGCAGGATTATACTCAGCTCTTCCGGTAGCTATGGCATAGCGAAAAACTTCTGAACAACGTTGCCGCACTTTACGCATTTTCTCTAACGCGCCACGTTTCTCAATTTTGCGCAGCACATTCAGCAGTTCTAGCGGTTTTATTTCGCCAATTGGTCTTGCCCCGACATAAGGGAAAATGTCGTTCTTAAACGCTTCCATGATGTCTGAAGCATATCCCGCTGACCATTTAGCAGATTTAAGTTGATGCCACTCTTTGGCTATCTTTTCGAAGGCGTTCTCTGACTCTGTTTGCAGAGCCAGCTTTTGCTCTTTTCGAACCTCACTAGGGTTCTTTCCTTCTGCAACAAGTTTTCGAGCTTCATCACGACGGGAACGAGCATCGGCAAGGGTGATCGTTGGGTAAACGCCAAGCGAGATCATCTTGGGTTTACCGGCAAAACGATAGCGGAACCGCCAGCTCTTGCTTCCATTAGGTTCTATAAGCAATGACAAGCCTTGCCCATCCCCAAGCGTATAGGGTTTATCTTCAGGCTTAGCGCGGCGAATCTGCATATCGTTTAAAGGCATGTGTATAGGAATCCATGACCGAACAGGAACATATACACAATCCTATACACATTCTGTATCGGATTCTACTGGATGGTTACGGACAATGATGGACTAAAAAGCAGTAAAATCGTTATAAATCAGGGTGTTTATGGATGAATACGGACGTTTGAGGAAGTTGAGATGGTGCCGATAATAGGAGTCGAACCTACGACCTTCGCATTACGAATGCGCTGCTCTACCAACTGAGCTATATCGGCCCTGAAAGGACACGTCCACGAGCGTGAACACGGGGTAGAAGGTTAAAACTAACCGAGTGGTGCGTCAATAGCCTTGCGAATCAAATGGCTGATTTTGCACCACTCGATTTCAATTAAGCACGAATGGTATCGTCACCAAAGCCGATCCACTTGTAGGTAGTTAGTGCTTCCAGCCCCATCGGGCCGCGCGCGTGCAGTTTTTGCGTGCTGACGGCGACTTCCGCTCCCAGACCAAACTGTCCACCGTCGGTAAAACGGGTGGAAGCATTCACGTACACGGCAGAAGAATCAACTTCATTCACGAAACGGTTGGCGTTGCTGAGCGTGCGCGTCAGGATAGCGTCAGAATGCTGGGTGCCGTGTTCGCGAATGTGCGCGATAGCGCCATCCATATTTTCGACCACCACAACGTTCAGATCCAGAGACAGAAACTCGTTATCCAGCTCTTCCGGTTTCAGCGGTACCAGTTTGACAGGTCCATGCAGTACCTGCATCACGGTTTCGTCACCGTGCAGCGTAACACCGCTTTCCGCCATCTTTTGGCTTAATGCAGGCAGGAAACGCTCAGCAATATCCTGATGCACCAGCAGCGTCTCCACCGTGTTACAGGTGCTCGGACGCTGTGTTTTTGCATTGACGATAATGTTTAATGCCGGCGCGATCTCAGCACTGTCGTCAACATAGATATGGCAAACGCCAATCCCGCCGGTGATCACCGGAATCGTCGACTGCTCACGGCACAGTTTATGTAAACCAGCGCCGCCGCGCGGGATGAGCATGTCGATATATTTATCCATGCGCAGCATCTCGCTCACCAGCGCACGATCGGGACTGTCGATCGCCTGAACGGCGGCTTCCGGTAAACCGCTGGCTTTCAGCGCCTGTTGAATAACGCGCACCGTTGCTGCGTTAGTGCGGTACGTCTCTTTACCGCCACGCAGAATCGCTGCATTGCCTGTTTTCAGGCACAGGGAGGCAACGTCTACGGTCACATTTGGACGCGCTTCATAAATCACGCCAATGACCCCAAGCGGTACGCGACGACGCTCCAGACGCAGCCCGCTGTCCAGCAGACCGCCATCAATCACCTGCCCTACCGGGTCAGCCAGATTACAGACCTGACGCACGTCGTCAGCCATTGCTTTCAAACGCGCAGGGGTTAACGCCAGGCGATCCAACAGTGCGTCACTTAAGCCGTTTTTACGCGCTTCTTCGACGTCAAGCGCATTCGCACTCAGGATAGCATCGGTTTGCGCTTCCAGTTCGTCAGCAATTTTTTCCAGCACGCGGTTCTTTTCGCGGCTGGAAAGCAGCGCCAATTTGTAAGACGCGGCTTTGGCAGCAATGCCCATTTGTTCCAGCATCTCTCTGCTCCTTAACGAATAATCATGTCATCGCGATGAACGGCAACCGGACCATATTCGTAGCCCAGAATCGCGTCAATCTGCTGTGAGTGGTGCCCGGCAATACGGCGCAGGGCGTCGCTGTTATAGCGCGTCACGCCGTGAGCAATATCGCGCCCCTCAAGGTTACAGATGCGGATCACTTCACCACGTGAGAAATTGCCTGTCACGGTTTTTATCCCTTTTGGCAATAAAGAGCTACCACGTTCAAGAATGGCCGCCGTGGCACCTTCGTCGACGGTGATTTCACCCGCAGGAGGCGCACCGAAGATCCAGCGTTTGCGATTCTCAAGCGGTGACGCCTGAGCGTGGAAGCGAGTCCCCACGGAGAGGCCCTCCATCACGTCGCCAATGACGCCCGGTTTGCTGCCTGCTGCAATAATGGTGTCGATTCCGGCGCGGCAGGCTACGTCAGCCGCCTGCAATTTGGTACCCATTCCCCCCGTCCCCAGGCCAGAGACGCTGTCACCTGCAATAGCGCGTAGTGCGTCGTCTATCCCATGAACGTCTTTAATCAGCTCGGCCTGTGGATTAGTGCGAGGATCGGCAGTGAATAGCCCCTGCTGATCGGTCAACAGCAGCAGCTTATCAGCCCCCGCCAGGATCGCCGCCAGCGCGGAGAGATTGTCGTTATCGCCCACTTTAATCTCAGCGGTGGCGACCGCGTCGTTCTCGTTGATAACCGGTACGATGTTGTTGTCCAGCAGCGCGCGCAGCGTGTCACGCGCGTTGAGGAAACGCTCTCTGTCTTCCATATCTGCACGTGTCAGCAGCATCTGCCCGACGTGAATACCGTAGATTGAAAACAGCTGTTCCCACAGTTGAATCAGTCGACTCTGCCCTACCGCCGCCAGCAGCTGTTTGCTCGCAATGGTCGCCGGAAGCTCCGGGTAACCTAAATGCTCGCGCCCGGCCGCAATCGCGCCAGACGTTACAATAACAATACGATGCCCTGCGGCATGAAGCTGTGCGCACTGACGAACGAGTTCTACGATGTGGGCACGGTTCAGGCGGCGCGATCCGCCCGTTAGCACACTGGTGCCAAGTTTTACCACCAGCGTCTGGCTGTCACTCATGATTCTCTGCCGTTCAATATAGAAAAAATATTATCAAACGAACGTTTTAGCAGGACTGGTCCCGGTTGCCAATAAGCAGCGCACAAAGCGTGGGATTTTGTTGCGCAGGATCAGACAGCGTAGCGTCAATTTTTGACGTTTTTATTACCACCATACAAAAACCAGGATTTTTAAAATAATTCTTACTTTGTCATATAACGTTCACAACAGAACGTTAAAAACCTTCCTGTCTTTAAACGGGGATCATACCCAGTAATTTTAGCGCGTACTTTAAATCAGGAATGAAAATGAAAAAGAGCACTCTGGCATTAGTGGTGATGGGGATTGTTGCATCGGCATCCGTGCAGGCAGCTGAAGTGTTTAACAAAGACGGCAACAAGCTGGATTTGTACGGTAAAGTCAAAGCGATGCACTATTTCAGCGATGATGAGGGCAAAGACGGCGACCAGACGTATGTCCGTCTGGGCTTTAAAGGTGAAACCCAGATTAACGATCGGTTGACAGGCTATGGCCGCTGGGAAGAGGAATTCGCAGGCAACAAACCGGAAAGCGACAGCAGCCAGAAAACACGACTGGCATTCGCAGGGCTTAAATTCGGTGAGTTTGGCTCGTTTGATTACGGTCGTAACCTCGGGGCGCTGTACGATGTAGCCGCCTGGACCGATATGTTCCCGGAGTTCGGCGGTGATGGTCTGGCGCAAACGGATAACTTCATGACCAAACGCGCCAGCGGTCTGGCGACATACCGCAACACCGACTTCTTCGGCGTGATCGATGGTCTGAACCTGACGTTGCAGTATCAGGGCAAAAACGAAAACCGTGACGTGAAAAAACAAAACGGCGACGGCTTTGGGACTTCACTGAGCTACGATTTTGGCGGTAGCGATTTCTCCATTATTGGTGCATACGCGAACTCCGATCGTACCGACGAGCAGAATCTGCAGGCGCGTGGTCATGGTGATAATGCCGAAGGATGGGCATCAGGTCTGAAATACGATGGCAATAATATCTATCTGGCGACCATTTATTCTGAAACCCGCAATATGGCACCGATTTCCGGTGGTTTTGCCAATAAAGCGCAGAACTTTGAAGCCGTGGCGCAATATCAGTTTGACTTCGGCCTGCGCCCGTCAGTGGGTTATGTTCAGTCCAAAGGCAAAGATATTGAAGGGGTGGGTGATGAAGATATCGTGAAATATATCGATGTCGGTGCGACTTACTACTTCAATAAAAATATGTCAGCGTTTGTGGATTATAAAATCAACCAGATTGATGACGACAATCAGCTGGGCGTCAGCAGCGACGACATCGTTGCGCTGGGTATGACCTATCAGTTCTGATTAAGTAAGCATGCCGGGTGGCGCTGCGCTTACCCGGCAAACTTAACTTATGCGCTTAACTTCACCGGTTCATCAGTAAAATCGTCAGCGGGCTCCAGCGACAGCTGCAATGAACTCAAGAGCACACGCAATTTCTCATGAAACTCGCGCAGGGTGTATTCCAGACGATCGATCACTTCCTGATCTTTGATATTTGTCGTCTGCCAGTTTCCGTCTTTATTAAACAGACCGAACTTGTAGCTGTAGGTAAAGCGTTTTTCTTCTGCTTCAAGTTCCATCCACCAGCCCCAGAATTCACGCAACTCAGGCGCGGGCTTCACGTTGACGCAAACTGCCAGGCAATCGAAAAAGAATCGTGTATCTTCACACTTGCCTTCCCGAATATATGGGCCAAGTGCGGTGAATTTCTTGATCAATCTGCTCTTCGGGTGTCCACTCGGTAACGTCATTGCGATCTCCTGTTGTGAAGCAACTGTTTTACCAAAAAAGTAGAATTTAGCAAATTTTTAACACAATCTCTTTTCTATCCATTGGGTGATTTCCTGTAACGCCTTGTCAAAATTGCGGTACACCGGGTTAAACGGAATCTCCATTAATTTACCGTCGGAAGATGAAGAAGTGATTAAACGAGACTCCTCTTCCGGACTGAACGGATCGTTCTTCCAGAAGCCCGAGAGCATTGGCGTCGGGCAGCGTCTGCCCAGCAGTCCCTGCACCTTCAGCGAGTAGCGATTAAGCTCCACGCGCAGCGCTTCGTCAGAGGCGTCATGCATCCCTAAACGACTCGCAAGAACGTCAAGATACATTTCCGGTACCCCCGCCTGACGTTGCGGATCGCTCAGCAACGCATGGACAACCGGGCCAAGACAAGCCACCGCTTTCAGGCGTGGCGATTCGAGATAAGCAAGACGTACCGCAACGTTCGCACCAAAGCGAAAACCAAACGCCGCCACGCGAGTGTGGTCCACCCAAGGCACATTGGGCAGCGACTTCAGCACGTGCTGGTGCAGCAGGCTGGAATCCTGAGAGAGCTTCCATTTTGAGGAGAAGCCTACCGAAGGCATATCCAGCGTCAGCATGGCGATCCCCCGGGGTGCAAAATAGCGCTCATACAAGGAATAGTAATCGGTTTGCATCGAATCCAGACCGCCACACATCAGCACCGTCGGAAACGGGCCGTCGCCTTTTGGCATATGTAAAAAGCCGGTCACGGGCGCGCCGCCTGGCACGGTGAATTCCATTTCGCTCAAGGTGCCGGGCAGTCGCTGCGCGGCCTCTTCATAAGCGCGATTCGATAATGCCTGCGCCTGCTCCGCCAGTTCGTCGCCTTTCAGATGCGGATAGGCGGCAATATTGTACAAACTGGACGCATGAAGCCAGTAACGACCGCTGCGCTCGGGGTCCGTTTCCTGACACGCTTTCTGCTGCCACTCCATCGCTTGCTTCGCCCATTCGTAGATCCAGTTTCCGCCACGGTAACCCACCACCGTGTCGTAGAGATCATCGTCCGTACGTTCAGCATTGCTCATGACAATTCGCGCCTGCACATCGAGGATTTCACGCGGATCGACGCCGCGCCAGATCCACATCAGGCGGTTAATCATGCGATACCAGTGAGGAATATTTTTACCGTCCAGGGCCGATTGCACAGGACGTTGCGTTCCGGCGTTGAAGCGACGGACCAGCGTGGACGTCTCGGGATGTTTAAAGCGGGGTTTGAACAGGATTTCGCTGAGGTTCGCCTGTGACATTCGTGCAGCCTCCAAAAATACTTACTGAGGCACATTGTAACCTGTCATGGGCGAAATAAAACAACGCCCGGCAGTGCCAGGCGTCGAAAGTGCAGGGATTAGCGGCCGGAAATCGGCGGAACAAAGGTCACGCCCATGTCCCAGGGTTGCTCAATCCAGGTGTCCTGCGGAATATCAATGACATAGTCATCAACCAGCGGGCGACCCGCCGGTTTGGCGAAAATGGTAACAAAGTGCGCTTTCGGATACATTTCGCGGATAGCCACTGCGGTACCGCCGGTATCAACCAGGTCATCAATAACGATGAAGCCTTCACCGTCGCCTTCTGCGCGCTTCAGTACTTTCAGTTCGCGCTGGTTGTCGTGATCGTAGCTGGAAATGCAAACGGTATCGACATGACGAATACCCAGTTCACGCGCCAGCAGCGCACCCGGTACCAGACCGCCACGGCTAACGGCGATAATGCCTTTCCACTGTTCTGAAGGCATCAGGCGACTTGCCAGCTTGCGTGCGTGAATCTGCAACATGTCCCAGGTGACGACGTATTTTTCGCTCATGTGAAGTGTCCCAGCCTGTTTATCTACGGCTTAAAAAGTGTTCGAGGGGGAAATAGGTTGCGCGAGATTATAGAGATCTGACGCGGCAAAAACCAGTGTTTCACCGAATCCGTCCCTCTTTTTACGTGCTTTATACTAGCAGTCGGCCTGGAAAGTGATATTCTCAACCTCATCTCGCAAGCCTGACTTGTGATAATTATTAACCTGCTAACCCTGTGACCTGCAAGATTGTTTGCTGAGTACTGACCAGGAGAATTAACGTGTCTGAACTATCTCAATTATCACCACAGCCGCTGTGGGATATTTTTGCCAAAATCTGTTCTATTCCTCATCCGTCCTACCATGAAGAACAACTCGCTGAGCATATTATCGGCTGGGCGACTGAGAAAGGTTTCCACGTTGAGCGCGACCAGGTGGGTAATATCCTGATTCGCAAACCGGCAACCGCCGGAATGGAAAACCGCAAGCCGGTCGTACTCCAGGCGCACCTTGATATGGTACCGCAGAAAAACAACGACACGGTTCACGACTTCACTAAAGATCCCATCCAGCCTTTCATTGACGGTGAATGGGTGAAAGCGCGCGGTACAACGCTGGGTGCGGATAACGGCATCGGTATGGCCTCCGCGCTGGCGGTTCTGGTAGATGACAGCGTTGCTCACGGGCCGCTGGAAGTCCTGCTGACCATGACAGAAGAAGCCGGTATGGATGGCGCGTTCGGCCTGCAGCCGAACTGGTTACAGGCAGATATTTTAATCAACACCGACTCCGAAGAAGAAGGTGAGATTTATATGGGCTGTGCGGGAGGGATCGACTTCACCTCTAACCTGCCGCTGACCCGTGAAGCCATTCCTGCGGGCTTCCAGAGCTTTAAGTTGACCCTGAAAGGTCTGAAAGGCGGCCATTCCGGCGGTGAAATTCACGTCGGCCTGGGTAATGCCAACAAACTGCTGGTGCGTTTCCTGGCAGGACATGCCGAAGAACTGGATCTGCGTCTGGTCGATTTCAACGGCGGTACGCTGCGTAACGCCATCCCGCGTGAAGCGTTTGCTACCGTTGCAGTCGCCGCTGATAAAGCCGATGCGCTGAAAGCGCTGGTGAATACTTATCAGGACATCCTGAAAAACGAACTGGCCGAGAAAGAGAAGAATCTGCTCGTATCGCTGGAAAGCACCACTAACGATAAAGCCGCGCTGACTGCACAGTCTCGTGACAGCTTTATCCGCCTGCTGAACGCAACGCCTAACGGCGTGATCCGCAATTCCGACGTTGCTAAAGGCGTGGTGGAAACTTCTCTGAACGTGGGCGTGGTGACCATGACTGACGACAACGTCGAAATCCACTGCCTGATCCGTTCTCTGATCGACAGCGGTAAAGACTATGTGGTCAGCATGCTGGATTCACTGGGTAAACTGGCTGGTGCAAAAACTGAAGCCAAAGGCGGATATCCTGGATGGCAGCCGGATGCGAACTCGCCGGTTATGCACCTGGTGCGTGAAACCTATCAGCGCCTGTTCAACAAGACGCCGAACATTCAGATTATCCACGCGGGTCTGGAATGCGGTCTGTTCAAAAAACCGTATCCGGATATGGATATGGTTTCCATTGGGCCAACCATTACCGGTCCGCACTCGCCGGATGAGCAGGTTCACATTGAAAGCGTAGGTCATTACTGGACGCTGCTGACGGAACTGCTGAAAGCCATTCCGGCGAAGTAAAATAAATTGCCGGATGGCGCTACGCTTATCCGGCCTACGGTTCTTCGTGTAGGCCGGAAAGACGTAAAGCCGTTATCCGGCACTTTTCCTCGTATTACCGTTCTGTAAACGCCATCTCGTTAAACGTCCACACCGGGTTTCGACGAATATTTACAACCCCAACAATAATTGCCGTTCGAGTTGAGGGTCAAGAAGCGTAACGTGTAAGCCCACCAGCCTGACCCCTCGCCCGCCGCGACGTTCGTCCCAGGTTTTACGCGCAGTAGAAATTAAATCTTCTTTATTCAGACGCGGCCAGACGTGTTCCTGAGTGGTCTGCTGAAAATCGTTAAACTTTAATTTCACTCCCTGACGGGCAATTAATAAATCCGGTTTCACTTTCGCCAGGCGGCGTTCCAGTTCTGGATAGAGCCGTTCGATAATTGCTTCGCATTCGGACCAGTGGTGAATATCTTCTGCCATTGTACGTTCAACGCCAACCGATTTACGCAGCCGCTCGTTATTAACATCACGTTCATCGATACCCTGACTGCGCTCCCATAATACCCGACCAAATTTACCGAAGCGCTTGAGCAGCATCGCGAGATCGAACTGCTGTACATCGCCGCAGGTCCGCAGCCCCATACTTTCGAGTTTTGCAGCTGAAACCTTGCCGACGCCGGGAATTTTGCCCAGCGGCAGCGTTTTTAAAAACGCCGGTACATCGGCTGGGGTAATGACATACTGCCCGTTGGGCTTATTGAGGTCGGAAGCGATCTTTGCGAGAAACTTAACCGGCGCGACCCCGGCCGAAGCGGTTAACTGCAGCTCATTAAAAATGGTCTGGCGGATCTCCTGAGCGATCAGTGTCGCAGAACCGTGGCAGTGCACGCTGTCGGTGACGTCCAGATAGGCCTCATCGAGGGATAAAGGCTCAATTAACGAGGTATAGCGGGAAAATATCGCCTGGATCTGATGGGAGGCTTCTTTATAAGCTTCATAGCGACCGGGTAGCAAAGTAAGATGCGGGCACAGCTTCAGCGCCATTCCGGTTGGCATCGCGCTACGGACGCCAAATTTACGCGCGGGATAGTTGGCGGTGCTGATTACCCCACGACGCTCACGACTTCCACCAATAGCAATCGGGATATCGCGCAGAGCCGGGTTGTCACGCATCTCAACCGCTGCAAAAAAACAGTCCATATCAACATGTATGATTTTGCGCATTAGCCACCTCCCGAACACTGTTTAAGTATACAGTATACTTAGCCAAAGAGAAGCCAGTAATATGCGACTTAAATCAAACGACACCAGGCGCAATAAAAGAAATGTCTGAATTCGGTTTAGTATAAATTGTAAACACCACACGAGGGGCTTGCGAAAAACTCCCGGGGTGATAATGTGAGCGCACTAAATCCGGATTTATCTGATTTGGGATCTTATTTTGCCTTTCTGGCGTGGGTAATCGTTTTATCAAGGAACAAGTAGTATGCGTAAAATCGCATTATTTATTGCGATGCTTTTGATCCCGTGCGTCTCATTCGCCGGTTTGCTGAGTAGCAACAGCTCCGCCACGCCGATCGGTAAAGAGTATAAGCAGCAGTTAATGGGGTCTCCTGTCTATATTCAGATCTTTAAAGAAGAGCGCACGCTTGATCTTTACGTCAAGATGGGCGAGCAGTACCAATTGCTCGACAGCTATAAGATTTGTAATTATTCCGGTGGGTTAGGCCCTAAACAACGCCAGGGCGATTTCAAAAGCCCGGAGGGCTTTTACAGCGTTCAGCGCAATCAGCTAAAACCCGATAGCCGCTTTTATAAAGCCATCAATATTGGCTTCCCGAATGCCTATGACCGTGCTCATGGCTATGATGGCAAATATTTAATGATCCACGGTGCCTGTGTGTCCGTTGGCTGCTATGCCATGACTGACAACGGTATCGATGAAATCTTCCAGTTTGTAACCGGCGCGCTGGTCTTTGGTCAGTCGAGCGTTCAGGTTAGCATCTACCCGTTTCGTATGACCGATGCCAACATGCAACGCCATAAATATTCGTATTACAAAGATTTCTGGGCGCAGTTAAAACCCGGATACGACTATTTTGAACAGACCCGTAAGCCACCCGCAATTTCTGTTGTTGATGGCCGATACGTGGTCAGCAAACCGTTGAGCCATGAAGTGGTTCAACCCCAACTGGCGTCAAACTATTCGCTCACCGAGACAAAATAAGCGCCATTCGCCTGGCATAATCTTTTGCCAGGTTTCATTCCCCGTCAGCGGTTGCGTGGCAATGACTGTAACCACATCGTCCGGTGTGGTTTCTGAACTGAAATCAATTTCAACGTCCTGATCTAACAACGT
This sequence comes from Citrobacter sp. RHB25-C09, assembly GCF_013836145.1. Classification (NCBI taxonomy): domain Bacteria; kingdom Pseudomonadati; phylum Pseudomonadota; class Gammaproteobacteria; order Enterobacterales; family Enterobacteriaceae; genus Citrobacter; species Citrobacter sp. RHB25-C09. The sequence continues at coordinate 1,023,920 of NZ_CP057483.1, read as the reverse complement.
CGCCACGCCAAATGGCGCACGGCGGGTGATCCAGAACAGATTGGTAGAGCAGAATGCCATAACGTAGCGCCCATCCGACAACAGCATATTGAATACCCCTTTCTGCCGTAATTCGGCAGCCAGAGTCGCGATATACTTAAAGACCGCGGTCATATTGCCTGGCGTTCGCGGGTAGCGCTGAGTCAGTTTATAGAGCAGCCAGCAAAAGGCTTTTTCGCTGTCGGTTTCACCGACTGGCCGAAAATTGCCGGTTTCCAGCGTTTTATATCCGGTGAGCTGTCCATTGTGGGCGTATGTCCAGTTGCGCCCCCAAAGCTCGCGGGTGAACGGATGAGTATTCTCCAGCGCCACTTCCCCACGATTCGCCTGGCGAATATGCGCCACGACAGAGCAGGACTTGATCGGATAGTCCTGAACCAGTTTCGCGATGGGAGAATTAAAGCTCGGCTGTGGATCCTTAAATGTGCGACAGCCTTTGCCTTCATAGAAAGTGATACCCCAGCCGTCTTTATGCGGCCCGGTACCTCCCCCGCGCTGCACCAGCCCGGTGAAACTAAAGCAAATATCGGTCGGCACATTGGCGCTCATCCCGAGCAGTTCGCACATACATCACCTACCTTGAACGATTATCTGCCTGATGGCGCTACGCTTATCAGGCCTACGAAAAACTATAGTAGGCCGGATAAGACGCCCGGCGTCGCCATCCGGCAAAGCACAGGAAAGAATCGACTTACTTAACCATCTCTTTTTCGATTAATTGAATCAAGATATGAATAACTTTGATGTGAATTTCCTGAATACGGTCAGCATAGCCGAAATGCGGAACGCGAATTTCGATATCCGCAGTCCCTGCCATTTTGCCACCGTCTTTCCCGGTCAGGGTAATGACCTTCATCCCCTTCTCACGCGCAGCAGCAATGGCTTTGATCACGTTGCCAGAGTTACCGGACGTAGAGATCCCCAGCAGGACATCACCTTCACGGCCAACCGCTTCAACGTAACGAGAAAAAACATAGTCGTAGCCAAAATCGTTACTGACGCAGGAGATATGGCTGACGTCAGAAATCGCAATCGCCGGATAGCCCGGACGGTTTTCGCGGTAGCGCCCCGTCAACTCTTCGGCAAAGTGCATGGCGTCGCAGTGAGAGCCGCCGTTACCGCAGGAAAGTACCTTACCGCCCGCTTTAAAACTGTCTGCCAGCAGGACCGCCGCGCGCTGAATAGCGTGGATGTTGGCATCATCTTTTAAAAAATTAGCCAGCGTTTCCGCCGCTTCGTTCAGTTCGTTACGAATAAGATCCTGGTACATGAGGATATCCTTCAGCATGAATGTAAATGACAGGATGCAGTGTACCGGATAGCGCTGGCAGCGAGAAGCACCAGCCATAGCAAAGACCGCCGCTTTTTGTTTTTTTGTATCGCTTAAAGCGGCAACAATGTGAGCTTTGTTGTAATTATTTTGTAAACACATTGATAAAAGAATTCACATCCACTACAACCATATCATCACAAGTGGTCAGACCTCCTACAAGCAAGGGAGCTTTTCGTTATGATGATTTTGAGTATTCTCGCTACCGTTGTTCTGCTCGGCGCGCTGTTTTATCACCGCGTGAGCTTATTACTCAGCAGTCTGGTTCTGCTCGTATGGACGGCTGCGCTTGGCGCTGCTGGATTATGGTCAACCTGGATTCTGGTGCCTCTGGCCATTATTCTCGTGCCATTTAACATTACGCCAATGCGTAAATCGTTGATTTCTGCTCCGGTGTTCCGTGGCTTCCGTAAAGTGATGCCTCCCATGTCACGCACCGAGAAAGAAGCCATTGATGCAGGCACCACCTGGTGGGAAGGCGATCTTTTCCAGGGCAAACCTGACTGGAAAAAATTGCACAACTATCCGCAGCCACGTTTGACTGCCGAAGAACAAGCCTTTATCGATGGTCCGGTCGAAGAAGCCTGCCGCATGGCTAACGACTTCCAGATCACCCATGAGCTGGCCGATCTTCCGCCTGAGCTGTGGGCATTCCTGAAAGAGCATCGCTTCTTTGCCATGATCATCAAAAAAGAGTATGGCGGGCTGGAATTCTCGGCTTATGCACAGTCCCGCGTGCTGCAAAAACTCTCCGGTGTCTCCGGGATCCTGGCGATTACCGTTGGCGTACCAAACTCTTTAGGCCCGGGTGAATTGCTGCAGCACTACGGAACGGAAGAGCAAAAAGATCACTATCTGCCACGTCTGGCTCGCGGTCAGGAGATCCCATGCTTCGCTCTGACCAGCCCGGAAGCCGGTTCCGATGCCGGCGCGATTCCGGATACCGGTATCGTCTGTATGGGCGAATGGCAAGGCGAGCAGGTGTTGGGTATGCGCCTCACCTGGAACAAACGCTATATCACCCTGGCCCCTATCGCGACTGTACTGGGTCTGGCGTTTAAACTTTCTGATCCTGAGAAGCTGCTCGGTGGAGATGAAGAGTTAGGTATCACCTGTGCATTGATTCCGACCTCCACCCCTGGCGTAGAAATTGGCCGTCGCCACTTCCCGCTTAACGTGCCGTTCCAGAACGGTCCGACTCGCGGTAAAGATGTGTTCGTGCCGATCGACTACATCATCGGGGGGCCGAAAATGGCCGGTCAGGGCTGGCGTATGCTGGTGGAATGTCTGTCGGTGGGACGTGGCATTACTCTGCCGTCTAACTCAACCGGCGGCGTGAAATCCGTCGCGATGGCGACCGGTGCCTATGCCCATATTCGCCGCCAGTTCAAAATCTCCATCGGTAAAATGGAAGGGATTGAAGAGCCGTTAGCACGCATCGCAGGCAACGCCTATGTCATGGATGCGGCAGCTTCTCTGATTACCTACGGCATCATGCTCGGTGAAAAACCAGCAGTACTGTCGGCTATCGTTAAATACCACTGTACCCATCGCGGTCAACAGTCGATTATCGATGCAATGGATATTACCGGCGGTAAAGGTATTATGCTGGGCGAAAGTAACTTCCTGGCGCGTGCTTACCAGGGTGCCCCCATCGCTATCACGGTTGAAGGCGCAAACATTCTGACCCGTAGCATGATGATCTTCGGTCAGGGGGCAATTCGTTGCCATCCGTATGTCCTTGAAGAGATGGCTGCGGCGCAGAACAACGATGTGGACGTGTTCGATAAACTGCTGTTCCGCCATATCGGCCATGTGGGTTCAAATAAAGTGCGCAGCTTCTGGCTGGGTCTGACTCGCGGCCTGACCAGCGCGTCGCCGACTCGCGACGCGACGAAACGCTACTATCAGCACCTTAACCGCGTGAGTGCAAACCTGGCGTTGCTGTCTGATGTCTCGATGGCGGTTCTGGGCGGTAGCCTGAAACGTCGCGAACGCATCTCCGCGCGTTTGGGCGACGTGTTGAGCCAGCTGTATCTGGCCTCTGCGGTGCTGAAGCGCTATGACGATGAAGGGCGCAACGAAGCCGATCTGCCGCTGGTTCACTGGGGCGTACAGGATGCGCTGTATCAGGCGGAGCAAGCAATGGCGGACCTGTTACAGAACTTCCCGAACCGTCTGGTTGCTGGTCTCCTGAGTGTGGTGATTTTCCCGACTGGTCGTCATTATCAGGCGCCTTCAGACAAGCTGGATCATAAAGTCGCGAAGATTTTGCAGGTTCCGAGTGCAACCCGTTCCCGTATCGGTCGCGGACAGTATTTAACACCGAGCGAGTTCAACCCGGTTGGTTTGTTGGAAGAAGCGCTGCTGGACGTTATGGCGGCTGACCCAATCCACCAGCGGATTTGCAAAGAAATCGGCAAAAACCTGTCCTTTACCCGTCTGGATGAACTGGCACATAACGCACTGGCAAAAGGCTTAATTGATAAAGATGAAGCCGCCATCCTGATCAAAGCAGAAGAGAGCCGTCTGCGCAGTATCAATGTCGATGATTTTGAAGCAGAAGCGCTGGCGACTCAGCCGGTAAAGCTGCCAGAGAAACAACGTAAAGTCGAAGCCGCATAACCTTCAGACTTCACTTTTAACCCCGCTTCGGCGGGGTTCTTTATTCCCCGCGCTTCACGAAAGCTCGTGCTACAGTGTGAAAATGCTGTCCAACGAGGAGTTCCGATCGTGTCTGGTTTGAAAATTACCTTGCTGCAACAACCGCTGGTATGGATGGATAGCCCAGCCAATTTACGTCATTTTGACCATCAACTGGAACGCATTACCGGACGCGATCTTATTGTCTTACCGGAGATGTTCACGACCGGTTTCTCAATGGAGGCGGCAAACCAATCGCTTTCTCAGGAGGAGATTATCGCCTGGATGCGTAGCAAAGCGCAGCAAACCCAGGCGCTGATCGCCGGCAGTGCTGCCCTGCTCTGTGAGCGCGGCCCGGTAAATCGTTTTTTACTTGTCGAGCCGGAAGGTACGGTTCACTTTTATGACAAGCGCCATCTGTTCCGCATGGCCGACGAACATCACCACTTCGTAGCTGGAAATACTCGCGTCGTGGTTGAATGGCGTGGCTGGCGCATCCTTCCGCTGATTTGTTATGACCTGCGTTTTCCGGTGTGGTCGCGCAACAGGAATGATTATGACCTGGCACTGTATGTCGCCAACTGGCCAGCGCCACGGTCGCTACACTGGCAGACATTGCTTGCAGCGCGAGCCATTGAAAACCAGGCCTACGTTGCCGGATGCAATCGGGTAGGTACCGATGGCAACGGGCACCATTATCGCGGAGATAGCCGGGTCATTAATCCACAGGGAGAAGTGATCGCCACCGCAGAGGCGCATCAGGCCACTCACATTGACGCAGAAATATCCTTAAGTGTGTTAAAGGAGTGTCGCGAGAAATTTCCTTCATGGCAGGACGCCGATTCATTTTTGCTTCGTTAAGGATCTTCTGTGGCCTTAAAACGACGAAAGCCTGAATCATTTCTGATTCAGGCTTTCTGAATAGTGGCGGAACGGACGGGACTCGAACCCGCGACCCCCTGCGTGACAGGCAGGTATTCTAACCAACTGAACTACCGCTCCGCGTTGTGTTCCTTTTGGGAACGAAGCGAATATTACGGATTGCCTCGCACCTCGTCAACGCTTTTTCTCACGTTTTTAATCGTTTGCTGTAAAAATCGCCCGAGCGGCTATTTATACATCATTACCCGCACTGTCAGGCACGCCAGAGGCAACTTCCGCCTTTTTTTTCCACCAGGTCGAGGCGCGACTCATGGGCAGCAACTTCTTCATCAGTAGCGAAAACGACGCGTAGCTTACTTGCCTGGCGCACAAGTCGCTGGATCCCGGTATTATTCTGCTGCTGTGTTTCCCCTTCCATCGAAAATGCCATCGTCGTTTGACCACCGGTCATCATCAGATAAACATCAGCCAGGATCTGGGCATCGAGCAATGCGCCGTGTAGCGTTCGTTTGCTGTTGTCTATCTCATAGCGAGAACACAAGGCATCCAGGCTGTTACGCTTGCCCGGGAACATTTTCCTCGCCAGCGCCAGGCTATCGGTGACTTTACAGAACGTGTTGGTTTTCGGAATGTCGCGATTGAGCTTACCGAACTCATAGTCCATAAAGCCGATATCAAACGATGCGTTGTGAATGACCAGTTCAGCGCCCCGGATGTAGTCGAGAAACTCATCCGCCACCTCTGCAAAGGTGGGTTTATCCAACAGGAATTCATCAGCAATACCGTGAACGCCGAAGGCTTCCGGATCCACCAGCCGATCGGGCTTCAGGTACACATGGAAGTTATTGCCCGTTAAACGGCGATTCACCACTTCCACGGCACCGATCTCAATGATCTTATGCCCTTCATAGTGTGCGCCGATCTGGTTCATACCGGTGGTTTCGGTATCAAGAACGATCTGTCGTGTAATTGCTGTGCTCATAGCGGTCATTTATGTCAGACTTGTCGTTTACGGTTCGATTCAATTACAGGAAGTCTACCAGAGATGCTTAAACAGGTAGAAATTTTCACCGACGGTTCGTGCCTGGGAAATCCAGGTCCGGGTGGTTACGGTGCGATTTTACGCTATCGCGGACGCGAAAAAACCTTTAGTGAAGGCTATAACCTCACCACCAATAACCGCATGGAACTGATGGCGGCCATCGTTGCCCTGGAAGCCTTAAAAGAACACTGTGAAGTTATTCTAAGCACCGATAGTCAGTATGTCCGCCAGGGGATCACCCAGTGGATCCACAACTGGAAAAAGCGTGGCTGGAAAACCGCTGAGAAAAAACCGGTAAAAAACGTCGATCTCTGGCAACGTCTTGATGCGGCACTCGGTCAACATCAGATCAAATGGGAGTGGGTAAAAGGCCATGCCGGCCATCCGGAAAACGAGCGCTGCGATGAGCTTGCCCGCGCGGCTGCAATGAACCCCACCCAGGAAGATATTGGCTATCAGCCCGAAGCCTAAACGTCTGGCTTGCGATACTGCCGGGTAGCTCCGACCGCCTGAGGGATCCGCGCCTGCTTCTTGTTTTGTTTCATGGGATTGAGCGTAAGCGGGATCGTTCGCTTACGCGCCACAATAAGTTGCAGGCAACCCAGTGCGGGAAGATGTGCGCTTAGCATTGTCCCACCCAGCTTTTTCCATGGCAACACGTGGAAGCGGCTGTGGTGTACCACTTCAAAATTGAGTAATGACAGCCAGTCCAGTTGGCGCATTAGGGTGAACATCCGGCTGTTATAGGGTGACGATTTCCGCAGAACGGGCACCAGCTTTCGCAGCCCCATCAGGCTTATCGGATTAAAGCCACTTAAGACCAGCCAGCCATCATCGATAAGCACACGATCGGCTTCCCGAAGTAAACGGTGTGGATCAGCGCACCAGGGTAATGTATGCGCCAGCAAACAGACATCGACTGATTTATCCGCAAAAGGAAGATGTAACGGATCGGCCTGCACCTGGACGGGTGAACCTTTGACTGAAACATTGACCTGATGAGAAACCGCGCACGCTTCGGAGTTGATTTCTGCGCTTAAATTACCCACCTTGAGCAGGTGAAAACCGTACATTTTGGCAAACCACGGGTTAAGCTGTTGTTCCAGCGCCTCTCGATAGTATTCGCCCCAGGGCAGATCGCCCCAGCGTTCGGGTGCTACTACGATTTGAGGGTTCCTTGCCGGCTTCATCACAACCATCCGTCACACATTGAGAGGTAATCTATGAATCTTAACAGTATTCCTGCATTTCAGGACAATTACATCTGGGTTCTGAGTAATAATGAAGGGCGATGCCTGATAGTGGATCCCGGTGAAGCTGCTCCGGTGTTAAAAGCCATTGCCGAGCATCACTGGCACCCAGAGGCGATTTTACTCACACACCATCATCAGGATCACGTCGGCGGCGTGAAAGAATTGCTTCGGAATTTTCCGGATTTAGTGGTTTACGGACCGGCAGAAACACAAGATAAGGGAACGACCCATATAGTCGAAGATGGCGATTCTGCCCTCATTTTAGGGCATGAATTTAGCGTAATTGCCACTCCCGGTCACACTTTAGGACATCTCTGTTACTTTAGCCACCCTTACCTTTTTTGCGGTGATACACTTTTCTCTGGCGGCTGTGGCCGTTTATTTGAAGGTTCACCATCTCAAATGTATCAATCACTTAAGAGATTATCTTCTCTTCCTGACGATACGCTTGTCTGCTGTGCCCATGAGTATACTTTAGCAAACATTAAGTTTGCATTGAGTATTCTTCCGCACGATTCGTTCATAAATGATTATTACCGTAAAGTTAATGAGTTACGGCTAAAAAAACAAATAACACTACCCGTAATTCTGAAAAATGAGCGACTAAATAATATTTTTTTAAGAACGGAAGATATTGATTTAATTAATGTAATTAATAAAGAAACAATATTGCAACACCCTGAAGAACGTTTTGCATGGTTAAGGTCAAAGAAAGACACGTTCTGAGAATTGCAGGTTGCCTTTTGAAAACTTCGCCGTTATGATCGGTCGTCTTTTAAGCAACTATTGACACACACATGAAGGCAAAAGCGATCTTACTCGCCTCTGTCCTGCTCGTGGGGTGCCAGGCGTCTCAAAACGCAGGCAACGTCCAACAGCACGCACAGAGCCTTTCTGCAGCTGGTCAAGGGGAAGCAGGAAAGTTTTCAAGTCAGGCACGCTGGATGGACGATGGGACATCTTTCGCGTCGGATCAAGACTTGTGGGCTTTCATTGGCGACGAGCTAAAGATGGGAATTCCGGAAAATGACCGGATTCGCGAACAAAAACAGAAGTATTTACGCAATAAGAGCTATCTCCACGATGTAACTTTACGGGCAGAGCCGTATATGTACTGGATAGCAGGGCAAGTTAAAAAACGTAACATGCCCATGGAACTGGTACTACTACCCATAGTGGAGAGCGCTTTTGATCCTCACGCGACGTCTGGCGCCAATGCCGCAGGCATTTGGCAGATCATTCCGAGCACGGGGCGCAATTATGGTTTAAAACAGACCCGCAATTATGACGCGCGTCGCGATGTTGTGGCCTCCACAACGGCAGCGCTGGACATGATGCAACGTCTGAACAAAATGTTTGATGGCGACTGGCTGTTGACCGTTGCGGCTTATAATAGCGGCGAAGGTCGGGTCATGAAGGCAATAAAAACGAACAAAGCGCGTGGTAAATCCACCGATTTCTGGTCGTTGCCATTGCCTCAGGAAACGAAGTTGTACGTGCCTAAGATGCTGGCATTGAGTGATATTCTCAAAAACAGCAAGCGTTATGGTGTACGTTTGCCAACGCCGGACGAAAGTCGCGCACTGGCACGAGTTCGTTTAAGCAGCCCAGTAGAAATGGCGCAGGTTGCCGATATGGCGGGAATTTCCGTCAGCAAGCTGAAAACATATAATGCTGGTGTTAAAGGCTCCACGTTGGGCGCAAGCGGTCCGCAATACGTGTTGATACCAAAGAAGCATGCAGAACAACTGCGTGAATCTCTGGCCTCAGGCGAAATTGCTGCCGTACAACCAACCCTGGTAGCTGATAACACGCCGCTGAACAGTCGTAGTTATACCGTTCGCTCTGGCGATACGCTTTCCGGAATTGCATCACGTCTTGGCGTGAGCACGAAAGATTTGCAGCAGTGGAATAAACTGCGCGGATCGACGGTGAAAGTGGGACAAAGTCTGACGGTGGGTGCGGGTAACAGCGCACAGCGACTGGCGAATAACAGCGACAGTATTACTTATCGCGTCCGTAAAGGTGATTCGCTTTCGAGCATTGCCAAACGGCATGGCGTTAACATCAAAGATGTGATGCGCTGGAATAGCGATACAGCAAATCTGCAGCCAGGCGATCAGCTAACGTTGTTTGTGAAAAACAACAGTACGCCAGACTCCTGACAACGCTTAAGAAAATAAAGGCACTGGTTTCCCCCCAGTGCCTTTTTTATTTATCCCATCTTATGGGCTTCTACCAGGATGGTATCGCTGGTAAATGAGCCATCGTCCTGCAACGCAAAATACGCTTTCACTTCCGCAGAGGCGCTTTCCTGATAGAGCCGAATGGCATTTATCAGCGCTTCCGGCGTGCGCATTCTCGTCACCCATGAGCTGAATTCCAGCGGCAGGCGGTCGGTTAACAACGAATCGGCAATTAAGTTCGCGTCATTGATCAAGGCCAGCCACTCTCCACTGGAATAGTTGCGAACGTGCGAAGTATCACGCAATGCTTCTACGGTCTGTAACCAGACATCCCGCACGACGTGTCCTGGCGACATAACGTCCATGATAATCATCACACCGCCTGGCTTTAATACCCGACTCACTTCGCGCAACGCTCGTCCCACGTCATGCCAGTGGTGCGCAGAATAGCGACTAATGACGACATCAAAAGTCTCGTCTTCAAACGGCAGACTTTCGGCATATCCCTGACGGGTAGTGATGTTGTCCAGACCTTTCTCTTGTGCGGCCTGCGCCACTACCTCGAGCATTTGCGAAGACAAATCGTAAGCCACCACCTGTTTTACGTTCTGCGCGGCGATAAAGCTGGCATGTCCGGCACCACAGCCCATATCCAGAACCCGAGCCTGTGGGAGAGATGACAGACGCTCTGCCAGGCGCTGTAAGTCTCGCCCGGATGCATGTACGGCACTGGTTAAGTAGGCATTCGCTTGTGATCCAAACTGCTTTTCGACGTTATCGTGGTGGGAATGTGTTGTCATTGTGCTTTCCTTTGTTGTTTGTAAGATAAAGGGCAGCACCACTACAGGCCTGCCCCAACGGCAGACCTGACACACCTTATTGCTCAGGTTTGCCGGGACTGAATTCAACGAGTAGTGGATTGTGATCGGATGCGCGCGTGACCAGTACAGAAGCCTCGCTGACGTTCAAACCGCGATAGAAGACAAAATCCAGAGGGCGACCAAACGCACGGCGACGCTGATCGTCTGTAAAACGGACCTGGCGCAGCGACATTTCACGCGCAAAGCGATACAGCGCGTTCATACGACGTCGGCTCCAGGCGTTAAAATCACCGGCCATAATTACCGGCCCGCTGTGATGGGCTATCTGGTCGCCGATTGGAAGTAACTGCTTACTATACACATCGACCCCCAGACTAAAGTTAACCGCATGAATGTTCACGACCATCAGTAATCGCGTATCGGGTAACGGATATACAGTTACCAGCGCAGATTTAGCCAGTCGCAGAATTGGCTCACGTTCACGAAGCGGACAGCAGTAAACGGGATGCGCCGCTGAAAGTGTCATAACGCCAGAGGGATGCTGCGGCAGAACAAACGCAGGCACCTGATCGGCTGCCAGATAGTTGGCCGTTGCAAACCGTACCAGTTCCGGCGTCGTTTGTGCCTCCTGCAATAATACCAGGTGCGCATCCTTCCCATAATTTTTCAGCACCGATAACCATTCGGCTCGTTGCTGCTTAAAAATATTCCACACCAGAATACGAATACGATCTTCACTGCTTAACGGTGCCCCGGCGGGTAAAGCCTGCCCAATGCTCGAAAACGACCCGGGCGGTAAAATCCGCTCTGCGGGTTGTCCGGCAACATAGCGCATCGCATAGGTGTTTTTTCTCACTTTTAACTTTCAAACCTCTGTAACGTCAACCAGTCCGCTACCGGACTGTCCTTCAGTTATAGGGATTTTAGCAGGTACTTTCAACGACCAATTCCAGATTGTTTTGTAAGCAAGCGCTTACATCGGGTTCTTTTCCTGGTACGGCAACGAAAGCGGTCTGGTTCACCGCTATTCATCATTATCAGATGACATCCAGGAGGCGTGATGGTTTAATCACAAATATATTCAAAATCTCAGTATAATTTTGCTTCAGGTGCAAATATGAAAGCTACTTCAGAAGAACTCGCCATATTTGTTTCAGTGGTTGAAAGCGGCAGCTTTAGTCGCGCAGCAGAGCAACTTGGTCAGGCCAACTCAGCGGTGAGTCGGGCAGTGAAAAAGCTGGAAATGAAGCTCGGCGTAAGTTTACTCAACCGTACAACGCGGCAACTTAGTCTGACGGAAGAAGGCGAGCGTTATTTTCGCCGCGTGCAGTTGCTCTTGCAGGAAATGGCAGCGGCTGAAACCGAAATTATGGAGACGCGTAATATGCCTCGCGGCATGTTGCGTATTGATGCCGCCACTCCGGTGGTTTTGCATTTTCTGATGCCATTGATTAAACCCTTCCGTGAACGCTATCCCGAAATTTCACTTTCTCTTGTCTCATCTGAAACCTTTATTAATTTGATCGAGCGAAAAGTGGATGTGGCAATACGCGCTGGCACATTGACTGACTCAAGTCTTCGTGCCAGACCGCTTTTTAATAGTTATCGGAAGATAATTGCCTCACCGGACTACATCGCGCGGTTTGGTAAGCCGGAAACAGTCGAAGATCTCAAGAAGCATTTGTGTCTGGGCTTCACCGAACCTGTCTCTTTGAATACCTGGCCCATTGCCTGTAGTGATGGTCAACTTCACGAAATTACATGCGGAATTTCATCGAATAGCGGCGAAACGCTTAAACAACTTTGCCTTAGCGGAAACGGTATTGCCTGTCTGTCTGATTATATGATTGACCGGGAAATCGCACGGGGGGAATTGGTTGAACTGATGGCGGATAAACGTCTGCCTGTTGAGATGCCATTCAGCGCGGTGTATTACAGCGATCGTGCCGTCAGCACGCGCATCAGAGCATTTATTGATTTTTTAAGCGAGCATATAAAAGCCGCCCCTAAAGGAGCGGCTGGTGAGGGTTAAGCAATTAATCCCACTGAGGAGCCAGACCTTCCGGGCTAACAAGGCGATCGTCGCAATCCAGAGCGGCGATCGCTTTTTTGTCTTCGGCATCCAGCTTCAGATCCAACGCCAGCAGGTTACTTGCCAGGTTTTCACGCTTGGTGGAGGACGGAATAACAGAGTAGCCTTCACCCATCGCCCACGCCAGAATCACCTGAGCAGGCGTTGCATTATGCTTAGCCGCGATGCGGGCAATCACTTGATCTTTCAGTGCCTTACCATAAGCCAGTGTCATGTAAGACGTCACATGGATGCCGTGCTGTTTAGCCCAGTCAACCACTTTGCGACTCTGCAGATACGGAGATAATTCAATCTGGTTCGTGGCGATATTTTCCGCACCCACCGCAGCAATGGCTTTTTCCATCAGCGGGATAGTAAAGTTAGAGATACCAATTTCGCGCGTCAGTCCCTGCTCTTTGGCTTCCAGCAGCGCCTGCATAAACTCTTCAACCGATACAGCATCATTCGGGGATGGCCAGTGGATCAGCGTCAGATCAACATAGTCTGTACGCAGTTTCTTCAGGCTTTCTTTCAGGCTTGGGATGAGTTTATCTTTGCTCAGATTCTCAATCCAGATCTTGGTAGTAATGTACAACTCGCTGCGTGGAACACCGCTTTCGGCGATGGCCTGGCCTACTGCAGCTTCATTATCATATATTTGCGCAGTATCGACAGCACGGTAACCCAGTTCAAGCGCTGTTTTTACAGATGCAATAACAACGTCATCTTTCAGACGAAAAGTACCTAAACCGAATGCAGGGATAGTCATAATATGCCTCTTTTTTATGCAAAGTTTCGTTAACTGAGAGGGATTATGGCCTTATATGCTGTACAGAAAAAGGGCGTAAAAAGCAGAGGATTTTTGCGATTAGAGCAATAATGGTTTTTCAGATGAAAAAAAACCCTGAGCTAATGCTCAGGGCTCTTAATAAGTGGCGGAACGGACGGGACTCGAACCCGCGACCCCCTGCGTGACAGGCAGGTATTCTAACCAACTGAACTACCGCTCCACCGAATTTTTCTACAACCACTGATTTTTACATCAGTTTACTGCTTAATTTGATGCCTGGCAGTTCCCTACTCTCACATGGGGAGACCCCACACTACCATCGGCGCTACGGCGTTTCACTTCTGAGTTCGGCATGGGGTCAGGTGGGACCACCGCGCTAAAGCCGCCAGGCAAATTCTGTTGCTCTGTCCTGTGTCTTTTGCGCTCATACTGCGTTGGCTGCTCTTGCGAACGTCAGTCACATACCTGTGTATGCTCCTTCCGTCGCCGCGTTTGCCGCCTTGTCTCAGCGCAAAATCCTTCGGACTCTGAATCTAAGCTGAAAATCTTCTCTCAATCCGCCAAAACATCTTCGGCGTTGTAAGGTTAAGCCTCACGGTTCATTAGTACCGGTTAGCTCAACGCATCGCTGCGCTTACACACCCGGCCTATCAACGTCGTCGTCTTCAACGTTCCTTCAGGAGACTTATAGTCTCAGGGAGAACTCATCTCGGGGCAAGTTTCGTGCTTAGATGCTTTCAGCACTTATCTCTTCCGCATTTAGCTACCGGGCAGTGCCATTGGCATGACAACCCGAACACCAGTGATGCGTCCACTCCGGTCCTCTCGTACTAGGAGCAGCCCCCCTCAATTCTCCAGCGCCCACGGCAGATAGGGACCGAACTGTCTCACGACGTTCTAAACCCAGCTCGCGTACCACTTTAAATGGCGAACAGCCATACCCTTGGGACCTACTTCAGCCCCAGGATGTGATGAGCCGACATCGAGGTGCCAAACACCGCCGTCGATATGAACTCTTGGGCGGTATCAGCCTGTTATCCCCGGAGTACCTTTTATCCGTTGAGCGATGGCCCTTCCATTCAGAACCACCGGATCACTAAGACCTGCTTTCGCACCTGCTCGCGCCGTCACGCTCGCAGTCAAGCTAGCTTATGCCTTTGCACTAACCTCCTGATGTCCGACCAGGATTAGCTAACCTTCGTGCTCCTCCGTTACTCTTTAGGAGGAGACCGCCCCAGTCAAACTACCCACCAGACACTGTCCGCAACCCGGATCACGGGCCTACGTTAGAACACCAGCCATTAAAGGGTGGTATTTCAAGGGCGGCTCCACGCAGACTGGCGTCCACGCTTCAAAGCCTCCCACCTATCCTACACATCAAGGACCAGTGTTCAGTGTCAAGCTATAGTAAAGGTTCACGGGGTCTTTCCGTCTTGCCGCGGGTACACTGCATCTTCACAGCGAGTTCAATTTCACTGAGTCTCGGGTGGAGACAGCCTGGCCATCATTACGCCATTCGTGCAGGTCGGAACTTACCCGACAAGGAATTTCGCTACCTTAGGACCGTTATAGTTACGGCCGCCGTTTACCGGGGCTTCGATCAAGAGCTTCTCCTTACGGATAACCCCATCAATTAACCTTCCGGCACCGGGCAGGCGTCACACCGTATACGTCCACTTTCGTGTTTGCACAGTGCTGTGTTTTTAATAAACAGTTGCAGCCAGCTGGTATCTTCGACTGATTTCAGCTCCACGAGCACGTCGCTTCACCTACATATCAGCGTGCCTTCTCCCGAAGTTACGGCACCATTTTGCCTAGTTCCTTCACCCGAGTTCTCTCAAGCGCCTTGGTATTCTCTACCTGACCACCTGTGTCGGTTTGGGGTACGATCTGATGTTACCTGATGCTTAGAGGCTTTTCCTGGAAGCAGGGCATTTGTCACTTCAGCACCGTAGTGCCTCGTCATCACGCCTCAGTGTTAAAGTGAACCGGATTTACCTGGTACACACACCTACACGCTTAAACCGGGACAACCGTCGCCCGGCCAACATAGCCTTCTCCGTCCCCCCTTCGCAGTAACACCAGGTACAGGAATATTAACCTGTTTCCCATCGACTACGCCTTTCGGCCTCGCCTTAGGGGTCGACTCACCCTGCCCCGATTAACGTTGGACAGGAACCCTTGGTCTTCCGGCGAGCGGGCTTTTCACCCGCTTTATCGTTACTTATGTCAGCATTCGCACTTCTGATACCTCCAGCATACCTCACAGTACACCTTCACAGGCTTACAGAACGCTCCCCTACCCAACAACACATAGTGTCGCTGCCGCAGCTTCGGTGCATGGTTTAGCCCCGTTACATCTTCCGCGCAGGCCGACTCGACCAGTGAGCTATTACGCTTTCTTTAAATGATGGCTGCTTCTAAGCCAACATCCTGGCTGTCTGAGCCTTCCCACATCGTTTCCCACTTAACCATGACTTTGGGACCTTAGCTGGCGGTCTGGGTTGTTTCCCTCTTCACGACGGACGTTAGCACCCGCCGTGTGTCTCCCGTGATAACATTCTTCGGTATTCGTAGTTTGCATCGGGTTGGTAAGTCGGGATGACCCCCTAGCCGAAACAGTGCTCTACCCCCGAAGATGAATTCACGAGGCGCTACCTAAATAGCTTTCGGGGAGAACCAGCTATCTCCCGGTTTGATTGGCCTTTCACCCCCAGCCACAAGTCATCCGCTAATTTTTCAACATTAGTCGGTTCGGTCCTCCAGTTAGTGTTACCCAACCTTCAACCTGCCCATGGCTAGATCACCGGGTTTCGGGTCTATACCCTGCAACTTAACGCCCAGTTAAGACTCGGTTTCCCTTCGGCTCCCCTATTCGGTTAACCTTGCTACAGAATATAAGTCGCTGACCCATTATACAAAAGGTACGCAGTCACCCCATAAAAGAGGCTCCCACTGCTTGTACGTACACGGTTTCAGGTTCTTTTTCACTCCCCTCGCCGGGGTTCTTTTCGCCTTTCCCTCACGGTACTGGTTCACTATCGGTCAGTCAGGAGTATTTAGCCTTGGAGGATGGTCCCCCCATATTCAGACAGGATACCACGTGTCCCGCCCTACTCATCGAGCTCACAACATGTGTGATTTTGTGTACGGGGCTGTCACCCTGTATCGCCGGCCTTTCCAGACCGTTCCACTACCACATATGCTGATTCAGGCTCTGGGCTGCTCCCCGTTCGCTCGCCGCTACTGGGGGAATCTCGGTTGATTTCTTTTCCTCGGGGTACTTAGATGTTTCAGTTCCCCCGGTTCGCCTCGTTAACCTATGTATTCAGTTAACGATAGTGCAACGAATTGCACTGGGTTTCCCCATTCGGACATCGCCGGCTATAACGGTTCATATCACCTTACCGACGCTTTTCGCAGATTAGCACGTCCTTCATCGCCTCTGACTGCCAGGGCATCCACCGTGTACGCTTAGTCGCTTAACCTCACAACCCGAAGATGTCTTGTTCTGTCCGGTTTGTTGCGCGTTGTGAATACTGCGTTGTTCCGTACTCGCGATGCTCATGGACATTAAGTCCACTGCGCTCGCTGCGTGCGGTACGCCTTGTCTTCACTTCGCTCACTTCACCTTTTACAGGTTATCTTCTGATTGCGAAAATTTGAGAGACTCGAACACACATTGACTGTGTGTCGTTTCAATTTTCAGCTTGATCCAGATTTTTAAAGAGCAAATATCTCAAACATGACTCGTAAGTCAGTTTTGAGATATGACGGCCGGTGACTTTCACTCACAAACCAGCAAGTGGCGTCCCCTAGGGGATTCGAACCCCTGTTACCGCCGTGAAAGGGCGGTGTCCTGGGCCTCTAGACGAAGGGGACGTAAAGTCTCAATCGCAAGACGCCTTGCTATTTACTTTTCATCAGACAATCTGTGTGGACACTACAAAGGCAGGTTCTTTAAGGTAAGGAGGTGATCCAACCGCAGGTTCCCCTACGGTTACCTTGTTACGACTTCACCCCAGTCATGAATCACAAAGTGGTAAGCGCCCTCCCGAAGGTTAAGCTACCTACTTCTTTTGCAACCCACTCCCATGGTGTGACGGGCGGTGTGTACAAGGCCCGGGAACGTATTCACCGTGGCATTCTGATCCACGATTACTAGCGATTCCGACTTCATGGAGTCGAGTTGCAGACTCCAATCCGGACTACGACATACTTTATGAGGTCCGCTTGCTCTCGCGAGGTCGCTTCTCTTTGTATATGCCATTGTAGCACGTGTGTAGCCCTGGTCGTAAGGGCCATGATGACTTGACGTCATCCCCACCTTCCTCCAGTTTATCACTGGCAGTCTCCTTTGAGTTCCCGGCCGGACCGCTGGCAACAAAGGATAAGGGTTGCGCTCGTTGCGGGACTTAACCCAACATTTCACAACACGAGCTGACGACAGCCATGCAGCACCTGTCTCACAGTTCCCGAAGGCACAAATCCATCTCTGGATTCTTCTGTGGATGTCAAGACCAGGTAAGGTTCTTCGCGTTGCATCGAATTAAACCACATGCTCCACCGCTTGTGCGGGCCCCCGTCAATTCATTTGAGTTTTAACCTTGCGGCCGTACTCCCCAGGCGGTCGACTTAACGCGTTAGCTCCGGAAGCCACGCCTCAAGGGCACAACCTCCAAGTCGACATCGTTTACGGCGTGGACTACCAGGGTATCTAATCCTGTTTGCTCCCCACGCTTTCGCACCTGAGCGTCAGTCTTTGTCCAGGGGGCCGCCTTCGCCACCGGTATTCCTCCAGATCTCTACGCATTTCACCGCTACACCTGGAATTCTACCCCCCTCTACAAGACTCTAGCCTGCCAGTTTCGAATGCAGTTCCCAGGTTGAGCCCGGGGATTTCACATCCGACTTGACAGACCGCCTGCGTGCGCTTTACGCCCAGTAATTCCGATTAACGCTTGCACCCTCCGTATTACCGCGGCTGCTGGCACGGAGTTAGCCGGTGCTTCTTCTGCGGGTAACGTCAATTGCTGAGGTTATTAACCTCAACACCTTCCTCCCCGCTGAAAGTACTTTACAACCCGAAGGCCTTCTTCATACACGCGGCATGGCTGCATCAGGCTTGCGCCCATTGTGCAATATTCCCCACTGCTGCCTCCCGTAGGAGTCTGGACCGTGTCTCAGTTCCAGTGTGGCTGGTCATCCTCTCAGACCAGCTAGGGATCGTCGCCTTGGTGAGCCGTTACCTCACCAACAAGCTAATCCCATCTGGGCACATCCGATGGCAAGAGGCCCGAAGGTCCCCCTCTTTGGTCTTGCGACGTTATGCGGTATTAGCTACCGTTTCCAGTAGTTATCCCCCTCCATCGGGCAGTTTCCCAGACATTACTCACCCGTCCGCCACTCGTCAGCAAAGCAGCAAGCTGCTTCCTGTTACCGTTCGACTTGCATGTGTTAGGCCTGCCGCCAGCGTTCAATCTGAGCCATGATCAAACTCTTCAATTTAAGTTTGATGCTCGTAGAATTAAACTTCGTAATGAATTACGTGTTCACTCTTTGAGACTTGGTATTCATTTAGTGTCCGAGGACATTAAGAATCCATGTCACTTTGAGTGCCCACACAGATTGTCTGATAAATTGTTAAAGAGCAGTTGCGACGCGCTTCAGCGCTCTGTCGCGAGGTGGCGTATATTACGCTTTCCTCTTTCAGAGTCAACCCTGAATTTCAGGATTTTTCTCTTCATCGCCACTGGCGTTTTTCTGTGAAGTGATTCACATCCGCCGTGTCGATGGAGGCGCATTATAGGGGGTCGACTCAGGAAGACAAGCGGAAAAATGCAGATTTATTTCAACCGCTCATCTTTTGACCGCAACGCTTATTTTTGCTGCTTTTTTATCGCCGATGGCAGGTCTGCCAGACTATTTAATACCCAATCCGCCGCATTTTCAGCTTCCGGCGTAATCGGCTTGCCCGTACGCACTAACACTTTTGTTCCAACTTCTGCTGCAGCGGCTGCCTGCATATCTTCGAGTTTGTCACCGACCATAAAAGAAGAAGCCATATCGATGTGCAGAAAATCGCGCGCCGAGATCAGCATACCGGGATGGGGTTTACGGCAGTCGCAAACCTGGCGGTACTCTTCTACCGTGCCCTGCGGGTGATGCGGGCAATAATAGATGCCATCCAGATCAACATCGCGGTCGGCTAGCGACCAGTCCATCCATTCAGTTAATGTCTCAAACTGCGCTTCAGAAAACTTACCGCGTGCAATCCCGGACTGATTAGTCACAACCACCAGCGCATAGCCCATACTTTTAAGCTCGCGCATGGCATCAATAACGCCGTCAATAAATTCGAAGTTGTCGATTTCATGTACATAGCCGTGATCGACATTAATAGTCCCGTCACGGTCGAGAAAAATTGCGGGTACGGACTTAGCCACCTTTTATAGCTCCTGAATAAGGCATGTGGCATTAGTATCGCATGTTTCGACAGGCAAGAAAGTGCTCATCGCATAAACCCCGATTGATTTAGACGTCTGGATGCCTTAACATCCATTTCATTGACGGCTTTGTCCGTATCAGGCAGACAAACCTGCCACGGCTAACTTTATTACGATAAAAATAATCAATGATTAAACTTTCGAATATCACCAAGGTGTTCCAACAGGGGACCCGCAGCATTCAGGCGCTAAACAACGTTAGCCTGCATGTCCCTGCCGGACAAATTTATGGCGTTATCGGTGCCTCAGGTGCCGGTAAAAGCACGCTTATCCGTTGCGTTAATCTTCTGGAACGTCCGACTGAAGGAAGCGTGCAGGTCGGTGGTCAGGAACTGACGACGCTTTCTGAATCTGAGCTGACCAAGGCACGTCGCCAGATTGGCATGATCTTCCAGCACTTTAACCTGCTGGCATCCCGTACCGTTTTTGGCAACGTCGCCTTACCGCTGGAACTCGACAACACGCCAAAGGAAGAGATCAAGCGCCGCGTTACGGAGCTGTTAGATCTGGTTGGTCTGGGTGATAAGCACGACAGCTATCCAGCAAACCTCTCTGGCGGACAGAAGCAGCGTGTGGCCATCGCTCGTGCGCTGGCGAGCCAGCCTAAAGTGCTGTTGTGCGATGAAGCCACCAGCGCGTTAGATCCGGCAACTACCCGTTCTATTCTGGAACTATTAAAAGATATTAACCGTCGTCTGGGCCTGACGATTTTGTTGATCACTCATGAAATGGATGTGGTTAAGCGTATTTGTGACTGCGTCGCCGTCATCAGCGACGGTGAACTGATTGAACAAGACACTGTCAGCGAAGTGTTCTCTCATCCAAAAACGCCACTGGCACAGAAGTTTATTCAGTCCACGCTGCATCTGGATATTCCGGAAGATTATCTGGAGCGCATGAAAGCAGAGCCAGAAGTCAACAGTGTCCCCATGTTGCGCATGGAATTCACCGGCCAGTCCGTCGATGCCCCGTTGCTGTCTGAAACGGCACGCCGCTTTAACGTCAATAACAACATTATTAGCGCGCAGATGGATTATGCCGGTGGGGTGAAGTTCGGCATTATGCTGACCGAAATGCACGGCACTCAAGAAGAAACGCAAGCCGCCATCGCCTGGCTGCAGGAACACCATGTAAAAGTAGAGGTACTGGGTTATGTCTGAGCCGATGATGTGGCTGCTGGTTCGTGGCGTTTGGGAAACGCTGGCGATGACCTTCGTATCGGGTTTCTTTGGCTTTGTGATCGGACTGCCGGTTGGCGTACTGCTGTACGTAACCCGTCCCGGGCAAATTATCGAAAACGCGAAGCTCTATCGCACCCTTTCTGCGCTCGTTAATATCTTCCGTTCCATTCCGTTCATTATTTTGCTGGTATGGATGATTCCCTTTACCCGCATCATTGTGGGAACCTCAATCGGGCTGCAGGCGGCGATTGTCCCGCTCACCGTTGGCGCGGCGCCGTTTATCGCCCGTATGGTTGAGAACGCGCTGCTGGAAATCCCGACGGGTCTTATTGAAGCTTCGCGCGCAATGGGTGCTACCCCGCTACAGATTGTACGCAAAGTACTGCTACCAGAAGCCCTGCCTGGCCTGGTAAACGCGGCAACCATTACGCTGATTACGCTGGTTGGCTACTCCGCGATGGGCGGTGCCGTAGGTGCCGGTGGTCTTGGACAGATTGGCTACCAGTACGGCTATATTGGCTACAATGCTACTGTTATGAATACGGTGCTGGTATTACTCGTCGTTCTGGTTTATTTAATTCAGTTCGCAGGCGATCGTATCGTCCGGGCTGTGACGCACAAGTAACGTTAAACACAACACAAAAAACTCATTAATTAAAAGGAAATAAGTATGGCGTTCAAATTCAAAACCTTTGCGGCAGTTGGAGCCCTGATTGGATCTCTGGCACTGGCTGGCTGCGGCCAGGATGAAAAAGATCCGAACCACATCAAAGTGGGCGTCATTAATGGTGCTGAGCAGCAGGTCGCCGAAGTCGCGCAAAAAGTGGCAAAAGAGAAATATGGTCTGGACGTCGAGCTGGTGACATTCAACGATTATGTGCTGCCGAACGAAGCGCTGAGCAAAGGCGACATCGATGCGAACGCCTTCCAGCATAAGCCGTACCTGGATCAGCAGATTAAAGATCGTGGTTACAAGCTTGTTGCTGCGGGCAACACCTTCGTATACCCGATTGCAGGCTATTCTAAAAAAATCAAATCACTGGAAGAGCTTCAGGATGGCGCGCAGGTTGCCGTTCCTAACGATCCAACCAACCTTGGACGTTCCCTGCTGCTGCTGCAAAAAGTGGGCCTGATCAAACTGAAAGATGGCGTCGGTCTGCTGCCAACCTCTCTGGACATTGTTGAGAACACGAAAAATCTGAAAATTGTTGAACTAGAAGCGCCACAGTTGCCGCGCTCGCTGGACGACGCGCAAATTGCCCTGGCAGTGATCAACACCACTTATGCCAGCCAGATTGGCCTGACGCCAGCAAAAGATGGCATCTTTGTTGAAGATAAAGACTCCCCCTACGTAAACCTGATTGTCACTCGTGAAGACAATAAAGATGCGGAGAATGTGAAGAAGTTCGTTCAGGCCTATCAGTCTGACGAAGTTTACGAAGCGGCAAACAAAGTCTTTAATGGCGGTGCTGTTAAGGGCTGGTAATTTTAGGCGCTTTTCACAAACTGTAATATTATTCAGGACGGGCACTTGCCCGTCTTGTCATTTATGCAAGCTCCTGATTCAATATCTGACAGTTAGATCATTCATTGAGGAAATATTATGCGTGCTTTACCGATCTGTTTATTGGCACTCATGCTGAGCGGCTGTTCCATGCTAAGCAGATCCCCTGTTGAACCCGTTCAAAGCACCGCAACGCCGCCAAAAGTGGAGCCGGAAAAGCCAAAAGCGCCGCGTGCAGTCCCCGTCAGAATTTATACCAAAGCGGAAGACCTTGTCGGCAAACCGTTCCGCGATCTGGGCGAAGTTAGCGGTGAATCCTGCCAGGCTTCTAACCAGGACTCTCCACCGAGCATCCCAACGGCGCGTAAGCGTATGCAGATTAACGCCTCGAAAATGAAAGCGAATGCCGTTTTACAGCATAGCTGCGAAGTCACCAGCGGTACGCCAGGCTGCTACCGTCAAGCTGTTTGTATCGGTTCTGCGCTCAACATCTCGGCTAAATGAGTCAGTTTCACTTTGAGCAAATCGCAGTCATTCGCTCGCCATACAAAGAAAAGTTCGCCGTACCTCGCCAGCCTGGGCTGGTAAAAAGCGTAGACGGCGAACTGCATCTGTTGCCGCCTTATAACCAGGCCGACGCGGTACGCGGCCTGGAGGCATTCAGCCACCTCTGGGTGATCTTTGTTTTCCATCAGACAATGGAGGGCGGATGGCGCCCAACGGTGCGCCCACCTCGTCTTGGCGGCAACGCACGTATGGGCGTGTTCGCGACGCGCTCCACCTTTCGCCCGAACCCCGTGGGTATGTCGCTGGTAGAGCTGAAAGGCATTGTCTGCCAGAAAGAGAAGGTCATTCTCAGGTTGGGTAGTCTGGACCTGGTGGACGGTACGCCAGTTATTGATATTAAACCCTATCTGCCCTTTGCCGAGTCACTCCCAGACGCAACCGCAAGCTATGCCCAGCATGCCCCACAGGCAGAAATGCAGGTCAGTTTTACCAATGAGATCGAAGCACTGTTTCCCTCACTCGAAAATCGCTATCCGCAGTTGAAAACGTTTATTCGTGAGGTACTGGCGCAGGACCCGCGTCCAGCCTATCGTAAGGGAGAAGAAACGGGGAAAACGTATGCCGTCTGGCTGCATGATTTCAACGTGCGCTGGCGGGTAACCGAGGTGGGTTTTGAAGTCTTTGCGCTCGAACCCCGCTAATTTCGCGCCCTTCTCTTTTGACATCCCTTTCTCGCTGGTAAACTAAGATACTTTTTTGTGTCAGGCTCACATTGAGCCTGTTCAATCGTTCAACTGGAACCGTAACAACATGCGTACTAGCCAATACCTGCTCTCCACCCTGAAGGAGACACCTGCCGACGCCGAGGTTATCAGCCACCAGCTGATGCTGCGCGCCGGGATGATCCGCAAGCTCGCCTCCGGGTTATACACCTGGCTGCCGACCGGCCTGCGCGTCCTGAAAAAAGTCGAAAACATCGTGCGTGAAGAGATGAATAACGCTGGTGCGATCGAGGTGTCTATGCCCGTGGTTCAGCCTGCTGACCTGTGGCAAGAGAGTGGTCGTTGGGAACAGTATGGCCCGGAACTGCTGCGTTTTGTTGACCGTGGCGAGCGTCCGTTCGTACTCGGCCCAACGCACGAAGAAGTCATCACTGATCTGATCCGTAACGAGCTGAGCTCGTACAAACAGCTGCCGCTGAACTTCTTCCAGATCCAGACGAAATTCCGTGACGAAGTGCGCCCGCGTTTCGGTGTAATGCGTTCCCGCGAATTTCTGATGAAAGATGCTTATTCTTTCCATACGTCTCAGGAGTCCTTGCAGGAAACCTACGACGCCATGTATGCCGCTTATAGCAAGATCTTTAGCCGTATGGGTCTGGATTTCCGCGCAGTACAGGCAGATACCGGTTCTATCGGCGGTAGCGCATCGCATGAATTCCAGGTACTGGCGCAGAGCGGTGAAGACGACGTGATCTTCTCTGACACCTCTGACTACGCGGCCAATATTGAATTTGCCGAAGCGTTAGCGCCAAAAGAACCGCGCGCAGCCGCTACCCAGGAGATGACCCTGGTCGATACGCCGAATGCGAAAACCATCGCCGAGTTGGTTGAGCAGTTCAATCTGCCGGTAGAGAAAACGGTGAAAACCCTGCTGGTAAAAGCCGTGGAAGGCAGCAAATCACCGCTGGTTGCCCTGCTGGTCCGCGGCGATCACGAGCTGAATGAAGTTAAAGCGGAAAAACTGCCTCAGGTCGCCAGCCCACTGACGTTCGCCACGGAAGAAGAAATTCGCGCGCTGGTGAAAGCCGGCCCGGGCTCACTTGGCCCGGTAAATATGCCAGTTCCGGTGGTTATCGACCGTACCGTTGCAGCAATGAGCGATTTCGCTGCTGGCGCCAACGTTGATGGCAAACACTACTTTGGCATTAACTGGGATCGCGACGTAGTAACGCCGGAAGTTGCAGACATTCGTAACGTGGTGGCAGGCGATCCGAGCCCGGACGGTCAGGGTACGCTGCTGATCAAACGCGGTATCGAAGTTGGTCACATCTTCCAGTTAGGCACCAAATACTCTGAAGCGTTGAAAGCTGCCGTTCAGGGTGAAGATGGCCGTAACCAAATCCTGACGATGGGTTGCTACGGTATCGGTGTAACGCGCGTGGTGGCTGCGGCCATTGAGCAAAACTACGACGAGCGTGGCATCGTCTGGCCTGAGGCCATCGCACCGTTCCAGGTAGCGATTTTGCCGATGAACATGCACAAGTCTTATCGCGTGCAGGAACTGGCTGAAAAGCTGTACGCTGAACTGCGTGCACAGGGCATCGAAGTGCTGATGGACGACCGTAAAGAACGTCCAGGCGTGATGTTCGCCGATATGGAACTGATCGGCATTCCGCACACTATCGTACTGGGTGACCGCAACCTCGACAACGACGATATCGAATATAAATACCGTCGCAGTGGCGAGAAACAACTCATCAAAACCGGCGATATCGTCAATTATCTGATAAAACAGATTAAAGGCTGATGCCAGAAGAGGTCCTGATTTTTCAGGGCCTCTTTTTTTACATGGAATGTATAAAATGGCTAAACAAACGGCGAATTATCGCCTGCTTCTCCCCTGCTTTCTTTTTCTTTCAGCGTGTACTGTTGATGTCAGCCAGCCAGACTCATCGGCATCCGCCGTTGATACTCAGGCAAAAAAATGGGCGGTCAAATTCCAGCAACAGAGTTCATTTACCGATAAAATTCTGCGTGAAATCACCGTTGCCGACCTGAAGCCTGGCGATCTGCTGTTCTCTTCCAGCCTGGGGGTTACTTCATTAGGCATTCGCGCCTTCAGTAGCGCTTCCGTCAGCCACGTGGCCATCTACCTGGGAGATGAGGAGGTGGCAGAAGCCACTGGCGCGGGTGTGCAAATTGTTTCGCTGCAACAGGCAATGAAGCATAGCGATAAAATTTTTGCCCTCCGCGCGCCGGATCTCACGCCGCAGCAGGCAAATGAAATTGAAGCGTTCGCTTATAAAATCAAAGACAGCGGTTACAACTATCGCGGTATTGTCGAATTTATCCCGTTTATGTTGACCCGCCAGATGTGCTCGCTGAACCCCTTCTCCGCGGATTTCCGCCAGCAGTGCGTTAACGGGCTGGCAAAAGCGCAGTTGAGCGATGTTAGTGAGGCGGATAAGAAAGTATGGTTTTGTTCAGAGTTCGTCACTGATGCGTTTGCCAGAGCCGGTCATCCGCTCACGCTGGCGCAGTCTGGCTGGATAAGCCCTGCGGACTTAATGCATATGCGGGAAGGTGACGTTTCGTCCTTTAAAGCAGAAACACAGCTCCGCTATGTCGGCCATTTGAAGCTCGGGATTTATATCAAAACGGGACGTTTTGTAGGGCTGAATCCGTAAGAACGAGCCGGAACAGGGCTTCCGGCTCCGAACGTTTACTGTGGGCTGTGACAATCCTGGTCTGGGTAAAATTGTCCATCAGAGTCTGGCGTTAAGACTCTGGTCGGCAAACCGGTATCCGGGTTCTCTTCCACGGTGAAATGCCCTTCTACCGAAAGCAGGACGGGTTTGTCACTGGCCTTCCGCGCCGCAAGATAGCCCCGCTCCAGCGTCGCGTTGTTTGCCACCGACACCCGCTTTCCGGTGGCACAATCAGTAAAGGTGGCTGCATCTGCCCTATAGAAATACATCCCACGCATCGCCATCGGGGTGGCAGGCAGGCTCGATTTTACCGGCTCCAGCACATAGTTAAATTGCGATTCAATCGGATTACCTTCCCTGTCGAGCATTTCCAGAGATTCCCCCTTCGCGCGAAAATAGGCCTTTTCACCATTGCTGTCCGTTAGCACCAGCTTATCGGCAGTGCGGGCCCAGCTTCCCCAGGAGGCAAAAGAAGACGGTTCATCACGCGCCCCCTGATAATGCTCGTTCATTACCCAGGTACCGTCTTTTTCAAGATACAAGGAAGTCTCGATGCCTTCGCAATCTGCACACGGCAATACCCCGCGCCAGCTTTGCTGCATCGGTTTTAGTTCTGCTGACGATGAGGGATGAAAAATATCTCCGTCTGAGCGGTTGTTACAGCCAATCAGGGCGAAGAGAGTAAATACTGCCACTGTTGCAACGATGAGTTTTTTCACTCAGGCATCCTTTTTCATTGTTATTTCTGTCGTTAGTCACCTGACCGGACTTTTCCTCGCAGTGCTTTCACGGAAGATTTTTGCGCCTTCGAGGTTAATCTGCGTTCCTTTGACGCTCGCGTAGGTCGCGTTGCCCGCCGACTTTTTTGCACTGTCGTGAGTTCTTTAATGACGGCCACCAGCCTGGCTAGCGCGGCTTCGCGATTCAGCGTCTGGCTGCGATACTCCTGTGCCTTAATAATAATGACGCCGTCCGGGGTTATCAGGTGATGACTGGCGGAAAGCAAACGTTCCTTGTAATACTCTGGCAGGCCAGAGGCCCGAATGTCAAAACGCAAATGTATCGCTGTTGAAGTTTTGTTGACGTGCTGTCCCCCCGCGCCCTGCGCACGAATGGCGGTTATCTCCACTTCATCATCAGGGATCGCGACATTTTGCGAAATAACGATCATGCTCGCTGTTGCCATGGAGTGAGATGAATTTCCAGATTATTCTCAGAATCGGATAACCAGATAGCACCATCCTGAATAGTTGCCTGAAGTGTCATTGTGCGGCCGGCAAAGGCACTGAGCTGCGCCAACTGCTCGTCATCCAGATACCAGACAGACAAATTCGAAAACTGCGCACATTTACTTTGGTTCTGCTGCCACCAGATTTGAGCTGCGCGACTGTTGTAGGTGAACAGCCCTACTTCCCCAGCCTGCGTACACGCTTTCTTGATTCTTCGCTCATCGGGTAATCCCAGCTCAATCCATAGATCGATACCCAGATGATCGTTACGCAGCCACGCCTCTGGCTCATCTTCAGCGCTCAGGCCACGAGTGAACTGAAGCCGCTCATCAGCATATTTAATCCACGCCAGTAAACGCAGCATCATGCGTTCCTGGGTTTCGGAGGGGTGACGCGCCAGCGTTAATGTCGCATCCAGGAACTGGTTACGGTCGAGGTCCGCCACATTGACGACGGCTTTATAAATTGTCGCTTTTAGCGCCATGAAATACTCCTTGGGTTTCAGGCGGTCATTGTAGCGAAAACGGAGCCAAAAGGCTGTCTGAGGATCAACTATCAAGGCGCTGATATTGCTTGAATGGCTGTGGTATAGTCACCTTGCTAAACAGAGTTTATCTTCGTAGGCTTAAACTTGCATCCACGGTTAAGTCAGACCACTGACAGGAGGGCATGTGGACAAATATTGTGAGTTGATACGCAAGCGGTATGCGGAAATCGCCAGCGGAGACTTAGGGTATATCCCGGACGCGCTGGGTTGCGTATTAAAGGTGCTTAATGAAATGGCCGCAGATAGCGCCCTTTCAGAGTCGGTCAGGGAAAAGGCGGCCTATGCGGCTGCGAACTTACTGGTGAGCGATTATGTCAATGAATGAAACATATCAACCCATCAACTGTGATGACTACGACAACCTTGAGCTCGCCTGCCAGCATCATTTATTACTGACGCTGGAATTGAAAGACGGTGAAGTTCTGCAGGCGAAGGCCAATGATTTGGTTTCGCGAAAAAATGTGGAATACCTGGTTACTGAGGTGGCAGGCGAAACGCGCGAGCTCCGTCTCGATAAAATCGCCAGCTTTAGTCACCCGGAAATTGGTACTGTGGTGGTCAGCGAATCATAAATTTAGGTGCCGGATGGCGCTGTAAGCACCTTATCAGATCTACTATCGGATGGAGAGTAGGCCTGATAAGCGCAGCGCCATCAGGCATTCCATTCCAGCCTCACGCCTTCTTCACCTTCTGCAACCCCTTCATGCGTCACAAAAACACCCGCCGCCGCAATCAGCGTGTCGCCATAGAACAGTAAAGGTGTAGTGTCGCGTCGCCAGGGCGGAATGCCCTGCTCCTGCCAGATTTTCTTAAGCTTACGTCCGCCATTACGCCCCACGATGTGCAGCAACCCGGAAGCTTTGAAGCGAATGCTTACAGGCTCATCGGCACGGGGAAGGCGCAATTCACCTGCCGGAATGAGCCGTATGTTGCCAAGTCCGGCAGGTAATGTGAGTGGCGTTTGCCAGTCGCACCATGACAACACCGTCTCACTTTGTCCTGTTACCGCTTTAACCCACCACAACTGCCCCTGAAAGCGGCGTACCTCATGCTCGCCAAAACGTAGGCATGGAGAAGCATCTTCGCGTGCCAGCACCACTTCCTGCCAGATCCGCTCCAGCCCATCGCGTGAGGGCATCGGCGCATTGTGCGTTGCCAGCCAGCGGCGAAGCAGAGCTGCGCGTCGCATATCGCTCATCACCATTAATGGCGCAAGCTGGAGAGTGCCCTGCGCCGTCATACACTCTGACAGTTCCTCGGCCAGCAGTTCGTCGAGCAGACTCTCCTGTCCGGCGCAAAGTGCGGCACTGCGCGCGGTAGCTTCAGCAAAGTGCGGCCAGCGCTGTTGTAGGAGCGGAATGATGCGCAGACGCAGAAAGTTGCGGTCATACGTATCATCCTGGTTACTTTCATCATTAATCCATTGAAGCTGGTGCTCTCGCGCCCACAACGCCAGCGACTCGCGCGACTGCGTCAACAGAGGGCGGATAAGCTGCGTGTCGGCAAAGGGAGAGACTTCTGCCATTGCCGAAAGCCCCGCCGGACCGCTACCGCGTTTAAGTGCCAGCAGAAAGGTTTCGCACTGATCGTCAAGGTGTTGGGCGGTTACCAGAACTTCACCGGGTTGTAGTGCGCCGGCAAACGCTTTATATCGCGCCCGCCGCGCGTGGGCTTCAATTCCCAGTCCTTCATCGGCAAGCGTCACGCGTTCAACCACCAGTGGTACCTGCCACTGTGCGCAAACGGCTTCGCAATGCTTCACCCACTCATCAGCATGGGGACTTAACCCATGATGAATATGAATAGCACGCAGAGAGAGCTCTGGGCGTTGCTGCCGCCATTGGACCAGCTGGTGCAACAGAACCGTCGAGTCCAGTCCGCCGCTAAAAGCGACAAGGATCGATGGCGAGGTGAAAAGCGACGTGTTCAGGGTGAGTGTGGTCATAGTGGTTACTTACAGTGACGTTGCCCGGCACGTTACCGGGCTATCGCCGTAATAACAAGTCTTACTGCTCATAGAGTTCTAACGGCAGACCATCCGGATCGTTGAAAAAGGTAAAGCGCTTATTGGTATACGGATCAATGCGAATCGCTTCGCATTTGACCTGATTCGCCTCGAGGTGTGCAATCGCTTTTTCTACATCATCAACGCTGAAGGCCAGATGACGCAAGCCGCACGCTTCCGGGCGGCTTGGACGCTCGGGTGGGAACGGGAACGAAAACAGCTCAACCACATATTGCCCGTTCAACGCCAGATCGCCCTTCCAGGAATCACGCTCTTCCCGGTAGACCTCACTCTGGAGTGTGAATCCCAGAATATCGCAATAGAACGCCTTACTCACCGCGTAGTCAGTCGCGATAATCGCAATATGATGAACCTGTTTTAATCCCAACATAGCGTCTTCGTCTCCTTAGTGTTTTACAGCACGTTACTCGCCCGAGGACACTCAGCGCAAGTTGTCATACCGTTTTTAAGACTCGTACACGGTATACGCCATCTTCATCCTGTCTGGCGCCATGAATATCCGTCTCGAAGCCAGGATAATGATGGCCAACCGAACAGAGCATTAACAAGAAATCGAGCACCGCCCGGCTCTGTTCGGTGATCATCTCGCCCGGCATGAGCAGCGGTACACCCGGCGGATAAGGCAATATCATATTGGCCGAAACGCGCCCAACCAGTTGCTCCAGCGTCACCGTTTCAACGTCACCTTTGATCTGCCGCTGCCAGGCCTGGTGCGGCGTCATGATCATTTCCGGCAAAGTATCGAATGCGCGCAGCATTAGCCCGGAAAGATCGTGCTGACGGATGAGCGTATGGATCCCCTGCGCCAGCTCCTGAATACGCATATTACGATAGAAATCAGGATCTTCAGCATAGAGATCCGGCAGCATATTTTTTACGCGAAGATTAAGATCGTAAGCGCGTTTAAACTCCGTCAGGCCACGTAACAGCCCCATCGCGCGGGTTTTATCTATCCCGATACTGAACAGAAACAGCAAGTTGTACGGACCTGTTTTTTCGACCACCACACCGCGCTCATCGAGGAATTTCGCCACCAGTGCGGCAGGTATTCCCTCCTCGCTCATGTTCCCCTGTTCGTCCATGCCGGGCGTCAGAATCGTGACTTTTACCGGATCGAGGAACATATGATCCTTGTCCGCGTCGGTAAAACCATGCCAGTCCTCGCCGGGAGCGACAGGCCAGCACTCGGCTTCCTCAACGTTCTCCGGCTGCCAGATATCAAAGAACCAGCCTTCTGCTTCTTCCCGCAGTCGCTGGATTTCTTTGCGGAAATGCAACGCGCGTTCTACGGAACGATTAATTAACCGCTTGCCCGGATTACCGCGCAGCATCGCCGCCGCGGTTTCGATAGAGGCCACAATGGGGTAGCTGGGCGACGTTGAGGTATGCATCATAAACGCTTCGTTGAAGGTGTCCTCATCGTAATCGCCTTTAATATGAATCAACGACGCCTGCGACAACGCCGCCAGCATTTTATGGGTAGATTGCGTTTCGAAGATCACCTTGCCGGGAACTCGCTCGCCGCTCATCCCGCTTTTTCCATCATAGATCGGGTGAAAATGGGTGTACGGCACCCAGGCGGAATCGAAATGGATCGAAGGCACGTCCAGCGTCTGCTTGATCCAGTTGGTGTTATACAACAAACCATCGTAGGTCGAGTTAGTGATAACCGCGTGAACCGGCCACTGCGCCTGTGACGTTTCGGCCACCTTGCGTTCAATACTCTCACGCATAAATTCACGACGAGGGATCCCGCCCAGAATGCCTAATGCATTACGCGTCGGCTTCAGCCAGATCGGTACAACGTCACTCATCATCAGCAGATGGGCCAGTGATTTATGGCAGTTACGATCAATCAGCAGCGTACTGCCCGTCGGTGCGGCATACATGCCTACAATTTTATTCGACGTAGAAGTGCCGTTAGTGACCATGTAGCTTTGTTCTGCGCCAAAGGTACGCGCAATGTACTCCTCGGCTTCCAGATGCGGCCCGGTATGATCGAGGAGTGAACCCAGTTCGGTCACCGATATCGACACATCTGATTTCAGCGTGTTGCCACCAAAGAAATCATAGAACAGGCAGCCGACCGGGCTTTTCTGATAGGCCGTTCCTGCCATATGCCCCGGTGTACAAAAGGTGTATTTGCCCTCTTTAACATAGGTAAACAGCGCTCTGGTGAAGGGGGGCGTGATATTGTCGAGATACTCATTGGTGTACTGCCGAATTCGTGTGGCGATATCTTCCGCCTGTCCTAACGCGTACTCAAAAAACCAGAGCGCCATGCGCATATCATGAACGCTGACGTCCATCGTCGAATGCGTGTTGATAAACGCATACAGTGGCAAATATTCATTAAGCTGGTTGATATCGCTACACAAGTCGAGACTGTACTCGTCCCAGTCAAAAATCACGCCGCAAATGCGCGGGTTATGTTCAATAAACTTCAGTAGGTCGACGCTGTTTTGCGGCCAGATAATCTGGAATCCCTGCGATTGCAGTGCACGTTCCAGTTCCTTGATGGGTTCATCTTTATAAAAGACACCGTGCGGTCCCATGATGGCGATGATATTCATGCGTTCCTCCTGGAAATCCTTAGCTAATCATAGCTTGTCTAAACCGCAGATAAAAAAAAGGGCCACTTAAAGTGGCCCTTTTCGGAATGGTCAACGTTTACGCGTAGCCGTAGCTCATCAGACGCTGATAGCGACGGTTTTTCAAATCTTCCGGGCCCAGCACATCGAGATCGGCAAGGTCAGCCAGCAACTGTGCCTTCAGTGACGCCGCCATGGCTTCCGGGTTACGGTGCGCACCACCCAGCGGTTCCGGGATGATGGAGTCGATCAGCTTCAGCTCTTTCAGACGCGGGGCGATAATGCCCATCGCTTCGGCAGCCAGCGGCGCTTTATCTGCGCTTTTCCACAGAATAGACGCACAACCTTCCGGAGAAATAACGGAATACGTACTGTATTGCAGCATATTCACTTTATCACCCACGCCAATCGCCAGTGCGCCACCGGATCCACCTTCACCGATAACGGTACAAATGACCGGAACGCTCAGACGTGACATTTCACGCAGGTTACGGGCAATCGCTTCAGACTGACCGCGCTCTTCAGCGCCCACGCCAGGGTAAGCACCTGGGGTGTCGATGAAGGTGATGATCGGCATCTTGAAGCGTTCTGCCATTTCCATCAGACGCAGCGCTTTACGATAGCCTTCCGGTGCCGGCATACCAAAGTTACGACGAATTTTCTCTTTGGTTTCACGCCCTTTCTGATGACCAATGATCATCACCGGACGCCCATCCAGACGCGCGATACCGCCGACGATAGCTTTATCATCAGCATAAGCGCGATCGCCTGCCAGTTCGTCAAATTCATCAAACGCCAGGCGAACATAATCCAGGGTGTAAGGACGCTGCGGATGGCGAGCCAGTTGGGCAACCTGCCATGCGCCAAGATCGGCGAAGATTTTACGCGTCAGCTCTACGCTTTTTTCACGCAGACGATGCACTTCTTCATCGATGTTAATATCCAGTTTCTCGTCCTGACGGCTCACCGCAGTCAGAGAATCGATTTTTGCTTCCAGCTCGGCAATCGGCTGTTCAAAATCAAGGAAATTCAGACTCATAGTATTCCTGTATTAGTCAAACTCCAGTTCCACCTGCTCCGAACCAATGAGGCCACGGAGATCGTTTAGCAAACGATCGCTCGGAGAGACACGCCACGTCGCGCCAAAACGCAACCGCGCACGTGCATCCGCCCTCTGATAGTAGAGATGTACTGGAATTGTCCCCGAGCGGTGGGGTTCCAGAGACTGACGGAGTCGGTTTAAAAGCTGGTCATCAATTTGCCTGTCCGTCAGCGAGATAGCAAGCCCGCGAGCATATTTTTCCCGGGCTTCGTCAATATCCATCACTTCGCGGGCGGTCATTTTAAGCCCCCCGCTGAAGTCATCAAAGCTGACCTGTCCGCTGACGATGAGTATGCGGTCTTTTTCCAGCAAATGCTGGTATTTATCCAGGGCGTCGGTAAATAGCATTACCTCCAGACGCCCGGAACGGTCATCCAGCGTACAGATGCCGATACGATTGCCGCGCTTGGTGACCATAACCCTCGCGGCAATGACGAGCCCCGCAGCCGTAGTAACTTTACCACGTTCTGTCGGATGCATGTCTTTCAGCCGATAGCCTCCGACATAGCGCTCAATTTCTTTTAAATACTGGTTGATAGGATGCCCCGTCAGGTACAACCCCAACGTTTCGCGTTCCCCATCTAAAACCACCTGCTCTGGCCATGGCTGGCAGCTGGCATAGGATTGTTCAATTTGCTCTGGCTCTTCCGCCAGCACGCCGAACATATCGGCCTGACCTATCGCTTCCGCTTTCGCGTGCTGATCGGCGGCTTTCAGCGCATCGCCCAGCGAGTTCATCAACGCGGCGCGGTGGGGCCCCAGGCGATCAAACGCCCCGGACATGATCAGTTTTTCCAGCACCCGACGGTTGAGCTTTTTGGTATCAGTACGCGCACAGAGATCAAACAGTTCGCGGAAATACCCGCCGTTGTTACGCGCTTCGATGATCGCCTCGATCGGCCCTTCGCCCACGCCTTTGATCGCGCCGATCCCGTACACGATCTCCCCGTGTTCGTTAACGTGGAAATGGTACAGTCCGGAGTTAATGTCCGGCGGCAGGATCTTCAGCCCCATGCGCCAGCATTCGTCGACCAGTCCAACGACCTTCTCGGTGTTGTCCATATCGGCGGTCATGACCGCCGCCATAAACTCAGCGGGATAGTGCGCTTTTAACCACAGCGTCTGATAGGAAACCAGCGCATAGGCCGCAGAGTGCGATTTGTTAAACCCGTACCCGGCGAACTTTTCCACCAGGTCGAAAATTTTCATCGCCAGTTCGCCGTCAATGCCATTCTGCTTTGCCCCTTCTTCGAAGGTGCCACGCTGCTTGGCCATCTCTTCCGGCTTTTTCTTACCCATCGCACGACGCAGCATGTCCGCGCCGCCAAGGGTGTAGCCAGAGAGCACCTGGGCAATCTGCATAACCTGTTCCTGATACAGGATAATGCCGTAGGTCGGCTCCAGTACGGGTTTCAGGCTTTCGTGCTGCCACTGAACGTCCGGGTAGGAAATCTCTTCGCGTCCGTGTTTACGGTCTATAAAGTTATCCACCATGCCCGACTGCAACGGCCCGGGACGGAACAGCGCCACCAGCGCGATCATATCTTCGAAGCAGTCAGGCTGTAGGCGTTTGATCAGATCCTTCATGCCGCGGGATTCAAGCTGGAACACCGCAGTGGTTTCCGAGCGTTGCAGCATGTCGAAGCTTTTCTTGTCATCCAGCGGAATGGCTGCGATATCCAGCGGCGGTTCGCCGTTCTTTTCGCGGCGCTTGTTGATCATCTCCAGCGCCCAGTTGATGATCGTCAGCGTTCGCAGGCCAAGGAAGTCGAACTTCACCAGCCCGGCGTATTCTACGTCGTTTTTATCAAACTGAGTGACCGGATGCAGCCCCTGTTCATCACAGTACAGCGGCGCAAAATCGGTGATTTTGGTTGGCGCGATAACCACGCCCCCGGCGTGTTTACCGGCGTTACGCGTTACCCCTTCCAGCTTACGCGCCATATCGATCAGCGCCCTAACCTCTTCGTCCGCCTCATAGATTTCCGGCAACTGAGGTTCTGCTTCGAAGGCTTTCGCCAGCGTCATGCCCGGATCGGGCGGCACCAGCTTAGAAATACGATCGACGAAACCGTAAGGATGCCCCAGTACGCGGCCCACGTCGCGAATAACCGCTTTCGCCGCCATCGTACCGAAGGTGATAATCTGCGATACCGCGTCGCGCCCGTACATTTCCGCAACGTGCTCGATGACCTGATCGCGTTTCTCCATACAGAAATCAACGTCGAAGTCGGGCATGGAGACACGTTCCGGGTTAAGGAAACGTTCGAACAGCAGGTCGAATTCCAGCGGATCGAGGTCGGTGATTTTGAGCGCATAGGCCACCAGTGAACCTGCACCAGAGCCTCGCCCCGGCCCTACCGGCACACCGTTATCTTTCGACCACTGGATAAATTCCATAACGATCAGGAAGTAGCCCGGGAAGCCCATCTGGTTGATCACCTGGAGTTCGATATCCAGACGCTCATCGTAAGGCGGGCGCTTCTCTTTGCGTACCGCTTCATCCGGGAATAAAAATGCCAGACGCTCTTCCAGACCTTCTTTCGATTTCACGACCAGGAAATCTTCCGTGGTCATGTCACCCGTCGGGAACTGGGGCAGGAAGTACTCGCCCAGACGCACGGTGACGTTACAGCGTTTCGCTATTTCGACGCTGTTTTCCAGCGCTTCCGGAATGTCGGAGAACAGCTCGCACATCTCCTCTTCCGTACGCATATACTGCTGCGGCGAGTAGTTACGCGGGCGTTTAGGATCGTCGAGAGTAAAGCCATCATGAATGGCTACGCGGATCTCATGCGCGTCAAAGTCATCGCTATTGATAAAGCGCACATCGTTAGTGGCAACAACCGGCAATCCGCGTTCTTCCGCCAGTTTAACGGCAGCGTGCAGATACGACTCTTCATCCGGCCTGCCGGTACGAATGAGTTCAAGGAAGTAGCAGTCCGGGAAGTGCTCTTCATAAAAAGAAACGCACTCATCAACCAGCGCGCTATTCCCGCGCAACAGGCTGCGACCCACGTCACCCATTCGACCACCGGAGAGCAGAATCAAACCTTCTTTGAGTTCGATCAGCCAGTCCCGGTCGATAACCGGCCCCGCTGCGCCGTAGCCGCGCTGATAGGCTTTAGAGATGAGCAACGTCAGGTTTTGATAGCCGGTATTATTCGCGGCCAGCACCGTCAAATGGGTAAGTTCATCCCCCATCTGCTCGCTCTGGACGTGAAAATCGGCACCGACAATGGGCTTCAGTCCTGCGCCATGTCCCGCTCCGTAGAACTTCACCAGACCGCAGAGGTTTGTAAAATCGGTGATCGCCAGCGCGGGCATGCCTAACGCGGCCGCCTTTTTCACCAGCGGCCCGGTTTTCGCCAGTCCATCGATCATAGAGTAGTCGCTGTGCACCCGCAGGTGAACGAAACGTGGTTCAGACATCTTTAGATTCCTTTAAACCCAAGAATCAGGACGCGAGGCCCAGTGCGCGTTTGACGGGAGCAAAACTACGTCGGTGATGCTCCGTTGCACCATGTTCAGCCAGCTTTTCCAGATGAAAAGCGGTTGGATAGCCTTTGTGCTGGGCAAAACCATACTGTGGGAAAACGATATCCAGTGCAGCCATTTCGGCATCGCGCGTCACTTTCGCGAGAATGGACGCGGCGCTAATCTCAGCCACCCGGCTATCGCCTTTTACCACCGCTAATGAGGGAACCGGCAACGCGGGGCAGCGATTTCCGTCAATCAGCACATATTCCGGCGCGATATGCAGACCCGCCACCGCACGCTGCATTGCCAGCATGGTGGCGTGAAGAATATTCAGTTTATCAATCTCGTGCGGCTCTGCGCGCCCAAGGCTCCAGCTAAGTGCTTTTTCTTTAATTTCTTCATACAACGCCAGACGGCGTTTTTCAGATAATTTTTTGGAGTCGTTAAGGCCCACGATCGGCCGGGCCGGATCGAGGATCACTGCAGCAGTGACTACCGCCCCCACCAGCGGACCGCGTCCGACTTCATCCACACCGGCCACTAAATGCGTATGTGGATAAACAAATTCGATCATTGTGCTAACTCCAGGACCGCATCCGCCGCCTGCTCGTCGGCGTTACAGCGGATCTGCTGATGCAGTTCGCGGAAAGTGTCATGCATCGCATGGCTGGTTTTGCCATTTGCTAACAAAGGACGTAATGCCTCGGCAAGCGCCTGCGGCTCGCACTCTTCCTGCAACAGCTCTTTCACTAATTCTCTCCCCGCCAGCAGGTTTGGCAACGAAACATAGTCCGTTTTAACCAGACGCTTTGCCAGCCAGAAGGTAAAGGGCTTCATTCTGTATCCCACGACCATCGGGCATTTCGCCAACATGCACTCCAGTGCGGCGGTACCGGATGCAAGAAGCGCTGCGTCACTGGCTACCATGGCTTCACGCCCCATGCCATCAAGCAGATGCACCTTCAGTTCGGGGGCGATTTCCGCTTTAATTTTCTCGAACTGTTCGCGTCGTTTGGCATTCACCAACGGCACGACTACTTCGAGATCGGGCCAGGTCTGGCGCAACAACTGCGCGGTTTTCAGGAAATCCGCACTGAGCATTTCCACTTCAGCACCGCGGCTACCGGGCAACAATGCCAGACAATGCGCCTCGTGTGGGATCCCCAGAGTATCGCGCGCAGCGTTTTTATCCGGGTCCAGCGGCATCGCATCGGCCATTGTATGCCCGATGAAACGGCACGGCACATTAAACTTATCGTAAAACGCTTTTTCGAAAGGCAGAAAAGCCAGGACCATATTGGTGGATCTGCCTATTTTGAAAACGCGTTTCTGACGCCACGCCCAGACGGACGGGCTGACGTAATGAATGGTTTTAATCCCCTGCTTTTTCAGATTCCCCTCGAGGGTAATATTAAAATCGGGGGCATCAATACCAACGAACACATCAGGCTGTAGTTCGGTAAAGCGACGGGTCAAATCAGCGCGGATATGCAACAGACGGCGAAGTCGTCCCAGCACTTCCACGACGCCCATAACCGCCAGCTCTTCCATTTCGTACCAGGCTTCGCAGCCTTCGGCCTGCATCCGCGGGCCAGCCACGCCAACAAAACGGGCGTTCGGTACACGCGCCTTCAGTGCACGAATGAGACCGGCACCAAGAATATCGCCGGAGGTTTCTCCGGCGACCAGGGCAATCGTTAAAGGGCGCTGTTCAGCCATTAACGTATCAGACCGCGCGTTGAGCGAGCAAAGAAATCGCTGAATAGCTGCACTTCCGGATGCTGCTTCGCCAGTTCGGCGATATCCGGTTTTGCTTCGTCCAGCGTTTTGCCACTGCGGTATAATGCCTTATAAGCATTGCGAATCGCGGTGATCGCTTCGCGAGAGAAACCGCGACGCTTCAACCCTTCGATGTTGACGCCAAACGGCGTCGCGTGGTTGCCCTGTGCAATAACATATGGCGGAACGTCCTGAGCAACGCCAGAACAACCGCCCACCATCACATGCGCACCGATAATGCAGAACTGATGCACAGCGGTCATCCCACCGATGATGACAAAGTCATCCAGCGAAACATGGCCTGCAAGGGTGGCGTTATTGGCCAGAATACAGCGATCGCCAATTGTACAATCGTGCGCCACATGGGCGTTGATCATCAGTAAGTTATCGCTGCCCACCTTCGTCAATCCACCGCCCTGCACCGTGCCACGATGAATGGTGACGCTTTCGCGAATGCGGTTACGATCGCCAATTTCCACACGGGTCGGTTCACCAGCGTATTTCAGATCCTGGTTTGCTTCGCCGATGGAGGCGAACTGATAAATCTCGTTGTCGCGACCAATTTTAGTATGGCCATTCACGACAATGTGAGACTTCAGTACGGTACCCTCACCAATTTCAACATGGGGTCCAACAAGGCAAAAAGGACCAATGTAGACGTTAGCGCCAAGTGAGGCGCCCTCTTCCACAATGGCGGTTGGATGAATAAAGGCGGATTTATCAATCACGTATCAGGCCTCCCGGCTACGAGCACACATCATCGTTGCTTCGCAAACTACTTTACCGTCAACCAGCGCAACCCCTTTGAAGCGGGTCAGGCCACGGCGCGTTTTCTCGAAAGTGACTTCCATGATCATTTGATCGCCCGGCACGACAGGACGCTTGAAGCGCGCTTCGTCGATACCCGCGAAATAATACAGCTCCCCTGGCTCCAGTTTACCTACGCTTTTAAACGCAAGGATACCGGTAGCTTGTGCCATTGCTTCCAGAATCAGCACACCTGGGAAAATCGGTTTGCC
Source organism: Citrobacter sp. RHB25-C09 (assembly GCF_013836145.1). Taxonomy (NCBI): domain Bacteria; kingdom Pseudomonadati; phylum Pseudomonadota; class Gammaproteobacteria; order Enterobacterales; family Enterobacteriaceae; genus Citrobacter; species Citrobacter sp. RHB25-C09. The sequence continues at coordinate 983,962 of NZ_CP057483.1, read as the reverse complement.
CGGGAAATGGCCCTGGAAAAACGGCTCGTTAACGGAGACATTCTTCACTGCGCGCAGAAAACGACCTTCTTCAAAATCCAGCACGCGGTCTACCAGTAAAAACGGGAACCGGTGCGGCAGAAGTTCTAAAATCTCTTCAATGTGCAGAGTATGAGTGTTAGTAGTCAAAATACTCTTCCTGTCCAAATATACAAAAAGCCAATAATAACACGGCCTGCCGCAATCGTATGAATGCCGACAGGCCGTAAAGTATGTGTGACCGGGTGAGAAGTTTAGTCTTGTTGATTAACCTTGCGCTCAATAGCTTTGAGGCGCTTGCTCATATCATCAATGCTCATCACCAGTGCGGCTGTTTTACGCCATACTTTGTTAGGTTGCAGCGGTATCCCTGAGGAATAGACGCCAGGCTCTGTGATGGGGCGCATAACCATACCCATACCAGTTACCGTAACCTTGTCACATATTTCCATATGGCCATTGATTACGCTTGCGCCGCCAATCATACAGTAGCGGCCAATCTTCAGGCTACCTGCCATGATGACGCCACCGGCAACTGCCGTATTGTCGCCAATCACAACGTTATGTGCAATCTGACACTGATTATCAATGATAACGCCATTGCCGATCACGGTATCATCCAGTGCGCCACGGTCAATGGTGGTGCAGGCGCCAATCTCAACGCGGTCGCCAATAATGACGCGACCCAGCTGTGGGATCTTCACCCAGTTGCCGCGATCGTTGGCATAGCCAAAACCGTCAGCACCAATCACCGTACTGGACTGGATCAGGCAATTCTCACCGATCTCAATGTCGTGGTAAACCGTAACATTCGCCCACAAGCGCGAACCGGCCCCAATTTTCGTCTTTTTCCCGACAAAGCAGCCCGCGCCGATAACCACGTTATCGCCAAGCTCTACGCCGGATTCAATCACCGCATTGGCGCCAATTGAAACGTTGCTACCCAGCTTTGCCGTGGCATCCACCACTGCGCTGGGCGCAATGTTTTGTGCCGGCTGCGGCGTGGTATCCAGAATTTGCGCCATTCGCGCATACGTCAGGTAGGGATTCTTCACTACCAGCGCGGCACTCTTAGCAAAAGGAAGATCGTCCTGCGTCATGACAACAGCGGAAGCCTGGCATGCGCCTAAGTGTTCACGATACTTAGGATTCACCATGAACGTGATGTGACCCGTTTGCGCAGATTGCATGGACGCAACGCCGGTGATGACGATATCGCCATCACCGTGTAATTCTGCATCCAACTGCTCTGCTAAATCAGACAGTCGAATTGAAGGCATTACTTATTTAACCTGTTTCAGTACGTCAGCGGTGATATCTTTTACATCGCTGCTGTTGTAAGCAACGGTGTTTGCGTCAACCACCAGGTCGATGCTCTCGCTGCTGGCAACAGATTTCACAGCAGCCTGGATACGAGTAACCAGTTTGCCGCGTTCTTCGTTGGAACGACGTGCACGATCCTGCTCAAAAGACTGCGCTTTCTGAGAGAAAGTCTGGCGCTGAGCCATGATGTCTTTTTCCAGCTTGGTACGATCGTTACCCGCTTTCATTGATTGCAGACGCTGCATTTTAGATTGCAGATCGGATTCCATACGCTGCAGTTCGCTAGCGCGGCCTTTGAACTCATTTTCCAGGGTGCTGGAAACACCGGTCTTCTGTGCAACCTGTTGGAACAGGCTACCCATGTTGACGATCGCAATTTTGTCAGCAGCCTGTGCAGACGTAACCATTGCTAAACCCAGACCTGCCGCTAATAACCACTTTTTCACAATAAACTCCTTACCATCCCATTTGCACCCGAAGGCACAGCTCTTTGCGTGGCCTGGCGATCCCCGAAGCGATCGCCAAAAGTCATCGCTACACTACCATTACATTCCTTTGTGAAGAACAATTACCAGGTTTTACCAATGTTAAACTGGAACTGTTCCGCTTTGTCTCCATCGTACTTTTTAAACGGCTGGGCGTAGGAGAAGACCAACGGCCCCAATGGGGACATCCATTGTAATGCGATACCAGCGGACATACGGATATTGCTCGGATCGCTGTAGTCAGGATAACCGGAATACGCGCTTGAATCCCAGTTGGTATCCCACACGGTACCCATATCCCAGAAGAAGGAGGTACGTACCGAGTTTGCGTACTTATCGCTGATAAACGGCGTCGGAGTAATGAACTCAAGGCTGGCGACAGCCATGGCGTTACCGCCCACTGCATCATCCGATTCACACGGCGCGGATTCAGTGCTCTTACATTCGTTATCATAGTCGTCATCATCGTCATGACGGCTGCTGGCCGGGAAGTAGACCGCTTTTGGACCAATGGTATTAGACTGGAAACCACGTACGGTGCTGGAGCCACCCGCATAGAAGTTTTCATAGAACGGCATCTCTTTACCGCTCAGGCCATCGCCATAACCCCAACGGGTACGACCCAATACCACCCATTTGTGATCGTCATCGATCGGCACGTAGGTCGCGGTGTCGAGCGTCGCTTTGTAGTATTCGTTATCAGAACCTGGAATGGTCACTTTACCGTTCAGGTTGATACGCGTACCTTCCGTTGGGAAGAAGCCACGGTCCAGCTTGTTGTAGGTCCAGCCGTAGTTGAAGGTGAAATCATCTGCGGCAAAGCTGTTGCGGTCGTTCGTTGAATCCGGATTTTCGCCCATCGAATCCAGGTAACGCCACATCGCAACCTGCGGCTGCATGTTGGACAGCTTGTTATGAACATAGCCCAGACCTGCACGCAGCGTGTTGTATTCGTTAATCGGGAAGCCCAGCGTCACGTCTGTACCATAACTCTTGTTGGTATAGTCAGACAGATCCGCGTCATCTGCTTCGAAGTCGTTATAGAACACGCGACCACCCAGACTTACACCGTCAACGGTAAAGTAGGGGTTGGTGACCGACAATTCAGTATAGGTCTGGTAATCGTTTTTGGTACCGTTAATGCCAACGGCATAGCCCGTACCTAACCAGTTATCCTGCTGAACGCCCGCCTGGAAGCTCACGCCACTTTCCGTACCGTAACCGATACCGAAGTTGAAGCTACCGGTGTTACGCTCTTTGACCTTGTAAACCACATCTACCTGATCCGGACTGCCAGGAACGCGTTGTGTATCGGTATCGACGGTTTCAAAGTAGCCCAGACGGTTCAGACGCTCTTTACCCTGATCGACCAGATCGCTGCCCAACCATGCCCCTTCCATCTGGCGCATTTCGCGACGCAGAACGGCATCTTTGGATGTGTCGTTGCCTTCAAAGCGGATCTTACGCACGTAGAAACGGTTACCCGCATCAACGTTGACGCGCAGCTTGACGGTTTTGTCAGCATCGTTAATTTCAGGCTGTGACTGAACGCGCGGATAGGCATAGCCATAGCGACCCAGAAGCTTTTTAATGTCGTCTTCCATTTTGGTCACTTTGGTGCCGTTATACAGCTCGCCCGGCTCAATTTTAGTCAGGCTTTCAATCTCGGCAGAGTGTCCGGCCAGGTTACCCGTCACCTGAACGCCAGAAAGCTTATACTGCTCGCCTTCCGTGATGTTCACGGTGATGTAAATCCCTTTCTTGTCCGGCGTCAGGCTGACCTGCGTGGAGTCAATGTTGAAACGTGCGTAGCCGCGATCCAGATAGTAGCTGCGCAGGGTTTCAAGGTCGCCCGCCAGCTTCTGCTTCTGATATTTACGATCGCCCACCACGTTCCACCACGGTACTTCATCACGCAGCTGGAAGTGAGAGATCAGTTCATCAGTGCTGAAGGCGTGGTTACCAACGATGTTAATCTGTTGGATCTTCGCCGAAACACCTTCCTGGAACACCAGTTTGAGGTCCACACGGTTACGCGGCAGCGGCGTTACGACAGCTTTGACGCTGGCGCTATACTTACCGACGCTATAATAGAAGTCTTCCAGCCCTTTCTCGATATCGGCAATGGTGGTGCGATCCAGAGACTCGCCAACACGCACGCCAGACGCCTCGAGGTTTTGCTTCAGCATGTCATCTTTCACCGACTTGTTTCCGGAGAAAGTAATGCTGGCAATCGTCGGACGCTCTTTTACCTGAACCAGAAGAGTATCACCATCACGAAGGACGCGGACATCCTCAAAGTTGCCGGTAGCAAACAGTGCGCGAATGGTATTACTGATATCTTCATCATTAACCGTGTCGCCTGTGCGCACCGGCATACTGAGGAGGGCCGCACCAACGGCGACACGCTGCAGGCCTTCGAAATGAATGTCCTTCACTACGAACCCTTCAGCACCGTATACGGTCGCGCTGCTAAACAGCAGCGACGCTATGAGCAACTTTTTCATCGCCATCGTTATTATGCGTTCTTCCTAACACTCTCTTACAACCGAGAGAAATCATTGAAAAGTGCAAGCCCCATTAACAGCACCAGCAAAATCGAGCCAATGCGATAACTAAAGTCTTGAACCCGCTCGGATACCGGTCCGCCCTTAAGCTTTTCAATCGCCAGGAACAGCAGATGCCCCCCGTCAAGAACGGGCAACGGAAAGAGGTTAATTATCCCTAAGTTCACGCTAATCAGCGCCAGGAACATCAGGTAATAAATCACCCCGAACTCCGCTGACATCCCAGCCCCCTGAGCGATAGAAATCGGCCCACTGAGGTTGTTCAGTTTCACATCACCGGTTATCAATTTTCCCAGCATGTTGACCGTCAGTTTCATCAACTGCCACGTTTTATCCGTGGCCTGTGCGATGGCGCTAAACGGCCCATACTGGCGTACTGTCTTGTACTCATCTGGCAGAGGAATGATTTTCGGCACCACGCCGGCAAACCCTTCTGCCTTTCCGTTACTTGATTTCGTATCCGGAATTAGCGTCAAAGACAAGGCGCTCCCTTGTCTCTCAATTTCCAGCGCTAACGGCTTCCCTGGATTATCGCGCACAAGCGTTACGAACGTCATCCATTGCGTTAACGGTTGACCATCGACTTTAACGATCCTGTCGCCCGCTTGCAAACCCGCTTTACTTGCAGCGGACTGCGCCTGCACTTCTGACAGTACCGGTTCTATCTGTGGCCCACGTGGTCGGATACCTAAAGAAGATACAGGATCTTCCTTATCTGGCTCAAATGCCCACTGTCGCAAATCCAGCATTTTGTCTTGTCGCTGGTTGCTGCCAAAAGGCGCCACGCTGATTGTTGTGTGTTCATCACCGATTTTCGTGACCAGTTGTAAACGCACTGCATCCCAATCAGGGGTTTCGATACCATCAACGGCTTTAAGTTCCGTACCGGCAACAATTTGCGCTTGTGCAGCGATTGAATTGGGCGTTATTTCACCAACCACCGGACGAACACCGGGCACACCGATGATAAACACCAGCCAGTAAGCAAAAATAGCAAAGAGGAAATTAGCAATCGGACCTGCCGCAATAATCGCCGCACGCTGACCGACTGTTTTATTATTGAAAGCATGGTGGCGCAGTTCAGGAATAACGGGTTCCGCGCGCTCATCCAGCATTTTGACATAACCGCCCAGTGGGATTAGGGCGATAACATATTCTGTCCCTGACTTGTCGGTACGACGCCAGAGCGCTTTACCAAAGCCAATGGAAAAGCGCTCTACGCGGACACCGCAGCGCCGGGCAACCCAGAAATGGCCAAATTCGTGCACGGTGATAAGCACACCCAGTGCGACGATGAATGCAGCCAGATTCCAGAGAATACTCAGCATAAAACCTTCCGTTATAGCGTTTTGAATACCAGTAACAACAGGCAGGCGAAGACCGGTACAGCCGCCGTCAGGCTATCTATACGATCAAGAATACCACCGTGTCCTGGAATCAAATGACCGCTGTCTTTAATTCCTGCTTCACGCTTAAACATGCTCTCGGTTAAATCCCCCAGCACAGAAGCCAGAGCAGCAACAATAGAGCAGATCAATAAGGTGACAGGCGCGACTTCCAGATTCGCCCATACGCCGTAACCCCATGAGATCACCGCTGCAGTCACGAGCCCGCCAAAAAAACCCTGCCAGGTTTTACCCGGTGAGACTTTAGGCGCAAGTTTATGTTTGCCAAACAGTTTTCCAAACATATACGCCCCGGAGTCTGCACCCCAGACAAGGATCATGACATAGAGCAGCCATAGCGCGCCACTATAATGATTCTCATCATAGTGCCATGCCCGCAGCGCCAGCATCCCCCAAAAGAATGGGACGATGGTCAGTACGCCAAAAATTATGCGCAATATCTTTGAATTACGCCAGAATGTCGCCGAGCTGGGGTAAAAAAAGACCAACAAAAGCGCGAAAATCCACCACCCCAACGAGGCCCAAAGTGAAACTTCGACCAGGGGTTGGTGAATATTACGATGATATTCCGGCAGCAGAAACAGCATCAGCGCGAGTAATAACCCGCACAGCACCGCCAGCCATACGCGTTGGGTGCGAGTGGCAAAACCGCTTAACTGTCCCCATTCCCACGCGGCCAGCATACACACAACCAGCGTCACAATGGCGAACCCCACCGGCGGCAATAAAAACAGTGCCGCGATGACCACAGGTATTAAAACAAAAGCAGAAATCAGGCGATACTTCAGCAAAAGCGACCCCCATCAGGCTTTTTCATCACCGGGCTCGGTGCCGCCGAAACGACGCTCTCGATTTGCAAAGGCATGCAGTGCACCTTCAAAGTCTTGTTCATCGAAATCGGGCCAAAGAACATCTGTAAAGTAAAGTTCGGCATAGGCAATTTGCCAAAGCAAAAAGTTACTGATTCGATGCTCTCCCCCAGTCCTAATTACTAAATCTACAGGAGCCAGCTCATGCATACAGATTTGTTGATTGAGTGTTTCTTCATCAATCTGATCAGGACGCAGTAAACCTTCCTGCACCTGTTCTGCTAATTGCCTGACTCCCTGGACAATATCCCAGCGTCCACCGTAATTCGCAGCGATATTCAGCGTCAGCCCGGTGTTATGGGCAGTGATGGCTTCTGACTTACGAATACGTTCTTGCAAACGTGAGTTAAATCGACTGATATCACCAATAATGCGCAGGCGAACGTTGTGGCGGTGCAGGCTTTTCACTTCGCTATCGAGCGCCCACACAAACAGTTCCATCAACGCACTCACTTCCTGTGCAGGTCGATTCCAGTTTTCACTACTAAAGGCATACAGCGTTAACGCATCAATACCATTGTTGGCAGCAAAAGAGACGGCCCGACGAACGGATTTCGCTCCGGCCTTATGCCCGAAGGCGCGGATCTTCCCTTGCTTTTTCGCCCAGCGACCATTGCCGTCCATAATGATGGCAACATGACGACAGCCATGCGCGGGCAAATTTTCGCTTACTGGTTGAGTTGCAGACAACATAACGCGTTTTTAGTCCCTGAAAGGATTTGGCGGTACTCAGGAATACTGAAGCCTATACACAAAAAAGCCGTGTCATACCACGGCTTACCTGACCGAAAAAAGCCAAATACCTGCGATCAGGTGGCGCAGACTATATCACTGAAGCCCAACGCTAACAAATAGCACGATATCCTGTAGCGGGATAATCCTCAGCTTGCGAGTCGCATCACTTGTTTTCTGGCGACTTCTCGCGCAATTGCATCGACTTTCAGTACGTCATCAACGCTCTGAGGCTCCTGCAAGTCCATCTGCTCCAGTACGGCTAAATTCATATCGGCGATATCTGTAAAGCGAATCTCTTCAGCAAGAAACGCAGCAACGACGACTTCATTTGCTGCATTTAGCGCGGTTGTGGCTGCCTGCCCCTGCTCAAACGCCTCCATCGCCAGTTTCAGGCAAGGATAGCGCAGATAGTCCGGCGCGCTAAACGTCAACGCACTGAGCTTACAGAAATCGAGCGGCTTCACGCCAGACATCACGCGATTCGGCCACGCCATCGTATGGGCGATTGGCGTGCGCATATCGGGCTCACCCAGTTGCGCCAGTACGCTACCATCATGATAACGCACCATTGAATGAATGACCGACTGCGGGTGAATCAGCACTTCCATCTGGCGAGCACTGGCATTAAACAACCAACGCGCTTCAATGTATTCCAGACCTTTATTCATCATAGTGGCGGAATCGACGGAAATCTTACGCCCCATCGACCAGTTCGGATGACGACAGGCTTGATCGGGTGTCATTTTCACCAGATCGCGCAAGGGCGTTTCCCGAAACGGGCCACCAGACCCGGTAAGCAAAACAGACAGTACGCCATTTTGCTCGAGGTCAGCGTAACCCAGATTGTGTTGAATCGGTTGGGGCATACTCTGAAAAATAGCGTTGTGCTCGCTGTCTACCGGCAAAAGTCGTGCTTTGCTGTGCTTTACCGCGTCCATAAACAGTCGTCCGCAGGTGACCAGCGACTCTTTATTTGCCAGCAGAATGGTTTTTCCGGCACGAATAGCGGCTAACGTCGGCAGCAATCCTGCTGCGCCAACAATGGCGGCCATGACCTGATCGACGTCATCGAGCGCCGCCATATCACATGCGGCCTGCTGTCCGCTCATGACTTCAGTACGGCTACCGTGCTGACGCAGCGTCTCGCGAAGCTGGTTGGCACTGGCTTCGTCATCCATCACGGCGTAACGTGGGGAGAACTCCAGGCACTGTTCCACCATACGGGTGACGTTTTTGCCTGCAACCAGTGCAACTACGCGAAAGTCGTCAGGGTTATGGCGCACCACGTCCAGCGTGCTGCCACCGATAGAGCCGGTCGAGCCCAGAATGGTTAAATACTTCATCTTTCGTCCAAAAATTGAGACGGGATAAAAAGCAAAACGCCGCCAGTCGATCCTAACGATCTTCTGAGCGGCGTTTTAGTCGTACAGGCGAATCAGAACTGCATCAGTTCCGCTTCTTTATCTGCCAGCGCCGCATCTACTTTCTTGATAGCCGCGTCAGTCATTTTCTGTACGTCGTCCTGAGAACGGCGATCGTCATCTTCGCTGATCTCTTTGTCTTTCAGCAGGGCTTTCACTTTGTCGTTCGCGTCACGACGCACGTTACGCACCGCAACACGTGCCTGTTCAGCTTCGCCACGCACGATTTTGGTCAGATCTTTACGACGCTCTTCGGTCAGAGGCGGCAGCGGAACACGAATATCAGCGCCTGCTGAACTCGGGTTCAGACCAAGATCAGAAGCCATAATCGCTTTTTCAACGGCCGGGCTCATGGAACGGTCGAACACGTTGATTTTCAGAGTACGGGAGTCTTCTACTGTTACGCTCGCCAGTTGACGCAGCGGCGTCGGCGTGCCGTAGTATTCCACGACAATGCCATCCAGCAGGCTGGGAGAAGCACGACCCGTGCGAATTTTGCTGATTTGGGTTTTGAACGCTTCTACGCATTTTTCCATGCGTACTTCAGCATCTTTTCTGATATCGCTAATCACGTTACGAATCCTTGAATACTAGTCTCAGGCAGACTATTCGCCAGCACAGCGCTACAGGTGTGCTAAGTATAGTCGCGTTTAATTCATGACAACGCCTAAGGCGCGTCCAGGTAAGATACCACTACAAAGTAAAGCGGAATCTTACCTGTATTTATCGCCGACGGAAATTATTCCGTGATTAAAGTGCCTTCTTTTTCACCCATGACCACGCGGCGCAGTGCGCCAGGTTTATTCATGTTGAAGACACGAATCGGCAACTTATGGTCGCGAGCCAGCGTAAACGCGGCAAGATCCATCACTTTAAGTTCTTTATCCAGCACTTCATTGTAAGTCAGCTGCTCGTACATGGTCGCAGTGGGGTCCTTCGCCGGATCGGCAGTAAACACACCATCGACTTTCGTCGCCTTCAGCACCACGTCAGCTTCGATCTCAATGCCGCGCAGGCAGGCAGCCGAATCGGTGGTAAAGAAGGGGTTACCGGTACCCGCAGAAAGGATCACTACGCGGTTATTGCGCAGTAGGCTAATCGCCTCTGCCCAGCTGTAGTTGTCGCAGACGCCATTAAGCGGGATAGCAGACATCAGGCGGGCGTTCACATAGGCGCGGTGAAGCGCATCGCGCATTGCCAGACCGTTCATCACGGTGGCCAGCATGCCCATGTGGTCGCCCACAACGCGGTTCATACCCGCTTTCGCCAGACCCGCGCCACGGAACAGGTTACCACCACCAATCACCACACCGACCTGAATACCCAGTTCAACCAGTTCTTTGATTTCCTGAGCCATACGATCCAGTATGCTTGCGTCAATACCGAAGCCTTCCGTTCCCTGCAGAGCTTCGCCGCTTAACTTGAGCAGAATGCGTTTATAGACGGGTTTTGCATTGGTAGCCATGTTTCTTTCCTGAGACTGTCAACGATTTAAAAAGGGGGTGAATTCTGGCGACAATGATATGCCGCTTCTCAGTACAACGAAATAAGAGCCATACTGATTTTGCGTGATGGGTGACAAAAAGAAGCCGCCCTCAGGCGGCTCCTTTTCAATCATTAAGACTGCTTGGACATTGCAGCAACTTCAGCTGCGAAGTCAGTCTCAACTTTCTCGATGCCTTCGCCCACTTCGAAGCGGATGAAGCCAGTGACGTCAGCGTTGTGCTCTTTCAGCAGCTGAGCAACAGACTTGCTTGGATCCATAACGAAAGGCTGGCCAGTCAGAGAAACTTCGCCGGTGAATTTCTTCATGCGGCCTTCAACCATTTTCTCTGCGATTTCTTTCGGCTTACCGGACTGCATCGCGATATCCAGCTGAACCTGGTACTCTTTTTCTACCACGTCAGCAGACACGTCTTCTGGCTTAACGAATTCTGGTTTGCTTGCAGCGATGTGCATTGCCAGCTGTTTAACCAGTTCTTCGTCAGCGCCTTTAGCAGCAACCAGAACACCGATACGCGCGCCGTGCTGGTAAGAACCCAGTACTTCGCCTTCCAGGGAAGACACGCGACGGATGTTGATGTTTTCACCGATTTTAGCAACCAGCGCAACACGCTCTTCTTCGAACTGTGCTTTCAGAACTTCAACGTCAGTGATTTTGCCAGCAACAGCTGCGTCCAGAACTTTGTTAGCAAATGCCTGGAAACCACCATCTTTAGCAACGAAGTCAGTCTGGCAGTTAACTTCCAGAATGATACCGTAGTTGCCGTCGATTTTAGTGATGATCACGCCGTCAGCAGCAACGTTGCCTGCTTTCTTAGCTGCTTTGATCGCACCGGATTTACGCATGTTTTCGATTGCCAGCTCGATGTCGCCGTTCGCTTCAGTCAGCGCTTTTTTGCAATCCATCATGCCTGCGCCAGTACGCTCGCGCAGCTCTTTTACCAGGGATGCGGTAATTTCAGCCATTCTTAAATCCTCGGGAGATGTGAACTGCCCGGCCGGGGGCCAAACAGTATAAATTGAAAAAAGGGGCCGATAATGGGCCCCTTTTCATACACGGTACTAATAAGGGGTAAAGCCTTATTATTCAGCTTCTACGAAGCTTTCTTCCGCCTGGGAAGCCAGATCCTGAGAACGGCCTTCACGAACGGTAGCAGCTACAGCGCCCAGGTACAGGCTAACAGCACGGATTGCGTCGTCGTTACCCGGGATAACGAAGTCAACACCGTCCGGATCAGAGTTGGTATCAACGATAGCAAATACCGGAATACCCAGGTTGTTTGCTTCTTTGATAGCAATGTGCTCGTGGTCAGCATCGATAACGAACAGAGCGTCTGGCAGACCGCCCATGTCTTTGATACCGCCCAGGCTGTTTTCCAGTTTCTCAAGCTCACGAGTGCGCATCAGCGCTTCTTTCTTGGTCAGCTTTTCGAAAGTACCGTCCTGAGACTGAGTTTCCAGGTCTTTCAGACGTTTGATAGACTGACGAACGGTTTTCCAGTTAGTCAGCATACCGCCCAGCCAGCGATGGTTCACGAAGAACTGGTCGCAGCTGTTAGCAGCGTCTTTCACCGCTTCGCTTGCAGCGCGTTTAGTACCAACGAAAAGGATTTTGCCTTTACGAGAAGCGATCTTGTTCAGTTCAGCCAGGGCTTCGTTGAACATCGGTACAGTTTTCTCAAGGTTGATGATGTGAACTTTGTTACGCGCGCCGAAGATGAACGGCTTCATTTTCGGGTTCCAGTAACGGGTCTGGTGACCGAAGTGAACACCAGCCTTGAGCATGTCGCGCATGGAAACAGTTGCCATGTTTAAAACCTCTATATAAAAGTTGGGGTTATGCCTCCACGTATCCCATATTACCGACCCCAAAGGGCACCCCGGAATATGTGCCGATACGTGTGTGTTGTTACACAAAGTGAGATTTGTCGCTCCCGTCCAGCCTGTGTATCTGAAATGGATCGGAAGTCCGGCGCGCTTTATACCACAAATACGCCGTTGACACCAATAATTGTTGGCGTGCTGTGCTGTTAATGATTCTCAATTTTGCAGCATGTATGTCAGCCTGATACCATTGACGGCACTTACACAATTATTGTCGAAATAATCGACACTGATGGACAGAATTCATGGCTATCTCAATCAAGACCCCTGAAGAAATCGAAAAGATGCGCGTCGCAGGCCGACTGGCCGCAGAAGTGCTGGAGATGATCGAACCGTATATCAAACCGGGCGTCAGCACCGGCGAACTGGATCGCATCTGCAATGACTATATCGTCAACGAACAGCACGCAATCTCTGCATGCCTTGGCTACCACGGTTATCCGAAATCGGTGTGCATCTCGATCAACGAAGTGGTGTGCCACGGTATCCCGGACGATGCCAAGCATCTGAAAGATGGCGACATCGTTAACATTGACGTGACCGTCATCAAAGATGAGTACCACGGTGACACCTCAAAAATGTTTATCGTCGGTAAGCCGACCATCCTGGGCGAGCGTCTGTGCCGCGTAACGCAGGAAAGCCTGTATCTGGCCCTGCGGATGGTGAAGCCTGGCATTCGTCTGCGCACATTAGGCGCGGCAATTCAGAAATATGCGGAAGGCGAAGGCTTCTCTGTGGTGCGTGAATACTGCGGACACGGTATCGGTCGCGGCTTCCACGAAGAACCGCAGGTGCTTCACTATGACGCAGATGACGGCGGCGTCGTGCTGCAACCGGGCATGACCTTCACCGTCGAGCCAATGCTGAATGCCGGTGACTACCGCATCCGCACCATGAAAGACGGCTGGACGGTAAAAACCAAAGACCGTAGCTTGTCTGCGCAATACGAGCATACTATTGTGGTGACCGAAAACGGCTGCGAAATTCTGACGTTACGTAAGGATGACACCATCCCGGCGGTCATTACGCACGAAGCATAACTATTTTGCCTGATGGCTCTATCGCTTATCAGGCCTACAAATGGCACTATTCCGTAGGCCGGGTAAGGCGCTTTTGCCGCCATCCGGCCTTTTTTATGGGTGGTGACAATGAATACTCTTCCAGAACAGCACGCGAATACGGCACTCCCCACCCTACCCGGCCAGCCGCAGAATCCGGGAAGCTGGTCACGCGACAAACTCACTGTCGCCGGAATCAAAACGTATATCGATGCCTTTCAGCAGTGGCTGGGCGAGGCTTTTGACAGCGGGGTTTCCGCGGAACAACTCATAGAAGCACGCACCGAATTTATCGACCAACTCCTGCAACGCCTGTGGATTGAGGCAGGGTTCGGACAGATAGGCGATCTGGCACTGGTCGCTGTCGGCGGCTATGGCCGCGGCGAACTGCATCCGCTTTCTGACATCGACCTGCTGATCTTAAGCCGCAAAAAATTACCCGATGAGCAGGCACAAAAAGTTGGCGAACTGCTGACACTGCTGTGGGACGTTAAGCTTGAGGTCGGGCACAGCGTGCGAACGCTGGAAGAGTGTCTGCTGGAAGGGCTGTCGGATCTGACCGTCGCGACCAACCTGATTGAAACCCGCCTGCTGATTGGCGATGTCGCGCTTTTTCTGGAGCTGCAAAAACACATCTTTAGCGAGGGATTTTGGCCATCCGATAAGTTTTATGCGGCCAAGGTAGAAGAACAGGAACAGCGCCACCAGCGCTATCACGGAACCAGCTATAATCTTGAGCCGGATATCAAGAGCAGCCCCGGTGGCCTGCGTGATATCCATACGCTACAGTGGGTTGCCCGTCGCCATTTTGGCGCCACGTCGCTCGATGAAATGGTCGGTTTCGGCTTTTTAACCCAGGCCGAGCGCGCCGAGCTTAACGAATGCCTGCACATTCTCTGGCGCATCCGCTTTGCGCTGCATCTGGTGGTGCCCCGTTACGACAACCGTCTGCTGTTTGACCGCCAGTTAAGCGTCGCCCAACGTCTGAATTACAGCGGCGACGGTAACGAACCGGTTGAGCAGATGATGAAAGATTACTTCCGGGTGACGCGCCGCGTCAGCGAACTCAATCAGATGCTGCTCCAGTTATTTGACGAAGCGATCCTCGCACTGTCTGCAGATGAAAAGCCACGTCCGATCGACGACGATTTTCAATTGCGCGGTTCACTTATCGATCTGCGGGAAGAGGATCTGTTCATTCGCGAGCCGGAAGCGATCCTGCGGATGTTTTACATGATGGTGCGTAACAGCGCGATCACCGGGATCTATTCAACGACCCTGCGCCACCTGCGTCATGCCCGTCGCCATTTGAATCAGCCGCTGTGTTATATCCCGGAGGCGCGCTCGCTGTTTCTCAGCATGCTGCGTCATCCTGGCGCAGTCAGTCGCGGCCTGCTGCCGATGCACCGTCATAGCGTGCTGTGGGCCTATATGCCGCAGTGGTCGCACATTGTCGGGCAGATGCAATTTGATCTGTTCCACGCCTACACGGTGGACGAGCACACTATCCGCGTGATGCTAAAACTGGAAAGTTTTGCCAAAGAAGAGACACGCCAGCGTCACCCGCTGTGCGTGGATCTGTGGCCACGCCTGCGTCAGCCGGAACTGATCCTGATTGCCGCGCTGTTCCATGATATCGCCAAAGGGCGTGGCGGCGACCATTCTGTACTGGGTGCGCAGGACGTGCTGAAATTCGCCGAACTGCACGGCCTGAACTCACGCGAAACGCAACTGGTAGCCTGGCTGGTA
This sequence comes from Citrobacter sp. RHB25-C09, assembly GCF_013836145.1. Lineage (NCBI taxonomy): Bacteria > Pseudomonadati > Pseudomonadota > Gammaproteobacteria > Enterobacterales > Enterobacteriaceae > Citrobacter > Citrobacter sp. RHB25-C09. Next base: position 968,944 of record NZ_CP057483.1, on the reverse strand, counting down.
CGCCAACACCTGCTGATGTCGGTCACCGCTCAACGTCGCGACATTCAGGATCCTGAAGTGATCAAGCAGTTCGCCGAAGAGGTACAAACGGAGCATCGGCTACGCTTCCTGGTGTGCCTGACGGTAGCGGATATTTGCGCCACAAATGAAACGTTATGGAATAGCTGGAAGCAGAGTCTGCTGCGTGAATTGTATTTCGCCACGGAAAAACAGCTGCGGCGGGGAATGCAAAACACGCCAGACATGCGTGAGCGGGTGCGTCATCATCAGCTTCAGGCGCTGGCGCTTCTGCGGATGGACAACATTGATGAAGAAGCCCTGCACCATATCTGGTCACGTTGTCGTGCCAACTATTTTGTGCGCCACAGTCCAAACCAGCTGGCCTGGCATGCGCGTCATCTTTTGCAGCACGATCTTAAAGAGCCGCTTATTCTGCTGAGCCCGCAGGCGACACGCGGCGGAACGGAAATCTTCATCTGGAGTCCGGACAGACCGTATCTGTTTGCCGCCGTCTGCGCCGAGCTGGACCGCCGCAATTTAAGCGTCCACGATGCGCAGATTTTCACCACCCGCGACGGCATGGCGATGGATACGTTCATTGTGCTGGAGCCGGACGGCAGCCCGCTTTCAGCGGACCGGCATGAAGCGATCCGTTTTGGACTGGAGCAGGCGATCACTCAGCGCAGTTGGCAACCGCCGCAGCCGCGTCGACAACCGGCGAAACTACGCCACTTTACCGTCGATACTGAGGTGACGTTCCTGCCGACGCATACTGACCGAAAATCGTTTCTCGAACTGATTGCGCTCGATCAGCCGGGACTGCTGGCGCGGGTCGGGCAAATTTTTGCCGATCTGGGAATTTCGCTTCATGGCGCCCGAATTACAACCATTGGCGAACGAGTAGAAGATTTATTCATAATCGCCACAGCGGACCGGCGTGCCCTTAATAATGAGCTCCAGCAGGAAGTGCATCAACGGTTGACAGAGGCCCTCAATCCAAACGATAAAGGGTAGTGTTTTTATTCATTAGGGAAAGAGTTTACCAATGCAGCAGTTACAGAACGTTATTGAAACCGCTTTTGAGCGCCGTGCGGAAATCACGCCGGCTAATGTTGATACCGTCACCCGTGAAGCGGTGAATCAGGTCATTTCTTTACTGGACTCCGGCGCACTGCGTGTAGCAGAAAAGATCGACGGCCAGTGGGTAACTCATCAGTGGCTAAAGAAAGCGGTACTGCTCTCTTTCCGTATTAACGATAACCAGGTTATCGACGGTGCGGAAAGCCGCTACTACGATAAAGTGCCGATGAAATTCGCTGATTACGACGAAGCGCGTTTTCAGAAAGAAGGCTTCCGCGTGGTTCCCCCAGCGGCGGTGCGTCAGGGCGCGTTTATCGCCCGCAACACCGTTCTGATGCCGTCCTATGTCAACATTGGCGCTTATGTTGATGAAGGCACGATGGTAGATACCTGGGCAACGGTAGGCTCCTGCGCGCAGATCGGTAAAAACGTTCACCTCTCCGGCGGCGTCGGCATTGGTGGCGTTCTGGAACCCTTGCAGGCTAACCCGACCATCATCGAAGACAACTGCTTCATTGGCGCGCGTTCCGAAGTGGTTGAAGGCGTTATCGTTGAAGAAGGTTCCGTCATTTCTATGGGTGTTTACATCGGTCAGAGCACCCGTATTTACGATCGTGAAACCGGCGAAGTGCATTACGGTCGCGTTCCGGCGGGTTCAGTTGTCGTTTCCGGCAACCTGCCGTCGAAAGATGGCAAATACAGCCTGTACTGCGCAGTGATTGTGAAAAAAGTCGACGCCAAAACGCGCGGCAAGGTGGGCATCAACGAACTCTTGCGCACCATCGACTAACAGCGGTTTGAAAAAGCGGGCTTAGCCCGCTTTTTTTACATTTGCGAGTGGCAAAAACAGAGCTTTTCATTAATTATTCAATAGTTAAAGTGAGCTTAAGGGGATCGCTATGTATGACAATCTGAAAAGTCTGGGCATTACCAATCCTGAAGAGATCGATCGTTACAGTCTGCGGCAAGAAGCCAACAACGATATTCTTAAAATCTATTTCCAGAAGGATAAAGGCGAGTTTTTTGCCAAGAGCGTGAAGTTCAAATATCCCCGCCAGCGCAAAACCGTTGTCGCCGATGGCGTCGGTCAAGGCTATAAAGAGGTGCAGGAGATCAGCCCGAACCTGCGCTATGTGATCGACGAACTGGATCAGATCTGCCAGCGCGATCGCACGGAAGTCGATCTTAAGCGCAAGATCCTTGATGATTTACGTCACCTGGAAAGCGTGGTGGCGAATAAGATCACCGAAATCGAATCCGATCTGGAAAAACTGACACGTAAATAAGTGGTTGTTACGCCTTATCCAGCCTACAGGTGCTCACCTCGTAGGCCGGATAAGCGTAGCGCCACCAGCCAATCAATCACCGCTGTTCATCCAGTTGTAACGCCACATACAGTAACAGCCTGTCGTCAAAGTTCCCCAAATCCAGCCCGGTCAGTTCTGAAATACGATTTAGTCGATACTCCAGCGTATTACGATGAATAAACAGCGCCTTAGAGGTCGCCAGCGGCTGAACATTATGGCGAAACCACGCCGCCAGGGTTCTGCGCAAAAGCCCGTTATTATCCATCGCCTTTAACCGCACCAGTGGGCGCGCCAGTTCATTGGCCTGCCAGCCGCCGCGCAAACTGTCGAGTAACACCGGTAGCATCAGATCCTGATAAAAATAGCTCCGGCTTTCCGGCATTCGCTGTTTGCCGACCATCATTGTAGTACGCGCGGTACGGTAAGAACGGGCAATACTGCCGGGACCCGTAAAGTAGTTCCCCAGCGAAACGCGAAACCGCAGTTGCCCGTTCTCTTTCATTCGCGCAATCAATTGCTCAACGCGCTTACGATGATCTTCCGCGTCCCAACGGCCAAACTGGTTCAGCGCCGGTTTTAACACTACCATTTCAGTCAGCGAGACAATCGCAATCAGGTTATTACGCTCTGGTGTGGTCAATGCATTTTGTAGCTGCTGCAACTCGGCCATCGCACTATCCACACCAAGCTGACCGCTGTCGACCTCCAGCACCGCCACCACGCGCGGTTGATTAAGGTCGATGCCCAGACGTTGCGCCCACTCGGTCAACGCCGGGGTGTTTTCTTCCGCCTGGATCAGGTTCATGACCAGCTCTTCACGCAGACGGCTGTCCTGGGCTAGCAGGTGCAGCAGGCGTGATTGCTCAAGCATCATTTCCGCGGTCATACACACCAGCTCGCCATATTTGCGCAGATATTCCGGCTCTCCGGTGAGGCCAATGACGCCGACGATTTCACCTTCCAGCCGCAACGGTAAGTTGATCCCCTGGCGAACACCGTGCAAATGACGCGCTACGGCATCATCAATATCCACGACGCGCCCTTGAGATAGTACCAACAGCGCGCCTTCGTGCAATTCACCAATACGCTCTCGATCACCACTGCCGATGATCCGCCCACGGGCATCCATTACGTTGATATTGGTATCAATGATGCGCATTGTGCGCGCCACGATATCCTGCGCCATTTTGGTATCAAGATGCCAGCCAGCCATAAACCCCTCCTGTGAGCAGAGCTCAAGAATAGGGAAGATAATAAACGGCGGCATTGTGCAAATGCACAAAGCAGAGGGGAGAAGTATGGAGTTGTGGAAGGTATCACAAAAAGAACCCCCTTCCCTGTAACAGGAAGGGGTGGAGGGAGATTACTGCATCAGCAAATAGATTGTGTTGTCGCCACGCTGAATATTCAGCGCCAGGACAGACGGTTTGCTGTCGAGGATCTTACGCAGCTCGGCAATGTTTTTCACCGCCTGCTGGTTAGCACCGATAATCACATCACCTTTTTTCAGGCCAATCTGTGCGGCTGGGGTGTTCGCTTTCACGTTGTTCACCACCACGCCTTTGTCCTGGCCTTTGTTGCTCATTTCAGCGCCTTCGATACCGCTGAAGATGGAGCTGGAATCAACCTGATTCTGGCTGCTCTGCTGCAGTTCCAGATTGACGGTCACCGGCTTCCCTTCACGCAGCAGGCCGAGGGTAATTTTGCTGCCCACCGGCATGGTACCGACCTGAGCACGCAGCGCCGCAAAGCTGTTGATTGGCTTACCATTCAGAGTGGTAATCACGTCCCCTGCTTTGATTCCCGCCTTCGATGCGGAAGAGTTCGGCAGTACCTGGCTGACGAATGCACCACGCTGTGCGTCAACTTTCATCGCTTTCGCCAGCTCAGAGCTCAGTTCGGTCCCCATGATCCCCAGTTCGCCGCGTTTCACCTGGCCGAATTCAACCATCTGCGAGGTCAGGTTTTTCACCATGTTGCTTGGGATCGCAAAGCCGATACCGATGTTACCGCCGTCCGGCGCGAGGATCGCAGTGTTAATGCCGATCAGTTCCCCGTTCAGGTTAACCAGCGCGCCACCGGAGTTACCCCGGTTGATTGCCGCATCGGTCTGAATGAAGTTTTCATAGTTTTGCGCGTTCAGGCCGCTACGACCAAGTGCAGAAACGATACCGGAAGTGACCGTCTCCCCCAGACCAAATGGGTTACCGATAGCGACCGTGTAATCACCCACGCGCAGCGAATCGGAATCGGCAAGTTTAATCGCCGTCAGGTTTTTCGGATCCTGAATCTGGATCAGCGCAATATCGGAGCGCGGGTCTTTACCGACGATCTTCGCGTCGAATTTACGCCCATCGCTCAGTTGAACTTTAATCACCGTGGCGTTATCGACCACGTGGTTGTTGGTGACAACATAGCCTTTCGCGGCGTCAATAATGACCCCTGAACCCAGCGCCATAAATTTCTGCTGCTGGTTGCCGCCATTACCGCCCGGTACGCCACCCTGACAGAATGGAGAGCCCTGGAACGGTGAACCGTCCTGGCAGAACGGGGAATCATCACCGAAGAACTGCTGGAAATTACGCGGCATACGCTGAGAATTAACGGCAGTACTTCCTTCGACGTTAATGCTGACCACGGAGGGCATCACTTTTTCGAGCATCGGTGCCAGGCTTGGCATCTGCTGGGCCGTCGTTGCCGATGCCGTTTCAGCTGCGGTTGCAGAAAGCGGGGATAACGCCAGGCTCAAACTCAGAGCCAGTGCACTCATAGCTAAGGTCGTTTTTTTCATGTGTTTCAATCTCGATTACCAGATAACGCAAAATTGCTGTGTACATCAGATTCATTTTATTGCGCTAAGTTCCGGACTGAAGTTTATGGAAAAAGTAAAAATTTATAGTCCGTCTTTACAAAAGTCGTTTTATTGTTCGACCGCCATGAGACGACGATATTCATCCCATGCGTAGAGGTCGGTCATTCCGCTGATATAATCCTGGATCAGTCGGCAGCGATAATAATATTCCAGCACGGGGTACTCCGGCGAGTCTGACGCTAATTTACCGATAGCCTCAATGTAGGCCAACCGATGACGCGTTGATAATTTCTGAAATAGTCTGGATTCAATAGGGAAACGCATCAGACGCTCTTTTTCCACCAGTTCGCTAAAGTCAACCAGCGGCAGGCTTAATAAAGGCCCGTAGATGTCTAACAACCCGCTAATGACGCGGTAACCCTGCAACTCAAGCTGCTCGACGTCCGGGTGGCTAAATACATGTTTCATCGCTACATTTTTATATATCTTCAGTAAATGGCTATAATTACTGCCGTCTTCGAGCAATGCCTGATTAAAGGTTCCCTCAAAGATATGTTCCAGATTCTCAATAAAACGCTGGGCGGCGTAAGGCACCAGTTTATTAAGAGTATTCACGCGTAAATACATAAAGAACTGGTCTTCAGTACTGCGGCTTAACGTATTCGCCCGCGATTTATCCCAGGCGTTTTCGACAACCTGCGCGAACAGCGAGCTTTTTCCCTGTTCTCCCCAGGCATCCCGTAAATGCTGGAAGAGCTGTTCCACGCTGAAGATTCTTTTCTCAACCGCATCTTCCAGATCGGCCACGCAATAAGAGATATCATCGGCCGCTTCCATAATCCAGGTTAACGGGAACCGACTGTAAAGTGCGAGATCAAGTTCCTGACGTAACCTTGCAATATAGGCTTCTTCAGAAAGGTAATATCCCGGCTTTTTCATTAAGTAGCTGTGTGATGCGGGAGTTTCGCCGCGCCACCATGCCGGACGCGTATATTTCAGTATCCCCCCCACCTGCGCCCAGGTCAGGTTCATCCGCATTAAGGTATGTACCAGGCGAATTCCCTGGGCATTACCTTCGAAATGAGACAGATCCTGTCGGACCTTACGCCGCAGATCGTTGAGCGACTCTTCGCCTTCGCGCAGACGCAGCGTCGCCACTTTGCAGCGGTCTTCCGTTAATGGCTGGCTTTCAGCATCCGCCGGATGCAGTCGCTGGCGAAACCAGTCGTTGATAGCCGCCTCGCCAAAGTGGCCAAACGGCGGGTTACCGATGTCATGCATCAGGCAGGACATTTCAACAATGCTCTCGAAAGGCCCGGTCAGCTCATCCAGACCATATTGTTCGAGCAGCTTCATCTCTTTGAGGCGGCTGAGCACCTCTTTCGCAATATAGCGACCAACCTGCTGCACTTCCATGGAGTGCGTGAGGCGAGTGCGCACTGCCGCATTACGCTCAAGTGGGAATACCTGGGTCTTTTGCTGCAGCCGACGGATCGCCGGAGAATTAATAATGCGCCCGCGATCGCTTTCGAAAATGCGCAGGATCTCGTGCTCGGTTTTAACACCCTGCGGTGAACGATATCGACGATGCCAGTTTATTTTTTTCCGGAAATCAATCTGAGCCATGTCCTCTCCCGCGTGAGAATGCACTTCCCCTTAAGCGCATGATAGACTATGCCTTTAAATCTCACCTTGCGCGAGTAAATCTATGAAAATCGGCATCATTGGTGCAATGGAAGAAGAAGTTACGCTGCTGCGTGACAAAATCGAAAATCGTCAAACTCTCACCCTGGGCGGTTGTGAAATCTACACCGGTCAGCTAAACGGTACCGACGTTGCGCTGCTGAAATCCGGTATCGGTAAAGTCGCAGCGGCGCTGGGTGCGACGCTACTTCTGGAACGCTGCAAGCCGGACGTGATCATTAACACCGGTTCAGCGGGCGGCCTCGAACCAACGCTGAAAGTCGGCGACATTGTCGTCTCTGACGAAGCGCGCTATCACGACGCTGACGTTACCGCATTTGGCTACGAATTTGGTCAGCTTCCGGGCTGCCCTGCAGGCTTTAAAGCCGACGAAAAGCTGGTTGCCGCAGCAGAAACCTGCATTGCTGAACTGAACCTTAACGCCGTTCGCGGCCTGATCGTCAGCGGCGATGCTTTCATTAACGGTTCTGTGGGTCTGGCGAAAATCCGCCATAACTTTCCGCAGGCGATTGCCGTAGAAATGGAAGCGGCGGCTATCGCGCACGTGTGCCATAACTTCACGGTACCGTTTGTGGTGGTTCGCGCCATCTCCGACGTGGCCGATCAGCAGTCCCACCTCACCTTTGACGAATTCCTGGCCGTTGCCGCGAAGCAGTCAACGCTGATGGTTGAAACGCTGATACAGAAACTGGCGCATGGCTAACACATTCTTCAGGGCGCTTGCCGCCCTGCTCTTATCGTTTCCTGTGTGGCTGCACGCCGCACCCCGCGTGATTTCACTCTCCCCTGCCAATACCGAACTTGCTTTTGCCGCTGGCATCACTCCCGTTGGGGTCAGCAGCTATTCTGACTATCCACCCGCCGCACGAGACATCGAACAGGTTTCTACCTGGCAAGGCATGAACCTCGAACGCATCGTGGCGCTAAAACCAGATCTGGTCATTGCCTGGCGCGGCGGCAATGCCGAACGTCAGGTGAATCAACTCACTTCGCTGGGCATTAAGGTCATGTGGGTCGATGCCATCACCATTGAGCAAATTGCCGAGACATTGCGAAAACTGGCCGCCTGGAGCCCACATCCTGAAAAAGCGCAACGCGCCGCGCAAACCTTGTTGGACGAGTATTCGCAGCTAAAATCTCAGTATGCGGATAAAGCGAAAAAGCGCGTGTTTTTGCAGTTTGGCATCAATCCTCCGTTTACCAGCGGAAAAGGGTCGATTCAAAACGAAGTGATAGAGCTCTGTGGCGGAGAAAACATCTTTGCCGGCAGTCGGGTTCCCTGGCCCCAGGTAAGCCGTGAGCAGGTACTGGCACGGGAGCCGCAGGCGATCGTCGTCACAGGAAATTCGGGTGAAATTCTTAAAATTAAACAGTACTGGGGAGATCAGCTCCAAATTCCGGTTATTCCTCTAAACAGTGACTGGTTTGAACGTGCAAGCCCGCGTATTATCCTCGCCGCAAAACAACTCTGTAATGCGCTTTCACAGATTAGAGATACACACCCTCATTCATAATGCTTTAAAGAGGCAGCCTGAAGGATGATGCGTATGGGGATTAAAAATGCTTGTCTATTGGCTTGATATTGTCGGCACGGCTGTATTCGCTATCTCTGGCGTATTGCTGGCCGGTAAACTGCGTATGGATCCGTTTGGTGTACTGGTCTTAGGGGTGGTTACCGCCGTGGGCGGCGGGACGATCCGCGATATGGCGCTGGATAACGGTCCGGTTTTCTGGGTGAAAGATCCCACCGATCTGGTCGTCGCCATGGTCACCAGTATGCTCACCATCGTGCTGGTGCGCCAGCCCAGACGTTTACCTAAATGGATGCTGCCGGTGCTGGATGCCGTGGGTCTGGCGGTCTTTGTCGGTATCGGGGTAAATAAAGCGTTTATTGCCGGCACCGGACCCATGGTGGCAATCTGCATGGGAGTCATTACCGGCGTTGGCGGCGGGATTATCCGTGATGTGCTGGCGCGTGAAGTGCCCATGATCCTGCGTACCGAAATCTACGCAACGGCCTGTATTATTGGCGGGATGGTTCACGCCACTGCATTTTATACTTTCTCGATACCGTTAGAGACAGCCAGTATGATGGGGATGGTGGTGACACTGGTGATTCGCCTGGCGGCGATACGCTGGCATCTAAAACTGCCGACGTTTGCGTTAGATGAGAACGGGCGTTAAGGGCTCAGAGCAAGAATAGTAGGCCGGATAAGGCGTTAGACGCCATCCGGCACATCGCCCGGTGGCGACACGCTTACCGGGCCTACAGGGCAGCCTTCCGGCTATAGATCAAATGCTGAAAGAAGAACCACACCCGCAGGTGCTTTTCGCATTCGGGTTAGTGACTACGAAGCGGGAACCTTCCAGACCTTCGGTGTAATCAACAGACCCACCCACCAGATACTGCAGGCTCATTGGGTCAACAACCAGGCCCACGCCCTGTTTCTCAATGGTCATATCGCCTTCGTTGATCTGGTCATCAAAGGTAAAACCATACTGAAAACCGCTACAACCGCCACCGGTGATATAAACACGCAGTTTCAGGTTCGGGTTTTCTTCGTCTGCGATCAGGCTTTTTACTTTATTGGCTGCTGCTTCAGTAAATTGCAGTGGCAGCGCTACGTCATCACTCATTTTTTTGCTCCAAACGACATCGGCAATTGGGCAAATTATAACCCAATGATTACGGCCATTATCTAATACCCTGGTATTTCATTCAAGTATTCTCGCCGGCGGTTACCGCCTGGCTTTTTGCAGCCTGCTCCGCATCCTGCTTCGCCAAAGTACGGGCAAGGATGGTGGAGTATAACGGCTTTCCGCCGAGGAATTGTGCTAATAGTGTTGCGCCAAGACAGGTAATTATCATTGGCAAAATGAGCTGATAGTTATCGGTCATTTCCAGTACCAGCAAGATACCCGTCAACGGGGCGCGAAGCGATGCCGCCAGCAGCGCGCCCATTCCGGCAATGGCAAACGTTCCGGCGTCCAGTGAGTAATGCGGAAAGCAGACCGCCGCCGCCATGCCAAAGGCGGTACCCAACAGCGTGCCAAGTGCCAGCATCGGCGCAAAAATACCCCCCGGCGCGCCTGAAGAAAAGCACAGCAGCGTGGTAATGACTCGCGCAATAAAGATAAACAGCAGCAGCCCAACGCTAAAATTACCTGCCGCCGCAATGGGGATAAGGTTAAAGCCGCCCCCTGCCGCTTCAGGTTCGATCAACCCCAGAATACCGCACAGGCCGCCAATCACCCCACCCATCAGCACCCATTTGGTGATATTGCCGCCGTGAAAACGCTGGAACATGTCCTGCGCCCCCAGCACCAGCTTGTTAAAGAGCGGCCCTACGCAGCCAAATACCATGCCGAGGATCAGATACAGCCACAGCGTGTTGAGCGGCGCGTTGGACAACTTCCCCACCTCGATAATCGGTGCTTCACCGTTGAAGATGCGAAAGACAATGCTCGACATGATCACGCCGGTAAATACGGCTTTGATCGAAATAAGGTTGTAGCGAAACTGCGGGCGCATCTCTTCAATAATGAACAGGATCCCCGCCAGCGGTGCGTTAAAGGCCGCCGAGAGCCCCGCCGCCGCCCCTGTTGCCAACAGCGTGTGCCGTGCTTCGGCGCTGCGCATACGAAAAATATCCAGCACCATGCGGCCAATATTGCCGCCAATCTGGACCGTAGGGCCTTCGCGCCCAAGCACCATTCCAGCGCCCAGCGTCCCCATCCCGCCGATGAATTTCACTGGCAATACGCGCCACCAGCGAACGGGACGCAGCTCTTCCAGTGCACCTTCGATCTCCGGGATCCCCGAGCCCCCCGCTTCCGGGGCGAATTTACGCACCAGAAAATAGCCGACCATCGCCAGCAGCGCAGAGAGGATAAAGGCCAACGGCCAAAGGAGAAACGCGCGATCGGCAACGCTTGCCAGGGTACTAATACGCATATTCTGCACCCAGGTGACAGCATGTTCGAACGCCACGCCGACAAGCCCGGTGATCGTACCGACCACCGCCGCCATGAACAGGATTGCCAGCGGCGTTTTATCCCGTTCCAGCAGTCGACGGATCAGATCCCCGCGCCGTAAACGCACAACTTGTTGTGCTTCAAAAGTGGGAGTTTCTGTTTTCATGGATTAATCGTTAATTGGTCATACAAATGCAGGCGGACATTGTACTCGCCTGGACGGCGAAAATCCCTGGAAATCGCGTTGTTTCAAATACAGATAAGTTTACTTAGAATAGCGGGCATTCACTTTTTCTACGAACCAGGAATTCCATCCATGAGTAAGTCTGAAAACCTCTACAGCGCAGCACGCGAGCTAATTCCCGGCGGCGTTAACTCTCCTGTTCGCGCCTTTACTGGCGTGGGTGGCACTCCGCTGTTTATCGAAAAAGCCGATGGCGCGTACCTGTATGATGTCGATGGCAAAGCCTACATCGATTACGTCGGCTCCTGGGGGCCTATGGTGCTGGGCCACAACCATCCGGCCATTCGCAACGCGGTCATTGAAGCCGCCAGCCGTGGCTTGAGCTTTGGCGCACCAACCGAGATGGAAGTGAAAATGGCGGAACTGGTGACCGAACTGGTGCCGACCATGGACATGGTGCGCATGGTGAACTCCGGGACTGAAGCCACCATGAGCGCGATTCGTCTGGCGCGTGGCTTCACCGGTCGCGATAAGATCATCAAATTCGAAGGCTGTTATCACGGCCATGCGGACTGCCTGCTGGTAAAAGCCGGTTCCGGCGCGCTGACCCTCGGCCAGCCGAACTCTCCGGGCGTACCGGCAGATTTCGCCAAACATACCCTGACCTGCACCTATAACGATCTGGATTCCGTGCGCGCCGCGTTTGAACAGTTCCCGCTGGAGATCGCCTGTATCATCGTTGAACCGGTGGCTGGCAACATGAACTGCATTCCACCGCTGCCGGAATTCCTGCCGGGCCTGCGCGCCCTGTGCGACGAGTTCGGCGCGCTGCTGATCATCGACGAAGTGATGACCGGCTTCCGCGTGGCGCTGGCAGGCGCTCAGGATTACTACGGCGTGGTGCCGGATCTCACCTGTCTGGGCAAAATTATCGGCGGCGGGATGCCGGTCGGCGCCTTCGGTGGTCGTCGCGACGTGATGGATGCGCTGGCGCCAACCGGTCCGGTCTATCAGGCAGGCACGCTGTCCGGTAACCCGATTGCCATGGCGGCAGGCTTTGCCTGTCTGAACGAAGTGGCTCAACCAGGGGTGCATGAAACGCTGGATGAGCTGACCACGCGCCTGGCGGAAGGCCTGCTCGACGCGGCGCAGGAAACTCACATTCCGCTGGTTGTTAACCATGTCGGCGGTATGTTCGGGATTTTCTTCACCGATGCGGAATCTGTAACCTGCTATCAGGATGTTATGGCATGCGACGTAGAACGCTTTAAGCGCTTCTTCCACATGATGCTGGAGGAGGGCGTTTATCTGGCCCCATCGGCGTTTGAAGCGGGCTTTATGTCGGTCGCGCACAGCATGGAAGATATCAATAACACCATTGATGCCGCACGCCGGGTGTTTGCGAAGCTGTAACAGAGTACGTTGTAAACCGTAGGCCGGGTAAGGCGAAGCCGCCACCCGGCTTTTTTATTGCCGAATGGCGACGCCAAGCGTCTTATCCGGCCTACACGAAAACATCCAAATCAACGACTCTGCTTGCGTAACAGATAAATAAAGTACGGTGCGCCGATAAACGTAGACAGAATCCCGGCCGGGACCTGATACGGGAACAGCACCATCCTCCCGCACCAGTCGGCAAAGACCAGCATCAATCCCCCTGCCAACGCCGACATAACCATGTGCGGCATCGTACGGCGAAAACCTAACATCCGCGCAATATGTGGCGCCATCAAACCGACAAAGCTCAATGGCCCGATGGTCATTGTTGCCGCTGCCGTCAGCGCAGCCGCTAACAGCAGCAGGCTAATCCGCGACGGCGTCAGCGCCATACCCACTGAGCGGGCGGTATCGCCACCGAGAGGCAAAATGGTCAACCAGCGACGACACAATGGTGTGATCGCCAGCAGAATAAGCATCACAACCCCGGTACGCAGTGCCTGTTCGCCCGTCGCGTTATAGGTCGAACCGGAGATCCAGGTCAGCACGCTCGCCATGCGCGGATCGCCGCTCGCCTGGAGCATCATCAATAGCATGGTAAACGCCGTACTGAGCGCCATCCCCGCCAGCAGCATACGCTGCGGAGAAAATCCTCCGCGCCCGGCGGCGATCATAATGATCAACAGCGTGACGGCAGCGCCGAGACTCCCGGCAGGAAGCAGCCAGCCAAAAGCGTTCCCCGGCACCAGAAACAGCATTAACACCACACCAAACGCCGCGCCGGAACTTATCCCCAACACTTCGGGGCTTGCCATTGGGTTTCCGGTCAGTCGTTGAATAATACAGCCCGCCACCGCCAGCATCACCCCGGCAATGAGTGCCGCCAGAATGCGCGGCCAGCGCCACGGCAACAGATCGTCGAGTAGGACCCCGCTCGCCCAACTCCAGCCTTCCGCATTACGCCCCAGAGAAAGCGCCACAAACACGCCAAGCAGCAGTATTGCGCCGCCCATCAGGGCATAGCGCAGTACATGCTGCCGCTCGGCAGCAATACGGTCATTAACGTTCATATCGGGCGCGCTCATACTGCGCAGACGCGGCAGTAACCATAGCAGCAGCGGCGCACCAATCAGCGCCGTCACCGATCCGGTAGAGACTTCCATCCAGACGCGCGTCAGCCAGAGGATGATCTGATCGGAAAGCCAGAGGATTAACGCACCAATCAGTGGGGCCAGTATCAGACGGGGCAACAGACGGCGCGCACCGAGCATTTTTGCTAACAGCGGCGCAAACAGCCCGATAAAACCGATAATCCCCACGGCGTTAACCAACAGAGCACTGAGCACAATCGCCAGAGACAGTGCCGCCAGACGAGCCAGCGACAGCGCCAGTCCGAGGTTACGCGCGACGCCATCATCCAGCCCCATCAGCGTCAGTGGGCGCAACAACAGTAAAGTGAGCACGACACCGCCCAGCAGCTGTGGCCACAGGCGCTGCACAACGCTCCAGTCGGTTTGCGTCAGCGTACCGGTACTCCAGAGGAACATACTTTGTAGCTGATCGTGATGGAAGATCACCATCAGTTGGTTGATAGCCCCACAGTACAAGCTGACGACCAGACCTGCGAGGATCAGGGTGACCGGTGAGAGCCGTTTTCCCCAGGCAACGCCAAACACCAGCGCACCGACAATGCACGCGCCGGCAAGGGCGGCAAACTGCGACGCCAGCACGCCCGGTATCGCCCACAGCGTGGTGACCGTCATGCCCAATTGCGCACCGGTAGCCACGCCGAGCGTTGTTGGTTCCGCCAGAGGGTTACGCAGCACCTGCTGAAACAGTACCCCCACCAGCCCGAGCCCAGCCCCAACCAGCAACGAAATCACCAGACGCGGCAGCAGACTGTAGTGGAAAATCATCTGCTCAATATTATCAAGCCCGGGTGACCACCAGGCCTGCTGCCACTGACTTTGCGGCAGCGCGACGGAGAGATTCATCCAACTAAGACCGACGGCGACAATAAACAGCAGCGTCAGCAATAAGGACGGGAACAGGGCGACACGTTTACTCACGCCTTGCCTCCCAGTGCGTTATCCAGGATGCGGACAAAGCGCATACTCGACAGCGTCGCGCCATAGAACCAGACGGCAGGAACGCGCTGAAAGCGGCCTGCACGTACGAATGGCATCGCCTGCCACAGCGGCGTCGCCATAAGCGCATCCATATCTTTGTTATTACCGTGATCAAAGCAGAGTACGTCGGCATCTTTGTAGGCTGCCAGCCGGTCGATCCCTACCACTGAGCTTCCCCAGAAGTTGGTTTCCCCCTGCCAGCCGTTGCGGATGCCGTACTCATCCAAAACATCCTGGAACAAACTGTTCGCGCCAAAAACCAGCATATGGCGCGGATCAAGCTGCGTCACCAGCAATACGGGGCGATCCCCACGCTGCACAAAACGCGGTTTCTTGCTGTCGATAAAACGATCGTATTCCGCCAGATGTTGCTCAGCCGTCGGTCCCAGATTCAGCAGTTGCGCCAGTTCAACCAGCGACTGACGCGCCACGGCCAGCGGTTTTTTGCCATCACTGAAGTTAAATCCACGGCCGGGGGCGATACGCGCCAGCTTCTCCGGAGAAGGGCCATAGCCGGCTGACCAGACCATAAACGAAGGTTTCATTTCAGTCAGCAGTTCAAGATTAGGTTCTGTGCGCAGCCCAACATCAATCACTGAGTCCGGCAAACGCGGCTCACTGACCCAAAGGTTGTAGTTGGGAACATCCGCCACGCCGTAAGGAGTAATGCCCAGCGCCAGAAGGAGTTCTACAGGCAGCCATTCCAGCGCCACAATGCGCTGCAAGTCGATGGATGCCGCGCGCGCCTGGTTCATCTTCCAGAGCAACGGTGAGAGTGCCATCGCCGTTAATAAACGACGACGCGAAATGGGGTGTAAGCCAATCATTAATAAACAAAGCTCACGGGTGCGGCACCGGCCGGGTGCGCCAGAATCCCCATAGGGATGCCGTAAATCATTTCCAGGGTTTCGCTACGCATCAGTTCCGCAGGCGTACCCTGAGCAATCATTTCCCCACCGCGCAGCGCAACTAAGTAATCGCAGTAGCGGGCAGCCATGTTGATATCATGCAGGACGGCAACCACCGTCAGCCCGCGCTGCTGGCTTAAACGGTGCACCAGAGCGAGAACGTCAACCTGATGAGCGATATCCAGCGCCGAGGTGGGTTCATCGAGCAGCAGACAGCGGGTGTCCTGCGCCACCAGCATGGCGATCCAGGCGCGCTGACGTTCACCACCGGAAAGGCTGTCTACCAGACGGTGCGCCAGCGGCTTTAAGCCGACCAGCGAAATCGCTTCTTCGACCTTCTCACGGTCCGCAACGCCAAAACGCCCCAGCGCGCCGTGCCACGGATAGCGACCAATCGCTACCAGCTCGCGTACGGTCATCCCTTCCGCCTGAGGCAACTGCTGCGGCAGATAGGCCACTTTGCGGGCAAAAGCTTTACTGTTCCAGCCGTCCAGCGGCTGACCGTCAAGCAGAATATCCCCTTCCGAAGGCGGCTGATGGCGACCCAACATTTTCAATAAGGTGGATTTTCCGGAACCGTTATGGCCGATAAGGCCTGTGACTTTCCCGGCGGGAAAGGTCAATGAGAGCGGGTGTAGCAGCGTGCGCCCTGGCACATGAAAGGCGACGTTACGCAGTGCAAATGTGGTATCGGAATGCTTCGTCTGTTCCTGCATAGCAGCCAACTTGTAAAACGGGCACGCAAATTCGCGTGCCCAAAAGGTAAATTAGAAACGGAAGGTTGCCGTTGCGACGACCTGACGTTCCGCGCCCCAGAAGCAGCCATAAGTCTGGAAGCAACTCGCCACGTACTCACGATCAAGTAAGTTGTTCACGTTAACGGCAAGGCTAGACCCAGCCAATCCAAAACGGGCCAGATCGTATTTTACAACAGCATCCATCACCGCCGCGCTGCCAACTTTGAAGCTATTCGCGGGATCGCCGTAGCTGGACCCGATGAAGCGACCACCTGTGCCTAATGTCAGACCAGACAGCGGACCTTCATTAAAGGTGTAGTCACCCCACAGAGACGCCATGTGCTCAGGCACCTGTTCTGGGGTATTACCTTTAAGGTTCGTGTCTTTCGTGTACTCGGCATCGGTATAGGTATAAGAGGCCGTCATGTTGATATTCGGAGTCAGCGCAGCTTTGGCTTCCAGCTCAACGCCACGCGCACGAATTTCACCCGCAGGCACCTGTGCTATTGGATTGTTAGGATCCGCCGTCAGGTTGTTGGTCTTGGTCAGCTGATAGACCGCACCGGTAACAACGACAGGCATGTCTTTTGGCACATATTTAACACCTGCCTCGTACTGCTCACCTTTTGACGGTTTATAAGAAACACGCGGATTGCTCCACAGATCAAATGAACTCGGTTCAAAGGATTGGCTGTAACTGAAGTACGGCGTAATGCCATTATCAAACAGATAGTTTACGCCACCGCGCCAGGTGAACTGGTGGTCATTACGCTCAATATAACCTTCCGTTGGCGTATAAGAGTTCTCGCGTACCGTGGTCGCTTGTTGCGACCAGTCATAGCGGCCGCCGAGGGTAACTACCCATTTATCCCATTCAGCCTGATCCTGAACGTAGATACCGGTCTGTTTGCTTTCATTCATCTGATAGGGCTCAGCGCCACCGAAAGCAAAATACTCCGGACGGTAATGACGAGTTAAGTCAATCGACGGTGCGCTACCAAAGGTCGCGTTAATATCGTTACGCATACGCATAAAATCGACACCGGTTAACAGGGTGTGATCAACCTGACCTGTTGAAAATGCGCTTTCCAGTTGCGTATCAACGCTGAAGTTTTGCAGACGTTCGTCGTCAACCACCGTTCCACGGTTGAGCGTAAATCCATCCGCCGCAATACCTGTTCCGTAGACGCTTTTCTGCGAGGTTTTCATCTCGGCAAAACGCAGATTCTGACGCACAGTAAACGTATCGTTGAAACCGTGCTCAAAGCTATATCCCACCATTTTCTGGTTACGGGAATAGGTATTGTTGGAAGCACCTTCATTAAAATCGGTCGGCAGGCGTTTACCGTTCGGAAGCGGTTCTACAGTGCCTTCTTTCGGTAACCAACCGTAATAGCCCGTTTCCGGCTCATTCTGGAAATAGGACAAGAACGTAAAGTTCGTTTTGTCATCCGGGCGCCAGGAGAAAGACGGCGCAACGGCATAACGCTGAGATTCAGAACCGATTTGCTGCTCGTTCGTAGAACGCGCCAGCCCCGTCAGACGGTAAGAAAACTCGCCATTGTCATCCAGGGAATCACTGAAATCGAACCCCGTCTGGAACAGATTATCCGTCCCCATTTTAAACTGGATTTCTTTCAGAGGTTCCGTGGTCGGACGCTTGCTGACCATGGAGATAATGCCGCCCGGGTTGCTCTTTCCATAAAGAACAGAAGTAGGACCACGCATCAGTTCAACACGCTCAAGCATGTACGGGTCGATGACTGCGTCGTTATAAAAGTTACCCTGCAGCTTCAGGCCATCCAGATAGTTGTTCTGGCTCAGACCGACAGAAGAAAAACCACGGATAATCACGAAGTCGTAGGTATTCGATGCACCACGGCTGTTGACCGTTACGCCAGGGGTATAACCCAGCGCTTCTTTGACAGACTGGAATTGATGCATCTGCATTTCTTCATTCGTCACTACCGAAACAGACTGTGGTGTTTTTTCTATTGGGGTGTCTGTTTTAGTGGTGGTCGCAGAATGTTTGGCCGCAATGGTTGCCGCCGGGCCCCATGCGCTCTCCTGCGAAACAGGTGCGGCAGTGACGGTAATGGTGTCTTGTTTCGGTTCAACCGCTGCCTGCGCATACGCAGACATGCCGCTAACCGCGGTCGCGACTACGACTGCGATTTTACGCAGTGAGTGCTGGTGCTGTGCAGTTTTAAAACGCGCCATGGGTATATCTCTGATGTAAAGTGAATGATAACGTAAACGAGAATTATTATTATGCCGCAGCATAATATTCGAAACGTTGGCGAGATAGCAAGCAGTTCGCAGCCCTACAAAAACTAAGGGGTTAAGAAATATGCAGATGAAAATAAAGGGTTAAAAAACACACTGAAATGTTACTTTGAGGATGCCGGATGGCGGCTCACGCCTTATCCGGCCTACGAATCATACCGCGCCCGTAGGCCTGATAAGCGCAGCGTCATCAGGCATAAAAAAACCGCCGAAGCGGTTTTTTTATTACATAAACGGTTAATTGCTGCCGAACATGTCTTTTATCCAGCCTGCGACGCCGTCACTGTCCTTCTTCTCTTCCTTCGGCGGCGGTGTCTGCTGCTGTGGTTGAGACGACTGATCGAACGGGTTACCCGACGGTTGCTGCTGTTGCATCATCTCACCCTGCTGACACAACGCTTGCGGATCGCTGGTCCAGACAGGGAGCGAACGCGTACCGCCACTGCAGACCCAGTTACCGTCATAATCAACGCCCAGATCTGCAATATCTTCCGGTGGCGTCAACGTTAACGGCGTTGGCGTCTGGTTTGCCAGATAGCGCTGGTAAATCGACATTGCCCCGCTCGCACCGTACAACTTCGTCGGCTGGTTGTTATCGCGTCCCACCCAGGTAATCGTCACCTGACTGCCGTCAATCCCGGCAAACCAGGTATCAACGTTGTTGTTGGTGGTCCCGGTTTTACCCGCCAGATGCAGGCCTGGGTATTTGGCGCCAAGCTGACGACCGGTACCGCGTTGCACAACCTGCTGCATCGTCCACAGCGTCATATAAGCGGCCTGCGCCGGTACCGCACGCTCCGCCTGCGGGAAGCTCTGGTACAGCACAGTGCCGTCTTCTGCAATCACAGAACGTAGCGCCGACAGGGGGGCCCGGTTACCGCCGCTGGCGATAGTCTGGAACGCCTGCGCCACTTCGATTGGCGTCAGGTTCAGCGCCCCCAGCAGCATCGCGGGAACCGGATGCAGCTGATCTTTCGGCACGCCCAGCTTCATCCAGGTTTCCGTGACGGCAGGCAGACCCAGTGCCATCCCCAGATTCACCGTTGGCACGTTCATAGAACGCGTCAGGGCATCGACCAGCATAACTTTTCCGCTCTCGCTATAGCGGCGGTCGTCGTTTTGCGGCGACCATACCTGGCCATTTGGCTGACGCAGGGCAATTGGCGCATCGGCAATCCAGGTATTGAGGCGATACAATTTCGGCTGGCTCAACGCAGTCAGATAAGTTGCTGGTTTTGCCAGAGAGCCAATCGAACGTCGCGCCTGCATAGCACGGTTATAGCCGGCATACTGCGGTTCCGCACCACCGACCATCGCCCGCACTTCGCCACTGAAACGGTCAACCACCACCATCGCGGTTTCCAGGTCGCTCAGCTTGCGCTGTTTTTTCAGTTCCGGAATGCCTTCCACCGCGGCTTTTTCTGCGGCGTCCTGCGCGACGGAATCGAACGTCGTGAAGATCTTCACGCCGGAGAGATCTTTAACTTTATCGCCAAGTTTGGCCTGAAGCTCCTGGCGCACCATCTGCATAAACGCAGGCTGTGGTGAGATCACTCCGCCGCGTGGCTGTACCCCCAGCGGACGCGCACTCAGCATGTCGTACAGCTCTTTGTCGATGATCTGCTGCTGTTGCAACAGACGCAGCACCAGGTTACGACGTTCCAGCGCCAGCTTCGGATTACGCCACGGATTATAAATCGATGCCCCTTTCACCATCCCGACCAGCAGTGCCTGCTGATCAAGGCTCAGTTCTTCAACCGGACGGCCAAAGTAGTACAGGCTCGCCAGTGGGAAACCGCGAATTTCGTTATCACCACTCTGACCGAGGTAAACCTCGTTCATATACAGCTCAAGAATTCTGTCCTTGCTGTAGCGGGCATCCATCAGCAGCGCCATATAGGCTTCGTTGGCTTTACGCCAGTACGAACGCTCGCTGGAGAGGAACAGGTTTTTCACCAGTTGTTGGGTGAGCGTACTCGCCCCCTGCACTGTCCGCCCGGCGGTCAGGTTTGCCAGCACCGCACGGCCAATCGAGTACAGGCTGACCCCATCATGCTCATAAAAATGACGGTCTTCGGTTGCCAACAGCGTATCAATCAGCAGATCGGGGAAACCGCTGCGCGGCACAAACAGGCGCTGCTCGCCGTTTGGCGAAGAGAGCATCGTAATCAGACGTGGATCGAGACGAAAGAAACCGAACTGACGGTTGTTATCCATATTGACGATGGTGTCCAGACGACCATCATCAAACGTCAGACGCGCCCGTACCTGCCCCTCTTTACTGTCAGGGAAGTCAAACGGACGACGGATCATCTCAATGCTGTTTGCCTGAACGGTGAATTCGCCAGGACGCGTCATTTTACTGACCTGGCGATACTGCGTTGCTTCCAGCAGCTTCACCATTTCATTTTTGCTGACCGGCATTTCGGGTTCAAGGTTGACCATGCGGCCATATACCGCTGCAGGCAACTGCCAGACCTTACCGTCGATGCGGCTACGGATTTTTTGATCCAGATAAACGCCATAGATGGCAATCAGCACCACAAAAACAATCGACAGTTTTACCAGCAGCCAGAACCAGCCGCGTCTGCCACGAGGCTTACGCCCTTTGCCCTTACCCTTGCGCGGCATCGGTTCCTCATCCTCATAGTCATCATCGTATTCGTCGTCGTACTCATCATCTCGGAGCTGACGACGGCTTACCTTTTGCTTCACCGGACGCGTGGGTTTCCCTTTGCGTCCTATTGGCTCGCGGTCATTCCCGGCCATGCTTTTTCTCCGCAACATTCAGGCGCAACGGCCCGATTATCCGTTCTTCCGTCCAGCGACAGAAGAAGAAATCTCTCATTTTTTGCCCGATGGCGCTTCGCTTATCAGGCATACAGCTACAACTCATGAATACTTTTTGGTGCGCCGCGTCGGCGCGGTATTCGCCGGATCGTCCGGCCACACGTGTTTGGGATAGCGCCCTTTCATCTCTTTTTGCACCTCGCGGTACGCCCCCTGCCAGAACGCGCTTAAATCCCGCGTAATCTGTAAAGGCCGCTGCGCGGGGGATAACAATTCCAGCACCAGCGGCACACGCCCCTGGGCGATAGTCGGCGTGCTGGCCTCGCCAAACATTTCCTGCATTCTGACGGCCAGTGCCGGGGGATTATCCTCATGATAACGAATGGCAATCCGGCTTCCCGTCGGCACAGTGTAATGTGTGGGCAGCGAACTCTCCAGACGTTGCTGCATCGGATAGTCCAGCAAACCACGTAACGCCTGATACACATCCAGAGATTTCAGCCCGCGCAGTGACTTAACGCCGCTCATATGCGGCAGCAGCCAGCTTTCCAGCGTAGCCAGCAACGTCGGTTCGTCAACCGCAGGCCAGTCGAGTTCCGGCAGCCATTTCGCTGCACAATGTAAACGCAGCCGCAGTTGTTCGGCTTCGGGAGTCCAGTTAAGGACGCGTAAGCCTTTATCGCGAATCCCGTTCAGCATTGCCTGGTGCAATTCTTCCTCAGAAGGTTTCGCCAGCGGCTGTACTTTTACCGTCAGTTGCCCAATACGCAGCCTGCGCCACGCTTTCAGCGTCCCTAACGTGTCATCCCATTCAATGGTGTCTGACTGCGTTAACAGCTCAGGGCAACGCTGAACAAGGGCATCAATATCCAGCGGCTGTGCCAGCAAAATCCGCGCATCCGGAGCCGTGCTTCCCTGTAATAACATAGGGGCGATCAGCCACTCGTGTCGTCCGAGCGCATCGTCTGCATCCAGCGCGGCACCCATCCCGTTCGCCAGTTGATAGCGTCCGTCCAGGCTACGTCGACGGGCAATGCGATCGGCAAAGGCCTGGGCAAGCAGCGGCGCAATACGCGACGCATCCTCGTCACCGCTGCGAATGTTCAGTCGTTTCAGTAGCTGTTGGCTACGCTGCTTCCAGTTGGATTGAGGACGGGAAAACGCCGCGCCAAGATCGGTATTCCCCGTGCGCGGCGGCTCTTCAAGAATAGCGGCAAGCTTCCCGGCGGTAGCCGCATCATCGGGTTCAGATGTGCTGACTAACATTGCGGCCAGACGCGGATCGTTACCCATCATCGCCATGCGGTTTCCCTTCGCGCTCAGACGCTCCCCCTCCAGCGCGCCAAGCTGCTGTAATAACCGTTTCGCCGCCTGAAAATTGACCGCTGGCGGAAGATCGAGCCAGGTAAGCTGTGCCAGATCGCTACATCCCCACTGCAACAACTCCATCAGCAAACCAGAAAGATCGCTTTGCAGGATTTCCGGATCCCCCTGCGCTGCCGCACGCTCCGCCTGCTCTTTCGCCAGCAGGTGCAGACAAATACCGGGTTCAAGACGACCGGCACGCCCTGCGCGCTGGGTCATTGACGCCTGGCTAACACGCTGAGTAACCAGTCGGGTTAATCCGGTACGCGCATCGAATCTGGCGACACGTTCCTGCGCACAATCCACCACCAGACGAATGCCTTCAATGGTCAGACTGGTTTCGGCAATATTAGTCGCCAGCACGACTTTCCGCATACCTTGCGGCGCGGGCAGAATCGCTTTGCGCTGCTCGTTGAGTGAAAGCGTGCCATAAAGCGGGCAGAGCAGCACGTCGCTGCCCACGCGAGCGCTTAATTGTTCCTGTACGCGCTGGATCTCCCCGACGCCGGGTAAAAATAAAAGCAACGAGCCGGATTCCTGGCGCAGGAGTTCCGCGGTGGCGTTAGCCACGGCGTCATCAAAACGCAGATGGGTGGGCAACGGTTGGTAGCGACGCTCCACGGGAAAGGCACGACCTTCAGAAACAATCACCGGCGCCTGTGGCAGACGCTGCTGCAGGCGGTCATTATCCAGCGTGGCGGACATGATCAATAGCTTCAAGTCGTCTCGCAATCCCTGCTGCACATCCAGCAGCAATGCCAGCGCGAGATCCGCCTGCAGGCTGCGCTCATGAAATTCATCGAGAATCACTAACCCCACGCCATTCAGCTCAGGATCGCGCTGAATCATTCGGGTAAGCACCCCTTCCGTGACCACCTCCAGGCGCGTCGTCGGCCCCACGCAGGTTTGCGCCCGCATCCGGAAACCGACCGTTTCTCCCGGCTTTTCATTGAGGAGTTCCGCAAGCCGCTGCGCCACGTTACGCGCCGCCAGCCGACGCGGCTCCAGAAGGATAATTCGGCCAACAATGCCGGGGTGAGAGAGGAATTGCAGCGGTAGCCAGGTCGATTTACCCGCACCCGTTGGTGCGCTCAGCAGAACCTGCGGGGCGGTATCAAGGGCGGCAAGTATTTCAGGCAGTACAGCGGCAACAGGCAACGACGTCACAAATGGCTCCGGAGGGTTAACATTCTTCGCGCTGCATTGTAGCATCGCGTTAATACATTACCGAGTATCTACGATGTCTGAGCCGAAACGGCTGTTTTTTGCGATTGAATTGCCATCAACCGTACGCGAGCACATTATCCACTGGCGGGCGGAACACTTCCCAGCGGAAGCGGGACGCCCTGTCGCTGCTGAAAACCTGCACTTAACGCTGGCATTCCTGGGCGACGTGAGTGATGACAAACAAAAGGCGCTGGCTGCGATGGCAGGGAACATTCGCCAGTCGGGTTTCACCCTCACGCTGGATGACGCCGGGCAGTGGCTGCGTTCCCGCGTCGTCTGGTTAGGGATGCGCCAGTCGCCACGTGGCTTACTGCAACTGGCTAGTATGCTGCGTTCTCAGGCCGCGCGCAGTGGTTGCTACCAGAGTCCGCAGCCCTTTCATCCGCATATTACGCTCCTGCGCGATGCCAGCCACGCAGTGGCAATCCCGCCCCCCGGCTTTTGCTGGTCGTTCCCGGTGAAAGAATTTGCACTTTATGCCTCCTCCTTTACCCGGGGTCGCACGCGTTACACCCAACTTCAGCGCTGGACGCTCGATGAATAATTAAGGACTTAGAGATGCAGTTCACTCCCCCACTTCAACGCGCCACGCTGGTTCAACGCTATAAACGTTTTTTAGCGGACGTGATCACACCTGACGGTAATGAACTCACGTTACACTGCCCAAATACCGGCGCGATGACCGGATGTGCGCAACCGGGCAATACGGTCTGGTATTCGACGTCAGAAAATACTAAACGCAAATATCCGCATACTTGGGAATTAACTGAAACTCAAAATGGGGCCGTTATTTGTGTTAACACATTATGGGCAAATAGACTGACTAAAGAGGCTATTGAGCAGGATCGAATTTCAGAACTTTCAGGATATAGCACCCTGAAGAGCGAAGTAAAATACGGCGCCGAACGCAGCCGTATTGATTTTATGTTACAGGCAGATTCCCGGCCTGACTGCTATATTGAAGTGAAATCGGTCACGCTAGCGGAAGACGAATTTGGTTATTTTCCCGATGCCATCACTGAACGAGGTCAGAAACATCTTCGGGAACTGATGAGCGTAGCGGCGGAAGGCAAACGCGCGGTGATTTTCTTTGCCGTGCTCCATTCTGCCATTACACGGTTTTCACCCGCGCGCCATATTGACGCGAAATATGCGCAACTATTGATTGAAGCACAGCAAAAGGGGGTAGAAATTCTGATTTATAAAGCGGAACTTTCTGCCGATACTATGACTCTGAAAGAGCCATTAGCCATGATTTTATAATGGCGTAACAACTGGTTAATTAATATTCTGGTCGCGTGCGCAAATACGCTTTTCCTCACAGGGTTGTCAAGTGTCACGTTTAGATAATTGCTATCCTGAAAAGCATCTGCTATTTATAGCGACCTGATTTTTCCCCCTACAATGGGGATCGATAGTGCGTGTTAAGGAGAAGCAACATGCAAGAAGGGCAAAACCGTAAAACATCGTCCCTGAGTATTCTGGCCATCGCAGGGGTGGAGCCGTACCAGGAGAAGCCGGGCGAAGAGTATATGAACGAAGCCCAGCTGTCGCACTTCAGGCGTATTCTTGAAGCATGGCGTAATCAACTTAGGGATGAAGTCGATCGCACCGTTACTCATATGCAGGACGAAGCTGCAAACTTCCCTGATCCGGTAGACCGTGCCGCGCAGGAAGAAGAGTTCAGCCTTGAACTGCGTAACCGTGACCGTGAGCGCAAACTGATCAAAAAGATCGAGAAAACGCTGAAAAAGGTTGAAGACGAAGATTTCGGCTACTGCGAATCCTGCGGTGTTGAAATTGGTATCCGTCGCCTGGAAGCGCGTCCAACGGCCGATCTGTGCATCGACTGCAAAACGCTGGCTGAAATTCGCGAAAAACAGATGGCGGGCTAATCCCCTCCGTTTGATCACGTTGACCACAGGCGGGGGCTTCCCCCGCCTTTCATTTTTCCGTAAAGATGACGAACTCACACTATATCGGTCGATTCGCTCCCTCACCTTCCGGCGAACTGCACTTTGGCTCCCTTATTGCCGCTCTGGGCAGCTATTTACAGGCTCGCGCCCATCAGGGGATATGGCGAGTCCGTATTGAAGATATTGATCCTCCCCGTGAAGTTCCCGGTGCCGCAGACACGATCCTGCGTCAGCTGGAACATTATGGCCTGTTCTGGGACGGCGACGTGTTATGGCAGTCGCAGCGTCATGACGCTTATCGCGAAGCGCTCGCCTGGCTTAGCGATCGCGGGCTGAGCTATTACTGCACCTGTACGCGCGCGCGTATTCAAAGCATTGGCGGGATATACGACGGCCACTGCCGTGAGTTGCATAATGGGCCAGAGAATGCGGCAGTCCGCCTTAAGCAATTTCACCCGGTCACCCACTTTCATGACGCCCTACGTGGGCCAATCCAGGCCGATGAGCGACTGGCGCGGGAAGATTTCATTATTCACCGTCGTGATGGTTTATTCGCCTATAACCTGGCCGTCGTGGTAGACGACCATTTTCAGGGCGTTACCGAGATTGTGCGCGGTGCCGATTTAATTGAGCCCACCGTGCGGCAAATTTCGTTGTATCAGCAGTTCGGCTGGACACCGCCGGGCTATATTCACCTGCCGCTGGCGCTCAATACGCAAGGTGCTAAACTTTCTAAACAGAATCATGCACCTGCGCTGCCTCATAGCGACCCCCGACCGGTACTTATTGCCGCGCTACGCTTCCTCGGACAGCCAGCCGATTCCGCATGGCAGGAGTTGTCGGTGGAACAACTGTTGCAAAATGCGGTGGAAAACTGGGCGCTTTCAGCAGTGCCAGAATCGGCGATTGTAAAAATGCGTCTTGCTGAGCTATGATTAGCCGCTATTTTTACTCGTTGGCTTTCGCATTCATGCAATCCGAAAGCCATTGAGTCATCGATTTGAATATTGTTTGACACTACCGAGGTGCACTATTTTTACCCGAGTCGCTAATTTTTGCCGCAAGGTGCTAAGCCGCGAGGAGAGCGAGGCTGAAATTGCCGTCGCCCGTCCGCATATGACGGTCATCCCCCGCGAGCAGCATGCTATTTCCCGCAAAGATATCAGTGAAAACGCCCTGAAGGTAATGTACAGGCTTAATAAAGCGGGATATGAAGCCTGGCTGGTTGGCGGCGGCGTCCGCGACCTTTTACTGGGCAAAAAGCCCAAAGATTTTGACGTCACCACCAACGCAACGCCGGATCAGGTACGTAAACTGTTCCGCAACTGCCGTTTGGTTGGCCGTCGTTTCCGTCTGGCCCACGTCATGTTTGGCCCGGAAATTATCGAAGTGGCAACCTTCCGTGGTCACCATGAGGGTAGCGAAAGCGATCGCACAACTTCTCAGCGTGGGCAGAACGGTATGCTGCTGCGTGACAACATTTTCGGATCTATTGAAGAAGATGCCCAGCGTCGCGATTTCACCATCAATAGCCTTTATTACAGCGTCGCCGATTTCACCGTCCGCGACTACGTTGGCGGTATGCAGGATCTTAAAGACGGCGTCATTCGCCTGATCGGCAATCCTGAAACCCGCTATCGTGAAGACCCGGTACGTATGCTGCGCGCCGTGCGTTTTGCGGCGAAGTTGGATATGCGCATTAGCCCGGAAACGGCTGAGCCGATCCCACGTCTGGCCACGCTGCTTAACGACATTCCCCCTGCGCGCCTGTTTGAAGAAGCGCTGAAGCTCCTACAAGCGGGCTACGGCTATGAAACGTATAAAAAGCTGCGTGAATACAGTCTGTTCCAGCCACTGTTCCCGACCATCACCCGTTATTTTACCGAAAACGGTGATAGCCCGATGGAACGCATCATCGTGCAGGTGCTGAAAAACACCGACAATCGTATTCATAACGATATGCGTGTAAACCCGGCGTTTCTGTTTGCCGCGATGTTCTGGTATCCGCTGCTGGAGATGGCGCAGAAAATTGCCCAGGAAAGCGGTCTGGCCTACTATGACGCCTTCGCGCTGGCGATGAATGAAGTGCTGGATGAAGCCTGCCGTTCACTGGCCATCCCTAAACGTTTGACTTCGCTGACCCGCGACATCTGGCAATTGCAGCTGCGTATGTCCCGTCGCCAGGGTAAACGCGCCTGGAAGCTGATGGAACATCCGAAATTCCGCGCCTCCTATGACTTACTGGCCCTGCGCGCCGAAGTCGAGAACAACGCTGAACTGCAGCGTCTGGCGCAATGGTGGGGTGAGTTCCAGGTTTCAGCACCACCAGAACAAAAAGGCATGCTTAACGAACTGGAAGAAGACCCGGCACCTCGCCGCCGTCATCGTCGCCCACGCAAACGCGCGCCGCGTCGTGAGGAATAAGCGAGGAAAGCCAACACAGATGCAGCCTGAAAGACAACGGGTATATATCGCACTTGGCAGCAATCTGGCCTCTCCTCTTGAGCAGGTCAATGCTGCCATCCAGGCAATCGGCGAAATCCCTGACAGCCAGATCGTCGCCGTTTCCTCATTTTATCGCACCCCGCCGCTCGGTCCGCAGGATCAGCCCGATTACCTGAACGCCGCCGTTGCGCTGGAAACCGCCCTTGAGCCAGAAGCGCTGCTTGACCACACGCAACGCATTGAGCTACAGCAAGGTCGGGTACGCAAAGCCGAACGCTGGGGGCCACGCACGTTAGATCTCGATATTATGCTGTTTGGCGATCGGACTATCTCGACCGAGCGCCTGACCGTTCCGCATTACGACATGAAGAATCGCGGCTTTATGCTGTGGCCGCTTTTTGAAATCGCGCCTGAACTGGTTTTTCCTGACGGTATTTCTCTGCAACACCAACTCACTGCGCTTGGCGCAGAAAAACCCGCACGCTGGTAATTCCCCTCTTCAATTATCGTTAACGGCTTTCACGCCAAACGGTGACTTAAAACCATTGCCCCTCTGAATGTGACTGCTAGAATGCCGTTTAATATGCCGTCCACTTTCAGGAAGTGTTATGAAACCGACCACCATCTCATTGCTGCAAAAGTGCAAGCAAGAGAAAAAGCGCTTTGCCACCATCACCGCCTATGATTACAGCTTCGCGAAACTGTTTGCTGACGAAGGTATCAACGTCATGCTGGTGGGTGATTCGCTGGGCATGACCGTTCAGGGGCATGATTCCACCCTTCCCGTTACGGTGGAAGATATTGCTTACCATACGCGCGCAGTGCGCCGCGGCGCGCCAAATTGCTTACTGCTCTCCGACCTGCCGTTTATGGCCTACGCCACGCCAGAACAGGCGTTTGAAAACTCGGCCATAGTGATGCGCGCGGGTGCTAACATGGTCAAAATCGAAGGTGGTGCCTGGCTAGTCGACACGGTAAAAATGCTGACCGAGCGTGCGGTGCCGGTGTGTGGACATCTGGGCCTGACGCCGCAGTCGGTAAACATTTTCGGTGGTTATAAAATTCAGGGGCGCGGCGATGCCGGGCAGGTTCTGTTGGATGATGCGCTGGCCCTGGAAGACGCGGGCGCACAGCTGCTGGTACTGGAATGTGTTCCCGTTGAACTGGCCAAACGTGTCACCGAAGCGCTTTCTATTCCGGTGATCGGTATCGGCGCAGGTAACGTGACCGATGGACAGATTCTGGTGATGCATGACGCGTTCGGCATTACCGGTGGTCACATTCCGAAATTTGCCAAAAATTTCTTAAGCACCGCAGGCGACATGCGTGCCGCTGTGCGGCAGTATATTGCCGAAGTTGAGTCCGGCGTCTATCCGGGCGAAGAGCACAGTTTCCATTAATTTTTATGGTGGTCACCCCTGTAGGCCTGACAAGCGTAGCGCTATCCGGCAACGGCCTACCTGCCCCTCTGGCAACTAAAGGAGTCATGTTGTGTTAATAATTGAAACCCTGCCGCTACTGCGCCAGCATATTCGCCGCCTGCGTCAGGAAGGTAAACGCATCGCACTGGTTCCCACAATGGGCAATCTGCACGACGGTCATATGAAACTGGTTGATGAAGCTAAAGCTCGCGCTGACGTGGTGGTGGTGAGTATTTTCGTTAACCCAATGCAGTTTGACCACCCGGACGACCTGGCGCGTTACCCGCGAACACTCCAGGAAGACTGCGAAAAGTTGAATAAGCGCAAAGCCGATCTGGTGTTTGCCCCCGCCCCGGACCAGATTTATCCTCAGGGCACCGAAGGCCAGACCTATGTCGAGGTTCCCGGTCTCTCCACCATGCTGGAAGGTGCCAGCCGCCCCGGGCATTTCCGTGGCGTTTCAACCATCGTGAGCAAACTGTTTAACCTGGTCCAGCCCGATATTGCCTGCTTCGGCGAGAAGGATTTCCAACAGCTGGCGCTGATCCGCAAAATGGTTGCCGACATGGGTTACGACATAGAAATCGTTGGCGTGCCGATTATTCGCGCAAAAGACGGCCTGGCCCTCAGTTCTCGTAACGGTTATCTGACGGCGGAACAGCGTAAGATCGCGCCGGGCTTATACAAAGTGATGTGCCATATAAGTGAAAAGCTCCAGGCGGGAGAACGTGAGCTGGAAGAGATTATTGCCCTTGCCGAGCAGGAACTGACTGAAAAAGGCTTCCGTGCGGATGACATTCAGATCCGCGATGCCGACACCCTGTTAGAGCTGACTGAAAGCAGTCAACGCGCGGTAATTCTGGTTGCCGCATGGCTCGGCCAGGCACGGTTGATCGACAACCAGACCGTGATATTAACCCAGTAGACAGGGGTTAAAAATCGGGCAATACTGCCTGAGAAAATTCTCAAAGCAGGACCATCGCGCCTGCTTAGCCTAAGTAAACGACAGGGTATAGAAGTTATGATTCGCACAATGCTGCAAGGCAAGCTCCACCGCGTTAAAGTGACGCAGGCGGACCTGCACTACGAAGGTTCCTGTGCCATTGACCAGGATTTCCTCGACGCCGCCGGTATTCTCGAAAATGAGGCCATTGATATCTGGAATGTAAGCAATGGCAAACGCTTTTCAACCTACGCGATCGCCGCAGAACGCGGCTCCCGCATCATCTCTGTCAACGGTGCGGCAGCGCACTGTGCCAGCGTAGGTGATATCGTGATTATCGCCAGCTTCGTGACCATGTCTGATGAAGAAGCCCGCCGCTGGCAGCCAAAAGTCGCTTATTTTGAAGGCGACAATGAAATGAAGCGTACCGCCAAGGCCATTCCGGTCCAGGTTGCCTGATCGTTTTATTTCGAGGGACTCATTCTTTCCAATATACTGAATGAGTCCCTTTTATAATATATAAATAAAATAATAGTCACGTCTAAAATCCAGGCATAACTTTAACTACATAATTAATGTAGTTAATATCACGCCCACTCCATATATTTTGAACATAAAAGTCAATAAAATTCGCGGCGAAATTTAGTTTTCAAAAAGCATTATTATAGATTATTTATTAATTCAGCAAATATGGATATTAAAATGATTTCTAAGAAGTATGGTTTAGCTTTAGCAATGGCAACGGTTCTGGCAGCTGGCTCCGCAGTAGCAGCAGATTCTGACACAGGTACAATCACTTTCCACGGTATGGTTTCTAACAATACCTGTCAGGTATCCCTCGATCAAAAGATCGATCAAAATGGTAATGATTTTGACGTCACCCTGGACACTGTGTTTGTAAAAGATTTCGCAAATGCGCTGGGTACCACCAGCACCCTGGGCGAGAAGAAGTTCTCCCTGTCTCTGACCGGTTGCGATCCTGAAACTGTTAAGAAAGCGTCTGCACAGTTCGCTTCCTGGGCTGGTTCCAGTTCAACTGAAGGCGGTCTGCTGGTACCACCAACCAACGCTCAGGGTACAGCGAAGAACGTAAACCTGGTACTGTCCAACGACGGTAACTCTGCAACCGATCAGATTAAAGTTGACCAGACCAACAACACTCAGAAAGCCACTATCGATTCAACCAGCGGCGCTGGTAACCTGTACTACCGCGTAGCCTATACCCAGGGTCAGGGTTGGGATGCGACTGCTAACCCAGTATCTGCTGGCACAGTGCAGGCACAGGTTGCCTTCACCATGATTTACGAATAAGAAATCCGTTAATCATAATCTGGCGCCTCCCGTTTTATGCGGGGGGCGTATAAGAATTCCAAAAGGAAGTGGAAATATGATAAATGCTTCAATTATAAAAAGTTTCAAGACCTTATTACTCATGGCATCCTTTTTTGCTGCGTTTAATGCAAGCGCCGATATTGTTATCTCCGGCACGCGTATCGTGTATCCGCAGTCAATTAAAGATGTGGTAGTGAATCTTGATAACCATGGCGATAAGCCCCTTCTGGTGCAAACATGGCTGGACGATGGGCGCGACGGTGTGAACCCACAAGAACTTAAACTTCCGTTCATCATTACGCCGCCAGTATCACGCATTGATCCGAAAAAGGGTCAATCAGTCCGTATTACGTATACCGGCACGCCATTACCACAAGATCGCGAGTCTCTTTTCTGGTTTAACGTTCTGGAAATTCCACCAAAATCAAAAGCGGCAGATAAAGAAAATCTCAACCAGTTACAGCTTGCTTTTAGAACACGGATTAAGTTCTTTTTCCGTCCAGAAGGGCTGAAAGGGACACCCGGCGAAGCGGCAGAAAAATTAACCTGGTCGCAGAAGAAAGAAGGAAACACGGTGAAACTCGTGGCACATAACAATTCACCTTACAATGTTTCCGTCTCAATGGTGAACGTTAAATCCGGTTCCAAAGCGTATGAAGTTATTCATCAGTCGGTACAACCGTACAGTGATACGGCCATGGTGGTTAAAGGTTTAACCTCAACCGTAAATGGTAATGTCGAATATGACACCATTAACGATTACGGTGGAACAGACCATCATAAATCCGCAATGAAATAAACCGTACATCCCCCATAAAATATAATTGATAGCATTAACTCTGCGGATATAGATATCTGCACCGATTAAGTGGATGTGCCATGATATTTCGACGTTCTTTTTTATGCCTCGCGGTTAGCGCGGCATTACCTTTCTATGCATTTGCGGAAAAAAACACATCCACAGAAAATTCATCTGTGGATGAAGAAACTATCGAATTTAATGAACAGCTTCTGCTAAGTGGTGGTACTAATATTGATATTAGCCGGTTTGCAAATGGCAACCCGGTGATGCCAGGTGTTTATCGCACAAAAATCAATCTGAACGGTAAGCTTAAATCTACCGTTGAAGTTACATTCAAAGATAATGGGACTCCACGTGCCGCCCCCTGCGTAACAAAACTGCTGCTGGCGCAGTCAGGCGTAGACACTAGCACATTGAGCGGCGATCTGGATGTTGACGATAATACAACCTGTATTGATATTAAAACGTCTTTCCCTCAAGCCTCTGTCCATTATGACAGCGGCAAACAGGTTTTAGACCTGAATTTTCCCCAGATATATGTGCTGAAACGGCCTGCGGGATATGTTGATCCTTCTTTATGGGAGAACGGGATCCCTGCCGCGCTTCTTTCCTACGACATGAACGCATGGCATAGCGAAAGTAACGGCAGCACATCCGAAAGCGCCTATATGGGGTTACGCTACGGGCTCAATATGGGGCCATGGCGCCTCCGTTCACGTGGAAACCTGAACTGGGATCAAGACAACGGCACTAAATACTCCAGTCAGGATATTTATCTCCAGCGTGATATTACGCCACTGAGCGCTCAGTTTGTTGTCGGTGATTCCTACACGCGTGGTGAAGCATTTAACTCTTTGAGTCTGCGTGGCGCACGTATGTACAGTGACGATCGCATGTTACCTATGGGTTCAACAGGCTATGCGCCAGTCATTCGCGGCGTTGCGAACAGTAATGCGAAAGTCAGCGTACTCCAGAGCGGCAACAAGATTTATGAAACTTCTGTGCCGCCGGGTTCGTTCGAAATTAACGATCTCAGCACCACCGGCTATGGTAACGACCTCCAGGTCACTATTGAGGAAGCGGATGGCAGCAAGCGTACGTTTACAGTGCCCTTTTCATCCGTTACGCAAATGCTTCGTCCGGGAGCATCACGTTGGGACGTTGGTGTGGGTGAATTGAATGATGACTCTTTGCTCGATACGCCAAAAGTCGGCTACAGCACACTTTACTATGGTCTGAATAATACCTTCACAGGCTATATGGGCGCACAGTTTACTGATATGGACTTTTACGCCGGAATTATAGGTCTGGCGATGAATACTCAAATCGGTGCTTTTGCAATTGACGCCACGCAATCACATGCTGAGATCGAGGGTCTTGATACCCTTAGCGGTCAAAGTTATCGCGTCACTTATAGCAAAATGATTGAGACAACGAATACCTCTTTTAACGTTGCGGCCTACCGTTTCTCGACGGAAGATTATCTCAGTCTTAGCGATGCGGCCCAGCTTCGTGACGGTATTGCCCGGCAGAAATATTCAAACCGGAGCTATGATTCCAACGAAGCGCTTTACGAGGACTACCAGCGTACCAAAAATCAGGTGCAAATTAGCCTTAACCAACCGCTAAATTCTGGAGAAAATAGTTTCGGCTCCCTGTATGTCAGCGGTACGTGGCAGGATTACTGGAACGCTACCGGGTCTACGTCCAACTACAATATCGGATATAACAATAGTTTTACCTACGGCAGCTATAGCCTGTCGGTACAGCGTACCTACGACCAAAATGGGAAAAAAGACGATAGCGTTTATTTAAGTCTCAGTATCCCTTTAAGCGTATTTTCGCGTGATAGCGAACGCTCTGGCGGATTCTCAAATATCAATATGGGCTTACGTTCCGATCTTAAAGGGGGAACGAGCTTTAATACCTCCGCAGGCGGTAACACGCAAGACAATAAAGTGAGTTATTCCGTCAGCGCGGCATCAAACTCGGGGAAATTACGGCAACCTGAATCAGATCAGTGGTTATGGTTCGTATAACAGCGAGTATGGTCCACTGGGTTTATCAGCCTCCTTCGGCGATGACAACAGTAAACAGTACTCAGCGTCGTATAACGGCGGGATGGTATTGCATTCCGGCGGCGTTGCCTTTGCGCCTGGCAGTATTGGTGACAATGATGCTCTGGCTCTGGTCAAAGCGAGCGGCGCTAAAGGCGCGGGTATTGGTTTTGGTAGCAGTGAAATTGGTAACTCGGGTTATGGCATTTTGCCTTATATGTCTGCCTATCGAGAAAACCGGGTTTATTTAGATATTAGTACGCTCGAAAACGACGTAGAAATTAAGAACACCAGCGAAATTACTGTTCCTCGCAGCGGCTCCGTCGTGCTGGTTAATTTCGAAACGGATGAAGGTCGTTCATTAATTTTAGAACTCCAGCGCACCGATAAAGGCTTTATTCCACTTGGTGCCGATGTGCTAAATGAAAAAAATGAAACTGTTGGCACCGTAGGACAGGCAGGGCAGGCCTATGTCCGTGGTGTTGAAGATCAGGGCGTACTGCACGTGGTCTGGGGAAATGATAAGAACAGCAAATGTGATGTTCGCTATCAGGTTTTACCTAATGCTCAAAAAGTAGGACTTACAACGGTACTTAATAATCAACAGTGCCAAATGTAATTATTCAGGAAAATAGATGAGAATGAGTATGAAACAAAATCTTTTTAGCCTGTCCATCGTTGGCACAACGATGCTGGCGTTATCAGGTTCAGCGCTTGCCGAAGGCACCAATCTGGACGTTAACTTCACCGCCAATATCCGCGAAACCACCTGTGATATGAAACTGGTCGGCGGCGCAGGTTCTGATACGCAGCAAACGCTGACTATTGGTAACAATGGCCAGGTACGACTTGACGATGTCAAAGCCGGAACGGCAAATGCCACTTTCAAAATCGTAATGGTTGAATGCCCGGCGTCGCTGGCCTCATTAAAAACAACCGTAAAAGGAACTAAATCAGGTTATTTGCCATCAGGGATTATTAACCAGGCAGCACCAGGCGCAGCAGATTACGCTTCAGTCGAAATCGCCAGAGCGAGTGCACCTGAAGCCCCCTTTATCGTTAACTCTACCGTGGATACTGAGCGCCTGGTCTGGAGCCCAACAGAACTCCAGAATAAAGAAGTTGCTCTGGTGGCCACCTTACGTGAAACCCAGCCAAACAAAATGACAATTGGCGATTTTCAAACCGTAGCAACCTTTGAATTCAGCTACGAGTGATTGGTGCAGGAAAACGGAGCAACATTATGAAAATGAAATCAACTTTTATGGCCCTGTCCGTTTCTGCCCTTCTGTTCTCTGGAATGGCGAGTGCAGCAATTACAGGTACCAGCAGTGTCGAACTGACGATTAAATCAAAAATTGTATCAGGCACGTGTACAGCAAAAGTGCTCAATAACGCGGGAACTGAAACAACCACAGTGGCATTCGGCGATGTTTATAAATCAGACCTCGTGAATAAAACACGCGTTGAACCACTTAAAATTTCCTTTACCAACTGTTCTGGGGTAACCAAAGCGACGGTATCTGCTGCGAAAGGCTCTGGTGGGGCATGTACTGGCACTGGCGGGAATGGTGATTCTTACTCCGGTGGATTAGAGACAGGCTTCGAAGTCTGGTCCGGTATCGTTGATACCGGTCTGCTGATGAGTTGTAACACTCCGCCAGCGGCTCAGGAAGTGACCATTACCAACGGTGCCGGCGAGTTCCCGATGAACTCTCGTATCGTGATTGCGAAAGATAAGACCATTGATGATGTGGGCACTGGTGCCGTAACCGCGCCTGTAACCTTCACTATAGCGTACCCGTAATTCAGGAATGATCATGCAACTATCAGCGTTAAAATTACACCAGACCGGTCTGATGTTGCTTATCGGTCTGGCTGGTAGCACTCTGCCTGGCGTAAGCCAGGCAAGTTCAGGTGTAGACGTAAACCTGACAGCAAATATTGTTAATAATACTTGCCGGTTAAGTGTTGAAAACGGTGGAGAGATATATTTACCGACCGTAGCACGCGACTGGTTTTATAACAACGACAAGAGCGATCGTTTATCGCCAACCGATGATGAAGCAGGCACACCTTTCACTATTCACATAGACAACTGCTATGTAAGTAGCGGAGATAGCGCGAGCGTAAGCCAGTTAAAATTTAGCTTTACCCCACAAAATGGTTTCTGGAATAACCAGAAGCAGGTGTTTAAAAATGACGCCACCGCAGGTGCGGCAGAAAATGTGGGTATCGTTATTTTTTCTGATACGTTCAAGGCTAATGTTTTGAAGAGCGATGGCAGTTCTAACGTTATTTATGATGTCAGTGGAAATAGTGAGAATTATATAAAGGATTATGGGTTTTACGCGCGTTATCAGAATGTTGGAGCTATTACCAGCGGAGTGGTCATGAGTAATGTTCTGGTTAATGTGACTTACGAATAAAAGGATTTATAATGAAAAAACATTTCGTTCTCTTAGCCGTTGCAATGCTTGGTATTTCAGGCATGTCACGTGCAGATTTGCAGGAATGCAAATTTTACGGTGATGAAGATGTGTTGATTATGTCGCCAGGCGTACAGCCTGTGATTACCCCCCTCCCCGTCGGCACGGTCACCACGCCAACCTTAATCAGTAATACGATCGTTATGGAGACAACGCCTGCATTGAAATCCCACTGTTCAGGCGGTAATGATGGCGAAAACGTTTACCAAATGACCAATAACGCAATGCTGGAAGGTTATATCGACGATAAAGCGACGTTCAGAACCAACATCCCCGGCATCGTTTATACGCTGGCATTCTATCCCGATGGCAATGGCGTTTCAGCGTGGTTCCCCCCCAATCCTAACGGATGGTACGAAACGGCTAACGGCGGAGAAAATGAAGATCAGTTCCAGGAGAAAACCTGGCATGTTCGTATGGAATTCTGGCAGACAAACGGGTTTACGGGTGTGCCCTCTGATGAAAACTTTTTAACGGCAAGCGGCGGTCCTATTGGTCAAATAATTCTTGGTAATCCAAATGGAACCTCTGTATATGACCATCCACGTCCATTGGTTAATATGTCAGAAATGTCTTTTAGCATTCCGTTAAATCGGCCTAGCTGCATACTGCGTGCCCCGACGACAGTTAACCTTGGAGACTGGTATCCCGCTGAAGTCGAGAATGGAAGTACTGATAAAGTCGAATTTCATATTACGGGGACTTGCGTAAACACAACGTATGTTCACTACACTCTCTCCTCAACGCATACGACCACCGACAAGAAATATTTCACCAATGCCATCGTGGATAACAGTGGTGTGAGCGCCGCCGGAGGAGTAGGAGTCATGATTCTGGACTCACCAAACTCGAACTACCCTGTCCCTGCGGACAGTTATGACCGTGTCATCGCTGTTGGAGAAATGTACGGAGATCCCGTAAATATTGTCGATAAAGCACTAGCAGCCCAATTGGTTAAGATCGGTAGCGAACCGGTAACTGTCGGAGCATTCGGTAGCAGCGTCACGTTCCAGGTAACTTACGAGTAATCTACCCCCGCGGCTGATTGCTGATCAGCCGCGACATTGTCTCCAGCGAATCCGTTCTTAAGATATACAGGCGTTTCAGTAAGAACGGATTATCCCCCGGTTTCACCTTCCCTTTTACCGTCGTCACCGCTAAGTGAAACCCGGCCTGTTGCGCGGCCTGCACCGCCTTTGCGTTATAGCCGCCGAACGGATAGGAAAGATAAAGCACGTGCGAATTAAACTGGGCAAGCGCACGACGCGATCGCTTAAAATCCATCAGAATATTGTGCTCGCTGCGGCTCAGCAAAATGGGATGCTTATAGCCATCTACCCGATGTAGAAAATGGGTGTGCGACTGAAAATCAAACACATCGCGAATGTCGTTTAACTCTGAAACGCTCATAAACTGAAGTGATTTTGGATCCCATTTCTGCGGACGGCCTTTAATGCGCGACGAGATAATAAACGCAGTGGCCTTCATGCCGTACTGCTTCAGCACCGGATACGCGTAGCGACTCACCGACTTCAGACCATCGTCAAAGGTAATCACCACCGCCTTCGCAGGCAGGTTCATGTTGTTGCGGACATACCCTTCCAGTTGCTGCATCGACAACGTCGCGTAGCCCTGATCGCGTAACCAGGTCATCTGGTTACTGAACGCACGAACTGAAGTGGTGGTTGAGGTGTGACGAAAGCGGGTATTCTCTTCATCGCGAAGAATATGGTGATACGTTAGCACGGGCAAACCGGTGTCTTCCTGCGCATCGAGTGCGCTAATCCACGCCAGTCGCTCGCCGATACGGATCTGATACCAGGTCTGATTTAACCGATCCTTGAGCTTACTAATAATGGGATAGCGCAGATTCTCTGCCAGCACACCAAACGGCGCGCTGCCGACATTCGGCGCGTTATAAATCGGCGTGGCTTTCCAGGTTATCAAATTCTGATTGCTGAGCGGTTTATTCAGATCGCCCAGACTATCCTCGACGCGCTGCTTGCCTTGTACCGGTTCAAGGTGCTGTTTGTCGATAAATCCGGTACCGAAACCAAATTTGAATTCGTAATAGTCCGCCGCGACCGGAGTGACGGAAATAATCTGCCCGGCATGAACATTTCCCACGGTCACAGTGTTATCACCGATACGTGCCCAGATGGCGGCATTTTCAGTAGTTTGCATATAGCGGGCAGGCAACGCCGCGCTGACGAACGTCGATACGCACAGCAGCAAAAGGAAAACGTATTTCTTCATTAAAATAACCAGGGGAAACAACCAACGCGACAATTGTACCCATTCACCTCAAAAATAGAAAAGGCTAACAGTCATACAGATCATGGAGCAGAACAAACGGCGGATTTTTCTGCTGTTGATGCCAGAGGCTGGTGACTTCCGGTTCGCCAAGGGAAACGATGCGATCGCGAAACGCCGGGCTGGTCAGTGAATGACGATGTGGAATCATCTGTTCGAGCAGTGACAAATTGATGCCGGAAATGACTTCGCATTGTGGATGCTTATGACTCAGCAACGACGCGACGCGATAAGGCGCAGCGCCCGGAACATCGGTTAAGAATATGACGCCCTCGCCGGTATCCGTTTGATGTAACGCGTCGCATAACATTCGGCTCAGCATATTGGCACTCAGCCCATGCCAGAAATTGACCGCCCGACATTGCGCCAGAGGACCGTGCTTTTTTTCCAGACGACTCAGCAACTCTTCAGCTTTATCGTCGTGACAGGTAATAACCCAACCTAACATTGCTCACCTCATTAGCGGGCAAGTAGTTTAGCAGCGTGATGAATTGCGAATACTGATGGTGGTCAAAAACTCTCCTCCTCAGCGGGAGGAGAGGAAGAAGGTTCAGCTCCGCAATCCACGGCCACGTTGAATCAACGACCAGCAGATCAGATAGAACGCCACGATAAAGACCACCAGCACGCCGAACGTCGTCACCAGCGGAACGTCGTGAATGCCCAGGAAACCGTAGCGAAAACCGCTGATCATGTAGACAATCGGGTTCAACTGCGACAAACCTTGCCAGAACGGCGGCAGCAGCGTCAGGGAATAAAACACCCCGCCAAGGTAAGTCAGCGGCGTCAGCACGAAGGTGGGGATCAGGCTGATGTCATCGAAGGTTTTGGCGAATACCGCATTCAGCAAACCGGCGAGCGAAAACAGCACGGCGGTTAAGAGCAGCGTCAGCGCGACAAACAGCCACGAGTGCACCTGGAACGGTACAAAAAACAGCGAAATCGCCGTTACCAGAACCCCCACGCACAGGCCACGCGCCACACCGCCGCCAACAAACCCGGCAATAATGACATGCGTCGGCACCGGCGCGACCAACAGTTCTTCAATGTTGCGCTGGAACTTGGCGCTAAAGAACGATGAGGCCACGTTGGCATAGGCGTTGGTAATCACCGCCATCATAATCAGCCCCGGCACGATAAACTGCATATAGCTAAAACCGTGCATCTCACCAATACGCGAACCAATCAGGTTGCCGAAAATAATGAAGTAAAGCGTCATGGTAATCACCGGCGGGACCAGCGTTTGCACCCAGATACGCATAAAGCGGTTAATTTCTTTCGCCCAGATGCTTTTTAGCGCAACCCAGTAAAGCTGCATCATTTGCGATCTCCTTGTTTTTCCTGAACCAGAGAGACAAACAGTTCCTCAAGGCGGTTCGCTTTGTTACGCATACTTAATACCTGGATCCCCTGTTCGCTAAGCTGGCTGAAAACGCTGTTGATGCCCTGCTCGCGCAGAACTTCCACTTCCAGCGTTGAGGTATCCACCAAACGATACTGGTAGCCATTTAGCTTTGGCAGCGGGCTTTTGGCCGCAAGATCGAGAATGAAGGTTTCCGATTTCAGCTTGGAAAGCAGCTCCTTCATTGAGGTATTTTCGACCAGTTCACCGTGCTGAATAATGCCGATATTCCGGCACAGCATTTCGGCCTCTTCCAGGTAGTGGGTGGTCAAAATAATGGTGGTGCCTTTGTCATTGAGATCCTTCAAAAAGCCCCACATTGAACGACGCAGTTCAATATCGACACCCGCCGTCGGTTCGTCGAGGATCAGCAGTTTTGGCTCATGCATCAGCGCGCGGGCAATCATAAGACGACGCTTCATCCCACCGGATAACATCCGCGCACGTTCATTGCGTTTTTCCCACAGATCGAGCTGTTTTAAATACTTTTCGCTCCGTTCAATGGCCTCTTTACGCTCAACGCCGTAGTAACCCGCCTGATTGACGACAATCTGCTGCACCGTCTCAAAGGGGTTGAAGTTAAACTCCTGCGGCACCAGCCCGAGTTGGCGTTTGGCGTTGACGACATCTTTTTCGAGATCGTAACCAAAGACGCTAACGCGCCCGGAAGATTTATTAACCAGGGAGCTAATGATGCCGATAGTGGTCGATTTCCCGGCTCCGTTTGGCCCCAGAAGCGCGTAGAAATCCCCCGCATCCACCTGTAAATCTATCCCCCGCAGCGCCTGAACGCCACCGGGATACGTTTTTTTAAGTTGTTGAAGTTCCAGTGCAATGGTCATGAATTTTTACTTACCTTACGTTCTTACACTTTATATATGGTTTAAATAATCCCGGAGTTGCCCTATATTAGCCCAACGCAATTACTTGGTTACAGGTCGTTAACCTCC
Source organism: Citrobacter sp. RHB25-C09 (assembly GCF_013836145.1). Taxonomy (NCBI): domain Bacteria; kingdom Pseudomonadati; phylum Pseudomonadota; class Gammaproteobacteria; order Enterobacterales; family Enterobacteriaceae; genus Citrobacter; species Citrobacter sp. RHB25-C09. The sequence goes on along the minus strand of NZ_CP057483.1, from coordinate 926,933 downwards.
ATGAAAGACATAGATACACTCATCAGCAACAATGCACTATGGTCAAAAATGCTGGTGGAAGAGGATCCCGGATTTTTTGAGAAACTGGCGCAAGCGCAGAAACCGCGCTTTCTATGGATTGGATGTTCCGACAGCCGCGTTCCTGCCGAACGTTTAACCGGTCTTGAACCTGGCGAATTATTTGTTCACCGTAATGTGGCCAACCTGGTTATCCACACCGATCTGAACTGCCTTTCCGTTATTCAGTATGCCGTTGATGTACTGGAAGTTGAACACATTATTATCTGTGGTCACTATGGCTGTGGCGGCGTTCAGGCAGCGGTCGAAAACCCGGAACTGGGTTTGATCAACAACTGGTTGCTGCACATTCGCGACATCTGGTTCAAACATAGCTCATTGCTCGGCGAAATGCCGCAGGAGCGCCGTCTGGATACCTTATGTGAGCTGAACGTGATGGAGCAGGTGTACAACCTGGGCCATTCCACCATCATGCAATCGGCGTGGAAACGCGGTCAGAAAGTAACAATTCACGGGTGGGCGTACGGCATTCATGATGGCCTGCTGCGCGATCTGGACGTTACCGCGACCAACCGCGAATCGCTGGAGCAGCGCTATCGCCAGGGTGTTTCGAACCTCAGCAAGAAGCACATCAACCACAAATAAATGACTGTGCCTGATGGCGCTTCGCTTATCCGGCCTACACGCGTAGGCCGGATGAGTCGCTCTCGCGACGCCATCCGGCATTTGCATTCTTACTCGTCCAGCAGAACCACTTTGCCCACATACGGCAGATGGCGGTAACGCTGGGCATAATCAATTCCGTAGCCCACCACAAACTCATCCGGAATCGAGAAGCCGACATATTCCACCGGCACGTTCACTTCACGGCGCGACGGTTTATCCAGCAGCGTACAAATAGCCAGTGATTTCGGCTCACGCAGACTCAGGATCTCACGCACTTTCGACAGCGTGTTCCCGGAGTCGATAATATCTTCCACAATCAGCACGTCTTTACCACGAATGTCTTCATCCAGGTCTTTAAGGATTTTCACATCACGGGTGGTGGACATACCGCTACCGTAGCTGGAGGCGGTCATAAAATCGACTTCATGAGATACCTGGACTTCACGACACAGGTCCGCCATAAACATAAATGAGCCGCGCAGCAGACCAACCAGCACCATATCACTGCCGCTGTCTTTATAACGTTCAGTGATCTGACGCCCAAGCTCGGCGATACGCGCTTTGATCTCCGCTTCGGGGATCATGACTTCTACAGTATGTTTCATATCTCTAACCATATGATTTAAAAATAAATCACTTCATGCCTGCTCTTGATAAGACAGCATCGAAGTGCAAGCCACGCAGTATACCAGCAAAAGCATTTATTCGCGGCATCTCTTAATAAAGCTCGTTTTGTGACAGCGGTCACACATGTTAAACTCTATAATTAAATGCTACTAAAATATTAATGACTTGAGATGGTGTGTTTTTATGGCAGATAACAACGCTCGTTCGCCACGGCTTCTCGTGACGCTAACGGCCCTCTTCGCAGCACTCTGCGGGCTATATCTTCTCATTGGTGGAGGCTGGCTGGTCGCAATAGGCGGCTCCTGGTATTACCCCATCGCCGGACTGGTAATGCTTGGCGTCGCGCTGTTGCTCTGGCGCGGTCAACGCGCCGCGCTGTGGCTTTATGCCGCCCTGCTGCTGGCAACCATGATCTGGGGCGTATGGGAAGTCGGCTTCGATTTCTGGGCGCTAACGCCGCGCAGTGACATCCTGGTCTTCTTCGGCATCTGGCTGATTTTGCCTTTTGTCTGGCGTCGACTGATCGTGCCTTCCGGCGGCGCAGTGGCGGCACTGCTTGTCGCCCTGCTGATTAGCGGTGGGATCCTGACCTGGGCAGGCTTCAACGATCCACAGGAAATCCACGGCACGCTGAGTGCGGAATCCACACCCGCCGAACCGATTTCGACCGTTTCGGATAACGACTGGCCGGCCTATGGCCGTAACCAGGAAGGTCAACGCTACTCTCCGCTGAAACAAATTAACGCTGATAACGTTCACAACCTGAAAGAAGCCTGGGTATTCCGTACTGGCGATCTGAAGCAGTCGAACGATCCGGGCGAACTGACCAACGAAGTCACGCCCATCAAAGTGGGCGATACGCTCTATCTCTGCACCGCGCACCAGCGCCTGTTTGCCCTCGATGCGGCAACTGGTAAAGAGAAATGGCACTATGACCCGGAACTAAAAACCAACGAGTCCTTCCAGCACGTCACCTGTCGTGGCGTTTCGTATCATGAAGCGAAAGCTGACAACGCGTCGCCGGAAGTGATTGCCGACTGCCCGCGCCGCATCATCCTGCCGGTGAACGACGGTCGTTTGATTGCAGTGAATGCGCAAACCGGCAAGCTGTGCGAAACCTTTGCCAACAAAGGCGTGCTCAATCTGCAGACCAACATGCCGGACCAAACGCCGGGACTTTATGAGCCAACCTCACCGCCGATCATCACCGATAAAACGATCGTGATTGCCGGTTCAGTGACGGATAACTTCTCCACCCGTGAAACCTCCGGCGTGATCCGTGGTTTTGATGTCAATAACGGCAAACTGCTGTGGGCGTTCGATCCGGGAGCGCAAGACCCGAATGCGATCCCTTCGGATGAGCATACCTTCTCCTTTAACTCTCCGAACTCCTGGGCACCGGCGGCCTATGACGCGAAGCTGGATCTGGTCTATCTACCGATGGGCGTGACCACGCCAGATATCTGGGGCGGTAACCGCACGCCGGAACAGGAGCGTTATGCCAGCTCAATTCTGGCGCTGAATGCGACCACCGGTAAGCTCGCCTGGAGCTATCAGACCGTTCACCACGATCTGTGGGATATGGATATGCCGTCCCAACCGACGCTGGCGGATATCACCGTCAAAGGGGAAAAGGTCCCGGTCATTTATGCCCCGGCAAAAACCGGCAACATCTTTGTACTGGATCGTCGTAACGGTGAACTGGTCGTTCCGGCGCCGGAAAAACCGGTTCCGCAGGGTGCGGCCAAAGGTGATTACGTCACCAAAACGCAGCCGTTCTCTGAGCTGAGCTTCCGTCCGAAGAAAGACCTGAGCGGTGCGGATATGTGGGGCGCGACCATGTTCGACCAACTGGTGTGCCGCGTTATCTTCCAGCAGATGCGCTATGAAGGTATCTTCACGCCGCCGTCTGAACAGGGCACGCTGGTGTTCCCTGGCAACCTGGGGATGTTCGAATGGGGCGGTATCTCGGTAGATCCAAACCGTCAGGTCGCTATTGCTAACCCGATGGCGCTGCCGTTTGTCTCTAAACTGATCCCGCGCGGACCGGGTAACCCGATGGAACAGCCGAAAGATGCCAAAGGCACCGGCACCGAGTCCGGTATCCAGCCGCAGTACGGTGTGCCATATGGCGTAACGCTGAACCCGTTCCTGTCACCGTTTGGTCTGCCGTGTAAACAACCCGCCTGGGGCTATATCTCCGCACTGGATTTAAAAACCAATGAAGTCGTGTGGCAAAAACGTATTGGTACTCCGCAGGACAGCATGCCGTTCCCGATGCCTGTTCCAGTGCCGTTCAATATGGGTATGCCAATGCTCGGCGGGCCGATCTCGACCGCAGGCAACGTGCTGTTTATTGCCGCGACCGCAGATAACTACCTGCGCGCGTACAATATGAGCAACGGTGAGAAACTGTGGCAAGGACGTTTGCCAGCGGGAGGTCAGGCGACGCCGATGACGTATGAGGTCAACGGTAAGCAGTACGTGGTGATTTCCGCAGGCGGTCACGGTTCGTTTGGCACGAAGATGGGCGATTACATCGTCGCCTATGCGTTACCGGACGACGCGAAGTAAAGTAAACGCCGGATGGCGGCTGCGCCTTATCCGGCCTACGACACATTTCTGTAGGCCGGGCAAGCGAAGCGCCCCCGGCAAAACGCCGGATGGCGGCTGCGCCTTATCCGGCCTACGGCACATTTATGTAGGCCGGGCAAGCGAAGCGCCCCCGGCATTTTTTTACACGGTGAACCCTAACATCATTCCCGTATCTTCGTGTTCCAGCAGGTGACAATGCGCCATATAGGCGTACTCCTTCGGCGCTTCATGCGCGAACTTCACTAACACTTCACTGACACCCCCTTCCACACGCACGGTATCCTTCCAGCCTGCCCGGTGTGCGGCTGGCGCGTTGCCATTCTCGGAAAGTATACGGAACTGCGTGCCGTGAATATGAAACGGATGGAGCATCATGTCGCCTACGCCGGAGATCACCCAGCGCTCATATTTCCCTTTTTCGGCGGCAAACATCGGCTTATTCATGTCAAACGCCACACCGTTAATCTTGTTGGCATTATGGAAGTCAAAGTGACCGCCGTGGTTCATCTTACCCATTCCGCCATGCTGCATATGCCCGTGATCCATCCCGGCCATCGCCTGGTCGCCATACTGTTTCATCAGCATCTGCATCCCCATCATGTCGAGCATCGGATCCATTGACAGTTGCAGTTGGCGCACCGTGGCCCCTTCGAGAGACGGGAGCGCTGGCAAAGTCGTCAGCATATCCGGCAGCAACCCTGACGCCTTAACCGCCACAGGCTGAATGCGCAATACCGGATGCGGCTTATCAAACGGCGCAATGGTCATGCCCATTTGGTTGACCGGCAGCGTCACCAGATCGAACGGTTTACCGTCGCTGACATCAACCAGAACTTCAAAACGCTCCCCCATCAGCATCGGTAATTCGTCAACCTTCACCGGCTCTGCCAGCAGTCCTCCGTCGCTGGCAATCACGTACAGCGGGCGTTTATCGCTGGTAGCGAAATTGAGCGAGCGGGCGTTACAACCATTAAGTAAACGCAGGCGCAACCAGCCACGCGGGGCGGCATGTTGCGGATAAATCGCCCCGTTGGTCAACAAGGTATCGCCAAACCAGCCAACGGCGGCGGTCATGACATCAAGCTGATAATCTATTTCTCCGGAAGCCGCGAATTTTTTGTCCTGCACAATCACCGGAACATCATCAATGCCCCACTGTTTGGGCAGCATTAGCTTTAGCATCTCATCGTCTTCAATCAGCACTAGTCCGGCTAACCCCATCGCTACCTGACGTCCGGTTTTGCCATGCTGATGAGGATGGAACCAACAGGTCGCCGCCTGCTGTTCGGGGGTAAACGAGACGCTGCGCTTTCCCCCGGCCGGGATAATTCCGTGCGGACCGCCGTCCACCTCTCCGGGGACCTCTACGCCGTGCCAGTGCACAGTCGTTTCTTCATTTAGCTGATTGTGGATGTCAACGGTAACCGCTTTTCCTCTGTGTAACTTCAGCGCGGGTCCCAGCAGATTACCGTTATAGCCCCAGGTGGTCGCCGTTTTCCCGCCGAAGGTGGATTGCCCCGCCATCACCTTTAGGGAGATGCGGTTGCTGGCGTCAGCGGTGAGAAGGTCGGGAATCGGTAAGGTGGGGCGGCCGGCGGCAAGGACGCCACGGCTCCAGAGCGGTAAGGCCGAGACAACGCCCAGCGCTACGGAATATTTCAAGAAATCACGACGTTGCATAATTATTTCCTTATTGTGTAGCAGGCGAACCAAAATCCGAATTCAGAGCATAGACCCTCCCCTTACGACAAGGTCAAGCTGGAGATATCACTAAAGTGATAATAACAGTCGTCGCCTCGTCCGCAGTATGCTAACGTTTACTTTCCGTGATGCAGTGGTAGAAGCAATGAAGACGTTTTTCAGAACCGTATTGTTCGGCAGCCTGATGGCCGTATGTGCGAACAGTTATGCACTCAGCGAATCTGAAGCTGAAGATATGGCCGATCTTACGGCAGTGTTTGTCTTTCTGAAAAATGACTGTGGTTACCAGAATTTACCCAACGGGCAAATTCGTCGCGCACTGGTGTTTTTTGCCCAGCAAAACAAGTGGGACCTCAGCAATTACGACACCTTCGATATGAAAGCCCTCGGTGAAGACAGCTATCGCGATTTGAGCGGTATCGGTATTCCTGTCGCCAAAAAATGCAAAGCGCTGGCGCGCGACTCCCTGAGCCTGTTGGCCTACGTGAAATAAACGTGCCCGATGTTCGCCGGGCTGTTCTGCCCGGCATTGGTTTCACCCGCAATTTAACGCCGCTTTACGCTGATTTTTACCGTCAGGCTGCCTATATTGTCTGCCAGCCCCACGCCATAAGAACCGGGTAAATCATCATTTGGACACAGCGCCAGTTTGCCGGTAAGTCCCGCAGGCGTTTCGCATTGATTCCCCACCCAAAAAGCCTGGTTATTGACCCGCCCCACCAGCCCGCCTTCCGGATATCCCGGCAGCGCGTAGTCTGGATACGAGATCCGACGTGGCCCGCCGTTACCGTCGCACCGTGGCAGTTGAGGACTGATAAACCACCAGCCGCTCAGATATTGAATCACCGCTTTCTCATTGGCTTCCAGCGTTATGCCCGTATCCTGCCAGGGACGATTGGCCTGAACGACAAACGTTACGGCGAAGTTGAGCCTGATGGCCATGTCGACATCACGCGACGAGTAACCACAGCGCCCCAGCGCCTCCCGTATCTCGTCTTTGCTCGCCTGGGGATAGACTTCGCCATCCAGCAGCACGGCAACCAGTTCAGCCGCGTCCGCCGCCATTTCACAAATAGCCTCTGCCAGTTCGCCTACGGATTTACTGTAAGGCCGCAGTAACTTTGCGTAGTCCAGTAGTGACAAATCTCTAAAGTGGTTGGCTGCGGCCTGAACAAACGCTTTCAGATCGGCCGCCCCCAGCTCACGACGCCCCTGGTTCAGCGTCAGAAAATCCAGGACGCGTCTCGCAGCGACGAACGAAGGCAAACCAAGCCGTTTTTGCTGCTCAACCAGTTGTGAAAAAATACCGGGTTCAATATTCATGTGTAGCCTCCATAAATAAACAAAAAGAAAATGGCTAGCCATACGCCGCTCGTATCGCGGCGACTAACGCTTTAAGGGTGAGATCCGGGCGAGCACTGGTAAGCCCCGCTAAGGTTTCTTTGGCATCGTATCCGGCATTGGCCATCGCTTTCGCCAGGTCCACGCTGCCTGTGTGTGGGTGTGCGGTAATCAGTCGCTTACCGCATTCCGCCCCGTTCAGGCCCTGCGCGAAGGCGTCCAGTGCCAGCGCTTCAGCCGTCTGAGGTGGGCCGTAGGCTGCCAGCAGCGCTGCGGCCAGTTCGTTCAGAGGCATATCCGCACGGGCACCGACCAGGCCAGCCGAGGTTTCATGCGCCGCATAACCGGCCTTCGCCATCGCTTTCGCCAGGTCCACGCTTTCGGTATGCGGATAGCGGGCAATCAGTTGCTTACCGCAGTCAGTGCCGTTAATACCCTGTGCGAAGAATTGCGCTGCTGCCTGCTCAAGCGAAAGCCCGGTGCCGTAAACGGCATCGAGCACCTGATGCATTTCAGCCCTGCTGACGTCAGGCCACGCGGCGGTTAATCCGCCATCCGCCTCCTCGCGCGAATACCCGGCACGGAATAAGCCCTTCGCCAGATCCATCAACGTGGCAGCAGTAAAGAGTTGGCGTAACGCCAGCGTGAGGTCGGTTAGCGGATACCCTGCCGCAGCCAGACAGCAGACGATCGCCTGAAGTTTTGCGGCGGGTCTGTCGTGGCGTAAAAATTGACCACATTCGAGAGCAGTGAGTCCCCGCCTCCGGGCAATCTGTGCGAGATGACATAGCGAGCGGAACACGCGTCGTTCCGCACTCCACAGCGCTGGTAACGCTTCGCTGCCATCAGCCACCCTGGCGGAAACTTGCGCGAAGAATAGCCCTGACCCCTCTTCCATCGGCAGCGCAAAAACATAGCGTTGCGCTGGTGCCTCCACACAGGCCAACCAACTTTGCCCGCCGTGTCGGGAACGCAGTTGTAGCCGGTTTTGGCTGGCCTGCGCCGGAGCCTGCCAGGTCACTGTCAGTTGCTCCGCCTGAAGCGAAAGGTTGGTCAGCGTGCTGCCAGGTATGCGGGTACGAACAACTTCCTTGCTAAAGGCGCTGCTCAGATTGGGCAACGAGGAAAGTGCCCGCACCGAAAATCGGTAATGCATCGCTGTGTGTTCCGGCAGGTCGGGGTCAAAAACAGCATGGGGTTCGTTAACCGAAAGTCGGCGTTCGCTGTTTTCGCTAGCAATTTTTAATTCGAAGCCTTCGGCACGACTGGCGGGTGATGACCATGAGAGTTGCAGCCCTTTCGTTTGCTGGTACTGCACGCTCAGCGCGGGGGAGGATAATCGGTTCAACGTGCAGCGGGCGAAGTCGCTACGTTTTCCGTTCCCCTCAGCCTGTACCGAAAGAACATATTTCTCTGTGCTGTCGCCGCTTTTACTTCTGGGGAAAATGGTCTGATAGCCATTATTTGGGACTTCATTTTTCGCCAGCGAATTACCCCCGGCATCTTGCAGCTCTGCCCTGTATTTATCCGCCAGCGCCGCCGGACTCCATGTGAAAACGATCTCCGGTTGCCCCTCGGCATTAACCCGCGTTCCTGCAAGCAAATATTCCGGCACGTCCGGTGCGACAGTCGGGTCAGGTTTAGGCTTCGGCTGCGGATGGTCTTTCGTGTGCGAGGCAATCAGCGCGAACAGTCCGGCAAGCGCGCCGGCCGCTATCTTGCCACCATACTCTTCGATAAGCGCGGCAACCGCCACACGCAGGGCATTGACGATGACCTGGTCGATCAGATTACGACAGGCCAGCGTTGCCGCCGTCTCCAGTGCTTCCTTACCGCACAGCACCAGCAGAACTTTGCTTAAGTTTTCACTGTTATTCACGATCCCCTTAATCAGCGAGGACCCGGCATCGGCCAGCGCTTGGCCGATAAGATTGGGCAGTGCATCCCAGCTCACGTTATCCGGCAGGGCAACAGAAACCAGCGACGGCAAGCTGAGAGTCAGGATCTCCTCGTCAAACATGCTCAGGGTGTAACACCCACTTAAGCACAGGCACAGATTGTTACTGCCGCGCTGTGACGCAAATGAGGGGTGCAGATGAAAGGTGGTTTGCAGTAAATGCTGGTTAATAAAGCCGGGGATGGCGCTGCAAATGCCACCCCGCGCCGAATTCGCCCACTGCTTTATCTCCTCGACAAAATCGATACACGAATGAGCGAAGTCAAAATCCGGCCAGTTTTTAAGCGAAAAACCGTCGTCGCTGTTGTAAGCAAACTCAAGCGCGACGGGCTTCGGGATCAGATTGCGGAACACATCGGCGCTGACAAAGATGCTTCCACTAACGTGCAGTTTTCCGGCCGTGTTTCGCGAACAGGAAACCGTAATATCACCGCATTTTTCGCCGAAAAAGCAGACGCCGCCGGCAAAATACATCGCCAAATCCTGCCCTTTTTTTGCCAGACCAAAATTCGGTCCTTGTCCCCCTCCTTTTCCAGTAAGCTGGATGATATACAGATCGACAGGCGCATGTAGCGCCGCACTCCCGATAACCGCATCATCAGTCACCTGTAACGTCAGAGAGAAACTGAGGGTTTTCCACAACGTCAGGCTGATATAGGCCAGGATGTTAAATCCGTTCCGATAGTCAGCAACAGAAAAACAGGAAGGAAGCGGCGTCTGCGCGGCGCGATAGTAGATCTGACTTCCCGCGCCCAGTTGCAGATCGAACAGCGAAGCGGGCCAGGAGATGCCGAGCGACTGTGCAAAAAATTGGCTGAGGGAAAAATCCTGCTCGATAGCCACACAGGCCAGCACCGGGCTCCCGTTATGCAAATACAGCTTGCCACTCAGCATCAGGCTGGCGTAACGCACGCGACCGCTGAGCCAGAGTAACGACTCGCCCGGCTGCAGCGGCACGCCCGCATTTTCCGTAAGATCCGCATCCTGATAAGCGTGATTCAGGCAGAACGCGAGATCGTCAAAGACAATTCCGCGCATTTCGCCGCTGAACGGTTTATCTAACTGGTGTGAAGAGGAAATCTCTGCATGCAGAAAGCGACTGTCAGAGTCGATACGACCATGAAATGCGTACTCCTGCCCGAAGAGATTAACCCGCACAGTTCCTGCCAACTGGAACGCGCGGCGTTGATCGGAAGCAATATGAAGACAAAAACGGGTGTTTTTGAAAGAAATGACATGCAGCAACGTCATATCCGGCAACGCGGCGCTAAGTATGACCTCGTGGAAATTATCGGTGGCGCTTTTGCCATTGTTCAGCAGCGCATGCAGCGCCAGTTGGTTCTCCTGCCCCGGCACGCCGATTTCGACTAAATGATCCAGGATATCAAGCGCGTGCAGGTTCACCACCAGCCAGAACGCGGTGGTGTTATCCATCGGTAGGACCGTGCCGGCAATGCTGTCCGGCAGGGTATGAGCCGGGAAAATCTGCTCCAGCGTTTTATCTTCGCGGATTTCCCGGCGCCTGGCGAAGGTAAAGAACCCCGCTTTATCGACGTTGATAACCCCTTCGGGCAACGAGCAGCCGAATGAGGTATTCAGCAATTGCAGAATATCCAGCCCGCCCTGCTCGCCACGCACCACATCGGCCTGAACTAAATAATAGTCACCGCAAATCGTCAGTTCACATTCCAGCGGCCAGTTTATTTCTCCGCCCAGCAGTGAGCCGATTTCTAACTCAGCATGAATACCAAGGCGCAATGTGTCCATACTTTATCTCGCTGGACGCCGAATTCCGTCGGTTTGTTATATCACCAATAAAGCAAGGAACGACCCAATATATAATTTATATTATCAACCGTTTTATCAGGCTGGTTTCGGCGTTGTGTCGAATTCACCGGTGCCGGGATTATATTTTCCTTCCTGAACTTTTACATCGAGCGCGCGGACAGTTTTATCTATTTGGGCTTTTTCGAGCAGATATTTCGGCGGCGCTACCGCAACGTAGACATGCGAACTATCACCGACCGCGACCTCAAGCATTTTTCCTCCACCCGCAGTCTCCTTTCCGTCCTTATCCGTTTGAACTGCGAAGAATTTCACCGGGTTTTTCGCAGACATTTCCCCGGCAGGAATACTGAGGTTAACATTTATTCCGCTTTCTACGACGCCTTGACTATCTGTAAACCCTAAAGACAATGAAACATCAATTTTCATAATATATCCTTAATGCGTTGAAAATATCTCAAGGGATAGAGCGAATATACACTTTTCCATAAGGCAAATTAATAGTAGGACACATGCTCTGGCAAAGAGTGACAGAAATCACAGAACGAGGAATTAACAGATATAATTATCAGAGAAATAATATTATTTACGGCGAGTACAACACCCACCGTAAAATTATATTTAGCCGATCTAATATAATTATGAAATTAATTATTAAGGCTGGACCAGCGTAAGCGCAACCGACTGCGCTTGCAGTTGGTTTTGCACCTCAAGCGGTAAATTGACATCGGTGATAACGTCAGTAAAACGGCTTAGCGGCGTCACATTGAACAGCGAATGCGCACCGTATTTACTGCTGTCCGCCAGCAGCACCTTGCGCTGGGCGTTAGCGATAATTTCCTGTTTCAGCCCCGCTTTGTCTTCCGTTGGGGTAGTCACCCCTTTTTCCATGCTCCAGGTGTTACAGCTCATAAAGGCGATATCAGGATAAACGCTACGCAGCATTTTGCGCCCAAACTCGCCAATACAGGACTGACTGCTGTCATCAATACGCCCACCGACGATGGTCACTTCTATCTGGCGAAATTCGGAAAGAAACAGAGCAATATGCAGATCAACGGTGATGACCCTGAGCGGCAAATGCGTTAAGCATTTTGCCAGTTCCAGCATGGTGGTACCGGCGTCGAGCACCACGGCATCGCCCGCACGCACCATTGAGGCGGCAAAACGCGCAATCGCCCGCTTTTCAGCAGGCGAGCGCAATTGCTTTTCGTTGGTTGTGGGTTGCGCGGGTTCAAAGCGACGCAACGCAACACCGCCGTGGCTGCGGCTGATGACGCCCTGTTCATCGAGTTTGATCAGGTCGCGGCGGATCGTTGCCGGGGATGCGTCAACGGCTTCCACCAGTTGTTCCACGGTAACCAGCGTATGATTTTTCAAATACGCGACTATCTCATCAAGACGGTGTTGCCCTTTCATAACAGGATATTACGCCAGTTGCATTGCCAGTTTAATCGATACGGCCATGCTCTCAGATTTTGCTTTTCCCGTCCAGGCGATATCAAATGCCGTACCGTGATCGGCAGAGGTGCGAATGAACGGCAACCCTGCCGTGATGTTAACACCGTCATAGAATCCCAGCAGTTTAAGCGGAATATGTCCCTGATCGTGGTACATCGCCACCACCATGTCGTACTGGCCTTCGTAAGCCTGCAGGAACACAGTATCCGGCGGACATGGCCCATAGACATCAATCCCCTTCGCTCTCATATGATCGATAGCCGGCGTGAGCACGCGGATCTCTTCATCACCAAACAGCCCATTTTCCCCCGCATGCGGGTTCACCCCGGCCACCGCGATACGCGGCTGCGCAAAGCCGACGCGCTTCAGGAAGGTATCCGCAATCCCAATCACCGTCTCCACGCGCTGCCCGTTGAGGGTATCAAGGAATTTGCGCAGGGCGATGTGGGTCGAAACGTGAATCACCTTCAGTTTATCGGTATAGAGCACCATCGCGTAGTCGCGGCTTTCGGTCAGCGTTGCCAGTAGTTCGGTATGCCCCGGGAAGTTGTGCCCGGCAAGATGCAACGCTTCTTTATTCAGCGGCGCCGTGGCGATGGCATGCACGTCGCCCTTCATCGCCAGCGCGGTCGCCCGTTTGACGCAGCGAAAAGCCAGATCGCCTGCCTGCGCCTGCACTTTGCCCGGCTCCAGCGTGTCCGGCTGCGCCAGAGGCTCATCGATCACGTGAATCACGCCCGGAGCGAAGCGGGCCTCGGCGACCTGTTCAATGGCACGAAACGTGACGCCATCCGCCAGCCCTTTGGCCTGTAGCCGTTGCAGCGTTTGCAGACACCCCACCACCACCAGCGGGGCACCGTTAAGCTCATCCTCGCTGAGTGCTTTAACAATAATTTCCGGACCAATCCCTGCCGGGTCGCCCATCGTAATCGCAATAGTTTTAGTTACCACTGTACATCTCCTCAATAAAATAAAGCGCATCACAAAGGGTACTGTCTGAACCAAAGCCACCCGCTTTGGTGATCACGGGGAGGTCGTCAATATCGCTGTTCACGAACGTGCCGCAAGGAATACAAGGCGCAACTTCGCTCTGAATACGATACCCCTCAGCCCCTAAAGCGTTGGCCACTGCCGTAGCAATGTCTCCCCCCGTCAGGAACAAACCGCCGATCCGCGCCTGTTCAATAATTTTCAGCGTGATCGCTCCAAGACGCTGACTCAGCAGCTCGCCCAACTGCTGTCGGGACATGCCAACATAGGCACAGAGCGTATCGATAAGCTGTCGGTCCTCTGCACGTCTGCTGGTGCGTAAAATCGTATGGTGCTGGTGGCTCAATAGCGCACAGGCCTGTTCCACGATTGACGCGATTTCCTGTTCAAAATGCACGGATGCCAGTCTGGAGGCGTCGATATCCACCACTTTCGCTCGCCCCTGACACAGCGCTTTTTCCACCTGACGGCGCGTGGCTTCACTCATTGAGCCTGCCACCACCAGCACGGGAAGTTCTTTCTTCTCCTGCATAAACAGCCTGACCGGCAGCGCATTCGCAAGACCCGCCGCGCCCACCAGTAGCGGCAGTTGCGGCTGTTCGCAGACGGCCTGAGCAATCAGCGACAGGTCGCGATCTTCAACGGCGTCGACCACGACCATGCATTCACCGTCGGCGGCGAAAGCGTTTAACAGCGCACTCAGTCGCCCACGACGGACGTCGTCAAGCGAGACTTCTTGCACCGGAATATCACTTTGCAACGTGACCAGTTCCGCAATCCGCGAAGAGATAATGGGGGTTTTAGGATCGCTGGCAAATTCTGTCTCCAGTAAGGGGGTTCCGTTGACCAGACACAGCCCGTCGCGCGTGGTTCTTCCTGCGGCCGGGATCGCCGCTGCGATAACAGCAAGCTTCCGGCCTGCGGCGCGCATTGCCGCCGTCACTTCAGCCCCCACATTGCCGCGAAACGTGGAGTCGATTTTTTTATACACCAGCGGCTGACGGGTTTCTTCACACCACGGGGCTAAAGCCTGCTGTACCGCCTGCGCTGCCTGTTCAGCCGGTATCGCACGGCTCTCGGTATTAATCACCAGCACATCGGCGCGGCGCGACGGTTTCTGCGCCGGGGTCAGCATCACTTCGGTACGCGCCCCTTTTTTCGCCAGCTGTACGCCGGTGTCGTTAGAGCCCGTAAAGTCATCGGCGATGACAATCATTTTCATGCTTTAGTCTCCTGAGCAGCCTGACGTGCCTGTCTCTTCGCGACCCAGGAGGTGAGGATTGGCGTCAGAATCGCGGTAGTAATGACCGAGGCGGCAATCAGCGGCGCTGCGGCAGCGGCAACCTCAGCCAGGGAGGGGTCAGCCTGAGCGATAGCCAGCGGCGTCGCAACGGCGTTCCCCGCGGTACTGGACGCTGCCGCACCGGCGATGCCTGTTCCACCAACCAGACGGTCAGCACGGATGTTAAAGAAGCCGCCAACAAAAGTGGTCAGTACGCCAAGCAGAATACCGGCCAGACCGCCCTGCAACAGCATTTCCAGGTTGATGCCCGCACCCAGCGCAAAGGCAAAGAACGGAATCAGCAGCGGGCCACCCTTCGTCAGGAAGTCGCGCATATTCGGATCGAGGTTGCCGAGGATCATGCCCACCATCAGCGGAACCAGCACCGCCACCAGCGCCATGATCGGAATGTTTGCCATCCCCGCCGCGCCCAGTGCGATCATCGTAAAGAACGGACCGTCGTTGAGAGAGAGAATAGAGATCGCGCCAACGTCACGTTCGTTGCCAAACTCACCGACTAACGCGGCATACAGCCCGCCGTTTGAGTTACTCATCGCCGCGATAATCGCCACACCGCTCAAGCCAAAGATACCTTCTGCGCCAAACAGGTGCTCGACGCCGAGGCCAATCGCAATGGCGATCAGTAATTTGGTCAGGGTAATGGTGCCGCCTTGCAGCAAAGCCTGCGGCGCAGCTTTCACGCTGATACCGGCCCCCATACAGAGCAGGAAAGCCCCGATCAGCGGCGCAGCACCATTCTTGAACAGAGCGGTGGTAAACCCGCCGATCTCGAGCGCCTGCGGGGCAAAGGTATTGATAATGGCACCGATAACCAGTGGCACGACCATCATGCCGCCAGGTACACGTTCTATTGCCTTTTTGATGTTCATGGTCTTCCCGCCTGTTGTGTTGTTGTGATTAAATAAAATCACATCGATTATATTTAATCAAATTTAGTTCACATACGCGGCTGATCACAGTTTTAAAATGATTAATAAAAATCAAACAATCATTTTTGCTGAAAAAAAAGCCGGGAACGAGCGTCCCGGCTTCATTGATGATTGAAATGTCTCACTTTTGATTCATAAATTCACGATATGCAGCGACCACCTGGAGGAAGTCTTCAACGCCACACAGTGACAGACTTTCTTCATCGTAGTAGTTCATGCCTTCTTCCATTTCGTCGCCGGTAAACTCCAGTTGGTTAGCGCGGACCATCACCTCTTCGCCATCCATCCAGAGCGTATATTCATGCCCTGTACGCTGCCAGGAACGTTCGCTCCCTTTCACCGCGCGCGCCGCTTGCTCCACTTCATCCAGCAAGGCCAGGTTATCTTTCACTTCTTCATTAAACCAGTGCCCTACCACTTCGTGGCCCATTGACATTCGTACCTTCACCCCACCGGTGATGTCACGCAGAAATTCGTAATCCATAGTGTGTTCCTCTGCTCAGCCCTTATGGTAATTATCGCAGCCTGGGCGCAGAAAAAAAGCGTAGGGAGTGGGAGGAATGAAAAATAAAAAAAATCCCTCCCGTAAGGGAAGGATTTTTAGGCGCGTATTGTGCCGGATGGCAGCTAAACGCCTTATTCAGCCGACAAGCCACAAACGAGGCCCAGGACTGATAAGCGTAGCGCCATCAGGCAAATCAGACACTTATACCGCCGTCTGGAAGATCACTCCGTCTGCTTTCTCAGTGTACTGCGAGAGCTGGTCGAAGTTCAGATAGCGATAGGTATCTACCGCAGTCTTATCTACCTGCGCGACATAGGTCTGGTACTCTTCCGGCGTCGGCAATTTGCCGATCAGCGCCGCAACCGCCGCCAGCTCCGCAGAGGCCAGGTAGACGTTCGCACCGGTCCCTAAACGGTTCGGGAAGTTACGGGTTGAGGTGGAAACCACCGTCGCACCGTCCGCAACGCGCGCCTGGTTACCCATACACAGGGAACAGCCAGGGATTTCGATACGCGCACCGCTCTTACCAAACACGCTGTAGTAGCCTTCTTCGGTCAGTTGCGCCGCGTCCATACGGGTTGGCGGCGCCACCCACAGACGGGTTGGCAACTGGCCTTTGTGCGCATCCAGCAGTTTGCCTGCGGCACGGAAGTGACCGATGTTGGTCATGCAGGAACCGATGAATACTTCGTCGATCTTATCGCCCTGTACGTCAGAGAGCAGGCGCGCATCGTCCGGATCGTTCGGCGCACAGAGAATTGGCTCTTTAATATCCGCCAGATCGATGTCGATCACCGCGGCGTATTCGGCATCCGCGTCGCCTTCCAGCAGTTGCGGATCCGCCAGCCATTTTTCCATGCCCTGAATACGACGCTCCAGCGTACGACGATCGCCGTAGCCTTCTGCAATCATCCACTTCAGCAGAACAATGTTGGAGGTCAGATATTCAACGATCGGCTCTTTGTTCAGCTTGATGGTGCAGCCCGCCGCAGAACGCTCGGCGGAAGCATCTGTCAGTTCGAACGCCTGCTCCACTTTCAGATCCGGCAGACCTTCAATTTCCAGAATGCGGCCAGAGAAGATGTTCTTCTTCCCTTTCTTCTCAACGGTCAGCAGACCCTGTTTGATCGCGTACAACGGGATCGCGTGAACCAGATCGCGCAGAGTGATGCCCGGCTGCATTTTGCCTTTGAAGCGCACCAGCACCGATTCCGGCATATCCAGCGGCATGACGCCGGTGGCAGCAGCAAACGCAACCAGACCGGAACCCGCCGGGAAGGAGATGCCGATTGGGAAGCGGGTATGGGAGTCACCACCGGTACCGACGGTATCCGGCAGCAGCATACGGTTCAGCCAGGAGTGGATAACGCCATCGCCCGGACGCAGAGAAACACCGCCACGGTTCATAATGAAGTCCGGCAGCGTGTGGTGCGTGGTGACGTCAACCGGCTTCGGATACGCCGCCGTGTGGCAGAAGGACTGCATCACCAGATCAGACGAGAAGCCCAGGCACGCCAGGTCTTTCAGCTCGTCACGGGTCATTGGGCCAGTGGTATCCTGAGAACCCACGGAGGTCATTTTTGGCTCGCAGTAGGCGCCCGGACGAATACCGGCGACGCCGCAAGCGCGACCCACCATTTTCTGCGCCAGCGAGTAGCCGCGGCTGCTCTCCGCCACATCTTTCGCCTGACGGAATACATCGCTGTGCGGCAGACCCAGCGCTTCACGCGCTTTGGTGGTCAGGCCACGACCGATGATCAGCGGGATACGGCCACCGGCACGCACTTCGTCGATCAGCACGTCGGTTTTCAGCTCAAAGCTCGCCAGCAGTTCGTTGGTTTCGTGGTTACGCACTTCACCTTTATACGGGTAAACGTCAATGACATCGCCCATATTCAGGTCAGACACATCCACTTCGATTGGCAGCGCGCCGGCATCTTCCATGGTGTTAAAGAAGATTGGGGCAATTTTGCCGCCGAGGCACAGACCACCGCCACGCTTGTTCGGCACGTGCGGAATGTCATCACCCATGAACCACAGTACGGAGTTAGTCGCGGACTTACGGGAAGAACCGGTACCGACAACGTCACCGACGTAGGCCAGCGGGTAACCTTTTTTCGCTAATGCTTCGATCTGCTTGATCGGGCCGACCACGCCAGGCTGATCCGGCTCAATGCCTTCACGGGCGTTTTTCAGCATTGCCAGGGCGTGCAGCGGGATATCCGGGCGGGACCATGCGTCCGGTGCCGGAGAAAGGTCATCAGTGTTGGTTTCACCGGTCACTTTGAAGACGGTAACGGTAATTTTTTCTGCCAGGGCTGGACGGTTCAGGAACCATTCGGCATCAGCCCAGGACTGCATCACCTGCTTCGCGTAGACGTTGCCTGCTTTGGCTTTTTCTTCCACATCGTAGAAGTTATCGAACATCAGCAGCGTTGAAGAGAGCGCTTTGGCGGCAATCGGCGCCAGCTTGTCGTTGTCCAGCGCGTCGATCAGCGGATGAATGTTGTAACCCCCCTGCATGGTGCCGAGCAGTTCAATCGCTTTTTCTGGGCTCACCAGCGGAGAGGTTGTTTCCCCTTTAGCGACGGCGGCGAGAAAACCGGCTTTAACGTAGGCAGCTTCATCGACGCCTGGGGGAACACGGTTGATTAACAGGTCTAACAGGAACTCTTCTTCGCCCTTAGGCGGGTTCTTCAGCAGCTCGACGAGTGCGGCCATTTGGGTTGCATCTAAGGGTTTGGGTACAATCCCCTCGGCGGCACGTTCTGCTACGTGCTTACGGTATTCTTCTAGCACGACGATATCTCCTCGCTCTCATTGTCATAGTGCGGCGCTTTCGTGTATTGGGCGATTCTCTTCACGCTCCTGTGAGACAGCAGTTAGTAGGGTAAATGCCCGTACCGCAACGGCCAGAATAGCAGGATTTTAGAGGGGTGTTAATCTGTTTACAAAAAAGCAACATAAAAAAGTGGCTGAATCGTTAAGGATGGTCTAATGCCCTTTTTGATTTTTCATTATGAAGATTTCCCACTGTTACGAATGGTCACATTATTTTCTCTTCAAATAATCACGCCGCTGGATCGATCCCAAGATTCGTCAAAAATTAAACTATCGTCTCTTTATACTCCCCCCACACTGCACCTGCCGGTAGCAGTGCTTCGACCTTAGCGATTTCCTCTGGAATCGGGAGTAAAAAATGTCGTTACCCTTTAAGCCCCACGTGCTGGCTCTTGTCTGTAGCGCCGGTTTACTCGCCGCTTCCGGCGTGCTGTTTGTCAAAAGCCGTACAGCACAACCTCCCGCGCAGCCCATCACGCCCGTCGCGGTGCAGACATCCGCACCAGCCCCCGTTGCTCCGGTCGTCAAACCCACCTTTACGACAGCGCAAATAGACCAATGGGTGGCCCCCATCGCGTTGTATCCGGACCCTCTGCTTTCCCAGGTGTTGATGGCTGCTACCTATCCGGCTAACGTTGTGCAGGCAGTGCAATGGTCGCACGATAACCCAACTCAGCAGGGTGATAGCGCAATCCAGGCCGTGTCAGGACAACCCTGGGACCCAAGCGTGAAATCACTGGTGGCGTTTCCGCAACTGATGTCGTTGATGGGTGAGAATCCGGAGTGGGTACAAAATCTGGGCGACGCGTTTCTGGCGCAACCGCAGAACGTGATGGATTCCGTACAACGGTTACGTTTACTGGCGCAGCAAACCGGCTCGCTGAAATCCACGCCGCAACAGACGGTCACAACCGCGCCGAAAAAGAGCGTCGCGGTCGCGCAGTCAGGAAAATCTACCACCACAAGCGTAAGCGCTGCGCCCGCCTCAACGGTCATTAAGATCGAGCCTGCTGACCCGCAGGTGGTTTATGTCCCCAACTACAATCCAACCACGGTGTACGGCACCTGGCCAAACACCGCCTATCCGCCGGTCTATCTGCCGCCGCCTCCGGGAGAACAGTTTACCAGCAGCTTCGTGAAAGGGTTCGGCTACAGCCTTGGTGTCGCAACCACTTACGCCCTGTTCAGCAATATCGACTGGGACGATCACGATCACCACGACCACGACCACGACCACGACCACGATCATGACTATGACGGCGGCCGTGGCTACCAGCACAACGGAGATAATATCAATATCAACGTTGATAACTTCAACCGTATCACCGGGCAGAATCTGCAAGAAAAAAACATGAACTGGCAGCATAACCCGGCGTTTCGCGGGGCAGTGCTGTACCAGAATTCAACAACCGCGCAGCGCTTTCATCAGACCAACGTCAGCGGCGGACTCAGCGCAACACAACCCCCCGAGACCGCTAGCCGCGACAGCCAGCGTCAGGCGGCAATGGCAGAACTTCAGCAGCGCCATTCGGATGCGGCTAAAAAAGTGGCCCAGCAACCGACGGTCAATTCACGTGATGCCCAGCGTAGGGCCGCTTCACAACAGTTAAATCAGGTCGCTCAGCGCAATAACTATCGCGGTTACGACACGGACAACAGCATTGCGCGCCGGGAAGCCGGACAGAAAACGGCACAACGCTCTACCACGCCGAAACAACAGCAACAGCGAGAACAGGTGAAAGAAAGAGCGCAGCAGCACCCGGTATCGCAGCAGCAAAGAGATACCGCTCGCCAGCGCGTCGAGTCATCCACGCCGGAGCAGCTTCAGGCGTTCAGACAAAATCGGGCGAATGCGTTCAGCGGTAACGACAGTCGTTCACCCAACTGGCAGTCACAGCAGTTGCGTGATCAGGAAAGCCGTCGCGTGAGTCAAGTAAACCTTGAACAGCGTGCGGGTGCGCGCGAAGCCAGAGCTGAGCATCATGAATTTCGCCGTCGTTAATCGGAGCCAATAATGAAAAAAATCCTGTTTAGCGCCCTGCTGATATCGCTGCCCTTAGTGAGCTACGCACAGAAAATGTTCTCTACGCCAGAGGAAGCCGCCGTCGCTTTTGCTCATGCTGTGGCGGGAAAAAACAGTCCGCAGCTAACCGCTCTGCTGGGTGACGACCAGCAACCAGTTTAGCGGGCACGAGCCGTGGAAGGCGGTGGAATGGCAGATGTAAAAAAAGCGGCCGTTAAGCCGCTTTTTATTTGCCTGATGGCGCTTCGCTTATCAGGCCTACGCCTCCACAGAAGCGCAAGCCGTCATCCGGCATAACTACTCAGAAGATTATTTCTTCTTCGCTTTCGCGTTCGGCAGGTCGGTGATGCTACCTTCGAACACTTCGGCTGCCAGACCCACGGACTCGTGCAGAGTCGGGTGTGCGTGGATGGTCAGCGCGATGTCTTCAGCGTCACAGCCCATTTCGATCGCCAGGCCGATTTCACCCAGCAGCTCGCCGCCGTTGGTGCCGACAATCGCACCACCGATCACACGGTGAGTCTCTTTGTCGAAGATCAGTTTGGTCATACCGTCTGCGCAGTCGGAAGCGATAGCACGGCCAGAAGCCGCCCACGGGAAGGTGGCAGTTTCAAAGCTGATGCCTTTCTCTTTCGCTTCTTTCTCGGTCAGACCCACCCATGCAACTTCTGGTTCAGTGTAAGCAATGGATGGAATAACTTTCGGATCGAAGTAGTGTTTCTTACCGGCGATAACTTCAGCGGCAACGTGACCTTCGTGAACACCTTTGTGCGCCAGCATCGGCTGACCGACGATATCGCCGATGGCGAAGATGTGCGGCACGTTAGTGCGCAGCTGCTTGTCAACGCGGATGAAACCACGGTCGTCCACTTCAACACCGGCTTTGCCTGCGTCGAGGTTTTTACCGTTCGGCACACGGCCGATAGCAACCAGCACGGCGTCGTAACGTTGTGGTTCGGACGGGGCTTTTTTGCCTTCCATGGAAACGTAAATACCGTCTTCTTTCGCTTCAACGGCAGTCACTTTGGTTTCCAGCATCAGGTTGAATTTCTTGCTGATGCGCTTGGTGAAGACTTTAACAATGTCTTTATCCGCAGCCGGGATAACCTGGTCGAACATTTCAACCACGTCAATCTGTGAACCCAGCGCATGGTATACGGTGCCCATTTCCAGACCGATGATACCGCCACCCATGACCAGCAGGCGTTCAGGAACGGTTTTCAGTTCCAGTGCGTCGGTGGAGTCCCACACGCGCGGATCGTTATGCGGAATGAACGGCAGTTCGATCGGACGGGAACCCGCCGCGATGATCGCGTTGTCGAAGTTGATCACGGTTTTGCCGTTTTCGCCTTCCACTTCCAGGGTGTTAGCCCCGGTGAATTTACCCAGACCGTTTACCACTTTCACTTTACGGCCTTTGGCCATACCTGCCAGGCCACCGGTCAGTTGAGTGATAACTTTCTCTTTCCAGGTACGAATTTTGTCGATATCGGTTTTCGGCTCGCCGAAGACAATACCGTGTTCAGCCAGCGCTTTGGCTTCTTCGATAACTTTCGCTACGTGCAGCAGCGCTTTAGAAGGGATACAGCCGACGTTCAGACAAACACCACCAAGGGTGTTGTAACGTTCTACGATGACGGTTTCCAGACCTAAATCCGCTGCGCGGAATGCTGCGGAGTAACCTGCCGGGCCTGCCCCAAGTACTACGACCTGAGTTTTGATTTCTGTGCTCATCATGACCTCTTAATTTATACCCGTCGTCCACCGGGTCGTTCTATCCGTCCGTATTTTACAAAATTGTTAACAATTTTGAAACAACAAAACGGCAACGATTTTTCTTTAACTCTCATAACCTCATTACCATCATGAGGTTACCAGAAAAAAGCCGGCCGTCAGGCCGGCTTTTCGATTACATCACCAGGCGGCGAATGTCGCTCAGGGTGTTGTTGATGATGGTAATGAAACGCGCACCATCAGCACCGTCGATCACACGGTGGTCGAAGGACAGAGAGATTGGCATCATCAGACGCGGCACGAACTCTTTGCCATTCCACACCGGTTCCATCGCGGATTTAGACACACCGAGGATAGCCACTTCCGGCGCGTTCACAATCGGCGCGAAGTGGGTGGTACCCAGGCCGCCGATGCTGGAGATAGTGAAGCAGCCGCCCTGCATTTCGCCGGCAGTCAGCTTACCATCACGCGCTTTTTTGGAGATGGTGGTCAGTTCGCGAGACAGCTCAGTAATGCTCTTCTTGTTCACGTCTTTGAAGACCGGAACGACCAGACCATTTGGCGTATCAACCGCAACACCGATATTGATGTATTTCTTCAGCGTCAGACGCTGACCGTCTTCAGACAGGGAGCTGTTGAAGCGAGGCATCTGCTCAAGCGCCGCAGCGACTGCCTTCATGATGAAGACCACTGGGGTGAATTTCACGTCCAGTTTACGCTTCTCAGCTTCAGCGTTCTGCTGTTTACGGAACGCTTCCAGATCGGTGATATCGGTTTTGTCGAAGTGCGTAACGTGCGGGATCATCACCCAGTTACGGCTCAGGTTAGCACCAGAGATTTTCTGAATGCGGCCCAGTTCCACTTCTTCGATTTCGCCAAACTTGCTGAAGTCCACTTTCGGCCATGGCAGCATGCCCGGGATACCGCCGCCCGTTGCTGCAGGAGCAGATTCAGCGCGCTTGATAGCCTCTTTCACATAGGTCTGAACGTCTTCGCGCAGGATACGACCTTTACGGCCAGTCCCTTTCACTTTCGCCAGGTTCACACCGAATTCGCGCGCCAGGCGGCGAATCAGCGGAGTCGCGTGGACGTAAGCGTCATTTTCAGCGAATTCAGATTTGCCTTCCGCTTTTGCCGCAGGCGCAGCAGCGGGTTTAGCAGCCTGAGCCGGTGCAGCAGCAGATGCTGGTGCTGCAGCCGGAGCTGCGGCAGGCGCAGCGCCTTCTACTTCGAAGACCATAATCAGGGAGCCGGTTTTGACTTTGTCGCCAGTGCTGATTTTGATTTCTTTTACGGTGCCCGCGAACGGCGCCGGAACTTCCATAGAAGCTTTGTCGCCTTCAACGGTGATCAGTGACTGTTCAGCGGCCACTTTGTCGCCCACTTTCACCATCACTTCGGTCACTTCAACTTCGTCACCGCCGATGTCCGGTACGTTAACCTCTTTCGCGCCGCCAGCAGCTGCGGGTGCAGCCGCCTGTGCCGGTGTAGCTTCCGCTTTCGCTGGAGCCGCAGCACCCGCTTCGCCCGCGACTTCGAAGATCATGATCAGAGAGCCGGTAGACACTTTGTCGCCCGTGTTGATCTTGATCTCTTTCACGGTGCCCGCGAACGGTGCCGGAACTTCCATTGACGCTTTGTCGCCTTCAACGGTGATCAGAGACTGTTCAGCGGCAACGGTGTCGCCGACTTTAACCATGATTTCGGTGACTTCAACTTCGTCGCCGCCGATATCCGGTACGTTGACTTCTTTCGCTGCCGCAGCAGCAGGTTCCGCTGCCGGAGCCGCTTCTTTTTTCTCTTCCTGCGCAGGTGCAGCTGCTGCTGCACCGTCGGCGGAATCGAAAATCATAATCAGTTTGCCAGTCTCGGTTTTGTCGCCAACAGAGACTTTGATCTCTTTAACAACGCCAGCCTGCGGAGACGGGACTTCCATAGAGGCTTTGTCGCCTTCTACGGTGATCAGCGACTGTTCTGCTTCAACCTTGTCGCCAACTTTGACCAGGATCTCGGTGATTTCAACTTCATCTGCCCCGATGTCCGGTACTTTGATTTCGATAGCCATTATTCTTTTACCTCTTACGCCAGACGCGGGTTAACTTTTTCTGCATCGATGTTGAATTTGGTAATTGCTTCCGCAACCACTTTCTTATCGATTTCGCCACGTTTAGCCAGTTCGCCCAGAGCCGCTACAACCACGTAGGACGCATCCACTTCGAAGTGGTGACGCAGGTTTTCACGGCTGTCAGAGCGACCGAAACCGTCGGTACCCAGTACACGGTAATCATCAGCCGGTACATAAGTACGAACCTGCTCAGCAAACAGTTTCATATAGTCAGTAGATGCTACTGCCGGTGCGTCGTTCATCACCTGAGCGATGTACGGAACGCGCGGAGTTTCCAGCGGGTGCAGCATGTTCCAGCGCTCACAGTCCTGACCATCACGTGCCAGTTCAGTGAAGGAAGTGACGCTATATACGTCAGAGCCCACGCCGTAGTCTTTCGCCAGGATCTGTGCTGCTTCACGCACGTGACGCAGGATAGAACCGGAGCCTAAGAGCTGAACTTTACCTTTGCTACCTTCGAGGGTTTCGAGTTTATAGATACCTTTACGGATACCTTCCTCAGCACCTTCCGGCATCGCCGGCATGTGGTAGTTTTCGTTCAGGGTGGTGATGTAGTAGTAAACGTTCTCTTGTTTCTCACCGTACATGCGCTGCAGACCATCGTGCATGATGACCGCAACTTCGTACGCGTAAGACGGATCGTAAGAGATACAGTTCGGGATAGTCAGAGACTGAATGTGGCTATGGCCATCTTCGTGCTGCAGACCTTCACCGTTCAGGGTGGTACGACCGGAGGTACCGCCGATCAGGAAGCCACGCGCCTGCTGGTCACCTGCTGCCCAGCACAGATCGCCGATACGCTGGAAACCGAACATGGAGTAGTAGATGTAGAACGGGATCATCGGCAGATCGTTGGTGCTGTAAGAAGTAGCAGCGGCCAGCCAGGAAGAACCTGCGCCCAGCTCGTTGATACCTTCCTGCAGGATCTGACCTTTCTCGTCTTCTTTGTAGTAGGCAACCTGCTCACGGTCCTGCGGGGTGTACTGCTGGCCGTTCGGGCTGTAAATACCGATCTGACGGAACAGACCTTCCATACCGAAAGTACGCGCTTCGTCAGCGATGATTGGCACCAGGCGATCTTTGATCGACTTGTTTTTCAGCATCACGTTCAGGGCACGGACGAAAGCGATAGTGGTGGAGATTTCTTTGTTCTGCTCTTCCAGCAGCGCACCGAAGTCTTCCAGGGTCGGCAGTTCCAGCTTCTCGGTGAAGTTCGGCTGACGAGACGGCAGGTAGCCGTGCAGCGCCTGACGACGTTCGTGCAGGTACTTGTGCTCTTCAGAACCTTCCGGGAAGGTGATGTAAGAGAGTTTTTCAACCTGCTCGTCGGTAACCGGAACATTGAAGCGGTCGCGGATATAACGCACGCCGTCCATGTTCATTTTCTTCACCTGGTGAGCGATGTTTTTACCTTCAGCGGTGTCACCCATGCCATAACCTTTGATGGTATGAGCGAGGATCACAGTTGCTTTGCCTTTGGTTTCCTGCGCTTTTTTCAGTGCAGCGTAGACTTTCTTCGGATCGTGACCACCACGGTTCAGGGCCCAGATCTGCTCATCAGTCCAGTCGGCAACCAGTGCAGCAGTCTCCGGGTATTTACCGAAGAAGTGTTCGCGAACGTACGCGCCGTCTTTGGATTTAAAGGTCTGATAGTCGCCGTCAACGGTTTCGTTCATCAGTTGGATCAGTTTACCGCTGGTATCTTTACGCAGCAGTTCATCCCAACGGCTGCCCCACATCACTTTAATGACGTTCCAGCCAGCGCCGTCGAAGATACCTTCCAGTTCGTTAACGATTTTGCCGTTACCGGTGACCGGGCCATCCAGACGTTGCAGGTTACAGTTGATGATGAAGACCAGGTTGTCCAGTTTCTCACGGGTCGCGATGGTGATCGCACCTTTAGATTCCGGCTCGTCCATTTCACCGTCGCCCAGGAAGGCGTAAACGGTCTGTTTAGAGGTATCTTTCAGGCCGCGGTGTTCCAGGTACTTCAGGAATTTCGCCTGGTAGATCGCACCGATTGGGCCCAGACCCATAGATACGGTCGGGAACTGCCAGAATTCCGGCATCAGTTTCGGGTGCGGGTAGGAAGACAGGCCATTGCCATGAACTTCCTGACGGAAGTTGTCCATCTGCTCTTCGGTCAGACGGCCTTCCAGGAATGCACGTGCGTAAACGCCCGGAGAGATGTGGCCCTGGAAGTAAACCAGGTCGCCGCCATCCTGCTCGTTGCGGGCACGGAAGAAGTGGTTGAAGCAAACATCATACACGGTTGCGGAAGACTGGAAGGATGCCATGTGACCACCCAGCTCGAGGTCTTTTTTAGACGCACGCAGCACGGTCATGATGGCGTTCCAACGGATAGCAGAACGAATACGGCGCTCCAGCTCCAGATTGCCCGGATATTCCGGTTCATCTTCAACGGCAATAGTGTTGATGTAATTGCTGGCCCCTGCACCTGCCGCCACTTTCACGCCGCCTTTGCGCGCTTCTGAAAGCAGTTGGTCGATCAGATACTGAGCACGCTCAACACCTTCTTCACGGATGACCGATTCGATCGCCTGTAGCCAGTCGCGAGTTTCGATCGGATCCACGTCATTTGGGAAACGTTCTGACATGGGTTTTTCCTTATCTATCTAATACGTTGAGTTATCTGGAACCTGTCCCATTAAGCTTTCGTGAGAAAGCTTAATAAGACAGGTTCTGCGTTTAGTTGCCGCGCTTTAAATTCGCGCTTGATTTACAACATCTTCTGGTTAACGTTCTGCCAGAAAAATCATTAATTCTTTCGCTGCTCCAGACGACGTAAGGCGCGTTCACGACGGCTCTCCTCACGGCTTCTGTCCAACAGAATTTCTTCGATAAACGCCAGGTGACGATGAGAGGCTTCACGCGCCTCTTCGGGTTTACCGGCAATAATCGCTTCGAATATACGGGTGCGGTGACTACTCACCAGCGGAAGCATCTCGCGACGCGAATAGAGCAATTCAAAGTTCTGACGGACGTTCTGAGCCAACATAGGCTCCATACACCTTAGCAGATGGAGCAAAACCACATTGTGTGCCGCTTCGGTGACAGCAATTTGATACTGGAGGACCGCATCGGACTCCCCGTCCAGATCGCCAGACTCCTGAGCCAACTCGATAGCATGGTGCAGTTCACGAATACGCGTTTTGTCTTCATCCGTGCTGCGTAGCGCCGCGTAGTATGCGGCAATGCCTTCCAGCGCATGGCGCGTCTCAAGCAGGTCAAACTGGGATTCGGGATGGTCGGAGAGCAGTTCCACCAGGGGATCGCTAAAGCTCTGCCACAAACTACTCTGAACAAACGTGCCGCCACCCTGGCGACGAAGCAGCAGTCCCTTTGCTTCAAGGCGTTGAATCGCCTCACGCAGAGAGGGACGGGAGACGTCAAACTGTTTCGCCAGTTCGCGTTCCGGAGGGAGTTTTTCGCCGGGGCGTAACGTGCCCTCAAGGATCAAAAACTCCAGCTGTTGCTCAATCACATCGGATAATTTTGGTTGGCGGATTTTGCTGTAGGCCATGATGTCCTGTCTTAAGCCATTTGCCCGGAGTCAATTGGTCTTACCAATTTAATATCTGTGACGCTAAAGTAACAAAGTATTCACCTTCTGTCCATACAGGCTTTGATTGAAATCAGGAAACAGTGCACATTTTAACAACATCACAGATGTAACGTTTCAAACTTGTAACTATGCACAAATGTTAAATTTACTCTTCGCCAGGCCGATTTAACGATATTTAAACGAAGAAAAATCCGATCTGAACCGTTTCAATTGCATGCATAGTCAATAAAAGTGAATATTCACTCACTGGCAGTTGTAAAGGATTCTTACAGGCGGGACGCGGGCAGCTTTTACAATTGTTTACTTTTCACTCGACTCGTCACAACCTGACATAAAGCAGGTGCATTCGCTGGCGCATACCATTATTCTTACCGTGACAAAAGAGTTACAGCGACATTTTAAAACCAAGCGTTGTAAACAAATAAATACAATAAATGGAATTGCAAACGTACACACGCATCCTGCGTGGTAAAAAAATAATGACTCATAATAGTTTGAGTCGCGACTAAGCGACCTGAAGTATGAAGAGTAACCACACACGAGGTTTCATGATGGAAAGTCAGCAGCATGGCGAGCAGCTAAAGCGCGGTCTTAAAAATCGCCATATTCAGCTTATCGCGCTGGGTGGCGCGATAGGAACAGGCCTGTTCCTGGGAAGCGCCTCCGTTATCCAGTCTGCGGGTCCTGGTATCATTCTGGGGTACGCAATTGCTGGTTTTATCGCTTTTCTTATTATGCGTCAGTTAGGTGAGATGGTCGTTGAAGAGCCGGTCGCGGGTTCATTCAGCCACTTTGCCTATAAATACTGGGGCAGTTTTGCTGGCTTCGCATCAGGCTGGAACTACTGGGTGCTGTATGTACTGGTGGCGATGGCGGAACTGACAGCCGTCGGGAAATATATTCAGTTCTGGTACCCGGAAATCCCCACCTGGGCTTCCGCTGCCGTCTTCTTTGTGGTGATCAACGCCATCAACCTGACCAACGTTAAAGTGTTTGGTGAGATGGAGTTCTGGTTCGCCATCATTAAAGTGATCGCAGTAGTGGCGATGATTCTGTTCGGCGGCTGGCTGTTGTTCAGCGGTAACGGCGGACCGCAGGCGACCGTGCGTAACCTGTGGGAGCAAGGCGGTTTCCTGCCTCACGGTATGACCGGACTGGTAATGATGATGGCCATCATCATGTTCTCTTTCGGTGGGCTGGAACTGGTGGGTATCACCGCTGCTGAAGCAGATAATCCGGAGCAGAGCATCCCGAAAGCCACTAACCAGGTAATCTATCGCATTCTGATTTTCTATGTGGGTTCGCTGGCAGTTCTGCTTTCACTGCTGCCGTGGACGCGCGTGACTGCCGATACCAGCCCGTTTGTCCTGATTTTCCATGAGCTGGGCGATACCTTTGTAGCGAATGCGCTGAACGTGGTGGTATTGACGGCCGCTTTGTCGGTCTACAATAGCTGCGTTTACTGCAACAGCCGTATGCTGTTTGGCCTGGCACAACAAGGCAACGCGCCGAAATTCCTGCTCAGCGTGGATAAGCGCGGCGTGCCGGTTAACACCATCATCGTTTCTGCGATCGTTACCGCGCTGTGCGTGCTGATAAACTACATGGCGCCGGAATCCGCATTCGGTCTGCTGATGGCGCTGGTGGTTTCTGCACTGGTGATCAACTGGGCAATGATTAGCCTGGCGCATATGAAATTCCGTCGCGCCAAGCAGCAACAGGGCGTGAAAACACGCTTCCCGGCTCTGCTGTATCCGCTGGGGAACTGGGTCTGCCTGATCTTTATGGCCGCCGTACTGGTCATTATGCTGATGACGCCGGGCATGGCGATTTCGGTTTACCTGATCCCGGTCTGGTTAGTCATTTTAGGTGTCGGTTATATCTGCAAGCAGAAAACCGCAAAGCCGGTTAAAGCGCATTAATCCCCCTGCCCTCACCCATCCAGGGTGAGGGTTGTTATCTGCCTCACACTTTCCTCTCAATAGCACTTTCATCCATATCAGCGACGCTATCCTGCAACGCAAATTTTCCTTAGCAGACGAATAATTCTTCTCACCACCTTGAAGGGGAGAAGTCTCAATGGTTAACGGTAAGCTGTCGGTTAAAGAAAAGATTGGCTATGGCATGGGCGACGCGGGATGCAACATCATTTTTGGTGCCATCATGCTGTTTGTAAACTATTTTTATACGGATATTTTTGGTCTGGCCCCGGCGCTGGTGGGGGTTCTGCTGCTGTCGGTTCGGGTTATCGACGCAGTCACCGACCCCATTATGGGCGCTATTGCTGACCGTACGCAGAGTAAGTACGGTCGCTTTCGCCCCTGGTTATTGTGGATTGCATTCCCTTATGCGCTGTTCAGCATTCTGATGTTTACCACTCCGGAATGGACCTACAGCAGCAAAGTTATCTATGCGTTTGTCACCTACTTTCTGCTGTCTTTGACCTACACGGCGATCAACATTCCCTATTGCTCTCTGGGCGGCGTGATCACCAACGATCCCAAGGAGCGAGTGGCTTGTCAGTCTTACCGCTTTGTTCTGGTCGGTATTGCCACCCTGCTACTGTCACTTACTCTGCTGCCCATGGTTGACTGGTTCGGTGGCGGTAATAAAGCGAAGGGCTATCAGATGGCGATGACCGTGCTGGCCATTGTCGGCATGTGCATGTTTCTCTTCTGCTTTGCTACCGTCCGCGAGCGCGTCCGCCCTGCCGTTCCCACCCATGACGACATGAAAAATGACTTCAAAGACGTGTGGAAAAATGACCAGTGGATACGCATTCTGTTGCTGACGCTGTGTAACGTCTGCCCGGGCTTCATCCGCATGGCGGCAACCATGTACTACGTCACCTGGGTGATGGGGGAAAGCACCCATTTCGCGACAATATTCATCAGTCTGGGCGTCGTCGGTATGATGCTCGGCAGCGTTTTAGCCAAAGTCCTGACTGACCGCTGGTGCAAGCTGAAGGTCTTCTTCTGGACCAACATCGCGCTGGCCATTTTCTCCTGCGCGTTTTACTTCTTCGACCCGAAAGCCACGCTGATGATTGTGGTGCTCTATTTCCTACTCAACATTCTCCATCAGATCCCTTCCCCGCTGCACTGGTCACTAATGGCAGACGTTGACGATTACGGTGAGTGGAAAACGGGTAAACGTATCACCGGCATCAGCTTCTCTGGCAATCTGTTCTTCCTGAAACTTGGCCTGGCGATTGCCGGGGCGATGGTGGGGTTCCTGCTCTCCTGGTACGGTTACGACGCGGGCGCGAAAGCGCAGAGCGACACGGCGATTAACGGCATCATGCTGCTTTTTACCGTCATTCCGGGCGTGGGGTATCTTATCACCGCAGGCGTCGTGCGCTTGTTGAAGGTTGACCGTGAGCTAATGAAGCAGATCCAGGACGACCTGGAAAAGCGTCGTACAAACTACCGCGAGCTGAATGATTATCAGGAATTAAAAGCCGCCGAAAGCGTAAGGAAAGCCTAATGCAGAACTGGCCAAACCCGTTTATTGAACAGCGAGCCGATCCGTTTATTCTTCGCGACGGTCACGACTATTACTTTATTGCCTCCGTACCGGAGTACGATCGACTGGAAATCCGTCGGGCGAATTCGCTGGAAGGCCTGCGTTCGGCACCGCCTGTCATCGTGTGGCGCAAGCCTGACACAGGCCCAATGTGTGAACTCATCTGGGCACCGGAGATTCATCACCTGAACGGCAAGTGGTACATCTACTTTGCCGCGGCGCATACCCAGGCGCTCGATAAACTGGGCATGTTTCAGCATCGTATGTACGCGCTGGAATGTGCCGATGCCGATCCGCTGAGCGGAACCTGGACGGAAAAAGGACAGATCATAACGCCGTTTGACACCTTTGCGCTGGATGCCACAACGTTCCACCATCAGGGGAAACAGTGGTATTTGTGGGCGCAAAAATCGCCGGATATCGCAGGTAATTCCAATATTTACCTCGCCGAAATGGCAAACCCGTGGACGATCAAAGGCGAACCGGTGATGCTCAGCCATCCTGAGTACGACTGGGAGTGCCGGGGCTTTTGGGTGAATGAAGGTCCGGCGGTGCTGACCCATGGCGACAGGCTGTTTATCAGCTATTCCGCCAGCGCTACGGATGAAAACTACTGCATGGGTTTGCTGTGGATTGACGTCAATGCCGATCCGCTAAACCCGGCGAACTGGCATAAATCGCCGCGCCCGGTATTCGCCACTAGCTATGAAAACCGCCAGTATGGACCAGGACACAACAGTTTCACGCAGACACCGGAAGGGGAAGATGTACTGGTGTATCACGCCCGCAACTACACTGAAATCGAAGGTGACCCGCTCTACGATCCCAACCGCCATACTCGCCTGAAGTTGGTTCGCTGGGATGAAAACGGGATGCCTGACTTCGGCATCCCGCCTGCGGATACGCTTTAACTGATTGTTTTGCCGGATGGCGCTGCGCTAATCCGGCCTACGGAAATGTACTGTCTGTAGGCCGGATAAGGCGTTTTACGCCGCCGTCCAGCATTAAATCAACGTCCCGTAAATCGTCAGCAATGCGATAACCACCACCAGCACCAGCGAGGTTTTCTTGGCCATAGACACCGCCGCTTTCGGCGTTTCGACTTTATCGGTATGAGGCTCGCGTGCCAGCGAGAACTGCGCCAGACGAGCCAGAACGTGATACTGCGACGTGTGCAAATCCGCCAGCGAAGCAAACCACGCCGGCAGCGCTTTTTCACCATGACCGATCAAGGCGTACACAACGCCAACGAGACGCACAGGGATCCAATCCACAACGTGCAAAATGGCATCAATGCCGGATTGTAAACGCTCATGTGGCGTCAGATAACGCGCCAGCCAGGACTGCCACGAGCGTAAGAACGCATAGCCCACCAGCAGCACCGGTCCCCACGATCCACCGGCGATAAACCAGAACAGCGGCGCGAGATAGAACCGAAAGTTTATCCACAGCAGCGCATTTTGTAGCTCACGCAAAAAGTCTCGCTCATCGCAGTCCGGCGGTACACCGTGGATCAGCGTAAGTTCACTGGCCATTGTCGTGCGGGCATGAGCATCGTCGCGCGAAGCGGCATTAAGGTAAGCGTGGTAGTGCATTCGCACCTTCCCGGCCCCTATACATAGCAGTCCAGTCAGGATCCACACCACGATAGTTGGCACATCAAACAGCAGTCCATCCAGCGCGCGCAGAAGCAAGAATGTGATCAGCATGGCAACGATCGTCATCCCTATCGTCCGCGCCATTGAGAAGCGTTTGATCCGCCGGAAGAACGTCTCTAACCGGTGATCTATTTGCCAGTGTTCACCCAGCTTGAACAGGCGCTCGACGAGCAGCACCAGTAATGTCGTAAACAGCGTCATGTCATCTCCTTATTTGACGAGGGGGTGACCAGGGCGCGAAACCTTGCCCAGTCAAAAGCCGGACCGGGATCGGTCTTACGCTCAGGCGCAATATTGCAGTGTCCAGTGATATTTTCGGCAATGGCCGGGTATAACTTTATCAGCGCGCGCGTCACTGTCGCCAATTGGTGGTATTGCGCATCGGTGTAGGCCAACGTATCGGTCCCTTCGAGCTCAATGCCAATCGAAAAATCATTGCAGCGCTCACGCCCCTGATAACACGACACGCCGGC
The DNA here is from genome assembly GCF_013836145.1 of Citrobacter sp. RHB25-C09. Taxonomy (NCBI): domain Bacteria; kingdom Pseudomonadati; phylum Pseudomonadota; class Gammaproteobacteria; order Enterobacterales; family Enterobacteriaceae; genus Citrobacter; species Citrobacter sp. RHB25-C09. The sequence continues at coordinate 893,090 of NZ_CP057483.1, read as the reverse complement.
ATGCCACGCGCGTTTATCAAAGGGAACATACTGAACGATTTCACCGTCACGGCGAATCAGACAATGGGCGGAAACACGAAGATGCGCAATTTCAGCAAAAAAGGGATGGGCGTCAGGATCAATTGCTCCGGTGAATAGTGCATCAATCCACGGACCGCCGAACTCGCCGGGCGGCAGGCTAATATTGTGCACCACCAGCAAAGAAGGCATTTCATCATCCGGGCGGCAATCGTAATGCGGAGAAGGCACCCGGCGTGCCTCTACCAGCCAGCCCTTGTCTAACAACATGCAGAGTCTCCTTTTGAGTGGTGCAAATAGCCGCTTCAGAGTAGCATGTTTCTACCTTATGATTCGTTAGCAATTTGGAGTTTTCTCATGCCGCCTCGCCGTTATAACCCTGACTACCGACGTGACGCGCTGTTGGAACGTATTAACCTGGATATTCCTGCCGTTGTCGCCCATGCGTTGCGTGAAGATTTAGGCGGCGAAGTGGATGCCAGTAACGACATTACTGCACAACTTTTACCGGAAGATACCCGCTCACACGCCACCATCATCACCCGTGAAGACGGCGTTTTTTGTGGTAAACGCTGGGTTGAAGAAGTCTTTATTCAACTTGCGGGCGACGATGTCAGCATCATCTGGCATGTGGAAGACGGTGACAGCATTAAGGCAAATCAGCCGCTGTTTGAACTGGATGGCCCCTCTCGCGTACTGCTCACGGGCGAACGTACCGCGCTGAATTTCGTTCAGACCCTGTCCGGCGTTGCAAGTGAAGTGCGTAAATACGTCAATTTGCTGGCGGGTACCAAAACACAGCTACTGGACACGCGTAAAACCCTACCTGGGCTGCGTACCGCGCTGAAATATGCGGTGCTCTGCGGTGGCGGCACCAACCACCGTTTAGGGCTTTCAGATGCTTACCTGATCAAAGAAAACCACATCATTGCGTCCGGCTCAGTGCGTCAGGCGGTGGAAAAAGCGTTCTGGTTACATCCGGACGTTCCTGTCGAAGTCGAAGTGGAAAATCTGGATGAACTGGATGAAGCACTGAAAGCTGGTGCCGACATCATCATGCTGGATAACTTCGAGACTGAACAGATGCGTGAAGCGGTTAAACGCACCAACGGCCAGGCGCGGCTTGAAGTTTCCGGCAACGTGACGGATGAAACCTTGCGCGAATTTGCAGAAACCGGTGTGGATTTCATCTCCGTTGGCGCACTCACCAAGCATGTCCGCGCGCTCGATCTTTCTATGCGCTTTCGCTAACACCTGATTACCTTGCCCGATGGCGCTATCGCTTATCGGGCCTACAGGTTCTTCGTAACACTTCGCAATTTTATTGCTCTTCTTTGCAAACCGAATAAATTCCTCTGAACCCGCCTTCCCGTTTCTCTTTTTGCCACTCGCTTGCCTTTACCCCGTTTGCCAAAGTTGCTCCCGCTAACTCAAGGAGCGAACTATGGATAAACAACGCGGATTTACCCTGATTGAGCTGATGGTGGTCATCGGCATCATAGCCATCCTCAGCGCCATTGGAATTCCGGCTTATCAAAACTATCTGCGCAAAGCGGCACTGACAGACATGCTGCAAACCTTCGTCCCGTATCGCACCGCAATCGAACTTTGCGCGCTGGAACACGGCGGCACAGACACCTGCGATGCCGGGGTCAACGGTATCCCTTCCGCCACGACGACCCGCTACGTCTCAGGCATGAGCGTCGAACAAGGCGTTGTCACGCTGACCGGACAGGAGAGCCTGAACGGACTTAGCATCTCCCTGACCCCTGCCTGGGATAACGCGAACGGCATAACCGGCTGGACGCGCAGTTGCAACATTCAGAATGACAGCGCTTTGCAGCAAGCCTGTGAAGATGTCTTTCGTTTTGGCTCAAAATAAGGAGGCGAGATGAATATAAGCCAACTCACGGCGCTGTGTCAGCGCCATCAGGCCATCCTGCTGGATGCAGACAGTGAAGTGGTTCACGTCGCCGTTGTGGAATCGCCCTCCCTCGAACTGCTGGACGCTCTGCATTTCGCGACCACAAAGCGTATCGACATTGTTTGCTGGACTCGCCAGCAAATGGAGGGCCATCTGCATCAACCCCGCCAGACGCTTCCGGCCGTGGTTTCTGAAAGCAGTCTGAGCGCCGCTGATTTACTGGATAAAACGCTGCATACCGCGCTGACAAAACGCGCGTCGGACATCCACATTGAGCCTGCTGAAAATCACTATCGCATTCGGCTACGCATCGATGGCGTACTGTATGGGCAGCCTGACGTGGCAAAAGAGACAGGCATTGCTCTGATTGCACGCTTAAAAGTATTAAGCCATCTGGATATCGCCGAACATCGCCTTCCGCAAGACGGGCAATTTACCGTGGAACTGGCGGGAACAACGGTCTCTTTTCGCATCGCGACCCTTCCCTGCCGTTATGGCGAAAAAGCAGTGCTGCGACTGCTGCATCAGGTTAACCAACCGCTTAGCATTGCCGCGCTGGGGATGTCCGAAACGCAACTGTCTGCGTTTACCCATGCCTTGCAACAACCGCAGGGACTGGTGCTGGTCACAGGTCCTACCGGCAGCGGCAAAACGGTCTCCCTCTATAGCGCATTGCAGGCGCGTAACTTGCCCGGCGTTAATCTATGCAGCGTCGAGGATCCGATAGAAATCCCTCTGGAAGGTATCAATCAGACCCAGGTGCATCTGCGCGCTGGGCTGACCTTTCAGAGCGTGTTAAGGGCGCTGTTACGCCAGGATCCGGATGTCATCATGGTGGGCGAAATCCGCGACGGTGAAACGGCAGAAATTGCTATAAAGGCGGCGCAGACCGGGCATCTGGTTCTCTCCACCCTGCATACCAATTCTACCTGCGAAGCATTGGTTCGCTTACAGCAGATGGGCGTTGCGCGCTGGATGCTCTCCTCCGCCTTAACGCTGGTCGTGGCGCAGCGGCTGGTCAGGAAACTGTGCCCACACTGTCGCCAACTTGCAGGCGATCCCATTCATTTACCCCCGGAACTCCACCCGACACCCCTCCCGCGCTGGCAGGGCATAGGCTGCGAACATTGTTACCACGGGTTCTATGGAAGAACGGCTTTATTTGAGGTGCTTCCCGTAATGCCAGCACTCCGTCAACGCATTGCCAGCGGTACAACGGTGGAAACGCTTGAAGCCTATGCCATACAGGAAGGAATGAGCACGCTCTATGCCAGCGGCTGCCGCGCGGTTGAACAAGGATTGACGACCTTCGAAGAGTTGATCCGTGTGCTGGGTATGCCTGATGAGCACTAAACGGTTATGGCACTGGCAAGGGATCGGTGCGACAGGCGCGCCTGATGAAGGCGTTGTCTGGGCTGAAAACCGCCCTCAGCTGATGCGGGCGCTACAACAACGGCATGTCACGCCTCTTCGGATAAAACAGTTACGTGTGAAGAAAGGATTATGGACAGGTGAGAAAAACACGGAAGTCATTCATCAACTCGCTACGCTTCTGAAAGCCGGGTTAACGCTCTCTGAAGGGTTGGGACTGCTTGCTGGTCAACAACCCAGCAAGCAATGGCATGCGTTATTAAACCACCTGGCCCAGGAGCTGGAACAAGGGACGCCGCTGTCCATTGCACTGACACAGTGGCCAGAGGTTTTTCCTCCGCTGTATCAGGCGATGATACGCACCGGAGAATTAACCGGAAAACTCGATGAATGCTGTTTTGAACTGGCCCGTCAGCAAAAGGCGCAACGGCTGTTGGCAGACAAGGTCAAAAAGGCGCTACGTTACCCGATCGTCATATTAACCATGGCGATCGTGGTTGTGCTGGCAATGTTGCATTTCGTTTTGCCAGAGTTCGCCGCGATTTATCAGACCTTTAATACGCCCCTGCCGACACTCACGCGGTGGGTTATGGCCTTTGCCGACTGGAGTGCGCACTGGGGCTGGCTCGTGGTTTTTTGGGCTCTTACGCTAACTGTGGTCAACCGCGTATTAGTACGAAAACCCGCATGGCTGATTGCGCGCCAGCGCGGGTTACTCCGCATACCGGTTATGGGCCGTCTGATTCGGGGGCAAAAGCTGACGCAAATTTTTACCATCCTGGCACTGACACAGTCAGCAGGCATCGCATTTTCTCCGGCGCTTGAAAGCGTTAGAGAAACGCTCCAGTGTCCGTACTGGTCGCAGCGTATGGCACAGGTTCAGCGTGATATCAGCACGGGTATTCCGGTCTGGCAGGCGTTAAAGAATGCCGAAGAATTTAGTCCGCTGTGTCTGCAACTGGTGCGAACAGGAGAAGCCTCAGGCGCGCTGGATACCATGCTGCATAATCTTGCTCGCCACCATGATGAAAATACGCAGGCGTTAGCCGATAACCTGGCCGCGCTGCTTGAACCGGCGCTGTTGATTATTACCGGGCTGATCATCGGCACCCTGGTCGTGGCAATGTATTTGCCTATTTTCCATCTCGGGGATGCGATGAGCGGAACAGGATAAGTATGGTAGAGGATAACAACCGCGTAGGCCTGATGCGTCTCGCGCCATCAGGCATTCCGCGGTTGCATTTACGGTTTACAGGCTGTTAAACACGCGGTTCTCTTGTTCCTGAACGCGAATGAACGTCGTGCGTTTGGTCAGCTCTTTCAGGCGTGACGCCCCCACATAGGTACAGGCTGATCGCAGGCCACCAAGGATATCACGTGCGGTATATTCAACCGGGCCACGCAGCGGCAGCTTAACGGTTTTCCCTTCCGCCGCACGGTACTGCGCAACGCCGCCGACGTGGCGGGTCATCGCAGACTCGGAGCTCATGCCGTAAAACAGCATGAATTTTTCGCCATTCTCTTCAACAACTTTACCGCCGCTTTCTTCATGACCAGCCAGCATACCGCCCAGCATGACGAAATCGGCGCCGCCGCCAAATGCTTTGGCTACATCGCCAGGCATGGTGCAACCGCCGTCACTGACGATCATGCCGCCCAGACCGTGCGCCGCATCAGCACATTCGATAACCGCAGAAAGCTGCGGATAACCTACACCGGTTTTCACACGCGTGGTGCATACGGAGCCTGGACCAATCCCAACCTTCACGATGTCAGCACCAGAAAGGACCAGCTCTTCACACATTTCGCCCGTCACAACGTTACCGGCACAAATGGTTTTGTTCGGCCAGGCTTCACGCGCTTTTGAAACAAAGTTCACAAAATGTTCGGAGTAACCGTTGGCAACATCGATGCAGACAAAATTCAGCGCCGGGTTCTGGGCCAGAATCTGTTTAGTTTTTTCGAAATCAGCATCAGAGGTCCCGGTTGAAACCATCACATGTTTCAGCACATCAGCGGAGGCATCGCGAGTAAATGCGGCCCACTCTTCAACGGAATAATGCTTATGCACGGCGGTCAGGATGTCGAAAGATGCAAGGGCGGTTGCCATCTCGAACGTACCCACGGTGTCCATGTTGGCAGCGATAATCGGTACACCAGACCAGGTCTGACCTGAGTGTTTAAAGGTAAACTGACGTTCCAGCTCAACATCGGAACGACTTTTGAGAGTAGAACGCTTAGGGCGGATAAGAACGTCTTTGAAACCTAACTTCAGATCTTCTTCAATACGCATGTGCGGATTCCTGGGGTTAATGGCTTTAAGTTTGAGAGCGCAACTCCAGTGACGTTATCATACGCACTAATCAATGCCGCGCAAGACTGCGAAATTCTCTTTTTTTACGCTACAATCCCATAAATTTACCTGGCGAATGGCGGGTAGCCCTTTCGTTCTGTTCGCCGTAACACGCTTTAAGTTTAAGCATTTGATTTTTTTATTGAATCTCCAGGACAAAAGCTTATGAGGTATACAGTAGCCTTAACAGGCGGCATTGGCAGCGGTAAAAGTACCGTTGCGAACGCATTTGCTGACCTCGGAATTCATATAACAGACGCCGATATTATTGCCCGCCAGGTCGTCGAACCGGGTAAACCTGCCCTGAAGTCCATCGCCGATCATTTTGGCCCGGAACTGATTGCCGCTGACGGCACACTTGAGCGGAAAATGCTTCGCGAGCGAATATTCGCTCATCCAGAGGAGAAAGCCTGGCTCGAAGCGTTGCTGCACCCTCTCATTCAGCAGGAAACCCAGCGTCAATTTCAGCAGGCTACCTCGCCTTATGTCTTGTGGGTGGTACCGCTATTGGTTGAAAACGCACTCTATACCAAAGCCAATCGCGTGCTGGTGGTAGATGTCTCGCCTCAAACGCAGCTTTCCAGAACCATGCTTCGCGATGATGTCACCCGTGAACATGTTGAACAGATTCTCGCTGCCCAGGCGACGCGTGAAGCGCGCCTTGCCGTGGCAGACGATGTTATTAATAACAATGGCACACCAGACAGTATCATGTCGGATGTCGCCCGCTTGCACGCCCTCTATCTCCAGTTGGCGTCGCAGTTTGTCTTACAGGAAAAACCGTAATGCACACCCAGGTCCTTTTTGAACATCCTCTCAATGAGAAAATGCGTACATGGCTACGTATCGAGTTTTTGATTCAACAACTCTCCAGTCATCTGCCCATCGACAGTCATGCCAGCGCATTGCATTTTTTCCGCAATGCCGGGGATTTGCTGGACGTGTTCGAGCGTGGGGAAGTGCGTACGGAATTACTGAAAGAACTCGAACGCCAGCAGCGAAAACTTCAGGCGTGGAAAGAGGTCCCGGGTGTTGATCAAAGCCGAATTGACGCACTGCGCCAACAGTTGAAAAACGCTGGCAGCATCTTGATTTCCGCTCCGCGCATAGGTCAATACTTACGTGAAGACAGGTTGATTGGACTGGTTCGCCAGAGACTGAGCATCCCTGGTGGGTGCTGTAGTTTTGATTTACCCACCCTGCATATTTGGTTGCATATGCCACAAGCGCAGCGCGACGCTCAGGTCAATGCCTGGCTTGCCAGCCTGAACCCGCTTAATCAAGCGCTAACGCTGATCCTCGATTTGATTCGCAACTCAGCACCGTTCCGTAAGCAAACCAGTTTGAACGGTTTTTATCAGGACAATGGGGAAGATGCCGATTTGCTGCGTCTTGAGTTACCGTTAGCGTTACAGCTTTATCCGCAAATCTCCGGACATAAAAGCCGTTTTGCGATTCGTTTTATGCCGCTTGATAGCGACCGGGGCACCGTCCCTGAGCGCCTCGATTTCGAGCTGGCCTGCTGTTAAGGAGTAAAGATGTCAGAAACCATTACCGTCACTTGTCCCACCTGCGGGAAAACCGTCGTCTGGGGTGAAGTGAGCCCGTTCCGCCCGTTCTGTTCCAAACGTTGTCAGTTAATTGATTTAGGTGAATGGGCAGCGGAAGAGAAACGCATTCCCAGCAATAGCGATCTGTCAGACAGTGACGGCTGGAGCGAAGAAAAAGAGTAAAGTGTGGCTGTAACCTGTAGGCCGGATAAGACAATGTTGCCATCCGGCAGAAGCGTCCTGGCAAATAAATGCCCTGAAGCTACGCTTATCAGGCCTACAAAGACTGAATCAGCCTGGCGATTACCGGCTCGTTTGCGGGCGGAAAATCTTCCATATTCAGCGCCTCAGCGGCGATCCATTCCCCTGGCTGCCCCTCTTTACCCCACGGCTCCCCTTCCCAGCTTTCCACCAGCCAGAACCACAGCGTGATATGTCGATCCGGGAACTGATAGTCCAGCTTCTCAAAAAGCGTAGCGTTCAGCGGAGTAATGCCGACTTCTTCCTGCAACTCCCGAATTACCGCCTGTTCCGGGGTTTCATTCGCTTCTATTTTTCCACCGGGGAATTCCAGTTTATTCGCCATATGGGCATCGGCGGCACGACGGGTGATAAAAATTTCGTTGCGGGCATTACGGATAATGCCGACGGCAATTTGCAGTGTTTTCATGATGTCTGACCTGTAAAAAAGGCGCAGTTTCCTGCGCCTTCGTCTCGTTATTGAATGCAGGCCCGTATCAGCTCAGTCGGCCGTGGCACTGTTTGTATTTTTTACCGGAACCGCAAGGACACGGATCGTTACGTCCCACTTTGCGCTCGCCCGTTTGTGCTGCCAGGTCTGCTGCTGCGGCGCTGTCAGCGTCCTGATGGCTAAGCTGCTGCATCTGTGCCAGACGTTCAGCTTCCTCACGACGCTGCTGCTCCATGGCTTCAACTTCTTCCGGCATACGCACCTGAACTTTGCTCAGCGTGCTGATCACTTCATATTTCAGCGATTCCAGCATGGAAGCAAACATTGAGAAGGATTCACGCTTGTATTCCTGCTTCGGATCTTTTTGCGCATAGCCACGCAGGTGGATGCCCTGACGTAGGTAATCCATCGCTGCAAGGTGCTCTTTCCACAGTGAGTCGAGGGTTTGCAGCATGACGCCTTTCTCAAAGTGACGCATCATCTCAGCGCCAACCACTTCTTCTTTACGCTGATACACTTCAATCGCCTGCGCCAGGATACGTTCACGCAGCGTTTCTTCGTGCAACTCTGGCTCTTTATCCAACCACTCGGCGATCGGCATATCCAGGTCGAAATCATTCTTCAGACGTTCCTGAAGACCTGGAATATCCCACATCTCTTCCAAAGACTGCGGCGGGATGTAGGCGTCGATGGTCGCTTTGAACACATCTTCACGAATGCTATTGATGGTTTCGCTAACATCGCTTACGTCCAACAGTTCGTTACGCTGGGAGTAAATAGCACGACGCTGATCGTTGGCAACGTCATCATATTCCAGCAGTTGCTTACGAATATCAAAGTTACGGCTTTCGACTTTGCGCTGAGCATTGGCAATCGCTTTGGTCACCCACGGGTGCTCAATGGCTTCGCCCGGCTTCATCCCCAGCTTACGCATCATGCCGGAAACACGGTCAGAGGCAAAAATGCGCATCAACGCATCTTCCATCGACAGGTAGAAACGAGAGGAACCCGCATCCCCCTGACGGCCAGAACGACCGCGCAGCTGGTTATCGATACGACGCGATTCGTGACGTTCTGTACCAATGATATGCAGACCGCCAGATGCCAGCACTGCTTCATGGCGAACCTGCCAGTCAGCTTTAATTTTTTCGATCTGCTCCGGCGTTGGGTTTTCCAGTTCCGCCACTTCGGCCTGCCAGCTACCACCCAGCACGATATCGGTACCACGACCCGCCATGTTGGTGGCGATAGTCACTGCCGCCGGGTAACCCGCCTGTGCCACAATAGCCGCTTCGTTGGCGTGGAACTTGGCGTTCAGCACGTTGTGCTTAATGCCCGCTTTGGTCAGTTCGTTGGAAACAACCTCGGATTTCTCGATAGAGATGGTACCCACCAGCACCGGCTGGCCGTTCGCGGTACGCTCTTTAATATCTTCAATAATGGCCTGAATTTTTTCCGCTTCGGTCATATAGACCAGATCCGGCATGTCTTTACGGATCATCGGGCGGTTGGTCGGCACCACCACGGTATCCAGCTTGTAGATCGAGCTGAATTCAAACGCTTCCGTATCGGCCGTACCGGTCATCCCCGCCAGTTTTTCGTACAGACGGAAGTAGTTCTGGAAAGTAATGGAAGCCAGCGTCTGGTTCTCGTTCTGGATATCCACGCCTTCTTTGGCTTCAACCGCCTGGTGCAGACCATCAGACCAGCGACGGCCCTGCATGGTACGACCGGTGTGTTCGTCGACGATAATAACTTCGCCGTCTTTCACGATATAGTCGACATCGCGGGTAAACAGCGCATGCGCACGTAGCGCAGCGGTCACATGGTGCATCAGCATAATGTTGCCCGGTGAGTATAGCGACTCGCCTTCGTCCATAATGCCTTCTTTTACCAGCAGTTCTTCAATCAGCACCAGGCCGCGTTCGGTCAGGTTAACCTGACGCGCTTTCTCATCCACGGAGAAGTGGCCTTCACCCTGGAAGGTGTCGGAGTCTTCTTTTTCCTGACGAATCAAATACGGGATGATTTTATTCACTTTTTTGTACATTTCCGAGCTGTCTTCAGCCGGGCCGGAAATGATCAGCGGCGTACGCGCTTCATCGATCAGGATGGAGTCAACCTCATCCACCAACGCATAGTGCAATTTACGCTGTACGCGCTCTTCAGGGCTGAATGCCATGTTGTCACGCAGGTAATCGAAACCGTATTCGTTGTTGGTACCGTAGGTAATGTCTGCGGCGTAGGCTTCACGCTTAGCTGGCGCAGGCATGTTTGGCAGGTTGATACCGACGGTCATACCCAGGAATTCAAACAGCGGACGGTTGTTTTCGGCGTCACGCTGCGCCAGATAGTCGTTCACCGTTACAACGTGAACACCTTTCCCGCTCAGCGCGTTCAGGTAAGCCGGCAGCGTCGCGGTGAGGGTTTTACCTTCACCAGTACGCATTTCAGCGATGCAGCGTTCATTGAGCACCATACCGCCCAGTAGTTGCACGTCAAAGTGGCGCATACCGAACACACGCTTACTGGCTTCACGCACCACAGCAAACGCTTCAGGGATCAGGCTTTCGACACTTTCCCCTTTTTCGATGCGTGCACGAAATTCATTTGTTTTCGCTTTCAGTTCGTCGTCGGAGAGTTTTTCCATCTCCGGTTCCATCGCGTTGATCACGCCTACCACTTTACGCATACGACGCAACGTACGATCGTTACGGCTACCGAATACTTTCGTTAATAATTTGATTAGCATAATAAAATCTCAAACGCCCCGCGCTGCGGAGTCTTAATAATTAGGTAAAGGTTTTTTATTTTTTAGCTGAGGCGTTGAGGGCCAGCGCGTATGCCTTGCGCCTGGCTAATCCAGACCGGCGTAGAAAAGCGAGCCTGAGGAGTAAAATGGGAGTACGTTACGCGCGGCGTAGCGGCTGAAGGCGCAACTTCTTGCGTCAGCATCGCACTGAGCGTATTCAGCAACGCCAGATGATGCGCTTCAAGCGGTAACGGTTCTTCGGCTACGGACAGCGTTTGTGGCGCCATAGCGAAGGAAAGGTGGCGAATAACCGTACGAATCGCATGCTGATGCCAGTAGTCGACGGTAAAATTCGGGCGACGATTGGTCGCTTCCAGCAGAGCCAGTTGGCTAAAATTAACGTTTACGCTTTGATCGTGACGGGTGGCCGTCGCTTTTGCCGGTGTGTTGGGTTCTGCGGCATTGCTGAGCGCAGGCAAGCCAAAACTCGCCGCGACCATCCCTAATAAGAGATGCGGCCAGAAGTAGCGTCTACCTAACTGTCGCCAGCGCGTCAGTATTCCACTCACGTTATTGCCTTCCCAATCATTGTCGTCAAAACGTTTTTTGCGCACAAATCTTATCATTAATGCGCAGACACGGCAGCAGTATTGATAAGAAGTTGTGGGTAAAAGTGCTTAAGAAAACAGCGTTCGCTCGGCATTTCGATTCAGCAACGCGTTTTACAGAAGAGATCATCAGCCCGCTTACAAGCTTGGCATAAAAGCGCCAAAAAAAACGACTGGCTTACCTGGCCGGAGAGAGTGCCAGATTTACCAGTCGAATTTTTGCGACAACGTGTGTCGTTATGCCAGTACGGTCGAAGGCGCTTTGAAAGCCAGCGGCAGTTCTGCGTCGTCCTGGAAGGTCACATATTCCCAGGCTTCCTGTTTTGCCAGGACAGCCTGCAGCAGTTTGTTATTCAATGCATGACCGGATTTATAGGCGGTAAATGCACCAATAATGTTGTGACCACACATGAACAAGTCACCGATCGCGTCGAGCATTTTGTGACGAACGAATTCATCTTCAAAACGCAGGCCGTCTTCGTTCAATACGCGATAATCGTCAACAACGATGGCACAATCGAAGCTGCCGCCCAGGCACAGGCCACGGGACTGCAGATATTCGATATCACGCATGAAACCGAAAGTACGCGCGCGGCTGATCTGGCGCATAAACGCGTCAGCAGAGAAGTTCATCGCATAGCGCTGTGTGCTGGAATCGATCGCCGGATGGTTGAAGTCGATGGTGAAATCCAACGTAAAACCATTGTACGGTCTGAATTCGGCCCACTTGTCGCCATCTTCGACTCGAACAGTCTCTTTGATGCGTACAAATTTCTTCGCGCTGTTCAGTTCCTCAATACCGGCATCAAGCAGCAGGTAGACGAACGGCGCAGCGCTGCCATCCATGATCGGGATTTCCGGTGCGTTAACTTCGATAACAATGTTATCGATGCCCAAACCCGCCAGAGCAGCGTTAAGGTGCTCAACGGTTGAAATCCGTACATCATGCTCGTTGACCAGACACGTACAGAGCATGGTATCACGCACAGATTTGGCATCGGCCGGAAAATCTACCGGTGGATTCAAGTCGGTGCGACGATAGATGACCCCGGTGTTGGCCGGCGCAGGGCGTAAGGTCAGGGTGACTTTCTTGCCGGTATGTAAACCGACACCCGTCGCCTGAACGATACGTTTAAGTGTCCTTTGTTTGATCATCGTATTATCTCGCCAAATTACCTATCCAACCGAAGTGTACTATACATTCGGTGGGCCAGTTTAGCACAAAGAGCCTCGAATCCCAAATTCCAGCCAATTCTTAATCGGCTTGCTTACGCAGGAATGCAGGGATATCCAGATAATCCGGCTCTTTCGCGGTTTGCGGCGTATTGTCGTTAACCACTTTCGCCACCGGCTTCTGCTCTTGCGTCAACGGTGCCATACCGTGCTGCTGATAACGATCCAGTACCGGCTGCTGTACCTGCTTGTTGGTGACCAGGGTAATTTCAGGACGTTTGTCCATGCCAATACCAGTAGCAACAACGGTAACACGCAGTTCATCGTTCATATCCGGATCAAGCGAAGTACCGATCACCACGGTCGCATTATCCGAAGCAAAGGCACGGATGGTGTTACCCACGGTTTCGAACTCATCCAGACGCAGGTCGAAGCCCGCCGTGATGTTAACCAGCACGCCACGCGCACCAGACAGATCGATATCTTCCAGCAGTGGAGAAGAGATCGCCATTTCAGCCGCTTCTTCCGCACGGTCTTCACCGCTTGCCACACCGGAACCCATCATCGCGTAGCCCATTTCGGACATCACGGTGCGCACGTCAGCGAAGTCGACGTTCATCAGACCCGGACGCGTAATCAGTTCAGCGATACCCTGCACCGCGCCTTTCAGCACGTCGTTCGCCGCGCCAAACGCGTCGAGCAGAGAGATACCACGACCGAGAACTTTCAGCAGTTTATCGTTCGGGATGGTGATCAGGGAGTCAACATGCTTGGACAGCTCGGTAATCCCCTGTTCAGCGAATGCCATACGCTTCTTGCCTTCGAAGTTGAAAGGCTTAGTCACGACAGCGACGGTCAGGATGCCGAGATCTTTAGCGACTTCAGCAACCACTGGCGCTGCACCGGTACCGGTACCGCCGCCCATGCCAGCTGCGATAAAGACCATGTCTGCACCTTCGAGCGCTGCGCGCAGGGCTTCACGATCTTCATCGGCTGCGTTGCGACCCACTTCCGGGTTCGCACCAGCACCCAGACCTTTGGTAATACCGCTACCAATCTGGATGGTCTGGCCGACAGCGGTCTTTCGCAACGCCTGAGCGTCGGTATTAACCGCGAAGAATTCGACACCCTCAATGCGCTCGCGCACCATATGTTCAACAGCATTGCCGCCGCCGCCACCGACGCCGATGACTTTAATCACCGCGTCGTTGGTTAATTCCATTGGTTCAAACATAATCTCTCTCCGTTGTGCCTGTCGCCTGAGACCGTAATTTTCGTCGGTCTCATTAAAAATTAAAACTCTTTTCGCAGCCAGCTATTAAGACGTTTAATCCATGAGCCGACTGATGCCGTAACACGTTTTTCTACTTCGGCTTCACCACTTAAATGGGACTCTTTCCCGTAGTGAAGCAGCCCCACCGCCGTTGAGTAATACGGCTCCTGAGCGTAATCCGTCAAACCAGTAATATTCAGCGGCGCGCCAATACGCACTTGCGTATGAAACACGCGCTGGGCACAGGCTGCAAGACCTTCAATTTGCGCCGCGCCACCGGTTAATACAATCCCCGCCGCCAGATGATGTTTCACACCCTGCTGGCGAAGCTGTTCCTGTAATTGCAATATCTCTTCGTTGACCAGGTTGAGCAGCTCGGTATAACGCGGCTCGATTACCTCTGCCAGCGTCTGCCGTTGCAGACTGCGCGGCGGTCGACCGCCCACGCTTGGCACCTCAACGCTTTCGTCTTTACCGACGATGGAGCCCAGCGCGCACCCGTGACGCACCTTAATGGCTTCCGCGTCGCTCGGCGGTGTGCCGAAAGCATACGCGATGTCGCTGGTGACCACATTCCCGGCGTAGGGAATCACTTTGGTGTGGCGCAACGCCCCGCCAGTATAAACGGCGATATCCATTGTACCACCACCGATATCCACGACGCAGACGCCCAGTTCACGTTCATCTTCCGTCAATACGGAATAACTGGCTGCCAGCCCGGCAAATATCAGTTGGTCAACTTTCAGGCCACATCGTTCAACGGCTTTGACAATGTTTTTTGCCATATCGTTGTGGCAGGTGATCAAATGCACCTTTGCCTGCATGCGCACGCCGGAAAGACCGACAGGATTTTTGATGCCTTCCTGATAGTCAATCGCATATTCCTGCGGAATAACGTGCAGCACACGATGCTCATCGCGAACGCGCACTGACTTCGCGGTATGCACAACGTTTTCCACGTCTTCCTGCGTCACTTCTTCTTCCGAGATCGGCACCATACCGATCTCATTCTGACAGCTAATATGTTTACCTGAAAGCGCCAGATACACTGAGGAAATCTGGCAATCCGCCATCAATTCAGCCTGGTCAATGGCGCGCTGTACACACTTCACTACGGACTCAAGGTCGTTAACCCCGCCTTTGTCCATACCCCGTGACGGGCAACTGCCCACGCCAATAATATTGACCATACCGTCGGGCAGAACTTCCCCTACTAAAGCGGCTACCTTCGCGGTGCCAATCTCCAGTCCAACTACCAGTTTTCTGTCCGTCGCCTTGATCATTGTTGTTCTGCCTGTGCCTGATTCTGTTGCTGATTAGATTCCTCAGGCGGTAAGGGTACCCACCCTACTGCCGCGCCTGAGTCATAACGCAAATCAACGTAGCTAATCCGTTTGCCATCGGTTTGCGCCTGCTGCTGTAAAACCGGGTAAAGTTCTACAAAGCGAGCCAAACGTTTCATCGTGTCGCCCCTGCCAAGGTTGAGCTTAATATCGTTATTCAGCGTCAACTGCCAGGAACGACGAGCGGTCATCGCCGCTTCCTTCAGAGTAAACCTGTCCTTCGCCAGCACCTGTCCCATGTCCCGATACCCTTGCAACACTTCATTTGCGCTGCCTTCTGGACCGTACAACATGGGCAATACCTGCTTGCTGGTGCGATCGGACGGTACGCTGAAGGTATTACCTTCGGCATCCACCATATGCTGATCATTCCAACGCGCAATCGGCACATATTCAACCAGATGAATCTTCAATTCATCAGGCCATTGCTTTCTGACGCTCGCCTGTTTGATCCAGGGCAGACGCTCGATCTGGCTCTGGATGATATTCACATCCTGAGTCATAAAGGTGCCAGGCGCCCCAAGTGCCAGAATCGACTGGCGGATGTCATCATTCTTCGTGTAGTGACGCTCGCCGGTTAACACCAGCTTCGAGAGCGGTAAACGCTGCGCGTCTTCCATCCACCCCAACACCACCCAGCCGCTGGCAAACACGGTGCAGAGCACCATCAGCAGGAAGAGTATTCCTGCAAGACGTGTTCCATTATTGCGACGTGAAGAAGAAAGTTCTTCCTCACTGTTTCGCGTGTTCAGCGCAGCCTGCGACATATCAGTCCGCCAACTCCAGTATACGTACCACCAACTGCGAGAAGCTCATTCCCGCCTGACGTGCCGCCATCGGCACCAGACTGTGGCTAGTCATGCCCGGAGAGGTATTGGCTTCCAGCAAATAAAACTGTCCATCGCTGTCCAGCATAACGTCAATACGACCCCAACCTTCGCAACCCAGCGTGTTCCACGCTTTCAGCACTAATGCCTGCAAAATTGCTTCTTGTTCGCTTTCTAAACCAGCAGGACAGAAATACTGTGTCTCATCAGAGAGATACTTCGCCTCATAATCATAGAAGGTTCCGGCGGGTTGGATACGGATTGACGGTAAAATTTCATTACCGAGTATTGCCACCGTATATTCCGGACCGCTGAGCCATTTCTCAATCAGAACTTCTTCATCATGCTGAAATGCCAGCGCTAATGCACTCTGCAATGCATCATATTCCGTCACCTTTGACATCCCGACGCTGGAGCCTTCGCGGCTTGGCTTTACAATCAACGGCAAACCCAGCGCAGAAATTTGGCTTACACAGTCTTCACTCAGCCCATTTTCAAACTGCGCACGCGTCATCGCGACCCAAGGTGCTACGGGTAAACCCGCGCCCTGCCACAGCAGTTTGCTGCGCAGTTTATCCATTGAGATTGCCGAGGCCATCACGCCGCTACCGGTGTACGGCAGGCCAATCAGTTCCAGCAATCCTTGCAGCGTACCGTCTTCGCCGCCGCGACCGTGTAGAGCAATAAATACCTTGTTAAAGCCCATCGACTTTAGCTGGGTAACATCGGTTTCTTTTGGGTCGATCGGATGGGCGTCCACGCCACCTTCACGTAGCCCTGCCAGAACCGCCGCACCGGAATTCAGCGAAACTTCACGCTCTGCAGATGTCCCGCCCAACAGGACCGCGATTTTATCAGCCATGCTGTTCGTCCTCCTGAGTTTGCGGCTTCAGTTTGATTTCGGCTAAGGAACGGGCGATTTTGCCGATATTTCCTGCGCCCTGCACCAGAATCAAATCATTACCGGTCAACACAGGTGCCAGCATCTCCGCAACCTGAGCCGGATCAGACACCAGAATCGGGTCAATTTTGCCGCGGCCACGAATCGTACGGCACAGCGAACGGCTATCGGCACCTGGAATCGGCGCTTCGCCGGCAGCGTATACGTCCAGCATCAGCAGCGCATCAACCTGCGTCAGCACGTTGGCGAAATCGTCATACAGATCGCGCGTTCGAGTGAAGCGGTGCGGCTGAAACAGCATGACCAGATTTTTATCCGGCCAGCCTGCGCGTGCGGCTTTGATCGTTGCGTCCACTTCTGTTGGGTGGTGCCCGTAATCATCGACCAGCATCGCCGTACCCGCTTTGCCATTTACTGGCTCAAGCGGGAATTCACCGAGGAAGTCGAAACGGCGACCGGTGCCCTGGAAGCTTTCCAGCGCGCGCAGAATCGCGTCGTCTTCAATACCCTCTTCCGTGGCGACAGCCACAGCGGCGGCCGCATTCAGGGCGTTATGACGCCCCGGTGCGTTCAGCGTCACACGCAGATCGGCCATGCCCTGACGCAGCAGCGTAAAATGCCCCTGCGGCCCAATCTGCTGGTAATCTTCCACCCGGACATCAGCGTCGTCGCTAAAACCGTAAGTGGTTGTCTGGCGACCGACGCGCGGAAGTAGCTCGCGGATCACCGGATCGTCGACACACATCACCGCACGCCCGTAAAACGGCAGGTTATGCAGGAAGTTAATAAACGTCTGCTTCAAATTTTCGAAGTCGCCATGATAGGTATCCATATGGTCGGCTTCGATGTTGGTGACGATTGCCACCATCGGTTGCAGATGCAGGAACGACGCGTCGCTCTCATCCGCTTCCGCAATTAAATATCGGCTATGGCCGAGACGCGCATGGACGCCCGCAGCCTTCACTAATCCGCCATTAACAAACGTCGGATCCAGCCCCGCTTCCGCATAGATGCTGGACACCATCGCGGTGGTGGTGGTTTTACCGTGCGTCCCGGCAATGGCGATGCCGTGACGAAAACGCATCAACTCTGCCAACATTTCTGCGCGGCGGATAACCGGAATGCGCGCTTCATGCGCTGCCACAATCTCCGGGTTATCGGCAGAAATGGCGCTGGAGACAACCACAACGCTCGCATCGCGCACGTTTTCCGGGCGATGGTGGAAATAAATCGTCGCGCCCAGATTCGTCAACTGCTGCGTCACTGGGTTTGGCGCTAAATCGGAACCACTGATCTGATACCCTTCGTTGGCCAGAACCTCGGCAATACCGCCCATGCCAGCACCACCGATGCCAACAAAGTGAATGTGCCGGACGCGACGCATCTCGGGCACGATAGAACGCAGTTTTGCCAGTTGTTGTGTATTCATTCTCTAAACGCCATCGACTACTTAAAATTCGTGCAGCGCAACACGCGCTGCGAGGGTTAAGCCTGGGCTGCCAGACTCACTTCTTTTGCCACCCGCTCCGTCGCATCCGGAATCGCGGCCGCACGTGCGCGCTGCGCCATCTCCAGCAATGCGTCTCTGTTCCAGCTCGCCAGGGTGTTGGCGACGGCATCCACCGTAAACTGTGGCTGCTCAAAAATTTTGGCGGCACCCGCTTTTTCCAGCGGTAGCGCATTCCAGTACTGCTGGCGGTCTCTATGCTGAAACGGCACAAAGAGCGCCGGCAAGCCAGCAGCGGCAATTTCACTTACCGTCAAGGCACCAGACCGGCAGACCACCACATCCGCCCACGCATAGGCGGCGGCCATATCATCAATAAATTCGGTGACTTTATGCTGCGGTTGCCCCGCGTCGGCATAAGCCTGTTCTACTGTCTGCTGGGCGCCCTTTCCGCTCTGATGCCAGAACGTTACCGCATCGCCCAATTTTGCGGCCACCTGCGGCAGGGTCTGATTCAGAACGCGAGCGCCCTGAGAACCGCCGACAACCAGCACGCGAATCGGACCTTCGCGTCCGCCAAGACGTTCCTGCGGCAGCGGCAGCGCCAGGACATCGGTACGCACCGGGTTACCGACCACTTCCGCGTTTGGGAACGCGCCAGGAAACGCCTGCATCACCTTGGTGGCAATCTTCGCCAGCCATTTGTTGGTGAGCCCGGCGATCCCGTTTTGTTCATGCAGCACAACCGGAATACCTAACGACCACGCCGCCAGCCCGCCAGGACCAGAGACATACCCGCCCATGCCGAGCACGACATCGGGCTTGTACGATTTCATGATCGCCCGCGCCTGTCGCCAGGCGTTAAAAATACGCATCGGCGCGGCAAGCAGCGCCTTCACGCCTTTGCCACGCAGTCCGGAAATACGAATGAAGTCAATCTCGATGCCATGCTTTGGTACTAAATCCGCTTCCATACGATCTGCGGTACCCAGCCAGCGAACTTCCCAGCCCTG
Source organism: Citrobacter sp. RHB25-C09 (assembly GCF_013836145.1). Lineage (NCBI taxonomy): Bacteria > Pseudomonadati > Pseudomonadota > Gammaproteobacteria > Enterobacterales > Enterobacteriaceae > Citrobacter > Citrobacter sp. RHB25-C09. Next base: position 873,846 of record NZ_CP057483.1, on the reverse strand, counting down.
GGCCATTAAATGATGCGCGACCGCCAGTCCCGGGAACACATGTCCGCCGGTACCGCCTGCCATCACCATCAACCGCTTCGCTTGACCACTCATCGTGAACCTCGTACAAACGCCTGGGCTTTTTCCAGACGCGTTTCATAATCAATGCGCAACAGCATCATGATGGCTGTCGACATAATCAATAAACTCGAACCGCCGTAGCTTATCAGCGGCAACGTCAGGCCTTTCGTGGGCAGCATACCGGCCGCTGCACCGACGTTTACCAGCACCTGAAAACTAAACCAAATCCCGATTGAGCAAGCCAAAAACCCGGAGAATCGGTGGTCGATTTCCAGCGCTTTGCGCCCGATCGACATCGCACGAAAAGCGACGAAGAATACCATTAAAAGTGCAAGGACCACACCGATATAACCCAGTTCTTCGCCAATAATAGCGAAGATGAAGTCGGTATGCGCTTCCGGCAGATACTCCAGTTTTTGCACCGAGTTACCCAGTCCTTGCCCCCAAATTTCACCACGACCAAACGCCATCAGTGACTGAGTGAGCTGATAACCGCTGCCAAACGGGTCATCCCACGGGTTCCAGAACGACGTCACGCGGCGAATACGGTACGGTTCGGCAAGGATCAGCAGCACCACTGCCGAAATTCCCATGCCGATAATGGCGATGAACTGCCACAACTTCGCGCCTGCCAGAAACAGCATCGCCAGCGTGGTGACGAACAGAACCACCACCGTACCGAGGTCAGGCTGCGCCAGCAGCAGGATCGCCAGTACCAGAATCACGCCCATTGGCTTTAAAAAGCCGCGCAGGTTATTTCTCACTTCATCAACCTTGCGCACCAGATAGTTCGCCAGGTAGCAGAATAGCGATAGCTTCGTAAACTCCGCAGGCTGAATACGCAGCGGCCCCAGGGCAATCCAGCGCGATGCCCCATTTACCGAACTCCCGACCACCAGTACGATCAGCAGCATGACGATCGACGCGATCAGCATCATGGTGCTGTACTTCTGCCAGAACTCCATTGGCAGACGTAACGTGATCAAGCCCAGACAAAAGGCCAGAAAAATATAGAGCGCATCACGCTTGGCAAACAGGAACGGATCCCCCGCCAGACGCTGACCTACGGGCATGGAAGCCGATGTCACCATAACAAAGCCGATCGCCGCCAGGCCCAGTGTCAGCCACAGCAGCGTGCGATCGTACATAATCAGGCTGTCGGTATCTTTGTCCCGCGAGCCCATCACCCAGCCTTTCAGCGCCGCAAAGATCCACCCCAGGATGCCAAATCCCGGCAGGCGCGGCATTCTCAGGCGAGGGAGTGATAACCGCATCAGCCCAGCTCCTTCGCCAGACGGGTAAAGAGATCGCCCCGCTGCTCAAAATTCTTAAACTGATCGAGGCTGGCGCAGGCCGGTGACAGCAACACCATGTCACCGGACTTCACGCGCGGCGCGAGCAAACGCATCGCCTCTTCCATCGTCTCTGTCTGCTCCGCAATTTCCGGACGTAGCGCGGCCAATTGCGCGCCATCACGACCAAAGCAGTACAGCCGCACGCGGTCACCTTCCAGATAACGTCTCAGCGACGAGAAATCCGCCGACTTGCCGTCGCCGCCAAGCAGCAGATGCAGCGTTCCGTCAACCTGCAGCCCATTCAGTGCTGCCTCAGTGCTGCCCACGTTGGTCGCTTTCGAGTCGTTGATCCAACGTACGCCGTTGTGCTCAAACGCCAACTGGAAGCGGTGCGCCAGACCGGTGAACGTGGTTAATGCTTTCAGACTGCTTGCGCGAGGTAACCCTGCTGCATCCGCCAGCGCCAGCGCCGCGAGGGCGTTGGTATAGTTATGCTGACCGGAAAGCGTCATTTCTTTCACGTTCAAAACTTTCTCACCTTTGACCCGCAGCCAGGTTTCACCCTGCTGCCGGTTGAGGTGATAATCGCCCATATTCACGCCAAAACTCACGCAGCGTTCATCAGCACCACGAATCGGCATGGTCAGGGCATCATCGGCATTTACCACGCAGACTTTAGCATTCTCATAAACCCGCAGTTTTGCTGCACGATATTGTTGTAAACCAAACGGATAGCGGTCCATGTGGTCTTCGGTAACGTTAAGAATGGTTGCCGCCACCGCCTGCAGGCTGGTGGTGGTTTCCAGCTGGAAGCTGGACAGCTCAAGCACGTACAGCTCGCGCTCATCATCAAGCAGCATGAGCGCAGGCAGACCGATATTGCCGCCAACGCCCACGTTCACGCCAGCCGCTTTCGCCATCTCGCCGACCAGCGTCGTGACGGTGCTTTTCCCGTTTGATCCGGTAATAGCGATGATGGGGGCCTGCGCTTCGCGACAGAACAATTCAATGTCGCCCACAATCTCTACGCCCGCGTCTGCGGCAGCACTTAACGCCGGGTGCGCCAGCGCGATGCCCGGGCTTGCGACAATCAGATCCGCACTCAGCAGCCAGTCATTGTTCAGGCTGCCAACGTGGCGCTCTACCGTTTCCGGCAACTTATCCAGACCCGGCGGCGTCGCGCGGGTATCCATCACACGAGGGGTCACGTCGCGGGCAAGGAAAAAGTCCACGCAAGACAGTCCGGTTAAGCCCAGACCGATGATGACGACGTTTTTACCCTGGTAATCAGCCATGATTAACGTACCTTCAGCGTTGCCAGGCCAATCAGCACCAGCATCAGCGAAATAATCCAGAAGCGCACAATGACGCGCGGCTCCGGCCAACCTTTAAGTTCATAGTGATGGTGAATCGGCGCCATGCGGAAAATACGCTGCCCGCGCAGTTTGAACGAGCCCACCTGCAGGATCACCGACAGAGTTTCCACCACAAATACCCCACCCATGATCACCAGCAGGAACTCCTGGCGCAGTAATACGGCAATAATGCCCAACGCGCCGCCCAGTGCCAGCGATCCCACATCGCCCATAAAGACTTGTGCCGGATAGGTGTTAAACCACAGGAAGCCTAACCCCGCGCCGACGATCGCCGTGCAGACGATCACCAGTTCCCCCGCATGGCGGAGATAAGGTATGTGCAGGTAATTGGCGAAGTTCATGTTACCGGTTGCCCATGCTACCAGTGCGAAACCTGCCGCTACGAAGACGGTCGGCATAATCGCCAGGCCATCCAGACCATCTGTCAGGTTGACCGCGTTGCCGGTCCCGACGATCACGAAATAAGCCAGCAGAACGTAAAACAGCCCCAACTGAGGCATCACGTCTTTAAAGAACGGCACGACCAGTTCGGTCGCTGGCGTGTCTTTTCCAGCCAGATATAGCGCGAAGGCCACACCCAGCGCGATCACTGACATCCAGAAGTATTTCCAGCGCGCAATCAGGCCTTTAGTGTCTTTTCGCACCACTTTTCGATAGTCATCGACAAAGCCGATAATGCCGTAACCGACCAGCACCACCAGTACGCACCAGACGTAGGGGTTTGACGGGTAGGCCCAAAGCAGAACGGAAATGACGATTGCCGTCAGGATCATGATCCCGCCCATCGTTGGCGTTCCGCGTTTGCTGAAGTGGGACTCCGGACCGTCATTACGGACGACCTGACCGAAGGAGAGTTGTTGCAGACGAGCGATCATGCGCGGGCCCATCCACAGTGAGATGAACAGCGCGGTCAGCAGGCTGACAATGGCGCGAAACGTCAGATAGGAAAAGACGTTAAAGCCTGAATAATATTTGACCAAATGTTCGGCCAGCCAAACTAGCATGATCCTTTCTCCTGTAATGCGCGTACTACCTCTTCCATGGCGGCACTACGTGAACCCTTCACTAAAATCGTTATCATCTGATGCTCAGCCACCAACGCCTTAAGGTGTGCGATCAGCGCGGGTTTATCCGCAAAATGCGCGCCCACACTGCTGGCATCACTGATGGCCTGACTCAGTTTTCCCGTACTCAGCACGCAGTCAATGGCTGCCGCTTTCGCCGCTTCACCGACCTGTACATGACATGCTTCACTTTCTGCGCCCAACTCCGCCATATCGCCAACCACCAGTACGCGGTAGCCCGGCATTTCGGCCAGCACATGAACCGCGGCGGTCATTGAGCCAACGTTCGCATTGTAGGAGTCATCAAGCAGCAGTTTGTTCTCTGCCAACTGGACGGGGAACAGACGGCCCGGTACAGCCTGTAAATTCGCAAGACCCGTTTTAATGGCTTCCAGCGTCGCGCCGACAGCCATCGACAGTGCGGCAGCGGCCAGCGCATTGGCGATGTTGTGGCGCCCCGGTAACGGCAACAGTACATCGATGCTTCCGGTTGGGGTTTGCAGCGAAAACTCGGTGCCGTGAGAAGTCACATGAATATTGGTCGCCGTGAAATCACTGTTTGCGGCATTCGGCGAGAAACGCCAGACCTTACGATCGCCAATAATCGCCTGCCAGTTCAGCCAGTCGTTGTTATCGGCATTCATAATGGCGATACCGTTTTCCGGCAGACCGGTAAAAATTTCGCCCTTCGCTTTCGCCACGCCCGCCAGAGAGCCAAAACCTTCCAGATGCGCAGCCGCCAGGTTATTCACCAGCGCAGCCTCCGGACGCGTCAGGCTGACGGTCCATGCAATTTCGCCCTGATGATTCGCGCCCAGTTCAATGACGGCATAGTCATAATCGTTATTTAAACGCAGCAACGTCATCGGCACGCCGATATCGTTATTGAGATTACCTGCGGTATACAGCGTATTGCCGCACTGGCTGAGGATCGCGGCGGTCATCTCTTTGACCGAGGTCTTACCGGAGGAACCGGTCAGTGCCACAACGCGCGCGGGTACCTGTGCACGAACCCATGCTGCCAGCTCGCCGAACGCCAGACGGGTGTCTTTTACAATAACCTGCGGTAAATCGATATTGAGCGGACGGCTGACCAGCAGCGCGCCTGCCCCCCCCGCTTTCGCCTTATCGGCAAAATCATGGGCATCAAAACGTTCGCCTTTCAGCGCCACAAACAGGCACCCCGGCGTCAGCTTACGCGTATCGGTGGTAACGGCATCGATAGAAAGGTCATCGCCTTGCAGTTGTCCGCTAACGATCCCGGCGAGCTGGCTAAGCGTTACGCTAATCATGCGATAACCCCCAACAGGCGTGCCGCCGTGACGCGATCGGAATAGTCGAGACGCTGTGTGCCAACAATCTGATAATCCTCGTGGCCTTTACCTGCCACCAGCACAACATCGTTCTCTTTCGCCTGCATAATGGCGTTAGTCACCGCTTCTGCACGGCCTTCCATCACTTTTGCCCGACCAGCATCCATCATCCCTGCCAGAATGTCGTCGATGATGGCGCGCGGCTCTTCGGTACGCGGGTTGTCGTCGGTGACAACCACAACATCAGCAAACTGTTCGGCAATCGCCCCCATCAGTGGGCGCTTACCTTTGTCGCGATCGCCGCCGCAGCCGAAGACACACCAGAGTTGCCCGGTACAGTGCAGACGCGCCGCCTGCAGTGCTTTTTCCAGCGCATCAGGGGTGTGAGCATAATCAACGACCACGGTAGTTCTACCCGGTGCGCTAAAGACTTCCATGCGCCCGCACACGGGCTGTAAACGCGCAGCGGTGGTCAGCAGATCGGCTAGCGGATAGCCAAGCGCCAGCAATGTCGCCAGCGCCAGCAGCAGATTGCTGACGTTAAAGGCGCCCATCAGGCGGCTTTCAATTTCACCTTCACCCCAGCTTGAGGCAAAGCGGATCGTTGCACCACTGTCGTGATAGGTCACCGCAACTGCTTTCAGCCAGCGGTTGTGACAGTTCGGGTTAATATGGTCTTCCATTGAAACCGCAACCGCATCCGGCAATTTTGCCAGCCAGCGGCGGCCCACTTCGTCATCGGCGTTGACGATCGCCTGGCCGCAGTGGTGAGTGGAAAAGAGCAGCCATTTCGCCGCTTCGTACTGTTCCATGTCACCGTGATAATCAAGATGATCACGGCTCAGGTTGGTAAACACTGAGGCGGCGAATTTCAATGCAGCCACACGATGCTGAACCAGTCCGTGGGAAGACACTTCCATCGCGCCAAAGGTGGCACCTTCGTTAACCAGTCCCGCCAGAACGTGCTGTACGTCCACCGCTGAACCGGTGGTATTTTCCGTTGGGATCGCTTTACCCAGCAGACCGTTGCCCACCGTGCCCATTACCGCACTGGTTTCGCCAAGCAGTTGGCTCCACTGCGCCAGCAGTTGTGTGGTAGTGGTTTTACCGTTGGTACCGGTAACGCCGACCAGACGCAGATTTTCAGAGGGCTCGTGATAAAAGCGACCCGCCAGTGCAGATAAACGCTCGTTTAGCTGGCTGAGATAGATAACCGGGACACCGTGCATTTCACGGACTTCTCCGTCGGTCGCCTCATCTTTCGCCTCTGCAATAATGGCAGCCACACCTTGCGCTATCGCCTGCGGGATATATCGACGCCCGTCCGCCTGATGACCTTTCACTGCCACAAAGAGATCGCCCGACGCAGCCACACGGCTGTCGAGTGTCATCTCTCGCAGTGCCCGCGCAGGTAAACCGGTTACCCACGGAGCAAGAAGGTCGCGCAAATTACGATCTGCCACCTGTACCCTCGCCTTGATTAATTACAAATTCATTTTTATCGCCCGTTGCCAGCGCATCCGGCTCAATGTTCATGGTGCGAAGAACGCCACCCATGATGGCACCAAACACCGGTGCGGAAACGGCGCCGCCGTAATATTTACCCGCCTGCGGATCGTTGATCACAACAACCAGCGCGAAGCGCGGCTGACTCGCAGGCGCAACGCCTGCGGTATAAGCAATGTATTTATTGATGTAGCGACCGTCCGGCCCGACTTTTTTCGCAGTACCGGTTTTAATGGCGATGCGATAACCCTTAATCGCCGCCTTCACGCCACCGCCGCCAGGCAGTGCCACGCTTTCCATCATATGAACGACGGTGCGCACGGTCGATTCCGGGAAGATACGCTCACCGGGAACCGGAGGATCAACTTTGGTTATCGACAGCGGACGATACACGCCGTAGCTACCAATTGTTGCGTAGACTCGCGCTAACTGTAACGGGGTTACCATTAGCCCATAGCCGAAAGAGAAGGTGGCCCTCTCTATGTCAGACCACCGTTGTTTTTGAGGATATAAGCCACTGCGTTCTCCGACCAACCCCAAATTGGTCGCTTTTCCCAGCCCAAAACGTGAGTAAGTATCTACTAACGCTGAGGACGGCATCGCTAACGCCAGCTTAGAAACGCCGACGTTACTCGACTTCTGTAATACCCCAGTCAGGGTCAATTCGCTGTAACGCGCCACGTCTTTGATTTCGTGACCGTTAATTCGATAAGGCACCGTATTGAGAACCGAGTTTTCATTGACGATTCCACGCTGAAGCGCGGTCATGACGACCATCGGCTTGACGGTAGAACCCGGTTCGAAGACGTCGGTAATGGTACGGTTACGCATGGCGTCCTTCGGCGTACCACTGAGATTATTGGGGTTGTAAGACGGACTATTTGCCATCGCCAGCACTTCCCCGGTGTTAACATCCACCAGTACCGCGCTTCCTGATTCCGCTTTGTTAAACGCCACGGCATTGTTCAGTTCGCGATAAACCAGCGCCTGTAAACGTTCGTCAATACTGAGCGCAAGGTTATGTGCCGCCTGGCTGTCGGTAGAAGAGATATCTTCGATAACGCGACCATAGCGGTCTTTACGCACAACGCGCTCGCCCGGTTGACCGGTGAGCCACTTGTCGAAACTTTTTTCAACGCCTTCGATACCCTGGCTGTCGACGTTGGTAAAACCAATGAGGTGAGCGGTCACTTCCCCGGAAGGATAGTAACGACGCGACTCTTCACGCAGATAGATCCCCGGCAGTTTCAATTTCTTGATGTAGTCCGCCATATCCGGGTTTAACTGGCGCGCCAGATAGATAAAGCGCCCTTTCGGGTTAGCATTGATGCGCGCGGCCAGCTGATCGAGTGGGATATTCAACGCGGTAGACAGCGCTCTCCAGCGATCGCCGACGCTCACGCCGCCCGCTTCATGCACTTCTTTCGGGTCAGCCCAGATCGCCTTCACCGGTACGCTGACCGCCAGCGGACGCCCTGAACGATCGGTAATCATGCCGCGAGATGTCGCCACTTCCTGCACGCGCAGTGAGCGCATATCACCTTGCCGAACCAGCATGTCCGGGGCGATAATTTGCAGCCAGGCAACGCGCCCCAGCAGGAAACCCAGCGCGAGTAAAATGCAGCCGCAGAGCAACGCAAAACGCCAACTGATAAAGTTGGTTTGTTCTTCCTGGCGCTTAGTTTTGGCCGCTGCTCTCATGCGTCGCGTTTTTCCTTATTTCTGCACTACGATATTTTCTTGTGACGGATCAACATGCTGCAATTGCAGCTTTTCTGTCGCGATCCGTTCAACCCGGCTATGATCGCCGAGCGCGTTCTCTTCAAGGATCAGGTTGCGCCATTCGATATCCAGCGCATCACGTTCCAGAACCAGTTGTTCACGCTGTGCGGTCAGTAAGCGCGTATGGTGCGCCGTTGTCACCACTGTGACCGCCGTGACAATGATGCAAATGAACAGACAGAGTGGCAGCTTCCCAAACCGCAAAAGATCGTCACCGATCACGCCAGGCAAGGCATGGCGCTCGTTGCTTCCTATCGATCCCTTAACTTTGCTTAGGGCTTCTGTCACTCTGCCGATCATGCGTTCGTCCTCTCTGCAATGCGCAGAACTGAACTACGGGCACGAGGATTCTCTGCAACCTCTTCTTCGCCCGGCATCATCTTGCCTAATGCTCGTAACTCACGGCCACCCAGTTTTTTGAGCTGCGCTTCGGTCATCGGTAATCCAGCCGGAACCTGCGGACCGCGACTTTGTTCACGCATAAAACGCTTCACAATACGGTCTTCCAGCGAGTGGAAACTGATAATCGAAAGCCGCCCACCCGGGGCCAGCACGCTGAGCGAGCTTTTTAGCGCCTGCTCTATCTCCTCCAGTTCACTGTTTACCCAAATGCGCACCGCCTGGAAGGTACGGGTCGCGGGATGTTTGAATTTGTCTTTCACCGGTGTTGCCGCCGCAACCACTTCCGCCAGTTCTTTCGTGCGGGTCATGGGTTGTTCGCGATTACGCTCAACGATGGCGCGGGCAATACGTTTGGCAAAACGCTCTTCGCCAAAGGTTTTTAGCACCCAGGCGATGTCGGCTTCTTCTGCGGTTTGCAGCCACTCGGCGGCGGACTGACCACGCGTCGGGTCCATACGCATATCCAGCGGGCCATCACGCATAAAGGAAAAGCCGCGTTCCGCATCGTCAAGTTGCGGTGAAGAGACGCCAAGATCGAGAAGAATCCCGTCGATCTTGCCAGTCAGATCGCGCTCGCCGACATAGTCAGCCAGCGCAGAGAAAGGCCCATGAATGATGGAGAAGCGAGGATCATTGATGGTCTGGGCAACGGCAATAGCCTGCGGATCGCGATCGATAGCCAGCAGACGCCCTTCTTCGCCAAGTTGCGAAAGAATAAGACGTGAGTGACCCCCGCGACCAAAGGTGCCATCAATATAGATGCCGTCAGGGCGAATATTCAGGCCGTTTACGGCCTCGTCCAGCAGCACCGTGGTGTGTTTAAAGTTTTCCATCATCTTTATAGAGACAAGTCCTGCAATCGCTCCGACAACATTTCGGTAGCAGATTGCTCAGCGTCGATATCTTCCTTGACCTGTTGATACCAGGTCGTTTCATCCCACAGTTCAAATTTGTTGAACTGCCCAACCAGCATCACTTCTTTCGTCAGACCGGCATGTTGCCGCAGGACAGGCGCGATCAGCAGTCGACCGGCATTGTCCATCTGACATTCGCTCGCATGCCCCAACAGTAAACGCTGTACGCGGCGTTCAACCGGGTTCATGCTCGACAGACGCGATAATTTTTGCTCGATAATTTCCCATTCAGGCAGGGGGTAAAGCAGCAGGCACGGGTGATGGATGTCAATGGTACATACCATTTGACCGGTAGCGTTCTCGAGCAGTTGATCCCGGTAACGGGTAGGCACGGATAAGCGCCCTTTACTGTCGAGATTGACTAGCGTTGCACCTCGAAACATGCCAGTTCTTCCCCTCCTTACCACTTTACCCCACAAATTCCCACTCAAAGGAGTTTACGGAGCGGAGGAAAAGCTTGTCAAGCGAGTCACAACGCTTAACGGAGTAAAAAACCCAATGTTTACGGCTAATATCAGCATTGATTAAATAACGCCCAACGCGCGAAGCAAATTAACGTCATGAATATTTGTAAGAAAAAAATGTAAAACTCACGACCGTTTTAAATCGACCCGATATTTTAAAAAGAAAATATAAAGTGTCAGTTTGCGACGCGAGCGGCATTTTAAGACATATTGCATCATGAATACAGCCCCTGTTTATGGCTGTTGTAACCCTTGTGCCAGTAAGCCAGACGAGAGCTGCCTGACGCGGGATTGAAAAGTGTTTGTTAATTCGGCAATTGATGTCTGGCGTGTAACAAAATAATACAAGGCGCATCGGCGAGGACTTTACAATTATCCGATTAGCGGCCTATTTCGTTTAAATGCGGGGTATTTGTAAAGGTTTAGAAAAATCTAAAGAATAATCCTAATTCCGATAAGGTCATTGAAGCGCGAAAAATATAAAGGGCAATAGATGTTGGCTTGACGTGGCGCAGTTGCCGGATAGCGACGCCTTGCGCGTTATCCGGCCTGCTAAAATACACTAGCTGCGACTCAAGACGCCGCGACGATAGAGGTTACGTTTAATACGCGTTAAACCCGGCTTCGGTTTGCGCGGCTCGTCCAGGCTCGCAAGGACGATCTCCAGCACGCGCTCGGCGACATCGCGGTGGCGCTGTGCTACGGCCAGTACCGGGCATTGCAGGAAATCAAGCAGCTCATTATCGCCGAACGTCGCAATCGCCAGATCTGTCGGTAACTTGCCTTCGCGACGTAGCGTCACGTCCATCACGCCTTGTAACAGCGCAAATGACGTTGTGAACAACGCCTGGGGCATCGGGTGGGTTTCGAGCCATTTCTCAAACAGCTGTGCTGCGGCTTCGCGCTCGTAGCTGTTGGCATAGAGGAAATTCACTTCGCGCGGATCGTCTTTCCAGGCGGCACGGAACCCTTGCTCACGCAGGAAACTCACAGAAAGCTCAGGCAGCGCCCCCAGATAAAGCACGTTGTCAGCCGGGAATTTACGTAACTCCCCTGCCAGCATCTCTGCGTCGTCCTGGTCGGCCCCCACTACGCTGGTGAAATGTTCGCGATCTAATGCGCGGTCCAACGCCACAATCGGGAAGGAGTCATTAGCCCAGCGCTGATAGAAAGGATGCTCCGGTGGCAGAGATGTGGAAACAATGATCGCATCAACCTGGCGCTGCAACAGGTGTTCGATACAGCGCATTTCGTTGTCAGGCTGATCTTCCGAGCAGGCAATCAGCAGTTGATAACCACGCTGACGCGCCTGACGTTCAAGATAGTTCGCTATGCGGGTATAGCTCGTGTTCTCCAGATCGGGAATGACCAGCCCGATAGAACGTGTGCGTCCAGCACGCAGCCCAGCGGCCACGGCGTTCGGGTGATAATTATGCTCTCGCACCACCGCCATGACTTTTTCGACAGTCTTATCACTCACGCGGTATTGCTTTGCTTTTCCGTTTATCACGTAGCTTGCAGTCGTGCGCGAAACTCCCGCCAACCGAGCGATTTCATCCAGTTTCACAATTGCCCCTTGCGTAAAATGTACAATCCATAACCATTGTAACGGCATGGGTTAAACTCTTTAACATTCAAACGCAGAATAGTCACTGCGGCAACCGCTTTTATTGTGGGTTACCACGGATTTCGCAAAAAAAAGCCCAATTACATGAACTGGGCTAGGTTCGAAATTGTTTCGTTGGCCGGATAAGCGTTAGCGCCATCCGGCAGAGCAATCACGAAAATGACTAACGCATTATCTTATCGCCACGGGATAGCCCGACCACGCCGGAACGGGCAACCTCAACGATTTTCGCCACTTCACGAAGCGTTGCCAGAAAGGCATCCAGTTTATCGCTGGTCCCCGCCAGTTGAACGGTATAAAGGGTTGGCGTTACGTCAATAATCTGCCCACGGAAGATTTCCGTATTGCGCTTAACCTCTTCGCGTCCATAGCCACTGGCCTGCAGCTTCACCAGCATTATTTCACGCTCGACGTGCGCGCCCTGCCCCAGTTCACTGACCCGCAGGACATCCACCAACTTGTGCAGCTGTTTTTCAATCTGCTCCAGCACCTTTTCGTCACCAACCGTCTGGATAGTCATGCGCGAAAGCGTGGGATCGTCCGTCGGCGCAACGGTCAGACTTTCGATGTTGTAACCGCGCTGGGCAAAGAGGCCAATCACTCGTGATAATGCCCCGGACTCGTTCTCCAGCAGTACAGATAATATCCGGCGCATATCAGGTCCTCTCCGTTTTGCTTAACCACATTTCATCCATCCCACCCCCGCGAATTTGCATCGGGTAGACATGTTCACTGCCATCAACGGTGACGTCGACAAAGACCAGGCGGCGATTACGCACCTGCTCAAGCGCTTCACTCAGTTTGCTTTCCAGCTCATCAGGGCGGTTAATCTGGATCCCGACATGACCATAAGCTTCCGCCAGGCGCACAAAGTCAGGCAATGACTGCATGTAGGACTGAGAATGACGACCGGAGTAGATCATGTCCTGCCATTGCTTCACCATCCCGAGATAGCGGTTATTCAGGTTCAGCACCAGCACCGGCAGTTCATACTGTAATGCCGTCGATAGCTCCTGAATGTTCATTTGAATGCTGCCATCGCCTGTGACGCAAACCACCGTTTCATTGGGCAGCGCCATTTTCACGCCAAGCGCAGCGGGCAGGCCAAAGCCCATGGTGCCGAGTCCGCCGGAGTTGATCCAACGGCGCGGTTTATCGAATGGATAATAGAGCGCGGCAAACATTTGATGCTGGCCGACATCGGAGGTCACATAAGCATCGCCTTTGGTCAATCGCCAGATCGTCTCGATCACCGCCTGCGGTTTGATACTTTCACTTTGCGTGTCATATTTCAGGCACTGACGAGCGCGCCAGTGTTCAATCTGCTGCCACCAGTCACGAATATCGTCCAGCGGCTGCTGCGCATTTTCCTGCACCAGCAGTTCCAGCATTTGCTCCAGTACCTGGCGGGCATCGCCGACAATCGGAATATCCGCCGTGACTGTTTTGGAAATTGAAGTTGGGTCGATATCAATGTGCAACACCGTCGCATTCGGGCAATATTTTGCCAGGTTATTGGTGGTGCGATCGTCAAAACGCACACCGACGGCAAAAATCACATCGGCGTTGTGCATGGTCATATTGGCTTCATAAGTACCATGCATCCCCAGCATTCCTAACGACTGGCGATGCGTCGCCGGAAATGCCCCAAGCCCCATCAGCGAAGAGACGACGGGCAGGTTGAGCGACTCAATCGCCTGACGTAATTGCTCATGACAACCCGCAGCCACTGCGCCGCCACCAACATAGACAACCGGTTTTTTCGCCGCAACCAGCGTTTGCAGAGCACGCTTGATCTGCCCTTTATGACCAGAGGTGGTAGGATTATAAGAACGCATGCTGACCGACTCCGGCCAGGCGTAAGGCAGTTTTTTTGCCGGATTCAAAATATCTTTTGGTAAATCCACCACTACAGGCCCCGGACGACCGCTCGCCGCCAGCCAGAACGCTTTCTTCAGAACCTGTGGAATGTCTTCCGTCTGTTTCACCAGGAAGCTGTGCTTCACCACCGGGCGAGAGATCCCCACCATGTCGCACTCCTGGAAGGCATCATAGCCAATCAGCGAGGTAGCAACCTGCCCGGAAAGAATCACCAGTGGGATGGAATCCATATAAGCCGTTGCAATACCCGTAATGGCATTCGTCGCGCCAGGCCCGGATGTCACCAGCACAACGCCCACCTCTCCCGTTGCACGCGCCAGGCCGTCAGCCATATGCACGGCGGCCTGTTCGTGGCGAACCAGCACATGATCGATACCGCCAACGGTATGCAACGCATCATAAATATCGAGGACCGCGCCCCCGGGATAACCGAATACCTGCTTAACGCCCTGATCGATAAGCGACCGGACGACCATCTCGGCTCCAGACAACATCTCCATGGCTTGCCTCACTGAATGACGAATAACTAATAACGAAGTTTTAACACATTAACCGCTCGCCACGGTGCAGGCAATTCGCCTGAGCAGCCTTACTCGTCAGTAAAAAAGTACAAATGAAAGAAAAGGAGGAAGGAATTGGCGAATTACACCAACAATAGCCGGTGTGCAGAAAATTAATCGCTTAAAAAGACAAAGTTACAGCGGATCAGCCATTTTTTAGCGGCGCAGGTGACAGACCCACATCGTCAATTCAGCAGAAAATTCCAGATAAGAAATAAGATAAAGAATAAACCGGAAGTTTTAATCCGGTTTATTCCAAACGGACTTAGCGCTTACAGACAGAAACTAACAGCTCTTCCATCCATTGATGTCCTTTATCTCTTCCGGCAGCCTCATGCCAGGAAAGATAACAGGTTCTGCTATTGAGTTTTAACGGCAGCGGTAATACTTGCAGATCAAGTCCCTCAGAAAACTCTTCCGCCAGCCAGCGCGGTGCGACGGCCACTAGCTGGGTTTGAGAGACTACGTTCAGTACGCTAATTAAGGCCATGCCCTGATAAGCCACGCAGGACTGTTTATCAGGCGTATCGTACCAGGGTTGGCTAAATGACGCGAAGCGGTCGAGGGAAACGACAGCATGTTGTTCGTTATAAACATCGTTCTCTAACAACGGACCACTGATCCGCGGATGTTTGCGACTGGCAACCAAAACCATTTCATCTTTAAACAACGGCACGCTGGTGAATTCAGGACGACGGAACTCCTCGTAGCTAATAACGAATTCTGTTTCCTGATAACGTAATTGATGTTCTGTGTTTTGATTTAATGAGGATTTAAAAACGACCTGTATATTTGGCGCGATTTTTTCAACATGATTATAAATCATGGAGGTCAGGATATTATCCAGAGGGCTGCAAACACAGAGATTGAACACGCGTTCACTGCTGGCAGGTTCGAAACCTGAACCGGGTAATTCATTCTGTACCAACTGCAGCGCCTGGCGAACAGAACCAAAGAGCTGGAATGCGCGCGCAGTAGGTTGAATACCACGGCCATAACGCACAAATAATTCGTCATTAAACATCACCTTAAGGCGCGCAACCGCGTTACTGACCGCAGGTTGGGACATCCCTAACGCATGAGCTGCGCGGGTGATATTTTGCTCTTGCATCACCGCATCAAATACCGTTAACAAATTAAGGTCAACCATACGAAGTTGCGGTTTCTCCGTCTCTAAAACAGGAGAATTTGTTTTGTCTACTTTTACTTCTGGCATGCTTAACTCCACTGTCACGCTTAACTCCCTTTTCTTGCCGGATGCATAAAAATAATCTCAGGGAATATGATTTACCATGCATATAAAATAAGAAAAAGAGCTGAGTTTAATTTTAGGAATACATAAAGACGCAAGTTTAAAAAGTGAAAAACCAACGCCAGCGCGATGTGGTATCCTTCACAGCACGATAACTCATAAGTATTAATGACGCTCGCAATATAAACATAAGCCAGACAAATAGACAATCATCTGTTTTATGAATGATATTTTAAGTTTTAATTAAATGTTTATATTGTTTATACGTTATTTATTAACAAAAACTTATCAATAAAAGCGCTTTGACGAATATAAAACCTCCATAAGAAAAAACAACCATATGATAATCATACAGATAGTCTATTTAGCTTCATCGGTACGTTATCTTACCTTTTTACATGAGATGCAAAAAAGCATGCTTAGATATGTCAAATGATGAAAAGTGTGTACGCGCTCACATCGGTTAATATGGGATCCACCAAAAAGTTCAGCACAATTAGCTAAAACGCTTAGCGCATTCCTGCCGCGTTCAGCTGTGTTTTCTGATGATGGGGTTGACATCGTTGGGCGTATCCAGTACCACTAAAAGCACAACGTATTTCTCTGGAGTTGATTAATGATTCGTATCGCTCGCTTTAACAGCCTACTACTACTAAACGCATCTTCGTTGCGCGGTAGACGGGTGAGCGGCATTCAGCATTAGTCAGCACTCAGTCAAGATAAGAACCCGCGCCATTGCGCGGGTTTTTTTATGCTCGAAGCAAGGCGCCCTAAGAGACAAAGGACCTAACCATGAGCCAGCAAGTCATTATTTTCGACACCACATTACGCGACGGTGAACAGGCGTTACAGGCAAGCCTGAGTGTGAAAGAAAAACTGCAGATTGCCCTGGCCCTCGAGCGAATGGGTGTCGACGTGATGGAGGTCGGCTTTCCCGTCTCTTCTCCAGGCGATTTTGAGTCCGTACAGACCATCGCCCGTCAGGTCAAAAACAGCCGGGTCTGTGCGTTAGCGCGCTGCGTGGAAAAAGATATCGACGTCGCGGCAGAATCGCTGAAAGTCGCCGAAGCATTCCGTATTCATACTTTTATTGCCACCTCGCCAATGCATATCGCGACCAAGTTGCGCAGTACGCTGGATGAGGTTATTGAACGCGCCATTTATATGGTAAAACGCGCCCGTAATTATACCGATGACGTCGAGTTCTCCTGTGAGGATGCCGGTCGTACCCCTATTGCCGACCTGGCCCGCGTAGTCGAAGCCGCCATCAATGCTGGCGCCAAAACCATCAACATTCCTGATACCGTCGGCTATACCATGCCGTTTGAGTTCGCAGGCATTATCTCCGGTCTGTATGAACGCGTGCCAAACATCGATAAAGCCATTATTTCCGTTCATACCCACGACGATTTAGGACTGGGTGTCGGTAATGCGCTGGCTGCGGTTCACGCCGGGGCGCGTCAGGTCGAAGGCGCAATGAACGGTATCGGTGAACGTGCCGGTAACTGCTCGCTGGAAGAGGTGATCATGGCGATTAAAGTGCGCCAGGACATACTGAACGTGAACACCCGCATCAACCACCAGGAGATCTGGCGCACCAGCCAGTTAGTCAGCCAGATCTGCAACATGCCAATCCCGGCGAACAAAGCAATTGTCGGCAGCGGCGCTTTCGCCCACTCCTCCGGTATTCACCAGGACGGCGTACTGAAGAACCGCGAAAACTACGAAATCATGACCCCGGAATCCATCGGCCTGAATCAGGTGCAACTGAACCTGACGTCCCGTTCCGGACGTGCTGCCGTGAAACACCGCATGGATGAGATGGGCTATAAAGAGAGCGAGTACAGCCTGGATAACCTGTACGACGCCTTCCTGAAACTGGCAGATAAAAAAGGTCAGGTTTTTGATTACGACCTGGAAGCACTGGCGTTTATTAATAAGCAGCAGGAAGAACCTGAACATTTCCGCCTGGATTACTTCAGCGTGCAGTCCGGATCAAATGCTATCGCTACCGCCTCGGTTAAGCTGGCCTGTGGTAATGACGTCAAAGCGGAAGCGGCAAACGGTAACGGCCCGGTTGACGCCGTTTATCAAGCCATCAACCGCATTACCGCCTATGACATTGAACTGGTGAAATATAGCCTGACCGCCAAAGGTCATGGTAAGGACGCGCTGGGTCAGGTGGACATCGTTGCCAATTATAATGGTCGTCGCTTCCACGGCGTCGGTCTGGCGACCGACATTGTCGAGTCTTCCGCCAAAGCGATGGTCCACGTACTGAACAATATCTGGCGAGCCGCCGAAGTCGAAAAAGAGTTGCAACGCAAAGCTCAGAACAACGAGAACAACAAGGAAACCGTGTGATGTCGAAGAATTACCATATTGCCGTTTTGCCGGGTGATGGCATTGGCCCGGAAGTGATGGCGCAAGCCCTGAAAGTACTGGACGCGATTCGCCAGCGTTTTGATATGCGCATTACCACCAGCCATTATGACGTTGGTGGCGCCGCCATCGACAACCACGGCCAGCCGCTGCCGAAAGCAACGGTTGAAGGCTGTGAACAGGCTGATGCCGTATTGTTCGGCTCCGTGGGCGGCCCAAAATGGGAACATCTGCCGCCAGACCAACAGCCAGAACGCGGCGCGCTGCTGCCATTGCGTAAGCATTTCAAATTATTCAGTAACCTGCGTCCGGCAAAATTGTATCAGGGACTGGAAGCGTTCTGTCCGCTGCGTGCCGATATCGCCGCCAACGGTTTCGACATTCTGTGCGTGCGTGAACTGACCGGCGGTATTTACTTCGGTCAGCCGAAAGGTCGCGAAGGCAGCGGTCAGCATGAAAAAGCGTTCGATACCGAGGTGTACCACCGTTTTGAAATTGAACGTATCGCACGTATTGCGTTTGAGTCGGCGCGTAAACGTCGCCATAAAGTGACCTCCGTTGATAAAGCGAATGTCCTGCAAACCTCGATTCTGTGGCGTGAGATTGTCAATGAGATCGCCAAAGAGTATCCGGACGTGGAGCTGGCGCATATGTACATCGACAACGCCACCATGCAGTTAATCAAGGATCCGTCGCAGTTTGACGTGCTGCTGTGTTCTAACCTGTTTGGCGACATTCTGTCGGATGAATGCGCGATGATAACGGGTTCGATGGGGATGCTGCCTTCCGCCAGTCTGAACGAGCAAGGCTTTGGCCTGTACGAGCCTGCGGGCGGTTCCGCACCGGATATCGCCGGGAAAAATATCGCTAACCCGATTGCGCAAATTTTGTCTCTGGCGCTGTTGCTGCGCTACAGCCTGGATGCCGATGAAGCGGCAACCGCGATTGAACGCGCGATCAATCGCGCATTAGAAGAAGGTATCCGCACCGGTGATTTAGCCCGTGGCGCTACCGCCGTCAGTACCGATGAGATGGGTGACATCATTGCCCGTTTTGTCGCGCAAGGGGTGTAATCATGGCTAAAACGTTATATGAAAAATTATTCGACGCTCATGTAGTCTATGAAGCACCGAACGAAACCCCGCTGTTGTATATCGACAGACACCTGGTCCATGAAGTGACCTCCCCGCAGGCGTTTGATGGCCTGCGTGCACACGGTCGTCCGGTGCGTCAGCCGGGCAAAACCATCGCCACCATGGATCATAACGTCTCGACCCAAACAAAAGACATCAATGCCTGCGGTGATATGGCGCGTATTCAGATGCAGGAACTGATTAAAAACTGCAAAGAATTTGGCGTGGAGCTGTACGACCTGAACCATCCGTATCAGGGCATTGTGCACGTTATGGGGCCAGAGCAAGGCGTTACCCTGCCGGGAATGACCATCGTCTGCGGCGATTCCCATACCGCCACCCACGGCGCGTTTGGCGCACTGGCGTTTGGTATTGGTACGTCTGAAGTTGAACATGTGCTGGCGACCCAAACCCTGAAACAGGGCCGCGCCAGAACCATGAAGATTGAAGTCAAAGGCACTGCGGCACCGGGTATCACAGCGAAAGATATCGTGCTGGCGATTATCGGTAAAACCGGCAGCGCAGGCGGCACCGGCCACGTCGTTGAGTTTTGTGGCGACGCAATTCGCGCCCTGAGCATGGAAGGTCGCATGACCCTGTGCAACATGGCCATTGAATTAGGCGCCAAAGCAGGGATCGTCGCACCGGATGAAACTACCTTTAACTATGTGAAAGGCCGTCTGCATGCGCCGAAAGGCAAAGATTTTGACGATGCGGTGGAATACTGGAAGACACTGAAAACTGACGCCGATGCCTCCTTTGATACCATCGTGACCTTGCAGGCTGAAGAGATTGCCCCGCAGGTCACCTGGGGCACCAATCCTGGCCAGGTCATTTCTGTCACTGACAACATTCCCGATCCGGCCTCCTTTGCCGATCCGGTTGAACGTGCAAGCGCCGAAAAAGCGCTGGCCTACATGGGTCTGAAGCCAGGGATCCCGTTAACCGAAGTGGCGATCGATAAAGTGTTTATCGGTTCCTGCACCAACTCACGAATTGAAGATTTACGCGCCGCCGCGGTGGTGGCGAAAGGACGCAAAGTGGCTCCGGGCGTACAGGCGCTGGTTGTACCCGGCTCTGGTCCTGTGAAAGCACAGGCCGAAGCAGAAGGTCTGGATAAAATTTTCATCGAAGCAGGTTTTGAATGGCGTCTGCCTGGCTGCTCTATGTGCCTGGCGATGAACAACGATCGTCTGAACCCAGGCGAACGCTGCGCCTCAACCAGCAACCGTAACTTTGAAGGGCGTCAGGGCCGCGGTGGGCGTACCCATCTGGTGAGCCCGGCGATGGCAGCCGCTGCCGCCGTGACTGGTCATTTTGCCGACATTCGCAGCATCAAATAAGGAAACCACCATGGCAGAGAAATTTACCCAACATACCGGCCTGGTTGTTCCGCTGGATGCCGCCAACGTCGATACTGACGCGATTATCCCGAAGCAGTTTTTGCAGAAAGTCACCCGCACGGGCTTCGGCATCCATCTGTTTAACGACTGGCGTTTCCTGGATGAAAATGGGCAGCAGCCGAACCCAGAGTTTGTGCTGAACTTTCCGCAATACCAGGGCGCGTCAATTCTGTTGGCGCGGGAAAACTTCGGCTGCGGTTCATCGCGCGAGCACGCGCCGTGGGCGTTAACCGACTATGGCTTCAAAGTGGTCATCGCGCCGAGCTTTGCGGATATCTTCTACGGCAACAGCTTCAACAGCCAGTTACTGCCGGTGAAGCTGACCGATGAAGAAGTGGATGAGTTGTTTACGCTGGTACAGGCAAATCCGGGCATTCATTTTGAAGTAGATCTGGAAGCGCAGGTGGTGAAAGCAGGCGATAAAGCCTACAGCTTCCATATTGACGACTTCCGCCGCCACTGCATGCTGAATGGTCTGGATAGCATCGGACTGACGCTGCAACACGAAGAGGCGATAGCCGCTTACGAAGAGAAGCAGCTAGCGTTTATGCGTTAAACTCGCAATGCCGGATGGCGCTGCGCTTATCAGGCCTACAGGACGGTGCCATTTGTAGGCCGGATAAGGCGTACGCCGCCATCCGGCATTCCGCAAATCAAACGTCCTTCACCCGCCCGGTCATTACCAGCGTAACGAGAGAAATTGCGGCGATCACCCAATAGACCGCAAAGTGACCGTAGCTTTGTGCCACCGCCCCTTGAATCACCCCCGCCAGAATAACGCCTGTCGAAATACTGTTGGTAAATAAGGTGGTGGCAGAACCTGCCCTACCCGGCATCAGATCCTGAAACCAGAGCATCCCAATACCCGCGATAATGCCGATAAACACCGCGTTAAAAAGTTGCAGGGCCAGCAGTGCAGTCTGGCTATGAAAGAAAATCAGACCGAGATAAAACAACACGCCAGCCGCGACGGCGGTCACCATCATCCGACGTTTGCCCAAGCGTTTGACATAATAGCCTGCGAGGATCATCGCCGGGATCTCCAGCCCGGCAGCGGTGCCCATCAGGATGCCGGCAAGTTTATCCGGCAGTCCAAGCTCCGCACTGATCCATAACGGCATATCAATGATGTACATGGTGTTGCAGGTCCACATCAGGGTGGAGGCGATAAACAACATCCGCACGTTTTTATCCTGCCAGCCGCCAACCTGAGTGACCGGCACATCCGCCTGCGGCTCAACCCGCGCTACCGAGGGCAGCATAAGCGCAATCAGCAGGAAACTGATGGCGAAAATCCCGGCGGCAATCGCAAACATCACCGTAAAGCCATAATTTAACGCCAACATGAAGGCCAGCGGCGGACCAATGACCCATGCCAGCGAAAGTTGCGCACGCATGACTGAGCTGAACATCACCACTTCGCGCGCCGAGCTATCGGCGTATTCACGCGCCAGTGCAAACAACTGCGGCATGGCCGTATTCGCCAGCGAGGCCAGCAGTACGCCGCAGGTGATCAGTGTGAGGTAATGACGATTAAAGGCAAACAGCAGCGCATTCCCGATGGCCATCAGGCAGCAAAACATAATGAGCTTGCGGCGGTCACCCTGGCTGTCGGAGCGTTTAGCCAGCGCCAGGCTGACCCCAATCCCGGCAATGGCGTTAACCGTGTAAAACAACCCAACCCAAAACGGCTGCGCACCCACCTCGCGACTGAGAAACAGGCTCAGCGTCGGTGCCTGCAATGCGCCAGCGATACCCATCATAAATGCGACCAGCATAAACGCTGCGTAAACACCGTTGAGACGTCGTCCCATCGTCATTAACCAGAACATAGTGGAATCCTTTAAGCACAACGGAAGCAAAAAAAGCCAGCAGAGAGGATCTGCTGGCGGGTGATTTTACACCAATACTCAGTCACACATGATGTCTGCAATTCAGAGGTCAGGCTGTCACCTCCCACTGCATCAGTTCTTCCAGCATCTTTAAGCGCTGCGGCGCGCTCGGCCAGGCCAACCAGGACAACCCTTCTGTCGCGGTAAAGTACGTTTTAAAGAACTGGCGCATTGATGACCTCTTCATTGTGCTTCATCGGATTCTATTATTGGCCTAATATAGGGATAATAAAATTGCTGAGTTTTTGGCGGGAGTTCCCCTTTTATGTCCTCAGGTCGGCTGCAACAACAGTTCATTCGTTTATGGCAATGCTGCGATGGTAAAACGCAGGACACCACGCTTAATGAGCTTGCAGACCTGCTCAGCTGCTCACGACGCCATATGCGAACGCTGCTCAACACCATGCAGGAACGCGGCTGGCTGACGTGGGAAGCTGAAGTCGGGCGCGGAAAACGCTCACGTCTGACCTTCCTCTATACCGGGCTGGCGCTCCAGCAACAGCGGGCGGAAGACCTGCTGGAACAGGATCGCATTGACCAACTGGTGCAACTGGTCGGCGACAAAACCGCCGTGCGCCAGATGCTTATTTCTCATCTGGGCCGCAGCTTTCGCCAGGGTAGACACATCCTGCGCATTCTCTACTATCGCCCGATGCCCAACCTGCTACCGGGCACGGCTCTGCGTCGCTCAGAAACGCATATTGCCCGCCAAATCTTCAGTTCGTTAATCCGCGTAAATGAGGAAAAAGGGGAACTGGAAGCTGATATTGCCCATCACTGGCAGCAAATTTCCCCATTACACTGGCGATTTTTCCTGCGACCGGGGATCCAGTTTCATCATGGCCGCGAACTGGAGATGGACGATGTTATCTCTTCACTTACGCGGATTCGGACGCTACCGCTTTATACGCACATCAGCGAAATTGTGTCGCCAACACACTGGACATTAGATATCACGCTTTCCCAACCGGACCGCTGGTTTCCGTGGCTGCTCGGTCAGGTGCCCGCAATGATTCTGCCGCGCGAGTGGGAGACGTTGAACAATTTTTCCAGCCATCCCATTGGTACCGGCCCTTATGCGGTAATGCGTAACACCCGCAATCAGCTCAAAATTCACGCCTTTGACGACTACTTTGGCTACCGTGCGCTGATTGATGAAGTTAACGTCTGGGTCCTTCCTGATATTGGCGAGGAACCGAACGGCGGTTTAACGCTGAAGGGGCCGGTGGAAGACGAAAAAGCCATTGAAAGTCGCCTGGAAGAGGGGTGTTATTATCTCCTCTTCGACGCCAGAACCCATCGGGGCGCAAATAGTGAGGTCCGGGAATGGGTAAGTCGGGTTCTGTCACCCAGCAATTTACTCTATTGCGCCGACGAGCAGAACCAGCGGCATTGGTTCCCTGCTTACGGTCTGCTCCCCCGCTGGCACCACGCGCGCCCAGGACACGGCGAAAAACCCGCCGGGCTGGAAACCCTCACGCTGACCTACTATCGCGAACATGTTGAGCATCAGATCATTGCACAGATCATGAGTCAGTTACTGGCTGAACAGCAGGTTAAGCTGGAAATCCAGGAGATCGACTACGATCAGTGGCACGCCGGGGAAATTGAAAGTGATATCTGGCTGAACAGCGCCAACTTCACACTCCCGCTGGACTTCTCATTATTTGCGCACCTGTGTGAAGTTCCGCTGTTGCAAAACTGTATCCCAATAGACTGGGAAGCGGATGCTACACGCTGGCGTACTGGTGAGATGAACCTGGCAACATGGTGCCAGCAGCTGCTTGCCAGCAAAGCAATTGTACCGCTGATCCACCACTGGCTGATTATTCAGGGACAGCGCAGTATGCGTGGTTTACGCATGAACACCCTCGGCTGGTTCGACTTTAAATCAGCGTGGTTTGCGCCACCAGACCCATGATTGCTGCTTAGCAACAAAATCATTACACTAGGCCGTTCTCAACGGGGTGCCAGATAAAACTACGCAGAAGCAGCGTGAAGAATGATGCGTAGGGGCTGAGAAATACCCGTCGAACCTGATCCGGATAATGCCGGCGAAGGGATTTGAGGCTAGCGCTCAAAATCCTTTGCCACCCATCTATTGAGGTGCAAAGTGTTAAAAAAATATCTTCCATTCTTACTCCTGTGTGCAGCGCCCGCTTTCGCTAAGCCCGTGCTTACCGTCTATACCTACGACTCGTTCGCCGCCGACTGGGGCCCTGGTCCGTCAGTCAAAAAAGCCTTTGAAGCCGACTGCAACTGCGAACTGAAACTGGTCGCGCTGGAAGATGGCGTTTCGCTGCTCAACCGTCTGCGCATGGAAGGGAAAAACAGCAAAGCTGACGTGGTACTGGGGCTCGACAATAACCTGGTTGAAGCAGCCACGCAGACGGGTCTGTTCACAAAAAGCGGCATCGCCAGCGACACCGTCAACGTACCTGGCGGCTGGACGAATGACACCTTCGTGCCGTTCGATTACGGCTATTTCGCCTTCGTTTACGACAAAAACAAACTCAAAAATCCACCGAAGAGCCTGAAGGAACTGGTGGAGAGCGACCAGAAGTGGCGGGTGATTTATCAGGATCCGCGCACCAGCACGCCGGGACTCGGCCTGCTGCTGTGGATGCAGAAAGTCTATGGCGATAAAGTACCGGAAGCCTGGCAGAAGCTGACGGCCAAAACGGTCACCGTGACCAAAGGCTGGAGCGAAGCCTATGGTCTGTTCCTGAAAGGGGAAAGCGATCTGGTGCTGAGCTATACCACCTCCCCGGCTTACCATCTTATCGAAGAGAAAAAAGATCACTACGCTGCCGCGAACTTCAGTGAAGGCCATTATTTGCAGGTCGAAGTGGCGGCACGGACTGCGGCAAGTAAACAGCCGGAACTGGCAGAGAAATTCCTGGCGTTTATGGTCTCACCCGCATTCCAGAACGCGATCCCGACCGGCAACTGGATGTATCCCGTAACAAATATCCCTCTTCCAGCCGGGTTCGACCAACTCACCAAACCCACCACCACGCTGCAATTTACACCAGCCGAAGTGGCAGCTCAGCGTCAATCATGGATTAGCGAATGGCAACGCGCCGTCAGCCGTTAATTCCTGGCTGGCTGATTCCAGGGATATCCGCCGCCGCGCTGATGGTGGCGGTGGCCCTTGCCGCGTTTCTGGCACTATGGCTCAATGCGCCGCAGGGAGAATGGTTCGCGCTCTGGCAGGACAGTTACCTGTGGCACGTAGTGCGCTTTTCCTTCTGGCAGGCGTTTCTCTCCGCCGTGCTGTCGGTGGTGCCCGCGATTTTTCTTGCCCGTGCGCTCTACCGACGCCGTTTTCCTGGGCGTGAGATGCTGCTACGCCTGTGCGCAATGACACTGATCCTGCCGGTGCTGGTAGCGGTCTTTGGCATTCTCAGCGTCTATGGTCGTCAGGGCTGGCTGGCCTCACTCTGGCAGCTTTTCGGCCTGGAATGGACGTTTTCCCCCTACGGGCTCCAGGGCATTTTACTGGCGCACGTCTTTTTTAATCTGCCGATGGCCAGTCGCCTGCTGTTGCAGTCGCTGGAAAATATCCCCGGCGAGCAGCGTCAGCTTGCTGCGCAGCTTGGCATGCGCGGCTGGCACTTCTTCCGCTTTGTCGAGTGGCCCTGGCTGCGTCGGCAAATCCCCCCCGTCGCCGCGCTGATCTTTATGCTCTGTTTTGCCAGCTTTGCTACCGTGCTGTCACTCGGCGGCGGCCCGCAGGCCACCACCATTGAACTGGCGATTTATCAGGCGTTGAGCTTTGACTACGATCCCGCGCGAGCGGCAATGCTGGCGCTGATCCAGATGGTGTGCTGCCTGATGCTGGTGCTGTTCAGTCAACGCCTGAGCAAAGCCATTGCACCGGGCAGCACGCTGGTTTACGGATGGCGCGATCCCGAACAACGTCTGCACAGTCGAGTGTCCGACACCGTGCTGATCGTTCTCGCGCTCCTGCTGTTATTGCCTCCGCTGCTGGCGGTGATCGTTGACGGGGTGAATCGTCATCTGCTCGATGTGCTCAGCCAACCGATATTATGGCAGGCGATCGGCACCTCTTTACGCATTGCACTGGCAGCGGGCCTGCTGTGCGTCATCCTTACCATGATGCTGCTGTGGAGCAGTCGCGAACTGCGTGCGCGCCAACATTTGCTGGCAGGACAAACGCTGGAACTCAGCGGCATGCTGATCCTCGCAATGCCGGGTATTGTGCTGGCAACGGGCTTTTTCCTGCTGCTCAACAACACGATTGGCCTGCCAGAATCGGCTGATGGCATAGTGATTTTCACCAATGCGCTCATGGCGATCCCCTATGCAATCAAGGTGCTGGAAAACCCGATGCGTGACGTTACCGCCCGTTATACGATGCTCTGCCAGTCGCTGGGCATTGAGGGCTGGAAGCGGTTAAAGGTGGTAGAACTGCGCGCGTTGAAGCGCCCGTTGACGCAGGCGCTGGCCTTTGCCTGTGTTTTATCCATTGGCGATTTTGGCGTGGTGGCCCTGTTTGGCAACGATGATTTCCGCACCCTGCCCTTTTATCTGTATCAGCAAATTGGCTCCTATCGCAGCCAGGACGGCGCGGTGACCGCGCTGGCGTTGCTAATACTGTGCTTTATCTTATTTACCGTCATTGAGAAGTTACCGGGGCGACATGCTAAAACTGACTGATATCACCTGGCTTTATCACCATTTGCCGATGCGCTTTACGCTATCGGTGGAAAAAGGGGAACAGGTGGCCATTCTGGGACCGAGCGGGGCGGGGAAAAGCACCCTGCTGAATTTAATCGCCGGTTTCATCTCCCCGGCCAGTGGAAGCCTGCAAATCGAAGGTGAAGATCACACCTCAACGCCGCCTTCTCGTCGTCCGGTTTCGATGCTGTTTCAGGAAAATAACCTGTTCAGCCATTTGAATGTACAGCAAAACATTGGACTGGGACTGGATCCCGGGTTGAAGTTAAGCGCCTCGCAGCGTGAAAAGATGCAACACATCGCTCGGCAAATGGGGATAGGTGAGTTAATGCAGCGTCTGCCCGGCGAGCTTTCCGGCGGTCAACGCCAGAGGGTTGCTCTGGCACGCTGTCTGGTACGCGAGCAACCGGTGCTGCTGCTCGATGAGCCATTTTCCGCACTTGACCCCGCGCTACGCCAGGAAATGCTCACGCTGGTGAGCGACGTCTGCCGCGAGCGGCAGTTGACCTTGCTAATGGTTTCTCACAGTGTGGAAGATGCGGCGCGTATTGCTCCGCGCTCAGTGGTTGTCGCAGACGGACGGATCGCCTGGCAGGGAGAAACGGATGAGCTACTCAGCGGCAGGGCCAGCGCCTCGGTATTGTTGGGAATAAGGGGTTGAGTACGTTGCCGGATGGCGGCTTCGCCTTATCCGGCCTACGACAGCGCGGCCTGTTGGCCGGATAAGGCGCTAAAAGCCCACAACTTTCTGCAAGATATCGATGTACATCGGCATTAGCGGATGACGTATCAGCATCACCAGCGCCACCATTCCCGCGCCGAAAACCACCGGAGCCAGAACGAACAGACGCCCTTTTGGCAGATAGCGCGTTAAGCGATCGGTCGCCGCTTTGCCACTGCGCCACAGACGCCAGAACAACCAACCGCCCACCCACAGCAATATAGCCGTTGCCAGCAGCAGCCATTTAAATTCGCCGCTTTGCATACCCGCCGGGATATCAATCGCTGCCCCAGCCAGTATCCCCGGGAATAAGTAAAACGGCGGCCAGAGCAGGCAGCCGACAATGTTGGGCGTGATGAACTTGCGCACAGGGAGATCGAGCATACCGGCGACCATTGGCACCAGCGGACGCGTGGGTCCCACAAACCGCCCCACCAGGATCGTGAACATGCTGTGCTGATGCAGGGCATGCTCGGTTTTATCGAGCAGTGCCTTGTTCTTTTTCATGAACGACCAGCGATGCAGCGGCTTTTTAAAGCGCCAGCCCAGCCAGAACGAGATCCAGTCTCCGAGCAGACAACCTATCGTACCCGCCAGCCACGCATGCCAGAAATTCAGCTCGCCGCTGCCGATTAACGCACCCAGTCCGGCCATCATTACCGTACCGGGTAAAATCAGACCGACCAGCGCCAGTGATTCCAGAAAGGCCACCAGCGCCACAGCAATCAAAGAGTACATGGCCGACTGGAGAATAAAGTGTTCCAGCAATGCTTGCATAATTCGCCCGTCAGATTTACGAAGCTGGGATTCTGCAAACCAGGAGTTGCTTCGTCAAGACACTATTTATCTGAATAGTTACAGGTTATGACATCTTAACCGACACATCATTCACTTTTTCCTCACATCCGGCGCGGAACTCGCTCGGACTGGCCCCGGTACATTTTTTAAAAACCCGCGAAAAATAGAGTTGGTCATCAAAGCCAACATTGCGCCCAACAGTGGCTATCGGCATTCGCGTCGTGCTGAGCAGCAGTTTCGCCTGGCTGATGCGTTGATCTTCACGCCAGCTTAATACGCTGATCCCCAACTGCTGGCGAAACAGATGCGACAAACGCGACGGAGACAGACACACATGCTGGGCGACGCTGGCAATATCAAAATGGCTGTCCGCCAGATGGTCGCTAATATACTGGCAGGCATCACGCACGCGATTATCCATCGG
Organism: Citrobacter sp. RHB25-C09; assembly: GCF_013836145.1. Taxonomy (NCBI): domain Bacteria; kingdom Pseudomonadati; phylum Pseudomonadota; class Gammaproteobacteria; order Enterobacterales; family Enterobacteriaceae; genus Citrobacter; species Citrobacter sp. RHB25-C09. The sequence goes on along the minus strand of NZ_CP057483.1, from coordinate 844,893 downwards.
TGGATGCAGCGATTCGTTGATTGCCTCCATCCTGCGCAACAGCAGTTGCTCAAGCAGGTTAATCGCCAGCAATTCTGAGTAGCGCCCTTCCCCTTGCCCGGCGCTGATAATCTGCCCAAAGAGTTCATTAAAGTCCGGCTGATGGGCCTCATCCGGGCGGAAAAAACCGGTCTGGGCAAAGATGGTCGGCCAGGTCAGCCACTCCTGCCAGTAGGCACGTGGCCGAAAGTAAACCCACTGGTGGTACCACTCGCTGGCGTCGGGATGGCGACCGTAATGGTGAATTTCGCCCGGCGGAAACAAAATGATATCGCCAGGTCGACAGGTAAATTGCTTGCCGTGGTTTTTGATCACCCCCTCGCCACGAATGGTGAGATTGAGAATATACCCCTTCATCCCCAACGGACGATCGATAAAGAAATCCAGATAGCTATTGGCGTCGATCGGCGTTAAGCCCGCCACCAGATGCGCGTTAAACGAGTACCCCGGCAGGAGGGGATCATTTTGCGGTTCAGCCATAAATTCACTTCTCCTGACTGTCTTTGAGGAAACAAATTGTCCATATTCCACAGAACGGTGGCGTCAGCGCCTTGTCGCGCCAGCCCCGGGGCTTCAACGAACCTTTAACCCCGCTTGTGAAAAGCATTTTGTAACATTTAAGCGCAACGAAAGCCGCCAAAACGACTAACAAAAGTGTCTATAACTACGGCAGAAATGTCCACATTGATTCTTTGCACAGCGTCACACTTTGCGATGCCCTAGCATTTTTATCCATAAGATTAGCGGATCCTGCCTGACGGTTTTTATCCCCACTCACTACTGTTTATCCATACCCGTATCTCTGGATGGAGTAAGACGATGGCGATTGCAATTGGCCTCGATTTTGGTAGTGATTCTGTGCGAGCACTGGCGGTGGACTGCGCCACCGGTGAAGAGATCGCCACAAGTGTAGAGTGGTATCCGCGCTGGCAGGAAGGACGGTATTGCGACGGTCCAAATAACCGGTTTCGCCACCATCCCCGCGATTATATTGAATCAATGGAAGCGGCATTAAAAAGCGTTTTGGCTGCGCTTAGCGCCGCACAGCGTGCCGACGTCGTCGGGATTGGCGTTGACAGCACTGGCTCCACCCCTGCGCCCATTGACGCCGACGGCAACGTGCTGGCGCTCAGAGAGGAATTTGCCGAAAACCCGAACGCCATGTTCGTGCTGTGGAAAGACCACACCGCCGTAGAAGAGGCTGAAGCCATTACTCGCCTGTGCCACACGCCGGGCAAGACGGATTACTCGCGCTACATCGGCGGTATTTATTCCAGCGAATGGTTCTGGGCCAAAATCCTGCACGTGACTCGCGAGGATAGCGCCGTCGCCCAGGCTGCCGTTTCCTGGATTGAACTGTGCGACTGGGTACCCGCCCTGCTTTCGGGCACCACGCGCCCGCAGGCTATCCGCCGGGGCCGTTGTAGCGCCGGGCATAAATCACTGTGGCATGAAAGCTGGGGTGGGCTGCCGCCAGCCAGCTTCTTCGATGAACTCGATCCGCTCATCAACCGCCACCTGCAATACCCCTTGTTCAATGAAACATACACGGCCGATTTGCCCGTCGGAACACTGTGTGCCGACTGGGCCCAGCGTCTCGGCTTGCCAGAAAGCGTGGTGATTTCCGGTGGCGCGTTCGACTGCCATATGGGCGCGGTTGGCGCGGGGGCGCAGCCAAATGCGCTGGTGAAAGTCATTGGTACTTCGACCTGCGACATTCTGATTGCCGACAAAGCCTCGGTTGGCGAGCGCGCGGTTAAGGGCATTTGCGGCCAGGTCGACGGCAGCGTGGTGCCTGGATTCATTGGCCTCGAAGCCGGTCAGTCCGCCTTTGGTGACATTTATGCCTGGTTTGGCCGCATCCTTGGCTGGCCGCTGGAACAGCTTGCCGCGCAGCATCCGGAGCTGAAAGAGCAACTCAAAGCCAGTCAGAAACAGTTGCTGCCAGCGCTGACAGACGCGTGGGCGAAAAACCCGTCACTGGATCACCTGCCTGTGGTGCTCGACTGGTTCAACGGTCGCCGAACGCCGAATGCTAACCAGCGTCTGAAAGGGGTTATTACCGATTTGAATCTGGCTACCGACGCCCCGGCGCTGTTCGGCGGTTTGATTGCCGCCACTGCGTTTGGCGCACGCGCCATTATGGAATGCTTTACCGAACAAGGTATTGCGGTCAACAACGTCATGGCACTCGGCGGTATCGCCCGTAAGAACCAGGTCATCATGCAAGCCTGCTGCGACGTATTGAATCGCCCGCTGCAGATCGTCGCTTCCGACCAATGCTGCGCGCTGGGTGCGGCAATCTTTGCTGCCGTCGCCGCAAAAGTGCATGCCGATATTCCTGCCGCGCAGCAAAAAATGGCGAGCGCAGTGGAAAACACGCTGCAACCTAGACCTGAACAGGCGCAACGATTCGAACAGCTTTATCGCCGTTACCAGCAGTGGGCGGTAAGTGCTGAGCAACATTATCTTCCGACTGCCACCCCGGTAAACAAAGCGCCGGCTGACCAGGCAACCCTGACTCACTAAGGACACGACAATGACTATTTTTGATAATTATGAAGTGTGGTTTGTAATTGGCAGCCAACATCTGTACGGCCCGGAAACCCTGCGTCAGGTAACCCAGCACGCGGAACACGTCGTCAAGGCGTTGAACAGCGAAGCCAAACTGCCGTGCAAACTGGTGTTAAAACCGCTCGGCACGTCGCCGGATGAGATCACCCACATTTGCCGTGATGCCAACTACGACGATCGCTGTGCGGGACTGGTGGTCTGGCTGCACACCTTCTCGCCAGCCAAAATGTGGATCAACGGTCTGACGATCCTCAACAAGCCACTGCTGCAGTTCCATACCCAATTCAATGCCGCCCTGCCGTGGGACAGCATTGATATGGACTTTATGAACCTGAACCAGACCGCGCACGGCGGCCGCGAGTTCGGCTTCATCGGCGCACGTATGCGTCAGCAGCATTCAGTCGTTACCGGCCACTGGCAGGATAAGCAGGCTCACGAGCGTATTGGCTCCTGGATGCGCCACGCCGTGTCGAAACTGGACACCCGTAACCTGAAAGTGTGCCGTTTTGGCGACAACATGCGCGAAGTGGCAGTGACCGACGGCGATAAAGTTGCCGCGCAGATCAAATTCGGCTTCTCGGTGAACACCTGGGCGGTGGGCGATCTGGTGCAGGTGGTGAACTCCATCAGCAATGGGGATATCAACGCGCTAATCGACGAGTATGAGAGCAGCTATACCCTCACTCCCGCGACCCAGGTGCACGGCGAAAAGCGCCAGAATGTCTTCGAAGCGGCGCGTATTGAGCTGGGGATGAAACGCTTTCTTGAACAGGGTGGTTTCCACGCGTTCACAACCACCTTTGAAGATTTACACGGTCTGAAACAGCTTCCTGGACTGGCCGTGCAGCGTCTGATGCAGCAGGGCTACGGCTTTGCCGGTGAAGGCGACTGGAAAACTGCCGCTCTGCTTCGCATCATGAAGGTGATGTCAACCGGTCTGCAGGGCGGCACCTCGTTTATGGAGGATTACACCTACCACTTCGAGAAGGGCAACGATCTGGTGCTCGGCTCGCATATGCTGGAAGTGTGTCCGTCTATCGCCGTGAAAGAAAAACCGATCCTCGATGTCCAGCATCTCGGCATCGGCGGTAAAGACGATCCCGCGCGTCTGATCTTCAACACCCAAACAGGCCCGGCGGTTGTCGCCAGCCTGATCGATCTCGGCGATCGCTATCGCCTGCTGGTGAACTGCATCGATACCGTGAAAACGCCGCACTCCCTGCCGAAACTGCCGGTAGCTAACGCGCTGTGGAAAGCACAGCCGGATCTGCCAACCGCCTCCGAAGCGTGGATCCTGGCGGGCGGCGCGCACCATACCGTGTTCAGCCATGCGCTGGATCTGAACGACATGCGCCAGTTCGCGGAAATGCACGATATCGAAATCGCCGTCATTGATAACGATACTCGCCTGCCCGCCTTTAAAGACGCGCTGCGCTGGAATGACGTTTATTACGGTTTTAAACGCTAACAGTTGCCGGATGGCGGCGTAAAGGCCTAATCCGGCCTACGGGGATGTGCTTCCTGTAGGCCGGATTAGCGAAGCGCCATTGGGCAAGGAGATAAATATGCTCGAAGATCTCAAACGTCAGGTACTGGAAGCCAATCTGGCGCTGCCAAAGCATAACCTGGTCACTCTCACCTGGGGGAATGTTAGCGCGGTCGATCGTGAACGCGGTGTCTTTGTGATTAAACCCTCCGGCGTTGATTACAGCGTGATGAGCGCAGAAGACATGGTGGTTGTCAGTATCGCCACGGGGGAAGTGGTGGAAGGGATGAAAAAACCCTCCTCTGATACCCCCACCCATCGCCTGCTTTACCAGGCATTTCCGACCATTGGCGGCATTGTGCATACTCATTCGCGCCACGCCACCATCTGGGCGCAGGCCGGCCAGCCGATTCCGGCGACGGGGACGACCCACGCGGACTATTTCTACGGCACCATTCCCTGCACCCGCAAAATGACCGACGCGGAAATTAACGGCGAATACGAATGGGAGACAGGTAATGTGATCGTCGAAACCTTTGAAAAGCAGGGTATCGACGCCGCGCAGATGCCAGGGGTGCTGGTGCATTCTCACGGCCCCTTTGCGTGGGGGAAAAATGCCGAAGACGCGGTGCACAATGCGATAGTCCTCGAAGAAGTGGCCTATATGGGCATTTTCTGTCGCCAGCTCGCCCCGCAGCTACCCGATATGCAGCAAACCCTGCTGGATAAACACTATCTGCGCAAGCATGGCGCTAAAGCTTATTACGGCCAGTAAGTTTACTGTTAAAGGCCATATTTATCGGCCTACGGATATGTCCTTTGAACATTCAGCGCAGCCATTGCTGCGCGAATCATTCTTTTGCAGCAGATGCCGCAGATTACCTGTACAAAATAACAGTATCATCAACGAAACCAGGTTATAATTAACGCTGGTTTTTGGATGGGTAGATACCGTGGCGCAGGCTGGCTTTATTTTAACCCGACACTGGCGGGATACGTCGCAGGGAACAGAGGTGTCCTTCTGGCTGGCAACAGACGGCGGACCTTTGCTGGTTACCCTTGCGCCGCAGGAGTCGGTGGCGTTTATTCCCACTCATCAGGTCCCGCGCGTCAACTCGCTGTTAAATGGGGAAAACGGCTATCGCCTCACACCGCTCAGCCTCAAAGATTTTCATCGCCAGGCCGTTTCCGGCCTCTATTGCCGTTCCCATCGTCAGCTGATGCGTCTGGAAAAACTGCTGCGTGAAAATGGCGTGACGGTTTACGAAGGCGATGTGCGACCGCCTGAACGCTATCTGATGGAGCGTTTTATCACCTCGCCAGTGTGGGTGGACGGTGAAATGCGCAATGGGGCGCTGGTGAATGCGCGACTAAAACCCCATCCGGACTATCGTCCGCCGCTCAAATGGCTGTCGCTGGATATTGAAACTACCCGCCACGGCGAACTGTACAGCATCGGACTGGAAGGATGCGGTCAGCGCATCGTGTATATGCTCGGCCCGCCGAACGGTGACGCCTCCGCGCTGGACTTCCAACTTGAATACGTAGCCAGCCGTCCACAGCTGCTGGAAAAGTTAAACGAATGGATTGCCCGTCACGATCCGGATGTGATTATCGGCTGGAACGTGGTGCAGTTCGATCTGCGCGTCCTGCAAAAGCACGCCGAACGTTATCGTATTCCCCTACGCTTTGGCCGCGACAACAGTGAACTGGAGTGGCGCGAGCACGGTTTTAAGAATGGCGTATTCTTCGCCCAGGCCAAAGGGCGACTGATTATTGACGGCATTGAGGCGCTTAAATCCGCCTTCTGGAATTTCTCCTCATTTTCGCTGGAAACCGTCTCGCAGGAGCTGCTTGGCGAGGGTAAGTCGATCGACAACCCGTGGGATCGGATGGACGAAATCGATCGCCGTTTTGCGGAAGATAAGCCCGCACTTGCCACCTATAACCTCAAAGACTGTGAACTGGTGACGCGGATTTTCCACAAAACCGAGATCATGCCGTTTTTGTTAGAACGCTCGACGGTCAACGGGCTACCGGTCGATCGCCACGGCGGATCGGTCGCTGCGTTTGGGCATCTTTATTTCCCGCGTATGCACCGTGCCGGATACGTTGCGCCAAATCTGGGTGAAGTTCCGCCGCACGCCAGCCCCGGCGGTTACGTAATGGATTCGCGTCCCGGCCTGTACGATTCCGTACTGGTACTGGACTATAAAAGCCTTTACCCCTCGATTATCCGCACCTTTTTGATTGACCCGGTGGGCCTGGTAGAAGGTATGGCGCATCCTGACCCTGAACACAGCACTGAAGGGTTCCTCGACGCCTGGTTCTCGCGGGAAAAACACTGCCTGCCGGAGATCGTAACCCAGATCTGGCAAGGACGTGACGATGCCAAGCGACACGGCAACAAACCGCTGTCTCAGGCGCTGAAGATCATTATGAATGCTTTTTATGGCGTGCTCGGCACAACCGCCTGTCGCTTTTTCGATCCTCGTCTCGCCTCGTCGATCACTATGCGCGGCCATGCGATTATGCGCCAGACCAAAGCACTGATAGAAGCCCAGGGCTATGACGTCATCTACGGCGACACCGACTCCACCTTTGTCTGGCTGAAGCGTGCCCACACGGAAGAGGACGCCGCGAAAATCGGCCGCGCCCTGGTGAAGCACGTCAACGCCTGGTGGACGCAATCGCTACAGCAACAAAACCTGACCAGCGCGCTGGAACTGGAGTATGAAACGCATTTCTGCCGCTTCTTAATGCCCACCATTCGCGGGGCGGATACCGGCAGTAAAAAGCGCTACGCAGGCATGATCCAGGAAGGCGATACGCCGCGGATGGTGTTTAAAGGCCTGGAAACGGTGCGCACCGACTGGACGCCGCTGGCGCAACAGTTCCAGCAGGATCTTTATCTGCGGGTATTTCGTAACGAGCCGTATCAGGATTACGTTCGGGAGACGATCGATAAGCTCATGGCAGGGGAACTGGACGATCGGCTGGTGTATCGTAAACGCCTGCGCCGCCCGTTAAGTGAATACCAGCGCAACGTCCCACCGCACGTTCGCGCCGCGCGACTGGCGGATGAAGAAAACCTGAAGCGCGGGCGTCCGGCACAGTACCAAAATCGTGGTACTATCAAATACGTCTGGACGGTAAACGGCCCGGAGCCCCTTGATTATCAGCATTCAGCCCTGGACTACGAACACTACCTGACACGCCAGTTAGAACCCGTCGCGGAAGGAATTCTTCCGTTCGTTGATGATAACTTTGCTACACTACTGACAGGCCAATTAGGGTTATTTTGAAGCGTGACGAATCCGTCTTCATCCATTACCATAGCGCCCTTCCATTCCAGGACCCAACTCACCGTGCTGCCAACCCTTCTTTTGGCAGTGGGTAATTATTGCCTGCAAACAAAGAGATAGAGCCAAACAAATATGCCTTTTACACTTGGTCAACGCTGGATCAGCGATACAGAAAGCGAACTAGGACTTGGTACCGTTGTCGCCATGGATGCGCGAACCGTCACCTTACTTTTTCCTTCCACTGGTGAAAACCGTCTGTATGCGCGCAGTGATTCTCCCGTGACCCGCGTGATGTTCAACCCCGGGGATACCATTACCAGCCATGAAGGCTGGCAACTGCAAATCGATGAAGTAAAAGAAGAAAATGGTTTGCTTTCCTATATTGGTACTCGTCTGGATACCGAAGAACCTGGCGTGACGCTGCGTGAAGTCCTGCTGGACAGCAAACTGGCGTTCAGTAAACCGCAGGATCGCCTGTTTGCCGGGCAAATTGATCGCATGGACCGCTTTGCCCTGCGCTATCGCGCGCGTAAATTTCAAAGCGAGCAGTACCGTATGCCGTGGAGCGGCCTGCGCGGTCAGCGCACCAGCCTGATCCCGCATCAGCTTAACATCGCCCATGACGTCGGTCGTCGCCACGCGCCGCGCGTCCTGCTCGCGGATGAAGTAGGCCTCGGTAAAACCATTGAAGCCGGGATGATCCTGCATCAGCAACTGCTTTCCGGCGCGGCTGAACGCGTGCTGATTATTGTTCCGGAAACCTTACAGCATCAGTGGCTGGTTGAAATGCTGCGCCGCTTTAACCTGCGCTTCGCCCTGTTTGACGACGAGCGTTACGCCGAAGCGCAGCATGATGCTCTCAACCCGTTTGAAACTGAACAACTGGTGATCTGCTCGCTCGATTTTACCCGTCGCAATAAACAGCGTCTGGAACATCTCTGTGACGCCGAATGGGATCTGATGGTGGTCGATGAAGCGCATCATCTTGTCTGGAGCGAAGATGCGCCGAGCCGCGAATATCTGGCGATCGAACAACTGGCTGAGCGCGTGCCGGGCGTTCTGTTGCTGACCGCCACCCCCGAACAACTGGGCATGGAAAGCCACTTTGCCCGTCTGCGCCTGCTGGACCCGAGTCGCTTCCACGACTTCGCTCAGTTTGTGGAAGAACAAAAAAACTACCGTCCGGTGGCGGATGCCGTCGCGATGCTGCTGGCGGGGAATAAGCTCAGCAATGACGAACTCAATATGCTGGGTGAACTGATTGGCGAGCAGGATATTGAACCCCTTCTGCAAACGGCGAACAGCGACCGCGACGGCGCTCAGAATGCGCGTCAGGAGCTGGTTTCGATGTTGATGGACCGTCACGGCACCAGCCGCGTACTGTTCCGTAACACCCGTAACGGCGTGAAAGGCTTCCCGAAGCGCGAGCTGCACACTATTAAGCTGCCGCTGCCGACGCAGTACCAGACAGCGATTAAAGTCTCCGGCATCATGGGCGCGCGGAAAAGCGCGGAAGACCGCGCGCGGGATATGCTTTATCCGGAACAAATTTATCAGGAATTTGAAGGCGATAGCGGAACATGGTGGAACTTCGACCCGCGCGTTGAGTGGCTGATGGGGTATCTGACCAGCCACCGTTCACAGAAAGTGCTGGTCATTTGTGCGAAAGCAACTACCGCATTGCAGCTTGAACAAGTGCTGCGCGAGCGCGAAGGTATTCGTGCCGCCGTATTCCATGAAGGCATGTCAATTATCGAACGTGACCGCGCCGCCGCCTGGTTCGGTGAAGAAGACAGCGGAGCACAGGTCCTGCTGTGTTCAGAAATCGGTTCTGAAGGACGTAACTTCCAGTTTGCCAGTAACCTGGTGATGTTTGATCTGCCGTTCAACCCGGATCTGCTGGAACAGCGTATTGGTCGCCTCGACCGCATCGGTCAGGCGCATGATATCCAGATCCACGTTCCGTATTTAGAGAAAACCGCGCAGTCGGTGCTGGTTCGCTGGTATCACGAAGGTCTGGACGCATTTGAACACACCTGCCCGACCGGTCGCGCCATTTATGATACGGTCTACAACGACCTGATTAACTATCTGGCCGCGCCGGAACAAACGGACGGCTTTGATGAGTTGATCAAAACCTGCCGTGAACAGCATGAAGCGCTGAAGGCACAGCTGGAACAAGGTCGTGACCGTCTGCTGGAGATCCACTCCAACGGCGGTGAGAAGGCGCAGCAACTGGCTGAAAGCATTGAAGAGCAGGATGACGATACCAGTCTGATCGCTTTCTCTATGAACCTGTTTGATATCGTTGGGATTAATCAGGACGATCGCGGCGAAAACCTGATTGTGCTGACGCCGTCCGACCATATGCTGGTGCCCGATTTCCCTGGTCTGCCGGAAGACGGCTGTACCATTACCTTTGAACGCGATGTCGCCCTGTCGCGTGAAGATGCGCAGTTCATCACCTGGGAACATCCGCTGATTCGTAACGGTCTGGATCTGATCCTCTCCGGCGACACCGGCAGCAGCACGATTTCTCTGCTGAAGAACAAAGCACTGCCGGTCGGCACGCTGCTGCTGGAACTGGTGTATGTAGTGGAAGCCCAGGCACCGAAGCAACTCCAGCTCAACCGCTTCCTGCCACCAACGCCGGTACGCATGCTGCTGGATAAAAACGGCAACAACCTGGCGTCACAGGTGGAGTTTGAAACCTTCAATCGCCAGCTGAGCGCGGTGAACCGCCACACTGGCAGCAAGTTGGTCAATGCGGTGCAGCAGGAAGTGCATGCGATTCTGCAACAGGGTGAAGCGCAGGTTGAGAAGTCTGCCCGTGCGCTGATTGACGCCGCGCGCAATGAAGCCGATGAAAAGCTGTCTGCGGAGCTGTCGCGTCTGGAAGCACTGCGCGCCGTCAACCCGAACATTCGTGATGACGAACTCGCGGCGATTGAGAGCAATCGTCAGCAGGTGCTGGAAAGCCTCAGCCAGGCGGGATGGCGTCTGGATGCGTTGCGTCTGATCGTCGTCACGCATCAATAACGGAGCGACAAATGGGGATGGAAAACTACAATCCGCCGCAGGAACCCTGGCTGGTGATCCTGTATCAGGATGAACACATAATGGTGGTCAATAAGCCGAGCGGCTTGTTGTCCGTACCAGGTCGTCTTGAGGAACACAAAGACAGTGTGATGACACGCATCCAGCGCGATTATCCGCAGGCTGAGTCCGTACATCGACTGGATATGGCTACCAGCGGTGTAATTGTAGTGGCGCTGACCAAAGCAGCAGAGCGTGACTTGAAGCGCCAGTTCCGGGAACGCGAGCCGAAAAAGCAGTACGTCGCGCGGGTTTGGGGACACCCTACGCCCGCCGAGGGGCTGGTGGATCTACCGCTTATCTGCGACTGGCCAAACCGACCAAAGCAAAAGGTGTGCTACGAAACCGGCAAAGCGGCGCAAACTGAATATGAAGTGGTGGACTACGCGGCGGATAATACCGCACGCGTGGTGCTCAAGCCGATCACCGGGCGTTCGCACCAGTTGCGTGTACATATGCTGGCCCTGGGCCACCCGATTCTTGGCGACCGCTTTTATGCGCCGCCAGAAGCGCTGGCATTGGCGCCGCGCCTGCTGCTGCATGCCGAGATGTTGACCATTACCCATCCCTCTTTTGGCAACAGTATGACGTTTAAGGCTCCGGCAGATTTTTAGCGCGACGGAATCGTAGACTTTGTAGGCCGGATAAGGCATTTATGCCGCCATCCGGCATTGAATTGCCTGATGGCGCTTCGCTTATCAGGCCTACAACTCCCTGGTTCAAAATGGCAAGTAAAATAGCCCGGATCCTACTTGAACCCTTTTTGGTCCTTGATCAATTCATACGCTTTCTGAATTTCCTGTGCCTTCTGCTTCGCCATCTCCATCATCTCGGGCGGCAGACCTTTTGCTACCAGCTTATCCGGATGGTGTTCGCTCATCAGCTTGCGATAGGCGCGTTTGATGGTGGTCGCATCGTCGGTCGGTTTAACACCTAATACATTGCAGGCATCTTCCAGCGTCGGGCCACGTTGCGCCTGCTGCCAGCCACCGCCGGCGGACTGCTGCTGATATCCACCGCCAAACTGCGCCCCGCCCTGCATCATCCGCAGGAACTGATCGAACTGGGTACGGGATATGCCCAATTCTTCGGCAATCACATACAGCACTTCGCGCTCGTTCGGATGAAGTGAACCATCTGCAAACGCCGCCTGGATCTGAATCTCAAGAAACATGCGAATGAGATCAAAACGGCCAAAACAGACGCTGCGAAACTGCCGCATCTTCTCACGCAGCGGGTAATTGTCTGATTTTCCGATCCGAAATGCGTTCTGTGCGGCAGATCGCGATTCACCGTGTAAATTCATCCGGTCCATCAGCACATTTGCAACCTGGATGTCAGCTTCCGTGACGCGACCTTTCGATTTGGTCAAATGCCCCATCACCTCAAAGGTAGTGGCAAAAAAGAGAGCCTGACGCTCGCGCTGGTTGGCAAACCACGCCATTTTTCGGCTGCGGGCTTTGTCAAACATATGACCAATTAACAACCCGAGGACCACGCCCCAGAAGCCACCGCCCATTAACAGCGCCATCGCCACGCCAATTATTTTTCCCCAGTACTGCATAGACTCCCCAAATACTCACGCTAAGGATGAGGCTATGTCTCACAAAATAAGGTGCTTTTACCGTCTTAACGGCTGCGGTCAATTGTGAGACATAGCCTATAATTTGCATTATCATACCTGTCATTAACAGCCGTGACTAACACCACAGACGCTATACCGGCAGGATTAACGCTAGCGCTCCGAACATGAGTAAGTTAGGCTGTGGCCGTTTGTCACGTGCGACGCTACTGATGATGGAACAATAAAATACAACGTATGAAAAAACGTATTCCAACCCTCCTGGCCACCATGATTGCCACGGCCCTTTATAGTCAACAAGGGCTGGCAGCCAGTCTCGCCTCACAGTGTATGTTGGGCGTGCCAAGCTACGATCGTCCTCTGGTAAAGGGCGAGACGAACGAACTCCCGGTGACCATCGATGCCGATCACGCGAAAGGGAATTATCCAGACGACGCGGTCTTTACTGGCAATGTGGATATCCAGCAGGGCAACAGTCGCCTGCGGGCTGACGAGGTACAACTTCATCAGAAAGAGGCGCAGGGTCAACCTGAACCCGTGCGCACCGTCGATGCGCTCGGCAACGTCCATTACGATGACAACCAGGTGATCCTCAAAGGGCCAAAGGGTTGGGCGAACCTGAACACCAAAGATACCAACGTCTGGGAAGGTGATTACCAGATGGTGGGTCGTCAGGGGCGCGGTAAAGCCGATCTCATGAAGCAGCGTGGCGAAAACCGCTACACCATTCTGGAGAACGGGACCTTCACCTCCTGTCTGCCAGGTTCCGATACCTGGAGCGTGGTGGGCAGTGAAGTTATCCACGACCGTGAAGAACAGGTTGCAGAAATCTGGAACGCCCGCTTTAAGGTTGGTCCGGTTCCGGTCTTCTATAGCCCCTATTTGCAACTGCCCGTCGGCGATAAACGCCGCTCCGGTTTCCTGATCCCGAACGCAAAATATTCCTCTAAAAACTATTTTGAGTTCTATCTGCCGTATTACTGGAACATCGCGCCGAATATGGACGCGACTCTCACGCCGCACTACATGCACCGCCGTGGCGGTGTGATGTGGGAAAACGAATTCCGCTATCTCAGCCAGGCCGGCGCCGGTCTGATGGAGTTCGACTACCTGCCCTCCGACAAGGTGTATGAAGACGAGCATCCGAATGATGACAGCTCGCGCCGCTGGTTGTTCTTCTGGCAGCATTCAGGGGTGATGGATCAGGTGTGGCGCTTCAACGTGAACTACACCAAGGTCAGCGACTCCAGCTACTTTAACGACTTCGATAACAAGTACGGTTCCAGTACCGACGGTTACGCAACGCAAAAATTCAGCGTCGGCTATGCCGTGCAGAATTTCGACGCCACGGTATCGACCAAGCAGTTCCAGGTATTCGATACCGCAAACAGCAGAAGTTACTCAGCACAACCGCAGTTGGACGTTAACTACTATCAGAACGACGTGGGTCCGTTTGATACCCGCATTTACGGTCAGGCGGTGCATTTTGTAAATACTAACGACAATATGCCGGAAGCGACTCGTCTCCACCTGGAACCGACGATTAACCTGCCACTGTCAAATGCCTGGGGAAGCATCAACACCGAAGCCAAAATGCTGGCAACCCACTACGAGCAGACCAATCTGGACTGGTATAACAACCGAAACACGCCCAAGTTAGATGACTCCGCTAACCGCGTTATGCCGCAGTTTAAGATCGACGGGAAGATGGTGTTTGAACGTGACATGAACATGTTCGCGCCGGGTTACACCCAAACGCTGGAGCCGCGTGCCCAGTATCTGTACGTGCCGTATCGCGACCAGAGCCACATAAACAACTACGACTCTTCGCTGCTGCAATCCGACTATACCGGTCTGTTCCGCGATCGTAGCTACGGCGGTCTGGATCGTATTGCTTCCGCTAACCAGGTCACGACCGGTGTCACATCTCGCGTATATGATGACGCTGCCGTTGAACGTTTTAATATTTCCGTTGGTCAAATCTACTATTTCACGGAGTCTCGCACTGGCGATGAAACCAATAACTGGGAGAAAAATGACCAAACGGGTTCCCTGGTGTGGGCTGGCGACACATACTGGCGTATCTCTGAACGTTGGGGTCTGCGTAGCGGTATCCAGTACGATACCCGTCTCGACAACGTGGCGACCAGCAGTAGCGGCATTGAATATCGCCGTGATGAAGACCGCCTTGTACAGTTGAACTACCGTTATGCCAGCCCGGAATATATTCAGGCGACATTGCCTACGTATTATTCCACCGCTGAGCAGTATAAAAACGGCATTTCACAGGTCGGCGGCGTTGCCAGTTGGCCGATTGCCGACCGCTGGTCGATTGTCGGTGCTTACTACTTTGACACCAATGTGAACAAAGCGGCCGACTCGATGTTAGGTATTCAGTACAACTCCTGCTGTTACGCGATTCGCGTCGGTTACGAGCGTAAGCTGAACGGTTGGGATAACGATAAACAACACGCGGTATATGACGACACAATTGGCTTCAACATTGAACTTCGCGGCCTGAGCTCCAACTATGGCCTCGGCACGAAAGAGATGTTGCGTTCGAACATTCTGCCGTATCAAAGTGCTTTGTAATTGAATTGATTTACCACGTAATCCGCATTGCGGTTAATTGAAATGGAAAATGTATGAAGAACTGGAAAACGCTGCTTCTCGGTATCGCCATGATCGCGAATACCAGTTTTGCTGCTCCGCAGGTGGTCGATAAAGTCGCAGCCGTCGTGAATAACGGCGTGGTGCTGGAAAGCGACGTCGACGGTTTAATGCAGTCAGTAAAACTCAACGCAGGTCAGGCGGGTCAGCAGCTTCCGGACGACGCCACGCTGCGTCATCAGATCCTGGAACGTTTAATTATGGATCAGATCGTCCTGCAGATGGGTCAGAAGATGGGTGTAAAAATCTCTGACGAACAGCTTGACCAGGCGATTGCCAACATCGCAAAACAGAACAACATGACGCTGGATCAGATGCGCAGCCGTCTGGCTTATGATGGGCTGAGCTACTCAACCTATCGCAATCAGATCCGTAAAGAGATGATCATCTCTGAAGTCCGCAACAATGAAGTGCGTCGCCGCGTCACGATCCTGCCGCAGGAAGTGGAAGCACTGGCGCAGCAGGTTGGCAATCAAAATGATGCCAGCACCGAACTGAACCTGAGCCATATCCTGATCCCACTGCCGGAAAACCCAAGCTCCGATCAGGTGAATGAAGCCGAATCGCAAGCGCGTTCTATTGTCGATCAGGCCCGTAACGGCAGCGATTTTGGCAAACTGGCGATCACTTACTCTGCTGACCAACAGGCGCTGAAAGGCGGCCAGATGGGTTGGGGTCGTATTCAGGAACTGCCGGGAATTTTCGCTCAGGCGCTGAGCACGGCGAAAAAAGGTGATGTTATCGGGCCAATCCGCTCCGGTGTCGGCTTCCATATTCTGAAAGTGAACGATATGCGCGGCCAGAGCCAGAACATTTCCGTCACCGAAGTGCATGCTCGCCATATTCTGCTGAAACCGTCGCCGATCATGACCGATCAGCAGGCGCGTCTGAAGCTTGAGCAGATCGCTGCCGATATCAAGAGTGGTAAAACCACCTTTGCGGCCGCGGCAAAAGAGTTCTCTCAGGATCCAGGTTCTGCCAACCAGGGTGGCGATCTCGGCTGGGCTGCGGCGGATATTTTCGATCCGGCTTTCCGTGATGCCTTAACCCGTCTGAATAAAGGTCAGCTCAGCGCGCCGGTTCATTCTTCATTTGGCTGGCACCTGATCGAACTGCTGGATACCCGTAACGTTGATAAAACCGACGCCGCGCAGAAAGATCGCGCTTACCGTATGCTGATGAACCGTAAGTTCTCGGAAGAAGCGGCGACCTGGATGCAGGAACAGCGCGCCAGCGCTTACGTTAAAATCTTGAGCAAGTAATATGACAGTTGCTCAACGTGTTGTTATCACTCCCGGCGAACCCGCCGGGATTGGTCCGGATCTCGTTGTGCAACTTGCCCAGCGCGATTGGCCGGTCGAACTGGTTGTTTGCGCTGATGCTTCATTATTAACAGACCGGGCAGCAATGCTCGGTCTGCCTCTTTCACTTCTCCCTTACGACGAGAATACCCCAGCAAAACCGCAGGCGGCCGGCACGCTTACGCTGATGCCCGTCGCGTTGCAGGCTCCCGTGTCGCCAGGCCAGCTTGCGGTCGCTAACGGGCCATATGTGGTCCAGACGCTGGCGCGCGCCTGCGATGGTTGTTTGCAGGGCGAGTTCGCGGCGCTGATTACCGGCCCGGTCCATAAAGGCGTTATCAACGACGCCGGCATTCCTTTTACCGGGCACACCGAGTTTTTTGAAGCGCGCTCGCAGGCGGAAAAAGTGGTGATGATGTTGGCAACGGAAGAACTTCGCGTTGCGCTGGCCACCACCCATCTACCGCTGCGCGACGTCGCTGATGCCATCACGCCAGCCCTGCTGCATGAGGTGATTGGTATTTTACATCACGATCTGCGCACAAAATTTGGCGTGAACGAACCGCGTATTCTGGTGTGTGGCCTGAATCCACACGCGGGGGAAGGCGGACATATGGGCACTGAGGAGATCGACACGATCATTCCGGTGCTGGATTCGTTACGCGAGCAGGGGATGGCATTAATCGGCCCGCTACCGGCGGATACGTTGTTTCAGCCTAAATATCTGCAACATGCGGATGCGGTGCTGGCAATGTACCACGATCAGGGTCTCCCCGTGCTAAAATACCAGGGATTTGGTCGCGGTGTGAATATCACGCTGGGCCTACCCTTTATTCGTACCTCGGTGGATCACGGTACCGCGCTTGAACTCGCGGGTCGTGGAGAAGCTGATGTCGGCAGTTTTATTACGGCGCTTAATCTCGCCATCAAAATGATTGTTAATACCCAATGAATAATCGAGTCCATCAGGGCCACTTAGCCCGCAAACGCTTCGGGCAAAACTTTCTCAACGATCAGTTTGTGATCGACAGTATTGTCTCCGCCATTAATCCGCAGAAAGGTCAGGCGATGGTCGAAATCGGACCGGGTCTGGCTGCGCTGACGGAACCGGTCGGTGAACGTCTGGATCAACTCACGGTCATCGAACTAGACCGCGATCTGGCAGCACGTTTACAAACCCACCCGTTTTTAGGGCCGAAGCTGACGATCTATCAGCAAGATGCCATGACCATGAACTTCGGTGAACTGTCAGAAAAGATGGGGCAACCGCTGCGCGTGTTTGGCAACCTGCCGTACAACATCTCAACCCCGCTGATGTTCCACCTGTTTAGCTATACTGACGCCATTGCCGACATGCATTTCATGTTGCAGAAAGAGGTGGTTAATCGTCTGGTTGCAGGACCGAACAGTAAGGCGTATGGTCGATTAAGCGTCATGGCGCAGTATTACTGCAACGTGATCCCGGTGCTTGAAGTGCCGCCAACGGCCTTCACACCGCCGCCCAAAGTGGATTCCGCCGTGGTGCGTCTGGTTCCTCATACGACAATGCCGTATCCGGTAAAAGACATTCGCGTGCTGAGTCGCATCACCACCGAAGCGTTTAACCAGCGCCGCAAAACGATTCGTAACAGCCTCGGCAATCTGTTTAGCGTTGAGCTGTTAACCGAACTGGGCGTTGACCCGGCAATGCGAGCGGAAAATATCTCTGTTGCGCAGTACTGCAAGATGGCGAACTATCTTGCAGAAAACGCGCCATCGAAGGAGAGTTAAGCATGATCAATTCGCCCCGAGTGTGTGTTCAGGTCCAGAGCGTGTACATTGAAGCGCAATCTTCGCCTGAAGATGAACGTTACGTCTTTGCCTACACCGTAACTATCCGCAATTTGGGGCGAGCGCCAGTGCAGCTGTTGGGTCGCTACTGGCTGATCACTAACGGTAATGGCCGTGAAACCGAAGTCCAGGGAGAAGGTGTCGTAGGCGTTCAGCCCCACATCGAACCTGGCGAAGAATACCAGTACACCAGCGGCGCGGTAATTGAAACACCGCTGGGTACTATGCAGGGTCATTACGAAATGATTGATGAAAATGGCGTCGCCTTTACCATCGACATTCCTGTTTTCCGACTCGCCGTCTCCACTCTTATTCACTAATAAAAATAGCTATGGCTACATACCTTATTGGCGATGTTCACGGTTGCTACGATGAACTGATCGCATTGCTTCAACAAGTACAGTTTTCACCCGATCGCGATACCCTATGGCTCACCGGTGATTTGGTCGCCCGTGGCCCCGGCTCTCTCGACGTGCTGCGCTATGTAAAATCACTCGGCGACTGCGTGCGCCTGGTGCTTGGCAATCACGATCTCCACCTGTTGGCCGTTTTTGCAGGCATAAGCCGCAACAAGCCGAAAGATCGTCTGAATCCGCTGCTGGAGGCACCGGATGCCGACGAACTGCTGAACTGGCTACGTCGCCAGCCTTTGCTACAGGTTGATGAAGAAAAGAAGCTGGTGATGGCACATGCCGGCATTACGCCACAGTGGGATTTACAGACCGCAAAAGAGTGTGCGCGAAATGTGGAAGCGGTGCTTTCCAGCGACTCCTATCCGTTTTTCCTTGATGCCATGTACGGCGACATGCCGAACAACTGGTCGCCAGAACTGAGCGGTCTGGCGCGACTGCGCTTTATCACCAATGCCTTTACGCGAATGCGCTACTGTTTTCCGAACGGGCAACTGGATATGTACAGCAAAGAGTCGCCAGAAGACGCGCCAGCGCCCCTGAAACCCTGGTTTGCCATTCCCGGTCCGGTCAGTGAGGCGTATAGCATTGCTTTTGGACATTGGGCGTCACTGGAAGGCAAAGGGACGCCGGAAGGGATTTACGCACTGGATACCGGCTGCTGTTGGGGTGGGGATTTAACCTGCCTGCGTTGGGAAGATAAGCAGTACTTTGTCCAGCCGTCGAATCGTCAGATGGATTTGGGCGAAGGGGAAGCGGCCAGCGCCTGAGTGTGTGATTGCCGGATGGCGCTTCGCGTATCCGGCCTACAAATTCCGTTGGCCGGATGAGGCGAAGCCGCCATCCGGCACGGGAATCGTTATCGACGTTCCAGAATCTCGAAACAGTAGCTGTGCGAGTTCTGCGCATCCGCGTCGTGAAACTCGCTGAACACGGATTCCCAGTCATCCGGCTCATAGTCCGGGAAATGGGTATCCCCTTCCACTTCAGCATCAATATGCGTCAGATAGAGTTTCTGTGCCTTTGGCAGGAACTGCTCGTAAACGCGCCCGCCGCCAATCACCATGATTTCTTCGGCATCCCCACAGGCGGCAATGGCCTCATCAATAGATTTCACCCACTGCACGCGATCGTCGGTGCCGGACTGGCTGCTGATAACGATATTTTTGCGCCCAGGCAGCGGTCGACCAATGGACTCCCAAGTGTGGCGCCCCATAACAACAGGTTTATTTAACGTATTGCGTTTAAACCAGGCGAGATCGGCTGGCAGATTCCACGGCATGGCGTTTTCCATACCAATAACGCGATCTATTGCTAACGCCGCAATCAGACTGATCATTGAAAATTTCCCGGAGACTAAAAAATTGCCGCCACTATACGGAAAGCTTAATCTTTCGTCGACTGGAGGCGCGGTAAAGAATCAGAAATTTTTTAATATTGCTGGCAATACCACTTCACGGGGAAGGTTTACTCTCCGGTTCATCCTCTGGATTACCGGTATGTTTGCCCTCCACCGTCCCCTGCCAGCCATGACGCTGAATGAGTGACAGGTGCTCGCGGTCCTCAGTAATAATTTCACTTAGCATGGCGCTGGTGCGTTTATAAACTGCCGCCCGCGAGGTAGTATCATTTTCACCTTTCGCCATCTCTTCAACCATCCTGGTGTTGTAGTGGCGGAACAGATCCGCTCGCTCACGCGCTTCATAGCGCCCAAGCCCGAGGGTTTCCAGTGCCAGACGCCCGGTTTTAAGCGCCCCTTCAAACGTTTCACGCTCCGGCTGTTCAACACCCGCCTGGCGCAAGCGAATGTAGTGGTCGACATCGCGCGCACGGGCAATAAGTTGCAGGTTCGGGAAATGGTCTTTCACCATTTCGGTCAGTTGCAGGCTGGTTTGCGGATCGTCAATCGCGTTGATTAACACTTCCGCTTTTGCCGCTCCGGCTGACTCCAGCAGATCCATGCGCGTGGCGTCACCGTAAAACACCTTCATGCCAAACTTTCGCAGCGTTTCGATGTGGTCCGGGTCGTGATCGAGCACCACCATTTTCACGCCGCTGGATAACAGCAAACGGCCGGTAATCTGACCGAAGCGCCCAAACCCGGCAATAATCACCCGTGGTTGTTCCTCATCAATTTCATCGGCTTCACGCTCTTCACCCTTGACCGACTGCTCCAGACGGGTGAGGATCACCAGCAGGATCGGCGTTGCCGCCATGGAGAGCGCTACCGCCAGCGTCAGCGCCTTGGCCCACGCCGGGTCAAGCACGTCCGCCATTTGCGCCGCGCCAAAAACGACAAACGCGAATTCACTGCCCTGCCCCAGTAGCACCGCAAACCAGCGGCGCTGTTTATTCGGCACCTGTAAAGGACGCGCCACCAGCCACAGCATCCCGGTTTTAATCACCAGGAACCCCACCAGCAGCGTGATAATTCGCAGCGGGTTATCAATCAGCGTACCGAAGTCGATAGACATGCCGACGCCGATAAAAAATAGCCCCAGCAGCAGCCCCTTAAACGGTTCGATATCGCTTTCCAGCGCGTGACGATACTCTGAACTTGCCAGCAGTACCCCCGCCAGAAACGCCCCCATTGCCATCGACAGCCCCACCTCTTCAAGCAGCAAACCAAAGCCGAAGACTAAAAACAGGGCCACGGCGCTGAAGACTTCGCGCAGTCCAGAACGGGCAACAAAACGCAGGGCTGGACGGGTCACGTAGCGCCCCAGCAGGATCACCAGCACCAGCGCCCCGGCCAC
Source organism: Citrobacter sp. RHB25-C09 (assembly GCF_013836145.1). Taxonomy (NCBI): domain Bacteria; kingdom Pseudomonadati; phylum Pseudomonadota; class Gammaproteobacteria; order Enterobacterales; family Enterobacteriaceae; genus Citrobacter; species Citrobacter sp. RHB25-C09. The sequence goes on along the minus strand of NZ_CP057483.1, from coordinate 823,844 downwards.
TTTTAATGCTGACAGCGCAAATGCGCCGAGCGTCGTCGACGCGCCGCTGGCTGCCAGCAGAGGGATCATCGCCACCAAGGGGATCGCAGCGATATCCTGAAACAGTAATACCGCAAACGCGCTACGCCCCAGTTGGGTCACGGTAAGGTTACGCTCGTTCATCGCCTGCATCGCGATCGCCGTTGAGGAGAGCGCCAGCGTCAGGCCAATCAACGCCGCAACCTGCCAGCGCAGGCCCAGCGATATACAAAACAGGCCAATCAGCGCACCACAGGCCACCATCTGTAATGCCCCACCACCAAATACCGAGGCACGCAGTTTCCACAGCCGCTGCGGATCGAGTTCCAGGCCAATCACAAACAGCATCAGCACCACGCCGATTTCAGCAAAGTGCAAAATAGATTCGGCGTCGGTGACCAGCCGTAACCCCCAGGGACCGATAATACATCCCGCGATCAGATAACCCAGTACCGACCCCAGCCCTAGCCGCACGGCAATGGGCACGATAAGCGCCGCCGAGCCGAGATAAATCAGCGCCTGTATCAGCGTGTGACTATCCATTGTGTGCCTCCTGCCAATCCATCAGGCGCTGTTTGTAATGGCGCGCCTGCGCCTGTAGCGTCTCGTCATCGCAGATAAACGTGCAGTGCATGGCAAATGGCGGCAGCCAATTCAATCCACAGTAAAGCGCCGTCGCCTGTAAAGGCTGTGAGAGCACGTCGAAGCCCGGATGCGAGCCAATGTCGAAATGATTTTCCCCACCGCCGGTCGTCACCGCCCACAGCAGATGCTTACCGCGCAGAGCCGTACCGCGGTGGCCGTAGGCCCAGCCGTGAGAAAGGACTTTATCCATCCACAGTTTGAGTAAAGGGGGAACGCTGTACCACTGCATGGGGTGCTGCCAGATAATCAGATCGGCACGAGAAAGCGCCTCTTGTTCGGCAGCGATATCGATATTGAAGTCGGGGTAAAGATCATAGAGCGAACGTACTTCTACGCTTTCCAGCGTCCTTGCCTGCTCAAGCATCCGCTTATTCGCATGCGAATGCTGCGGATATGGATGCGCATAAATGATGAGAATCATGATTAGCCTGTTATTTTACTTCTCTATTTTAGTTAAGAGTGTAGTCAGTAATTTAACAGGCTAATAGTGAATATTATTGAGCGCTTAAGCCGAGAAAACTGAATCAGTTATCCAGCTCGCTCATCTCTTTCACCCGATCGCGGTTGATTTGTTCCGTCTGACCGGTTTCCGCGTTTTCGTAAGAAACCAGACCGGTATCGTCATCGACCTGCGGTTTACCATCGGTGACAATCGTCTTGCCATCGGTGGTTTTCACCGCCTGGTTAGAGGAGCAGCCTGCGACGGTAAAGACGGTTGCTGCGGCAAAAATGGAAGCGATTAACAGATGTTTTTGCATGGTGTTCTCCCTGCTTTTCAGTCATTTTCAGTTAACTACCCAGTAACTGTAGCCTAACTTGCTGACTGCAAAAGCAAATACAGAACACTCCGAAGCCACCGTTATTGCTGGGCTCTGCTGCGAATGGTCATCGTGCTGGTCTGCGCGAGCGTTAAACCCCGCGTCTCCGGGGCGAACGCAATTGAGACAATCAGCCCAATCAGTGAGATCCCGGCGCCCATGAGCATCACCTGGCTGATGCCGTATTTGGTGATAAAGACCGGCAACGCCCAGGTGGAAATGATGGTTCCGACCCGGCTCAGCGACATAATGACCCCCACGGCAGACGCGCGAATGTCGGTCGGGAATAGCTCGTTCGGATACAGCCACTGCAGGTTTCCCGGCCCTCCGGAGAAAAAGGCATACACGGCAAAACAGGTGACCACCAGCCAGATGCCCATCTCAGGAATCAGCCCCAGCACGGTCAGCGCCAGCGTCATCATCACAAAGCTACCGATAAGCAACGGTCGGCGTCCTGCGCTGTTCAGCCAGAACATGGGAGGAATACAGCCCAACATAAAGAACAGGCTGATGACCACGTTGCCCAGCGCGGCGTTTTTCCCGACGCCCAACCCCAACAGGCCGACAATCTGCGGACCAAAGGTATAGATGGCAAACATGGGGATCACCTGGCAGGTCCAGATGACGGCGACAAAGAGGACAAACGGAAAGTGGCGGCGATTAAACAGATGCAGAAAGTGCGTCTCCTGCGGCGGTTCATCATCAAACACCACCGGTTCGCCGAACAGCCTGATCATCATCTCCTCACACTCTTTCACCCGGCCTTTACGCAGCAGCCAGCGCGGTGACTCAGGGAGATCGAAGCGACCAATAAGGATCAGCAGACACGGAATCGCCGCACTGCCCAGCATCCAGCGCCATCCGCCCTCCATATCATAGAGCCAGTAGCCGACCAGATCGGCACAGGTGGCACCGACATACCACATCGCGGCAATAAAGCTGATTGAGAAGGCGCGCTGGCGAGTGCTGGAAAACTCGGTGATCATCGACGTGGCGATCGGGTAATCCGCGCCGATAACCACGCCGATCAGCACGCGCATCACCAGCAGTTCAACGGGGGATGAGACAAACATGGTCGCCACTGATATCACGCCAATGGCGATGATATCGATCAGGAACATTTTGCGTCGCCCGACTTTGTCCGAGATATAACCGAACAGTGAGGTGCCGACAAACAGTCCGGCCAGAGTCCCGGCACCCAGTAGCCCCAGCCACTCGGCATCAAGCTTCAGCGCTGGCGTAAGCTGTTCCAGCGCGACGCCGATCATCACCAGCACGTACCCGTCCAGGAATGGCCCACCGCTTCCCCACAGCATAATCCTGCGGTGAATAGACGAGAATTTGATGTCATCAAAGTTCCTGGGCTGCTGCATGGCTGCGTCCTTTAGTGGCGTCAATCGAGTAGGCCGGATAAGGCAAAGCCGCCATCCGGCATTGAGGCTGTCATTGCCGGATGGCGACGCAAAGCGTCTTATCCGGCCTACGAGTGCGATCGTTAACCGTAACGAAATTCCACGCCGAAGGTGCCGCGCGGGTATTCCCATTTCTCCAGCGCCGTACCGAGGCCGAGGATCCGACAGGTTCCGCACTCCAGACAGCCTGCGTAATCAAAGCGCACGCTGCCGTCGTCCTGTTTTTTGTACAACCCGGCAGGACACGCTTTCACCAGCACCTCCAGCGCCTGCTTATCCGCAGAGGTTTTCAGAACGATATGCGGATTGTCTTCATCGACGTTGAATTTATTGACGCCCAGTTTGACGTCGACGTTTACGGGAGAAGTCATAATGCAGTCACTCCTTTTATGCCATCTTTCATCAGGTTGATGAATCCCACCTTCTTCGCATGGCGCAGGATTTTCTTACGCATCGGGACCGGCGCGCTGCCGTCGACGGTAAAGAGATCGCGAGCGATCCCCACCGCCATTTCCGGGTAGCGGGTAAACATCCGTGGGTTATCGAGGAAAGCAGGCAAGCGTTGATACATCTTCATATCGCGCATCGGGCCGTCGTCGAGATACTGACGATAGGCCGCCAGCCCGTGTTTGCTAAAGTCGTTGCTTTGCATTGCTGCGAGCACCGTTTTCGCCGCCGCTTCCCCGGCCGCCACCGCTAAATCCATTCCACGAATGGTGAAACCCAGGTTCATACACATCCCGGCGGCGTCACCGGCAATCAGAACGCCCTCGCCCACCAGTTCAGGCTGCATATTGATACCGGCTTCCGGCACCACGTGCGCGGCGTACTCCACCAGCTTGCCGCCAGCGATAAGCGGCGCAACCGCCGGATGCTGTTTGAAATCTTCCAGCATTTGCGGCACCGATTTTTGGGCATCTTTCATATGATGAAGGCCGCACACCAGCCCCAGCGATACGCTGGTTTCGTTGGTATACAGGAAACCTCCTCCCATCAGGCCATCCGTAGGCGAACCGGCAAACAGGCAGGCCGCGCCCTCGTTACCCTGAAGCTGGAAGCGATCCTCAATCACTGACTTCGGTAGCTCGATCAGCTCTTTCACCCCGACCGCCACGTGTTCGGCACTGACGCGTTTTGCCATACCGAGTTTTTCCGCCAGCAGAGAATTCACCCCGTCGGCGAGGATCACCACTTTGGCTTCGATAATGTCGCCATCGGCTTCGACACCAATGACTTTACCGTCACGCTGAACCACGTTATCGACGCGGATGCCGGTGATCAGTTGCGCGCCCGCCTCTTCCGCCTGCTCCATCAGCCAGGCATCAAACTTACTGCGTAGCACGGACCAGGAAACCTGCGACGGTGCTACATTCTCACCATTGAGATAATCCACCGTCATCGCCCCGCTGTCGGTCATAAAGGCGAGTTTTTCATGGGTGATAACGCGCTCAACGGGAGCCTGCTCAGCAAATCCTGGAATAATCCGCTCAAGGCTGTGCGCGTAAATGCGCCCGCCGGTGACATTCTTCGCGCCAGCGAAATTGCCCCGTTCAATCACTAACACCTGAGCCCCTTCGCGGGCGAGCACCAGTGCCGCAACCGCCCCGGCAAGCCCCGCCCCGACAATGATGGCATCAAAGATATCTTCGGACATACGTACTCCCCGTCAGGATGGTTTAGCGCGCTAATGCGGCCGTCAGCGCAGGCAGGATCTTCAGCGCGTCACCGACAATTCCGTAATCGGCATACTGGAAAATAGGCGCATTTTTGTCTTTGTTAATGGCAAAAATCGTCTGTGCACCGTTTGCCCCGACCATGTGTTGGATCTGGCCCGAGATCCCCACCGCCAGATACAGTTCGGGTTTCAGCATCAGGTTTGAAATGCCGACGTAGCGCTCGTGCTCCATCCATTTCTCGTTTTCGGCAACGGGGCGGGAACAGGCAAGCTCAGCGCCTATTGCCTGACACAGCGATTCGGCAAGCGAGATGTTCTCTTTGCTGCCAATACCGCGCCCCACGCTCACCACCAGCCGCGCTTTGTCGAGGTCCACGCTATTACTCTGCCGCGCCTGGGTCGCGGTACGGGTAATGGTCACTGCGGGCTCCTGCCACTGCACGACATGTGTTTCACCACTGCGCGACGGGTCCGGCTGCTGTGCTTCAAAAGTTCCACTGCTGAGCGTGACGACGGCAAACGGCGAAGCGATCGTTTCTTCACCCATCGCCAGACCGCCGTAGACCATATGTTTAACCGTGGCACTGCCGTCCTGCAGCGTTACGCTGCTGGCGTCATTCGAGACAACGGCAGCCAGACGGAAGCCAAGTTTTGCCGCCAGCAGCTTGCCGCGACGGGTCGCCGGCAGCAGCACCAGTCCGGAGGTTGCCTGCTGGCGAAGGGTCTGCGCCATCACGTCGGCATAATCTTCCACCATGCGATTGTCCGGCTTTCCGCTAAGCTGCCAGACGTGATGGGCACCCAGCTGTAGCGCGGTAGTCGCTTCCGATTCAGTCTGGACAAATGCATTAATCTGTTCGCCTAAGGCCTGTGCGCCACTCATTAACTCCGCCAGGCGAGAAGGGGTATCACTAAATACCCAGACGCTGGAAAACTTGCTCATAACATCCCCTTTTAATTAATAATTTTGCGCAGACTATCGGCAAATGCGGCGATCTGTTCTTCACCATCGCCTTCAATAACAATGCGCTGACGCTCACGTTGTTTCGGCGCAGCAACGTGCTGTGCGGAACCGGCTTCCATGGCGATGAAGCCAATATCGTCAGCAGACCAGACCTGAACCGGCTTTTTCGCCGCGCCCAGAATGGCTTTCATGGAAGGTATTTGCGGTGAGTTGATATCGGTAGACACCGCGACAACGGCCGGTAAAGGAATGCTCAAGGTTTCGGTTTCATCTTCCAGTTCGCGCTCAACGATCAGCGTACTGTCGCTCAGAGAGAGAATTTTACTCACGCCGTTTACCGCCGGGATGTTCAGCGTTTCACCAACCAGCAGGCTGACCTGTTGGGCATAAAGGTCAGATGAACCATCACCACAGAGGATCAAATCAAAGCCTGACTTCTGCGCGGCAGCCGCCAGTACCACAGCGGTTTCGCGCGGCAGCGCCTGCTCGAAGCGATCGTCAATCACCACCACCAGCTCATCGGGGCCACGTGAGAGCACGTCTTTGCGCCCTTTAGCGTTGGTTAGCGCTTTGCCACCTACACTCATGGCGATAACCTGCGCGTCGCCCAGTTGCTGTTTTAACTGGCAGGCGGCTTCAATCGCATTGAGATCGTATTGGCTGATTTTGCCATCCGCTTTACTGAAATCTAATGAACCGTCGGCGTTATTCACGGCAATATCCTGCTCATCAGGCACGGATTTGTAGCAAGTAATTATCTTCATTGCATCTCCAGCAATCATAAAGGAAACGTTTTATATCGGTGGTGTTAATACAGATATCACGCTCTTTAATTCAGAATTAAAACCTTAATCACCATTATTGAAAATGTCACACACTGATATTCGCAACTTTCAATATTGTTACGTGCCTCACCAATATTGAACGCAAAGGAAAAAATAAAAATATTTTCAATATTGTCTGAGGGATCACCAATATTGAAAGCCAAACGCTGAAAAAGCCATCAAAAGCAACACTTAATCCAATAAAATCAAAAAATTAAATCTAAATCACCGATATAAAACCTCAGGCCAGAAAGTGTGATCCGCATTACAGAACACCGCTTTTCGAATACCCATTATGGGGTACCCGCCAACGCGTTCCGAGGTCAGGCAGTTATTAATAAAATATTAACAAAAATAACACAAACATGAACAACAAAAAAATTTCGCTTCCTCACTGGAATTAATTTATGAAAAATGAAAAGAGAAAATCAGGAATAGAACCGAAAGTTTTCTTTCCGCCATTAATAATTGTCGGGATACTTTGTTGGTTAACGGTTCGCGATCTTGATGCCGCCAACGTCGTAATTAACGCCGTATTCAGTTATGTCACCAATGTCTGGGGATGGGCATTTGAGTGGTATATGATCGTGATGTTGTTCGGTTGGTTCTGGCTGGTTTTTGGCCCGTACTCCAAAAAGAAACTGGGCGATGAGAAACCTGAATTCAGTACCGCCAGTTGGATATTCATGATGTTCGCCTCCTGCACCTCGGCCGCCGTCCTGTTCTGGGGGTCGATTGAGATTTATTACTACATCTCAACGCCGCCGTTTGCCCTTGCGCCTAACTCCACCGGCGCGAAAGAGCTGGGCCTCGCCTACAGCCTGTTCCACTGGGGACCGCTGCCATGGGCAACCTACAGCTTCCTGTCGGTGGCCTTTGCCTACTTCTTCTTTGTGCGCAAGATGGACGTGATTCGCCCAAGCTCCACGCTGGCACCGCTGGTTGGGGAGAAACACGCCAAAGGACTGTTCGGGACCATCGTTGATAACTTCTACCTGGTGGCGCTGATCTTCGCTATGGGCACCAGCCTCGGACTGGCGACGCCGCTGGTGACGGAATGTATGCAGTACCTGTTCGGCATCCCGCACACGCTGCAACTGGACGCCATCATCATCACCTGCTGGATCATCCTGAACGCGATTTGCGTCGCCTGCGGCCTGCAAAAAGGGGTGAAAATTGCCAGCGATGTACGTAGCTATCTGAGCTTTCTGATGCTCGGCTGGGTGTTTATCGTCAGCGGCGCCAGCTTCATCATGAACTACTTCACCGACTCCGTCGGCATGCTGCTGATGTATCTACCGCGCATGTTGTTCTATACCGATGCCATCGGCAAAGGCGGCTTCCCGCAGGGCTGGACTGTTTTCTACTGGGCATGGTGGGTCATTTACGCCATCCAGATGAGCATCTTCCTGGCGCGTATTTCCCGTGGTCGCACCGTGCGTGAGCTGTGCTTCGGTATGGTGCTGGGGCTGACCGCTTCCACCTGGATCCTGTGGACCGTTCTCGGCAGTAACACCCTGCTGCTGATGGATAAAAACATCATCAACATTCCGCAACTGATTGAACAACACGGCGTGGCGCGCGCGATTATCGAAACCTGGGCCGCACTGCCGCTCAGCACCGCCACCATGTGGGGATTCTTCATCCTGTGCTTTATCGCCACCGTCACGCTGATTAACGCCTGCTCCTATACCCTGGCCATGTCGACCTGCCGCGAAGTTCGCGACGGAGAAGAACCGCCGTTGCTGGTACGTATCGGCTGGTCAGTACTGGTCGGCGTGATAGGCATCGTCCTGCTGGCGCTGGGCGGGCTGAAGCCAATTCAAACCGCGATTATTGCCGGCGGCTGTCCCCTGTTCTTCGTCAACATCATGGTGACACTCTCTTTTATCAAAGATGCCAAAGTGCACTGGAAAGATAAATAAATTTAACCCCTTACCGACTAAAGAGGCTGGAAGATGGATTTCAATTTAAATGATGAACAGGAACTGTTTGTCGCCGGTATTCGTGAACTGATGGCCAGTGAGAACTGGGAAGCCTATTTTGCCGAGTGCGATCGTGACAGCGTCTATCCGGAGCGTTTCGTGAAGGCGCTGGCAGATATGGGTATCGATAGCCTGCTGATCCCGGAAGAGCATGGCGGCCTGGACGCCGGCTTCGTGACCGTCGCCGCCGTGTGGATGGAGCTTGGACGCCTCGGGGCGCCGACCTACGTGCTGTATCAGTTACCGGGGGGATTCAACACCTTCCTGCGTGAAGGTACCCAGGAGCAGATCAGTAAAATTATGGCGTTCCAGGGAACGGGGAAACAGATGTGGAACTCGGCGATCACCGAACCGGGAGCAGGATCGGATGTTGGCAGTTTAAAAACCACTTATACCCGCAAAAATGGTAAGGTTTATCTCAATGGTAGTAAGTGTTTTATTACCAGTAGCGCCTATACCCCGTATGTTGTGGTTATGGCAAGAGATGGCGCTTCCCCGGACAAACCGATTTACACCGAATGGTGTGTCGATATGAGCAAAGCGGGCATCAAGGTGAATAAGCTTGAGAAGCTCGGCCTGCGCATGGACAGCTGCTGTGAGATTAATTTTGACGATGTTGAGCTGGACGAAAAAGACATGTTCGGTCGGGAAGGTAATGGCTTCAACCGCGTGAAAGAAGAGTTCGATCACGAACGTTTCCTGGTAGCCCTCACCAACTACGGTACTGCGATGTGCGCCTTTGAAGATGCGGCGCGCTACGCGAACCAGCGCGTGCAATTTGGCGAAACCATTGGTCGCTTCCAGCTGATTCAGGAGAAGTTTGCCCATATGGCAATCAAGCTTAACTCCATGAAAAACATGCTCTTCGAAGCAGCGTGGAAAGCGGATAACGGCACCATTACTTCCGGCGACGCAGCTATGTGCAAATACTTCTGCGCCAACGCGGCGTTTGAAGTGGTGGATTCTGCGATGCAGGTGCTGGGTGGCGTGGGGATTGCGGGCAACCACCGTATTACCCGCTTCTGGCGTGACCTGCGCGTGGATCGCGTATCCGGTGGCTCTGATGAAATGCAGATCCTGACGTTGGGCCGTGCGGTATTGAAGCAATACCGATAACTATTATGCTGGCTGCCTTTGTAGGCCGGATAAGGCGTTCACGCCGCCATCCGGCAATGATTGCCTGATGGCGACGCTAAAGCGTCTTATCAGGCCTACAGGCAGGTAAAACCGGCCACGAGGAGCACACTATGAATCGTCTACCAATGCCCGCCTTTGGTCCCCTTGCCGGACTGCGGGTGGTTTTTTCCGGGATCGAAATCGCCGGGCCGTTCGCCGGGCAAATGTTTGCCGAATGGGGTGCGGAAGTCATCTGGATTGAAAACGTGGCCTGGGCCGATACCATTCGCGTCCAGCCCAACTATCCGCAGCTTTCACGCCGTAACCTGCACGCGCTGTCGCTCAATATTTTCAAAGATGAAGGACGGGAAGCGTTTCTCAAATTAATGGAAACCACCGATATCTTTATCGAAGCCAGTAAAGGCCCCGCCTTTGCCCGCCGAGGGATCACCGACGAGGTGCTGTGGCAACATAACCCGAAACTGGTTATCGCCCATCTGTCAGGGTTTGGGCAATACGGTACCGAGGAGTACACCAACCTGCCAGCCTATAACACTATCGCTCAGGCCTTCAGCGGCTATCTGATCCAGAACGGCGATGTCGACCAGCCGATGCCCGCCTTCCCCTACACCGCAGACTATTTTTCCGGCATGACGGCCACCACCGCCGCGCTGGCTGCCCTGCATAAAGTTAGCGAAACCGGAAAAGGCGAAAGCATTGATATCGCCATGTATGAAGTGATGCTGCGCATGGGCCAGTACTTCATGATGGACTACTTCAACGGCGGCGAAATTTGTCCCCGGATGACCAAAGGCAAAGACCCCTACTACGCCGGATGCGGGCTGTATAAATGCGCCGACGGTTACATTGTGATGGAGCTGGTTGGCATTACGCAAATTAGCGAATGCTTCAAGGATATTGGGCTGGAACACATTCTCGGGACGCCTGAAGTTCCGGAAGGAACACAGCTCATCCACCGCGTCGAATGTCCTTACGGACCGCTGGTAGAAGAGAAACTGGACGCGTGGCTGGCAACGCACACCATCGCCGAAGTGCAGACGCGTTTTGCCGAACTGAACATTGCCTGTGCAAAAGTGCTGACCATTCCGGAGCTGGAAGGCAATCCGCAGTATGTCGCCCGAGAGTCCATCACCCAATGGCAGGCAATGGATGGCCGCACCTGCAAAGGGCCGAACGTGATGCCGAAATTTAAAAATAATCCAGGGAAAATCTGGCGTGGGATGCCGTCTCACGGCATGGATACCGCCGCCATTCTGAAAAATATCGGTTACGACGAAGCAGAGATTAAGGAACTGGTCAGTAAAGGTCTGGCTAAAGTTGAGGACTAGGTGCGGTACGCTGGCCGGCACATCCGGTCAGCGTCATCGCCAGTAAAGACAGGTTGGTGTAATGGATATCGTTGGCGGTCAAAACTTACGTCAAATGTGGGACGATCTGGCCGAAGTGTATGGTCATAAAACGGCACTAATTTGCGAATCCTGCGAAGGTGACGTCCAGCAGTTTAGCTATGCCTCGCTCAATGAGGAGATCAATCGTACGGCGAATCTTTTCCTGACGTTGGGTATCCAGAAAGGCGATAAGGTCGCACTGCATCTGGACAACTGCCCTGAGTTTTTCTTTTGCTGGTTTGGTCTGGCTAAAATTGGCGCGATTATGGTGCCGATCAACGCCCGCCTGCTGCGTGAGGAAAGCGCATGGATCCTGCAAAACAGTCAGGCTCAGTTGCTGGTAACCAGTGTCGGGTTTTACCCCATGTACCGTCAGATCCAACAGGAAGACGATACCCTGCTCAACCACATCTGCCTGATTGGCGATCGCCTTCCGGCTGGCGATGGCGTGAGTCATTTTTCCCGACTTAAGGATCAACAGCCCGCCATATTGCGCGATGCCCCACTGCTGTCCACTGACGACACCGCCGAGATTCTGTTTACTTCCGGCACCACCTCGCGACCGAAAGGGGTGGTGATTACCCACTATAACCTGCGCTTTGCGGGCTACTATTCGTCGTGGCAGTGTGCGCTGCGCGAAGAGGATATCTACCTGACGGTGATGCCCGCGTTTCACATTGATTGCCAGTGCACGGCGGCGATGGCGGCGTTCTCAGTGGGTGCCACCTTTGTGCTGATTGAGAAATACAGCGCCCGCGCCTTCTGGCAGCAGGTACGTAAATACCGTGCCACCGTCACCGAATGTATCCCGATGATGATCCGCACGCTGATGGTTCAGCCCGCGACGCCGGAAGACAGACAACATCGTCTTCGTGAAGTGATGTTCTACCTTAACCTGTCGGTTGCGGAAAAAGACGCGTTTATCGAACGCTTTGGCGTGCGGCTGCTGACCTCCTACGGCATGACGGAAACCATTGTCGGTATCATCGGCGATCGCCCTGGCGATAAGCGGCGCTGGCCCTCGATTGGTCGTCCCGGATTTTGCTACGAGGCAGAGATTCGCGATGAGCAAAACCGTGCGCTTCCCGCCGGGGAAATTGGCGAAATCTGCGTTAAGGGCATCCCGGGGAAAACGATTTTCAAGGAGTATTACACCAGACCCGACGCCACTGCCCAAGCACTGGAGCCCAACGGGTGGCTGCATACGGGAGATTCCGGCTATTGTGATGAAGACGGTTTTTTCTATTTCGTCGACCGCCGCTGCAACATGATTAAACGCGGAGGTGAAAACGTCTCCTGCGTTGAGCTGGAAAATATCCTCTCCGCCCATCCCAAAATTCAGGACATTGTCATTATCGGGATTAAGGATGCTATTCGCGATGAAGCCATTAAAGCCTTTATTGTGCTTAACGAGGGCGAAACGCTCAGCGAAGAAGAATTCTTCCAGTTCTGCGAACAAAATATGGCGAAATTTAAAGTCCCCTCATTTATGGAGATACGTACCGATCTGCCCCGAAATTGTTCAGGAAAAATAATCAAAAAGAACCTGAAATAAACCCGCTGGCAGGAAGAAACCTGCCACCACCGCTATTTTTGGAGATGAACAATGAGTGAATCTTTACATCTGACCCGCAATGGATCTGTTCTGGAAATTATTCTGGATCGTCCAAAAGCAAATGCTATTGATGCAAAAACCAGCTTCGAAATGGGCGAAGTCTTTCTTAACTTCCGCGACGATCCTGAATTACGCGTGGCGATTGTCACCGGTGCCGGAGAGAAATTCTTTTCCGCCGGCTGGGATTTAAAAGCCGCTGCGGAAGGGGAAGCCCCCGATGCCGATTTTGGCCCCGGTGGATTTGCTGGCTTAACGGAGATTTTTGATCTCAACAAGCCGGTGATTGCCGCCGTTAACGGCTATGCCTTCGGCGGCGGCTTTGAGCTTGCGCTGGCGGCAGATTTTATTGTTTGCGCGGATAACGCCAGCTTCGCCCTGCCGGAAGCCAAACTCGGCATTGTACCGGACAGCGGCGGCGTACTGCGTCTGCCAAAGTTACTCCCTCCTGCAATCGTCAATGAAATGGTAATGACCGGCAGGCGGATGGATGCCGCAGAAGCGCTGCGCTGGGGGATCGTCAACCGCGTGGTCAGCCAGCAGGAACTGTTGACCAGCGCGCGCGAACTGGCACAGCAGCTGGTGAACAGCGCGCCGCTGGCGATTGCCGCGCTGAAGGAGATATACCGCGCCACCAGCGAAATGCCGGTAGAGGAAGGCTATCGCTATATTCGCAGCGGCGTGCTGAAGCACTATCCGTCGGTACTGCATTCCGAAGACGCGCTGGAAGGGCCGCAGGCGTTTGCCGAGAAGCGCGAACCGGTGTGGAAAGGGCGTTGATATTGACGTGCCGGATGACGATGTAAATACAGACCTCGTAGGCCGGATAAGCGCCAGCGCCATCCGGCGATTCAGGAGAGACAAAAGTGAGCTGTTACGCCTTTGAAGGCCTGGTTCCGGTTGTGCATCCGGATGCGTATGTCCACCCAAGCGCGGTGTTAATTGGTGATGTTATCGTCGGCGCCGGCGTTTACGTCGGTCCCCTCGCCTCCCTGCGCGGTGACTATGGTCGGCTAATCCTGGAAGCCGGATCGAACATACAGGATGGCTGTATCATGCACGGCTACTGCGATACTGACACGATCGTGCAGGAGAACGGGCATATCGGGCATGGCGCAATCCTGCATGGCTGCGTCATTGGCCGCGATGCGCTGGTCGGGATGAACAGCGTGATTATGGATGGGGCGACAGTGGGTGAAGAGAGCATTGTCGCCGCGATGAGCTTTATAAAAGCGGGGTATCAGGGAAAGGCCCGGGAGCTACTGGTAGGTTCGCCCGCGCGGGTTATTCGCGAAGTGACAGAACGAGAGTTGCGCTGGAAGCGACTGAATACCCAGGAGTATCAGGATCTGGCCGTGCGCTGTCGGGCATCGCTATGGGAAACGCAGCCTTTAACCGAGGTTGAAGAAAATCGGCCACGCCTGAAAGGCACGACCGAGGTGAAGCCTAAATCGGCATCTTAACCGTGCCGGATGTCGCTGACGTTTATCCGGCCTACGGGCCGATCACCGTTGGCGCATGCTCTTCGATAGCATCATCTGCCATTTTTGCTCGCGGTTAAGCTCCGAGGGCGGTACCGCAGTCATACGCGGCGACCTGGCGATCGTTTTTTCCTGCGCATTTTGTCCCAGACGGACATAAAGCTGCGGATCGATATGTTTCACTCTGACCAGACGCTGACACTGACATCCCCGACCTTCCAGTTCGTTCGGGATCGTCTTAGTCTCGCAGCATATTTCCCCCACTTCTGAAAGAATATAAGAGACAGTATTAATTGCTTTGCAGTGATCCATATTAAAATGCTTCGCAATCTCTTTTGCACTTACCCAACGGTTTTCGCTCATCACCCAGTCAGCAATCACCAAATAAAGCGGCTTATCTACATATTCTTCACACATGATCACACCATTTCATAAAGTTAAATTCTTGCCAGGCCCTGTCTGGAATAAACGACAACAAAGCCATATTGAAATTGTGGTTATAAGGAATAGTATGCAAGAAAAGGAATAATTAGTGTGAGCTAAATCGAGCTTGCTACATTCATTTGCTTGCATTTGCCGGATATATAGGCGCTGCTGTTCATTTGCATAAAAAAACGGCTCCGTCTCCGGAACCGTTTTTAATGCTGATAATTAACTGCTCAGCGGGTTATTTTTTAATGAGCGCGTGCATTTCCTGAACCGAAGTGACTTTTTCTGTCGCATCGGCATTCAGCGCCATCGCGGTGGCGAAACCGCCGTTGAGCGTAGTGTCATAATGCACTTTATACTGCAGCGCACTGCGGCGAATCACCCTTGAGTCCTCGATGGCACGACGACCGGCGGTGGTGTTGATGATGTATGTGTACTCGCCATTCTTGATACGGTCCTGAATGTGCGGGCGGCCCTCATGCACCTTGTTCACCAGACGCGGGTTGATACCGGCTTCACCGAGCACAATCGCGGTGCCGTGAGTGGCATCCAGCTCAAAACCCTGCTTCAGCAGCTTCGCCGCGAGGTCCACCACGCGCTCTTTGTCACCTTCGCGCACGGAGAGCAGCGCACGGCCACGTTTCTTCATCGTGGAGTTACTGCCCAGCTGTGCTTTGGCGAACGCTTCTGCAAAGGTGCGCCCCACGCCCATCACTTCCCCGGTAGAGCGCATTTCTGGCCCCAGCAGCGGGTCAACGCCCGGGAACTTGTTGAACGGCAGCACCACCTCTTTCACCGAGTAGTACGGCGGGATAATTTCTTTGGTCACACCCTGCTCAGCCAGAGATTTACCGGCCATCACGCGCGCCGCCACTTTTGCCAGCGGTACGCCGGTGGCTTTGGAGACGAACGGTACGGTACGCGCCGCACGCGGGTTGACTTCAATCAGGTAGACTTCGTTGTCTTTCACTGCGAACTGGACGTTCATCAGGCCGCGAACCTGTAATTCAAAGGCCAGCTTCTGTACCTGCTGGCGCATCACGTCCTGAATCTCCTGACTCAGGGTATACGCTGGCAGAGAACATGCGGAGTCACCGGAGTGCACGCCCGCCTGCTCGATGTGCTCCATGATGCCGCCAATCAGCACCATTTCGCCGTCGCAGATGGCATCAACGTCCACTTCAACCGCGTCGTCGAGGAAGCGGTCAAGCAGCACTGGTGCATCGTTGGAGACGCTCACCGCGGTCTGGAAGTAGCGACGCAGGTCGGCTTCGTCGTAGACAATTTCCATCGCGCGGCCGCCCAGCACGTAAGAAGGACGCACCACCAGCGGGTAGCCAATCTCTTTTGCTTTTTCTACAGCCATTTCAATCGCGGTGACGGTAGCGTTCGCCGGCTGTTTCAGCTTCAGACGGTCAACCGCCTGCTGGAAACGCTCGCGGTCTTCGGCGCGGTCAATCGCATCCGGACTGGTGCCGATGACCGGAACACCTGCGGCTTCCAGCGCGCGCGCCAGTTTCAGCGGGGTCTGACCGCCGTACTGGACGATAACGCCTTTCGGCTTCTCAACGCGGACGATTTCCAGCACATCTTCCAGTGTGACCGGCTCAAAGTAGAGGCGGTCGGAAGTGTCGTAATCGGTAGAGACGGTTTCCGGGTTACAGTTGACCATAATGGTTTCGTAACCGTCTTCGCGCAGCGCCAGCGAGGCGTGGACGCAGCAGTAGTCGAACTCAATGCCCTGGCCGATACGGTTTGGACCGCCACCCAGCACCATGATTTTGTCACGGTCGACGGACGGGTTCGCTTCACACTCGTCTTCATAGGTGGAGTACATATAGGCGGTGTCGGTCGAGAATTCAGCCGCACAGGTGTCCACGCGCTTGTAGACCGGGTGCAGGTCATACTGGTCGCGCAGCTTGCGAATTTCTGCTTCACGCACACCCGCCAGTTTAGCCAGACGCGCATCAGCGAAGCCTTTGCGCTTCAATTGGCGCAGGAAGTCTGCGTCCAGACCGTTGATACCCAGCTCTGCCACTTGCTCTTCCAGACGCACCAGCTCTTCAATCTGCACCAGGAACCAGCGGTCGATGTTGGTCAGGTTGAATACGCCGTCGACGGACATACCCGCACGGAATGCGTCGGCGATATACCAGATACGATCCGCGCCCGCGTCTTTCAGCTCACGGCGAATTTTGGTCAATGCTTCCGGATCGTCCAGGCTCACTTTCGGGTCAAAGCCGGTCGCGCCCACTTCCAGACCGCGCAATGCTTTTTGCAGAGATTCCTGCTGCGTGCGGCCAATCGCCATCACTTCACCGACGGACTTCATTTGCGTAGTCAGACGGTCATTCGCGCCAACGAATTTTTCGAAGTTAAAGCGTGGAATTTTAGTGACGACGTAGTCGATAGAAGGTTCAAACGACGCCGGAGTACGCCCGCCGGTGATATCGTTCATCAGTTCGTCGAGGGTGTAACCTACGGCCAGTTTCGCCGCCACTTTGGCAATCGGGAAGCCCGTTGCTTTTGAAGCCAGCGCAGAAGAACGCGACACACGCGGGTTCATTTCGATGACTATCAGGCGACCATTTTTCGGGTTCACCGCAAACTGAACGTTTGAGCCGCCGGTTTCCACGCCGATTTCACGCAGTACCGCCATCGAGGCGTTACGCATGATTTGGTACTCTTTATCGGTCAGCGTCTGGGCAGGCGCCACGGTGATGGAATCACCGGTATGGATACCCATTGCGTCGAAGTTTTCAATGGAGCAGACGATGATGCAGTTGTCGTTTTTATCACGCACCACTTCCATCTCGTACTCTTTCCAGCCAATCAGCGATTCATCAATCAGCAGTTCGTTGGTGGGGGAAAGATCCAGGCCACGTTCGCAAATTTCTTCAAATTCTTCGCGGTTATAGGCGATACCGCCGCCAGTGCCGCCCATGGTGAATGAAGGACGGATAATGCACGGGAAGCCAACGTCAGCGGCAACCGCCAGCGCTTCTTCCATAGTGTGGGCGATGCCTGAACGCGCAGTATCAAGGCCAATTTTCTTCATCGCGATGTCAAAGCGGCGACGGTCTTCCGCTTTATCGATGGCGTCTGCGGTGGCACCAATCATGGTGACGCCGAACTCTTCGAGTACGCCCTGACGCTCAAGCTCCAGCGCACAGTTCAGCGCCGTCTGGCCGCCCATGGTCGGCAGCACCGCATCCGGGCGCTCTTTCTCGATAATTTTACGAACCACTTCCCAGTGAATCGGCTCGATGTAAGTGGCATCGGCCATTTCCGGGTCGGTCATGATGGTCGCTGGGTTGGAGTTCACCAGAATGACGCGGTAACCCTCTTCACGCAGGGCTTTACATGCCTGCGCGCCGGAATAGTCGAATTCGCAGGCCTGGCCGATGACAATTGGGCCAGCGCCGAGGATCAGGATGCTTTTTATGTCTGTACGTTTTGGCATTGTCTTCTCAGCTCCTGATTATTTAGCGGTCTTACGGTATTGCTCGATAAGTTCGATAAAGTGATCGAACAGCGGTGCGGCGTCGTGCGGGCCGGGGCTGGCTTCCGGGTGCCCCTGGAAGCTGAACGCTGGCTTATCGGTACGATGAATCCCTTGCAGAGTGCCGTCAAAAAGGGATTTGTGGGTGACGCGCAGATTAGCCGGCATTGAGGCTTCATCAACCGCGAAACCGTGGTTCTGGGCAGTAATCATTACCGTGTTGTTGTCGATGTCTTTCACCGGGTGGTTGCCACCGTGATGACCAAACTTCATCTTCACGGTTTTCGCACCGCTCGCCAGCGCCAGCAGCTGATGGCCGAGGCAGATGCCGAAGACAGGAATGTCGGTTTCCAGGAATTTCTGAATCGCCGTGATGGCGTAATCGCAGGGTGCCGGGTCGCCAGGACCGTTCGAAAGGAAGATGCCGTCCGGGTTCATCTTCAGCACATCCTCCGCGGAGGTTTGTGCCGGCACAATCGTCAGGCGGCAGCCGCGATCCACCAGCATACGCAGGATGTTACGTTTAGCGCCAAAATCGTAAGCCACCACGTGGAACGGCAGGTCTTCTTCTTTTTTCGCTTCCGGCAGGTCACCCGCCAATGTCCAGCTTCCCTGCGTCCAGCCGTAGGCTTCATTGCAGGTCACTTCTTTCGCCAGGTCCATGCCATTCAGGCCAGGGAAGGCTTTCGCTTTTTCCAGCGCCAGGGCTGCATCAGGGTTATCCCCCGCGATAATGCAACCGTTCTGTGCGCCCTTCTCGCGCAGCAGACGCGTTAACTTACGAGTATCGATATCCGCAATCGCCACGATGTTATGGCGCTTCAGGTAAGAAGAGAGGTCCTCGGTATTGCGGAAATTACTGGCGATCAGCGGCAGGTCACGGATGACGAGGCCTTGTGCATGTACCAGGGAGGATTCTTCATCGGCGGCATTGGTGCCGACATTGCCGATATGGGGATAAGTAAGAGTAACGATTTGGCGAGAATAGGAAGGATCAGTGAGGATTTCTTGATAACCGGTCATTGAAGTATTGAAAACGACTTCCCCAACCGCCGAACCTGTTGCCCCTATGGCCCGACCGTGAAACTGGGTTCCGTCTTCCAGAACCAATAGCGCTGACTTAATCAAAACACCCTCCAGAGAATATTCACTCACTTTATTTGCATACTAATTCATTTGTGTTGCATGAATCAATGCAAATTTGCTTACCGGTGGATTTCTGGCAAACGGCGGCATTCTGGAGATATGGCGGTTAAAAGTCAACTTAAAGGCGGTATTTTTTATATTATTTTGCGACTCAGGAATGTATTGCTGCTTTTAACAGGTAAAAAGATCACCTTTGATGCGCAGGAAAACGCTTGCGTATACTTTATGGTGTGAAAATGAAGCTGGTAATGAGAAAAACCAGACCAGATGGTCAAAATTAACATGAAGGTAACGTAATTTCGATAGAAAAAACCAACTTTATAAGAGTTTATGTGAAATATTAGATGAAACGTTAAAAATAAATAGGGCAATAAAATATTACCCTATGTAATCAATGCATTACGATTACAATAACCACATCACGAAGGTAATAACTGGCTATAAATTGTTGAGATCGAGCACATCTCGCATATCAAAAAGCCCCTTTGGCTTAGAATCAATCCAAAGTGCAGATCTCACTGCGCCATTCGCAAAGGTCATGCGACTGGAGGCTTTATGGGTGATTTCGACGCGCTCACCAATATCGGCAAACATTGCGGTATGCTCACCGACAATATCTCCGGCGCGCACGGTGGCAAAACCGATGGTGCCCGGTACACGTTCTCCGGTATACCCTTCACGACTGTATACCGCGCATGCTTTTAGGTCTTTATCCAGCGCATGAGCTATCGCTTCACCCATCGCCAGCGCGGTTCCGGAAGGCGCATCCACTTTATGGCGATGATGCGCTTCGATGATTTCGATGTCGGTGTAATCCCCCATCACTTTTGCCGCTTTTTCCAGCAGCTTAAGCATTACGTTAACGCCGACGCTAAAGTTCGCGGCAAACACGATGCCAATCTCCTGCGACGCTTCACGAATCGCCTGTTTGCCCGCATCGTCAAAACCGGTGGTACCAATGACCATGCCCTTCCCGTGCTGGCGGCAAAAGGCCAGATGCGCCAGCGTACCTTCCGGCCGGGTAAAATCGATGAAGACGTCAAAATCGTCTTTTACCGCCGCCAGGCTGCTTTGCACAGTTACGCCTGTCTTGCCAACACCAGCGAGTTCCCCGGCGTCACTGCCCAATAAGGAAGAGCTCTCGCGCTCCAGCGCCGCTCCCAGCACGACACCGTCCATCTGAAAAGCCGCCTGAATTAACTGGCGTCCCATACGTCCACCCGCCCCCGCGATCGCGACGCGGACCTGTGCATCATGCATAGTTATTCTCTTAGGTTAAAATGATGTAAACCGTTTTCAGATTAACCAGCCGTTGGCAAAGTCGCCATCTGAAAACAGCGATAATTAGAATTTTATGATAAACAGGTGGACGTATCAGTAAAAGGCATGATTCATCCCGCGGGATGAATCATTCGCACGTAGGCCCGGTAAGCGCTAGCGCCACCGGGCAAGTTACGCCGAATATGGCCTTAATCCCGATACAGAGGGCCGGGAGGGAAATGGCTAAGGAAGCAGGTAACCGCAAGCAGGTCTGCACTGCCGCCGGGACTCAGATTACGGGCGATCAGGTCATCATCCAGGCGCTGTAACGCCGCAATTCCCCCTTTGGTGAGCACGCCGCCATCCCAGAGCAACCGCTGCGCCTGTTGTTGAACGTAATAAAGGCCTTTTAACGCTCCACGCGACACCAGATTGGTATCATCATTCCACGCCATCAGATGCAGTAACGTCTGGAGCAGCGCAAGGTTATCGTCCTCATGGAGTTCCCGGACCCGGTTATAGACCGGAAGCGCCTGCGTTCTTACAGTATTAAAACCGCTTTCGGCCTCCCCTCGCGCTCCTGAAAGGCCGTAATGCACAAAATGACTGACGCTTTTGCTGGTTTCTGGCGCCAGGGCTGAAGCCGAAAGTTCCAGCGCCACAATGTTCCGACACATTTTCGCGACGCAATAACAGAGGCCATTTTGTTCAAGCGGTTCCCCCCGCGCGACCAGCCTGCCCGTTGCCGCGCTGAGCAAGCCGAAGGCAAATATTGCCCCACGGTGAGTATTCACACCGCCCGTTGCCCGCAGCATATCCGCTTCGCAGGCCATGCCAATAGGACGCAGCATCGGCAGAACCTGTTCGGCAGGAAGCGCAGAGCTATCGCGCCCGATAATGTAAAAATTCTCCATCCATGGCGTAACGGCGGCAATGCTTCTCTCAAATGTCGCCAGATCCATATCCTGATGCGCCCCGGAGTTACGGATATCGACTAAACCGGGCTTCGGGGTTAATTGAACTTCAGTGAATAGCGCCCTCTCAATCAGGCCTACAACATCGCTGGCCTGTAAAACCGAAGAGGCATGGGCGGGTTGTTTAATCGCGATCATTTCGCTCATAACGTTCAATCCTTTTTGCAATTTCTTCCAACAGCAAATCGGGTTCATGTCTCCTGGCTCGCGCGCAGACATGAGCGTCTTCGTTGCAGATCAGACACGGACGCGATGCTTTCCCCAATGCGCTGCGAGAAATAACACTGCCGTCGCAGTCAATAACATCAATATCCCAGAGACGCCCCAGCGGGTGCTCATCTTCCAGCAGCAGCATGGCCTGCTTTAGCTGCTTTGCCGGGGCGCAAAGCGCTGCCATCCATTCCGGACCGCTTCGGGCGGCGGTGGTTGTCTCCCAGACGCAGACCCACTGATTGCGTTCGCAACAGGCGACAATCTCTGCTCGTGCTAAGTCAGCCACCCGTCGCCAGGCGGGAGTATTTTTTATCGGGCCGGGGGCGACCAGCGTTAAGGAGATTAGAGGCAGCCGATAACAGGCCAGCGCATGGCGCTGGCGTGCTACCCGTTTTTCTCGTGCCTGGAGTATCTCCTCAAGCGACACACACTGGCCGCCGGATAACAGGTCTGCGCCAGTCATCAGCTTTTTACCTGCTTAATGACATCGATCACCGAACCATCGCGGTAACGTACAACTGCCACCACACGTTCGGTGAAAGCGATGGGCTCCGGTTTTCCTGTCAATGTTTCTGCGCGCGCCTGCAGTTGCTCGATAGTCGTCAGCGGGATCCCGGCATCGCGCAGGTTGTCGATCAAATCCTGACGAGCAGGGTTCACCGCAATGCCGTGATCGGTAACCAACACATCGACGCTGGCCCCCGGCGTCACCGTGGTAAGCACTTTTTCCACCACGCAGGGAATGCGCCCGCGAACCAGAGGGGCGGTAATAATGGTGAGGTCCGCTCCTGCAGCCGTATCACTATGCCCGCCGGAGGCACCACGCAGGACGCCGTTTGAACCGGTCATCACGTTCACGTTAAAGTTGACGTCAATTTCCAGCGCGCTCAGCATGACAACGTTGAGACGTTCGCAGGAGGCGCCTTTCGAGCTTGGGTTCGCGTATTGATTCGCCGAGATTTCGATGTGGTTCGGGTTAGTCGCCAGCGAGCGGGTTGCGTCACCGTCAAAGGACTGCGTATCCAGCAGCGCTTTGATCAACCCTTTCTCGTGCAGATCGACCATCGTGCCAGTAATACCGCCGAGGCCAAATGCCGCCGTAATTTCGCGACGGCGCATTTTCTCTTCGAGGAAGCGAGTCACCGCCAGCGACGCGCCGCCTGTGCCCGTCTGCAAGGAGAAGCCGTCGTTGAAATAGCCAGAATGCTCGATCACGTTCGCCGCCTGGCGGGCAATCAGCAGTTCGCGCGGATTACTGGTTAAACGGATCGCCCCGGCGGTGATCTTGTCCGGATCGCCAACCTCCTCGACCTGAACGATATAGTCCACCTGATCCTGAGCAATGCTGGCAGGATAGTTGGGATACTCCACCCACTCTTCGGTTAGCAGCACCACGCACTTAGCCGCTTCGGCATCTACTCTTGCATAGCCCAACGATCCGCAGCGGGATTTACCGCTGAAGCCGTTGGCATTACCGAACTCGTCGCAGCACGGCACGCCGAGAAACGCGACGTCTATTTTCAACTCGCCCGTTTTAACCAGATGCGCACGGCCGCCGTGGGAGTGGATCTGCACCGGATTTTCCATCAATCCCGCAGAGATCTCTTCGCCCAGTTTACCGCGCAGGCCAGAGGTGTAGATCTGCCGGATCACGCCGTTTTTGATGTGTCCGATCAGCGGCCAGTGCGCGTCGATCAGCGAACTGGAGGCCAGCGTCAGGTCACGAAACCCCATTTCCGCCAGTTGCGCGACCACCAGGTTAACCACTTTATCGCCGCCACGGAAAGCGTGGTGGAAGGAGATGGTCATTCCATTTTGTAACCCTGAACGTTCTATAGCTTCTCTGAGTGACTGGCACACTTTCCGGCTGCGCTTCGCCTGTTCATTCGCCAGCCACGGGCTGTTGACAGTCACGCCAGCATAAGGCTGTAATCCTTCCGGCATCACGTACTGCTGATTGAGCATGGATATTGTCTCTTTCATTGTTTCCTTCCTTAGTCACGAATACCGGAAGCCGATAACGCCACCACTTTGCGGGCGTGGTCGATAATCGGACCATCTATCATCTTGCCATTGAGCGACACGACGCCGAGGCCACGTTCTTCGGCCTCTTCGGCTGCGGCAATCACCTCCAGTGCATGACCAACCTCCGCGCGAGTTGGGGCGTAAACCTGATGCAAGAGTTCAATTTGCCGTGGGTTAACCAACGACTTACCGTTAAAACCAAGCCCTTTCGCCAGATGCGCCTCTTTCAGGAACCCTTCTTCGTTGTTTACGTCGGACCACACCACGTCGTAGGCGGCAATGCCGGCCACGCGGGCGGCATGCAGCACCGCACAGCGGGCATAGAACAGCTCGCTACCGTCACCGCGACAGGTCCCCATATCCATTACGTAGTCAAAGGCCGCCAGGGCAATCGCCACCATCCGAGGCGAGGCGGTTGCAATCTCAATGGCGTTCACTACCCCTAATGCCGACTCGATGGCCGCCATTAGTTTCGTACTGCCCACGTTGCGTCCGCATTCACGTTCAATACGCTCAACGTGAGCTTCCAGCTCCAGCACATCTTCTTTACGATCGGTTTTCGGCAGCCGGACAATGTCCACACCGGCGCGCACCACGGCTTCCAGATCGTCCAGACCAAACGGGGTGTTCAGGGGATTGATGCGCACCACTTTTTCGACATACTGATAAAACGGATGCTGTAGTGCGTGATGCACCAGCAAACGCGCGGCATCTTTTTCACGCAATGCGACCGCGTCTTCAAGGTCGAACATCACGGCATCGGCACCATAGACAAAGGAAGTGCTCAACATGGCGGCATTTGCCCCAGGGATAAACAACATGCTACGGCGCGGTTTCATAATGCCTCCCAGTGAATGGCTTGTTGTTCGGCAGCACGGATCGCCGCCGTTTGTACGCGGGCGCGCAACACGCATTCCAGCGCGCCTTTGTCATCGATGACGACGTGCGCGGAGGTCACCCCCAGTTTTGCTAACGTATCGCGGGTGACATGTTCAATGGCCCGGCCAAACTGCTGCTTGACCAGGCTCTCCAGCTCCAGTTGGATCCCTGGTTCCGTAGCGGGGCCAATTCTGACCATGACATCGCTGGATTCCAGCGTGCCGGCCAGAGCGTCTTTAATGATTTCCATCGGCTCTTTCCTTATTAATGAAGGTCATGTGATGCAATTTCCGTATTTCCGGCAGCGAGACGCGTCAGAAATGCAAGCGTCGAAGGGGGGACTAATGGCGCGATAGCCTGCCAGTTCCGCTCGGCATACAGCTTGCGGACGCGGGAGGCGGAAACCGCCTCGCCCTGTTTCTCGATTCGCGTCAGTTCCACCACTTCAATCGTGGGAGACAGTCGCATTTTCATTCTCTGGTTGTAGGCACGGGTCAACGCGCAGGTGGGCTCCGTACCGACAAAACGGTGGGTGATCCCCAGCGCAGGGGCGAGATGTTCACGAAATAGTTGCAGGTCGATCTGGCTGTGGCATTCATCGACAACGCCCTGATCCTTCAGGAAATAGCCAGGAAACGTTGCGCGGGAAATGAGATAAGCCGAACCCGGATGCAGCGTGACGCGCTCGATCCCCTGGATACCTTGCTCAATCAGTCGCCAGCGGTCGGGATAAGAGAAGAAAGAAGCCTCTTCTTTCACCACAAATAGATGCAGCCAGTCACACGCTTGCGCCGCCTGCTCAACTAGCCAACGGTGCCCAAGCGTGAACGGATTGGCATTCATCACGACGGCACCGATCTTATTGCCGGGCTGGCGATACAGCGCCAGTTGCCGACAGTAACGCGCCAGCCGTTCGCGACTGTTTTCCATCAGGACTGCCTGGTCGGTGTAAGCAATTGGCCAGAATCCGGCCCCAGAGAAGAGCACCACGTTTTGCGGTTTGGTATACAGAAAGAGTTCGCTGCGCCCTTTTTCGCAAGCCAGCACCAGCAATTCTGTCAACAGCTTCAGGCTCAGCCCTGCACCGTGCAGGGTGGGATCCACGGCAATCTCTTTAATCACATTGCCAGCAAGGGCGCCGCAACCAACAATACGGCCACGTTGTTCAGCGATAATGACCGTCTCGCAATCCGCTTCCAGCACCAGCCCCGACATTTCGAGAAAGGCGCACAGACGTGCTTTATTGTGAGGGTCCGAATGCGGCTGACACTGCTTAAAGATAATGTTCACAATGATCGACCCGTATAAAAATAACGCGAGATATTTCGCCATTGCTGGCAATATCATTCTTTTATTCAGGTCACACTCTGTAGGGTATTTTTATTACGCTTACTGTTTTTATTTCCTTAATTAATTGGGTGAAATAAAACAATTAAATCAATAAAAACACTCACCATTCGGTGAACAATATCACACCGCTATCCTTTGCTGATTGCTTAACATTCCTCCCGCCTCGCCGTATTCACTTATTTAATTACAGGAACGTTCTATGACTAACATCAGCCAGGCTCCCGTTGCGGAGAAAAAAGGCGTTAATGCCTTGCTGAGTTTTAAAATATTCGGCATACCGCTACCGCTTTACACTTTTGCGTTAATTACATTATTACTTTCCCATTTTTATGATTCGCTACCTGATGATTTGGTCGGTGGGTTTGCGATCATGTTTATTATCGGCGCCATCTTTGGAGAAGTAGGCAAGCGCTTACCTATCTTCAACAAATACATTGGTGGTGCGCCAGTGATGATCTTTCTGGTCGCCGCCTGGTTTGTTTATGCCGGGATCTTCACACAAAAAGAAATTGATACTATTAGCAATGTAATGGATAAAAGTAACTTCCTAAATTTATTCATTGCGGTATTAATTACCGGTGCGATTTTATCGGTAAACCGTCGCCTGTTACTCAAATCGTTATTAGGTTACATCCCGACAATTCTGTTAGGCATTTTGGGGGCCTCTATATTTGGTATCGCCATCGGTTTATGTTTCGGTATTCCGGTGGATCGCATCATGATGCTATACGTACTGCCTATTATGGGTGGTGGTAACGGTGCAGGCGCTGTGCCATTGTCTGAGATCTACCACTCCGTTACCGGACGTTCGCGCGAAGAATATTATTCAACGGCAATTGCAATTCTGACCATTGCGAATATTTTCGCCATTGTTTTTGCGGCGCTGCTGGATATCCTCGGCAAAAAATATACTGCGCTGAGCGGAGAAGGTGAACTGGTACGCAAAGCCTCCTTCCAGGTCGAAGATGACGAAAAAGCCGGCCAGATTACTCATCGTGAAACGGCCATCGGCATGGTACTCGCCACGACCTGTTTCCTGCTGGCCTACGTGGTCGCAAAGAAAATCCTGCCCAGCATTGGTGGCGTCGCTATTCACTACTTTGCCTGGATGGTCTTGATTGTTGCGGCGCTTAACGCTTCTGGCCTTTGCTCACCAGAGATTAAAGCGGGCGCTAAGCGTTTATCTGACTTCTTCTCTAAGCAATTGCTGTGGGTGCTGATGGTCGGGGTCGGCGTTTGTTACACCGACCTGCAAGAGATCATCGACGCCATCACTTTCGCTAACGTAATCATCGCGGCCGTCATCGTGGTGGGTGCGGTCGTCGGCGCAGCCGTCGGCGGTTGGCTGATGGGCTTCTATCCGATCGAATCCTCAATTACTGCGGGTCTGTGCATGGCTAACCGTGGCGGCTCTGGTGACCTTGAGGTTCTCTCAGCCTGTAACCGTATGAATCTTATCTCTTATGCGCAAATCTCCTCCCGTCTGGGCGGCGGTATCGTGCTGGTCATCGCCAGTATCGTATTTGGGATGTTTATTTAACCAATTCGCACGATGGCGTAATGGTTCGTTAGACCTGAGGCTATAAAGGGGTCCAGAGCCGGGGGCGGCTCAGGGAATTCCACCCCATCCTTAGCCGGAAATGCCGAAGGCTAGCACCCCGTCACGTCATCGTGCCTCCGTACTGAGACGTTTTCATGAACGCTGCACAACTGTTGGGCGAAGGTTTCACCCTGATGTTCCTGGGGATGGGTTTTGTGCTCGCTTTTCTACTCCTACTCATCTTCACCATTCAGGGCATGTCTGCCGCCATCACGCGTTTTTTTCCCGAGCCCGTCGTTCAGACACAGCCTGCGCCTGCCGCCACGTCCGGCGACAGCTTCACGCAATTAAAACCGGTGATTGCCGCTGCTATTCACCATCATCGCCGCCACAACCCGTAATACACAGAGGAATTTATGACCGTTTCCATCACTGACGTTGTCCTGCGCGACGCTCACCAGTCCCTTTTCGCTACCCGTCTTCGCCTCGATGACATGCTGCCCATTGCCCAGGAATTAGATAACGTGGGGTATGGTTCACTGGAATGTTGGGGCGGCGCAACGTTTGACGCCTGTATCCGCTTTCTTGGAGAAGATCCCTGGGTACGCTTGCGCGAGCTGAAAAAAGCAATGCCAAAAACGCCGCTGCAAATGTTGTTACGTGGACAAAACCTGCTGGGCTATCGCCACTACGCTGATGATGTGGTTGCGCGCTTTGTTGAACGAGCAGTGAAAAACGGGATGGACGTTTTCCGTGTTTTCGACGCCATGAACGACGCACGCAATATGCAGGCGGCGCTACGGGCGGTGCGTAGCCACGGAGCCCACGCGCAGGGCACACTCTCTTACACCACCAGCCCGGCCCATACGTTACAAACCTGGTTGGATCTGACT
This sequence comes from Citrobacter sp. RHB25-C09, assembly GCF_013836145.1. Taxonomy (NCBI): domain Bacteria; kingdom Pseudomonadati; phylum Pseudomonadota; class Gammaproteobacteria; order Enterobacterales; family Enterobacteriaceae; genus Citrobacter; species Citrobacter sp. RHB25-C09. The sequence goes on along the minus strand of NZ_CP057483.1, from coordinate 795,674 downwards.
GAACAACTGCTGGAGATCGGCGTCGACTCCATCGCCATTAAGGATATGTCGGGGATCCTCACACCATGGGCGGCTTACGATCTGGTACGTGAAATTAAGCAGCGTTACGACGTTAAACTCCATCTCCACTGCCATGCCACTACCGGAATGGCGGAAATGGCGCTACTAAAAGCGATTGAAGCGGGCGTCGACGGCGTGGATACCGCCATCTCCTCAATGAGCGCAACCTACGGTCATCCGGCAACGGAGTCGATCGTCGCCACCCTTGCCGGGACCGGGCATGATACGGGACTCAATATTCTGCAACTGGAGAAAATCGCTGCGTACTTCCGCGACGTACGTAAGAAGTACCATACCTTCGAAGGTCAATTAAAAGGCTACGACAGTCGCATTTTAGTCGCGCAGGTGCCTGGTGGGATGCTGACCAACCTTGAAAGCCAACTGAAGCAGCAAAACGCCGCTGAACGCCTGGATGAGGTGCTGGCAGAAATTCCTCGCGTGCGTGAAGACCTGGGCTATATCCCGCTGGTTACGCCCACCTCACAGATTGTCGGCACTCAGGCGGTGCTCAACGTTCTTACCGGCGAGCGCTACAAAACCGTGGCTAAAGAAACCGCCGGGATCCTGAAAGGGGAATACGGACACACGCCTGCACCGGTCAATGCCGCGCTACAGGCGAAGGTGCTGAACGGCGAGGAGCCCATTTCCTGTCGTCCCGCCGATCTACTGAAACCTGAACTGGCGCAGCTTGAAGCTGACATTAAACGTCAGGCGGCGGAAAAAGGCATTACGCTGGCGGTTAATGCGATTGATGACGTGCTCACCGTCGCGCTGTTCCCACAGCCGGGAATGAAGTTCCTTGAAAACCGCAATAACCCGGCGGCGTTTGAGCCTGCCCCACAATTGAACCCACCTGCGCCAGCCGCAAAACCGACGCCTCAGACCACCAGCGGTATTTATACCATCGAAGTGGAAGGCAAAGCCTATGTGGTGAAAGTGAGCGACGGCGGCGATATCTCACAGGTGACTCTCACATCCACGCCCGTAGCAGCGCCAACGCCTGCTGGAAACGGCACCCCGGTCACCGCGCCGCTGGCAGGTAACATCTGGAAAATCATCGCTACGGAAGGCCAGAGCGTTGTCGAAGGTGACGTGCTGTTGATTCTGGAAGCCATGAAGATGGAAACCGAAATTCGTGCTGCGCAGGCGGGTACCGTGCGAGGGATCGCCGTTAAAGCCGGGGACGCCGTGTCTGTCGGCGACACCCTGATGACCCTGGCGTAACGGAGAAGATACATGGAAAGTTTGAACGCTCTCATTCAGGGGATGGGGCTGATGCACATCAGCGCGGGGCAGGCGATCATGCTACTGATCAGCCTGCTGCTGCTCTGGCTGGCAATCGTAAAAAAGTTTGAGCCGCTACTGCTGTTACCCATTGGCTTCGGCGGCCTGCTCTCCAACATACCGGAGGCCGGGCTGGCGATGACGGCGCTGGAAAGCCTGCTGGCACATCACGATGCCGGTCAACTGGCGGTCATTGCAGCCAAACTCAACTGCGCCGTGGATGTCCACGCGATAAAAGAGGCGCTCGCCCTGGCGCAGCCCTCTGTGCAGGCGCAGTTGGAAACGCAGGCCGTAGATATGGGGTACGCACCGGGCGTGCTGGCGCTGTTTTACAAGGTCGCGATTGGTTCAGGTGTTGCTCCGCTGGTGATCTTCATGGGGGTGGGCGCAATGACCGATTTTGGTCCCCTGCTGGGCAATCCCCGCACGCTATTACTGGGCGCGGCAGCGCAGTTTGGCATCTTTGCGACCGTACTGGGCGCATTGCTTCTGAACTACGTTGGCATTATTAGCTTTACCCTGCCCCAGGCCGCCGCCATTGGCATTATTGGCGGCGCGGATGGCCCTACCGCCATTTACCTTGCCAGCAAGCTCGCACCAGAACTGCTCGGTGCTATCGCGGTCGCCGCTTACTCCTATATGGCACTGGTCCCGCTTATCCAGCCGCCGATCATGAAGCTGCTGACTACCAAAGAAGAACGCAAGATCAGGATGGTGCAACTGCGTACCGTCAGCAAACGGGAAAAAATTATCTTCCCGGTCATGCTCCTGATGCTGGTTGCCCTGCTGCTACCCGATGCCGCACCGTTACTGGGGATGTTCTGCTTCGGTAATTTAATGCGGGAAAGCGGCGTAGTGGAACGTCTGAGCGACACTGTTCAAAATGGGCTGATCAACATCGTAACGATTTTTCTCGGTCTTTCTGTGGGCGCAAAGCTGGTGGCAGATAAATTCCTCCAGCCCCAGACGCTGGGGATTTTGCTGCTTGGCGTCATTGCATTCTGCATTGGTACCGCTGCCGGAGTGCTGATGGCGAAGCTCATGAACCTGTTCAGTAAAAATAAGATCAATCCGCTGATCGGCTCTGCGGGCGTCTCCGCCGTACCGATGGCGGCCAGGGTATCTAATAAAGTCGGGCTGGAGTCGGATGCACAGAACTTCCTGTTGATGCATGCAATGGGGCCAAACGTGGCGGGTGTGATTGGTTCAGCCATCGCGGCGGGCGTCATGTTGAAGTACGTGCTGGCAATGTAGGTCTGTCTCATCATGGCGGGAGTTTCCCGCCATTTCCGCCCCCGAAAGAATTTTGTCTGAAAAAGGGCGAACTATGCGCTAGTCCTGTATCCGACAAGTCTGGATAGATGAGAATGACATTTTATAAAATTCAATCATATATGATGATCCGAAAAGTTACGGGCTGGTTCGCCAAGCGATCTTTTCAAAACCGCATATTTTTACTCATCCTGTTCACGTCTACGGTGGTGATGCTGGCGATCTCCTGGTACCTGACCAATATCACCAAAGAGCGCCTGCATTATCAGGTCGGACAACGTGCCCTCATTCAGGCAATGCAAATTTCGGCCATGCCGGAGCTGGTTGACGCCGTCAAAAAACGCGACCTGCCGCGCATTAAAGCCTTAATCAACCCCATGCATTCGTTTTCCGATGCCACCTACATTACCGTCGGTGATTCCCACGGCGTACGCCTGTACCACGTCACGCCGGGGGAGATCGGTAAATATATGGAAGGCGGCGACAGTGATGATGCGCTGCTGAATGCCAGAAGCTATGTTTCGGTGCGGCAGGGTTCGCTCGGTTCTTCGCTGCGCGGGAAATCCCCGGTGCAGGACGAGACGGGAAAAGTGATTGGCATTGTTTCGGTGGGCTATACGCTGGAGCAACTTGAAAGCTGGCTCAGTCTTCAACATAGCTCGCTGATGTTTCCGATGGTTGGCCTGCTGTGCCTGCTGTTGTTTTCTGCGCGGCGCTTTTCCCTGCACATCAAAAGACAAATGCTCGATATGGAGCCGCAGCAAATTTCGCAACTGGTATTGCAACAAAACGTCCTGTTTGAATCCGTCTTTGAGGGCCTCATCGCCATTGATTCTGACTATCAAATTACCGCAATTAACCAGACGGCGCGGCAGATGCTTAATCTTTCCTATCCCGAACACCGGCTGATTGGCAAGAAAATTGCGGACGTCGTCTCAGCAGACGGCTTTTTCTATGGTAAGCCGCAGACCAATAAAAAAGACGAAATTGTGACCTTTAATAATATAAAAGTGATCGCCAGCCGCATGGCGGTCATTTTAAATGAGAAGCCTCAGGGTTGGGTGATCAGTTTCCGAAGTAAAGATGATATTAATACACTGAGTTTGCAGCTTAGTCAGATTCAGCAATATGCGGATAATCTGCGCGCGGTGCAGCACGAACATCGTAACCAGATCTCCACTATAGCCGGGTTGCTTTACCTGAAGCGCTATGACAACGCGCTTGAGCTTATCCAACAGCAGTCCCATAGCCATCAGAAGGTGCTGGACTTCATTGCGCAAAAATTCAAAAACAGCCACCTGGCAGGATTACTGATTGGCAAATACTATCGGGCGAAAGAGCTGGGTCTGGAGCTGATTTTCGATCCCGCCTGCTATGTTGACACGCTTCCTACAACCCTCACCCATAACGAATGGATTTCCATTGTCGGCAATCTTCTCGATAACGCCTATAACGCGACGTTAAAACAGCCGGAAGGGAATCGCAAAATAGAGTGTCTGATCAATAGCGAAAGCCAGGAAGTGCTGATAGAAGTCGCCGATCAGGGTTGCGGTATCGACGAAAATATTCGCGACCGCATTTTCGAAAGAGGCGTCAGCAGCAGTAATAATGCTGAACATGGCATTGGCCTTTGGCTGGTGAAAAGCTACACCGAGCAGGCTGGTGGACATATTGTCATTGATAATAATATTCCTTACGGCACCATTTTTACCCTGTACATCCCCCTGACCCGAGAAAAGCATCATGGATAAGATAACTACCCTTATCGTTGAGGATGAACCCTTACTGGCTGAAATATTAGTGGATACCCTCAACCAGCTCTCGTCGTATGAAGTTATTGGTCTTGCAGATAAAAAAGAGAGCGCCCAAAAGCTGATCCGTCTTTACCAACCGCAACTTATCCTACTGGATAATTTTTTGCCTGATGGCAAAGGCATCGATTTAATTCGCCACACCGTCAACATTAAATATAACGGTCGAATCATCTTTATTACCGCAGATAACCATATGGATACGATCAGCGAAGCGCTGCGGCTTGGCGTATTTGATTACCTGATTAAGCCCGTCCATTACCAGCGCCTGCAACATACGCTGGAGCGATTTGCCCGTTACCGTAGTTCGCTAAGATCCAGCGAACAGGCTAATCAGACGCATGTGGACGCTTTGTTCAACATTCAGGCCAAAGATGAAAATTTCGCTCAGGAATCGGCCATGCGCGGGATAGATGAGTCCACGTTACAGCGTGTCCGCCAGTGTTTCAGCATTCCGCAGGTGGTGCATACCGCCGACTCGCTCTCACGTCTGTTGGGCAGCAGCAAGACCACCGCCCGTCGCTATCTGGAGCAAGGTGTAAAAGATGAGTTCCTCGAAGCGGAAATTATCTATGGCAAAGTCGGCCGTCCGGAACGGATCTACCGCGGGAAGTGATATTCCACCCATAAAAAATGCCGGGTATCGGACCCGGCATTTCGCATCGATTCGCACACAAAATGTCACTCGACTTCGCGGACATCCATGCGCAGCTCTTTCGGCACTTCAAAGACAATATTCTCTTCACGGCCTTCCAGTTGTACCGCCTCGCCGCCACCCAACTGTTGCAGGCGAGTAATGACGTTCTGTACCAGAATATCCGGTGCGGAAGCCCCAGCAGTAACGCCGACGCAGTCAGCCCCTTTGACCCACTCTTCCCGGATGTCGGCGGCATCGTCGATCAAAAAGGCTTTTTTCCCCATCCGTTGGGCAAGTTCCGCCAGACGGTTGGAGTTTGAGGAGTTCTTCGAACCGACCACCAGCACCACGTCCGCCTGCTCCGCCAGAGCGCGAACCGCTTCCTGACGGTTGGTGGTGGCGTAACAAATGTCATCTTTACGCGGGCCGACGATTTTCGGGAAGCGCTGGCGCAGCGCGTCAATGACATCCGACGTATCGTCCACTGAGAGCGTGGTCTGGGTCATGAAGGAGAGCTTGCCTTCATTTTTTACGTTAAGCGTCCAGACATCGTCCGGCGACTCAACGAGGTACATGCCCCCTTCGGGATTGCTGTACTGGCCCATTGTGCCTTCTACTTCCGGGTGCCCGGCGTGACCGATTAGAATGGACTCTTCACCGCGACGGCTGGCGCGCGCCACTTCCATATGCACTTTGGTCACCAGCGGACAGGTGGCGTCAAACACGGTGAGATCGCGGCTTTTCGCCTCGTTACGCACCGCCTGAGAAACCCCGTGGGCAGAAAAGATCAGGATCGCGCCGTCCGGCACTTCACTGATTTGCTCAATGAAGATCGCCCCGCGTTCACGCAGGCTATCCACCACATAGCGGTTATGCACCACTTCGTGACGAACATAAATTGGCGCGCCATAAATTTGCAGCGCGTTTTCAACAATGCTGATAGCGCGGTCTACACCAGCGCAGAAGCCGCGCGGGTTGGCCAACAGGATCTGCATTTTACGCCTCCAGTGCCGGTTCGACTTCCAGCACTTCAATGTCAAAATGAACGGTATGCCCGGCCAGCGGATGGTTGAAATCGACCGTGATCGAGTCACCGTTGATTTCGCGGATCACACCAGGCATTTCACTGCCATCCATTGCGGTAAAAAGCATAATCGCCCCGATTTCGGGCTCGCCCGCGTCCATAAATTCACGACGCGAGAAATACTGGACCAGATCCGGGCTCGGCACGCCAAAAGCCGCATCAGGCTCCAGGGAAAAGGTGATTTTATCGCCCCCTTTCAGGCCGAGCAGATGCTGTTCCAGTCCTTCAGACAGAGAACCATCCCCCAGGCGAAAAAGCGCTGGCTTGCCGTTGTTACGGGTTGACTCTGCGGTGGAGCCATCGTCGAGTTTTAAGGTGAAGTGCACCAGCACCGCACTGTTACTCTGTACTGATTTAGACATGCACATTGCTCTTTAATGTTGTCTCGCCTGTGTGCCGGGTGGCGCTGCGCTTACCCGCCCTACAAGTGTCGGCATATTCGGTAGGCCGGGTAAGCGCAGCGCCACCCGGCTGGTTTTGTTACGCCTGTTCTTTCGCAGCCGGTTTAGGCAAGAAGCCTTCCAGCACAATTAACGCGGCACCTACGCAAATGGCGGTATCGGCAAGGTTAAAGGTCGCAAAATGCCAGTCGCCGACATAGAAATCGATCATGTCGACAACGAAGCCATGCCACAGGCGATCGAACAGATTGCCCAGCGCCCCGCCAATAATTAACGCATAGGCGATGTTATTCAGCTTCTGCGTGGCTTTTGAGCGGTACATCATCACCGTCAAAATGACACAGATGCCGATCGCAATACCGGCAAAGAACCAACGCTGCCAGCCACCGCTATCAGCAAGGAAGCTAAACGCCGCGCCATAGTTACGCGCATAATGCAGATTCAGCGATGGGAACAGCGGCACTGTATCCCCCAGAGCAAAGTCCTGGAGGATCAGATACTTGCTGCCCAAATCGATGATCAGCACGACTACCACCAGCCACAGCCAGCGTAGTCCTGTTGAACAGAGAGGCTTACTCATCAGGCAAACTTACGTTTTTCGCCATCACCGGCGACGTTGGTGACACAGCGGCCGCAGATTTCTGCATGTTCCGCTACCTTGCCGACATCGGTAGTGTAATGCCAGCAGCGCGGGCATTTCTCACCTTCGGCTTTACTCAATGCGACTTTCAGCCCTTTGAGCAGTTCGCTTTGCTGTGCGTCCGCAGAAGCCTCCGCATAGTCATCGACTTTCGCCCCAGAGGTCAACAGGACAAATCGCAATTCGTCACCCAGCGCGGTCAGCTTCGCAGCCAGTTCGGGTTCGGCGTACAGGGTCACTGCCGCTTCCAGAGAACCGCCGACTTTCTTATCCGCACGAGCCTGTTCGATCACTTTGTTCACTTCGCTACGCACTTTCAGCAGCTCGTCCCAGAAGGCATCGTTCATGGCTTCGGTATCCGCCAGTCCAAACAGACCGTCGTACCACTCGCCGGTAAAGACGTACTTCTCACGATCGCCCGGCAGGTAGCCCCAGATTTCATCGGCGGTGAAGGACATGATCGGCGCCATCCAGCGAACCAGCGCTTCTGCGATATGGTACAGCGCGCTCTGGCAGCTGCGACGCGCCACGCTGTCCGCTTTCGCGGTGTACTGGCGGTCTTTGATGATGTCGAGATAGAACGAGCCCATCTCTACGGAGCAGAAACGCATCAGACGCTGAACCACTTCGTGGAAGTCATAGGCTTCATACGCTTTCAGGATCTCTTCCTGCGCGGCTTGTGCGCAGCCTACCGCCCAGCGATCCAGCACCACCATCTCTTCCGGTTTCACCATGTCTTTCGCCGGATCAAACCCGTTCAGGTTCGCCAGCAGGAAGCGCGCGGTATTACGGATACGACGATAGCTGTCGGCTGCACGCTTCAGGATCTCGTCGGACACGGCCATTTCGCCGGTGTAGTCCGTTGATGCCACCCACAGACGCAGAATATCTGCACCCAGTTTGTTCATTACATCCTGCGGAGAAACGGTATTACCGATGGACTTGGACATCTTGCGTCCCTGACCATCAACGGTAAAGCCGTGGGTCAGCACCTGGCGATACGGCGCTTTGCCTTTCATCGCGGTGGAAATCATCAGCGATGACATGAACCAGCCACGGTGTTGGTCAGAACCTTCCAGATACATATCTGCGGCATGACCAGCAAATTCAGGACGCACATCCACCACAGAAGAGTGAGTAGAACCGGAGTCAAACCAGACGTCCAGGGTATCCGGCACTTTCACGTACTGGTCGGCTTCATCACCCAGAATGTCTTTCGGGTCAAGATCCCACCAGGCCTGAATGCCGTCAACTTCAACGCGCTTCGCCACTTCTTCCATCAGTTCAATGGCGCGCGGGTGCAGCTCTTCGGTGTCTTTGTGAACGAACAGCGACATCGGTACGCCCCAGGTACGCTGACGGGAGATACACCAGTCAGGACGGTTCGCCACCATCGATTCGATACGCGCCTGACCCCAGTCCGGGATCCACTGCACGCCTTTGATCTCTTTCAGAGACTGCTCGCGCAGGCCTTTCTGATCCATGCTGACGAACCACTGCGGGGTCGCACGGAAGATGATCGGCGTTTTGTGACGCCAGCAGCACGGATAGCTATGCTGCATTTTCTCGACGTGCAGCAGCGCGCCTTTTTCAGTCAGCAGAGATACCACGACGTCGTTAGCCTTGAAGACGTTAACGCCGTCCAGACCCGGGTAGGTGCCCGGTAGATACGCGCCATCCGGACCCACCGGGTTCGCCACTTCCAGACCGTATTTTTGACCGATGACATAGTCATCAGGACCGTGACCCGGCGCGGTATGTACTGCACCGGTACCCGCGTCCAGAGTGACGTGATCGCCGAGGATCGCCGGAACGTCAAAGCCCATAAACGGATGGCTAAAGCGCAACAGCTCCAGTTCTGCACCTTTTACCGTGCCGAGAAGGGTGAAATTCGTTGCGCCAATGCGCTGCATCACGCTCTCAACCAGGTCTTTCGCCAGGATCAGCGCCTGACCATCGATCTGCACCAGCGCGTAGTCAAAGTCCGGCGCCAGAGAGATCGCGCGGTTCGCCGGCAGCGTCCACGGGGTAGTGGTCCAGATCACCAGCGAGATCGGGCCGTTAACAGACGATACGCCAAATTTCGCTTTTACCGCATCCTGATCGACCGCATGGAAGGCCACGTCGATGGAAGGTGAGGTTTTGTCGTAATACTCAACTTCCGCTTCCGCCAGCGCAGAACGGCAGTCTACGCACCAGTGCACTGGCTTCGCGCCCTTGTGCAGGTGGCCATTGCCGATGATTTTGCCCAGCGCGCGGATGATGTTGGCTTCAGTTTTGAAGTCCATGGTCAGGTACGGATGTGACCAGTCGCCCAGCACACCCAGGCGGATAAAATCTTTACGCTGACCGTCCACCTGAGTGGCGGCATATTCGCGGCATTTCGCACGGAACTCAGCGGCGGTAAATTTTTCACCCGGCTTACCGAATTCCTGCTCCACTTTCAGCTCGATCGGCAGACCGTGGCAGTCCCAGCCCGGAACGTAAGGCGAGTCATATCCCGCGAGTCCTTTGGACTTCACGATAATGTCTTTCAGAATCTTGTTAACCGAGTGACCAATATGAATGCTGCCATTCGCATAAGGAGGGCCATCATGCAGAATGAAGGTTTTTTTGCCTTTTTTGGCCGCACGAATGATGCCGTACAGATCATCATCAGTCCAACGCGCCAGCATTCCCGGTTCACGCTTGGCGAGATCGCCGCGCATCGGGAACCCTGTTTCCGGCAAATTCAGGGTTGATTTATAGTCACTCATCAGATTCTCGGTTCCGTATTTAAAACTCGTATAGGCGTTAAGCCGGTTTTGATAGCCCAAAAAAATCCCGGGCGGTTAATTCATCTCGCGCAATCTGCGCTTTGAGTTCATCCAGCGAGGCAAATCGCTGCTCGCTGCGAATTTTTTTACGCAGCACTACATCTATATGGCGACCATATAGGTCCATTGCAACGTCCAGTAGATGCACTTCTAACTGCTGGCGGACGCCTGAAACCGTCGGACGGGTTCCAATATTCGCCACGCCGGGCATGGGTTGCTCACCAAGCCCCATGACTTCTACCGCATAGACCCCTTTTACCGGGGAAACCTGACGGCGTAGCGGTAAGTTTGCCGTCGGGAAGCCAATGGTGCGCCCAAGTTCATCGCCATGCACCACGCGCCCGGAGATGGTAAACGGATGCCCCAGCAGGCTTTCAGCCAACGCTAAATCATCCTGCGCCAGCGCCTGTCGCACGGCGGTACTGCTGATCCGCACGCCGCCTTCACAGAAGGTTTGAGTACTGGTGATATCAAAACCGTACTCCGCACCTGCCTTCTGTAATAACAAGAAATCGCCTTCACGACCAGCGCCAAAGCGGAAATCATCACCCACTGCCAGAAATTGCACCCCGAGGCGCTCTACCAGCAGAGAGCTGATAAAGCTCTGCGCCGTGAGCGCGGCAAAACGGCGGTCAAATCGCACGCACAGAACGTAGTCGACGCCGCACTGGGCGAGATAACGCAGTTTCTCACGCAGCCGGGTCAGTCGCGCTGGCGCTTTGTCCGTGGCGAACAGCTCCAGCGGCTGTGGTTCGAAAATCATCACCATTACCGGTAAGCCACGCTTGCGCCCTTCTTCCTGCAACCCTTGCAGCAGCGCGCGATGGCCACGATGCACGCCGTCGAAATTACCAATAGTCAGCACACACCCGTGCGGGGCCTGACTGAGATTATGTATGCCGCGTATCAGCTTCATGTCTGGCTCAAAACAGTGAAAATCGCCAAAGTATACCTTGTACAGCGTTCAAGGTTAACCGGCGATTGATGCGGCGAAACAGAAAGCAGATGGATTTCATCAGCCTGAGGTAAAGACTGACAACGCAATTCAATTTTTATCGTGGAAAAGCTGTATTCACAGCACGCAAGCTGGTAGAATCCTGCGCCATCACTACGTAACGAGTGCCGCTAGATTAACGGCGCTTATTTGCACAAATCCATTGACAAAAGAAGGCTAAAAGGGCATATTCCTCGGCCTTTGAATTGTCCATATAGAACACATTTGGGAGTTGGACCTTGGCTAATATCAAATCAGCTAAGAAGCGCGCCGTTCAGTCTGAAAAGGCTCGTAAGCACAACGCAAGCCGTCGCTCTATGATGCGTACTTTCATCAAGAAAGTATACGCAGCTATCGAAGCTGGCGACAAAGCTGCTGCACTGAAAGCATTTAACGAAATGCAACCAATCGTGGACCGTCAGGCTGCTAAAGGTCTGATCCACAAAAACAAAGCTGCGCGTCATAAGGCTAACCTGACTGCACAGATCAGCAAACTGGCTTAATCGTCCGTTCGTTGTTGCTTTGTGAAAAAACCCGCGCAAGCGGGTTTTTTTATGCGTGCGATAAGGCGATTGATTAAGCCGGAAAGCAACTGCGCACTCTCCGGCCCAGGAGTTTTATTTATTTGTCTGAAGGCATAAATAACGCCGAGTAGTTGGCATTGCAGATTCGCTGCACAGCCGGATGCTGAATCATCCGCTCGGCAAAAATGGCGTGATACTCCTCCATTACGTTCTCCACGCGCCCTATTTCCACAATGGAATCGTCAGCATAAAAATCGCTCGCGTAAAGCGTTGGGGCAACGAAAATCGCATTGTGGGTTGCGCCAAAGGCTTTCATCAAGGCGGCATCATCAAACTCACCCAGAATCTCTACATTGAGTCCCTGCGAATTGATCCAGTTCAGGAGCTTGCGTCCCAGCATGGAACGGCGCCCAGGGATCAACAAGCGTCGCTCTTCCAGGCAGTCCGGAAACGGCTTTTGCGGCAGCGGATTCGTACACCAGAAACTCACGCTGCATTCGCCAATCTTCACCGAAAAGAGGCCTTCCTGCTGCGTGGAATCAATCGGGCAGTCCGAAATAATCATGTCCAGCTTATGCTGGCTCAACTGCTCCAGCAGCATCTCATGCGTTGATTCAAAACAGCGCAAATGGATGGGCTCGCCGTCGACGACCGCTGCGTCCAGTACGCTGCTGACCAGCCGTTTTGACAGCGCATCCGCCACGCCAACGTCAAACAGCAGGTTGGACTCTTTACGGTAGTTCACGATATCCAGCATCTCCTGGCTTAACGTGAACATCTTGTCCGCGTAGCGGAAAACCAGCTCGCCAAGCTCGCTCGGCTCCAGCCCGCGCCCCTTGCGCTTGAAGAGTTTGCCCTGCAAACGCTCCTCAAGCGCTTTGATCTGTCCGGTAATGGTCTGCGGCGTCAAATAGAGTGCTTCCGCCGCGCCGACCACGGATCCTTCTTTATACACATGCCAGAAATAATAAAGATGGTTGTAGTTTATATGGGACATACCTCTCTCCCCGTAATCTCACCCGATCACACCGCCGGGCGTAAACGCGTACGTAACCAGCCGTAACCAATAACGGCAGACAACAAAGAGCCAATCAGGATCCCTAGCTTCGCCCAATTGATAAGCTCAGGATCGACGTTGCCGAAAGCCAGACTGGCAATAAAGATCGACATCGTAAAGCCAATGCCGCACAGGATGCCGACCGCCATGATTTGCGTAAAGCTCGTCCCTTCCGGAAGCTGAGCTATTTTTAACCGCAGCGCCAGCCAGCAAAACAGCGTAATGCCCAGCGGTTTACCGATCAGCAGACCGGCAATGATACCCAGCGGTAGAATCGAGGTCAGCCCGTCAACGGTCACTCCCTGCAAGGAAACGCCCGCGTTGGCAAAGGCAAACAGCGGCAGGATCATATACGCGACCCACGGGTGTAACACGTGTTCAAGACGCTTCGCCGGGGAACGACCATATTTCTCCTTAAGTGGAATAAAGAATCCAACGATAACCCCTGCCAGCGTCGCATGAACGCCTGACTTGAGAACCGCAGTCCACAGCACCACTCCGACGAGAATGTAAACCCCGGTACGCCTTACCCCGCAGACGTTCAACAGCGCCAGTACTGCGATGGCACATGCCGCCACGGCCAGCGAAGCCATCGACAGGTCGCTGGTATAGAACAGCGCGATAATAACAATCGCCCCAAGGTCGTCGATAATCGCCAGCGCCATCAGGAATATCTTCAGTGCCAATGGCACTCGACTGCCCAGCAGGGCCAGTACGCCCAAAGCAAACGCGATATCGGTGGCTGCAGGAATAGCCCAACCCTCGCGGGTAATCGGATCGGCATAGTTGAAGGCCAGATACAGCAGCGCCGGAACAATCATGCCGCCAATCGCGGCGATCACCGGGAAAGCCGCCTGGCGCAAGCTCGCTAGGGATCCCTGCATCAGCTCGCGTTTTACCTCAAGACCAATTAACAGGAAAAACACCGCCATCAGTGCGTCGTTAATCCACAGCAACATGTTTTTATTGATCTCAAGCGCGCCGACGCGCAGTTGAACGGGCGTATCCAGGAAGGCGTGATACCAACCACTGGTTCCTCCCATATTGGCCATCAGCATGGCCAGCGCAGCGGCGATGATAAGAATGATGCCTCCGGAGGCATCGCTGCTAAAGAATCGATGCAGATGTTTCACTTTTTATTCTCTCTTACAGGTGAATACTTCGTGATAACCATCTTACCGCGCCTGAATCATCGATAAAATTAGATTATATATGATTAATAGCTCGGTTTTTACGACTATTGTATATTTCGTTACGTAGGCAAAAAGCCAATAAAAAAGCCTGAGGCTTTGCAGACTCAGGCTTCTCAGCGTTCCGGTAAGAGATTAACGCGTCAAATCGTCAAAGAACTTTTTCACGCCGTCGAAAAAACTCTTCGAACGTGGACTGTTCTTTTCACCTGTTGGGCCGCCAAAGCTCTCCTGCAGATCTTTCAGCAGCTGTTTCTGCTTCTCGTTCAGGCCGACCGGGGTTTCGACAACGACACGACACAGCAGATCGCCCTGAGCGCCGCCACGTACGGATTTCACCCCTTTACCACGCATACGGAACAGTTTCCCGGTCTGCGTTTCGTGCGGAACCTTCAGCTTCACACGGCCATCCAGCGTCGGAACTTCAATCTCACCGCCAAGCGCCGCCATCGCAAAGTTGATCGGGACTTCGCAATACAGGTTGTTGCCTTCACGTTCGAAGATCGGGTGCTGTTTCACCTGTACCTGAACATACAGATCGCCCGCCGGTGCGCCATGCTCGCCGGCTTCACCTTCGCCAGAAAGACGAATACGGTCGCCGGTATCAACGCCTGCCGGAATTTTAACCGACAGCGTTTTGCTCTTTTCTACGCGACCGTGACCATGGCATTTATTGCACGGGTCTTTGATCAGCGTACCGCGCCCCTGACAGTGCGGACAGGTTTGCTGCACCGCGAAGAACCCCTGGCGCATCTGCACCTGGCCGGAACCATGACAAGTCGGACAGGTCTGCGGCTGCGTTCCTGCTTTCGCCCCGCTGCCGTGGCAAACATCACACTCTTCCAGCGTCGGAATGCGGATCTCTTTGGTCACGCCACGTACAGCTTCTTCCAGGGTGAGATCCATGTTGTAACGTAAATCGGCCCCACGCGCAGCACGTTGACGACCCCGGCCACCGCCAAAAATATCGCCAAAAACGTCACCAAAGATATCGCTGAAGTCTGCGCCGCCGCCAAAACCGCCGCCGCCGCCCATGCCACCCTGTTCGAACGCAGCATGACCATACTGATCGTAGGCCGCACGTTTCTGGGAATCGGTCAGGATTTCGTACGCTTCTTTGATCTCTTTAAACTTGGCTTCGGCCTCTTTATCGCCCTGGTTACGGTCCGGGTGATATTTCATGGCCAGGCGCTTGTAGGCCTTTTTGATTTCACGCTCTTCCGCTGACTTGGGAACGCCTAAAATCTCGTAATAATCTTGCTTTGCCATTGTGGTTTTTCTGCCCCTTCACATACGAGCACGGGCGTGGAGAAATCTCTCTACGCCCGTGCTGATTAACTACCCTGCATCAGGGCGATTATTTTTTGTCTTTCACTTCTTCAAACTCGGCGTCGACAACGTCGTCATCTTTTGCGTTGTTTGCAGATGCATCACCGCCTGCCTGCTGCTGTGCGTGCTGCTGCTGAGCGATTTCCATCAGTTTCTGGGAAGCCTGTGCCAGTTCCTGCATCTTCGCTTCGATTGCCGCTTTGTCTTCGCCTTTCAGCGCTGTTTCCAGTGCGGTCAGGGCAGACTCAATAGCAGTCTTGTCGTCAGCCGGCAGTTGTTCACCCGCTTCTTCAACCTGCTTGCGAGTGCTGTGCAGCAGATGGTCGCCCTGGTTGCGGGTCTGAACCAGCTCTTCAAACTTACGGTCAGATTCAGCATTCGCTTCTGCATCGCGAACCATTTTCTGAATTTCTTCTTCGTTCAGACCAGAAGACGCCTTGATGGTGATCTTCTGCTCTTTACCGCTGTTTTTGTCTTTCGCAGAAACGTGCAGGATACCATCAGCATCGATATCGAAGGTGACTTCGATCTGCGGCATGCCGCGCGGTGCCGGGTTGATACCATCCAGGTTGAACTGCCCCAGAGATTTGTTATCAGAAGCACGTTTACGCTCACCCTGCAGCACATGGATGGTGACCGCAGACTGGTTGTCTTCAGCGGTAGAGAACACCTGGCTGTGCTTGGTCGGGATGGTGGTGTTTTTGCTGATCAGTGCCGTCATCACACCGCCCATGGTTTCGATACCCAGAGACAGCGGGGTAACGTCCAGCAGCAGTACATCTTTCACATCACCCGTTAACACACCGCCCTGTACAGCAGCGCCGATCGCGACTGCTTCATCCGGGTTAACGTCTTTACGTGGTTCTTTACCAAAGAACTCAGCCACTTTCTTCTGAACCATTGGCATACGCGTCTGACCACCGACGAGGATAACGTCGTCGATATCAGATACGGACAGGCCAGCGTCCTGCAGAGCAACTTTCAGCGGCTCGATGGAACGGTTCACCAGGTCTTCGACCAGGCTTTCCAGTTTCGCACGAGTCACTTTGATGTTCATGTGTTTTGGACCGGTGGCATCTGCGGTAATGTACGGCAGATTCACGTCGGTCTGCTGTGCGGATGACAGCTCGATTTTCGCTTTTTCAGCCGCTTCTTTCAGACGCTGCATAGCCAACGGGTCGTTACGCAGGTCAATGCCCTGATCTTTCTTAAACTCTTCAACAAGATAGTTGATCATACGGCTATCGAAGTCTTCACCACCGAGGTGGGTATCACCGTTGGTTGCCAGTACTTCGAAGGTTTTTTCGCCGTCAACTTCATCGATTTCGATAATAGAGATATCGAAAGTACCACCACCGAGGTCGTAAACCGCGATAGTGCGGTTGCCCACTTCTTTATCCAGACCATAAGCCAGAGCAGCAGCGGTCGGTTCGTTGATGATACGTTTTACTTCCAGACCGGCGATACGACCCGCGTCTTTGGTTGCCTGACGCTGAGCATCGTTAAAGTAAGCCGGTACGGTGATAACAGCTTCAGTTACCGGTTCGCCCAGGTAATCTTCTGCGGTTTTCTTCATTTTCTTCAGCACTTCAGCAGAAATCTGCGGCGGTGCCATTTTCTGACCTTTCACATCAAGCCATGCGTCGCCGTTGTCGGCACCAATGATTTTGTACGGCATGATGGAAACATCGCGCTGAACTTCTTCGTCCTGGAAGCGGCGGCCAATCAGGCGTTTAATCGCAAACAGGGTGTTTTGCGGGTTTGTCACTGCCTGACGTTTAGCCGGCTGACCAACCAGAGTTTCACCATCCTGGGTATAAGCAATGATAGAAGGCGTGGTGCGATCGCCCTCGGCATTCTCCAGCACACGAGCAGTCGTGCCATCCATAATCGCTACACAAGAGTTGGTAGTACCCAGGTCGATACCAATAATTTTACCCATCTAAACGTCTCCACTATAAATTCGGTCAACATGTGGTTGTGAATCTGTAATAAGGGCGAAACGTGCGGTTTCAACACCCCTGAATCGTTTTTTTTCAGACTCACCACTGCGGTTGACTACTAAGTGGGGTCGTAACCCACTTCATCAAGGGGGGAATGAAAAAAATTTTTAATTTCGATGAAAAAATGGGTCCCAAATGGGTCGTGATGGCGATCACGAAACAAAATAGGCCTTTTCCCGTTATCAGATCATAGACAGCCACTCTGCCCCTGATTATTATGCCGCGCCCCGGGAGGAGTCCTGTTGCCTGGGGAAATTATTTCACCATTCAATTAATGATGATTTTGAGGAATTATGGGCAACACTAAGTTGGCTAACCCGGCACCGCTGGGCCTGATGGGCTTCGGCATGACCACCATTCTGCTTAACCTGCATAACGCGGGTTTCTTCGCCCTTGACGGTATTATTCTCGCGATGGGAATCTTCTACGGCGGTATCGCGCAAATTTTTGCCGGTCTGCTGGAATACAAAAAAGGCAACACGTTCGGCTTGACCGCGTTCACCTCTTACGGTGCGTTCTGGCTGACGCTGGTCGCCATTCTGCTGATGCCGAAAATGGGTCTCACTGAAGCGCCGAATGCGCAGTTCCTGGGCGTGTATCTGGGTCTGTGGGGTGTGTTTACACTGTTTATGTTCTTCGGCACGCTGGTAGCCGCACGCGCGCTACAGTTCGTATTCCTGAGTCTGACGGTACTGTTCGCCCTGCTGGCGGTCGGTAACATTGCCGGTAACGAAGCCGTGATTCACGTTGCGGGTTGGGTTGGCTTAGTCTGTGGCGCCAGTGCCATTTACCTGGCAATGGGCGAAGTGCTGAACGAGCAGTTTGGCCGGACCATCCTGCCGCTGGGTGAGAAGCACTAATCCTCGCTAATTTGTCGTGCCGGATGGCGCTTCGCTTATCCGGCCTACAAAAATTTGTAGGCATGATAAGACGTTAATACCGCCATCAGGCTGTCGCGCGACAATCTCTAACGTCGCGCGCTTTTCGGGCGAAACGCCGCAACAACATTGTCAGCCGTTTCGACATACGGGCCTTCCAGCAGCTGAATGCAATAGGGTACGCTGGCGAAAATGCCCGCCACGACCACATTACCGTCTGCATCTTTTACCCCTTCCAGGGTTTCTTTAATTGATTTCGGCTGCCCCGGCAGATTCAGAATCAACGCCTGCTTGCGGATCACGCCAACCTGACGTGACAGGATCGCTGTCGGAACAAAATGCAAGCTGATCTGGCGCATTTGTTCACCAAATCCCGGCATTTGTCGATCGGCAACCGCCAGGGTGGCATCCGGTGTGACATCACGACGCGCAGGTCCGGTTCCGCCAGTAGTCAGCACCAGATGGCAACTCATTTCATCGACCAACTCACACAGCGTTTGCTCTATCACCGCCTGCTCATCAGGAATTAACCGTGTGAGGAGTTCAAAAGGCGTTGTTAGCGCTGACGTTAACCACTCTTCCAGTGCCGGGATACCTTTGTCCTGATAGACACCGCTCGAGGCGCGGTCAGAAATGGAAACTAAGCCAATGCGTAAAGTATTCATAGTGTTACACGTTGAGGGGGGAGAGATAAACAGGCGTGGCCGGGACTCCGGCCACGCCGTAATGATTACAGCAGATCGCCGATCATTTTTTCCAGTTTTTCCTGGTCTACAGCAAACTTACGGATACCGTCCGCCAGTTTGTCTACTGCCATCGGATCCTGGTTGTGCTGCCACAGGAACTCAGACTCGGTGATACGTTCCGGACGTGCTTTCACTTCACCAGAGAAGGACAGTTTACGCTCGATGGCACCTTCGCTCTCCGCCAGCTCTTTCAGCAGTGCTGGTGCGATAGTCAGAC
The DNA here is from genome assembly GCF_013836145.1 of Citrobacter sp. RHB25-C09. Classification (NCBI taxonomy): domain Bacteria; kingdom Pseudomonadati; phylum Pseudomonadota; class Gammaproteobacteria; order Enterobacterales; family Enterobacteriaceae; genus Citrobacter; species Citrobacter sp. RHB25-C09. Next base: position 776,731 of record NZ_CP057483.1, on the reverse strand, counting down.
GGTCACAGCCGGCCAGCTCAAGGATTTCACCCAGGTTGCGGAAGCTTGCGCCCATCACGACGGTTTCGTAACCGTGCTCTTTGTAGTACTGGTAGATTTCCGTTACGGAAACCACGCCTGGATCTTCCGCCGGCGCATACTCTTTCTTGTCGGTATTGGTTTTATACCAGTCAAGAATGCGACCAACGAACGGGGAGATCAGGAATACGCCAGCTTCAGCACATGCACGCGCCTGTGCGAAGGAGAACAGCAGCGTCAGGTTACAGTTGATGCCTTCTTTTTCCAGCTGTTCAGCAGCGCGGATGCCCTGCCAGGTAGAAGCCAGTTTAATCAGAATGCGATCGTTGCTGATACCTGCATCGTTATAAAGCTTAATGATGCGTTTAGCTTTGGCGATAGAAGCGTCGGTGTCATAGGACAGACGAGCGTCTACTTCGGTAGAAATACGACCCGGCACCAGTTTCAGGATTTCCAGACCAATGTTTACCGCCAGCTTGTCGGTCGCGTCTACAATCTGCTGCGCGCGATCGCTGCTCTGCTGCTTCGCCCAGGCTACAGCGTCGTCAATCAGCTTACGGTATTCCGGGATCTGCGCTGCGTTAAGAATGAGGGAAGGGTTGGTTGTGGCATCCTGCGGCTGGTACAGCTTCATTGCCGCGATGTCTCCGGTGTCGGCCACTACGGTAGTGAACTGACGAAGGGAGGTCAATTTGTCCGTCATAATTGAGTTTCTCTTTAAACAGCTTGTTAGGGGGATGTAACCGGTCTGCCCTGATGATAACACGCCCCTCTTACAGCGCAACCGCATACAATGCGGTTATCCCTCTGGCATCCATTGGCCATCTATTTGCTTTGCACTTGATGTTGCGCGTCATTCAACCGTGCGGCTTCAGGTATGATAAATGCACCATATCACTCCGCGATAGCATATATACTAATCGGTAATTGGTAGCGCTTACACCGGACTGTCAAAGCGTACCGGCAGAAACAAGAGGGATGTTAATGCCTGATTTCTTCTCATTTATTAATGAAATCGTCTGGGGATCGGTGATGATTTACCTGCTTTTTGGAGCAGGTTGTTGGTTTACCTTTCGTACAGGCTTCGTCCAGTTTCGCTATATTCGTCAGTTTGGCAAAAGTCTGATAAACAGCGTCACGCCACAGCCTGGTGGGTTAACGTCTTTTCAGGCGCTGTGTACCAGCCTTGCCGCCCGAATTGGTAGTGGTAACCTGGCCGGCGTTGCGCTCGCCATCACCGCTGGCGGTCCCGGCGCGGTGTTCTGGATGTGGGTCGCGGCAATTATCGGTATGGCTACCTGCTTTGCCGAAAGTGCCCTGGCGCAGTTGTACAAAGAACGCGATCGTCACGGCCAGTTTCGCGGCGGCCCGGCATGGTACATGGCGCGTGGCTTAGGTATGCGCTGGATGGGCGTACTTTTCGCCATTTTTTTGCTGATCACCTACGGGATGGTTTTCACTGGCGTACAGGCCAACTCCGTTTCCCGAGCACTGCTTTACGCCTTTGATTTTCCGCCCGTTGCCACCGGTGTTGCTATGGCGCTGGTCGTCATGCTGGTCATCCTTGGCGGCATTAAGGGTGTCTCCCGGATGATGCAGTGGTTCGTTCCCTTCATGGCGCTATTGTGGGTCTTCACCAGTCTTGTCGTTTGCCTCATGCACGTCGGTGAACTTCCTGACGTGATTATCTCTATTTATCAAAGCGCTTTTGGCTGGCAGGAAGCGGCGGGCGGCGTCGCGGGTTATACGCTAAGTCAGGCGGTCACCAGCGGTTTTCAGCGCAGTATGTTTTCTAACGAAGCGGGAATGGGTTCCACACCTAATGCCGCCGCCGCGGCAGCATCTTGGCCGCCGCACCCTGCGGCTCAAGGGATCGTACAAATGATCGGTATCTTCATCGATACCATGGTGGTATGCAGCGCAACCGCCATGATGGTTTTGCTGGCGGGTAATGGCACCACCTATGCGCCAATGGAAGGAATGCAACTGGTACAAAAAGCGATGATTGCTTTGGTGGGGGACTGGGGAGCCGGTTTTGTCGCTATTGTGGTTGTTCTGTTTGCCTTTAGTTCCATCGTGGTTAACTACATTTACGCCGAAAATAACCTGTTTTTCCTGAATCTGGACAACAAGCGCGCTATCTGGACTTTACGCATCGTCTCCTGTTCCACCGTGGTTATCGGAACTCTGGTGAGTTTCCCCCTACTCTGGCAACTGGCTGATATCATGATGGCCTGCATGGCGATCACCAACCTGACCGCCATTCTGTTGCTTTCTCCGGTGGTCCATACCCTTGCCAGCGATTATTTGCGCCAGCGTAAACTGGGAGTGCGCCCGCAGTTTGATCCCATGCGTTATCCAGACATTGAACAGCAACTGGCCCCTGATACCTGGGACGATATACATCGGGAGTAATCGCAACTATCGATCAACTCTGTCACGTTTTTTGCTACAGTCGCAGTAAATTTCCTGCAAGGACTGGATATGCTGATTCTGATTTCACCTGCAAAAACGCTCGACTATCAAAGCCCGCTGGCGACCACGCGCTTTACGCTGCCTGAGTTGCTTGACCACTCTCAGCAGCTTATTCATGAGGCTCGTAAACTGTCAGCGCCCCAAATCGGTAAGCTGATGGGTATCAGCGACAAGCTCGCTGATCTGAATGCGACCCGCTTCCACGACTGGCAGCCCAATTTCACGCCAGAAAATGCACGCCAGGCCATTCTGGCGTTTAAAGGCGATGTATACACGGGATTACAGGCAGAAACCTTCAGTGAAGCCGATTTCGATTTCGCCCAACAGCATTTACGTATGCTCTCTGGCTTATATGGCGTATTACGCCCACTGGATCTGATGCAGCCTTACCGTCTGGAAATGGGTATTCGACTGGCGAATGCTAAAGGGAAGGATCTTTATCAGTTCTGGGGCGATGTGATCACTCAAAAGCTGAACGAGGCGTTGGCGGCCCAGGGCGACGAAGTGGTGATTAATCTGGCTTCTGATGAGTATTTTAAGTCCGTGAAGCCGGCGCAACTGAAAGGTGAACTGATTAAACCCGTGTTCCTCGACGAGAAGAACGGCAAGTTCAAAATCATTAGCTTCTACGCCAAAAAAGCGCGCGGCCTGATGAGCCGCTACATCATTGAAAACCGTTTGACGAAGCCAGAGCAGCTTACCGCGTTTAACAGCGACGGCTATTTCTTTGATGAAGCGTCATCAGGCAATGGGGAGATGGTGTTTAAGCGCCACGAGCAGTAATCGTATTCGCCGGATGGCAGGTACGGCCACCCATTGTTGGCCGGATAAGCCGCTTACGCCACCATCCGGCACAATCCTCTGCTTAGCGCGTCATCATCAGTTTACGCAGCGCTGCGAAATCGGCCGGCAGATGGTGCGACAGCAGCGGCAGATCGGCGCGCTCCGCCAGTTCTTTCGGCAAATCCAGCGTTTCATTTAAGATCTCTTCCACACTCTCTTTAAACTTCGCCGGATGCGCGGTGCCCAGGAACAGGCCGTATTCGCCTGGATTAAGCTGGTCACGCAGCGCGCGATAGGCGACGGCCGCATGCGGCTCTGAGGTGTATCCCTTCGCTTTCAGCTCGCGCATTGTCTCTTGCGTGGTTTCATCGTTGACGGCGGCATAGCCCAGTTCGTTCAGACGCCAGATTTTACGCCGGAACAACTCTTCAACACGCGGCCAGTTATTCGGCTGACTCACGTCCATCGCATTCGACAGTGTTGCCTGTGTCGCTTTCGGTGCCCACTGGCCGTCCTGCAGGAAACGCGGCACGGTGTCATTGACGTTGGTTGCAGCAATAAAACGCTTCACCGGCAGGCCAAGGGATTTCGCCAGCAGCCCCGCCGTCAGATCGCCAAAGTTTCCGCTCGGAACAGAAATTACCAGTTGATTTCGCGCTTCTTGCGGCAACTGCGCAACAGCTTCAAAGTAGTAACAAATCTGCGCCAGCAGGCGGCTGATGTTGATCGAATTCGCTGAATTCAGCCCCAGCGCGACCTTCAGCTCTTCATCGTCAAACGCCTGCTTGACCAGCGCCTGGCAGGCGTCAAAATCACCGTCGATCGCCACGGTTTCGATGTTGCCACCCAGCGTACAGAACAGTTTTTCCTGTAACGGGCTGATCTTACCGTTCGGATAGAGGATCACCACGCGAACGTTCGGCAGACCATAAAACGCATGCGCGACGGCCGCACCGGTGTCACCAGAGGTCGCAGTCAGAATGGTCACCGGCTTATCGCCACTGATATGCGTCAGCATCTGTGCCATAAAACGACCGCCGAAGTCTTTAAACGCCAGCGTTGGACCGTGGAACAGTTCCAGACAGCCGACGTCACTTTCAACCTGGGCCACTGGTGCAGGGAACGCAAACGCCGCACGCACGCGCTCTTCGAGGATCTCCTGCGGAATTTCATCGTCTATAAACGCAGAAAGGATCTTCGCGCTACGGCTGACGAAATCCTGGCCCAGCATTTCATCCACTTCCGTCAGGCTGAATTCCGGCAGTTCGTGCGGAAAAAACAGCCCCTGATTTTTACCCAGTCCCTGCGTCACGGCTTGCGCAAAGCTAACCTGTTCGTTGTGATCTTTAAGATTGTAGAGTTTCATAAATTATCCCAATACTCGTGCGCCCGCCGCATCCAGCCGGCAAATATGAACGAAGCCTTCCTGATTTTGCAGATAGTTTTTTTCCAGCCAGTCCGCTACCCGCTGCGCTGTATCCGGTTTTTCACAAAGCGCAAACAGGGTCGGTCCTGAACCGGAGATACCGCTCGCCAGCGCGCCAATGTCAGCGACCGCCTGTCGTGCCTGGCTAAAGCCGGGCAATAAACGTGCACGATAAGGCTCAGCAATCACGTCTTTCATCAGTTTTGCCGCGAGCTGCGGCTGACGGGAATAGCAGGCGTGAATAAACCCGGCCAGGTGGCGCCCGTGAGCAATACAGTCCTGACGACGATACTGCGCGGGTAAAATGGCCCGCGCCTCCGCAGTGGATACTTTGATCCCCGGATAAGCCAATACCCATAACCACTCATCAAAGCCTGGTACCTGCTGGCTGATAATGCCGTTTTCCTCGATCATTAACTGCATGCCGCCCAAAAAACACGGTGCGACGTTGTCGTAATGAATACTGCCCGAAATGCGCCCTTCCAGCTCACCCATCAACGCCAGCAAACGCATGTCGTTGAACGGTTTCCCGCAGTGCTCATTCATCGCCACTAGTGCGGCGACTACTGAACAGGCGCTGGAACCTAACCCGGAGCCTATCGGCATGTTCTTTTCCAGAGTCATCGCGACCGGGACGCTCTTACCGAGCTCCTGGCAAAAACGCTCCCAGCACTGGTAAACAATATTTTCGCGCGGCTCCGGCGGCAGTTTGTCAGCAAATTGCCCCAGATTATTCAGGCTGAAGCTGTCCGCCGCTTCTACCGTTACGACGTCGCCCAACAGCGAGCCATCAACGGGCGTCACCGCAGCCCCAAGGACGTCGAAACCGACGCTCATATTGGCGCTGGAAGCAGGGGCATAAACTTTGACCATGTTAAACTCCTAACTTCCATGAGAGGGTGCGCAGCAGGTCGGCAAAGACCCCGGCCGCCGTTACGTCGTTACCTGCGCCATAGCCGCGAAGAACCAGCGGCAATGGCTGATAATAGTGACTGTAGAAAGCCAGCGCGTTTTCGCCATTTTTCACTTTGTAGAGCGGATCGTTACCATCAACTTCCGCAATTTTCACGCGACACACACCATCTTCTTCAATATTGCCGACATAGCGCATGACTTTGCCCTCATCGCGAGCTTTCGCCACCCGCGCGGCAAACACATCGTCAAGCTTCGGCAGATTGGCCATGAACGCAGCGACATCACCGGAATCATCGAACCCTGACGGCAGAACGGGCTCAATGACGATGTCGGAAAGCTCAAGATCGCGACCGGTTTCACGCGCCAGGATCAGCAGCTTACGCGCCACGTCCATTCCTGAAAGATCGTCACGCGGATCCGGTTCGGTATACCCCATTTCACGCGCGACTTTCGTGGCTTCCGAAAAGCTCATGCCCTCATCGAGCTTACCGAAAATAAACGACAGTGAACCTGAAAGAATACCGGAGAATTTTTGCAGCTCATCACCCGCGCTCAGCAGATTTTGCAGGTTTTCGATAACCGGCAAACCTGCGCCAACGTTGGTATCATAGAGGAATTTACGCCGTGATTTTGCGGCGGCAAAACGCAGTTGATGGTAGTAATCCATCGACGACGTATTGGCCTTTTTATTCGGCGTGACTACATGGAAGCCCTCACGCAGGAAGTCAGCGTATTGATCCGCCACCGCCTGACTGGAGGTACAGTCGACTATCACAGGGTTCAGCAGGTGATACTCCTTCACCAGGCGAATCAGGCGTCCCAAATTAAACGGCTCTTTCGCTTCCGCCAGTTCCGCCTGCCAGTTTTCCAGGTTCAGACCGTGAACGTGGGTCAGCAACGCCCTGGAGTTCGCCACACCGCAGACGCGCAAATCGATATGTTTGTTCTTCAGCCAGGTTTGCTGACGTTTAAGCTGCTCCAGCAGCGCGCCGCCAACGCCGCCGACGCCAATAACGAACACTTCAATCACCTGATCGGTGTTGAACAGCATCTGATGCGTTACGCGCACGCCAGTGGTGGCATCATCATTATTCACCACGACTGAAATGGAGCGCTCAGAGGATCCCTGGGCAATGGCAACAATATTAATGTTAGCGCGCGCCAGGGCGGCGAAGAACTTCGCTGAAATCCCGCGCAGTGTGCGCATACCGTCGCCGACCACGGAGATGATCGCCAGACGTTCAGTGACCGCCAGCGGTTCAAGCAGTCCCTCTTTCAGTTCAAGGTAAAACTCATCCTGCAACGCACGCTGGGCGCGAGCGCAGTCGGCCTGCGGTACGCAAAAGCTGATGCTGTACTCTGAGGAGGACTGAGTGATCAGCACCACCGAAATCCCCGCCCGGGACATGACCGCAAAGACGCGCGCCGCCATTCCCACCATCCCCTTCATTCCGGGACCAGAGACGTTGAACATCGCCATATTATTCAGGTTCGAAATGCCTTTCACCGGCAGACCGTCTTCATCACGGCTGGCTCCAATCAGCGTACCTGGCGCCTGTGGGTTACCGGTGTTTTTGATGAGGCAAGGGATCTGGAACTGAGCAATAGGGGTAATGGTACGAGGGTGAAGAACTTTGGCCCCGAAGTAGGATAGCTCCATGGCTTCCTGATACGACATCGACTTCAGCAGCCTGGCGTCTGGTACCTGACGCGGGTCGCAGGTATAAACGCCGTCAACGTCAGTCCAGATCTCGCAACAGCCGGCGCGTAAACACGCAGCCAGAACGGCGGCAGAGTAATCGGAGCCGTTACGCCCCAATACTACCAGTTCGCCTTTCTCGTTACCGGCGGTGAAGCCGGCCATCAGCACCATGTGGTCGGCAGGTATGCGCGCGGCGGCGATGCGACGGGTGGACTCAGCAATATCGACAGTGGATTCGAGGTAATGACCGACTGCCAGCAATTTTTCGACAGGATCGATAACGGTAACCTTATGCCCGCGCGCTTCCAGCAATGCGGCCATAATCGCGATAGACATTTTTTCGCCGCGGCAGATAAGCGCCGCGTTGATGCTGTCCGGGCATTGGCCCAGCAGGCTGATCCCATGCAGGACGTGCTTGATTTGGGCAAACTCTTGTTCAACGAAGACTTTTAGCTGTGCCAGCGGGAAACCCGGCTGAGCGTCGGCAAGACCGGTCAGAAGTTCGGAGAAAATACGTTCGGCATCACTGATATTGGATAACGCATCCTGACCACTGATGGTCTTTTCGATCATTGCCACCAGATGGTTGGTAATTTTCGCAGGGGCAGAGAGTACGGTCGCTACCTGCCCCTGCCTGGCATTGCTTTCCAGAATATCGGCAACCCGCAGAAAACGTTCTGCATTTGCCACTGATGTACCGCCGAACTTCAACACTCGCATGGTTGTTACCTCGTTACCTTTGGTCGAAAAAAAAGCCCGCACTGTTCGGTGCGGGCTTTTTTCTGTGTTTCCTGTGCGCGTCAGCCCGCCCCGTTACCTGTGGTAATGGTGGTGGTTGTGGTAATGGTCATGCTGATGCGTTTCATGGATGTTGTGTACTCTGTAATTATTATCTGTCTGTGCTGTATGCCTATATTGGTTAAAGTATCTGCTGACCTAAGTCAATAAATATTTACATTACTCACGCAGCGAAACTTGTTCACGTGCTGCTGCCAGTGGGATTATTTTCGACCAATTCAAAGTGAGCCCACCTCTTGAAAGTGGTATCTTTCACTTCTTAATATAAAAATAACAAAACATTATTTTGCGATATTTTTCTCTATATCATGGACTAAACGGTGCAACATTGCCGTGTCTCGCTGCCCTAATAAGCCCAAACGTTGCTGTAGCCAGTCGACCAGTTTGACGTCTTCGGCAACGTCGAGGGTGGTTAATAACGTCATCACGCGAGCTCGCAGCGCCTGAAGCTGAAATTCATCAGAAACATCAGCGGTTTTCGCAGGTTGTTGCATTAAACTTGCTAATTGATAACAGTAAACCATCACCGCCTGCCCCAGATTCAGCGAAGGATAATCTGCAACCATCGGAACGCCGGTCAATACATCGGCCAGCGCCAGTTCTTCGTTTGTTAATCCGGAATCCTCACGGCCAAACACCAGCGCGGCATGCTTCATCCACTGCCCTTTTTCTTCTAACAGTGGCACCAGTTCGCCAGGCGTTGCGTAGTAATGGAACTTAGCGCGGCTGCGTGCTGTGGTGGCAATGGTGAAATCGACATCCTTGAGCGCGGCGTCCAGAGTATCGAAAACTTCAATATTATCAATAATATCTCCAGACCCATGCGCCACCCAACGCGTCGCCGGTTCAAGATGAGCCTGGCTATCGACAATTCGCAACCGCGTGAAACCCATGGTCTTCATCGCGCGAGCCGCCGCGCCGATATTTTCCGCCCTGGCAGGCGCAACAAGGATGATGGTTATGTGCATATTTTCACTCTCAAGGCGTTGCTTGCGATGCATTCTGTGACCTGTGTCAAGATATTACGCAGCGCAAATTTACAATTTTTTAACGAATATCACTGAAAGACCATTTCACCTTTGGTAAAAAGGGCTAAACTATTTCATGTCGTTACCAATGATTAATATGTTAACAGAATCAGCATATCCTTCTGTTTAAATGAGATAATTTCATTTAAAATGAATTTCATTGATAGGATTCACTGCGTTAATTAGTTATCTGCTGCAACTAGTTGGATTATTGCAATATTGTGATGAAAGCTAGCATTTAGATACGATGATTTCATCAAACTGTTAACGTGCTACAATTGAACTTGATATATGTCAACGAAGCGTAGTTTTATTGGGTGTCCGGTACGTCTTAACCTGTTATGTTGCTGTTAATATGGTTAGGATGACAGCCGTTTTTGACACTGTCGGGTCCTGAGGGAAAGTGCCCACGACCAAGCTAATGATGTTGTTGACGTTGATGGAAAGTGCATCAAGAACGCAATTACGTACTTTAGTCATGTTACGCCGATCATGTTAATTTGCGATATGTATCAGGCAGGTCAGGGACTTTTGTACTTCCTGTTTCGATTTAGTTGGCAATTTAGGTAGCAAACATGCAGACCCCGCACATTCTTATCGTTGAAGACGAGTTGGTAACACGCAACACGTTAAAAAGTATTTTTGAAGCGGAAGGCTATGATGTTTTCGAAGCGACCGATGGCGCGGAAATGCATCAGATCCTTTCTGAATATGACATCAACCTGGTGATCATGGATATCAACCTGCCAGGGAAAAACGGTCTTCTGTTAGCGCGTGAACTGCGCGAACAGGCTAACGTGGCGCTGATGTTCCTGACCGGCCGTGATAACGAAGTCGATAAAATTCTCGGCCTCGAAATCGGTGCGGATGACTACATCACCAAGCCGTTTAACCCACGCGAGCTGACGATTCGTGCGCGCAACCTGCTGTCCCGTACCATGAATCTGGGTACCGTCAGCGAAGAGCGCCGTAGCGTTGAAAGCTACAAGTTCAACGGTTGGGAACTGGACATCAATAGCCGTTCTCTGATCGGTCCTGATGGTGAGCAGTATAAGCTGCCGCGCAGCGAGTTCCGCGCCATGCTTCACTTCTGTGAGAACCCGGGTAAGATCCAGTCTCGTGCAGAGCTGCTGAAGAAAATGACCGGTCGCGAGCTGAAGCCGCATGACCGTACCGTTGACGTGACAATCCGTCGTATTCGTAAGCATTTCGAATCCACGCCAGACACGCCGGAAATTATCGCCACCATTCATGGTGAAGGATATCGCTTCTGCGGCGATCTGCAGGATTGACAGCGTGACCCTCGTCAGCAAAAACGGCGCACCTTGCGCCGTTTTTTATTGGTATCGGATGACAGCGTAAACGCCTGCATTCCGTTCTGCCCAGGCCTGATAAGCGTAGCGCCATCAGGCAAAACGGTAACTCACTTCCATAACCGTAACGTATCATCCTCCACGGCCTCAGCTGTTGGCTTTATGCGGGAAAACGAGTACCAGTCCAGATGACGCGTCAGGAACATCACGCCTCCCAGCGCCAGCAGCAGTACCCCCGTCCCCAGCAGCAATGCGCTATCCTCTGAACGTAGCAGCGCCCACATCACCCCATCCAGCGCCAGCAACGCCAGGATAAACAGCAGACTGTTACGCCAGCCCTTCAACACCGCCTGGAGATATACCCCATTCATCAATGCGCCCACCAGACTTGCGACAATCCATGCCAGAGTAAAACCGATATGTTCTGATAGCGCCAGCAGCAGCAGATAAAACATCACCAGCGACAACCCCACCAGCAAATACTGCATCGGGTGCAGCTTTTTACCCGTCAGCGTTTCGAAAACAAAGAAAGCCATAAACGTCAGGCTAATCAACAGAATCGCGTACTTTGTCGCTCTGTCAGTCAGTTGATACTGATCGGCCGGGGTAGCCACGGCGACGCTAAACGAGGGCAGACCGTACCAGCGAATCTCTTTCGTATCTGTAAACCGTTCGCCGAGATTATTGGCAAACCAACTGCTCTGCCACTGCGCCTGATATCCCGACTCACTGATTTCGCGCTTGCCGGGCAAAAAGTCACCAAGGAAGTTCGGGTGCGGCCAGTTGCTGGTCAGGGTCATTTCACTGCTACGCCCAACGGGAACCACCGAGAACGAGCCGGTGCCGCTTAAATTCAATGACATCGCCAGGCTCAGATTTCGCGTCGCCCACTGACTGTCCGGCAATGGGATATGGATCCCCTCTCCGCTCCCGGATAAGCCCGTCCCCGGTTCAACGGCGAGCGCGGTACCGTTGATTTTCGGCGCTTTCACCACCCCAATCCCTCGCGCATCGCCGACTCCCACCACGATAAACGGTGTGCCAAGGGTGACATTGGGCTTATTCAGTTCACTCAGGCGCGCAACATCAAATTCCGCTTTTAGTTCGACATCGGTATGCCAGACCTGCCCCTGATAAATACCGATTTTACGCGCTTCGACGTTCTGATTACCCTCCACCACAAGCGATTCGGGTAGCCAGAAATGGAGGAAGCTGCGTTTATGCTGCACCTCTTTGTCATTTTCAAGGACGGTGTATAACTCAGTGACCGGAACCGCAATCAGCGGGCCCACCACTTTTTGCGGCCCACTGGTGCTCTGACGAATGGCATCATCGACCTTATCGCGGTAATCAGCGCGTTCGACAATAATTGCCCGAACCATCATCAGAGGTATCAACAACAATATGATCGCACCACCTAAAGTCACGATCTTCCAGAACAGGGGGGATTTCAACATAGCGTTCTCCTTATGCAATATTTGCAGAGTACGCACGCTATGTGCGGGGAATTTGAAGTTATGTGAAGTGACGGTGAAGTGTAAACCTGGCTTCCACACCTCCCGCAGGACGATTATTCAGCTCAATGCTTCCCTTCAACAAACGTGCCACTTCGCTGACAAAAGCCAGCCCTAATCCACTGCTTTTGTGGCCATCTTCGCGCGGCAATGAATAAAAGCGCTCGAAGATACGCGGCAAGGCATAGTCGGGGATCCCTGCACCGGTATCTTCGACTTTCAGCGTTACTCGATCGCCCTGAGACTCTGCGCTTAGGGTAATAGAGCCTTCCTCCGGCGTGAAATCGATAGCGTTATCCAGCAGATTACCCAGCGCCTGTTCAAGAAGCGCGGGCTCTGCCGAAACGGTGAACGCAGAAGTGAGAATCTTCAGAGTGATTTTTTTTGCTGCGAGCTGGATGCTTCGCACCTCGCTAATCTGTGAAAACAGGGCCTCAACCGCGACCGGAGAAAAGGCAATCTCCTGTCGATTTTCCAGACGCGCCTGGCGTAACAGGGTTTCCACCAGCACCTGCATGCGCGCGTTTTGCGTCAGGATATTGTCGGTAAAACGCGCAACGATATCCGGCGGTGGCCCCTCACGCAGAATTTCCGCCGCTCCGCGAATGGCCGCCAGCGGGCTCTTCAGTTCGTGGGTCAGGGCATACACATACTGTTCAATGTAGTTTTTCCCCTCCAGCTTCAGGCGCATACTCTCCAGGGCCTGCGCCAGCTTGCGTAATTCGCTGCTTCCCAGCTCCGGTAGTGGCAAGGGGTGACTGTCGCTCACCGAATCCGCGTAGCGCGTCAGGCGAGCAATCGAGCGGTTAATCCACCAGACCATCCCGGCACCGATGACTAACGCAATGCCAAGCAGCACCGCGCTGGCCCACAGGATCCGCCGTTCGCTACGTTTAATGACTGGTGCCATCGCAGCATTGGGCTTGCCTACGCTCAGCACACCGACGATCTTCCCGCCGTCGAGTATCGGTGCGGCAACATACATCACCGAACTTTCAGGATCGGCGGGATCCTGGGGCGTACTTCGCGCACCATACTGTCCGCGTAGCGTTAACCAGACATCGTTCCAGCGGGAGTAGTCCTGCCCAACCGCTTTGTTGGCGGAATCAAACACCACTTTGCCCTGCGCGTCTGTCATGTAGACATGGTATTCGTTACGCACTTTATTGATGCCGCTGATATTGGCGCGAAAAGGACGGTTGTGTAATTGCGCAAATGCCTGCGCCATCTGCCCATGAGCCGGATCGCCAGACTTGAGATCGTCGCGCGCCAGCGCGGCCAGCAGCGTAGCGGTATCAATCAGCGTGCCTTCAGTTGCGCGACGCACGCCTGGTTTAATTTCCTGCACGAAAATCGACAGCACAAACCACGCAGCGACGGCGACAATCAGAAAATAGCCGAGCAGCAGACGCATGCCAATACGCATCAGAGGCTCCTCAGGCTGTAGCCCATCCCACGGTGCGTATTGATGGGGGAAAGATCCGGGTTGATGGCGCGCAGTTTGGCACGCAGCGTTTTGATATGGGTATCTACCGTCCGGTCGAAGGTATCTTGCGCATCGGCCCAGACGATATCCATCAGTTGCTGGCGAGAATAGACGCGACCGGGGGACAACAGCAACGTTTTCAGCAGCAGAAACTCGTAGCGAGTGAGCGATAACGGCGTACCGAACCAGGCGACTTCCGCTGCCGGTTCATTCAGTTCAAAATGGCCGGTTCGTACCACATCGGAAGGCGCGGCGAATTTCTTCACCCGGCGCAGCAGCGTGCGCACCCGGGCACAGACTTCTCTGGGGGAAAACGGTTTGGCAACGTAATCATCAGCACCAATTTCCAGCCCCAACAGCCGATCGACTTCATCACTACGCGCGGTCAGAAAGAGGATGGGTAAAGCCGGATAACGTTCGAGCAGCCGTCGGCACAGTTCAAAACCGCTGATATCAGGCAACCCTACGTCCAGAATCGCTACGTCCGGGCACTGATGCCGCGCTTTATCCAGCGCGGGCAGTCCACGCTCAAACGCCTCTACGGCAAATCCTTCCTGCTGGAGCATATAAATCAGGGTATCGGCGATACCCTGCTCATCTTCGACCAGCCAAACTGACACCTGCTGCATATTGCTTCCCTGTAATTACCGCCACGGCATGATGGGCACTGCGCTAATGGCATTTTTAGGCGACCCATCAACAACCTTGTCGGAGTAGGCCAGATACGCCAGCGCATTGCGTTTGGCATCGTAGAAACGGACAACCTGTAATGACTTAAACACCAGCGAGGTGCGTTTTTTAAAAACCACTTCGCCCTGCGCTTTACCGTTCTTGATTCGTTCGCTCAGTTCAACCGGACCAACCTGCTGACACGAGATGGCGGCATCTGAGGTATCTTCGGCCAGCCCCAGGCCACCTTTAATTCCACCGGTCTTGGCGCGACTGACGTAACACGTCACGTTTTTCACGTCAGGATCGTCAAAAGCTTCCACGACGATTTTATGATCCGGCCCGAAAATTTTGAAGACGGTATCGACAGAACCAATCTGTTCCGCATGGGCCATTGATCCCAGCATCAGCATACCTAAGGAAAGTACTAAACTCTTGTATTTCATATTGTTACCATTAATAAAAATTAAGCTGCGCAATTATTCGTCATTGTAGAATAAAGTGTTTAAAGATCACATGATTACAATAATCATCCTTTCGTTTATCGAACAAAAGCACTAATGCGCAAAAAAAACACCGAATGCTAAAATAACAAAAAATGCTATTATCCAAGTACCTGATGTCAGGTGCTCGTAGTTGAAAGGATGAGGATATTTTATGGATCAGGCCGGCATTATTCGCGACCTCTTAATCTGGCTGGAAGGTCACCTGGATCAGCCCCTGTCGCTTGACAATGTGGCGGCAAAAGCGGGTTATTCCAAGTGGCACCTGCAAAGAATGTTTAAGGACGTGACGGGCCACGCGATTGGTGCCTATATCCGCGCGCGCCGTTTATCAAAATCCGCTGTCGCGCTTCGCCTGACAGCACGCCCGATTCTGGATATTGCTCTGCAATACCGCTTCGACTCTCAACAAACGTTCACCCGCGCCTTTAAGAAGCAGTTTTCTCAAACGCCAGCGCTGTATCGCCGTTCTCCGGAATGGAGCGCATTTGGTATCCGCCCTCCCCTGCGTCTGGGTGAGTTCGCTGTACCTGCCCATAAATTTGTCACGCTGGAAGATACTCATCTGGTCGGAATCACGCAGAGCTATTCCTGTTCCCTGGAGCAAATCTCCGATTTCCGTCACGAAATGCGCGTCCAGTTCTGGCAAGATTTCCTCGCTCATGCGCCAGCCATTCCGCCCGTTCTCTATGGCCTCAACGAAACGCGTCCCAGTCAGGATAAAGATGACGAGCAGGAAGTTTTCTACACCACAGCGCTTGCGCCGGAGCTTGCAAACGGGTACGTGCAATCCTCTCAGCCTGTACTCTTACAGGGCGGCGAGTATGTGATGTTTACCTACGAGGGACTGGGTACGGGCGTGCAGGAGTTCATCCTGACGGTATACGGAACCTGTATGCCGATGCTCAACCTGACGCGTCGCAAAGGTCAGGATATCGAGCGGTACTACCCGGCTGAAGATGCTAAAGCCGGTGACCGCCCGATCAATCTGCGCTGCGAATTCCTTATTCCGATCCGCCGTTAACGCTGTAGCTCATCAAGCGCAGGGGCGTCCAGATGCGAGATGTCTCCTGCGGTTTCCACCACCCAACCTGGCGCCAGCCAGAGGCTTTCCTGATAATCCACCCGCGAGATCGAGCAGTTCCGCAAACGTAAGCGGCGCTCTGCATACGCCGGAAGGCCGAGGATGGTACTCACCAGACACCCCAGGGCGATGCCGTGACTGACCAGCAGCGGACGACTTCCCTGTGGCAACTCGAGGCATGAGGCCAGTGCGGCATGAACACGCTCGCTCAGCTCCTGCATCGACTCACCATCGGGAATACGACCATCAACGGTGCCGTTGACTAACTGGCGACGCCAACCCTCTTCTTCTTCCGTCAGGGAATCGAGATGGCGCTTTTCCAGCACGCCCATATCCAGTTCGCGCAGGCGGGAATCAAAAGTGATATCACAGCCGCATGCCTGGGCGATGATTTCAGCGGTGCGACGGGTACGTCCCAGATCGCTACTGATCACGTGAGTAATACCGAGCGTTTTTGCGCGCTCACCTACCTGCATAGCTTGTTGCTCACCCTTAGCGGTCAGCGGACTGTCGGACTGGCCTTGAATGCGTCGCTCGGCGTTCCACTGCGTTTCACCGTGGCGAACAAGGTATACCTGTAACATGCTTTTTTTCCGTTATACTGCGATGAATTTTTAGTAATCGAGTTTAATTATGCACCATGTTGTCGCAGCAACCACCAATCCTGCCAAAATTCAGGCAATTCTAAAGGCATTTGCTGAGATCTTCGGCGAAGGATCCTGCCATATTGAGTCTGTGAACGTCGAGAGCGGTGTGCCGGAACAACCCTTCGGAAGTCATGAAACGCGTGCTGGCGCACGAAACCGCGTTGAAAATGCGCGCCGCACCCGACCTGACGCTGACTACTGGGTCGCGATTGAAGCCGGTATTGATGAAGACGCCACGTTTAGCTGGGTGGTGATTGAAAACGGTACGCAGCGCGGCGAAGCACGTTCCGCGACGCTGCCGTTACCGACGGTGATCCTCGAAAAGGTGCGTCAGGGCGAGGCGCTCGGCCCGGTGATGTCGCATTACACGGGCATTGATGAGATTGGTCGTAAAGAGGGGGCCATTGGCGTGTTTACCGCCGGGAAGCTGACGCGCTCAAGCGTTTATCATCAGGCGGTTATTCTGGCGCTCAGCCCGTTTCATAATGACGTGTATCGGTAATTATTTGCCGGATGGCGGCTTCGCCTTATCCGGCCTACGGATATATGCATTGTAGGCCTGATAAGCGCAGCGCCATCAGGCATGACGCAGTGAGATGGCCGAATGGTGGCCTCGCCTTATCCGGCCTACGGGAGAATCAGCCATTTTTCAGCAGCACCTGCTCCAGCCACTGACGCAGCTCCACCGGGGCAGATTTAAGACTGTTTGAGCCTCGGGTGATAGTGGCGATACCCGCGCCCAGCTCGCTTTTCAGCTCGCGCTGGCTCATTTCGCCGCGCAATAACTCTTCGATAATGC
This sequence comes from Citrobacter sp. RHB25-C09, assembly GCF_013836145.1. NCBI lineage: Bacteria > Pseudomonadati > Pseudomonadota > Gammaproteobacteria > Enterobacterales > Enterobacteriaceae > Citrobacter > Citrobacter sp. RHB25-C09. The sequence goes on along the minus strand of NZ_CP057483.1, from coordinate 759,571 downwards.
GCACTCGCGTTCCCAGCGCTTCGCGCTCATCCGGCGTCAGCATCAGCTGCAGTAGCGGTAGATGCAAATCCTCTGCATAAGACTGGCGGAGCAACTCCACAAAACGAAGCCACTCCTGATGACGTTGTTCGGCCATCGCCGATGAATAAGGGGATTGCTGGGTCATGTTATGCCGCCATTTGTACTCTTACACGAGTACAAATCATAACATAACCCAACGGATTAATAACGTCTCTGCCACTCAGAATCGCTCATCAGGGTATCTTTCTCGCCCATGAAATAACGATAGTAAGCATCATAGGCCAGCACATTCTTCACATACCCGCGTGTTTCCGAGAATGGAATGCTCTCAACAAAAGCAACGGCATCAATTCGTCCGGCACTGTTTCCCAGCCAGGTGCGCACACGTCCCGGACCGGCATTGTAGGCCGCAGAAGAGAAGATGCGGTTATTACCGAACTGCTGGTAGACGTACTGTAAGTAGCTGGTGCCGATGTTGATATTGGTTTCTGGATCAAGCAACTGGTTTTGGCTGCTGTATCCCGGAATGGAGAACATCTTCACCGTATGCGTCGCGGTCCCTGGCATAATCTGCATCAGGCCGCTGGCCCCTACCGGCGATTTAACCTTCGGGTTCCAGGCGCTCTCCTGGCGCGCTATCGCCATCGCATAGCTTTGTGGGATATCTTTACCACGGGTGTAACGGGCGAATAGATCCTTGTAAGCCAGCGGGAAACGCTCTTCGAGATGATCCCACAGCTTCCCGGCGATCGTAGCCTGTACGCTCAGATCCCACCAGTGGTTGTTAAACGCATAGCGCGCCAACTGTGCCTGTTCGGTTTTTGTCCGGCTAGTAACCAGGTTAGCCCATTCGCTGCGCGCGGTGTTATCCAGGTTCCAGTACATCAGTTCGCGAACGCGCGCCATTTCCGCCCCCTGGGTCAGCGCGTTGTCCACACTGGCGGGCGCTTTATCAATTTTAAGCTCATACTCTTCGCCCAGACGCTGGGCGGCGACCATCGGATAGAAGCCACGCTGCTGCATCAACGCATGCAGGATCTCTTTAGCTTCCGCCTCGCGTCCACGCTCCAGCAGCAAATCGGCCTGCCAGTAGCGCCACTCGTCTTTCTCTTTCGCTTCCATCGGCAGGCGTGCCAGCCAGGTATTCAGGCCTCGGCGGTCGCCGGTTCCCAGCGCCATGCGTACCCGGCGTTCCACAAGCGAAGTGGAATTCGAGCGCATAATGGCATCATCACGCCACTTCGCCTGCTCACTGGTCACATCGTTACCCATCAACCGCCAGGCGACGATATCCCGGAGTTCCTGAGTTTGATCTTCGTTAAGCTGCTGCGCCTGAGTCAGCGATGGAATCATCAGTCGCGCATTTTCCGCATCCTGACGGGCGACGCTGGCAAACGCTACCGCAGCCATCTGGCGGGTAAAGTCGGTGGCCCCGGTCGAGCGCGCAAAGGCCATCACGCTGTTCGGGTCATTGGCCAGCGCGATAATCGATGAGGCGATAGTTTGATACTCCGCTGGCATCTGCCCGGCCAGCACCGTCACCAGTCCGGTATTGCCCGCTTTCATCGCCAGACGGATCCGCTCTAAATACGCCAGCGGATCCTGGGTTCCGGAAGCCCGCCAGACGCTGAAAAGTTTGTCACAGGCATTAGGCTGACTTTTCCCGGTCAACCAGAGCTCCTTTGCCCCCTGCCAGGCCTCTTCCGCCTGCCCGGTATTCCACTTTGCGTAGTAATAGTTACACTGCGCTTCGGTCGTGCGCGGTTTTTCAGGGCTGAAGGCTAATAACCCGCGCCAGTCCTCACGCCGCGCCAGTTCGTTAACAAAACGCGACTCAAGGGTGCGCGCCGGAGGCAGCGTTGGGTTAGCGCGTACAAAGTTGGTCACCGTAATCGTCGGTTGATTCATCAGGTCGTCAGTGATTTGACGGTATTCAAGGTAAGGATAAAGCGGATAGTTCTTCAGGCCAGGCATCATCTGTTCAACGACGTCCATCTGTCGATTATCCCAGGCCTGCTTAATTTGTGCGTAACGGTTACGCTGTTCATCCAGTGAATCGGCTCGCGCGGCCTGGCTGATTGTCAGCAGGCATACGCTGGCGGCCAACAGACGCCAGGTCAATCTTGGGGCTTTGTTCACAAGCTCTTCCTCTAATTCGGATACGTCATCGCAGCATCATGCTATCTAATGATTTCATGCTAACCAGTCATTGGCGTTTACGCCACGTTGCGGACACTTTTTTACTTTTACTGCGAGTGAGATCTGCTGGCTGGGATTGCGTCATGAAAAAGGCTACACTTCGCCTTTGACTACGATTAATCATCACGAAAATTAGAGGCGAGTCCAACGTGGCCCAATTCGTATATACCATGCATCGTGTCGGCAAAGTCGTGCCGCCGAAGCGTCATATATTAAAAAACATCTCTCTGAGCTTCTTCCCTGGCGCCAAAATCGGTGTCCTGGGTCTTAACGGTGCCGGTAAGTCTACGCTGCTGCGCATCATGGCGGGCATCGATACCGACATCGAAGGCGAAGCCCGTCCGCAGCCAGGCATTAAGATCGGTTACCTGCCGCAGGAGCCACAGCTGAACCCGGAACACACCGTGCGTGAGTCCGTTGAAGAGGCCGTTGCTGAAGTCGTTAACGCGCTGAAAGGCCTGGATGAAGTGTACGCCAAGTACGCCGAGCCGGATGCCGACTTCGATAAACTGGCCGCTCAACAGGGCAAGTTTGAAGAAATTATCCAGGCGCACGACGGTCACAACCTGAATGTGCAACTGGAGCGCGCGGCTGACGCCCTGCGTCTGCCAGACTGGGACGCGAAAATCGCTAACCTTTCCGGTGGTGAACGCCGCCGCGTGGCGCTGTGCCGCCTGCTGCTGGAAAAACCAGACATGCTGCTGCTCGACGAACCGACCAACCACCTGGATGCGGAATCCGTGGCATGGCTGGAACGCTTCCTGCATGACTTCGAAGGTACCGTGGTGGCGATTACCCACGACCGTTACTTCCTCGACAACGTAGCAGGCTGGATCCTTGAGCTTGACCGTGGTGAAGGTATTCCGTGGGAAGGCAACTACTCTTCCTGGCTGGAGCAGAAAGATCAGCGTCTGGCGCAGGAAGCTTCTCAGGAAGCGGCACGACGCAAGTCTATTGAGAAAGAGCTGGAGTGGGTACGTCAGGGCGCGAAAGGCCGCCAGTCGAAGGGTAAAGCCCGTCTGGCACGCTTTGAAGAACTGAACAGCACCGAATACCAGAAACGTAACGAAACCAACGAACTGTTTATTCCGCCTGGACCACGTCTGGGGGATAAAGTGATTGAAGTCAGCAACCTGCGTAAGTCTTACGGCGATCGCCTGCTGATTGACGATCTGAGCTTCTCCGTACCGAAAGGCGCTATCGTCGGGATCATCGGTCCGAACGGCGCGGGTAAATCTACCCTGTTCCGCATGATGTCCGGTCAGGAACAGCCTGACAGCGGCTCTATCACCCTGGGTGAGACCGTGAAGCTGGCGTCCGTTGACCAGTTCCGTGACGCAATGGACAACAGCAAAACGGTGTGGGAAGAAGTGTCTGGCGGTCTGGATATCATGCGTATCGGCAACACCGAAATGCCAAGCCGCGCGTACGTTGGCCGCTTTAACTTCAAGGGCACTGACCAGGGCAAACGCGTAGGCGAGCTGTCCGGCGGGGAGCGTGGTCGTCTGCATCTGGCGAAACTGCTGCAGGTTGGCGGTAACGTTCTGCTGCTCGATGAACCTACCAACGACCTGGACATCGAAACCCTGCGCGCGCTGGAAAACGCCCTGCTGGAGTTCCCGGGCTGTGCAATGGTTATCTCGCACGACCGTTGGTTCCTCGACCGTATTGCGACCCACATTCTGGATTATCAGGATGAAGGGAAAGTGGAGTTCTTTGAAGGTAACTTCACCGAATACGAAGAGTACAAGAAACGCACGCTGGGCGCAGACGCGCTGGAGCCGAAGCGTATCAAGTACAAGCGTATTGCGAAGTAAATCTGTAGGCCCGGTAAGCGTCAGCGCTACCGGGCAAATTGCCGGATGGCGGGGTAACCGCCTTATCCGGCCTACAGGGCAGGTTTACTGTGCTTTCGCTGCCGTTGCCTGCTGCTGTCCTGCCGCAGGTTCAAGCTGGAATACCACATCGACCTGATCGTCAAACTGAATCGCCGCCTGCTCGTAAGTTTCCTGTGCAGAAACCGGTGCCGCATCCGCTTTCATCATCCGCACCATTGGGCTTGGCTGATAGTTCGAGACATGGTAGCGCACGCTATAAACCGGCCCCAGCTTGCTGTTAAAGCCCGCCGCCAGCTCCTGCGCCTGGTGAATCGCGTTATCAATCGCCGCCTTACGCGCTTTGTCCTTATAGGCATCCGGTTGTGCCACGCCTAACGACACGGAACGGATCTCATTCAGTCCCGCCTTCAGCGCGCCGTCCAGTAGCGGGTTGAGCTTATCCAACTGACGCAGCGTCACTTCCACAGTACGAACCGCACGATACCCTTTCAGAATGCTTTTACCGTTCTGGTAGTCGTAGTCCGGTTGGGTGCGCAGGTTAGCGGAGCTGATGTCTTTTTTCGCTATCTGATTTTGCTCCAGGAAGGACAGGTACTGCGCAACGCGCTCATCGGCCTGCTTCTTCGCCGTGGCTGCGTCTTTCGCCGCCACATTCACTTCAATTGCCAGTGTGGCAATATCAGGAGCCGCGTCCACGCTTGCCGTTCCGGAAGTCACGATATGCGGTCCGTCAGGCAACTCGCCTGCCTGCACCGCCATTGCACTGAATCCGACTAATGCCGCCAGGGCCATCACTTTGAACTTCACTGTCGTTCCTCCTTGTTACGTTTGTTGCCCTGGATTTTAGGGCGCATGCAGGCAAGCTTAGCGCGAAACCACCTAATGTCCATCAGACAACGCTTAGTTGAACAGGGCGTGAACGTGCGCAACCCCCTCTTTTGCCAGCTGAAAGGCGATAAACCACATCACCATCCCTACCAGCGTATTGATGATCCGCTGCGCTTTTGCGGTCCGCAGTCGCGGTGCAAGCCACGCGGCCAGTAACGCCAGTCCAAAGAACCACAGGAAAGAGGCGCTAACGGTGCCGAGGGCAAACCAGCGTTTCGGCTCCACGTCCAGTTGCCCGCCAAGGCTCCCGAGCACCACGAAGGTATCAAGGTAAACGTGTGGATTCAGCCAGGTGACCGCCAGCATAGTAGCGATTATCTTCCAGCGCCCCTGCTTCATCACTTCTGCACTGGCCAGCTCAAGATTACTGCTCATGGCGGTTTTTAACGCGCCAAACCCGTACCAAAGCAGAAAAGCTACGCCGCCCCAGGTGACCAGCGCTAACAGCCACGGCGACTGCATCAGCAGCGCGCTGCCACCAAAGATCCCGGCACAAATCAGCAGCAGATCGCTGACGGCGCACAGCAGTGCAATCATGATGTGATACTGACGGCGAATCCCCTGGTTCATCACGAATGCGTTCTGCGGACCAAGTGGAAGGATCATCGCCGCGCCAAGGGCAAGACCTTGAAAGTAATACGATATCATGTGAAAAATTCCGATTAATGCGTGACTGGCGGAACTATAGCGCAGGGAGATTATTAGCGGAAATTGAAAGTTTTAATCGGGTATAAGAAAGGTTAATAATCAGGGGGAATAGCCGGATTGCGCTGCGCTTATCCGGCCTGGACGTTTGTGCTTATTGTAGGCCGGATAAGGCGTCAGTCGCCATCCGGCAGTCAAAACGTTACTCCGCCGCGTTCTCTTTCACGCGTTTGAAATTCACGTCCATTTGCGGATACGGGAAGCTGATGCCGGCGGCATCAAACTCACGCTTAATACGCTCCAGCACGTCCCAGTACACATTTTGCAGATCGCCGCTGTTACTCCAGACACGGATCACAAAATTAATCGACGACGCACCCAACTCGTTCAGACGCACCGTCATTTCGCGGTCTTTCAGAATTCGCTCATCTGATTCAATAATGTCGGTGAGGATCTTCTTCACCTGATCGATGTCTGAATCATAGGCCACGCCAATAATGAATTCATTACGGCGCACCGGCTCACGCGAAAAGTTAATGATATTACCGGCGATGATTTTACCGTTCGGGATCACCACAATTTTACCGTCGACGGTACGCATCGTGGTGGAGAAGATCTGCACGTTCAGCACGGTTCCGGCGACGCCGCCCAGATCAACATACTCACCGGCACGGAACGGCCGGAACATCACCAGCAGTACGCCTGCGGCCAGGTTAGACAGCGAGCCCTGCAAAGCCAGACCGACCGCTAAACCGGCGGCACCGAGCACGGCGATCACCGAGGCAGTCTGTACGCCCACCCGCCCCAGGGCGGCAATCAGGGTGAAGGCAATAATCCCATAGCGCACCAGTGCGGAGAGGAAGTCAGCAACGGTGGCGTCGATATGACGCGTAACCATCAGGCGGTTAACGGTATTAGATACCAGACGCGCCACGATCATCCCGACGATAATAATGGCGATAGCCGCAACGATGTTGACGGCATAGCTCAGCAATAACGCCTGGTTACGGACCAGCCAGGTCCCCGCGCCGTTGATGCTATCAACAACATTCAAATCTTCCATTTCATATTCCTTGGTCATAACTAATCAGAGCAAATGAGATCAATCTCACGAAATACCCTGTTAAAGGTAAACAAAAATAAGGGAATACGCCATTTTCGTTATTAACCAATAGAGAACATGCTTACTTTTGCCGCTCAGCAGGCCGATCCACCATCCGCAAAAATCCACCGACCAGGGGCAGCTTTTGCCGGAAAATGTCGGCAATTTCACTGACCACTTTCCCGCTTCCGGCATTCTTCCAGGCAAGTGATAGCGGCGACGGCTGCCGGGAGTTCGCCACCGAACGGGCTACCAGCGCGCCGGACTCGACGTAAGGCCGACACAGACGCTCCGGCAAAAAACCGACGCCCAGGCCGCTTAAATGACACGCTAGCTTAGTACTGAGATCGGGAACCTTGATCTCCTTCTGCCCGCTCAGCAGCCATGCGACGCGGCGGGTAAGGGTTCGCGAGGTGTCCTCAATATTGATCGCCGGATAACGTCGCAGCATATCATCAGATAACACCGCCGCCGGATGGCGGGCTAAAGGGTGGTTTTGTGCAACCACAAACTGCCAACTGATATCCCCCAGCGGCAGCAGAGAAATGTTATTCGACAATGATTCCGACCCGGTGACGCCTATCGCCAGTTGAAAGTCGTCATACAGCAGCGAATCCCAGACGCCCATATAGACCTGACGGGAAATCTGGAAGCGGGTAAAGGGAAATTGTTGATGCAGCCATGTCAGTAAATCGGCGGTCGTTTGCGGTTGATACAGCAGATTGTTGATGACGATATTCACCTGACGTTCAACGCCAGCGTTGATCTGCTGAAGCTCATCCGGCATCGCATCCAGCCAGTTAAGCCACTGTCGGCAATGCTCGAGCAGGTGCTGACCCGCCAGCGTCAGGCTGACGGAACGGGTGGTACGCAAAAAAAGCTGCGTCCCGATCTGTTCTTCCAGCGTTTTAATCCGGTAGCTGATCGCTGCGGGTGTTTTATGTAACGAACTGGCGGCACGGGAAAAACTCTCCGTCTCAGCCACCCGTAAAAACGTGCGTATTGTTTCCTGATCGAGCATTCATTCCCCTTGAGTCAGCCCTGAGGAGCCAGCGTTGCGCTAACGCCATTCCCACGATGGTATCGGCACCGGAAGTGTGTCCTACCGCGAGCAGGCGATGAAGCGCACGGTTGGCGTCGCGTCGAGTTTGTAAACCACGAATCACGCTCAGAACCGGCGTCGAAAACTCACCCAGCCTGGCGCTGTTCAGATAGCTACAGCTTACCGCAGTTGTAAGTAATGCCAGTTGATCCGCCGAGGGTAAAAAAAGGTGAATCGGTATACGTTCGGCGCAAAATACTGCCAGCATTCCCGTCAACATATCGTCCCCGCTGGGTGTCAACCCTGGCCCGCGTCCGATAAGCCACTGCCAGTCCGGGATGTTCCCGTGCTGCCAATGCTCGAGCCCGTCCATGATTTCCGGAAACAACGGCATGGCTTCGAGGGGTTGATTAAGCCTTCCGCACAGGCCGCTTAGGTGCAAAAAAGAAGAGAGATCGACGGGGAGGACTGCCCCAGAAGTCAGGTGCAGTTTGAGCGAACGACGAGGATGAATGGCATGATCCGAACCGCTCAGGATGTTTCCGTTTTTAATGAGCTGCGTCGCCATCGTCAGGCTGGAAAACTGCGCATGGCTCAGCAGTGCACCCGTCGGCCCCATGCCTTTTCCATAGCGATACAACGTCAGCAGTTCGCCATTCGCATGGATGAAGTTGATCGCCTGCGAGAATCGGCTGTGCAATAGCCATTCTCCGTCCGGGAGGCGATCAAGCCCGGCGGAGGCCAGCGCGTTAATCCTGATCATCACTTCACTCCGATATGCCGGATGGCGGCTTCGCCTTATCCGGCCTACAACCAATGCCGTCCGTAGGCCCGGTAAGCGTAAACGCCACCGGGCAATTTAGCTACGCGGTGATGTGGTGCTCTTCCGCCAGCGCCTCGAGCGCTTTTTCAAAGCACAACAGCGGCGCGCGAACCGTACCTGCACCTACCTGACCAATCCCCGCTTCGCGGTGAGCGATACCGGTATTGATCAACGGCGTGATCCCCGTTTCCACTACGCGACGGATATCCAGCCCCAGACAGGCTCCTTTGAAGTCCCATGATGGGATCTGGAACAGCGGATTGTTGGCGAGGTAAATTTCCGCCATCTCTTCGGAGGTTTCCAGCGCCGCGCCCATTCCGCCTGCGCCGACAAAACGGGTCACGCCCGGTGCGGCAATCATCGCCGCGCCGCCAATGCCCAGCGTTTCGGTAATTGCGCTGTCACCAATGTCCGGGTTTGCATCGGCCTGGCTGTAGCCGGTGAAGAACAAACCCTGTGGTGTATTCACCGGTGCGGTGAACCAACGGTCCCCGGTACCACTAACGCGAATGCCGAACTCACGACCGTTGCGCGTCATCGCCGTGACTACCGACCCGGCTTTAATCTCTGCCGCCGCATCCATGACCGCTTTGCTGTAGGCCATCGCCAGGTTGAGGAAGAACTGATCGGTGACGCTGAGGAACTGCAGCACCTCAATGATTTCCGCTTTCGGGCGATCCAGGCCGGCAATCACCGGGGACAAGGTGCGCAGCAGCAGCGAAGAGGCCGCGATGTTACGCTGGTGGAACTCGTCGCCCATGGTGATTGCTTGCGCCATCATCGCTGTCAGGTCAATACCGTTCTCCATACGAGACAGCGCGTCCTGTAGCACGGGTGCCAGGGTATCACGCATCCAGCGCAGGCGCGCCTGCACGTCGTCGCCGTAAGCGCCAAAGCGCATCACTTTGCCAATCCCTTCGTTCAGGTTGCAACAGGACTGGTTGCCATGTACCACATCTCGCACCACCAGCACCGGCATGTTCGCAGAGGTGATACCGCCCATCGGCCCAACGGCCCCTACGTGATGACAAGGAATAAATTCCACTTCACCCTGCGCCAGCAGACGCACAGCCTCTTCTTCACTCGCCGCCCAGCCTTCAAACAGCGATGCGCCAATGCAGGCGCCGCGCATCGGGCCGGTCATCTCTTCCCAGGCAATTGGCGGACCGGCATGCAGTAATTTACGTCCCGAAGACAATTCCGCTACCGCTTCTTTTGCCGGACGAACGGCAACCCAATGCGGACGCGCGGCTTTAATACGTTCAATAATGGCGTCGTTGGCCTGTGCAATTGATGAATACATATCGGTACCTCTGAAATTAATGTAACTGCTTGAGTAAACTGGCAAGACGGGCATTACCACCGGCAATGGGCGCCCACTGATAATGCACAACCGGCGTGCCGCTGCTTTGCAGATCCAGCGCAAAGCTGCGCAACCCGGCGTTAATCACCTGGATACCGTCCAGCAGGGCACAGTGTTCAACCGCTACGCTGACGTCCTGATGATGGGTCAGGCTGATGGCGAGCAGCACGGCTTCTTCGAGGGTTTCCACCACCGCGATGCCTGCCGCCTGGAGAATGTCGATTTGGCCGCTGCGCCCCTGTGGGTCAGCGTCGGTGCCGGTCATGGTGGCGATGGTCACCAGTGGCGCGGCACGCTTGGCACGGACCTGTTCGATGGCTTCAACCACTGCACCCGCCGGGTCTGCACACGCGCCGTAGCCCAGTACCACATCCAGCAACAGCACGCCCACTTCCGGCATTGCCGCCAGTTTTTCTATTTCAATACTGCGGGTGGTCGGGTCGATCATCGGGTGCGGTCTGCCCAGCGTATAACTGTCATCGCCCAGGTCGACAATCCGGTGCCCTTCTGCCTCCAGCATCACGCCGTCGGCATGGCTTTCACTCACCGGTACACCCAGACCGGCAGACAGAAGCATCGCCGCTTCAGCGGCCAGCGTGCCGCCCGCATACAGGCCATAAATGCCTTTTCCGGCGACTTCAGGCTGTATCTCTCGCTGTTGCGCCACGCGCATCAGCAGAACTGCCAGCTGCGCGGCATCAGACAGTGAATTCGCCAGCCAGACATTCCCTTCGCGGCGCTGTTCCGGCTTACTGCCCAAAAAGAGCGCAACAACCGGTTTTCCCACTTTCTGCATCGCTTCAATAATACGGGTTCTGACCTGCGGTGCTGGCGGCTTGGAGACAAAGGCAATGACGCGCGTGGCAGCGTCTGCGGCCAGCATCTCAAGCGCGGTTAAGGCACTAATCCCGCCAACGTCTGCGCTCAGGTCACGCCCACCTAAACCGATAGCATGACTAATACCTTGCTGATGCAGCGCAATCTGCGAGGTGACTTCCTGAATACCGGTGCCGGATGCGCCAATCACGCCAATCCCACCGTCCGGGAGCACGTTAGCGAACGCCAGGGGACTGCCCGCAACCATCGCCGTTCCGCAGTCCGGTCCCATCACAATCAGCCCACGCTCACGCGCCAGCGTTTTCAGTTCAACCTCCTGTTCCAGAGGCACGTTGTCGGAAAACATCATCACGTTTTTGCCCGCCAGCAGCCCTTCTCTGGCCACCGAGGCGGCATATTCTCCGGCAACGGAAACCAGCAGCAAATTGGCCTGCGGTAATTTCTGGCAGGCGCTCTCCCAGCGGCGTGCCTTCAGTAACTGCTGCGAACTGCCCGATGCATTGGCAATAGCACTCAGCTCGGTTTCCAGCTGCTCGCGAATTAATTCGAGGATCTCAGGCTGTTCCTCATGGGTTCTTACTGCCACGCAAATGTCGTTCGGGGTAGCTTCGGCAAAGTCGTCATGCCAGAAGCCGGTTGAATCCAACATGGCTTTATTCGCTGGCGTTCCCATCATGACTGAAACCTGATCGACTTCCGGGCGTTCACTTAATTTGCGGGAAATAATCATCAGGCTGACGGAGTCCTGAAAACTTCCCTTTTTAATAAAGGCGTAAATCATTACCGCTACCTCTTATGTACGTTTTTCTTTCAAAAACAGCATGGCGACCAGGCCAATACCCAGCAGAATGGCAGAGACATAAAAACTGGATGCCAGGCTGCCCGTTATATCGCGCGCTGCGCCAGCAATAATGGGTGCCAGAATAGATGAACTCATACCGATGAAATTAAATAAGCCAAACGCGGTGCTGTAATTATTTTCATCAACGCTATCCGCAACCAGTGCCACCAGAACCGGATCCAGCGCCAGTTTGCCGACAAGGCCGTAAACGCACAGCGCGATAACCACGCCGGTCATCGTTGGCATCCAGATAATTGACAGCATGCTGATGATCGCAACCGGAACCAGGAACAAAATGAGCGGTTTACGCTTACCTAATTTGTCAGACAGGCTGGAGAATAGCAGTGCGCCGGGAATAGAAATCCATGCCACCAGCGAAGAGATAAACCCTGTTTCGCTCCCGGCAATGCCGCGTTCGCTTTGCAGATAATAAGGAAGCCAGGTGAGGATAACGAAGAAACCAAACAGGCTACAGAACACCATAATATAAGTCAGGATCAGGTTACGGTTTTTCAGGAGATCGCTAAATTTCCCTTTTTTCACCGCCTGGCCATCAACATCTGCGCTACGCTTCTTCTCTTTGACTAACAGCCAGATAGCCACACCCACGAGGATTGATGGGATCGCCATGGCGTAGAACGGCATGCGCCAGGAATAACCCTGATCGTAAACCAGCCAGCTTGAGGTCATCAGACCCAACGCGATACCGAAGGCCATGCCGCTGTTGATAATGGCGCTACCCAGCGAACGATATTTTCTGGGGATCTGCTCAGAGGATAAGCCGTACTGCGGGCCATAGTAGGTCCCTTCTCCCGCGCCGGTAACAACGCGGGCAAACAGCAGGGTGTACCAACTTTTTGCCCAACCGGTCACGGCGGTGAAAAGACCAAACAGAATAAAGCCTGGCACCAGTACTTTTTTCTTACCGATTTTGTCGCCAAGAATTCCTGCCGGTACCTGTAATAAGGCATAAGAAAAATAGAATACCGAATTAAGAATACCTAATTGCGTTCCACTTAAGCCGAATTCTTTTTCCAGTTCACCCATCACCGGGTTCAATATTGTCCGGTCGGCGTACATAAAAATCCATCCCAGCCAGAACAGGAAAATAGTGACCCACCAGGCCGGTATTCCTTTTTTCTTTGTGATCTCAGTCACTTCGCATGATTCAGACATAAACTGTCTCCGGGTATTAATTTCCCCAGTCGATGAGGAAAGAGGTTTAAACTTCGCCTACCTTATCGGGCTAAAACATCTTTTCTTTTGAACAAAGTCACACAAAATCCATTGTTATAAATTCCTGGGAATTAAGACCAATATTATTAAAAAAAATCTAATAATCACTTTTAAATTAATTTAAATAAAATCCGTTGGTATTAGTGAGATATTTTTGCGGATAAAAGCATTGTCGAGTGAGTCACATTATAAAAGCCATTACACGTTATTTTGACCGCGAGATATTTGCTTATTGAGGTCATAATGAAAAAGAAACTGGTTATTGCCCTGGGTGGCAATGCGTTATTACAGCGTGGAGAAATTCTGAGCGCAGAAAACCAACAGCGCAGCATTCAGCTTTTTGCGCAAATGGTGACAACGCTGGCCCGCGATTACCAGCTGGTGATTGTTCACGGTAACGGTCCGCAGGTGGGTCTGCTGGCCTTACAGAATGCGGCGTACACGGAAGCCCCGGCCTGGCCGTTGGATATTCTGGTCGCCGAAAGCCAGGGGATGATTGGCGTCGCGATAGCGCAGGCGCTGACGCAAAGCAGTGGCGGCGTCCCCGTGACGACGCTGATGACGCGTGTTGAAGTCGACCCGCAGGATGAAGCCTTTGCCGCGCCGGGTAAATACATCGGTCCGGTGTATCAACCGGAGCAGCAGGCTGAACTGGAGGCGCGTTACGGCTGGACGATGAAGGCCGATGGTCAGTACATCCGCCGCGTCGTCGCCTCCCCGATGCCGCAAAACATTATCGACAGCGACGCGATCCTCACGCTGATGGAAGCGGGACATACGGTGATTTGCTGCGGCGGCGGTGGCGTTCCGGTTGTTGCACAGAACGGTGGATACCAGGGGACCGAAGCGGTGATCGATAAAGATCTGACTGCGGCGGTACTCGCTAACGCCATTAATGCCGATCACTTGCTGATCCTGACCGATGCCGACGCCGTCTATGAAAACTGGGGAACACCTCAGGCGCGCGCACTGCGTCACGTCACAACAGAAGAACTGGCACCGTTCGCCGCACCGGACGGTGCGATGGGGCCGAAAGCGGGCGCCGTCATTCAGTTTGTTAAACAGACCGGGAATACGGCGTTTATCGGTGCGTTGAAAGACGCACCGCAGATTCTCGCAGGAGAAAAAGGCACCTGCGTGACGCGTTAGACTGTCATTGCCGGATGGCAACGCTGTCGCGTCTTATCCGGCCTACGGAGTGCCTCGCGGATTTGTAGGCCGGATAAGGCGTAGCCGCCATCCGGCACCCTGCTCAATGCCAAAAAAAATGGCTTCCCGAAGGAAGCCATTTCTACATTCACGAGGCTAAATTACAGAACGTCAACCGCGTTCAGTTCTTTGAAAGCCTGTTCCAAACGAGTGATCATGGTTGCCTGACCAGCGCGAAGCCATACGCGCGGATCGTAGTATTTCTTGTTCGGCTGATCTTCGCCTTTCGGGTTACCCAACTGACCCTGCAGGTAAGCTTCGTTCGCTTTGTAGTAGTTCAGAACACCTTCCCAGGTCGCCCATTGGGTATCGGTATCAATGTTCATTTTCACTACGCCGTAGCTTACGGAGTCTTTGATTTCCTGAGCGGTAGAACCAGAACCGCCGTGGAAGACGAAGTTCAGGCTGTTGTGCGGCAGGTTATGTTTCTTAGAAACATATTCCTGAGAGTCGCGCAGGATGGTCGGGGTCAGAACCACGTTACCCGGCTTGTAAACGCCGTGTACGTTACCGAAGGAAGCGGCGATGGTGAAACGCGGGCTGATTTTGCTCAGCTCGGTGTAAGCGTAATCAACGTCTTCCGGCTGGGTGTACAGTGCGGAAGCGTCCATGTGGCTGTTGTCCACGCCGTCTTCTTCACCACCGGTGCAACCCAGTTCGATTTCCAGGGTCATGCCCATTTTGGACATGCGCGCCAGGTATTTGGAGCAGATTTCGATGTTCTCTTCCAGAGACTCTTCAGACAGGTCGATCATGTGAGAAGAGAACAGCGGTTTGCCGGTTGCTGCAAAGTGTTTTTCACCCGCGTCCAGCAGACCGTCGATCCACGGCAGCAGTTTCTTCGCGCAGTGGTCAGTGTGCAGGATAACCGGAACACCGTAGTGTTCAGCCATCTGGTGAACGTGATGCGCACCGGAGATAGCACCCAGGATTGCCGCACCCTGAGGAACGTCAGATTTCACGCCTTTACCCGCGATGAAAGAAGCGCCACCGTTGGAGAACTGAACGATGACCGGCGCTTTAACTTTTGCAGCAGTTTCCAGAACGGCGTTAATGGAGTCGGTACCCACGCAGTTAACCGCTGGCAGAGCAAAGTTGTTTTCTTTAGCTACCTGGAAAACTTTCTGTACGTCATCACCAGTGATCACGCCTGGTTTTACGAAATCAAAAATTTTAGACATGTTGCGAGTCCTGTATCTTCGGCCTTGGAAAGGGCGCGCGCTCTAAAGCGCGCTGAAATAAGGGCAGGTTTCCCTGCCCGTCAATGTCTTACTTCTTAGCGCGCTCTTCGAGCATCGCTACTGCTGGCAGTACTTTGCCTTCCACGAATTCGAGGAATGCGCCACCGCCAGTGGAGATGTAGGAGATTTTGTCAGCAATGCCGAACAGGTCGATTGCTGCCAGGGTGTCACCGCCGCCCGCGATAGAGAACGCTTCGCTGTCTGCAATAGCGTTAGCGACGATTTCAGTTCCTTTACGGAAGTTAGGGAATTCAAACACGCCAACCGGGCCATTCCACAGAATGGTTTTCGCATTCTTCAGAATTTCAGCCAGTTGCTGTGCAGAAGCGTCGCCGATATCCAGGATCTGCTCATCTTCTTTCACGTCGCTGACGGATTTCAGAGTTGCCGCTGCGGTTTCAGAGAACTCGGTAGCTACGCGAACATCAGTCGGAACCGGAATATCACAGGTGGTCAGCAGACGTTTGGCTTCGTCAACCAGATCCGCTTCGTACAGGGATTTACCCACGTTGTGGCCCTGAGCGGCAACGAAGGTGTTAGCAATACCACCACCCACGATCAGTTGGTCAGCAATTTTTGACAGGGAATCCAGAACGGTCAGTTTGGTAGAAACTTTAGAACCACCAACGATGGCAACCATTGGGCGAGCCGGTTCTTTCAGTGCTTTACCCAGCGCGTCCAGTTCAGCCGCCAGCAGCGGGCCTGCGCAAGCAACATCAGCAAATTTGCCGATACCGTGAGTAGAAGCCTGTGCACGGTGTGCAGTACCGAATGCGTCCATCACGAATACGTCACACAGTGCGGCATATTTTTTGGACAGCGCTTCGTCGTCTTTCTTCTCGCCTTTGTTAAAGCGAACGTTTTCCAGAACCACCAGCTCACCGGCAGCCACTTCTACGCCGTCGAGGTAATCTTTTACCAGGCGAACTGGGTTAGACAGTTTGTCTTTCAGGTAGTTAACAACCGGCAGCAGAGAGAATTCTTCGTTGTACTCGCCTTCGGTAGGACGACCCAGGTGGGAAGTTACCATCACTTTTGCACCTTGTTTCAGGGCCAGTTCGATGGTCGGCAGAGAAGCACGGATACGCGCATCGCTGGTTACTTTCCCTTCTTTAACTGGTACGTTCAGATCCGCACGGATGAAAACGCGTTTACCAGCAAGATCCAGATCGGTCATCTTGATTACAGACATGGTGAATCCTCTCGTTGATTCTTAAAGTTTTGCAAGCGCTTACGCGCTTTACCTGAAACCAATAGCAGCCATCGCTAACGTGGTGTCGAGCATTCTGTTAGCGAAGCCCCATTCATTGTCGCACCAGACCAGCGTCTTAATGAGGTGCGCACCACTGACCCGCGTCTGAGTACCATCCACAATGGCGCTATGCGGGTCGTGATTAAAATCTACTGAGACCAACGGCAATTCCGTATAGTCAACTATACCATGAAATGCACCTTGTGCCGCTTTTTGCAGCAACTGGTTGACTTCATTAGCTTTTACGGGTTTCTTCACCGTAACACTTAAGTCAATTGCGGTGACGTTAATCGTCGGCACACGCACCGCAATCGCTTCAAAGCGATCGTTAAACTGCGGGAAAATTCGGGTGATCCCCGCCGCCAGTTTGGTATCAACCGGAATGATCGACTGGCTCGCCGCACGCGTACGGCGCAGATCCGGATGATAGGCATCGATGACCTGCTGATCGTGCATCGCGGAGTGAATGGTAGTCACCGTACCGGACTCAATGCCATAGGCATCATCCAATAATTTGATGACGGGAATGATGCAGTTCGTGGTGCAGGAGGCGTTGGAGACGATACGGTGCTCTGCGCGTAGCAGATCCTGGTTAACGCCAAACACTACGGTGGCATCAAGATCATTACTGCCGGGATGGGAAAAGAGCACCTTTTTTGCGCCGGCGGCGAGATGCGCTTCACCGTGTTCGCGGTTGCCGTACACGCCCGTGCAGTCCAGCACCACGTCAACACCCAGTTCTCGCCAGGGTAGCGCTTCAAGTGTCGATTCATGCAGGATGCGAATGGTGTCGTCGCCGACATTCAGTTGCTCGCGTTCCTGACGCACGTCCCAGGCAAAACGCCCATGGCTGGTGTCATATTTCAATAAATGCGCCATGCCCTCAGCATCCGCCAGTTCATTGATTGCCACCACGGTCATTTCCGCCCGACGTCCGGATTCATACAAAGCACGAACCACATTACGTCCGATACGACCAAAGCCATTAATCGCTACGCGTACGGTCATAGATCTCCTGCAAGGCTATCCCGATTCAGATGTGGCTGACAGAGTAATCCAGCGCAACGTTCAGGGAAACCTTACCTATCGCAAACTGCGACTGATTGATTATTTGTCGAACATTTAATCGACTGAAACGCTTCAGCTAGAGTAAGCGAAACGGTGAATAAAAGGAATGTTTGTCCAGATGGATTCGCGAATTTTCTGACTTACATCACATTTTACCCCGTATATCGGGGCGGAATTATTCCAGTGTGTCGTAATAATCATCACGGCATAACTGGAATAATTTGCCTTCAGGAGAGGCGGTATTCCCCTTCAGCGTTCATTTGCAGAGTCAGGTCCGCAGGACGGCTCTGCGTCAGGACACGCTCGACGTTTGGCCCGTCAGTACGGGTATAAAAGGCCTCCGCGTCGGCAAGCGAAAGGCCACCGGCCAGCTTGCGGTTGATCAGTCGTGTGCGAAGGGCATCCGCCGGGGCGCGAATAAACAGTGAGAAATCGCAGAATTCAGCCAGCGTCCGCCACCGTTCATCGTCCCGCAGGAGCCAGTT
The DNA here is from genome assembly GCF_013836145.1 of Citrobacter sp. RHB25-C09. NCBI lineage: Bacteria > Pseudomonadati > Pseudomonadota > Gammaproteobacteria > Enterobacterales > Enterobacteriaceae > Citrobacter > Citrobacter sp. RHB25-C09. Next base: position 741,481 of record NZ_CP057483.1, on the reverse strand, counting down.
CCCTTCAACTATGACCATCGGCGCGGTCACCACAATGGCGTCTTCCACCGGATCGTGCTTTTGTCTGTCATATTGCGGCCAGCGGCTTTGCCCCTCTCGCAGTTGTCGCAGGTTTTGCGCGAGCTTGTCGACGTCAAAGGTTTCCGGCGCGCCTTTATACGCGCGCAGACCGTGTGCCTCCAGCCAGACGTTGTAATGGTGGAAGCCGTCCATCGGCAGCGTTTGGATTTCTGGAAGATTGCTATCCTGCCGGGAAAGATATTCCCAGAAGGTGGTCAGCGTAGATTTTCCCGTACCGGGCGGCGCGCTGAGAAACACTATTGTGCGCCGTTCTGGATGCGCATGGTGGAATGCCGCTAAACGATGCAATAACGGTTTATGGACGTTTTCTATTTCTTCATCACGATAATACGCTTCAACCTGCAACCCATTCACTGTCAGTCCGATTTTCACGGCGTTAATTCCTTTAAAATTGACGTTATCGCCAGCGTCATTGCCGTCTTGACCATTCCGGTAAAGCGAACTTCAGACCACGCGGCAAAATCGGCGAATTTCATCGACTCCAGCGCGCCATATAAAGTGGCATTACGGGTAATACTGTTGACGTTGCTAATAAAATCCCAGGTAATGTCATCGGCAAAGCCCAGAACCTGATCCTGCTCTTTTATGTATTGATAAAACTGTGAAAAATGAGTGATATCCGCGTAGAGCCATTTATCCATTTTTCCCAGTGCATAAATCAGACGTAACGCAACATCAATATCGTCAAGCGGCCCGCTCTGGGCGAGTAACGGCTTCACTGCATATTCAAGGATCTCTTCATCGTTATCGACAAACAGCGACGGCAGAAAGCGCTTAATACCCTGTAGCAAAATCGAATGTGCCGTAGTCATAAACGCGAGCAAGTCATTTTGAGCATCCAGTTGCTCAAGTACATCGTCTTCTGTCAGCGTCGTCATTCGCTATCCGTTAAATCACCATGAATGCAGAGAGTCTATTATATTACACGTTTGATCCGCGCCGCCGATCAGTAAAGTTTGTGTACGCACACCCTTTGCCACGCGCTGTACCCCTTTAACCAGATCGCCACCCGTTACGCCCGTTGCGCTAAAGAGGATGTCACGACTCCCCACCAGTTCGTCGAGAGCATAGACACAGTTAACCGCAACACCCATCTCTTTACAGCGCTGACGCTCCTCTGCTGCAACCAGGCGGTGGTCAGCACAATCCCCTTTCGCCTGGCAAAAATCGATCAGTTCCGCCTGCATGTCACCGCCAAGGGCTTTTACTGCACAGGCAGAAATCACCCCTTCTGGCGCACCGCCAATCGTGTACATCAGATCATAAGGATTATCCTGCATGCAGGTCAGGACACTGGCCGCCACGTCGCCATCGGAGAGGGCAAAGACTTTAACGCCCAGCGCCGTCGCCTCGATAATGGCGGGATGGAGCCGCGGTTTGTCGAGCGTTACCATTCGCAACTCGTCCAGCGGCTTGCCCAACGCGTGTGCCACCTTATGCAAATTGTCCGCCAATGGCAGGGTCAAATCGATCGCGCCTTTCGCCTGACGATTCACCACCAGCTTTTTCATATACATATCGGGGGCGTGCAGCAGGCTGCCCTTTGGAGCAAATGCCATGACTGCCAACGCGTTACTTTGCCCCATCGCAACCATGCGGGTGCCTTCAATAGGATCGACTGCGATATCGACCTCCGGCCCACCACCACTGCCGACCTCTTCACCGATCCACAGCATCGGGGCATGATCGATCTCCCCTTCACCAATGACGATCCGCCCACGGATAGCGATCCCATTAAGCGCCTGACGCATTGCTGATACGGCCAGCCCGTCAATTTTGTTTTTATCACCGCAGCCGGTTTGCGGCCAGGCAGCCAACGCTGCCTGTTCCGTAACGCGAAATAGCGGCCATGCCAGAGCACTCATGCCGCCTCCCCGGTATCGACACCGAATTGCGCCAGCAAATATTTCTCCGCCTTTTCGTTCCAGATACCGTGCGTTTCCTCAATCAGGCGCGCAAGTTCTCTGAAAAGCGGATCGGTTCTGCCTTTTTCAGCGAAGTCAGCCAGTGCGGTCAGCGGCATCGTCACGCCGTTGTAAATGAGCTTTTTCCCGCCAGGGATATTTGGCAGATTAAGCACCGTATCCGGCACCGCATCTAGCCCGCCAATATGCGTAACCATAAAAGAAGGCTGAAGCTGCCCGGTCGCACTCAACGCTATGGCCTCTTTCATATCGTCCGTAGACCCCCCGGACGTTCCCACAACGTGGGTGCTGTTGTAGTGAACGTTGTAGAAATTAAACGGCACCTTGAACTGGCTATCCGTTGGACCGGCAAAGAAATTCAGACAGCCATCTTCGGCAAGAATATCGTCTGCCATTTCAATCACGGCGGGAACGGCCGCGTAGACAAAGACGTCGTCAAAGCCAACGCCATCGGTTAACGCGCGAAGCTGAGTCGCCGGCGCCTCCATTCCTGACGTATTCACATAGATCAGTTCGATTCCCTTACTGGCTGCCAGCTCAACCGGCAATAACTTTTTCGCCTGCGCCAGTCGGGCTTCATCAATATCGACCACAACGACGCGCGATGGTTTTATCCCGCCGTTAATCGCATAATCAATCGCGCCAATACCCATCGGCCCAGCACAGGCTAAAAGTGCGATATTACCGCCGGGTTTTATCCCCATGCGATGCTCATAGACATACGGTGTCGTATGATAATTCGCGTTATAAGCGCCAATGATGCAGCACAGGGGTTCTGCCAGCGATGCTGCCGCAAAATAAGATCCCTGATACGGTAAGACACAGCCCAGATTTATCGCTATCTCCGGGATAATCATATACGTCGCATTACCGCCAAAATACTCATAGCTGTATCCTGCGGAATAACCGCTGGGCAGCCCCATCGCCGGCTGTAAAACAAAGCGCTGACCTTTTTTAAATTGTCCAGTCAGGTTCTTGCCCACTTCAACAATAACACCTGCGCATTCATGACCGGTAATAACCGGGTGGTTGATCAAATCGTCCGGCACGCGTTTATGCTCACTGCCTAATGCTGCCGCTTTCCAGGTCGATAAACAGACGCTGTCCGATATAACACTCACTAACAGTTCATTATCGGTTATTTCTGGCAATTCAAATTCACGGATACGCACATCCTGCTTGCCATATATCGCTGCAACTTTTGTTTTCATACTTACTCCAGAAATCAGACAAGCGAGTTCGCAGTTAATTGTTTAAATAATTCTTCAAGTTGTGGGTCGCCAATATAATTCTTGATTAACACCAGAGGCCGGTCGCTCACACGTTTCACACGACCTTCAAGGCTGGCATGGGTAACGATAATATCTGCATCATCCGGAACGTTTTCGATGGCATAATGTTTGACATCAATAGACAGCCCGGCCTTTTCCAGACGCTTACGGAACGTTGTAGCCCCCATTGCACTGGACCCCATTCCCGCGTCACAGACGAAGGCGATATTTTTCACATTGCGCCAGGAGAATTTGCCTTCCTGTTTCATCGCCTTCACGACATTCGCAGAATCATTGAAAGTATCTTCCTCTTCAGCCAGGCCCCTTTTTTCCATTTTCAAAATCAGGCCGGTAATAATGAAGGTCACCAGCGTCCCTGCTGTCACACCGGCGATCGTCGCGAGGAACGAGCCTTTCGGCGTCAGCGCCAGATAGGCGAAGATAGAGCCCGGACTTGGCCCCGCAACCAGGCCGCCATTTAACAGATTGAATACCCATGTACCGCTCATGCCCCCGGCAATCATGCCAATCAAGGTCAGCGGTTTCATCAACACATAAGGGAAGTAAAGCTCATGAATACCCCCGAGAAAATGAATAATCATCGCGCCTGGCGCAGACTTCTTCGCCATCCCTTTGCCAAAGAAGGTAAATGCCAGCAGCAAGCCTAAGCCCGGCCCCGGATTAGAGGCGACCATAAAGAAGATGGATTTCCCGGTTTCAGAAGCCTGTTGCATTCCCAGCGGGTAATAAACCCCCTGGTCGATGGCATTATTTAAAAAGAGGATTTTCGCGGGTTCATTAATCAATGACAGCAGCGGCAGATACCCTGCATGCACCATTGCTTCAATGCATTCTTTGACAAAATTATTGGCAATAAGCACCGCCGGGCCAATAACTTCAAACCCGAGCAGGCACAGGATCATCCCGGCAATACCCAGAGAAAAGTTATTGATAACCATCTCAAAGCCTGCGGGAATACGCTTATCCAACAGGCGATCGATATGTTTAATGACCAGACCACCGAGGGGCCCCATGATCATTGAACCAAGGAACATGGGGATATCCGCACCAATAATGACCCCAATGGTACCAATGCCCCCCATCACCGCGCCGCGTTTCCCCCCGACCAGGTGCCCCCCGGTAGAACCGATCATCACCGGAAGTAAATAGGTAATCATCGGGCCGACAATTTTGGCGAAATGCTCATTGGGCATCCAGCCCGTTGGAATAAATAAGGCAGTAATAAAACCCCAGGCAATAAAAGCACCAATATTGGGAATGACCATTGCAGTCAAAAATCCCCCAAAAGCCTGGACCTTTGCACGAGCAGACTTGTTTTCCATGATAATATCCTGTTAAGGAGAAATAATTATGCGTGAGCGATAATATCCGCCAACTGTTTTTCAGATTTAGCCGCTAATAACGAGGCTACGGTTTCCTCTTCACATAACAATTCGCTTAATGCCTGGATAGCGCCGATATGTGAATCGGCATTCGCCGCTGACAAGCCAATTAATAATGTTATGGGTTCATCATCATCGGCAAACTGGACTGCTTTTTTAAGTAACGTAAGAGACAACCCCGTCTTTAATGCGCCACATTCTGGGCGCGCATGAGGCATCGCCACACCGGGTGCCAGAATATAATAAGGACCATTATTGAGAGTGGAGTCCTTAATTGCCTGGATATAATCAGCATTTATATAATGTTTCGCTAGCAGGGGAGACATGGAAAAATCAATCGCTTCCTGCCAATCCTTTGCCCCTTGTTTTATTGAAATTGATGCTTCCGGAAAATAATCAATCAAACGCATAAACCATCCTTATTTTATTTTTGGGTACAGCGTATCGTTAAAAACAAAATACTCGCGAGACAAAGTGAAATCAATTGAGAGGGAAAATGCTGACTGGAAAAAGAAGGTTTTCGTAAATTGTTTTAAAACAATGATTTGATGAAGGTATTTATAAAAGCAACTGCAATTACGTGACTTGCATTGCAATTACTAATAATTTTTAAATAACATAATTGCTAATCAGATCACAAATAATGACTTGTTTGAGAAAAAATAATTTGAAGTGATAAATAAAACGGGCCGCCAGAGCGACCCGTTTTTGTTCTCTAAAATGATTTAGAGCAGTTCTTTCGCTTTCGCGACTACGTTCTCAACGGTAAAGCCGAACTCTTCGAACAGCAGTTCTGCCGGAGCAGATTCACCGAAGGTGGTCATCCCGACGATAGCGCCGTTCAGGCCAACATATTTGAACCAGTAGTCAGCAATACCCGCTTCGACTGCCACGCGAGCGGAGACCGCTTTCGGCAGTACGGATTCACGGTATGCGGCATCCTGCTTGTCGAACGCATCGGTAGACGGCATGGAAACCACGCGCGCTTTAACGCCTTCGGCAGACAGTTTGTCCCATGCAGCCACAGCCAGTTCAACTTCAGAACCGGTGGCGATGAGGATCAGCTGCGGCTGGCCAGCACAATCTTTCAGCACGTAACCACCGCGAGCGATGTTTGCCAGTTGCTCTTCAGTACGTTCCTGCTGAGCCAGGTTCTGACGAGAGAGGATCAGCGCGGTCGGGCCGTCCTGACGCTCAACGCCGTATTTCCACGCCACTGCGGATTCAACCTGGTCACATGGACGCCATGTGCTCATGTTCGGGGTCACACGCAAAGACGCAACCTGCTCTACCGGCTGGTGAGTTGGGCCATCTTCGCCCAGACCGATGGAGTCGTGGGTGTAGACCATCACCTGACGCTGTTTCATCAGCGCAGCCATACGCACCGCGTTACGGGCGTACTCAACGAACATCAGGAAGGTAGAGGTGTACGGCAGAAAACCACCGTGCAGAGAGATACCGTTCGCAATAGCGGTCATACCGAATTCACGAACACCGTAATGGATATAGTTACCCGCTGCGTCTTCGTTAATCGCTTTAGAACCGGACCACAGAGTCAGGTTAGACGGCGCCAGGTCAGCGGAACCGCCGAGGAATTCTGGCAGTAAAGGACCGAACGCTTCGATCGCATTCTGAGACGCTTTACGGCTGGCGATCTTGGACGGATTCGCCTGCAGTTTTGCGATGAACTCTTTCGCTTTCGCGTCGAAGTCAGCCGGCATTTCACCTTTCATACGACGGGTGAATTCTGCGGCTTCCTGCGGGAAGGCTTTGGCATACGCAGCGAATTTTTCGTTCCATGCGGACTCTTTCGCCTGGCCTGCTTCTTTCGCATCCCACTGGGCATAAATTTCAGACGGGATTTCGAACGGCGCGTACTTCCAGCCCAGCTGTTCGCGGGTCAGTGCGATTTCTGCATCGCCCAACGGCGCACCGTGGGAATCGTGAGTACCGGCTTTGTTCGGAGAACCGAAACCGATGATGGTTTTGCACATCAGCAGGGACGGTTTGTCAGTGACTGCACGCGCTTCTTCGACTGCGCGTTTGATTGCTTCGGCATCGTGACCGTCTACACCGCGTACAACGTGCCAGCCGTAGGCTTCGAAACGCTTCGCAGTATCGTCAGTGAACCAGCCTTCAACGTGACCATCGATAGAGATACCGTTGTCATCGTAGAACGCAACCAGTTTGCCCAGTTTCAGGGTACCGGCCAGGGAGCATACCTCGTGAGAGATACCTTCCATCATGCAACCGTCGCCCATAAAGGCGTAGGTGTAGTGGTTTACAATGTCATGACCCGGACGGTTGAACTGTGCGGCCAGCGTTTTTTCCGCGATAGCCATACCGACTGCGTTGGCAATCCCCTGACCCAGCGGACCGGTGGTCGTTTCAACACCAGCGGTATAACCCACTTCCGGGTGGCCCGGAGTTTTAGAATGCAGCTGACGGAAGTTCTGCAGCTCAGACATCGGCAGATCGTAACCGGTGAGGTGCAGCAGGCTGTAAATCAGCATGGAACCATGACCGTTAGACAGCACAAAGCGGTCACGATCGGCCCAGGATGGGTTTTGCGGGTTGTGGTTCAGGAAATCACGCCACAGGACTTCGGCAATGTCAGCCATACCCATCGGGGCACCCGGGTGACCGGATTTGGCTTTCTGTACTGCGTCCATGCTCAGCGCACGAATAGCATTGGCAAGCTCTTTACGTGAGGACATTTTGACTCCAGATCGGATGATGAAGGCCGGCCCGTAACGACTTGACTACCGCGCGTTTTGGGCTACGCCGGAAAAAAGTCCGAACAATGTAACCCAAGCCGCCTGTCATGTACATGGAGCATCCTTTTGCCGCTTCAGAAATCTCTGGATCAAGCCCGCATGTTGCGCAAACTTCTCGCCCGTTTATCGTGCTTTTCTTTATACTTAGCCTGGGCGCGAGTTCACCTGCGAACGGCGCATTTTTGGATCACTATTGATTTCGTGCGGAAGAGAAAAATGAAAATTCGCGCTTTACTGCTGGCAATGAGCGTGGCAACGGTACTGACCGGTTGCCAGAATATGAACTCCAACGGACTGCTCTCATCGGGTGCCGAAGCTTTTCAGGCATACAGCCTGAGCGATGCCCAGGTTATCGCGTTAAGTAACCAGGCGTGTGCGGATATGGACAGCAAAGCCACTATTGCCCCGGCCAGCAGCGAGTACGCTAAACGCCTGAGCAAAATCGCCACGGCGCTGGGCGATAACATCAATGGACAGGCGGTAAACTATAAGGTTTACATGGCGAAAGACGTGAATGCCTTTGCCATGGCGAACGGCTGTATCCGCGTGTACAGCGGCCTGATGGACATGATGAACGATAACGAAGTCGAAGCGGTGATTGGCCACGAAATGGGGCACGTTGCGCTTGGACACGTGAAGAAAGGGATGCAGGTTGCGCTCGGCACCAATGCCGTACGTGCAGCAGCGGCGTCCGCGGGCGGGATTGTCGGCAGCCTGTCGCAGTCGCAGCTTGGCGACCTGGGCGAAAAACTGGTGAACTCGCAGTTCTCCCAGCGCCAGGAAGCAGAGGCGGATGACTACTCTTACGATCTGTTGCGCAAACGCAACATTAGCCCGGCAGGTCTTGCCACCAGCTTCGAGAAACTGGCGAAACTGGAAGCCGGACGTCAAAGCTCGATGTTTGACGATCACCCGGCGTCCGCCGAACGTGCGCAACATATTCGCGATCGTATGAGCGCCGACGGAATTAAGTAATCTTCAAACAGTGCCGGATGGCGGCGTAAACGCCTTATCCGGCCTACCCGTAGGCCCGGTAAGCGCAGCGCCACCGGGCAATACGTGCAAAATGACGAGCAAAATAGTCCGACTACTACTCGCCTTTCTTCGCCGCCTGGATATACAGCATTTCTAACGCTAACGTCGCTGCCGCCAGCGCGGTAATTTCAGACTGATCGTAAGCCGGAGCCACTTCCACCACGTCCATACCCACGATGTTCAGATCTTTCAGACCACGAACCAGCTTAATCGCACGGTCAGACGTCAGGCCGCCAATCACCGGCGTACCGGTGCCAGGCGCAAACGCCGGATCCAGGCAGTCGATGTCAAAAGTCAGATAAACGGGCATATCACCCACAATCTGTTTCACCTGCGCGATGATGTCATCCACGCCACGATCGTTCACCTGACAGGCATCCAGCACGGTAAAACCATTATCTTTGTCGAACTCGGTACGAATACCAATCTGCACGGAGTGATTCGGATCGATCAGCCCTTCGTTCGGCGCGGTGTAGAACATGGTGCCATGGTCAAACTCGCAGCCGTTGGCATAAGTATCAGTATGTGCATCAAAATGCACCAGCGCCATTTTGCCGAAGTGCTTCGCATGCGCGCGCAGCAGCGGCAGCGTTACAAAGTGGTCACCACCGAAAGAGAGCATGCGTTTACCCGCCGCCAGCAGTTTTTCGGCGTGCGCCTGTAATTTTTCGCTCATCTCACGGGCATCGCCAAAAGCGTACACCAGATCGCCACAGTCAACGACGTTCAGACGCTCGCGCATGTCGAAATTCCACGGGAAGCGGTTATGTTCCCAGGCAAGGTTGGTGGATACCTGACGGATCGCCGCCGGACCGTGACGGCCGCCTGCACGACCGGAAGTCGCCATATCAAACGGCACGCCAGTAATCACCCAATCCGCGTCGCTGTCATAGGGCTGGAAATTCATCGGCAGACGCAAAAAACCAAACGCGTTAGATACCAGAGAGTTATCGTACTGATGACCTAAAGTGCTCATGTCCTGACCTCATTTAAAGTCGATACATTAAAAACAGATGAAAAAAAATCCCCTCCGCGTCGTTAAACCCGACGAGGAAGGGATTGATTCGTAAATCGCTTATTGGGGCGAATTATCGCCGTTAATTCATACGGGTTCAAGTGAGTATAGCATTCTGCCGGATGGCGACTTCGCCTTATCCGACCTACATTCGTAGGCCCGGTAAGCGCAGCGCCACCGGGCATCAACGGCTACTCGTCTTCCAGGTAAGTGTACCCGTACAGACCCGCTTCGAACTCTTCGAGGAACTGCTGCTGCAGCGCATCGTCCAGCCCGGTTTGTTTTACCTGATCGCGGAAGTGCGTCAGCAGGGTGTTCGGATCCAGCTGCACGTATTGCAGCATGTCCGCCACCGTATCCCCTTCGTCAGACAACTCAACTTCTACGCTGCCGTCCGGGAAGACAAACACGTCAACTGCTTCGGTATCACCGAACAGATTGTGCATGTTGCCGAGGATCTCCTGATAGGCGCCAACCATAAAGAAACCGAGCATTGGCGGGTTCTCTGGATCGTACTCCGGCATTGGCATCGTGGTGGCAATACCATCACCGTCGATGTAGTGATCGATCGCCCCGTCGGAGTCACAGGTGATATCCAGCAGCACCGCACGACGTTCCGGCACCTGATCCAGCCCTTCCAGCGGTAGAACCGGGAACAACTGATCGATGCCCCATGCGTCCGGCATCGACTGGAACAGCGAGAAGTTGACGTACATTTTGTCCGCCATACGCTCCTGCAGTTCGTCGATAATCGGGCGATGCGCACGGTTCTGCGGGTCCAGTTGCTTTTGCACTTCATGGCACATGCTTAAGTAAAGCTGCTCTGCCCACGCGCGCTCCTGCAGGCTGAACGTGCCAGAAGAATAGCCGATGTGAATGTCGTGCAGATCCATCTGGCTGTCGTGCAGCCATTCGCGCAATGAGCGGCGCGTACCCGGTTCATGCATCTCCTGCCAGGTTTCCCACATGCTTTGCAGCGCGCGCGGTGCGTCGTCGGCAGGCTGAACAGGCACGGTATATTCGTTACGTTCCACGCCGATAATGTTGGAAACCAGCACCGTATGGTGCGCGGTTACCGCACGTCCCGACTCGGTGATCACCGTCGGGTGCGGCAAGCCGTTCTCTTCACAGGCATCGCCAATCGCCCAGATGATGTTATTGGCGTATTCATTCAGGCCGTAGTTCACCGAGCAGTCAGACTGCGAACGGGTTCCTTCGTAGTCGACGCCCAGGCCGCCGCCCACATCGAAGCACTGAATATTGACGCCCAGCTTGTGTAGTTCAACGTAAAAACGCGCGGATTCACGCACACCTGTCGCAATATCACGAATGTTCGCCATCTGCGAGCCAAGGTGGAAGTGCAGCAGTTGCAGGCTGTCCAGACGCCCGGCTTCACGCAGGGTTTCAACCAGTTGCAGAACCTGAGTTGCCGCCAGACCAAATTTGGATTTTTCGCCGCCGGAAGACTGCCATTTGCCGGACCCCTGAGACGCCAGACGGGCGCGGACGCCGAGGCGCGGGATGACGTTCAGACGCTCAGCTTCATCCAGCACAATCGCGATTTCAGACATCTTCTCGATGACCAGATAGACTTTGTGGCCCATCTTCTCGCCAATTAACGCCAGGCGGATGTATTCGCGGTCTTTATAGCCGTTACAGACAATCACGCTGCGGGTCATACCGGCATGTGCCAGAACCGCCATCAGTTCCGCTTTTGAACCCGCTTCCAGACCCAGCGGTTCCCCGGAGTGGATCAGCGATTCAATGACGCGACGGTGCTGGTTGACCTTGATCGGGTAAACGAGGAAGTAGTCACCGTTATAGCCGTAAGACTCCCGCGCACGTTTGAACGCCGCGTTAATCGAACGCAAACGGTGTTGCAGGATCTGCGGGAAGCAGAACAGTGCTGGCAGGCGTTGTCCCTGCGCTTCGCGAGCTTTCACCAGCTTGGCGAGATCGACGCGCGCTTCCGGTACGTCAGGATCCGGGCACACGCTAATGTGTCCCAGTTCATTGACGTCGTAGTAGTTATTGCCCCACCAGGCAATATTGTAAGTACGCAGCATCTTGCTGGCTTCCTGGGAGCTCATTGCAACCTCCTGCATGGAGCGTAGTACACCCTGTTCGCCTGCTGACGAAGGCGAACCCAAAGACATGTCGTCAGACATAGCGAACCTCAAATTTTAGTAACAAGTGTAAAACAGTTGACTACTATCGCAATCAGAAGAAGCGATAACAACCCATATACAGACGAATTTTCCAGCAGTTCGTGCTGGCGCTGCGTCTGAACGACCGGTTTCATTTTCATATCATCGGCAGGTATGCAAAGCAGAGATGCAGATTGCGGGGGACATCATCACACCAGAACGGCGCGACAGATTCAGCAGAAAACAGCGGTTCATTATCTCGTATCACCTCCACGGCCGCCCCTGACGGAACGAACCCACAAGCTAAAGTGTTAACCCGGCTGGAAGTGGCGACACGATGAATTCATCGAGCGCTTTTTTGGATGAGCCGCGCGTCGCGTTTTATACCGACAAGACGGGGAAAAAGCAAAAGATAAATGCGCAGAATGCCACCAGAGTTTGCAAATAATTTTCCTTCGCGATTACAACGTAATGCGACATGTTTCAAAAATAGCTGGAAATCCGATGAAGAAATCACCTAAAATAGCCGTCCAGATGTTAATCCATCTATACTGATTAACACTCAGACTGCCAGTGTCAGTAACCTGCAGGCCTTGGTAGAACCCTCTGCTATGGCTTTTCCGCACAACAGTTTGAGCTAAACATATTCTCCTTAGGTGAAACAAAATATGGCAAAACACCTTTTTACGTCCGAGTCCGTATCAGAAGGGCATCCTGACAAAATCGCTGACCAAATCTCTGATGCCGTGCTGGATGCTATCCTCGAGCAGGATCCTAAAGCACGTGTCGCATGTGAAACTTACGTGAAAACCGGCATGGTTTTAGTGGGCGGTGAAATCACCACCAGCGCATGGGTTGATATCGAAGAGATTACGCGTAATACCGTTCGCGAAATTGGCTATGTGCATTCCGACATGGGCTTTGATGCCAACTCTTGTGCCGTCCTGAGCGCCATCGGTAAGCAATCTCCGGATATCAACCAGGGCGTTGACCGTGCCGATCCGCTGGAACAGGGCGCGGGCGACCAGGGCCTGATGTTCGGCTATGCCACCAACGAAACTGACGTGCTGATGCCAGCACCAATCACCTACGCGCACCGTCTGGTACAGCGTCAGGCTGAAGTGCGTAAGAACGGCACGCTGCCATGGCTGCGTCCGGATGCGAAAAGCCAGGTCACCTTCCAGTATGACGACGGTAAAATCGTTGGCATTGATGCCGTGGTGCTTTCCACTCAGCATTGCGAAGATATTGACCAGAAATCCCTGCAAGAAGCGGTGATGGAAGAGATCATTAAGCCGGTTCTGCCGACCGAATGGCTGAGCGCGTCCACGAAATACTTCATCAACCCGACAGGACGCTTTGTGATCGGCGGCCCGATGGGCGACTGCGGCCTGACCGGACGTAAAATCATCGTTGATACCTACGGCGGCATGGCGCGTCACGGCGGCGGTGCGTTCTCTGGTAAAGATCCATCCAAGGTTGACCGTTCTGCAGCTTACGCGGCGCGTTATGTAGCGAAAAACATCGTCGCTGCCGGTCTGGCGGATCGTTGTGAGATCCAGGTTTCCTACGCTATCGGCGTAGCAGAACCAACCTCCATCATGGTAGAAACGTTCGGTACTGAAAAAGTCTCTTCTGAGCAACTGACTCTGCTGGTTCGTGAATTCTTCGACCTGCGTCCATACGGCCTGATTCAGATGTTGGATCTGCTGCACCCGATCTATAAAGAGACGGCGGCATACGGTCACTTTGGTCGCGAACATTTCCCATGGGAAAAAACCGACAAGGCGCAGCTTCTGCGCGAAGCGGCTGGTCTGAAGTAATTCCTCCTTACGGTGCCGGACACATCCAGTCCGGCCCGTTTGCGCCCTCTCTTCTTTTGCTGCGTAAGTTTGCGTGAAAGCGATTACAAACGCGATTACCTTCCCCTGCATACACCTTCTTCCTCGTACATTTCCTGTTTTGTTACACCATTTTTCAGTCTGGTCTTAATTCCAGGGGGTGTAATTCGGTCTATGGTTTAGAAATCCTTTTATTTTCATCTTTTTAAAATTTCACCTGACAAAATCAACATGTAAGCGATTACATGAGTGGAGGAAATAATGCCTGATAATAAAAAACAGGGGCGTTCAAATAAGGCGATGACATTTTTTGTCTGCTTTCTTGCAGCCCTGGCAGGGTTACTGTTTGGCCTGGATATTGGCGTCATTGCCGGAGCTTTACCATTCATTACCGATGAGTTCAAAATTTCCGCGCACACCCAGGAATGGGTGGTCAGCTCGATGATGTTTGGGGCCGCGGTCGGCGCTGTCGGTAGCGGCTGGCTCTCCTTTAAGCTCGGGCGCAAAAAGAGTTTGATGATCGGCGCGATCCTGTTTGTTGCCGGTTCCCTCTTCTCTGCCGCCGCGCCGAACGTTGAAGTACTTATTCTCTCTCGTGTGCTACTGGGTCTGGCGGTGGGCGTTGCCTCCTACACCGCGCCGCTGTATCTGTCGGAGATCGCACCTGAAAAGATCCGTGGCAGCATGATCTCGATGTATCAGTTAATGATCACCATCGGGATCCTTGGCGCTTACCTTTCAGATACCGCTTTCAGCTACAGCGGCGCATGGCGCTGGATGCTGGGCATCATTATCATTCCCGCCATTTTGCTGCTGATTGGCGTCTTCTTCCTCCCCGACAGCCCGCGCTGGTTCGCCGCGAAACGCCGCTTCCATGATGCCGAACGGGTGCTATTGCGCCTGCGCGATACTAGCGCAGAGGCCAAACGTGAACTGGAGGAGATTCGCGAAAGCCTGCAGGTAAAACAGAGCGGCTGGGCACTGTTCAAAGAGAACAGCAATTTCCGCCGCGCGGTCTTTCTTGGCGTGCTGTTGCAGGTGATGCAGCAGTTTACCGGGATGAACGTCATCATGTATTACGCGCCGAAAATCTTCGAACTGGCTGGCTACACCAATACCACCGAACAGATGTGGGGCACCGTGATTGTCGGTTTGACCAACGTGTTGGCAACCTTTATCGCCATTGGCCTGGTCGACCGCTGGGGCCGTAAGCCGACGTTAACGCTGGGCTTCCTGGTAATGGCCGCCGGAATGGGGATCCTGGGGACGATGATGCACATCGGCATTCATTCACCGACCGCGCAGTACTTCGCCATCGCCATGCTGCTGATGTTCATCATTGGTTTTGCGATGAGCGCCGGTCCGCTGATTTGGGTGCTGTGCTCTGAAATTCAGCCGCTGAAGGGGCGCGATTTCGGTATCACCTGCTCTACCGCCACAAACTGGATTGCCAATATGATCGTCGGCGCGACGTTCCTGACCATGCTTAACACCCTGGGTAATGCCAATACCTTCTGGGTTTACGCTGGCCTGAACGTCCTGTTTATTCTGTTGACGCTGTGGCTGGTGCCGGAAACCAAGCACGTCTCGCTGGAGCATATTGAGCGTAACCTGATGAAGGGGCGCAAACTGCGCGAAATTGGCGCACACGATTAATCCCCCTTGCGTCCTCCCTCAGCGGAGGACGCTCCCTCTTGCAGTCCCGCGTCTGGCGCACTATTCTCTGCCGTTATGAAAACCGCCCGTCTCCCCATCGCCGTCCAGCAAGCTGTCATGCGCAGCCTGCGAGAACATCTCGCCCAGGCTAACCTGAAGCTCGGACGCAACAACCCTGAACCGAAGCTGGTTTACCAGCAGCGCGGTACGTCTGCCGGAACCGCATGGCTGGAAAGCTACGAAATCCGCCTGAATCCGGTTCTGCTGATGGAAAATGTCGACGCCTTTATCAACGAAGTGGTGCCGCACGAGCTGGCGCATTTACTGGTGTGGAAGCAGTTTGGCCGGGTCGCGCCGCACGGCAAAGAGTGGAAATGGATGATGGAAAGCGTACTGGGCGTTCCCGCCCGCCGAACGCATCAGTTCGAGCTGCAATCCGTGCGCCGCAATACGTTCCCGTATCGCTGCCAGTGCCAGGAGCATCAGTTGACGATTCGCCGCCATAATCGCGTCGTGCGCGGTGAAGCCACCTACCGCTGTGTTCACTGCGGTGAACTCTTAGTTCCGCAAAGAAAATAATCATAATTTACAGGAACTTTTCTGATCTAACTGATTGCATCGCCGAACCACATTCGCTACGTTGCGGGCTCGTTTTGATACGGAGTTCATGATGTACCGTAATCTCTCCTTCGCCACCGCCCTTTTCACTGTGGCGTTTTCAGGCCAGACGTTAGCCGCTGGCATCAACAATTTCTCCCAGGCAAAAGCCGCTGGCGTAAAGGTCAACGCAGACGTTCCCGGCGACTTCTATTGCGGATGCAAAATCAACTGGCAGGGCAAGAAAGGCGTGGTCGATCTCGCCTCCTGCGGCTATAAAGTGCGCAAAAATGAGAATCGGGCCAGCCGAATCGAATGGGAACATGTGGTTCCAGCATGGCAGTTTGGCCACCAGCGCCAGTGCTGGCAGGACGGGGGACGGAAAAACTGTGCCAAAGATCCGGTCTACCGCAAGATAGAAAGCGACATGCATAACCTGCAACCTTCGGTCGGCGAGGTCAACGGCGATCGGGGGAACTTTATGTACAGTCAGTGGAACGGCGGTGAAGGCCAGTACGGACAGTGCGCCATGAAGGTCGATTTCAAAGAGAAATTGGCCGAGCCGCCTGCCCGCGCCCGTGGCGCCATCGCGCGGACTTACTTTTATATGCGCGACCAGTACAACCTGACCCTTTCCCGTCAGCAGACGCAGCTTTTTAACGCCTGGAATAAGATGTATCCGGTGACGGACTGGGAGTGCGAGCGCGACGCACGCATCGCCAGGATTCAGGGAAACCATAACCCTTACGTGCAACGCGCTTGCCAGGCGCAAAAGAGCTAACCTACACTAGCGGGATTATTTTTAACCCCTCCCCCACGCCCGGCAATCGCGTGGGGAGATAAGCGGATTTTAAACTATGCGCATTCCCCGCATTTATCACCCTGAACCTATCACCCCCGGCAGCCAGTTCTCTCTGTGTGAAGATGCCGCCAACCATATTGGCCG
Organism: Citrobacter sp. RHB25-C09; assembly: GCF_013836145.1. NCBI lineage: Bacteria > Pseudomonadati > Pseudomonadota > Gammaproteobacteria > Enterobacterales > Enterobacteriaceae > Citrobacter > Citrobacter sp. RHB25-C09. The sequence continues at coordinate 724,787 of NZ_CP057483.1, read as the reverse complement.
CGTCCTGCGGATGGGGGCAGGTCAGGCTCTGCAACTGTTTGATGGCAGCAATCAGGTCTTTGACGCGGAAATCACAAGCGCCAGCAAGAAAAGCGTGGAAGTTAAGGTATTACGCGGCGAGATCGACGATCGTGAATCGCCGCTGCATATTCACCTTGGACAGGTGATGTCTCGCGGCGAAAAAATGGAATTCACTATCCAGAAATCGATCGAGCTGGGTGTAAGCCTCATTACGCCACTTTTTTCTGAGCGCTGCGGCGTTAAACTGGACAGCGAACGTCTGAACAAGAAGCTCCAGCAGTGGCAGAAAATTGCAATTGCTGCCTGCGAGCAGTGCGGTCGTAACCGGGTGCCGGAAATTCGCCCGGCGATGGATCTGGAAGCCTGGTGTGCGGAACAGGATGAAGGCCTGAAGCTGAACCTCCATCCCCGCGCCAGTGACAGCATCAACACGTTACCGCTGCCGGTTGAGCGCGTTCGCCTGCTGATAGGTCCGGAAGGCGGACTGTCGGCGGATGAAATTGCCATGACCGCGCGTTATCAGTTTACTGATATTCTGTTAGGACCTCGCGTTCTGCGTACTGAGACAACTGCGCTCACCGCCATTACCGCACTACAGGTGCGATTTGGCGATCTGGGCTAACGGAGAAGAATAATGATCAAGCTCGGCATCGTGATGGACCCCATCGCAAGCATCAACATCAAGAAAGATTCCAGCTTCGCTATGCTGCTGGAAGCGCAACGTCGTGGTTACGAACTTCATTACATGGAGATGGCCGATCTTTATCTGATCAACGGCGAAGCCCGCGCCCGTACACGCACGCTGAGCGTCGAACAAAATTACGACCAATGGTATGAATTCACCGGTGAACAGGATCTGCCGCTCGCCGATCTCGACGTCATTCTGATGCGTAAAGATCCGCCGTTTGATACCGAATTCATTTACGCCACTTACATTCTGGAACGTGCGGAAGAGAAAGGGACGCTGATTGTTAACAAGCCGCAGAGCCTGCGCGACTGTAACGAGAAGCTGTTTACCGCCTGGTTCTCCGATCTCACCCCAGAAACGCTGGTCACGCGCAATAAGGCGCAGTTGAAAGCCTTCTGGCAGAAACACAGCGATATCATTCTTAAACCGCTGGATGGCATGGGCGGCGCGTCCATTTTCCGGGTGAAGGAAGGCGATCCGAACCTCGGCGTGATAGCCGAAACCCTGACCGAGCACGGCACTCGCTACTGCATGGCGCAGAACTATCTGCCCGCGATTGTCGATGGCGACAAGCGTGTGCTGGTCGTGGATGGCGAACCGGTGCCGTACTGCCTGGCGCGTATTCCGCAGGGGGGCGAAACCCGTGGTAACCTCGCCGCCGGTGGACGCGGTGAGCCACGTCCGTTAACCGAAAGCGACTGGGAAATCGCCCGCCGCATTGGGCCGACGCTGAAAGCTAAAGGGCTAATTTTTGTCGGTCTGGACATCATCGGCGATCGCCTGACGGAGATTAACGTCACCAGCCCGACCTGTATTCGCGAGATCGAAGCCGTATTCCCGGTTTCTATTACCGGGATGCTGATGGACGCCATTGAAGCGCGCCTGAAGAAGTAAACGTTGATTGCCGGATGGCGATGCTTTCGCGTCCTATCCGGCCTACCTGTTGCACCCCCAGGCCGGATAAGGCGAAGCCAGCATCCGGCAAAGCTATTTTCAGAGGGTGACAACTGAGCGCTTTGCCCACATACTGACCCCCTGTTGTTTTTTTGAACCAGGAAACAGAACCTCTGACAATGAATTTACAGCATCACTTTCTTATTGCCATGCCTGCTCTCCACGATCCGTTTTTCCGCCGCTCCGTGGTGTACATTTGCGAACATAACGAAGATGGCGCAATGGGGATTATTGTGAATAAACCCCTGGAAAATCTCCAGATCGATGGGATTCTGGAAAAACTGAAAATTAAGCCCGAACCACGGGATCCGGCGATCCGTCTGGATAAAGCGGTCATGCTCGGCGGCCCGCTGGCGGAAGATCGAGGGTTTATTCTCCACACGCCGCCGTCACGTTTCTCTTCCAGCATTCGTATTTCGGATAACACCGTGATCACCACCTCACGCGACGTGCTCGAAACGTTGGGGACGAGCGAACAACCTGCCGAAGTGCTGGTTGCGCTGGGCTATTCCTCCTGGGACAAGGGCCAGCTTGAGCAAGAGCTGCTGGATAACGCATGGCTGACCGCGCCTGCGGATCTCAATATCCTGTTTAAAACGCCAATTGCCGACCGCTGGCGTGAAGCCGCTAAACTGATTGGCATCGACATTCTGACCATGCCCGGTGTGGCGGGGCACGCCTGATGAGCGGAACGTTACTGGCCTTTGACTTTGGCACCAAAAGTATCGGCGTGGCGATTGGCCAGCGCATCACCGGCACCGCGCGCGCGCTGCCGGCCATTAAAGCGCAGGACGGTACACCGGACTGGAACCTGATCGAGCGCCTGCTAAAAGAGTGGCAGCCGGATGAAATCATCGTCGGGCTCCCACTCAACATGGACGGCACCGAGCAGCCGCTGACGGCACGCGCCCGCAAGTTCGCTAACCGCATACATGGCCGCTTTGGCGTTACCGTCACACTGCATGACGAACGCCTCAGTACCGTCGAAGCCCGTTCCGGCCTGTTCGAGCAGGGCGGCTATCGTGCGCTGAATAAAGGTAAGATCGACTCCGCCTCCGCCGTGATTATCCTCGAAAGCTATTTCGAGCAGGGATACTGATTCCTCCCGGCAAACTGGCCTATAAACGCCCTTGCGCCTGTCGCTGTTGCAGGCTTTGGGCAAAAGTCATCATTCCTGACTGCTGCCCGGTCTGAACGATATGCGGCAACTGGTGGGTTTTCCCTTCACGAATTAAATTTCCTGTCGCAGGCGTATTGATCAGCAGTTCAAACAGCGCAACGCGTCCCGACTGCTTATCAGGCTCCAGCTTTTGTGACAGTACGGCGCACAGGCTACCCGCCAGTTGACTGCGTACCGGATCTTTTTCCTGTGCCGGAAAGGTATCCACCAGCCGTTCGATCGCCTGCACTGCCCCCCGCGTATGCAGCGTTGCCAGTACCAGGTGCCCTGTTTCCGCCGCCGTCAGCGCCAGTCGAATGGTTTCGCTGTCGCGAAGTTCTCCCAGCAGGATGACGTCCGGATCTTCCCGCAGCGCGGCGCGTAGCCCTGACGCGAACGACGGGCAGTGCAGCCCCACCTCGCGTTGCTGAATCAAACAGCGCTGGCTGGAATAGAGAAATTCGATGGGGTCTTCCAGCGTCAGAATGTGTCCGTCAACGTGCTGATTCAGCCACTCCACCATTGCTGCAAGCGTGGTTGACTTGCCGCTGCCCGTCGCGCCCGTGACCAGAATCAGTCCGTTCTCGCGGGTCAGCAGTTCAGGTAATGCAGATGGTGTCCCCAGTTCTTCAAGCGTCGGACAGTGTGTCGGCAACAGACGCAGCGCCAGCGATGTCCCCTGCCGCTGGTGAAAAGCACTGGCTCGCAGGCGCTGGTTATCCGCAAGCGTGACCGCGAAATCAAGCTGGCCGTTTTGTCGTAACGCCGCCAGTTGCCCTTCATCCAGCCAGTGCACCAACAGGCGGGCAACATCTGGCGCGGTGAGCGGCGCGCTCTCCATGCGCCCTCGCTTTCGCCAGCGTGCGGGCCATGCATCACTCAGGTGTAGATCCGAGACGTTATGCTTTACACTAAGGGCCACAATTTCTTCCATATTCATAGATACCTCCTCGGAAAATGAACGATATCGCGCATAACCTGGCACAGGTCCGGGACAAAATCTCAGCGGCCGCATCGCGTTGCGGCCGCGCTTCAGAAGAAGTCACGTTGCTTGCAGTGAGTAAAACCAAACCTGCGAGTGCCATCGAAGAAGCGATTGCCGCCGGGCAGTCTGCATTCGGTGAAAACTATGTGCAGGAAGGGGTGGAAAAAATCCGTCACTTTCGTGAGAAAGGTGTTGAGGGGTTGCAGTGGCACTTTATTGGTCCGCTACAGTCCAACAAAAGCCGTCTGGTGGCAGAGCACTTTGACTGGTGCCATACCATCGACCGCCTGCGCATTGCGGCACGACTGAGCGAACAGCGTCCGGAAGGGATGGCGCCTTTGAACGTGCTGATTCAAATCAACATCAGCGATGAAAACAGTAAGTCTGGTATTACGCTTGACGCACTGGATGCGCTTGCCGCAGAGGTTGCCGAATTGCCGAAACTCCGCCTGCGCGGACTGATGGCGATCCCCGCGCCTGAGTCAGATTATGTAAGGCAGTTTGAAGTCGCACGCCAAATGGCTGTAGCATTTGCCGGGCTGAAAACACGCTATCCTGACGTCGATACCCTGTCACTGGGTATGTCGGACGACATGGATGCCGCCATTGCGGCAGGTAGCACGATGGTTCGTATCGGCACTGCCATTTTTGGTGCCCGTGATTACACAAAAAATTAAGGAAATCTGAGGAACGCCATGAATACGTTGACCTTCTTGCTCTCAACGGTAATTGAGCTGTACACCATGGTGCTGTTATTGCGCATCTGGATGCAATGGGCTCGCTGTGACTTTTATAACCCTTTATCCCAGTTTGTGGTGAAGATTACACAACCGGTCATTGGACCATTGCGCCGTATTATTCCTGCAATGGGGCCGGTCGATAGCGCATCATTACTGGTGGCGTATATCCTCAGCTTTATCAAAGCGATTGTGCTGTTTAAAGTGGTGACTTTTCTGCCGATCATCTGGATCGCAGCGTTACTCATCGTACTCAAAACGATTGGCTTACTGATCTTCTGGGTGTTGCTGGTGATGGCGATTATGAGCTGGGTGAGCCAGGGGCGTAGCCCGATTGAGTACGTACTCATTCAGCTTGCGGAACCGTTGCTACGCCCGATTCGCCGTATTCTTCCGGGAATGGGCGGCATCGATTTTTCTCCGATGATCCTCGTGTTGCTTCTGTATGTGGTCAATATGGGTATCGGCGAAGTCCTGCAGGCTACCGGTAATATGCTGCTGCCGGGGCTGTGGATGGCGCTATGAGTGCCGTGACACGCTGCGATGACGGTCTGGTTTTACGGCTCTATATTCAGCCGAAAGCCAGCCGCGACAGCATTGTGGGATTACATGGCGACGAGCTGAAAGTCGCCATTACCGCGCCCCCCGTAGACGGCCAGGCGAACAGTCATCTGGTGAAGTTTCTCGGGAAGCAGTTCCGCGTGGCCAAGAGCCAGGTCGTGATTGAAAAGGGCGAACTTGGCCGCCATAAACAGGTTAAAATCATTCATCCGCAACAGATCCCGCCAGAAGTCGCGGCGTTAACTGATTAGGTATCCTATGCAAAAAGTAGTCCTCGCAACCGGCAATGCCGGTAAAGTGCGTGAGCTTGCGTCGCTGTTAAGCGACTTCGGGCTTGAAGTCGTGGCGCAAACCGACCTCGGCGTCGATTCTGCCGATGAAACCGGCCTGACCTTTATTGAAAACGCGATCCTGAAAGCGCGTCATGCCGCACAGGTGACCGGACTTCCGGCTATTGCCGATGATTCTGGCCTGGCCGTGGATTTTCTGGGCGGTGCGCCGGGGATCTACTCCGCCCGCTATTCCGGCGAAGGCGCGACCGATCAAAAGAACCTGGAAAAGCTGTTAGAAACGCTAAAAGAGGTGCCTGATGAGAAACGCCAGGCGCGCTTCCACTGCGTTCTGGTCTATCTGCGCCATGCTGAAGATCCGACGCCGCTGGTGTGCCACGGCAGTTGGCCTGGCGTGATCGCCCGTACAGCCGCAGGCAGCGGCGGCTTTGGCTACGATCCCATCTTCTTCGTTCCTTCAGAGGGCAAAACCGCCGCTGAACTGACGCGTGAAGAAAAAAGTGCTATTTCGCACCGTGGTCAGGCGCTGAAGCTGCTACTGGAAGCCCTGCGTAATGGTTAAGTTGCCACCGCTGAGTCTTTACATTCACATCCCGTGGTGTGTGCAGAAATGCCCGTACTGCGACTTCAACTCGCATGCATTAAAAGGCGAAGTCCCACACGATGATTACGTCCAGCATCTGCTGAACGACCTCGACGCGGATGTCGCGTATGCACAGGGGCGTGAAGTAAAGACCATTTTTATTGGTGGCGGTACGCCGAGCCTGCTCTCCGGCCCGGCAATGCAAACGTTGCTTGACGGAGTACGCGCGCGCCTGAACCTGGCAGCGGATGCAGAAATCACGATGGAAGCGAACCCCGGAACAGTAGAAGCCGACCGCTTCGTTGACTATCAGCATGCCGGGGTGAACCGTATCTCCATCGGCGTACAGAGCTTCAGCGAAGACAAGCTGAAACGTCTTGGACGCATTCACGGTCCGGAAGAAGCTAAACGCGCGGCGAATCTCGCCGGCGGTTTAGGGCTGCGCAGTTTCAATCTCGATCTGATGCACGGCCTGCCCGATCAGTCACTGGAGGAGGCACTGGCCGATCTGCAACAGGCCATTGTGCTGAATCCGCCGCACCTGTCGTGGTATCAACTGACCATTGAACCCAACACATTGTTTGGTTCACGGCCACCGGTATTACCGGATGACGACGCGCTGTGGGATATCTTCGAGCAGGGCCATCAGTTACTGACTGCCGCCGGTTATCAGCAGTATGAAACCTCTGCCTATGCCAAACCGGGCTATCAGTGCCAGCATAATCTGAACTACTGGCGCTTCGGTGACTATCTGGGGATTGGCTGCGGTGCACATGGCAAAATCACGTTTGCCGATGGCCGCATTCTGCGTACCACTAAAACGCGCCACCCGCGCGGATACATGCAGGGGCGTTATCTCGAAAGCCAGCGCGAGGTCGATCAGGCCGATAAGCCGTTTGAGTTCTTTATGAACCGCTTCCGCCTGCTGGAAGCCGCACCGCGCAGTGAATTTAGCGCCTATACAGGACTCAACGAAACGGCGATCAGGCAGCAGCTAGATGAAGCAATTGCGCAGGGTTACCTCACCGAAAATGAAACGTCCTGGCAGATTACGCAGCACGGAAAATTCTTCCTGAATACCCTTCTTGAATTATTTCTTCCCGAATAATAATGATGCGCCTTTTAAACGGCGCACATTCACCCACGCTATTAATTCGGTAATACCGAACTCATAGATCGTCTTTATTTGATAATTTTAATGCTCATTATTATTAATTGTTGAATAACACTTTTCTTATTCAAAAAAATATATCCAACCCAGCGCACAAAACGCGAATAAACTCCTTTCGGCCCACGCATTAGCCATTAAGATGGCGCATAGATGTACGACAACTATGTCAATCTATCATACAGAACATCATTTATTACCATCAGATATAAACCAACCTTTGCCCTGGTGCATGGAGCTGACCTATGAAAAATAGATTGTTTTCTCGTTCATTATTATGTGCTTCCCTTCTCGCCCTGCTGAGTACGAGCGCCATCGCGGCAGAGAAAGTCACCCTTAAACTTGCACACAATCTTGAACGTAGCCATGTTGTACACCAGGCTTTTGAAGAACTGGCAAAAGAGGTGAAACAACTTTCTGATGGCAAAATGACGGTGCGAATTTATCCCAGCAGTCAGATGGGTAATCCCCGCGAAACCATGGAACTGCTACAAAACGGCGCGCTGGATATGACCAAAGGCTCCGCCAGCGATCTGGAATCATTTGACAACGTTTATGCAATTTATAATTTGCCTTTCTTATTTAAAGACCAAAATCATTTCAACAAAGTGGTATTTGGCGAGGTGGGCAAAGAAATTATGGATTCCACGAAAGATAAAGGATTTTTTGCGCTTTCTGCCTACGTAGCCGGTACGCGTAGCTTCTACGCGAAAAAGCCCATCACTAAACCAGAAGATTTGAAAGGGCTGAAAATCCGCGTTCAGCCAAGCCCAACGACCATCAAAATGATTGAGCTGATGGGCGGTTCCCCAACGCCAATCTCCTTTGGCGAGGTTTATACCGCCATGCAGCAAGGTGTGGTTGATGGCGCAGAAAATAACGTGCCTTCCTGGGTGCAGACCCGCCACATCGAGATCGCCAAAGTTTTTTCTGAAGATGAACACGCCTCCATTCCGGACTTTTTAGTGATCTCAACAAAAACCTGGGACACGTTGACGCCAGAGCAGCAGCAGATCCTGACTACCGCGGCTAAAAACTCAGAAGCGTACCAGCAGAAGTTGTGGGACAAGATCGATGCCGATACCCGCGCTCAGGCAAAAGCCATGGGCGGCGAGATTGTGAAAGTGGAAAAAGCGCCGTTCCGCGCCGCTGTCCAGCCGCTGTTCGATGATTTCAAGAAAGATCCAAAGCAGGCGGCTCTGCTGGAAAAATTTGAGAGCGCAGCACAGTAACCATCTTTCTGGGCCAGCCTCTGGCCCAGTTCACCAGGATTTTAATGATGATATTTAACCGCCTTAAACTTGCGGTAGACCGCGTCATTGCCGCATTTTCAGTCATCGTCATGGTTGCGCTGGTTGTCTGCGTCGTCTGGCAGGTATTTAGCCGTTATGTACTCAACCAGCCAAGTACTTTAACCGACGAGCTTGCGCGTTTTTTGATGATCTGGGTCGGCCTGCTCGGCGCCGCCTACACGGTGGGCGCGCAGCGTCATCTATCAATCGACCTTCTCGCTATGTCACTGAATAAGCGCAAGCAAGCGCTGCTTAATTTGCTGATAAATTTACTGATTTTCTGCTTCGCGGGTTCGGTCATCGTGACGGGTGGTATCAAACTGATCAACAAAACACTGGCGACTGCACAGGTTTCTGCGGCAATGCAGATCCCGATGGGCTACGTGTACATTATTTTGCCGCTGTGTGGCGGAGTGATGATGTTCTATGCCCTGTGGTTTATTTATCAAAGCATTCAGCAACTGAAAAATTGTTCGCAGGGAGTCGTCTGATGGATAGCTATATCGCCCTTACCCTCTTCGGCTGTTTCTTTCTGTTAGTGTTCATCGGCGTTCCTATCTCTTTTTCCATCGGCATTGCCACCGTTGCCTCGATGCTGCTGATGTTCCCCTGGGATATCGCCGTCATTACCGTCTCTCAGCGTCTGGCGAACGGGCTGGATAATTTTGCGCTGCTCGCCATTCCCTTCTTTATTTTCGCCGGTACGCTGATGAACAGCGGTGGGATTGCCATCCGCCTGATTAACCTGGCGCAGGTGATGGTAGGTCGTGTTCCGGGCTCGCTCGGTCACGTTAACGTGCTGGCGAATATGATGTTTGGATCGATCTCCGGCTCCGCTGTGGCAGCTGCCGCAGCAGTAGGCGGGACGCTTAACCCAATCCAGACGAAGCAGGGCTATGACCCGACGTTTTCCACCGCAGTGAACGTTTCATCCTGCATTACCGGTCTGTTGATCCCACCGTCCAACGTGTTGATCGTTTTTTCCCTGACCGCGGGTGGCGTTTCGGTTGCGTCATTGTTTATGGCGGGCTACCTGCCAGGGATCCTGATGGGGCTGGCGATTATGGTGGTGTGCGCGATTATCGCCAGACGTCGCAACTACCCGCTTTCTGAACGACCGACCTGCGCACAGGCGTTTAAAGCGCTGCTGGATGCGCTGCCAAGTCTGCTGCTGGTGATTATCGTGATGGGCGGCATTCTCGGCGGGATCTTTACCGCGACCGAGGCTTCAGCTATCGCCGTGGTTTATACCTTCATTCTATCTGTGCTGATTTATCGCGAAGTGAAATGGCGCGATCTGCCGAAATTGATCCTGGAATCGGTGGTGACGACCTCGATCGTCCTGTTGCTGATCGGCTTCTCGGTGGGTATGTCATGGGCAATGACCAACGCGGACATTCCTTACATGATCAGCGATACGCTAATGGGCATTTCGGATAATCCGCTCATCATCCTGTTGTTAATCAATATCGTGCTGCTGATTGTCGGCATCTTTATGGATATGACACCTGCTGTGCTGATCTTTACCCCAATCTTTCTGCCGATTGCGCAGGAGCTGGGCATGGACCCGGTCCACTTCGGCATTATGATGGTGTCGAATCTGTGTATCGGCCTGCTGACCCCACCGGTGGGAAGCGCGTTGTTTGTTGGCTGTTCGATTTCCGGGGTGAAGATACAGCAGCTCATTCAACCGCTGCTGCCGTTCTATGCCGCGCTGCTGATCGCGCTGATGATGATCACCTATATCCCGCAGATTTCCCTGTTTGTTCCACAGTTGTTGGGATTGATGTAAAAGAAAACCGGGTGAGGACATGCCCTCATCCGGCTATTGTTACTCGTTGTAGGCCGGATAAGGCACTTAGTGCCGCCATCCGGCATTTCTTATCGGACCGTTAATGCGTTCCGTGTTAGTACTGATTAAACATGGTCTGGATCTGCTGCGGATCTTTGGTCTGCGTCAGAGCCAGTTGCAGCAGAACGCGCGCTTTCTGCGGGTTCAGTGAACCAGACGCAACGAAACCATACTTCGCATCATCGATTTCTGCATCCTGAGTGGTAGCCCCCGTTGGAACACGGGAGGAACGCACGACTAACGTCCCTTTCTGCGCGGCGGTCGCCAGCGTATCAAACATAGTTTTATACAGGTTACCGTTACCAACACCGGCAGTCACAATCCCTGCGTAGCCCGCATCAATCAGCGCTTTAGCAGGAAGGTCAGAGGCGTTGGCATAGCTGTAAACGATGCCGACTTTCGGCAGTTCGCTCAGTTTAGAAACATCGAACGGAGTAGAGGTGGTGTGCTTACGCGCCGGCGTGCGCTGATAGTCAATCTTACCGTTATGAATGTAACCCAGCGGTCCATAGTTCACGGATTTAAAGGTCGCGACATCAGTGGTATTGGTTTTGGTCACGTCGCGGCCGTCAAGAACCGTATCGTTCATGACCACCAGCACGCCACGGTTAGCAGAAGCTTTGTCCGCTGCTGTGACTACCGCGTTATACAGGTTAAACGGACCGTCTGCACTCATCCCGGTGGATGGACGCATTGCCCCCACCAGCACCACTGGCTTATTACACTTCACGGTCAGGTCGAGGAAATAAGCGGTTTCTTCCATGGTGTCCGTACCGTGGGTAATCACGAACCCATCGGTATTATCACAGTCGGCGTTGATCTTCTTCGCCAGCGTCAGCCAGACCTCATCATTCATGTCCTGCGAACCAATATTGACGACCTGCTCGCCTTTAACGTTCGCAATGTCCTTAAGCTGGGGAACGGCATTCACCAGGTTTTGTACACCCACCTTACCCGCCGTGTAATTGGATTTGGTCGCGGAGTCACCGCCACCGGCGATGGTTCCCCCGGTCGCCAGAATGGTGACATTTGGTAAAGCCAGTGCAGCACCGCTAAAGCCCATAACCAATGCGGCAAGTGCCGTTTTCTTGAAAAACTCCATGTTATTTCTCCAGTTACGTGAATTTGCCGCATTATCCCAATGTTACAGATGAATAATGTGACACCCTCCGATTAACCAGATAAATATATTATGAGAAATGTTAAATTTAGAGCTTGATATCAAAATGAAGCAAAACGAGAAAACAAAATGGCACAGAGACGATCTGTGCCATTGTTTTTTATGACGGGATTATTTCAGGCTGCTGACCAGCGCCTTGCGACTGTCTTCCAGCGTGACAACGCGGCTACAGACATCTTTACCGAACTGCTGGAAGTCTTTTTCCTGCTTCTTCCATTCGTCCTGAATAGAGGTTTGTAAGCCACCGAGGCTACCCAGCACGCCCTGCAATGGATTACCGCCGCCTTTGAGCACCGCTTTGGCTCCCATCTCGTTGATGCTGTCCTGCAGAATGCCGCCCATTGCCTGGTTCACCAGCTGCTGCCCCTCAGAGCGCACCTGGTCAATGGCTTTATAGTGGAAGGTCAGGCCGTCGGTACGGTGCTCAATGATGCGATTCATCTGCTCTTTCAACTGGGCATCGAGTTTGGTCAGACGACCACGCATGTTGCTGCTTTCGCCCACTTCTTTGGCGATGATTTTATCCAGCGCCACGCGGCCTTTTTCCACTCGGTTTCTGGCACCTTCGTCAATCCAGGGCAGGGCGCTTCGCAGATCCGCCTGGTAATCTCTCGCCTGCTCACGCTGTACGGCGCTAAGCGTGTATTGTTTACCGTTGTACATGACGTTGCCGTCAGGCGTGATAACCAGATTGCCGTTCTCGCCCTTCACCTGCACCGTTTGCGGACTCAGAATCACATCATCACGCGGGTTAACGCTGCACTGGTAATCTGCGTGAGCGGTCATTGCGGTAACAGAAAGCGCTGCCGCCAGCAGCATTTTGCGCATCATAACTTTCCCTCAAGACAAATCGGGCCAGCAATTGCTGGCCCCGTATGTTTTGTTAGTCCCACCAAACGTCGAAAAGTTCGCTGGTACGCACTTCTTCAAGCTTATGCTCTTCCAGCCACTTACGCACAACGGCCTGATGTTCTTCAGTGCATTTGCCAATTTCCTGCATGCAGATCAGACCTTCCCAGGCCAGATAGCCGCTGCCGTCAAAGGCCAGTTTATTTGGCTCGATGACGTCATTGATAAAGTCGTCGACGAGTTTATCAACCTGCTCGCCTGTGGTGCCTTCCGGGAAACGCCATGCCACCGAAAACCCTAACTCCTGGAATTCGTCAATGTGCATTTTTTTACGCAGACGACGGCTACGGTTCTTTGCCATTATTTCACCCTCTCGAACATTAAGTCCCATACGCCGTGACCAAGACGATGGCCACGTTGTTCAAATTTGGTTACCGGGCGCGATTCCGGGCGCGGTACATAATCGTTACTCTCTGACAGGTTTTTGTACCCGTCGATGGAGGACATCACTTCCAGCATGTGTTCTGCATAGGCTTCCCAGTCGGTCGCCATATGGAACACGCCGCCCAGCTTCAGTTTACTTTTAACCAACTCCGCAAAGGGAACCTGAACGATACGGCGTTTATTATGACGCGCTTTATGCCACGGGTCAGGGAAAAAGAGCTGTACCATGGTTAAAGAATTGTCAGGAATCATTTTATGCAGCACTTCGACGGCGTCGTGACACATCACTCGCAGGTTTTCGACACCCTCTTCATGGGCAGATGACAGGCACGCGCCGACGCCCGGTGAATGGACTTCAATGCCGAGGAAATTCTGTTCCGGGCGCGCTTTGGCCATCGCCACCAGAGAGGCACCCATGCCGAAACCAATCTCAAGCGTAACCGGTCCTTCACGGCCAAACAGCGCGGCGAAATCAACAGATTCTTCGCTGAACTCAACGCCCATCACCGGCCAGTAATTTTCCAGCGCGTGTTCCTGCCCTTTCGTCAGTCGCCCCTGGCGACGAACGAAGCTACGAATCCGGCGCAGTGGACGGCCGTTTTCATCAAATTCCGCTGAGATGACGTCGTTTTTCATAAAAGTTAAGTCTGCTTGTGATTGAGGTCTGAAAACGGGCATTATCCAAAGTTAGTTGCCGGATGCAAGTAAAGGAAGAGTGTGAGCTGCGGAAAGTTCCGGTTTACACCCCGTTGCCTCTGTGCTGGAATCTCGCCCCCAACACTAAAGAATTCGGTGACCATGCAAGCGTCTCAATTTTCAGCCCAGGTTCTGGACTGGTACGATAAATACGGGCGAAAAACCCTGCCCTGGCAAATCGATAAGACGCCTTACAAAGTATGGCTCTCAGAAGTGATGCTGCAACAGACTCAGGTTGCGACGGTTATCCCCTATTTTGAACGCTTTATGGCCCGCTTCCCAACGGTGACTGACCTTGCTAACGCGCCGCTGGATGAAGTACTGCACCTGTGGACCGGGCTGGGCTATTACGCCCGCGCGCGCAATCTGCACAAGGCGGCTCAGCAGGTCGCCACGCTGCACAACGGCGTTTTTCCGCAAACCTTCGACGAAGTGGCCGCCCTGCCTGGCGTTGGCCGTTCAACCGCAGGGGCTGTGCTTTCTCTCTCACTGGGTAAACCTTTTCCGATTCTCGACGGTAACGTAAAACGCGTACTGGCTCGCTGCTATGCTGTTAGCGGCTGGCCAGGAAAAAAAGAGGTCGAGAATACGCTGTGGGCGCTGAGCGAAGACGTGACGCCGGTTAATGGCGTGGAGCGTTTTAACCAGGCGATGATGGATTTAGGCGCGATGGTTTGTACGCGATCAAAACCTAAGTGTGCGCTGTGCCCTTTGCAGAACGGATGTATTGCCGCCGCAAATGAAAGCTGGTCGTTGTACCCTGGCAAAAAACCGAAACAAACGCTGCCGGAGCGAACCGGTTATTTTCTGCTGATGCAGCATGAGGATGAGGTGCTGCTGTCGCAGCGTCCCCTCAGTGGATTGTGGGGCGGATTATACTGTTTCCCACAGTTCTCCAGCGAAGAGGAACTACGTGAATGGCTGGCGCAACGGCATCTGAACGCTGATAATCTGACCCAGCTAAACGCCTTTCGTCATACCTTCAGCCATTTCCATCTGGATATTGTGCCTATGTGGCTTACTGTGTCCTCATCAGTTTCCTGCATGGATGAAGGTAACGCGCTCTGGTATAACTTAGCGCAACCGCCATCCGTTGGTCTGGCTGCTCCCGTGGAGCGTTTAATACAGCAGTTACGTACCGGTGCGCCCGTTTAACGCAGCGGTCGAATAAGAGGATTTGTTATGAGCAGAACAATTTTTTGCACGTTCCTGCAACGTGAAGCAGAAGGTCAGGACTTCCAGTTGTACCCCGGCGAGCTGGGAAAACGCATTTACAACGAGATTTCGAAAGAAGCGTGGGCGCAGTGGCAACAGAAGCAGACCATGCTGATCAACGAAAAGAAACTCAATATGATGAACGTCGAGCATCGTAAGCTGCTGGAGCAGGAGATGATCAACTTCCTGTTTGAAGGTAAGGACGTTCACATTGAAGGGTATACGCCAGAATCATAAGAACCGTTGCCGGATAGCGCTGCGTTATCCGGCCAACGATTAAATCTGGGCCTTTCAAAACAACAAACACAACACGCACTCCCGGAATGATGAAAAAATTACTCGCGCTTGCTGTTATTGCGCCGTTGCTCATCTCCTGCTCCAGTTCGACCAAAAAAGGCGATTCTTATAATGAAGCCTGGGTCAAGGATACCAACGGTTTTGATATTCTCATGGGGCAATTTGCCCACAACATTGAAAATCTGTGGGGCTACCAGGAAGTCCTGATCGCCGGTCCGAAGGACTATGTGAAGTATACCGATCAGTACCAAACACGCAGTCACATTAACTTCGATGCCGGTACCATGACCGTAGAAACCATCGCCGGAACTGACCCCGCAGGCCATTTGCGTCGCGCCATCATCAAAACGCTGCTGATGGGGGACGATCCCAGCTCGGTCGACCTTTATTCTGACGTCGATGACATTCAGATTTCGCGTGAGCCGTTTCTGTACGGTCAGGTGCTCGATCACACCGGGCAACCTATCCGCTGGGAAGGACGCGCCACCAGCTTCGCCGATTATCTGTTACAAACGCGCCTGAAAAGCCGCAGTAACGGTATCCGTAAGATCTTCAGCGTGACGATAAACCTGGTGCCGAATCACCTGGATAAACGTGCGCACAAATACCTCGGCATGGTCCGCCAGGCCTCGCATAAATACGGTATCGACGAGTCGCTGATTCTGGCGATCATGCAAACTGAATCATCATTTAACCCTTACGCGGTCAGCCGTTCTGATGCGCTGGGTCTGATGCAGGTCGTGCAGCATACCGCCGGGAAAGACGTCTATCGTTCGCAAGGGCGCTCGGGTACGCCAAGCCGCAGCTATCTGTTCGATCCGGCCAGCAACATTGATACCGGTACCGCGTATCTGGCGATACTCAATAACGTCTATTTAGGCGGCATTGATAACCCGACCTCACGACGCTATGCGGTCATCACTGCCTATAACGGCGGCGCAGGCAGCGTTTTACGCGTGTTCTCGAACGATAAAATTCAGGCGGCTAATATCATCAACAGCATGACGCCTGGAGATGTTTACCAGACACTGACTACCCGCCACCCTTCGGCTGAATCACGTCGCTATTTGTATAAAGTGAATTCGGCACAAAAATCCTATCGGCGTAAATAAACGCCCTGCCCGCTCCCGGTTAAGCCGACGAGCGGGCAACCCCAAAATGTTAACTTCGTCACTCTTTTGCATTGCAAAAAAGGAATTGTTTGCAATTATTTGTCGCAGGTAACAAAAAAACATCCGCACTCATTGATAGAATCACATCATATTGCAACGGCGAATGTGCCAATTGAAACATCCATCCGCATTTTGGTGTGAGGAAATTAACATGAATCTTAAGCTGCAGCTGAAAATACTCTCCTTTCTGCAGTTCTGTCTGTGGGGAAGCTGGCTGACCACCCTCGGCTCCTATATGTTCGTCACCCTCAAATTTGACGGTGCTTCTATTGGCGCAGTGTATAGCTCACTGGGGATCGCCGCCGTCCTGATGCCGACGCTGTTAGGGATCGTGGCGGATAAATGGCTGAGTGCAAAATGGGTCTATGCCATTTGTCACGCGGTGGGCGCGGCAACGTTATTTATGGCTGCCGAAGTCACCACGCCCGGAGCGATGTTCTTTGTTATCTTGCTGAACT
Source organism: Citrobacter sp. RHB25-C09 (assembly GCF_013836145.1). Lineage (NCBI taxonomy): Bacteria > Pseudomonadati > Pseudomonadota > Gammaproteobacteria > Enterobacterales > Enterobacteriaceae > Citrobacter > Citrobacter sp. RHB25-C09. Next base: position 708,186 of record NZ_CP057483.1, on the reverse strand, counting down.
CGCTGGCCTATATGCCAACGCTGGGCTTGATCAATACGATCTCTTATTACCGCCTCCAGTCTGCGGGAATGGACATCGTGACCGACTTCCCGCCAATCCGCATCTGGGGCACCATCGGCTTTATTATTGCTATGTGGGCGGTGAGCTTCTCTGGCTTCGAACTGAGCCACATGCAGCTGTATATCGGTGCCGTACTCTCTGTAGTGCTGGTGCTCTTTACCTTCACGCTGCCGCATATTCCAGTCGCTAACCAGCAGAAAAACCAAAGCTGGACCGCGATGCTGGGTCTGGATGCGTTTGCCCTGTTTAAAAACAAGCGCATGGCGATCTTCTTTATTTTCTCGATGATGCTGGGCGCAGAGCTGCAGATTACCAATATGTTCGGTAACACCTTCCTGCACAGCTTCGATAATAACCCTCTCTTCTCCGGCAGCTTTATCGTGGAACATGCGTCGGTGATGATGTCGATTTCGCAGATCTCCGAAACGTTGTTCATCCTGACGATCCCGTTCTTCCTGAGCCGCTACGGCATCAAAAATGTCATGCTGATCAGTATCATCGCGTGGATGCTGCGCTTCGGTTTGTTCGCCTATGGTGACCCGACGCCGTTCGGTACCGTGCTGCTGGTATTGTCGATGATTGTCTACGGTTGCGCCTTCGACTTCTTCAACATCTCCGGTTCGGTATTTGTGGAAAAAGAAGTTCGCCCGGAAATCCGCGCCAGTGCGCAGGGGATGTTCCTGATGATGACCAACGGCTTCGGCTGCATCCTGGGTGGCGTGGTGAGCGGTAAAGTGGTGGAAATGTATACTCAGAACGGCATTACTGACTGGCAGACCGTATGGTTGATCTTCGCGGGTTACTCGCTGGTACTGGCCTTCGCGTTTGTAGCGCTGTTTAAGTACAAACACGTTCCGGCTCAGGCAGGTACGCAGACCATCGCACATTAATATTGCTTATTCCGGCCTACCCCAAGCGGTAGGCCGGATAAGACGCCAAAGCGCCGCCATCCGGCGCTTCTGCCCCGCTTATTTCAGCACATAGCCATACAACCGCTTAATCCCGTCGGCATCAGTTTCACTGTAAACCCCCTGCAACTCCGGCGAGAAGCCTGGCAACATATTGACGCCTTCTTCCAGCGCCAGGAAATAACGCTGTACTGCACCGCCCCACTCTTCTCCCGGCACCACGCAAAGCACGCCTGGAGGATAAGGCAACGCCCCTTCCGCCGCGATACGCCCTCCGGCATCAGCGATACGCACCAGCTCGACGTCGCCGCGAATAAACGCACTGTTAGCATCCTGCGGATTCATCGCGATCCGTGGCAAACTTTCCCGGCGGAACATTGCTTTTTGCAGGTCCTTCACGTTAAAGCTGACATACAGGTCGTGCATCTCCTGACACAGTTCCCGCAGCGTGTAGTCGCGATAACGTACCGGATATTTGTTGAAAATGGTCGGCAGCACCTCGGCAAGCGGCGTATCCTCGTCAATATGCTGTTCAAACTGCGCGAGCATGGCCACCAGATGCGCCATCTTCTCGGGACTTTCCGCTGGAGTGAGCAGGAAGAGAATCGAGTTAAGATCGCATTTCTCCGGCACGATGCCGTTTTCCCGCAGATAGTGCGCCAGAATCGTTGCCGGAATGCCAAAGTCGCTGTAACGCCCGGTTTGCGCATCAATCCCCGGCGTGGTGAGGAGGAGCTTGCAGGGGTCAACAAAATACTGATCATCAGCATAGCCTTCAAAGCCATGCCATTTTGCCCCTGGCACGAAGCTGAAGAAGCGTCGCTCGCTGGCAATCACCGCTGTCGGATGTTCCTGCCAGGGCTTGCCGTCGACGACAGGCGGAATAAACGGTTGGAGCATTTTGCATCTGGCAAGGATTGCCTTACGCGCTTCAATACCTGATTCCACGCATTCCGCCCAAAGACGGCGACCACTCTCCCCTTCATGAATTTTGGCATTAACGTCCAGTGCAGCAAACAGCGGGTAAAACGGGCTGGTCGAGGCGTGCAGCATAAACGCATTGTTCAGCCGTTTATGGGGGCAAAAACGAGCCTGACCGCGAATGTGGTTATCTTTTTTGTGGATCTGCGAACTCTGCGAGAATCCGGCCTGTTGCTTATGCACCGACTGGGTAACAAAAATACCCGGATCGTTTTCATTCAGCTCAAGCAGCAGCGGCGAACTATCGGCCATCATCGGGATAAATTGCTCGTAGCCGACCCAGGCGGAGTCAAACAGAATGTAGTCACAGAGATGGCCGATTTTATCGATGACCTGACGAGCGTTATAAATGGTGCCGTCATAGGTGCCAAGCTGGATGATCGCCAGGCGGAACGGACGCGCTACGTCGGCTTTTTCAGGACTCACTTCGCGTATCTGCGCGCGCAAATACGCCTCGTTAAAGCAGTGCTCATCAATACCACCGATAAAACCAAACGGGTTGCGGGCCGCTTCCAGATACACCGGCGTAGCACCCGCCTGGATTAGCGCGCCGTGGTGATTTGACTTGTGGTTGTTGCGATCGAACAACACCAGATCGCCGCGCGTCAGTAACGCATTGGTGACCACCTTATTCGCCGCCGAGGTGCCATTCAGGACAAAGTACGTTTTGTCGGCATGAAACACCTTCGCCGCGAACTTCTGCGCGTGTTTCGCTGAGCCTTCGTGGATCAGTAAATCCCCCAGCTTGACGTCGGCGTTGCACATATCCGCCCGAAAGACATTCTCGCCAAAAAAGTCATAAAAGTGACGCCCGGCAGGATGCTTTTTAAAGAACGCCCCATGCTGATGTCCCGGACAGGCGAAGGTGCTGTTCCCCATCTCAACGTATTGCGTCAGCGTGTCGTAAAACGGCGGCAGAAGATTCTCCTCATACTGACAGGCCGCAGACTCCAGCTCCAGCCAGTCCTGCGCGTTACCGCTGATAAGCGCCGTCACCCCGGCAGGCACGTCCAGTTTCTCTTCAGAAAGGATAAACACCGGAAGATGGAAGCCCGTACGCTTAAGCAGCGCAAGAATGCCGCTGCGACTGTCGGCGGCAGTGATTACCACTGCCGCGACATCGGTAAAGTCGGTACTGTCCAGCGTCACAACGCCACGGTGGGTAGATAAACGAGAAACCAGTTCACCACTGGCGGCAATGTTCATTGAATTCATAAGCGCAAAAACCCGTTCGGGAGAGTAAGGGCCCCGGACAAGACATACTGCCTTGCCCCATAAGATGTTGCGTCCCGACTGGACACCAGCCTCGGCCGCCAGACATCACACACTTCCTGAGCATACATGTTGCGGTTAAACAATACTGCAAATGAGAACCAGGTCATAATAATGCATTATGCGAAAATAATTAGCAGGAGCTTACGTGGTAATCGGTCCTTTTATTAACGCCAGTGCCGTGTTGGTCGGCGGCGTTATCGGTGCCCTTCTCAGCCAACGTTTACCAGAACGGATTCGTGTCTCAATGACCTCTATTTTCGGTCTGGCCTCGCTGGGGATTGGTATTTTGCTGGTGGTTAAATGTGCCAACCTGCCCGTTATGGTTATGGCAACCCTGGTAGGTGCATTGATTGGTGAGTTTTGCTATCTGGAAAAGGGCATTAATAGCGCGGTGGCGAAAGCGCAGAAGCTCTTTATGAAGCCAGGTAAAAAGCCTACCCATGAGTCATTCATTCAAAACTTCGTGGCGATTATTGTGCTGTTTTGCGCCAGCGGTACGGGGATTTTTGGCGCCATGCGCGAAGGGATGACCGGCGACCCGAGCATTTTGATTGCCAAATCTTTTCTCGATTTCTTTACCGCCATGATATTCGCCTGTTCGCTGGGTCTTGCGGTTTCCGCCATCTCGGTACCGATGCTGCTCATCCAGCTTTCGCTGGCGGCCTGTGCCGCCCTCATCCTGCCGTACACAACGCCGGCGATGATGGCGGATTTCAGTTCGGTCGGCGGATTGTTACTCGTCGCGACGGGTTTACGCATTTGCGGGATCAAAATGTTTGCGGTGGTAAATATGCTGCCCGCCCTACTCCTGGCGATGCCAATTTCTGCAGCCTGGACAGCCTTTTTCGGTTGAGGCTGCGTGCAATAGCGGCAAAGTGGTGATAGATTGTGCAGTCTGCGTTGATTTGAAGAAATTTCGTTGACGAAACGAGGCGATTACGGTTTAATGCGCCCCGTTGCCCGGATAGCTCAGTCGGTAGAGCAGGGGATTGAAAATCCCCGTGTCCTTGGTTCGATTCCGAGTCCGGGCACCACTATTTAGAAAAACCAGCCTTAGGGCTGGTTTTTTGCTTTTGGGGTTCAGGTAGATTTCTGGTCGGGCTGACCACTGATGTCACAGCCCTGCGCCTTCCAACCTGCCTGAAGCGGCTAATCCCCTGCAGGTCGCTGTAGCCTTGACGGTCAGATTTCAATTTCCAATAAAACTACATTGGCAGCGTGTTACGCCGGTGGGTGGAACAAAAATTCGGTGAGCCCAAAAAAACTGTAATGAAGATGCTATCAAAACGAGCTTCACTGATGAGGCGAGTAAGGCGCGATTAATGCAAAAATTAACCCTTACCAGTTAATGCGAGTGCATGCATCGGCTGGGCTATGGTCGCAGGCATTCAGGTTGCTTCAGAACATATAAACGAAAGCGCTGGCATACAGCGCTTTCCCACTGTGCATTACAGATGAATGCCCACGTTTTATTCATTTGCACAATAACAAAATTCCCAAACGCAAAAAATTAACTTGTTTATAAAATATTCTTAACAAATTTTGCAGACTGACACGCAAAAGCCACCGTTGTAATGGCATTCTGCCATTGGCATTTTTCACAACGGAGGGCGTACGAGTATCAGATTAAGATGTGAAACCTTCCTCGTTTTTCATGCAGTCCGATTTTCTATACTTCCTCCATCCAGAAGTTGAGCAAACAGGATATCGGTTATGCATACATCACCGTCGGTCGTTCAAAATTTGTATCAAAGCCTACAGCACAGCGTGGAAAGCCGTTCAGAGTGCACTGCTCTCTATTTTGAAGGACACAAGTATAGCTATCGGCAGTTCCAGCAGAATGTACAGGCAAGCCTCTTTTGCCTGAAGGATTGTTTCGGGCTGCAAAAGGGTGATGTCATTGTGCTGGCACTGGGGAATCGTCCTGAATTTTGCTTTCTGTTCTATGCCGCCATGGCATTAGGCGTGGTTGTGGTTCCATTAAGCACCAAGCTGAAATCTGATGACAGCCTGTCGATTCTGGAAAATGTCGAAGCCCGGGTGATCTTTTATGATTCTGAGTATCAGCCCTGGCTGGGTTCTATCGCCAGTGAAACCCAACCCTGTGAGCGTGTTTCGCTGTCTAACTGGCAGTTTATGGTACGCAACATCGACAACCCACCGGCTGGTCGTTCACAGAGTCAAACGGAAGTCAGCCGGGATGATGTTGCGGCCATCATTTATACGTCTGGCACCACGGGTTCACCTAAAGGCGCGGCGATTACGCACGACAACTTTCTTCATGCGATAAACGCCTATCACCACGCGCTCGGTCTGACCGAAAACGACAGTACCGTGCTGCCGATTCCCATTTGCCATATCACCGGCCTGTCTGCGCTTCTCTGCCTTTTTATCCACATAGGCGGAACGATCCATCTGCACCAGCGTTTTCATGCTGAGGAAGTTTTACGGGCGATTGAACAACACAACATCACCTTTTTACACGGCTCACCGACGGTTTTTATCCTGCTTACGCAGCAGGCTGAAAAAGAGCAGCATAACAATAGCTACCCCAGCCTACGCACGATCGCCTGCGGCGCGGGCCACCTGAATACGGGGATTATCGACAAGCTTTCTACAATATTTCCTCATACCGAAATTCGTCCCATCTATGGACTGACAGAAACAACATCTCCCGCCAGCATCTTCCCCGGCGACGTTCGCCACAGCGAGAAGAAAGGGAGTTCAGGTCTTCCCGTTCCGGGGCTGGAGTTTCAGGTTAGGGATGGCGATAACCAAATTCTTCCGCCCGGCGAGGCAGGACACCTTTGGCTAAAAGGTCCGGTGGTGATAAAACGCTATTGGAAAAATGACAAAATAAACCGTCAATATTTTAATGACGGCTGGTTTTATACCGGCGATATCGCTTCTGTAGATAAAGATAACTATCTGTATATTAAAGACAGAAGTAAAGACATGATTAATCGCGGCGGCGAAAAAATTTACTGTATTGAAATAGAGAATCTTATATCGAATTATCCTGGCGTGAAGGATATTGCTATTGTCCCAAGACATAGTGATATTTATGGCGAAGAGGCAGTTGCTTTTATTATTGCCGACAAGTCGCGTCCGCTGGTCAGTGACAACATCACACAGTGGCTTTCCGAAAGGATTGCGAAGTTTAAGATACCGTCAAAAATTATCTTTATCTCTGAATTGCCTAAGAATGCGAATGGCAAAACAGATAAAATTGCTCTGCGGCAAAGAGCTAATGGCAGTTAGAAGAACAGGCGCATATTTATTAATAAGAGGTAAAACCTCCAACTCTGGCATTAGTTACTCGCATACGCAAATTCAGGCGTAACTCAGTCGTATTATAAATGCTGAGCGGCTAATGACGCCCTACATAGATTAATAAACCTCTATATCGAGGGGAGAATATTAACCATGCCAAATATACAGTCCAAAGTGGCCTCATCAGCCCAGGCCGCAATAACGAATGCCAAAATATATAAGCATTTAATACCCTTGCTGATTATCGTCTACATCATCAGCTTTATCGACCGGACGAATATCGGTATCGCCAGAGCCTCGATGTCCATCGATCTTGGACTCTCGGCGACGGCGTATGGGCTGGGTGCGGGGCTGTTTTTTCTGACCTATTCCACCATGGAAATCCCCAGCAACCTGATCATGGCTCGCGTCGGGGCGCGTTTTTGGATCACCCGAATCATGATCACCTGGGGGATCATCTCCGCGGGTATGGCTTTTGTCACCGGCCCTGTCTCTTTTTACATCATGCGCCTGCTGCTTGGCGCAGCGGAAGCCGGTTTGTATCCGGGGATTATCCTCTATCTGACCTACTGGTTTGGCCGTGAAGAACGCGCCCGCGCCGTTGGGATGTTCCTGCTCGGCGTTTGTATCGCCAATATTCTGGGTGCTCCGTTGGGCGGTGCGTTACTGATGCTGGACGGTCTGGGCGGTTTGCACGGCTGGCAGTGGATGTTCATCGTTGAAGGTGTCCCGGCCATTTTACTGGCGTTCTACGTCTATGCCGTCCTGCCCGACCGCCCTCGCGACGCCAAATGGCTGACGCGTGAAGACGTAAATTATATTGAGAAAACCCTCGAGTCAGAGCGCCCTGCCGGCGTGGATAAAGACCAGAAATTCTCGTTTAAGACGGCGTTCTCGAATAAGACGTTCCTGCTGATTGTTGCTATCTATTTTACGCACCAGATCGCCGTCTACAGTCTGACGTACTTCCTGCCGAGCATCATCCGCGGCTATGGCGAAATGAGCACCTTTACGCTCGGCCTTCTCACGGCAATTCCGTGGATTGCAGCGGCATTAGGTGGATTCTTTCTGCCCAAATACGCCAACACCGCGAAGCGTTCGCAGCTCATGCTGATTTCCGGCTTTATGTCGATGGCAATTGGCTTTGTGATCGGCGCACTCGGCGGGCCGGTGCTCGGACTTATCGGCTTCTGTATTGGTGCCTCAATGTTCTTCGTTGTTCAGTCCATCATTTTTACCTATCCAGCAACGCTGATGAGCGGAAACATGCTGGCAGGCGGACTTGGACTGCTGGCCTGTCTTGGGATTACAGGCGGGTTCTTCGGGCCCTATGTTTTCGGCCTGCTGGAGGACATGACCGGCTCACCGAGCGTCGGGCTGTGGTTTGCCGTCGCGCTTTTAACCTGCGCAACTTTTGGCGCTGCCATCGTTAAACAACCGCCCAGCGTTAAAGACACCAGCCAAAGCCGTGAAAATGACGCTTGTGAACCGCGTAATAACCCGGCGACCGAACAACACGGATAGTCTTAACCTGGACGTATGACAGAGGATTTATGAAAAGCAAAGTTATCACGGCGCAACAGGCCGCAGAACTTATTCAGGATGGCGAAACCGTCTGTACGGTGGGTATGACGCTGATCGGTGCCGCCGAGTCTATCCTCAAGGCGCTGGAGACGCGCTTTCTTGAGACGGGATCACCGCACGATCTGACCTTTATTCACTCAGCCGGTCAGTCTAACCGTGACCGTGGTAACCAACACTTTGTTCACCAGGGAATGGTCAAGCGCATCATCGGCTCCCACTGGGGATTGGCCCCCCGCTGGATGGAACGCATCGCCTCGGACAGCGTTGAGGCGTTCTGCTTACCCCAGGGTCAAATCGTGCATCTCTATGCCGCGATGGCCGCCGGTCAACCCGGCTATCTGTCCAGGGTCGGTCTGGGCACCTTTATCGACCCACGTCAGGAAGGTGGGCAAATGAATGCCAGAACCCGCCGCCTGCCTCATCTGGTTGAGGTCGTCACGATGCGCGGCGAGGAGTATCTGTTCTATCCCGCCATTCCGCTGGATGTGGTCATTATTCGCGGCACCACAGCCGATACGGACGGCAACCTGACCTGCGAAGAAGAAGCGATGAAGCTTGAGCTCATTCAGGCGGTTCTTGCGGCCCGGCGATTTGGCGGCAGGGTTATCGCCCAGGTGAAAAACCTCGCGCAAAAGGGAACGCTCCATCCTAAGCAGGTGGTTGTGCCGGGTAATTTCATCGATGCGATCGTGCTCTGCGACAATCCGCAGGAAGATCATCGCCAGACCGCCTCCTGGTTCTATGACCCGGCCTATTGCGGAAATCTCATCGCCCCGGTCGGGGAAACGGAAAGATTACCTCTCAGCGTGCGCAAAGCGATTGGCCGCCGGGCCTGCCAGTTTCTCCATCCCGGCTGCGTCATCAATCTCGGGACCGGCATTCCGAACGACGTCATTGGCACAATCATCCATGAAGAAGGCGTTAATGACGACATCACGATTACCGTCGAGTCAGGTATTTATGGCGGCATTCAGGCTGGTGGCATCGACTTTGGCATCGGAAAAAACCTGACGGCGATGATCAATCATCAGGAGCAGATGCTTTATTACAACGGCACCGGTGTCGATATCACCTACATGGGAGCCGGAGAAATGGACGCCAATGGCCACATCAACGCCACCAAAATGGGCGACCGGTGTACGGGCGCAGGCGGCTTTATCGACATCACCCAGAACGCCCGCCACGTCGTGTTCTGTTCGACGTTTACCGCGAAGGGGCTGGAGGTCGAATTCCGTGACGGCCGGGTCAACATCGTCCGCGAAGGCGCGGTGAAGAAGCTGGTGAAAACAATCAATCAAATCTCTTACAACGGGGAAATCGCCCGCGCGAAGGGACAAAAAATGCATCTGGTTACTGAACGCGCGGTCTTCGAACTCACCGAACGCGGCCCGATGCTGACGGAAATTGCGCCCGGCATCGATCTGGAAAAAGACATATTGCAGCAGATGGAATTCAGACCGCTGATTGCCGAACCACTCACTCTGATGGACGCCGCACTGTTCAGCGAAGAAAACTTCGGCCTTGCGCAAACGCTCTCTCCGGTGAATGGCCGCTAAACAGATTCAACCTACTCAGGAGTGTCCTATGTCATTAAGCAACAAAGTCGCCCTTGTTACGGGCGCAAGCCGCGGCCTCGGGCGTGGTATCGCACAGGTTCTTGCCGCACAAGGCGCAGCGGTCGTTATCTGCGATGTGGATAAAGAGGGTGGCGAAAAAACCGCTCAGGAATTTATCCGCGCGGGTCATAAGGCGGTTTTTATTCCCTGCAATATTGCAAAACGCGAGGAGGTAAATCGCCTGTTTATCGAAGCAGAAGAGACGCTCGGCACTATCGATATTCTGGTCAACAACGCCGGTATTAACCGGGACGCCATGCTGCATAAGCTCACCGAAGAAAACTGGGATCTGGTGATGGACGTCAATCTCAAAGGCACGTTCAACTGCATGCAGGAAGCCGTTGTTCGCATGAGAGAGCGCGGGTATGGACGCATCATCAATATTTCTTCCGCCAGCTGGCTGGGCAACGTCGGCCAGGCCAACTATGCCGCCTCCAAGGCAGGCGTGGTGGGATTAACGAAAACAGCCTGTCGCGAACTGGCCCGTAAGGGCATCACCGTCAACGCTATTTGCCCCGGTTTTATCGAAACCGACATGACGAAGGGCGTGCCGGAAAAGGTCTGGGACATCATGGTTAGCAAGATCCCTGCGGGCTATGCAGGCGATCCGCAGGATGTTGGTCATTGCGTAGCATTTCTGGCCTCTGAAGGGGCGCGTTATATCAATGGTGAAGTCATTAACGTCGGCGGCGGCATGGTGCTTTAAGGGGATAAAAAATGAAAAAGCCAAACGATATTGTTGTCGTCAGCGGCGTTCGTACCGCCATTGGCACAATGGGAGGAAGTTTTAAGGATGTTCATCAACACGATCTGGGTGCAGCCGTCATTCGGGATGCCGTACTGAGAGCCGGTCTTAAACCTGAGCAGATTGATGAAGTCGTGGTGGGCAACGTCGGCCAAATCGCCGAAAGCGGCTTCATCGCCCGCGTGTGCCAGCTACGTGCCGGATTACCCAACGAAACAACCGCCTATTCCGTGAACCGCCAGTGCGGTTCGGGTCTGCAGGCGATTGCGGACTGCATGATGGAACTGCAAACGGGCAATGCGGAAATTACCGTTGCCTGCGGCACAGAGAACATGACGCAGCTCCCCCACTACATCCGTAAGGCGCGCTACGGCTACCGCCTGGGCGATGGCGAACTGCAGGATGGCATCATTTCAATTCTGACCTGGCCAGAAGGCCCTTATCACAATGGCATGACCGCAGAATTCGTGGCGGAACGCTTTAACATTACCCGCAATGATATGGATGAGTTTGCATGGAACAGCCAGCAAAAGGCGCTGGCGGCCATTCAGGCTGGACATTTTGAGTCACAGATCCTGCCCATTGAGGTGCGGGAAGGAAAAACCACGCGTCTTTTCAGCGTAGATGAGCACCCGCGCGATACGCCAAGGGAAAAATATGCCCAGCTTAAACCCGCCTTTAAAGCGGACGGGACGGTCACCGCAGCCACATCGTCGGGGATTAACGACGGTGCGGGCGCGCTGGTACTGACTACGCGAGCCAAGGCGGAGGAATTAGGGCTCCCGGTTCGTATGGTAGTACGCGGCTGGGCAGTGGCGGGCTGCGAGGCGGAAATCATGGGCTTTGGCCCGGCTCCCGCGACGAAGAAGCTCATGAAAAAGCTCAATATGTCTGTCCACGATGTGGATCTTATTGAACTTAACGAAGCCTTTGCCGCGCAGTCTCTCGCCGTTATCAACGATCTGAAGCTCGACCCGGCAAAAGTGAACGTCAATGGGGGTGCGATTGCGCTCGGTCACCCGGTTGGTGCCAGCGGTGCCATCATCTCCGTTAAATTGATGTATGAAATGGAGCGTCGCGGTGTCAACACGGGCTTAGCCACGATGTGTATTGGCGGCGGTCAAGGGATCTCGATGCTGTTTGAACGCGAACGGTAACAACAGAGTCGGAGGCGCACGCCTCCGGCTATTTCCATCCCGCGTCATTAAGGATAAAGAATGAATATTGTCATCGCCATTGACTCCTTTAAAGGCAGTTGCAGCGCCTCGCAGGCCTGCGAGGCCATTGCTCACGGCATTACGCGCTATCGTAGCGATATTACGGTCTGCCAACTTCCCATCACCGATGGTGGAGAAGGGTTATTACAGGTGCTCCAGGAGAGCCCCTTGTTATCAGGAAAAGAGATATGCACGCTAGAAGTTACCGGCCCCTACGGGCAGCGCGTAGAAGCTAAGTATCTCAAGGTAGATGGACAAAAGGCTATTATCGAGATGGCTCAGGCATGTGGCCTGGAGCTAACGCTAAAAGCGATGCGCAATGCATCAAAGGCCAGCTCTTATGGCCTTGGTGAACTGGTCAAGCACGCGCTGGATAATGGTGCCAGGCATCTCATTATAGGGCTAGGCGGAAGCGCGACAAACGACGGCGGTATCGGTTTCGCCCAGGCGCTTGGCGTGCGTTTTTATGACCAAAACAACCGGTTACTTTCAGCGCCAGCCTGCGGTGAAGATTTGATACGCGTTGCGCGGATTGATAGTAGCCAACTGCATCCGGCTATCTCCACTGCGCAGTTTGACGTTTCCTGTGATGTGAGCAATCCGCTTCTTGGGCCAAACGGCGCGACCTGGATTTACGGGCCGCAAAAAGGGGCCGATGACGCACAGCTCACCCGGCTGGAAGGGGGTATGGAAAACTATCATCGCGTACTCACTGAGGCATCAGGAAAAGATGTTAATGCCCTTCCCGGTTCAGGCGCTGCCGGAGGAATGGGTGCCGCTTTACTCTGGTTCACGCATGCCGAACTCAAGCCCGGCATTTCAATGGTACTGGGGCTTTTAGACGCACAGAAATACATTCAGGCAGCGGATCTGGTCATCACCGGAGAGGGGCGCCTGGACGCACAAAGCCGCTTCGGCAAGGCGCCAGTCGGCGTGGCCGCATTAGCTGCCGCCTATCACAAACCAGTAATTGCTATCGCTGGCTCGCTCGGTGAAGGGGCTTCCCTACTCCATCAGCATCATATTGATGCAATGTGGTCGATCTGCCCGCGCCCAATTTCGCTGGATGACGCGATGCAAAATGTACAAAAGCTGCTTGCCGACACGGCTGAATCTCTTATCCGTACGCTTACCGTTGGTTCAGGGCTTGCCTATAAATCATAAGATGATCCCGTAAAAATACGCGATTTCACATTATGATTGAGAAACAGATACTGACAGGATACGCCATGCTGATTTCGCCAGAACTTGCCAATACCATTGTGAAACGCGCAATGGACATTATTCATCATAATGTGAACGTTATCGATCATCAGGGGATTATCATTGCTTCTGGCGAGAATCACCGGATCGGCGAGCGGCATGAAGTCGCCTGCGAAGTCATAAAAAACCGTCAGCGCATGACGATCGAAACCCCGCAACAGGCCGCGAAGTATCAAAACGTTCAGCCTGGTATTAATCATCCGATCATTGTCGATGACCGGGTGGCTCTGGTCATTGGCATCAGTGGTAACCCCGTCGCGATAGGTCGCTATGCTGAACTGGCAATTCTGACCGCCGAGTTATTGGTCAAACAGCTATTAGAAATCCGGGAGATTAACTGGCAGTATCGCATCCGCGATTTGCTGATAAAGCAATTTATTGAGCAGGATGACACCAAACGGAAAAAAGATATTTTATTGCAACTTCAACAGCAAAATATCTGCCTGGATGCCGCTTATATTCCCATCCTTATTAATATTGAAACCGGCGGCAATTTACTGGGTAAAACGATCGACCATATTCTCAATGAAATATCGAAAATACTGCAATCTCAGAACGTGATTCTGCTCAGCCATAATGAAATCCTGCTTCTGGTCTCTGAACCTAAACGCTCGGATTTGATAGTAGACAAAATCAATGCGTTCCTCGAAACACAGCTTAGCCACTATACGATTGCGATTGGCGTGGAATCAACCGAGCCAGAGGCATTTCGTCGCTCTGTCTTTATGCTAAAAGAGATGCAGAGCCAGGCGAAGTCCTTATGTTCTGACCAGCGGATCGTGAATGGTAAACAATTGGCGTTCGACGGTTTGCTCAATGAAGCCAAAAGCAGTCATTTCACCCTTTACTACCAACACCAGTTGAACAAAATCCTGACGTCGAATAGCGGGAAAACACTCTTTAAAACGCTGTCTACCTATATTAATAACAATGCCGAAGTAAATGCCACTTCGCAAAATCTGGGCATTCACCGCAATACGCTGAACTATCGTCTTCATCAGATAAAAGAGATCACGGCACTGGATCCCTTCATGTTTAAGGATTTATGCCAGTTAACCATCGCCCTGCATTATTATCAGGACAGAGAGTGCATCGCTGAAACAGATATCCGTCATTACTTATAGATCAAATCCAGACCCGCCGTTGCCTCAAACAGGCCGCTGGAAGGAATTTTGCCCCTGGCATTGACCGGATAGGCCTGAAGCTCAATTTCACCATACTGATTATTAACAGGCACCGTAATCTCAGTGCGCTGAGGTACGACTTTATTATTTTCATGTTCAAGCACAATGCCAACGTCAGGATTGCTGGTCTGTATGGCAGGCAGGTCGGCACCCACGATTTTCGCGCTGAGTTTAAGCTTAACCTGTACTGCTTCATTCACGTTTGAGCATTTCAGGGTTATTTTGACATTCTCATCAACATACTGCTCGGGTTTCATCCCCCCACTGCGTTAACGCGTTGCGATTGATGGAATGCATATCAACGTTAATAATATTGCCATCATTGATGACGCAGGATGCCGGGCCAATAATTTCACCTTCCAGCCATAGCTCACTGACCGGTACCGTACCGAATCCCTCATTAGGCGCGCTGTTTTTGTATTTCCGCTCCACCGAAGAGAAAATCGATTGTACGGCGACGGTTAAATGGATTGATTACCAGAAACAAAAGACGTTTAGCGGTACTATCGTCTTTGATTTAGAACCGAGGGATGAAGGGCTAATCAGCATTAATGGTATTCTCAAGGACGACTGTCATAACCAGACTCACCATATCCGTCGCGAGATCAGGGTTACCTCCGCCTGGCTTATCAGTACGCCCTATACCGCAGCGATCATGTGCGTGAACACCGACTGATGCCGTTGTGTTGCCGGATGGCAGCCATACTGCCATCCGTCATATGCCAGCTTTTACGCTTTCTCTACAATCAGCGGTTCGATATCACTCTCTTTCTTGATAACCAACGAGTCGTCGCCGCGCAGGCAGGTTCCGCCGTAGTTGCCACCGACGGTAAAAGTGCATACTTGGATATATTTACCGGCCACGTTTGGCAAACACCAAAGCTGTTGGTAGATATTTTTCTGCTCAGCAAATTTACCGCTGGTTTTATCCAGCAACTCCTCCTGATGGCTCACCAGGTCGATGTTGCTGCCACAGCGTCCGGCAATAGGCTTCACCGCATAGCCGGTTTGTGCCAGTTCCTCATTCACCACGAAGTCGGTATCCAGCAGATAGCGATGATGCGGGAAAAGCTGCCACAGAATCGGCAGGATCGCTTTGTTCCCCGGGATCACCGTCCATAGCGGCTCGAAAACCAGTACTTCCGGGCGCAACAGTACGTCAATCAAGCGCACTTTCTGCTCGGTATGTCCGGTACGAATCGGCACTGCGGCATATTCCGTTTCGCTGACTTCGCGGATCTGTTCAATCGCTGTCTCCCATGCCCAGGTTTTCCATACGCAGTTCACCAGTCGGCTTTCGTCGTCAATCAACTGTCCCGCGTCATCCCAGCGCAGTCCATCCAGGCCACGCAGGATTTTTGTGTCAAATCCGGCCTGGTGTAGCGCCTGCTGCATAAACTGAGCGTGGTAGTTTTCCTCGATATCCTTATCCTGCATGATATGCACGAACGGACGCGCGTGACTGTGCTTCCACGCCCCCGCCAGTTCGTTAATCAAGCCTTCCGCCGGGTTATGTCCAGACCCCGTGTAACCCTGCTCCGCCCAGCGTTCGAGGATCAACCCAGCCTCTGTATGACAAGAAGCGGAATCGGCGTTGTATTCGTAGACCTTCAGCCCACGCTCATCCATACAAAAATCCATCCGCCCGGTAATCATATGGTGGCGGCGGCGCTGCCAGGAGAGACGTAGACGCGGCCAGAGGATTTTGGGAATGTCGAACAGTGCCAGCAGGTTGTCATCTTTCAGCACCTTATCTGTGGCATGCAGATACATCAGATGCAATTCGTTGGTTGCTTTAATCAGCTCCTGCTCAGCACTTTCGGTAATCGTGAAATACTGGTGAGGATCACGGTTAATCACGTGGCCGTTAGCCAGTACATAGGCTTTTTGCAGGGGATCCTGCTCATTCAGCCATTTACCAGCGAACTGGCCGCGATCGTCCAGTCGCGCCCCACGGATTTTCAACGAATCATTGGCAATTTCCGGCTGCGGCAGACTGTACTGAGTATCAGCAGTCTGAATCATCCAGCCCAGGATAGTGGTATCGTCAAAAGTATCTTTCAGCGTGTAGCAGCCATTCTCAACCACCATCTCCAGCTCACGGGTCCACTGCTGTCCGGGAGGTAGCGGCGTGTGCAGGACATTCTGTTCAGCGATACGGATTTTGTTTTCCAGCAACTGAGTGATAATCGCCACATGACCGGTGTCTTTGAATTCACCCCCTTTTTGCCAGATCAGCAACGCACCAGCAACCGGCGCGCGAGGTGAACCGTTCGGGAAGGCCTGTAGCGGTAGGATGTTATCGTTCACCACTTCGCGCAGAAAGCGCAGCGAGAATATCTCCCACGCCATGCCGACGTCGGTAAACACAACACCATAATTCAGGAAGAGGAAACGGCGGGCAAACTCAACGCACTGCCATTTATGACCCATATATTCGTTGTCGATGTAGCTGCGAAACGCGGCGTCGTCGGCGTAATCCCTTGGGTCGAGGGAGCTGTAATCTGAAGAGTAGATCGCTACACCACCGGGGGCATAGCCCAATAATGTCCCGAAGGGGGCATCCTGACTGGTCGTTCCTTTGCTCATGCAATTTACCTCAAAAACAATACCGCCTGAGCAGCATCTGTTCGTCTGCTCAACAACGTTGACTATCATACACCTCAACGTAACGGCTGAACGCCAGGTGACAAAAAATAGCCAGGGGGAATGCGTCATTCTGCTAAGTGTGTCGATGGCGAACTGCTACACTGCTTCAACACAACCACTCAGAAGGCAGGTCAACATGTCAGAGAAAACCTATCAACCCGCGAAGGTCTGGACGTGGGATAAATCCAACGGCGGCGCGTTCGCCAATATTAACCGTCCGGTTTCCGGCCCGACTCACGATAAAACGCTGCCGGTCGGCAAACACCCCCTTCAGCTTTACTCGCTGGGCACACCAAACGGTCAGAAAGTCACCATCATGCTGGAAGAACTGCTGGCGCAAGGCGTGAGCGGCGCGGAATACGATGCGTGGTTGATCCGCATCGGCGAAGGCGACCAGTTCTCCAGCGGCTTTGTTGAGGTTAACCCGAACTCGAAGATCCCGGCACTGCTCGATCGCTCGCAAACCCCACCGGTTCGCGTGTTTGAGTCAGGATCGATCCTGCTTTATCTGGCAGAGAAATATGGCTATTTCCTGCCTCAGGATCTGGCTAAGCGCACCGAAACCCTGAACTGGCTGTTCTGGTTACAGGGCGCAGCCCCGTTCCTCGGCGGCGGCTTCGGCCATTTCTACCACTATGCGCCGGTGAAGATCGAGTACGCGATCAACCGCTTCACGATGGAAGCCAAGCGCCTGCTGGACGTGCTGGATAAACAGTTAGCCCAGCATCAATTTGTTGCGGGCGATGAATATACGATTGCCGACATGGCGATCTGGCCGTGGTTCGGCAATGTGGTATTGGGCAACGTTTACGATGCCGCAGAATTTCTCGACGCGGGCAGCTACAAGAACGTGCAGCGCTGGGCGAAAGAGATTGCAGAGCGCCCGGCGGTGATACGTGGGAAAATCGTCAACCGGACCAACGGCCCGCTGAACGAACAGCTTCACGAGCGGCATGACGCCAGCGATTTTGAGAACAATACGGAAGATAAGCAGTAGGCCGGATAAGGCGTTGGCGCCGCCATCCGGCGTCACAACGCCTGATGGCGCTATGCTTATCAGGCCTACGGGCGAAAACAATCTAATTCACGCGCTGGTCACGTCGTAATCCATACGGCGCAGCGCGTCTAGCGTGGCCTGGGCTTCATCCTCATCAATGATGCTCATAGCAAACCCCACGTGCACCAGCACCCACTGCCCGACAAGCTCGGCTGGGTTACCTTCGCAAATCAGGGCAATATTGACATCACGTTTAATGCCACAAACTTCAACCTGCGCAAGCTGGTGAATATCTTCACCCACCGCCAGAACCTGACCCGGAACGCCAATACACATAATTAACCACCCAGAGGTTTATTCAACTTCAATACTTTTCACTTTCAGCGAATCGCCGGTTTCAATCCGCAAACGATCGCCCTGACAGCGCGGACACTGCGAATCATGTTGAGAAATTTCAACCACCTGGCTGCAATCCCAACACCACGCCTGAGCCGGTTTATAGACGATATGCAACTCACAATCCTGCGCGACCGTCCCCTGGCAAACAATGTCAAAACTAAAGCGTACTGCGCTCTCTTCAACGCAGGAAAGCGCGCCAATCTCCAGCCAGACGCCGGTGACGCGCTTAACACTATGCTGCTCAGCCTGCTGTTGAATGATTTCAACCGCGCTCTGGCAAAGCGACAGCTCATGCATGTTCACTGCTCCGACGCCCAAACAGCAACGCCCGGCGACTGGTCTGCGGAGCGTCAGGATTGCTGACCGGCAGCGAGAGCAGCATACGTGCGCAGTCGTCCGCCAGTCGTACTCCTTCTTCCGCCGACAGGCTGTGATTGAGCGGGGACATCAGCGAGCAAGAGAGATATTGTGATACCCCATCCAGTTCGCCAACGGTAAACGTCATTTCACCATAGGGCAGACGCAATCCGAGCTTTTCGCTGACCTTGCGCAACGGCCAGAGCTGATCCGGACCTGGGAAAATCAGTGCGCTCAGCATCCATGGGGTGATCACACTTGCCGTCCACTGCCCTTCAAACAGCGTGAAGTCAGAGACATACACGGGCATTGAAGGATGCAGGAACGAAAGATCGTGCATCGAACGCTGAGCAATAGCTTCAAACGCGGTCTGGACTTCCGCCCTCGGGGCCACCGGGAATCCTGGAATCTCTTCAGACATGTGCCGCCTCCCGAGGAATGGCTTCCACACCCGATTCGCGCAGCGCGGCCAGAACCTGCTCAAGCGCAGGTTCAATCATCGCTTCTACCGTCGGCGTTAAACCGATATTCGGCTCCAGTGATTCCGGAATGACGCCCACAAGCGTCAATTTTTTCGGGAACTCACCGGTGAAGCGCAGGGCCGACAGAACGTCGGCCAGACCAAGCTGATGCGGAGAGATTTTGTTGGTAAACAGTGCCGGAACCTCATCATCGCGCAAGACCATGATCGTTCCCGGCGCGTTTTTTCTTGAGACAATGGCATCCGCGATGATCAAGTGATCCCGGTCCGCCATGTCGCCAAGAAGCTCCATTCCCGCCGTTCCGCCATCCAGGATTTCAACGAAATCCGGTAATGCGTATCGCTGTGCTAATGCTTCAACGATACGAACGCCGATGGCTTCATCGGTCAGCAAAATATTGCCGACCCCTAAGACTAAAATCCGCATTACAGAACCTTCACTGATACCACTTCATTCCCGTCAGCGTCTACCACGTGCACCGCACACGCCATACAAGGATCGAAAGAGTGAATAGTACGTACCACTTCCAACGGTTTTTCCGGATCGGCAATTGGCGTACCCACCAGCGACTGCTCGTAAGGGCCAACTTCGTCATTAAAGTTACGTGGACCGGAGTTCCATGTGGACGGTACAACCGCCTGATAGTTACTGATAATTCCGTCTTTGATCACCATCCAGTGAGAGAGCATACCGCGCGGCGCCTCAAGGAAGCCTACGCCCTTGAATTCGCCCGTTGCCGGGATATTCGGCTTAACGAAGGTGGTATGGTCGCCCTTACCAATATTGGCGATCAAGGCGTTGTACTGGTTCTGCAAAATACCCTGCAGTTCGCAGCAGTGAACCGTACGACCCACGATGCGGCCCAGCGTAGAGTGCAATTGCGCCACTTCAATGGTTTTGCCGGTCAGCTTCTGGTAAATAGCAATGATTTCATTCAGCTTCGCCCTGGTGGACTCACGTCCGGAAGCCAGTTTCACCAGCATGTTCGCCAGCGGGCCGACTTCTACCGTTTTACCGTAGAAGGTCGGGGCTTTAACCCACGAGTATTTGCCGTCGTCTGACCATCCATCATATTCCGGGATAGTGGTGCCTTCCCACGGTGCCTGAGGCGCTTCATCTTTATACCAGGCGTGCTTCGCGCTTTCCTGAATGCCTTTAATCAGGTATTCGTCAGAATGCGAGGTGATCGGGCGATAGCTGGCCAGATCCGCATTTTCGATATAGCCGCCCGGGAACAGGAAGCTGCCGTTTTTACCGTCGGTCGGGAATTCCGGCGCGGCCAGATAGTTCACCGCACCTTTGCCGCGCTCCAGCCATTCTGGATAGAACGCCGCGATCACCGCCGTATCCACCTTGTAAACCTGCTCAACAAAGTCGCTCAACTTGTCGATGAAGGACTTGATGTACATCAGGCGCTCAAGGTTCAGTACGCCCAGGCCGTCGAGGTTGATAGGGTTAGCAACGCCACCCACCGCCAGGTTCTGAATATGCGGCGTTTTACCGCCCAGCAGCGCCACCACACGGTTGGCGTCACGCTGGCATTCCAGTGCCTGCAAATAGTGGGCAACGGCGATCAGGTTCACTTCCGGCGGCAGTTTCATCGCCGGGTGGCCCCAGTAGCCATTGGCGAAAATCCCCAACTGACCGCTGGCGACCAGGTCTTTGATCTTCTTCTGTACTTTGGTGAACTCTTCGGTGCTGTTCAGGTGCCAGCTCGACACGCCGTTCAACAACGCAGACGCTTTCGCCGGATCGGCATTCAGCGCAGAGGTAATGTCCACCCAGTCCAGCGCAGAAAGCTGGTAGAAGTGAACGATGTGGTCATGCGTGGTATGCGCCGACAGAATAATGTTACGGATGTACTGGGCGTTAACCGGAACGTCGATGTTCAGCGCGCTTTCTGCCGCACGAACGGAAGAAATTGCGTGAGTTGTGGTACAAACGCCGCAAATACGTTGCACAATCATCCACGCATCGCGAGGATCGCGGTTCTTCACGATCTCTTCCATACCGCGCCACATGGTACCGGAAGCCCATGCTTTAGATACGACGCCATTTTCGATTTCGCAATCGATGCGTAAATGCCCTTCAATACGGGTTACCGGATCAATAGTTATTCTCTGGCTCATGCTTTGCTCGCCTCATGACGATTGTGATCGTTTTGTTTTAAAGGAGGAAGTATCGGCAGTAGACGAATGAGTACGATATATGCGCAAATCTCAATAGCCACAAAACCAATAGAAATCAACAGTTCTTCCCAGGTCGGGAAGTAGTCATAGCCGCCGCCAGGATTGAACGCCACCAGCGAATAGGACAGACGCCATGCCGCACAACCCAGCAGCGTACTCAGCGCAGACAGGTACAGCATGCGTGAGTCATTACGCCATTTCGCGACGCGCAGCACGACCAGCGGGAAGACCATCAGCACGACTTCAACCCAGAACATGGCAGAGTAGAAATCTCCCGCGAACGCATACGACAGCTTGTCGCGGTAGATCAGCTCACCAAAGCGCAGGACGACGAAGATCGCCAGCAGCACACTGATGGTGTTCGTCAGTTTAACGAACAGACTCTTCTCATCTGGACCATTCCCCTTCAGACCCGCCTGAACCAGTGAACCTTCGAAGATAACGATCGAGAAGCCCATGATAAACGCGGTCAGTACCGAGAAGAGCGGCAGCATTTCATAGCTTTGCCACAGCGGATGCACCTTGTAGCCCGCGGAGATCATCAGCGACCCCATTGAGGACTGGTGCATCGTCGGCAGCAGTGCACCGAGCGCGATGATGAAGAACATCACCTTGTTCAGACGCTTCAGCGACAACTTCCAGCCCAGGCGTTCAAACAGCGCAGGGGCAAACTCCAGCGCCATCACCCCGATGTAGATCGTCATACAGACCGCCGTCTCGAACAGCACCGAGTTCACGTTGAAGTGTCCCGGGATGTAGAAGTACGGCAGGTTCCAGTAACGACCCACGTCAATGGTGATCGACAGGCCACCCAGAGAGTAACCAAACAGGCTTGCCAGCAGTGCCGGACGCACCAGCGGATGGTATTGGCCTCGGTTAAAGACATAGACCGCCCACGCCAGCGCCCAACCGCCACAGGCGAAGCCGGTGCCGATTAACAGGTCGAAGGCGATCCAGACGCCCCAGGGGAACCCCCCGTTCAGGTCGGAGACGGAACCCAGTCCGAACACCAGACGCTTCACGATCAGGAGCATACACAGAACGATTAACGGCCCGAAAATAATGACCGGTTTACTCAGTATTTTGCCGCCCAGCGGTTTAGGATCATGACTCATGATCGTCTCCTCCGTCGTGATGGTCGTTTTTAGTGTTACGACGAACCAGCACGGTCAAGCCCGCCAGCACGGCCAGTGGTAGCATCATGCCTTTATACAGGGTGTGTTGAACATGTTCGGAACGCGCGCCGGTTGAGAGATCATCCAGCTTCGGCAGATCCAGATCTTCATAAGGAACACCGGTTAGCACCAGCACCTGAGTTCCGCCGCCCTCTTTCTCACCGTAAAGGTGCGGATAGTACTTCGGCACGGTGTGCACGTAGGTGTCGCCCGCTTTCACGGTCTGACGCGGGTAGTGGTATTCGCTGCCGGGCTTCAGCGCCAGACGCTTTTGCGCCTCGGCCATCAGCTCTTCGCGGGTACCAAAAATGACCGCGCCGGCAGGACACACTTCGACGCAGCCAGGCAGACCGCCTTTGTCGAGACGCTCAACGCCTTTCTGGTTACACAGTTCACATTTGTGAAGCGCACCGAACGGGTTGTTGTAGTCGTACTTTGGCACGTTGTAAGGACAGGCGACCATGCAGTAGCGGCAGCCAGTACAAACGTCTTTGTCGTAGTGGACGATGCCGGTTTTCGGGTCTTTTTTCAGCGCGGAAACCGGGCAAACGGAGACACAGTTAGGATCGACGCAGTGCATACATTGTTTCTTAATGTATGCATAGCCATTCTCCTGCTGGTCTTTGTTGACACCCGTGCCGCTACGCCACACCTGAATGATGTTGTTGGTATAGGGTGACAGCTTGTCGTTGTTCGACCAGGTCTGTTCGCCTTGTGGATTACGCTCAGGGAAGTTGATGTCCTGACACTTAGTCACACAGGCCTGACAGCCTACGCACAGCGTCGAGTCATACAACATTCCAAGCGATCCTGGAATGGGTGGGCGGTTTTCTGCAGCCGCATGGCTGATAGACGGCGCGGCGCCTAGCAGCAATGCCCCACCGGAGGCTGCCTTAATAAAGTTACGTCTGTTCACGGTTATTCTCCCCGTGAGTCAGCGTTATCTTTCTTCTGCTGACGCCCCAGTTCACGTACTGCCATCACGCTGACGCCGGCAACCAGACCGACAACGCCGCCCAGCAACCCGATTGCGCCAGCGGAAACATTACCGCCTTCTTTCATCGCAACATCAGGTTTTTCGGAGCGTGGCGTCTGGTTTTCCACATGAGCGAGCTGATGAATGCCCTTATGGAAGCCAACACCCTCTTCGTTACAGCCGTAGCAAGGGTGACCGATCGCCACCGGCCACACGCCGCCAACGTCACAGAATTGCAGCGTGGAGCAGTTACCGTAGGTTTCCGGACCTTTACAGCCGAGATGATAGAGGCACCAGCCCTCACGGTGACCGTCATCGCCATACTCTTTCGCGAAGCGACCCGCATCAAAGTGCGGACGACGTTCACAATGTTCGTGGATCAGGCGGCCATAGGCGAAGGTAGGACGATTTTTCGCATCCAGCTTCGGCGGCTTGCCGTAGGTGATGATATGCGCGACCGTCGCCAGGAAGTTATGCGGGTTCGGCGGGCAGCCTGGAATGTTGATAACGGTTTTACCCGGCAGGACTTCCTGCAGGCCGACGGCGCCAGTCGGGTTAACACCCGCCGCCGCAACGCCACCCCATGCAGAGCACGAGCCGATAGCGATAATTGCCGCCGCGCCTTCCGCCGCTTTGCGGATGTGATCCACAATCGGCTCACCGGCAACCATGCAGTAAATACCATTATCTTTTAAAGGAATAGACCCATCGACAACCAACACATACTGCCCTTTGTACTTCTCAAGCGCGTTGTGTTTGTTCTCTTCAACCTGATGGCCGAAGGCGGCGGAAAGAACCTCATGATATTCCAGAGAGATGGTATCCAGAACGAGGTTTTCTACCGTAGGGTGGGTCGCACGAAGGAGAGATTCGGTACAGCCCGTACACTCCTGAGCGCCAATCCAGATTACGGGTGGGCGCTGCGGACGGGATACCGACTCAGCCATTTCTGCAGCGGCTTTGCTACTGAGCCCCATGGTGGCGGCTAGTGCGGCACAAAGCTTCATGAAATCACGACGATTTACGCCGTGAGAATTAATGAGGGTATTTTCTCCAGTCATTTTATAGTTATTCCGTTGCGAAGACCTGGCTTTTATCTTGCATCAATCACGCAATGGTTACTGCGATCAATGCGCCATTTACCACACTTTGTCTATGGTTATGCAACTTATGATACTGCGGGGAAATAACAAAACGAAGGGATGAGCTGGTAGTGTAAGTATTTAAAGCGAAGTAAACCCCCTGTTGGATCAATTTTCGCGTCGATAGCCCGCCAACACTGCTATCAGACTCTGGACAATCAGATTTTTCACGGCTGTGTTTTAATCGCCGCATAACAAATTATGCGGCGACTTTTTCAGCGAAGGTCAGCGACGGTTGTCACTTTTTTCAACAATCAGAAGGCTGCCCACTCCTCGGAAGCGGCTTTCGTGCGGCGTTCAACCGTTGGGGTAGAGGACTGTGTCATCGCTACCGTTTCGTTTTGCGACAGACGGAATTTCTGTACAGCGCGCTGTAACTCTTCAGTCTGCCCCTCCAGGGCGACAGCGGCGGCGGAAACCTGTTCCACCAGCGCGGCGTTTTGCTGCGTAACGCTATCCATCTGCGTAATGGCCACGCCGACCTGCGAGATACCTTTACTCTGTTCTTCAGAGGCAAAGGCGATTTGTTTCATGATGGTATCCACTTCCGAAACCCCTCGCAGAATCGCCTCCATGGTCGAACCGGTATCTTTCACCAGCACCGCGCCCTGATCGACACGGCGAACAGATTCGGCAATCAGCGTTTCAATCTCTTTTGCGGCATTGGCGCTGCGGCTAGCCAGATTACGCACCTCACCCGCCACCACGGCGAACCCACGCCCCTGCTCTCCTGCACGCGCAGCTTCAACGGCGGCGTTCAAAGCGAGAATATTGGTCTGGAAGGCAATGCTGTTAATGACGGTGGTGATTTCCGCGATCTGCTTAGAGCTGGCGGAAATACCGTTCATGGTGTCGACAACTTCAGATACCAGCGAGCCGCCCTTGCTGGCGGTGCGGGAGGCGGTTTCCGTAAGTTGACTGGCCTGACGCGCGTTATCTGCGTTCAGTTTTACCGTTGCGGTGAGCTGTTCCATGCTGGCGGCGGTTTCTTCCAGCGCAGCGGCTTGCTCCTCGGTACGCGAAGACAAATCGTTATTGCCGCTGGAAATCTCGGTCGCCCCCTGCCAGATATTGTCACTGCCGGTACGAATCGCGCTCACCGCTTCGCGCAGGCTATCCTGCATTGCCCGCAGTAATGGCACCAGTTGCCCTACACAGTTACGCCCAATATCGTCGATAGGCTGACTCAGATCGCCCAGGGCAATCTGGCTGAACTGCTGGCGGATCCGCGCCAACGGTTTCACCAGCATTGCCACCAGATAACGATCGGTAAAGATCAGAAGGGCAATCCCGAGAATCACCGCAGTGATAATCATCGTGCGGATCACCGACGTCTTGCCATCTACCATGACCCGGGTTTGATCAAGCATCACCCCTGCGGCTTTGTTGAACCGCTCGGCACTCGCGCCAAAAGCACGGCTCAGTGCTGGCGTCACATTATTCGCCTGCTCGGTCCACGCGGTCAGCGACCCGTTCTGTGCCAGTTGCATCTGCGGCGTGACCCCTTTGTCGAGGAGATCCTGCCATTTCGCCAACACCTCAGCAGCAACCTCAGGATCCATCGGACCTGGGGAGAGCGTTTTCATCTCCTCCAGTTTTTTACTCATGTTATTCAGCGCCTGCTGTACGGGCGCAAAATCCGGGGTCCCGCCACCGATTTTGACGTCCATCGCACGACTGAGGCGAGTGACAAAGCGGAAATACTGATCGTTGCCCTGGCTAAGCACCGTCATCTGGCGAACAAGATGACGATCCACTTCATTGCCATCGGCAACACGAGAAAGTGACCAGGTACTGTAGAGCCCAACACCGAGCCACATTAAACAGAAAATGCCGAGGATCGTCAGCATGACAACCCGGATGGTGAAATTACGAAGTATATACATACGTTTTCCTTGCCATTAGGGAGAAGTCGTCCAGAGACGCGTCTTACCTCGTTATCGGCAGGAAATTGTGAATGTATAATTTTTCGCGCGTAATTTTATAAAATTTTTTACTCCCTCTGGACGTTAACGCAAACGATAATCGCCGGGCGAGATATCCATGTAAAGTTCACGTGTTATCATTTTTCAGCGAATGTAAAAATGTAAGATAACCGCTCATTAATTTACTCATGCACCACAAAAGGATTATCCCCTTCAGATGGCTCTGCCTATCAATATGCACGTTTAACGCTACAACCTCAAAAAATTGCTTATCATTTAAACCATGGTATTTATGACAAAAATACTTCAATAGTTATTAATTTATTACATTGAGATTAATATTTAAATTTCCCTAACGAGTCTCTTAAGATTTCATTACATCACTTTAGCTTCAGAACATTCTTAAATTCGTTTATTTCATTTAAAAAGAAAGCCGACTCATTCGGATATTAATGGAATAAATAATGCGCAAATTAATGAACCGCACGTTGCTGTCGCAATGTGTATTAATGGCTTTAGCTTCCTTCAGTACTTATGCTTCAGCTTCAGATGTCACAGCGTGTGCTGATGGAAATACTTCGCTGACCTGTGGTTTAACACCAACCACCTCAGACGGTATCGATATTTATCACCAGTACGGAACTGATGCGGTGATGGCGGACCCGACTGCAGGATCGATTTTTATGGATGCTCATAATGGCGATGGCCTGACGCAATCCTTGACCGTCAACGGGACGAATATGACGAATAGTTATATTCAGGGGAGCAACGGAGGCACGGCAAATATCACCGTTATGAACGGTGCCACCGTCGATATGATTGAAGTGGGTGACAAAGGAGCCACCACAAATACCACCGTGACGGTTGACAACTCTACGCTAAATGGCGAAAACGACGCGGTTTCCTACCCGAATAACAAAAAATACATGATGGGTTCGGCGATTTACATCGACCCGCAGGATGGCGGTATTCATACCACGACTATCAAGAACGGTAGCGTATTGCATGGCAGTATTATTAGCGGAGGCGCAGGGAGTCAGACTATTTCCATGAGCGATAGCACAATGGATAATGGCGGTATTTATGCAGGTAGCGAAAAGTCTAATACGACGATTTCTTTAACGAATGCTAGCGTCAATGCCAGCACCAGTGAAATCGCGAAAAATATTGCCCGCGCAGCAAGTGCGATGGACAAGTTTAAGGATATCAACCTTGACGCTTTTAATGATGTCGCGATTGGGATCTATGGCACCAGTCAAGATACGCTGGCAATGAATAATAGTACCGTCACTGGCGGTATTGGCATCATTAATGAAAATGGCACGACCAGCCTTGCTCTCAGCAATAATAGCGTAGTGAACGGTGATGTGACGTTCGACGGCAATTCTGCGAACTCCCTTTTGGTGGATAACAGCACGATCAATGGCGATGTGAATACCAGTGCAAACAGCGGAAATACTACCATCGCGCTGCAAAATAATGCCAATGTTAACGGTAATATCACCACTGGCACAGGTGATGACACGCTGGTGCTGACCAATAATTCCCATGTCAATGGCAACGTCAACGGCGGTGACGGTAGCGATACGCTGTCTATGGATGCGGGGAGTTCGATCACCGGGCAGATTGCTCAATTTGAAACGGTAAACACCACCAGCAATAACAGCATTAGCATTGATAAAATTAACGATGCGACCGCCTGGAATTTGCAAAACGGCTCAAGACTGGTCGCACAAACGACAGGCAGTAATGCCACCGTTAACATGAGCACAGACAGTTTTGTCGATTTCGGCAGCATCACGGGGACAAACAATGCCGTGGTGGTGAGCAGTATTACGCCATCAGCACAGAACCAGTCAAACGTCCTGCTGGGAACCTTCACCACTGCCAGCACCACAACGCCGCAATATTACGCGGGCGCAACGTTCAGCAACGGGCAGCAGTCGGTTGAAAACCGCAGTGGCGCGTATAACTACGACAACAGCCTGGATATTGTTGCTGCCGACAGCGCACCGCAGGCGATGCTCAAAGCAGCTGACTCCCAGAGCTGGAATATCCTGTTTAACAGTACGCAAGGGTCACTGGCCAGTGACGTTCAGGGGCTGATTGCCGGTCTGGACGCAGCCGAGCAGGCGGGACATCAGGTCGCTGACGATATCAGCAACCATATGAACCAGGTCCACCTCGCTAGCCTGCTGGGCGAACAGCAGGACGGCGCGCAGCTTTGGGGCGACTTCCTCTATCAGAATGGAAACTTCAGTAATGACGTCGATTACCAGAGCATCACCCAGGGTGCGCAGGGCGGCGTTGACTGGACGACACATCTGGCTAACGGCGATAGCGTAACGGGCGGGATCGCACTGGCCTGGACCCGTAGTCGCGTACAGGATACCAGCAGCAGCGCCGACAGCTTTAAAGATACCGTTTATGGTAATTATTACAGCCTGTACGGCGGCTGGCAGCAGGCGCTGAACGGCAGAAACTGGGGGCTGTTTGCCGACGGCAGCTTCAGCTACGGTGATATGCGCTATTCCCTCTCCGCAAATAACGTGACCGGCGATACCAGCGGCATGACCGAGGCTCTGAGCGGCTCGACGGACGGCAGTCTGTATATGGCACAGGGCCGTGCCGGGGTAAATGTGTTGCTGCCTGGCGAAACACTGCTGCAACCTTACGCCACCTTAGGTTGGGATCAGACCAAAGCGGACGGTTTCTCCAATCAGGAAATTAGCTTCGCTGACAGCCAGGTTTCATCCTGGAACGGCGGTGCGGGTGTGCGTCTGACCACCACGCTTCGCGATCTCAATAAGAACGTGCAGGTGATGCCGTGGATCGACGCGCGCTTTCAGAAAGAGTTTAGTGATGATACCGACATCAAAGCGGCGGATTATCACAATACCGCCGGGCATAACAACACGATGGGCATCTTTGGTGCCGGTATCAACGCCACTATCGCGCATAACTTCACGCTGAATACCGGCGTGTATGTGGGAACAGGGGATGTCGATAACGACGCCAGCGTGCAGGCAGGTCTGAGCTACAGCTTTTAAGGGATGAATTGCCGGGTGGAGGCTTCGCCTTACCCGGCCAACAAACGTTTAATGGTTAGCGTAAATATTTCTCGAACCAGTCCAGCGTTCGTTTCCACGCCAACTCTGCGGCGGCCTCGTCGTAGCGCGGCGTGGAATCATTATGAAATCCGTGATTAACCCCTGGGTAAATGTACGCTTCATAGACTTTCTCGTGTGCCTTTAATGCTGCTTCATAGGCAGGCCAGCCTTCATTTATGTTCTTATCCAGTTCCGCATAATGCAGAAGGATTGGCGCTTGTATTTTTTCCACGTCCGCCGCCTGAGGCTGACGACCATAGAACGGTACTGCACAATTAAGTTCCGGATACGCCACTGCCGCCGCGTTTGAGACTCCACCGCCATAACAAAAGCCCGTAATACCTACTTTGCCGCTGGCATCCGGATGCTTCTGCATAAATTCGACGGCGGCAAAAAAGTCATTCATTAGCTTCGTTGGGTCCACCTTCTGCTGTAACGCTTTACCTTCTTCATCGTTACCGGGATATCCGCCTACCGAGCTTAAGCCGTCTGGTGCCAGCGCAATATAGCCCGCCTTTGCCACGCGTCGCGCCACATCTTCGATATACGGGTTCAGGCCCCGATTCTCATGCACCACCACCACCGCCGGCACTTTCCCGGTCGTTTTCGTCGGACGCACCAGATAACCCCGGACCTCACCATGTCCGTTGGGCGACGGATAGTGAATGTACTCGGGTAAAATATCGGGATCGGTAAATTTCACCTGCTCCGCCAGCGCATAGTTTGGTTTGAGCATATTGAGCAGCGCCAGCGCGGTGACCCCGCCGACGGCATACTTTGCTGCAAGATTAAGAAACTCACGCTTCGATATTTTCCCATGCGCGTAGTAGTCATAATAATCGAGCAATTCCTGCGGAAAATCTTTTGCTGTCAGACGCGTCATCGCATATCTCCCGGATTTGTGATTGTATAAGCATAGAATGAAAACGCTGTTTCGAAAATTCATCACCTGAAAGGAGACATCATGTCCTGGAACGCCTCCCCTGACCGTTATGAGCAGATGCAGTACCGCTATTGCGGAAAAAGCGGGCTGCAACTGCCCGCGCTGTCACTCGGTCTGTGGCATAGCTTCGGCCACGTTCAAGCTCTCGATTCACAACGCGCCCTGCTGCGCAAAGCTTTTGATTGCGGCATCACCCACTTCGATCTGGCGAATAACTACGGGCCGCCTCCCGGCAGCGCGGAAGAGAACTTCGGTCGTCTGCTGCGGGAAGATTTTGCCTCATACCGCGATGAACTGATTATCTCCACCAAAGCCGGATATGACATGTGGCCCGGCCCGTATGGTTCTGGCGGCTCGCGAAAATACCTGCTTGCCAGCCTCGATCAGAGCCTCAAACGAATGGGGCTGGATTACGTGGATATCTTCTATTCGCACCGCGTAGATGAAAAGACGCCGATGGAAGAGACGGCATCTGCACTGGCGCAGGCGGTACAAAGCGGGAAAGCGCTGTACGTGGGTATTTCGTCCTACTCCCCAGAGCGCACGCAAAAAATGGCCGAGTTGTTAAGGGAGTGGAAGGTGCCGTTATTGATCCACCAGCCATCCTATAACCTGTTGAATCGCTGGGTAGACAAAAGCGGCTTGCTGGATACGCTGGACGCCAATGGCGTGGGCTGTATTGCATTTACGCCACTGGCGCAGGGGCTGTTGACCGGCAAATATCTTAATGGCATCCCGGACGGTTCACGCATGCAGCGGGAAGGGAAAAAGCTGCGCGGGCTGACGGAAAACATGCTCACCGAAGCCAACCTCAACAGCCTGCGTTTGCTGAACGAGATGGCACAACGGCGCGGCCAGTCAATGGCGCAAATGGCATTAAGCTGGCTGTTGAAAGATAACCGGGTGACGTCAGTGCTGATCGGCGCAAGTCGACCGGAACAGTTGGAAGAAAACGTGCAGGCGCTGAAGAATCTCACTTTCACCACCGAAGAACTGGCGCAGATCGATCAGCATGTGGCAGATGGTCAACTGAATTTGTGGCAGGCCTCTTCCGATAAATAGTCCTGAATGCCGGGTGTCGGCCTACAGCCTTGTAGGCCGGATAAG
The DNA here is from genome assembly GCF_013836145.1 of Citrobacter sp. RHB25-C09. Classification (NCBI taxonomy): domain Bacteria; kingdom Pseudomonadati; phylum Pseudomonadota; class Gammaproteobacteria; order Enterobacterales; family Enterobacteriaceae; genus Citrobacter; species Citrobacter sp. RHB25-C09. The sequence goes on along the minus strand of NZ_CP057483.1, from coordinate 676,629 downwards.
CACAGCGCCATCCGGCACAATCGCCCTTCACACGTCGTCGGGTTTGACCCACGGACGCTGATATTCTGGCCAGACGGTGGCCACCAGGCTGGGATATGCCTCAAGACTAAATTCCATAAAACACTGGCGCAGGTTCAGCACGTCCAGATCAGAATGCGCGACCTGCTCTCCATTGAGGCAGCGTTTTTTAATCGTGTCGTAGTATTTATAGACCGCTGAGTTGAGATCGCTACAGCGTCGCTGCGCTTCAAACAGACCGGGCGTATCATTCAACTGTGTCATCGTCATGCGTTTTATTGTGGCATGCAGGAAATCAATATATTCATGATTCACCCGCCAATACCACACAGGAGTAATCGCATTCATCAGTGCGGAAAAGTGATCTTCACCCTCTTCTTTGGTCAAGGGGATAGAATGAGCCGCCAGCGGCTGTTCTTTCGCTCTGCGCTGTATATTAAATTCATGCATTAAAAAAAAGACAATGCTCAAGAGCAATAGCAGGCAAATAACGGAATAAAAAGCACTATTCATCGTGTGGCTCCATTTTTTTTGATTTTAAAATTACGCCATGTTATTGTCAACGCGGCCTGCCGAATAAAGATAATTATACATTTGATAATAAAGGATAATGCAACATGCTTCCCGAGCATCTTGTTCCGCCGCGTTTTCATCTGTCTCCCAGCGCTCAGGCGGATAAAACCGCAGATAACAAAAATAATTTAACTCAGGGAAAGCGAACCCTGGGCGACTATGAGGCTGACATATTAATCAGTGCAGTATCCACGGGACAAGCAAAAAATATATTGCTCGAAGAGCATGACCGACATTTCAAAGAACGGCTTAATCGCGTAGCTAAAATTGAGACCTTTGCCAAAGTCATTAATGCATTACAGGCGGAAGGCGACATCGACGCTCAAACCTTAAGTAAAATAATGCGCGAAACCACGACCCATATTAACGAAAACGGCAATGAAATTTGGCTTAATTTAATTACTCAGGAACGCGACTCGCCTATTTTTTATTCTCTGGATGACGAATCATGATTAAAGATGTTGAAGATAACAATGTCTATTTGGCTTTAGACGATCATAAAAGCGACCAGTTTATCTTAAAGGAAAATCTTGCCGCGCTTATCGCGAATAAAAACGCGATACTGGAAAGCGTTGCGCAAGAATCCACGCCTATTCCTGCCGCATTGGTCCGTCTCAAATGGCAGAATCGCCGGGAGATCTATGCACTTCAGGTGAAAGAAGAGATTTATGGTGCGGTCATTAACGCCATCATGAAGCAGCAGCCCGCGCTGCGCGATAAAATCATGGCTCGCCTCGAAGGGACCTGGCAGCATCTGCTGGCTCGCGAAACGGCAACGTTACGCTTAACGCGCAGGCTCTCGGAAGAGAAATACCGCACGATCAATATCAGCAGCGTTGCGCTGGACGAGAAGCTGTCGCTTAAAAAACCTTAAGCGACGCACCGTTAAGGATCGTCCTGGTTCCCGCTCACCCGCGCCACAGCGTCTACCCTTAAAGGATGTTCAACCTGAAGGGGAGAAACGCAATGGCCCATTTAAACGATCCCACCACCCTGTATTACACCGGCGAATATCCTAAGCAGAAGCAACCCGCCCCCGGCGTTCAGGCGAAGATGACACCGGTGCCTGACTGTGGCGAGAAAAGCTATGTTGGTCACGATCGCCTTAAAGATCGTAAGGCACTGGTGACAGGAGGCGATTCCGGTATTGGACGCGCTGCCGCCATTGCTTACGCGCGTGAAGGTGCGGATGTGGCGATCAATTACCTGCCAGCGGAAGAGGAAGACGCGCAACAGGTGAAAGCCCTCATTGAAGAGTGCGGGCGTAAAGCGGTGCTTATCCCCGGCGATCTCAGCGACGAATCCTTTGCTCGTTCACTGGTACATAAAGCCCGTGAAGCCCTGGGGGGTCTGGATACGCTGGCGCTGGTTGCCGGTAAGCAGGTGGCCATTCCAGAGATAAAAGACCTGACCAGCGAGCAAGTTCAAAAAACGTTCGCAGTCAACGTCTTTGCCCTGTTCTGGATAACACAGGAAGCCATCCCACTGCTGCCAAAAGGGTCCAGCATTATCACCACATCATCCATTCAGGCATACCAGCCCAGCCCGCACCTGCTTGATTACGCAGCTACCAAAGCGGCGATTCTGAACTACAGTCGTGGACTGGCAAAACAGGTAGCAGAAAAAGGGATTCGCGTTAATGTCGTCGCGCCGGGCCCTATCTGGACTGCACTGCAAATATCAGGCGGCCAGACACAGGAAAAAATCCCTAAATTTGGTCAGCAGACGCCGATGAAGCGCGCGGGGCAACCGGCAGAACTGGCACCTGTTTATGTCTATCTGGCGAGCCAGGAGTCAAGCTATGTCACGGCGGAAGTGCACGGCGTGTGCGGCGGGGAGCATTTAGGTTAGTGTTCGTAGGCCGGGTAAGGCGAAGCCGCCACCCGGCATTTTTTATTACCTGACTATTTCGCTTTCGCGACCTCTTCACCCACCAGACCAATCTTCAGATAGCCTGCCTGGTGCAGCGTATCCATGACTTTCATCAGGGTTTCGTAATCCACGGTTTTATCCGCCCGGAAGAAAATCGTAGTGTCTTTCTTCCCTGCTGTCAGCGTATTCAGCTGCGCAATCATGGTGTCATCCGTCACCGGATCGTTACCAATAAACATGGTGTTGTCCGCTTTTACGGACAGATACACCGGTTTTTCCGGACGCGGCTGCGGAGTGCTGGAAGACGCAGGCAGGTTCACCTTCACATCCACCGTTGCCAGCGGCGCGGCGACCATAAAGATGATCAGCAGCACTAACATGACATCGATAAACGGCGTCACGTTAATTTCATGCATTTCACCGTTATCGTCCAGGTTTTCGTTAAGACGCATTGCCATGAACCATTACCCTACACGTAATTTCTGCGCGCTACGGACCGGATGCGCCGATGCGCTGGCATCGAGATCGAGATCGCGGCTTTGCAGTAACAGCACCTGTGCTGCCACATCGCCCAGCATCGCTTTCAGGCCGCCAATCTGACGGGCAAAGATGTTATAGATAACAACCGCAGGAATAGCGGCAATCAGACCGATGGCCGTCGCCAGCAGCGCTTCTGCGATACCCGGCGCGACAACAGCCAGGTTGGTCGTTTGCGTCTGCGCAATACCAATGAAGCTATTCATAATGCCCCACACCGTACCGAACAGACCCACGAACGGTGAAATCGCACCGATAGTCGCCAGATAGCCGTTACCGCGCCCCATATGACGTCCAACCGCCGCAACGCGACGCTCCAGACGAAAACCGGTACGCTCTTTAATACCTTCATTGTCTTCGCTGCCCTGCGACAGTTCGAGTTCGTTCTGCGCTTCATTAAGCAATTGCGCACTTAAACTTTTGGCAGCAAATTCAGCGGCAATATCACTTGCCTGATCCAGAGAACGGGCTTCTGCCAGGCATTGTTGTTCGCGCTTAAGGCGACGCTTCTGGGACATAAACTCAACGCTCTTGCTGAAGAAAATAGCCCAGGTGACAACGGAAGCCAGAATCAAACCAATCATCACGCACTTAACAACGATATCAGCGTGCTGATACATACCCCAAACGGAAAGATCCGTCTGCATCAAATTATTACCCACTCTGTATCTCCAGGACGCAAATCACAAAAACTGAGCGTAATAATATCAAATCGACGTCGAATTGATAGTCGTTCTCATTACTATTTACATAGTGCCGCACCTTTGGTTCCTTTTCTTTGCGCTTACGCAGTAAAACGTCACACGAGACGATTTTGAGAAAATATTGTGCTTTATCCCTTTCGACGGGATGCGCAATTTGTCATTCGTGGTAGTTTAGACATCCAGACGTATAAAAACAGGAAACACAACATGGCAGAGAAGAAACTGGACACCACGCTTGTTAGCGCCGGACGGAGTAAGAAATACACCCTGGGTTCGGTAAACAGCGTGATTCAGCGTGCCTCATCGCTGGTTTTTGCGACAGTCGAAGCCAAAAAGCACGCCACCCGCAACCGCGCCAACGGCGAGTTATTTTATGGTCGTCGCGGTACGCTGACCCATTTCTCGCTCCAGGAAGCGATGTGTGAACTGGAAGGCGGTGCCGGTTGTGCCCTCTTCCCCTGCGGCGCCGCAGCGGTAGCCAATACGATCCTCGCCTTTGTCGAACAGGGCGACCACGTCCTGATGACCAACACAGCCTATGAGCCCAGCCAGGACTTCTGCACGAAAGTGCTGGGCAAGTTGGGCGTGACCACCGGCTGGTTCGATCCGCTGGTCGGCGCGGATATTGTTAAGCATATTCAGCCCAATACCAGAGTGGTATTTCTGGAATCGCCGGGTTCGGTAACCATGGAAGTGCATGACGTTCCGGCAATTGTTGCCGCCGTCAGACGCGTCGCGCCGGATGCCATCATTATGATTGATAACACCTGGGCGGCTGGCGTTCTGTTTAAAGCGCTCGATTTCGGCGTCGACATCTCCATTCAGGCTGGCACCAAATACCTGATTGGTCATTCTGATGCGATGATCGGTACGGCTGTTGCTAACGCCCGCTGCTGGGATCAACTGCGCGAGAATGCCTATCTGATGGGGCAGATGGTTGATGCCGATACCGCCTATATGACCAGTCGCGGCCTGCGAACGTTGGGCGTGCGTCTGCGTCAGCATCACGAAAGCAGCCTGAAGATCGCCGAGTGGCTGGCTGCACATCCTCAGGTCGCGCGCGTAAATCATCCGGCGTTGCCGGGCAGTAAAGGACACGAATTCTGGCAGCGAGACTTTACAGGCAGCAGCGGTCTGTTTTCATTCATCCTGAGCAAGAAACTCAATAATGAAGAGCTGTCCGCTTATCTGGACCACTTCAACCTCTTCAGTATGGCCTATTCCTGGGGCGGCTTTGAGTCGTTAATTCTCGCCAATCAGCCTGAACATATTGCGGAAATTCGCCCTGAAGGCGGCGTGGATTTCAGCGGTACGCTAATTCGTGTACATATCGGTTTAGAAGATGTGGACGATCTGATTGCGGATTTAGACGCTGGATTTTCGCGTATTGTATAAAATTGACGCCCATGGACAGCATTGCAGACACTTTTGATTAAAATTGTCTGCATTAGTTGCGTCCGTGATCAAGGCATCCCGGCCCGTTCAGGAGTACAATAGGCTCATTAAGGCTTAAACGCTGTTCCACAGGAAAGTCCATGGCTGTCATTCAAGATATTATCGCTGCGCTCTGGCAACACGATTTTGCTGCGCTGGCGGACCCTCACGTTGTTAGCGTCGTCTACTTTGTGATGTTTGCCACGCTGTTTTTAGAGAATGGTTTATTACCTGCCTCATTTCTACCCGGCGATAGTCTGCTGTTACTGGCAGGCGCACTGGTTGCGCAAGGCGTGATGAGCTTTGTGCCGACCCTGGTTATTCTGACCACGGCGGCCAGTCTGGGCTGCTGGCTCAGTTATATTCAGGGCCGCTGGCTGGGAAATACGAAAACGGTGAAAGGCTGGCTGGCGCAACTTCCGGCGAAATACCACCAGCGCGCGACCTGCATGTTTGACCGCCACGGCCTGTTAGCGCTGCTGGCCGGTCGCTTTCTGGCGTTTGTGCGCACCCTGCTGCCAACCATGGCCGGCATTTCCGGGCTCTCTAACCGTCGCTTTCAGTTTTTCAACTGGCTGAGCGGCCTGCTGTGGGTTGGTGTGGTCACGAGCTTCGGCTATGCGCTGAGCATGATCCCCTTCGTTAAGCGTCATGAAGATCAGGTGATGACCTTCCTGATGATCCTGCCGATTTTTCTGCTGGCAGCCGGGTTGATCGGTACGCTGTTTGTGGTGATCAAAAAGAAATACTGTAGCGCCTGATGTTTTGATTGCCGGATGGCGCTGACGCTCATCCGGCCTACGGTAACGTAGTTAACTTCCCTGCATGGTGCGGATCCGCGCCGCATCCTCTCCCGGCGTCACGCCAAAATAGCGCTTAAATTCGCGACTAAACTGTGACGCGCTTTCGTAGCCCACCTGCATTGCCGCCGCGCTGGCCTTCATGCCATCGTGGATTATCATCATCCGCGCCTTATGTAAGCGATAGGTTTTCAGATACTGCAACGGCGATGTGCTGGTTACTGACTTAAAATTATGATGAAACGCCGAGACGCTCATATTGGCTTCAGCCGCCAACTGCTCAACGTTGAGGTTTTCAGTGTACTTATTTTCGATGCGCTTCAATACGCGACTGATCAGGCTGAAGTGGGTCTGACGACTGACCAGCGCCAGCAGCGCGCCGCCGCGCGGCCCGGTCAGTACGTGATAGAGGATCTCGCGGATAATTTGCTTACCGAGGATCCGCGCATCCAGCGGCCGTTCCATCACATCGAGCAGGCGTTCTGCAGCGCAGAGTATCTCTTCTGAGAGGGTGGCCGAGTTAATCCCGCTGGCCGCCATCGATGGCTGAAACTGGTCATCCTCGCCAATGTCCATTAACAACTCCTGCAATTGCAGGAGATCGACATTAATGCGCAACCCTGCCAGCGGTACCTCCGGCGTTGCGTAGGTTTCACACTCGAAGGGTAAGGGCACGGTCAACAGCAGATATTCATTGGTGTCATAGCGAAAAACACGCTCATTGATATAACCGATCTTATGCCCGGAAAAGAGAAATATGATGCCAGGGTCGTACATCACTGGAGTGCGTGCGCCTGGCTCAGTGCCATACAGCAGACCCACGTCCGGCAGCAAACTCTGTGTTAAATTTCCTTTTTCTTTCAAAATCTTAATTTTATCAGTTAGCTGTAAACAGATCGCTTCACGGGTCATGGCGGGTTCTTTTCTCAATCAATGTCGACGCTTTGATTGTGCGCAATTTTGTCTCTTTTCTCCAGCACTCTGGAGAAATGGGCAAGACATTGGCAGAAATGAGCATTGAGAGGAAGAGCGTGCGCGACCACAATGTTCTCCATCAGGCAGACCTTCGCCTGCCCTCTTTTTACCTACATATAGGGAACGAGCAATGAATAACTTTAATCTGCATACCCCGACCCGCATTCTGTTTGGTAAAGGCGCCATTGCCGAACTGCGCGAACAAATCCCGCAGGACGCTCGCGTGCTGATCACCTACGGCGGCGGCAGCGTGAAAAAGACCGGCGTTCTGGCACAGGTCCAGGAGGCGCTAAAAGGGATGGACGTCCGCGAATTTGGTGGCATCGAACCCAATCCGTCTTACGAAACGCTGATGAACGCGGTCAAAATCGCCCGTGATGAGAAGATCACCTTCCTGCTGGCCGTCGGCGGTGGCTCTGTGCTGGATGGCACGAAATTTATTGCCGCTGCAGCGCACTATCCGGAAGGCACCGACCCGTGGCACATTCTGCAAACCAGCGGTAGCGAGATTAAAAGCGCTATTCCGATGGGCTCCGTGCTGACGCTGCCAGCGACCGGTTCTGAATCCAACAAAGGCGCGGTGATCTCCCGTAAAACCACGGGTGACAAGCAGGCCTTCCATTCACCACACGTCCAGCCGGTATTTGCGGTGTTAGATCCGGTTTACACCTACACTCTGCCGCCACGTCAGGTGGCTAACGGCGTGGTAGATGCTTTTGTTCACACCGTCGAGCAGTACGTAACCTACCCGGTTGACGCCAAAATTCAGGATCGTTTCGCGGAAGGGATTCTGCTGACGCTGATTGAAGACGGTCCGAAAGCGCTGCAAGAGCCGGAAAACTACGATGTCCGTGCCAACGTCATGTGGGCAGCCACTCAGGCGTTGAACGGCCTGATTGGCGCGGGCGTTCCCCAGGACTGGGCAACCCATATGCTGGGCCACGAACTGACGGCAATGCACGGGCTGGATCACGCCCAGACGCTGGCGGTTGTTCTGCCTGCGCTGTGGAATGAAAAACGCGATACCAAACGTGAAAAACTGCTGCAATACGCGGAGCGCGTGTGGAACATCACCGAAGGTTCTGACGACGCGCGTATTGATGCCGCCATCGCAGCGACGCGTAATTTCTTCGAGCAGTTGGGCGTACCTACTCGCCTCTCCGGGTACGGTCTGGACGGCAGCTCCATCCCGGCACTGCTGGCGAAACTGGAAGAACACGGTATGACACAGTTGGGTGAACATCACGACATTACTCTCGACGTCAGCCGCCGTATTTACGAAGCCGCCCGCTAAGCTTTTTTGCCCTCTGACTTTCGTTTTCAGGCATTTCGTCCAGACTTAAGTCACACATTCTCACCGGGGGCTCCCCCCGGTGATGAACATATGGAGGAGAAAAAATGGCAAACCAAACCGTAATTAAGCTTCAGGATGGCAATGTCATGCCCCAACTGGGGTTAGGTGTATGGAAAGCCGGTAACGACGAAGTCGTATCCGCCATTCATAAAGCGCTGGAAGTGGGGTATCGCTCAATTGATACCGCAGCCGCCTACAAAAATGAGGAAGGCGTCGGTAAAGCGCTTAAAAACGGGGGCATCCCTCGCGACGAACTGTTCATTACCACCAAACTGTGGAATGACGATCAGAAACGCCCACGCGAAGCGTTGCAGGAAAGTCTGGAAAAACTCCAGCTCGATTATCTTGATCTGTATCTGATGCACTGGCCGGTGCCGGCGATCGACCATTATGTCGAAGCCTGGGAAGGCATGATCGACCTGCAAAAGCAGGGACTGATTAAAAGCATTGGTGTGTGTAACTTCCAGGTGAATCATCTTCAGCGTCTGATAGATGAAACGGGGGTCACCCCGGTGATCAACCAAATCGAGCTTCATCCGCTGATGCAACAACGCCAACTGCACGCGTGGAATGCGACACACAAAATTCAGACCGAAGCCTGGAGCCCGCTGGCTCAGGGCGGTGACGGCGTTTTCGATCAGAAAATCATTCGTGACCTGGCGGATAAATACGGTAAAACCCCGGCGCAGATCGTGATCCGCTGGCATCTGGACAACGGTCTGGTGGTGATCCCGAAATCCGTAACCCCTTCCCGCATTGCGGAAAACTTTGATGTCTGGGACTTCCGCCTCGACAAAGACGAACTCAGCGAAATCGCTAAACTCGACCAGGGCAAACGCCTGGGGCCGGATCCGGACCAGTTCGGCGGTTAATTGCCTTTCCTGTGCCCGACACTCTGTCGGGCCTTTCTTTGAAATATTTTGGCACAAACAGTCCCTATTTTTTTGTTTATTTCCTGTCCATGCAAGCGCAGCATAGTTTCCAAATAACCCTGTATTCAATGATGGTTATTATAATTAGTAAACAAATATATCAAATACTTATAGGTGCAAAACCGTGGCGGAAAATAAGCCTTCGGGCGTCAAATGGCTCCCATTAATTCTTATTCTTTTTATCGCCGCCGGGCTGTGGCAAATTTCGCCACCAACAGGGCTAAGCGCCCCGGCCTGGCATTCAGCCATCATCTTTGTCGCCACAATCGCCTCTATCGTGGCAAAGGTTTTGCCCATAGGCGCCGTTGGGATTATTGGCATCACGGTCTTTGCCCTCGCCTATGCGGCGGGCGATAAAACGGCGAGTGGCGCCATCACTACCGCGCTGAGCGAACTCAACAGTTCACTTATCTGGCTGATTGTCGTGGCCTTTATGATTGCCCGAGGCTTTATTAAAACCGGATTAGGACGACGTATTGCATTACAAATGATCCGCCTGCTGGGGAAAAGAACGCTGGGCCTTGCCTATGGCCTGGCGTTTGCGGATCTGATCCTCTCTCCCGCCATGCCAAGCAACACCGCGCGATGCGGTGGCGTTATCTATCCCATTGCCGACTCGCTAGCGCGTAGCTTTGACTCGCGCCCAGACGATGAGTCACGCCGTAAAATAGGCACGTTTCTCATCACCTGTATCGGCAACGTTAACGATGTCACTGCAGCCCTGTTTATGACGGGCTATACCGGAAACCTGCTGGCAGTAAAACTGGCAGCTAATGCGGGTGTGACGCTGACATGGAGTAGTTGGTTTATGGCGGCACTACTTCCCTGCCTGATATCTCTGCTCATCGTGCCGCTATTGGTTTACTGGCTGACGCGTCCTGAGATCAAACACACACCGAACGCACCGGAGCTGGCACGAAAAGAACTGGCGCAAATGGGGCGAATGTCGCGCGGCGAATGGCTGATGCTGGCAACCGTTGGTGTGCTGCTGGTGCTGTGGATTTTTGGTGATATGTTGGGTGTCGATGCCACCACCGCCTCGTTTGTAGGGCTTTCTATTCTGCTGCTCAGCGGCGTTTTAAGCTGGGAAGATGTCAAAAGCGAAAAAGGCGCGTGGGATACGCTGATCTGGTTTGCTGCCCTGCTGATGATGGCCAACCAGTTGAAAAAACTCGGATTCACTACCTGGTTCGGCAATCTGATTGGCGAAAGTATCGGCAGCACCATGCACGGCACAAGCTGGGTCATCGTTCTGCTGTTGCTAAACGCCGCCTATTTTTACACCCACTATTTTTTCGCCAGCGGCAACGCACAGATTGCCGCACTGTATGCGGTGTTCCTTGGGGTGGGGATTCATTTGAACATTCCGACCGTGCCCATGGCGCTGATGCTGGCATTCACCAGCAGCCTTTATTGCTCTCTGACCCAGTATACCCACGCGCGGGGACCGATTCTGTTTGGGGCCGGGTATGTTCCTACCGGCGTCTGGTGGAGGACGGGATTTGTCATCAGCCTCTTTAACCAGGCGGTATTTATCACCGTCGGTTTGGCCTGGTGGAAAGTGTTAGGTTTGTACTAATCACAGGTCCGGTAAAATAAGCCGGATGGCGGCTTCGCCTTATCCGGTCTACTGGTTCCGTAGGCCCGGTAAGCGCCAGCGCCACCGGGCATTGGGATTAACGTCCTGCGACCTTACCGCGTTTTTTGTTTGCAGCCAGCGTCTGACGCTGATGCGCCACCGGCGTGTGCTTGGTCAGTGCCGGACGGGTATTGCGGTTCTGACGACGCGCTTCGCGCATCTCTTCCAGCGTTGGCGCGGGTACCAAACAGTCCCGGCGTCCGCCGATCAGGTGCTTTTTACCCATCTCTTCCAGCGCCTGACGGATCATCGGCCAGTTGGCAGGATCGTGATAACGCAGCAGCGCCTTATGCAGACGACGCTGTTTGTCCCCTTTCGGCACCACCACATCTTCACTCTTATAACCAATTTTACCCAGCGGGTTCTTGCCGGTGTAATACATGGTCGTTGAGTTCGCCAGCGGTGACGGGTAGAAGTTCTGCACCTGATCCAGGCGGAAACGGTGCTTCTTCAGCCACAGCGCCAGGTTCACCATATCTTCGTCACGCGTCCCAGGGTGCGCAGAGATAAAGTACGGGATCAGGTACTGCTCTTTCCCGGCCTGCTTCGAGTAGAGATCAAACAGCTCTTTGAAGCGGTCATAGCTGCCCATGCCCGGCTTCATCATCTTCGATAGCGGCCCTTCTTCCGTATGTTCTGGGGCAATCTTCAGATAACCGCCTACGTGGTGGCTCGCCAGCTCTTTGATATAGCGAGGATCTTCCACGGCGATGTCGTAGCGCACGCCAGAGGCGATGAGGATCTTCTTGATGCCTTTTAGATCGCGGGCGCGGCGGTAGAGATTGATCGTCGGCTCATGGTTAGTATCCATATGCGGACAAATATCCGGATAAACGCACGACAAACGGCGGCAGGTCTGCTCCGCGCGCGGAGACTTACAGCGCAGCATGTACATGTTAGCCGTCGGTCCGCCAAGATCGGAGATCACCCCGGTAAAGCCCGGCACGGTATCGCGGATCGCTTCGATCTCATTGATGATCGAATCTTCAGAGCGACTCTGGATAATGCGCCCTTCGTGTTCGGTGATCGAACAGAATGAACAGCCGCCAAAGCAGCCGCGCATGATATTGACCGAGAAGCGGATCATCTCGTAGGCAGGAATACGGCTCGTACCATACGCAGGGTGCGGCACACGCTTATAAGGCAGTGCAAAAACGCTGTCCATCTCTTCGGTTGAGAGCGGGATCGCCGGCGGGTTAATCCAGATATAGCGGTCACCGTGCTTTTGCATCAGCGCGCGGGCGCAGCCAGGGTTGGTTTCATGGTGGAGAATGCGCGAAGCGTGGGCGTACAGTACCTTATCGCCCTTCACTTTCTCAAAAGAAGGCAGCAGAACGTAGGTCTTCTCCCACGGCTTAGGGCGCGCCGGTTGCACAGTAATGGCTTTCGCCTCCTGCTTTTTCGGCGCGACCGGTTTGTTATCTGCACACGGTAAATCTTCGCCATACGGGTGTGGGATCGGGTCGATTTTGCCCGGCGTATCCAGACGCGTGGAGTCGACACCGCTCCAGCCCGGCAGGGCTTCTTTCACCATAATCGCGGTATTACGCACGTCGCGGATCTGATCGATGGTTTCACCCATCGCCAGACGATGTGCCACTTCCACCAGTGGACGCTCACCGTTGCCGAACATCAGCATGTCGGCTTTGGAATCTACCAGTACCGAACGGCGTACCGTATCAGACCAGTAATCATAATGCGCAGTACGGCGCAGGCTGGCTTCGATTCCGCCAAGGATCACCGGCACATCTTTCCACGCTTCTTTGCAACGCTGGGTATAGACCAGCGTAGCGCGGTCCGGACGCTTGCCCGCGACGTTATCCGGGGTGTAGGCGTCATCATGGCGCAGTCGACGATCCGCCGTGTAGCGGTTGATCATCGAGTCCATATTTCCGGCGGTAACCCCAAAGAACAGGTTCGGTTTTCCCAGACGCATAAAGTCGTCTTTACTGTTCCAGTCCGGTTGGGCAATGATCCCTACGCGGAACCCTTGCGCTTCCAGCATACGACCACAGATCGCCATGCCAAAGCTTGGGTGATCGACATACGCGTCACCGGTTACCAAAATAATGTCGCAGCTATCCCAGCCAAGTTGATCCATTTCGTCGCGAGACATCGGCAAAAAAGGAGCAGGACCAAAACAGGCCGCCCAGTACTGAGGCCAGGAGAAGAGATCTCTGTCTGGCTGGATCAGGGATATTGCGCTCATATTGCTTCCACAAATGGTAAAAAAATAATCAAAGGCCGGCGATTATAAGCCGGAACGAAAGAGAAAGGTATTTACTTCTCGCCCTTGCGGGCGAGAGGATTACGGGGCCGGATTCACCAGGAGCTGTCCGATAGAGCCACGGTCCGCCATTTCCAGCGTCTGGCTGTTGAAGTAGAACGGGAAGTGCGCCCAGGAAGGCTGTCCGTAATAGACCAACAGTTCGACCTGACCATCGACCCAGACGGTGTCTTTCCAGCCGCGATCTTCCGGGAACGGCATTGCGCCATTGACGTTACGCACAAGGAACGCGACACCCTCAATGTGAAACGACTGCGGCATATCGGCGCGCACCGTCCAGCGTTCCCAGGTACCCTGCTGCGCAGTGATATCAATACGGCTCACATCCCAGAGCTGGCCGTTAATGCCAGGATCGTCGCCCAGGCTGATATCACGGCTGCGGATCGGCGCGCCGCTGATGATATCCGTAGGCAGCAGGCGCATCGGCAGGCTGTCGGTGACCAGCGGCAACAGGCCGGTCGGACGCAGCGTTAGCACCAGTGTTGAAACCAGAATACTGGAAGGTTCGAAGAAGCCCCGGATCCGGTCGACAATGCTCGCCGCCTCACCACAGGTAATCGATACTTCATCACCGTTGGTCATATCGACCAGTATTTCCCGGCGCTCACCCGGTGCCAGCGACAGTTGCTTCACCGATACCGGGGCTGGCAAAAAGCCTTGATCGCCAGAGATCACGTGCAGGGCGCGGCCATCGCTCATTTGTAATTGATAACGGCGCGCATTTGAGGCGTTCAGCAAACGCAGACGCACCCAGCCACGGGAAACTTCAACGTAAGGGCTCTGCGCACCATTGACCAGCAGCGTGTCGCCAACAAAGCCGCCGCTTCCGGGTTCGCTGTATTCCGGCGTGCCGAAGTTATCCAGGCGCTTATCCTGGATAATGACCGGGAAGTCATCAACGCCATAATGATTGGGGATAGGCAGAGATTTGCTGATCTCATCTTCCACCAGCCACATACCCGCCAGACCGTTGTAAACCTGCTGCGCGGTGCGGTTTGGCGTGTTGGCGTGATACCACAACGTGGCGGCATTCTGGCGAACCGGCAGCACCGGCGCCCAGTCCGCATTTGGCGTCATCATTCGTGCCGGACCGCCCATCAGCGGCCCCGGAACCTGCAACCCGGCAATGGTCATGGAGACGTTCTCCGCCAGGCGGTTGCTGTAAATCAGCTTAACGTCGTCCCCTTTCCAGACGCGGATCGTTGGCCCCAGATAGCGTCCGTTAATGCCCCACACCGACGCGCGACTTCCCTGAGTAAAGGACCAGTGCGTGCGCTGCAACGTCATGAACAACGGTTGCCCGCGGCGGGACTCCAGTAGCGGCGGAACGGGCAGCGGCGGTTGCTGACCGGCAGCATTGGCCCTCAGCGGAACAGCACCGGCACACAGTGCGATTCCCGAAGCCTGAATGAACTGACGCCGACTGAGTGACATAATAACTCCATGAAAAACGGGCAGGAATTCGTTTCCTGCGAAAAAACATTAACCCGGATTAAACGTTACCGGAGGCTTCTCGCTCGGCGACTTCTTTATCGAGCTCAGCGATCTTCTGCTCCATTAACGAGCGGCAGTGTGCGGCCAGTTCCCGGACCTGATCTTTACCGTACTGGCTGACATCTACCGGCGGTAGCATCTCGACGATCACCAGACCATTTTTCAGTCGGTTCAGGTTAATTTTATTCGAGGTATTGGAAACGCACACAGGAATAATAGGTACCCCTGCGGCAATGGCAGCATGAAAGGCACCGGTTTTAAACGGCAGCAGACCACGGCCACGGCTACGGGTCCCTTCCGGGAACATCCAGATTGAAATACGTCGCTTTTTAAAATGGTTCACCACTTCCGCAATGGTGCCGTGGGCTTTCGCGCGGTTATTACGGTCAATCAACAGGTTACCCGTTAGCCAGTACAACAGGCCAAAAAACGGGACCCACAGCAGGCTTTTCTTTCCGACCGTCACGGTTGGCGGCTGAACGATATTCGCTGCCGTCACCATGTCATAGTTGTTCTGATGGTTAGCGATATAGATAGCATTACCGTAACTTTCGGCGTCCTCTGGCTTACGGCACTCCACTTTCAGACCAAAGATCGGCGACAGACGACCAAACATATGGCCGAAGGTGGCAACGTGTTTAGGATTACGCGGGCTGAACAGGCAGTAAATGCAACCGAAAACACAGACCAGAATGGAATAAATTACGGTAATAATAAATCGAAAAATAAATAGCATAACAACCTCTGAAGGCCTAAGAGCCTGGCATTGTACTTCACCTGAAGTCAGGTTAGGGCATTGTTAAGGGGGCTCTCTGGAAAACTGTATTGTTAATCGCTACTCACGAATAAACAACGGTTTTACGGGAAATTTTAATATCATCAATGCGTACAATTCTGATGCCGGATGCGGACGGCGGCGTAAACGCCTTATCCGGCCTACCAGTGATATTCCCGCTGGCCGGATAAGGCAATGCCGCCATTTTATCAGGTGATTTACTCTTCGCTGTCGCCCTGACCTGCACGACGTGGCGAATCAATATCGATACGATCGATACGCTGTAAACCGCGCATCAACGTACCGCGACGTCCACGCTCGCCGGCCACCTTCTGCAATTCTTCCGGACGCAGTTTGATCTTGCGCTTGCCGACGTGAATGGTCAGGGTGCTTTGCGGCGGCAGAACGTAGAGCAGTGCCAGCCCATCTTCCCCTTTCGCCGCTTCCGCTGATGGGATATTGATGATCTTGTTGCCTTTACCTTTTGACAGCTCCGGTAGATCGCTGACCGGGAACATTAGCATGCGCCCTGCCTGGGTGATTGCCAGCAGCATGTCAGCATCATCTTCAATGACGACGGGCGGCATCACGTGGGCGTTTTCCGGCAGCGTAATGAGCGCCTTACCAGCACGGTTACGCGCAACCAGATCGTTGAAGGTACAGACAAAACCGTAGCCCGCATCTGACGCCATCAGCAGCTTCTGCTCGTCACCTTCCATCAGCATATGCTCAACGGTCGCGCCTGGCGGCAAGGTCAGCTTACCGGTCAGCGGTTCGCCCTGCCCGCGCGCCGACGGCAGGGTAATCGGATCAATGGCGTAACTGCGTCCGGTGGTATCAATAAACACCACCGGCTGGTTGCTCTTACCTTTCACCGCCGCTTTATAGCTGTCGCCGGCTTTATAGCTCAGCCCCTGGGCGTCGATATCATGGCCTTTCGCACTGCGCACCCAGCCCATCTGTGACAGCACAATGGTGACTGGCTCAGAAGGCAGCATGTCGTGCTCGCTCATCGCTTTCGCTTCTTCACGCTCTTGCAGCGGAGAACGGCGATCGTCGCCATAGGCGTCAGAGTCTGCCTGCAGCTCTTTCTTCAGCAGCGTATTCATTTTGCGTTCAGACGCCAGGATACCCTGCAACTGATCGCGTTCTTTCGCCAGTTCGTCCTGTTCACCGCGAATCTTCATCTCTTCCAGTTTGGCAAGATGGCGCAGTTTCAGTTCAAGAATGGCTTCGGCCTGGGTTTCGCTGATACCAAACCGCGACATCAACGCGGGTTTCGGCTCATCCTCGGTGCGAATGATTTCAATCACTTCGTCGATATTAAGGAACGCTATCAGCAAGCCTTCAAGGATATGCAGACGTTTAAGGACTTTCTCAAGACGATAGTTCAGACGGCGGCGCACGGTATCGCGGCGGAACGCCAGCCATTCGGTGAGAATTTCCAGCAGGTTTTTCACCGCCGGGCGACCGTCCAGACCGATCATATTCAGGTTGATGCGATAGCTTTTTTCCAGGTCGGTGGTGGCAAACAGGTGGTTCATGACCTGTTCCATATCCACGCGGTTGGAACGCGGCACGACAACCAGACGGGTCGGGTTTTCGTGGTCAGACTCGTCACGCAGATCGTCGACCATCGGCAGTTTTTTATTGCGCATCTGGGCGGCAATCTGTTCCAGCACTTTCGCGCCGGAAACCTGATGCGGCAGTGCGGTAATAACGACCGCACCGTCTTCTTTGGTCCACACCGCACGCATACGCACAGAGCCGCGACCATTTTCGTAAATCTTACGAATTTCGGCGCGCGAGGTGATGATTTCCGCTTCGGTCGGGTAATCCGGCCCCTGCACAATATCCAGCAGCTCATCCAGCGTGGTTTTCGGCTGCTCAATCAGAGTGATAGCGGCTTTTGCGACTTCACGCAGGTTATGCGGCGGGATATCCGTCGCCATACCGACGGCGATACCGGTTGTACCGTTTAACAGAATGTTTGGCAGACGCGCAGGCAGCATTTTTGGCTCCTGCATCGTCCCGTCGAAGTTAGGGACCCAGTCCGCCGTGCCCTGGCCCAGTTCGCTCAGCAGCACTTCGGCATATTTCGACAGGCGTGACTCGGTATAACGCATTGCCGCGAACGATTTCGGATCGTCTGGCGCCCCCCAGTTCCCCTGGCCATCCACCAGCGGGTAACGGTAAGAGAACGGCTGCGCCATCAGCACCATCGCTTCATAGCAGGCGCTGTCGCCGTGCGGATGGTATTTACCCAGCACGTCACCCACGGTACGGGCGGATTTTTTAAATTTGGCGCTGGCATTTAGCCCCAGTTCGGACATCGCATACACAATGCGGCGCTGAACGGGTTTCAGACCATCTCCAATAAACGGCAACGCCCTGTCCATGATGACGTACATGGAGTAATTCAGATATGCGTTTTCCGTGAATTCATGTAGCGCGAGGCGCTCTGCCATATCGCTCATTACGTGTGATTCCTCAACTCAGAAACCGATGGGTTTCAGGCAATATTGCCGCAGATACTACCTTATCTGTCGCGTTGAGTCACAAAGAAAAGGGCCGCGAACGCAGCCCTGATGGGGTTTATTTGCTGACTTTCTTGATTTGCTTCACGTCTATTTCAACGGAATTCCAGTCTTTGTCCACTTCGCCCTGAATTTCAACGGTATCCTGCGGGGTTACCGTCACGCCATTCCAGCGTTTGTGGTCGATATCGACATTGATGGTGCCCGTGGAATCCTTGAACAGATAGAGATCGTCCGAGATGCGCTCGACGATGTTGCCACGCAACGTTACCCAGGTATCATCACGCAGTGATTTCGCGCTTTCTACCGTCGCGCTACTGCCGTTAGGTCCCACAAATCCACCGCTCTGGGTTTGCGTTGCGGTTGGGCCGGAAAAACCGCCCTGCTGCGCCGCAAAAACCGGGGCAGTACAGAGTGCGAATACGGCAAACATAGCAGCCAGTTTCTTCATGATATTTTCTCCCTTTGATGTCTACTCGTCGCTATTACACAGCGTAATTCTTAACAACTTCTTAAGACAAAAAAAGAAACATTTTTTGCTGTACATCACCGACTGCAACGGGGTTTACTGACGTTTTCTGAGACAGACGCAGGGATGAAAAAATGCGAATTTTACTGATTGAGGACGATCTGTTAATTGGTGATGGTATCAAGACAGGTCTAAGTAAAATGGGCTTTTGCGTCGACTGGTTCACCGAAGGGCGTCAGGGTAAAGAAGCGCTGTATAGCGCCCCTTATGATGCGGTGATCCTGGACCTTACGCTGCCGGGTATCGATGGGCGAGATATTTTGCGCGACTGGCGTGAGCAAGGAAAGCATGAACCGGTCCTGATTTTAACGGCACGTGATGCACTGGCTGAACGGGTCGAAGGGCTGCGCCTTGGTGCGGATGATTATCTGTGTAAACCGTTCGCTCTCATTGAGGTTGCCGCCCGACTGGAGGCGTTGATGCGCCGCGCCAGCGGCCAGGCCAGCAGCGACCTGAGTCACGGACAGGTCACGTTAAACCCTGGCGATCGTGTCGCCACGCTCGCAGGCGTTCCGTTAGCGCTAAAACCAAAAGAGTTCGCGCTGCTGGAACTGCTAATGCGCAATAAAGGTCGCGTACTGCCCAGAAAGCTCATCGAAGAGAAGCTGTATAACTGGGATGAAGAAGTGACCAGTAATGCCGTTGAAGTTCACGTTCACCATCTGCGCCGTAAACTGGGCAGTGATTTTATTCGTACCGTCCACGGGATCGGCTACACGCTTGGCGAGGCATAACGGTGGTACAGCGACTTAGCCTGCACGTCAGGCTCACCCTCATTTTTTTGGTTCTGGCTGCGATTACCTGGGCAGCGTCAAGCTTTGTTGCCTGGAAACAGACCACCGATAATGTGGATGAGCTGTTTGATACGCAGTTAATGCTCTTCGCCAAGCGGCTGGTGACGTTGGATCTGAATGAACTGAAAGCCTCAGAGCGGATGTCGCGTACGCCGAAAAAATTCAAACATGGTCATATTGATGATGACGTGCTGATCTTTGCCGTTTATACCCCTGACGGCAAAATGGTGCTGCACGACGGCGATAATGGGCAGTACATTCCCTACAACTACCGCCGGGAAGGGTTTGATGACGGCAAGTTAAATGGCGACGACGATTTATGGCGCTTTATCTGGCTGACCTCCGCGGACGGTAAATACCGTATTGTGGCCGGCCAGGAATGGGAGTATCGCGAAGAGATGGCGCTGGCCATTGTGACCGCACAACTGGTCCCCTGGCTTATCGCTCTCCCATTGATGCTGCTATTACTGATTATGCTGTTGCATCGGGAGTTAATCCCGCTGAAAAAGCTGGCTCAGGCGTTACGTATACGCGACCCGGAATCCAGCGAACCGCTTAGTCCACACGGGGTACCAAGTGAAGTACGCCCGCTGGTGGAGTCGCTCAACCAGCTGTTTACCCGCACGCACGCTATGATGGTGCGCGAACGACGCTTCACCTCTGATGCCGCCCATGAACTGCGCAGCCCGCTGACGGCGCTAAAAGTCCAAACCGAAGTCGCACAGCTTTCTGTCGACGACCCGCAGGCGCGGGAAAAAGCGTTGTTGCAACTGCATACCGGCATCGATCGTGCTACCCGCCTGGTCGACCAGCTTTTGACGCTTTCTCGTCTCGATTCGCTGGATAATTTGCAGGATGTGGCAACGCTCTCGCTCGAAGATGTGCTTCAATCCGCTGTTATGGATATCTGGCCACCCGCACAACAGGCACAAATTGATGTGCGTTTGCAGATCAACGCCCACGACGTAACGCGCACCGGCCAACCGCTGTTGCTGAGCCTGCTGGTGCGTAATCTGCTCGACAATGCGGTTCGCTACAGCCCGCCGGGCAGCGTAGTGAATGTGACCCTCAACGCGAACCACTTTACCGTCAGAGATAACGGTCCCGGCGTGACTCCAGAAGCGCTGGCGCATATTGGCGAACGCTTTTATCGCCCGCCGGGGCAAAGCGTCACCGGTAGCGGACTGGGCCTGTCGATTGTCCGCCGCATCGCCGCCCTGCATGGCATGAAGGTGGAGTTCGGCAATGCGCCGGAGGGCGGATTTGAGGCGATAGTGAAGTGGTATTAGCTGATTTTTGCGCCAGCTGCAAAAGACTTTGCACATTTTGCTCATTACACCGCACCATCCATTGCCGTAAAATTAGCCTCAAACGCATTCCTGAGAGGATAAAAAATGAGCAACATCCTGATTATTAACGGCGCGAAGAAATTCGCACACTCCAACGGTCAACTGAATGACACCCTGACCGAAGTCGCGGACGGTACGCTGCGTGACCTCGGGCATGATGTTCGTATCGTGCGCGCAGACGGCGAATACAATGTGAAAGAGGAAGTACAAAACTTCGTCTGGGCCGATGTGGTGATTTGGCAAATGCCGGGCTGGTGGATGGGTGCGCCGTGGACAGTGAAAAAATACATTGATGATGTATTCACTGAAGGTCACGGTACGCTGTATGCCAGCGATGGTCGTACGCGCTCAGATGCCTCGAAAAAATACGGTTCCGGCGGTCTGATTCAGGGCAAGACCTATATGCTGTCCCTGACCTGGAACGCGCCGATGGAAGCCTTTACCGATAAAGATCAGTTCTTCCACGGCGTTGGCGTTGATGGCGTTTATCTGCCGTTCCACAAAGCGAATCAGTTCCTGGGTATGGAAGCGCTGCCAACCTTTATCACCAATGATGTGATTAAAATGCCGGACGTCCCACGCTCAATTGCAGAATATCGCGAGCATCTAAGCAAAATTTTTGCTTAACTAGTAGCCTGGAATTAGAAGGAGTTAACCATGCTGACAGTTATTGCTGAAATCCGTACCCGTCCAGGTCAACATCACCGCCAGGCGGTTCTGGATCAGTTTGCGAAAATCGTTCCTATCGTGCTGAAGGAAGAAGGTTGCCACGGCTATGCCCCTATGGTCGATCACGCGGCGAACGTGAGTTTCCAGACCACGGCACCTGATTCAATCGTAATGATTGAACAGTGGGAAAGCATCGCGCACCTTGAAGCGCACCTGCAAACCCCGCACATGAAAGCCTACAGCGAAGCGGTCAAAGGCGACGTGCTGGATATGAGCATTCGTATCCTGGAATCAGGTATTTAAGTTCCCGCTCTCCCGTCAGGCCTACCATCGTAGGCCTGATGAGGTTCAACCGTTACGGCAGCGCTTTTTTCAGTCTGCGCACCGCTTCTTCCAGTTCATTCATTGTTGGCGTCGCGAATGATAAACGCAGCGTGCGTTTATCCGGATGATCGCTAAAGAAAAACTCGCCCGGGACATACACCACTTTTTCCTCTAAGGTGCGGGAAAGCCACGCGGTGGTATCGAAATCGTAACGGAACGTCGCCCACAGGAACATCCCCCCCTGCGGCATGTGAAACGAAATATGATCGCCTAATTCACTGCGCATCATGTCAGCCAGGAAATAACCCTTCTCGCGGTATGCCTGACGGATAATCTGGATCTGATCCGTCAAACGCCCTAATGCCAGATAGCTCGCTGCCATCGCCTGAGAATGGGCGCTGGTATGCAGGTCGGTGGCCTGTTTAACGATAGTCGCCTTTTGTCTTACCCATTCCGGTAACACCACCCAACCGACGCGTAAGCCCGGCGCAAGAATTTTGGAAAACGTTGACGTATAAATCACGTGCCCTTCGCTGCCGCTCTCCTGCGCATGCTGGAAAAGCGTTTTATAGGTCTGGTCTGTGAAGTTAATTTCACCGTAGGGATCATCTTCGATGATGACAAAGCTGTACTGCTTCGCCAGTTGCACCAGCTTGCGCCGACGCGCATCGCTCAGAACCACGCCGCCAGGGTTACCAAAGGTTGGAACAATGTAGACCGCCTTGAGCGAGTGTTGCTGGAGCAGAGCTTCCAGCTCATCGACGATCATGCCGTCTTTGTCGGTGCCAACAGAGAGAATATTCGCCTGTGACAGTTGCAGAACTTGCAGGGCGGCAAGATAGGTCGGACGCTCTACCACCACTTTGTCACCCGGATTAATCAGCGTTCTGACAAGAATATCCAGCGACTGCTGGGAACCGTTCGTTATCAGGATCCCTTCCGGCGTTGCCTCAATGCCGCGACCACGGCACAACGCGCCGATCGCCTCGCGCAGCGGTGGATAACCTTCACTCAGCCCATACTGGAAAGCATCCAGAAACTGATTTTCCATCATATTGCGCGTGGCTATTTCCAGTCCGGCCTTGTCAAAAAGCTCAGGGCTGGGGATACCGCCACCCAGCGATATCACGCCAGGCATTTTGCTATGTTTTAGTAATTCACGAATTGCTGATGGTTTCAGGGCGTCGACGCTCTTTGCCAGATGTGTGTTGTTCATCCTGTATCCTTGTTATGTGTTCCGGCGTCAGTCCCGGCAGTTGGTATACCCGCGCTCTCGCCTCCGTTTTCAGCGTAATAGACCTCCCAGGCAAGATCAATCAGATAGTGCTTCGTCAGCGACGACATAATCCCCATCGCCCACTGCTGATAGCGTTCGCGATCCGGGTCAGTGACCGGCAGATGTTTAACCAGTTCCAGCAGGCCGCAAACGGCAATCGCCGCCGATGAAGAATCGCGCAGCGCATCGGTCCCCACCAGCGCCAGATCCCAATGACAGACCGCATCTTCCGGTAGTCGGTTCAGGAAATAGTTCGCCAGTTTTTTCGACAGCGCTACCATCTCTTTGTCGCCGGTGTAGAAGTACACCATCCGACCAGGGCGGATGTTCTTTTTCCGCCGTTTACTCTGCATAAAGTCAGGCTCGAGGCGCTGGCCAAAGAAATGGGCAAATCAAAGAGCTACGTTTCGCGACGCTTCCACATTGAAACGGGGGAAAGCATCCTCGACTATCTTAATACGCTGCGCCTGAGAAAGGCCTGTGAAGCGCTGTTACACAGCAGTGAGAGCGTGCGGGAGACCGCAGGGAAGGTGGGGTTTTCCGACGTAACCTATTTCATTAGCGCGTTCGGAAAAAGGATTGGCGAGACGCCATTGCAGTATAGAAAAAGACACACCCTGTAATTTTCTCGCCGCCATCCGGCAAAGTGCCCGGTGGCGCTCTCGCTTACCGGGCCTACGGATTGTCGCCGTTCTGTAGGCTGGATAAGACCCCACGGGTCGCCATCCGCCAAAGTGCCCGGTGGCACTGTCGCTTACCGAGCCTACGGAGTAGCGCTGTTCTGTAGGCCGGATAAGACCCTACGGGTCGCCATCCGGCACTGTCACAACGGTTCCAGTTAGACGTCGAGATCGGCGAGGTCGCCTTTTTCCTGCAACCAGTTACGGCGGTCTTCGGAGCGTTTCTTCGCCAGCAGCATATCCATCATCGCGTTGGTACGCTGATCGTCCTCATCGCTGATAGTAAGCTGCACCAGGCGGCGGGTATTGGGATCCAGCGTCGTTTCACGCAACTGCATCGGGTTCATTTCACCCAGACCTTTAAAGCGCTGGACGTTTGGCTTGCCTTTCTTACGCTTCAACTGCTCAAGAACGCCCGCTTTCTCTTCTTCCGTTAATGCGTAATAGACCTCTTTACCCAGGTCAATACGGTACAACGGCGGTAGCGCGACATGGACGTGCCCATGTTTCACCAGCGTGCGGAAGTGCTTCACAAACAACGCGCAAAGTAGCGTCGCAATGTGCAGACCATCGGAGTCCGCATCCGCAAGGATACAGATCTTGCCGTAACGCAGTTGGCTCAGATCGTCACTGTCCGGATCGATGCCGATCGCCACCGAAATATCGTGAACTTCCTGCGAAGCCAGTACTTCATCCGACGAGACTTCCCAGGTATTCAGGATCTTACCTTTGAGCGGCATAATCGCCTGATATTCGCGATCGCGCGCCTGCT
Source organism: Citrobacter sp. RHB25-C09 (assembly GCF_013836145.1). Classification (NCBI taxonomy): domain Bacteria; kingdom Pseudomonadati; phylum Pseudomonadota; class Gammaproteobacteria; order Enterobacterales; family Enterobacteriaceae; genus Citrobacter; species Citrobacter sp. RHB25-C09. Next base: position 652,305 of record NZ_CP057483.1, on the reverse strand, counting down.
TGGCAGATCCGCCCGCCGAGTCCCCTTCCACAAGGAACAGTTCGGTACGATTGAGGTCCTGCGCGGTACAGTCGGCCAGTTTTCCTGGCAGGGCCGGTCCGCTGGTCAGCTTTTTACGCACCACTTTCTTGGCAGCGCGCATCCGGCGCTGAGCGCTGGATATCGCCATTTCCGCCAGCAGTTCTGCTGACTGGACGTTCTGGTTCAGCCACAGGCTAAAGGCATCTTTTACTACACCGGAAACAAAGGCCGCGCACTGACGTGAAGAGAGACGCTCTTTGGTCTGCCCGGCAAACTGCGGGTCCTGCATTTTCACCGACAGCACATACGCGCAGCGGTCCCAGATATCTTCTGCTGAGAGCTTCACGCCGCGCGGCAGAATGTTGCGGTATTCGCAGAACTCGCGCATTGCGTCGAGCAGCCCCTGGCGCAGGCCGTTAACGTGCGTGCCGCCCTGCATGGTGGGGATCAGGTTGACATAGCTTTCAGTCAGCAGCTCGCCACCCTCTGGCAGCCACAGCAGCGCCCAGTCAACGGCTTCCGTATCGCCAGCAAAATTGCCGATGAAGGGTTTTTCAGGCAGCGTCGGCAGGCCGTTAACCGCTTCGCCCAGATAATCATTCAGACCATCCTGGTAGCACCAGCGCTGTTCGCTATTGTTGACCTCATCCTTAAAGGTGATTTCAACGCCAGGGCACAGCACCGCTTTGGCTTTCAGGATATGGGTCAAGCGAGAAACGGAGAAACGCGGACTATCGAAAAAAGTTTCGTCCGGCCAGAAGTGGACGCTGGTCCCGGTATTACGCTTACCGCACGTACCGACGACCTGAAGATCCTGAACCTTGTCACCGTTTTCAAACGCAATGTTATACACCTGACCATCACGGCGGACGTTGACTTCCACGCGCTTAGACAGGGCGTTCACCACGGAGATACCCACGCCGTGCAGACCACCGGAGAACTGATAGTTCTTGTTAGAGAACTTACCGCCCGCATGCAGTCGGCAAAGAATCAATTCAACCGCCGGAACACCCTCTTCCGGGTGAATGTCCACAGGCATACCGCGCCCGTCATCGATAACTTCCAGTGATTGATCGGCATGAAGAATGACGTCCACGCGTTTAGCGTGGCCAGCCAGTGCTTCATCCACACTGTTATCAATAACTTCCTGCCCAAGATGGTTGGGGCGGGTCGTATCTGTGTACATTCCCGGGCGACGGCGCACCGGCTCGAGCCCAGTGAGTACCTCAATGGCATCAGCGTTATAAGTTTGCGTCATGGTTTCAATAGCAGTTCGAAATGATTGTCAGCAACTGTGCAGTCCAAGGAAATCGACAATCTGGTTGAAATAATCTTCGAAGCCCGTAAAGGCATGGCATCCGCCCTCAATAACAGTCTGGCGGCAAGAGGCGTAATGCGCCACTGCCTGGCGGTAATCCAGCACTTCATCGCCCGTCTGTTGCAGCAGCCAGATCAAATCAGGCGCTTCCAGCGGGTCAATCTGCATGACTTTGAGATCGTAAATATGGCGTGACTCTAGCACATATTGCTGCCCCGTGTAGGGGTTCTCGTTCTGGCCCAGGTAACCGACCAGCAGTTCAAATGGCCGTACCGCCGGGTTAACCACGACGGCAGGCAACATAAAACACTGCGACAACCAGGTGGCATAATAGCCGCCCAAAGAGGAACCGACGACACCCAGCGGCTCGCCGCCATGCGCCAGTATGATCGATTCCAGCATTTCCGCCGCGTCCGCCGGATACGGCGGCAACTGCGGAATGATCATCTCAATTTCAGGATGTTTCTCGTGCAGCCACTGTTTCAGCAGACACGCTTTCGCGGAACGCGGTGAGCTATTGAAGCCATGCAGATAGAGGAGCGTAGACATCAGTAGCCTTCTGAAGCGGTGTCAGGGCGGAACTCGGTTCCCTCCAGACGGCAGACGTCGGTTCGCAACGTGCCGTCGGCGAATAACTCCAGCGTGCGCCAGCCTGGTGCTTTCGTATCAAGGGTAAAGTTCGCGCAGTGAGGTTTAAACTGAACGCAGGTCGAGGGTGTCGCCAGCAGGCGGCGGCCATTCCAGTCGACATCCAGTTCCTGATGAATATGCCCACAGAGCAGATGCTTCACGCGGGGGAAATTCACCAGCACGTTGTCCAGTTCGGCGGCGTTACGCAGACTATGCTGGTCCAGCCAACTGCACCCTGCGGGCATCGGATGATGATGCAAAAGCAGCAACGTGTGGCGCTCCGGCGCTTCGGCCAGTTTGTGCTCCAGCCATTCGAGCTGGAATTCACTGAGTTCACCATGGGGAACGCCAAAAACCTGACTGTCCAGCAGCAGGATTTGCCACTGTTCGCCAATGAAAATGCGCTTTGCCGGGGAGATCCCCGCGTCTTGTAACGCGCTGTACATCGCGGGCTGAAAGTCGTGATTGCCGGGCAACCAAACGCAGGGCGCACGAAAGCTTGCGATACCCTCAGCGAAATGCTGATAGGCCGCAGCAGTTTGGTCCTGCGCTAAATCACCTGTCGCGACCACCAGATCGTATTCCTGCCCTTCGGCATGAATCGCATCCAACACCGCCCGGTAGCTCTCCCAGGTGTTGACGCCCAGTAGCGTTTCGTGTTTTTCGGCAAACAGGTGAGTATCAGTAATTTGTAAAATCCTGACGCTGGCCTCACCAGACAGTGACAGGTTTAACAGGCTTTCCAAATGGTGTCCTTAGGTTTCACGACGCTAGTAAACCGGAATCGCCATCGCTCCATGTGCTAAACAGTATCGCAGCCAATCGGCCAGAAACTGGTTAATTTGATGCTTTTCGTCGCGTTGATGCAACTTTTTATTTGGGTAATCATACCGCGCTTTGAAGCGAAAGATCTGCTGACTTGAACACACTTCAGCCACCATCGCATCATGATAGAGGCGAACTGTCAGCGACGGCAGGCTCCAGTAAGTGATAGCAGGCGCCGTCTGCTCGATCGTCACAAGCGTCGTGTAGCGGGTCGATTCCACGATCGTTAACCGGTATTGCGCATTGCCCACCTGATAGCTGACCGTTTCGCCAGGCGCGTCATTGCGCGGCAACAGGCGGCGCAGTTGCGAAAAATTAGTTTCGCAAAGGCGCATCATTTCAGGAAAGTCGGGTGTATAGCGCTTCATTTTTTCCACTCGTGTATTAACTCTTTATAGTGCAGCTGCAGCCATTGCAGGGCGATGACAGAAGCCGCGTTATCAATTTTCCCCTCTTCTACCCAACGGTAAGCCTGCTCCCGGCTTACCACATGAACCCGAATATCTTCGTTTTCATCAACCAGACCGTGAATCCCGCTCGCGGTCGTGGCGTCCACTTCACCCACCATTATTGACGAGCGCTCGCTGGTGCCGCCAGGGCTTGCCAGATAACTGAGCACCGGTTTGGTTCGCTTAACCGTGATACCGGCCTCTTCCAGCGCCTCGCGCCGGGCGACATCTTCGACGGTTTCACCCTCTTCGATCATCCCTGCCACCAACTCCAGCAGCCACGGCGTTGGGCTTGTGTCAAACGCCGCAATCCTAACCTGCTCGATCAACACCACTTCATCCCGCTCAGGGTCAAAGGGTAGCAAGACTGCGGCGTGACCGCGCTCAAAAATTTCTCGACGAACTTCCTGACTCATTTCGCCGCTGAATAAACGATGGCGGAAACGATAAAGATCCAGCGAAAAAAAACCGCGATACAGCGTTTCTCGTGCAATAATTTCTACATCGTTTTTAGAGAAAGTGACCGGCGAGTTGCCTGATTTACGCATTGTGCTGTCCTGTACCAATAGTGATTTAAATGTGAATTTCAAGGCCGTTTGACTGCCGTTTCATCGACCTTGTGATAAATTGGTGCAAATTAACGCCTGATGGCACAGAACGCCAACTTTTTGAAGTGGCGGATTCTGCTAGAATCAGCAATTATTTTTCAAATTTGATCAGCGCTAAATACTGCTTCATAACAAGGAATGCAAATGCAAATGAAGAAATTGCTCCCCATCCTTATCGGCTTGAGCCTGTCGGGGTTCAGCACTCTGAGCCAGGCAGAAAACCTGATGCAAGTTTATCAGCAAGCACGCCTGAGCAACCCGGAATTACGTAAATCCGCCGCCGATCGCGATGCTGCATTCGAAAAAATCAATGAAGCACGTAGTCCTTTATTGCCGCAACTGGGCCTGGGTGCCGATTACACCTACAGCAACGGCTTCCGTGATGCAAACGGTGTGGACTCCAACGCAACCAGCGCCTCTCTGCAATTGACGCAAACCCTTTTCGACATGTCGAAATGGCGCGCGCTGACCCTGCAGGAAAAGTCTGCGGGTATTCAGGACGTGAGCTTTCAGACGGATCAGCAAACCCTGATCCTTAACACCGCCAGCGCGTACTTCAAAGTACTGAACGCCATTGACGTTCTCTCCTATACCCAGGCGCAGAAACAAGCTATTTATCGTCAGTTGGACCAAACCACCCAGCGTTTCAACGTGGGGCTGGTCGCCATCACTGACGTGCAAAACGCCCGTTCACAATACGACACCGTACTGGCGAACGAAGTGACTGCCCGTAACGATCTGGACAACGCGGTAGAAGAACTGCGCCAGGTCACCGGTAATTACTATCCGGAGCTGGCGTCGCTGAACGTGGACAGCTTCAAAACCGACAAGCCGCAGGCCGTTAACGCCCTTCTGAAAGAAGCGGAAAACCGCAACCTGTCGCTGTTGCAGGCGCGTTTGAGCCAGGACCTGGCGCGTGAACAGATTCGTCTGGCGCAGGATGGTCATTTGCCAACCCTGGATTTAACCGCCTCTACGGGGGTTTCTGATACGTCCTACAGCGGTTCTAAAACTAACTCAGCGCAGTATGACGATAGCAACATGGGTCAGAACAAGGTCGGCCTGAGCTTCTCCCTGCCTATTTATCAGGGCGGGATGGTTAACTCGCAGGTGAAACAGGCCCAGTACAACTTTGTTGGCGCCAGCGAACAGCTGGAAAGCGCGCACCGTAGCGTAGTACAGACCGTTCGCTCATCCTTCAACAATATCAATGCCTCCATCAGCAGCATTAACGCGTATAAACAAGCCGTTGTCTCTGCGCAAAGCTCTCTGGATGCAATGGAAGCGGGTTACTCCGTCGGTACGCGCACGATCGTTGACGTATTGGACGCAACCACCACGCTGTACAACGCTAAGCAACAGCTGGCGAACGCGCGTTACACCTACCTGATCAACCAGCTGAATATCAAATCCGCGCTGGGTACGCTGAACGAACAGGATCTGGTCGCACTGAACAATACGCTGGGTAAACCCATTCCGACCTCACCGGAAAGCGTAGCGCCAGAAACGCCGCAGCAGGACGCCGCGGTAGATGACTTTACCGGCAGCGCACCGGCCGCACAGCCTGCGGCAGCACGTAGCACTTCGGGTAACAATCCGTTCCGCAATTAAGTTTGACCTTGCCCGATGGCGTTTTGCTTATCGGGCCTACAGATGCGTCGTTCCTGTAGGCCCGGTAAGCACAGCGCCACCCGGCATAAAACCCGCCTGAACGTAAGACAACGTAAAGATCCCGCCATTCACCCGCATTCCAGGCTTATCTCGCTTCATTTTCAACCACTCATCCTCTATCCTGAGCAGTAATTATCACTGGGTCCTGGAAGACGAAAATGAAACGGACAAAATCCATACATCACGCTTCGTTCCGTAAAAACTGGAGCGCGCGCCATCTGACGCCTGTGGCGTTAGCCGTTACCGCTGTGTTTATGCTGGCGGGTTGTGAAAAAAGCGACGAAACCGTATCGCTGTATCAAAACGCGGATGACTGCTCAGCAGCCAATCCGGGCAAAAGCGCGGAATGTACAACGGCCTTCAACAATGCACTGAAAGAAGCCGAACGTACCGCGCCGAAATATGCCACGCGTGAAGACTGTATCGCTGAATTCGGCGAAGGCCAGTGCCAGCAGGCACCTGCGCAGGCAGGTATGGCCCCTGAAGGCCAGGCTCAGGCGCAGCAGCAGTCCAGCGGCAGCTTCTGGATGCCGTTGATGGCGGGCTACATGATGGGCCGTATGATGGGCGGCGGCGCAGGCTTTGCCCAACAGCCGCTGTTCAGCTCGAAAAACCCGGCCAGCCCGGCCTACGGTAAATACACCGATGCCAGCGGTAAAAACTACGGCGCTGCTACGCCGGGCCGCACGATGACGGTTCCGAAAACCGCGATGGCGCCGAAGCCTGCAACAACGTCTACCGTGACGCGCGGCGGCTTCGGTGAATCCGTTGCTAAGCAAAGCACCATGCAGCGTAGCGCCAGCGGCACCTCTACCCGTTCAATGGGTGGCTGAGTCGCATGGAAAGAGTCAGTATTACCGAACGCCCGGACTGGCGCGATAAAGCGACAGAATATGGCTTCAATTTTCACACTATGTACGGCGAACCGTACTGGTGTGAAGATGCCTACTACAAGCTGACGCTGGCCCAGGTTGAAAAGCTGGAAGAGGTCACCGCCGAGCTGCACCAGATGTGCCTCCAGGTGGTTGAGAAAGTGATCGCCAGCGACGAGCTGATGACCAAATTCCGCATCCCTAAGCACACCTGGGGCTTCGTCCGTCAGTCGTGGCAGACGCAGCAGCCGTCACTCTATTCACGTCTCGATCTGGCATGGGATGGCACCGGCGAACCGAAGCTACTGGAGAACAACGCGGATACACCGACCTCGCTGTACGAAGCGGCGTTTTTCCAGTGGATCTGGCTCGAAGATCAGATCAATGCGGGCAACCTGCCGGAAGGCAGCGATCAGTTTAATAGCCTTCAGGAAAAGCTGATCGAACGTTTTGCCGAGCTGCGTGAGCAGTACGGGTTTCAACTTCTGCATCTCACCTGCTGCCGCGATACCGTTGAAGATCGCGGGACGATCCAGTATTTACAGGACTGCGCGGCGGAAGCCGAAATCGCCACCGAATTCCTCTACGTTGAGGATATTGGCCTGGGCGAAAAAGGCCAGTTCACGGACCTGCAGGATCAGGTGATTGCCAACCTTTTCAAGCTGTATCCGTGGGAATTTATGCTGCGCGAGATGTTCTCCACCAAGCTGGAAGATGCCGGGGTTCGCTGGCTGGAACCCGCATGGAAGAGCATTATCTCCAACAAGGCGCTGTTGCCGCTGCTGTGGGAGATGTTCCCGAACCACCCGAACCTGCTGCCAGCCTATTTCGCTGAAGACGATTACCCGCAGATGGAAAAATTCGTCGTCAAGCCTATCTTCTCGCGTGAAGGCGCTAACGTCTCCATCATTGAGAACGGTAAAACGATCGAAGCGGTGGAAGGCCCCTATGGCGAAGAAGGCATGATCGTGCAGCAGTTCCATCCGCTGCCGAAATATGGGGACAGCTATATGCTGATCGGCAGTTGGCTGATCAACGACCAGCCTGCCGGGATCGGTATTCGCGAGGACCGTGCGCTGATCACTCAGGATCTGTCGCGCTTTTATCCGCATATCTTTGTTGAATGACAGGGAGTGCCGGGTGGCGGTTTCGCCTTACCCGGCATACCTTTTCTTACCCCACCTGGACTGACAGCATACTCAGACTGCCCATCTCAATGCCTTCCACCGGGATCGTAACAGGCTCTTTGCCATCCCATGCGCCCAGCACGTACAGCAGTGGCAGATAGTGATCCGGCGTCGGGTTCGACAACGAACCACCTTCATGATCAAGATAATTCACCAACGGATGCTGCTCCACCGGCCCCTGCCAGGTCAGGTTCGCTTTTACAAAATCATTGAAGGACGTGGCCCATGGGTACGGTGAGTTATCACCATGCCAACGCACGGTACGCAGGTTATGCACCACGTTACCGCTGGCCACCAGCATAATGCCCTGATCCCGTAGCGCAGCCAGCTTGCGGCCAATTTCAAGATGCCAGGCCGGCGGTTTGGTGCTGTCGATACTTAACTGCACCATTGGAATATCCGCGTTCGGGTACATCTTGATCAGCACGCCCCACGAGCCGTGATCAAACCCCCACGCCTCTGTATCAAGCGTTACAGGAACCGGCGACAGGAGATCGACCAGCTGTTGCGCTAATTCAGGGGAACCGGGTGCCGGATAGTGGGTGTCATACAACGCCTGCGGAAAACCACCAAAATCATGGATCGTTTTTGGCGCTTCCATCGCCGTAACGCCCGTCCCGCGCGTAAACCAGTGTGCAGATACCACGACGATCGCTTTTGGACGCGGCAATGCCTCCCCCAATTGCTGCCAGGCGCGGGTATACTGGTTATCTTCGAGAACGTTCATCGGACTGCCGTGTCCCAAAAACAATGCTGGCATACGAGAATGAGTCATGGTGATATCCTTAAATAGGGTGTCAATGCAATGGTTCTACATTACGCGCAACCCGCAAAAGATGAACGCAGATAAGCATGATGATCATCATCAGGAAATTTGAATGTAAGAAATGTGTAAAGCAAAACGATCACACTCGCTTTGCTGGCAATGAATTATTAATATAAATGAGAATTATTATCACGAGGAGAGGTGAATGTCAGTCCCCTTGATTCTGACCATACTGGCAGGTGCTGCGACCTTCATCGGCGCGATCCTTGGTGTACTTGGTCAAAAGCCATCTAACCGTGTGCTGGCCTTCTCACTGGGCTTTGCTGCCGGGATCATGTTACTCATCTCGCTGATGGAAATGCTGCCTGCCGCGCTGCGAACAGAAGGTATGTCGCCGGTTCTGGGCTACGGCATGTTCGTATTTGGCCTTCTGGGGTACTTTGGCCTTGACCGTATGCTGCCCCACGCACACCCACAGGATTTGATGCAAAAAACCGTTGCGCCGATGCCGCGCAATATTAAACGTACCGCTGTTTTACTGACGCTCGGCATCAGTTTGCACAACTTCCCGGAAGGGGTTGCGACCTACGTCACCGCCAGTAGCAACCTGGAACTCGGGTTTGGTATTGCGCTGGCGGTTGCCTTGCACAACATTCCAGAAGGTTTAGCGGTCGCCGGTCCGGTGTACGCCGCAACCGGCTCTAAGCGTACGGCCATCTTCTGGGCGGGCATTTCCGGCATGGCGGAAATCCTGGGCGGCGTGCTGGCGTGGTTGATTCTGGGTAGCCTGATTTCTCCGGTGGTTATGGCGGCTATTATGGCGGCCGTTGCCGGAATTATGGTGGCGCTATCGGTTGATGAACTGATGCCGCTGGCGAAAGAGATCGATCCGAACAACAACCCCAGCTATGGCGTTCTTTGCGGCATGTCTGTGATGGGGTTAAGTCTGGTCTTACTTCAGACAATGGGAATTGGCTGACAAAAAGAGCAGGAAACTGTTATTCCTGCTCTTTGCGCATAACGCGCGCTTCATCATGACGACGAAGTAATTTATTACGGATTTCCATCAGCGCATCTCTGTCCTGGCGAAACGCCTTACAGCAGCGCTTCATATGGCAAATATACGCCGCAACCACCAGAACAATTAAAACAATCCAATACCAGGCAATAAACATCCTTTTAACCTTAAAGCGTAACGTTAACAAATATATAGCATCAAAACATGCCGTACCCCTATCGGGTTAGTTTTATATACTGGCACAGTATGAAATCGAAAGTATGATTTCGATCATAGAGAAAAAGGTTGGGCGTTTATTAAACAGATGGATGTTTGAAAAGTTAAACTGACAGGATAAATGACGCTACCGTCTGTGAGCGCGTCGGCTTATCGGGTCTACAGGTTTAGCACCTTAGGGAGTAGACCCGATAAGAGAGTACAGCGTCTTAACTGGCTTTACGCTCGTGAGCCTGGCGGTAGGCCACCAGGTCTTCGATCGTAACAACGGCCATGTTATGTTTGCCCGCAAACGCGATGCACTCTGGCGCGCGCGCCATGCTGCCATCGTCATTGGTCAGTTCACACAGCACGCCTGCCGGTTTGAAACCTGCCAGCGTCACCAGATCGATGGTCGCTTCGGTGTGCCCACCACGGGTCAAAACACCGCCCGGCTGAGCGCGCAGCGGGAAGACGTGTCCCGGACGGTTCAGATCGGAAGGTTTCGCGCCGTCGGCAATGGCCGCACGAACGGTCGTTATGCGATCAGCGGCGGAAACGCCGGTGGTCACGCCTTCAGCCGCCTCAATGGTCACGGTAAAACCGGTACCATAGGCGCTGGTGTTATTTTCCACCATCATCGGCAGATCGAGTTGTTTACGACGATCTTCGGTAATGCACAGGCAGACAATACCGCTACCGTGACGGATAGTCAGTGCCATCTGTTCAACGGTCATGGTTTCTGCGGGGAAAATCATATCGCCTTCGTTTTCACGATCTTCATCGTCCAGCACCATCACACCGCGGCCTTCGCGCAACGCAGACAGAGCGTGTTCGACACGTTCAAAAGGCGTACCAAAAGAGGAAAGTAGCGTCTGATTCATGGTAAAAAAACCTCACTAAAATTATGGTTACCAGAATCAGGGCAGTCTTAGGAGTGCCGACAAGCGGCTAAAAAAATAACGTGAGCGGGTCCATGCCCGACAGAATCGTTACTCTCTCCCATCCGGACTCTAACCGTCGGCCCCGGAATTACACCGGATCTGCTGACCTTCAGATTTGCATCCGAAGCGCTCGCGGGCTTTCAGCATCAAGCTGATTTACCGCCGGTGGGGAATTTCGCCCCGCCCTGAGAATAAGCGGGTTAACTATAACGCTATTGATTACCTTCATCAACGCCTTTGCCTGCATAAGCTTCACACAATTCTGGTTTATGCCTTGCGCATATCGCACTACAATGGGCATTAACACTTACCAGTTCAGGGAAACCACTATGATTGACCCGAAAAAAATTGAGCAAATTGCTCGCCAGGTTCATGAGTCGATGCCGAAAGGGATCCGCGAGTTCGGGGAAGATGTCGAGAAGAAAATCCGTCAAACGTTGCAGTCGCAGTTGACGCGTCTCGACTTGGTGAGCCGCGAAGAGTTTGATGTGCAGACGCAGGTCCTGCTGCGCACCCGCGAAAAGCTGGCGCTGCTGGAACAGCGTCTCAGTGAACTGGAAGCACGTCAGGGTAGCGAAGCCGTTAAACCCGCGCCTGCCATCCCGCCGGTAGAATCACAAGAGTAATCATCCACGGGCCGCAAGGCCCGTGGCTATTTTTCATCGCCAATTTATTCCTTTCTTACCGCCGCCCTTGATGCCCATTTCGACCATTACGATTCCCTTTCTTCCGGTAATATCGGGCAAGCGCTGCATTACCTCAATATCGGGCGCATTCCCGCGCTGATCGTGCTTTGTCTGCTCGCCGGTTATTTCGGTCTTTTTGGCATTCTTATCCAGCATGGCTGGATCGCGTTGTGGCAAGCCCCGCTGAGCAATTTCCTGCCTGGCCCGCTCTGCTTCATCCTCTCCGTGTTTGCTGTGCATTACAATGGAAATGGCTGCCACAGGATAACAGCAGGTGAAAACCCGCACCGCCGAGCAGAATGCGAAAATCGCGGCGTTTGAGGCCGAACGTCACCGTGAAGCTGAACAAACCCGTATCCTTGCTGAGCGCCAGATTCAGGATGCGGAAACCAAAGCGGTTGAACTGACCGTGCGTGCCAAAGCTGAGAAAGAAGCGGCTGAGCAACAGGCGGCTGCTATCGTCGAACTGGCGAAAGCTGAAGCACAGCGCGCCAACGTACTCTCTAATGAGCAAACCACTCTGAAGTTTAAACTGGCCCTGTTGCAGTCTCTGCCTGCGGTTATTGAGAAGTCCGTTGAGCCGATGAAGTCGATCGACGGCATTAAGATCATTCCGGCGGTTCACTGTCAGCACTGGCAGAGCCGCTGAAAATGATTAGCGAAAGCGAGTCGGAAGATGAGCTGAAGCCTGAAGAAATTTAATACCGGATGCCTGATGGCGCTACGCTTATCAGGCCTACGAAGCAAATGCCTGTAGGCCGGATAAGGTGTTTACACCGCCATCCGGCACTTTACCGGGCGCTTATTTATCGCTGTCTTTCTGGATCTTCTTGATGATATTGGTGGTCGAGCAACCATCTTCAAAGTTCAGCACCAGCACTTCGCCGCCGTTGGCCCAAACCTCTTTGCTGCCCGCGATATCTTCCGGCTTGTAATCTCCCCCTTTCACCAACAGATCCGGCAATACACCCGCGATCAGACGCTGCGGCGTGTCCTCTTCAAAAGAGACAACCCAGTCCACCGCTTCCAGCGCACCCAGTACGATCATGCGCTGTTCGAGCGGATTCACCGGACGCGTTTCGCCTTTCAGCCGTTTGGTCGACGCGTCGCTGTTCACTGCCACGATCAGCCGGTCGCCCAGCTTACGCGCGTTAGCAAGATAAGAGACATGGCCCGCATGCAGAATATCGAACACGCCGTTGGTCATCACCACCTTCTCGCCGCGCTTACGGGCGCTGGCAACGGCCTGCTTCAGCTCATCTTCGGTCATTACGCCAAAGCCGGTTTCCGCACGTCCGCGCACGGCGTTTTCCAGTTCGATAGGTGAAACGGTTGAAGTACCGAGCTTGCCAACCACCACGCCTGCCGCCGCGTTCGCGAAGAAGCAGGCTTCTTCCAGCGAATTACCCGCCGCCAGCGTTGCCGCCAGCACGCCAATCACCGTGTCACCGGCACCGGTGACGTCATACACTTCCTGCGCCTGGGTTGGCATATGCAGCGGGGCTTTACCCGGTTGCAGCAGCGTCATACCCTGCTCAGAGCGCGTGACCAGCAGCGCGGATAATTCGAAATCGGCAATCAGCTTCATGCCGCGCTCAACAATCTCTTCTTCGCTTTTGCATTTTCCCGCCACCGCTTCGAACTCAGAGAGATTCGGCGTCAGCAGCGTTGCGCCACGGTAGCGTTCAAAATCGGTTCCTTTCGGGTCGATCAACACCGGTACGCCAGCCTTGCGCGCCAGCGCAATCATCTGCTGAACGCTTGCCAGTGCACCTTTCGCGTAGTCGGAGAGGATCAGTGCGCCAATCGACCCCAGCGCCTGGCTGATACGCTCATGGATCGGCTGCGGATCCACGCCCTCAAAGCCTTCTTCAAAATCCAGACGAATGAGCTGTTGGTTACGGGAAAGGACGCGCAGCTTGGTGATAGTTGGATGGGTCGGCACAGAAACGAAGTCGCACTTCACGTTGACGTCTGCCAGCGTTTTGCTAAGCGCACGTGCCGCGTCGTCAATCCCGGTTAAGCCTACCAGACGCGAATTGGCACCCAGAGAAGCGATGTTCATCGCCACGTTCGCCGCGCCACCCGGACGTTCTTCAATAGTATCCACTTTGACCACAGGGACTGGCGCTTCTGGTGAAATACGGCTGGTTGGCCCGTACCAGTAGCGATCCAGCATCACATCACCTACAACCAAGACTCCTGCACGTTCAAACTCTGGCAGCGTTACTTTCATTCCTGTCTCCTGAGAGATTCAAAATTTGCGCGCGATAATAGCACACTTCAAACGGCGACCAGCCACTTCTGCCAGCTTGCCCGTACCAGTGCGCGTTCCGCCTCAAAGCATGTTTGCGCCACATGGCCCGGCTGCTCCTGCAAGGCCAGATGATGCAGCTCATCGCGTAGCGTGGTATAGGCGTGCGTCAACGCCATCGCCTCCTGCTCGTCCATAATGTCGTTCTGCGCTAACAGTTCCAGAATGCGTACATTATCCGACCAGCGAGTCAGTTTGGGTTTTTCATGAGCATAACGCAGCACCAGGTACTGCGTGATGAATTCGATATCGGTAATTCCGCCCTCATCGGCTTTAATATCAAAGCGATCGCGGTGTTTGTTTCCCAGATGCGCACGCATTTTCTCGCGCATTTCGCGCACATCGGTCTGCAACATTTTTCCGTCACGAGGCAACGTCATAATATCGCGGCGCACCGTATCAAATTGTGACGTCAACTGCGGGTCGCCATACACCACGCGAGCGCGCACCAGCGCCTGATGCTCCCACGTCCAGGCTTCGTTTTTCTGATAATCCGCAAAGGCCTCGGTGGAGGTCACCAGCATGCCCGCCGCGCCGGAAGGACGCAAACGCGCATCCACTTCATACAGAATGCCGGAGGAGGTGCGGGTGCTGAACAGGTGCATAATGCGTTGCGCCAGTCGCAGATAAAACTGTCGCCCGTCGATTTCACGATCGCCGTCAGTCATTACGTCGACCGGACAATCATGCAGGAAGATTAAATCAAGATCGGAACTGTAACCCAGTTCCCACCCCCCCAGCTTGCCGTAGCCCACCACTGCAAATCCGCGCCCTTCCCGTTCGCTCAGATGCGTCGGCTGTCCGTAGCGCGCCACCATCTGCAGCCATGCTTGCTGCACCACCGCGTCGATCATCGCTTCGGCCAGCCAGGTCAGATGATCGCTGACTTTCATCACCGGCAAGGTGCCGGCGATATCAGCGGCGGCAATGCGCAGCAGTTGAGCCTGCTTGAACTGACGCAGCGCTTCCAGCTGTTGCTCTTCATCCTCTTCCGGCACGCGCAGCAGATACTGCCGCAGCTCATCGCGATACGCATCGGTCGCGGTCGGCTGATACAGCGTGTTCGGGTCGAGAAGTTCATCCAACAATAACGGATAGCGGGCCAACTGACTTGCAACCATTGGCGAGGCCGCACAAAGGGAAATCAGATGCTTTAACGCGCCGGGGAATTCACTCAGCAACTCGAGATAGGTGGTACGGGTGACAATCCCCACCAGCAGCGGCGTAATGCGCGACAGCGGTACGGAGGCATCCTGACGCGAACAGACGTCGCTTAACAAATGCGGCATCAGGTGATCGAGCACCTGGCGACCGCGCGGGCCTATAGGCCGCTTGTCCAGCTCTTTGCGGAAATCGGCAATCAGCGCGAGCACGCGCAGGCGGTCGTCATCTGCAAGATGCGATAGCACCGCCGGAGTATCATCCTCCTGCAACGCGTCCTGCCACAACTCGCGCCACTGTTCAGACAGCGCGTCTTCCTGCGTTTCGCTTTCGTCATCGCCGATCAGTTCGTTGAACACGCGCCGCACGTTCGCCATGTGGACATCCAGCGCGTCGGTTAACTGCTGCCAATTGTCGAGGTTCATCCCCCACGCCAGTCGCGCCCGGTTTAGCTCATCCCCCGGCAGGGTCTGGGTTTGTTCATCGTTGATGCTTTGCAGCAGGTTTTCCAGGCGACGCAGAAAAAGATAAGCCGAGCGTAACGCGTCGGCGTCGCTTTCCGACAGCAGATGCAGCGCGGCGATCGCGCTTAAAGTGGGTAGCAACGAGCGGGACTGTAGCGACGGCTCGCGCCCACCGCGAATTAACTGGAACACCTGCACAATAAATTCAATTTCGCGAATGCCGCCCGCGCCGAGTTTGATGTTATCTTTCAGCCCCCGGCGGCGCACTTCACGGGCGATCATCCCCTTCATGTTACGCAGGGACTGGATCACGCTGAAGTCGATATAGCGGCGGAAAACGAACGGGCGCAGCATCGCGCGTAGCTCATCGACATAGCGGCCATCGGTATCACCCATGATCCGCGCCTTGACCATCGCGTAGCGCTCCCAGTCTCGCCCTTGCTCCTGGTAATAATCTTCCAGCGCCGCAAAGCTCAACACCAGCGGGCCGCTGTCACCAAACGGACGCAGGCGCATATCGACCCGATAGACAAAACCGTCCTGTGTCGGCTGATCCAGGACTTTGATCAGCCGTTGCCCCATGCGCGTGAAGAACTGCGCATTATCCAGCTCACGTCGCCCGCCCTGGGTTGAACCATGCTCCGGCCAGGCAAAAATGAGATCGATATCGGAGGAAAAATTCAGCTCGCCGCCGCCCAGCTTCCCCATGCCCAAAATCAGCAATGGCTGAGGAAGCCCCTCCTGGTTACACGGCGTGCCCCACTCGCGGCAGCAGGCATCGTACAGCCAGTCACGGGCGCTGATAATCAGTGTCTCAGCCAGATGACTCAACTGCTGCAAAATGTCGGTATCTTCGACGAGAGAAAGCGTCTGCGCCCAGGCAATGCGAACCATTATGCGGCGGCGGAAAAGCCGCAGAGTGTGCATCAGCGCCGCTTCGTCATTCACCGTTGCCAGCGCAGCCTGTAACCATTCGCCGTAACGTTGCCACTCATCGGCCTGAGGCGGAGTGCTTTCCAGTTCAGCCAACCATTCGGGATGGGCAATGATGCCATCCTGGACAAAATCGCTGAAGGTAAGCACTGACTTCGCCTGAGCGCTAAGCGTGGCTTCAGGTAAAGTTTCTGGTAACCGCTCAACAACGGTGTGCCAGTATTGCTGTAACGGTGAAGAGAGCGGCTTCATTAAGGCGTTCCTTGTAAAGGTGCCGGATGGCGGCGTTCGCTTTATCCGGCCTACAAAACGGTGCTGTTACGTAGGCCTGATAAGCGCAGCGCCATCAGGCATCATTCTCAATTTGAATTACCGTTTTCCGCTGTGCAACCAGAACGGCTCCTGATTGTTCGCTTCGTTACGGAAATGTTCAATTTCAATGCGTTGACCGGTGACAATAGCGTGGCGTAATCCCTGCCAGTTCTCCAGCCAGGCCTGCACAACAACGGCATCGTAATATCCGGCCAGCAGCAAAATCGTATCAATATCACGGGTCAGGCGCGGGAGTTGATCGCGGTACTGCTCACCCAGCGGCTGGCCAAACACGCTTTTCAGTTCTGCGGCGGTCCGTGACAGGTGAATATCAGAGAAACGTTTGAAGGAATCGGCAATTTTGTCCTGCGCTTTTGCATCGAGAAACGGCTGCCAGGCTTTAGTCACCAGCCACTCGGTCAGCGCCAGCTTCGCCATCGCCGTCTGCGTGGTATAGACCGCCGTTGCCGCTGATACCGCCGAAGCCATGGTGGCTTCTGACTGCGTCAGCAGATCGCGTAAGTGAGCGCTCGCTTTACGCGGAACAATGCCGCCAAACAGCGTCAGTGTATGACGTACCAGCCCCATTGCCCGTAGCACTTCCACTTTTGCCGCCTCATCACCACGAATCCATAACTCTTCATGGTATTGCCATTGCGCCAGCGCCAACTCCATCGCCGCTTCCAGCGCCTGTTCCACAGTGGCTTTGGCTGGCGCTTTCAGCACCTCTGTCGGCCTGACGGTTCGCGTGGCATTCCCCTGCGCCAGATGATAACCACGTGCCGCTTTGCTCAGGCTGCCCTGGCGCAACCCCGCTTGAGTCACCAGTTGGCTTGCCAGCTTCAGCACCGCCCGGGTATCGCCGCTCAGGAGTTCAAGCTCCAGTTCGCAGATAGGTTCCGCAAACTCACCGGCTTTAACTTCCCCAAGATCGAGCGCGATTTCAATCTGGCTACCGTCCACTTCGACCTGCCATTTTTCCCGGTAAAAATCGGTACTGAACAACGGCTGAACGCGGGAGGCGAGATCGACCGGCAGTTCGCCGTTAGGCCAGACCTCTGGAGGAAATTGCGCTAAGTCCAGCGTCGGCTCGCTCAGCGGGACATTGTACTCAGGCCGCTGATGTAAACCGCCCGTCACTCGTCCGGCGATTTTCATGGTCATTTCATAGCGACCACTCTCACCGCGAATGCGCAGACCCATATCATGACTACGCAGCCAGTTGTCCGGCGTTTCAAAGTAGATATTCAGCAGTTGGCTGGGCGCGTGATGTTCACCGCCAAAGGTGGTCAGATGCTCACGTAGCGCATCGACGGCGTCGTGATTGACGATAAATTTTAATTCGATTTCCTGAGCCATGGCCTTGTACTTATTGGTTATGTCACAGTTGACGCACCAACTGCGAACTAAGTGCATTATTGAGTGTCAGTAGATAGTATTTTGCGCCAAATTGCCATGCAACGAGCAATTTGACGGGCGTAAAAGTTTAGAGTGGTGGAAAAGCGGACACAGAGGATTCTGATTGATGTCTAATGCTTTACGCAGGGACACTGATACCACTACTATCGTTCCACTTTCTACGACAATAACGACAGTCTGATGCCAAAATTACGCCTGATTGGATTTACATTACTTGCGCTTAGCGCCACCGCTGTCTCTCACGCTGAAGAGAAGCGTTATGTTTCTGACGAACTGAACACCTGGGTTCGCAGTGGCCCCGGTGATAATTATCGCCTGGTGGGCACCGTCAACGCGGGTGAAGAAGTGACGCTGTTGCAAACCGACGCTAACACCAACTATGCGCAGGTTAAAGACAGCACCGGGCGTACTGCCTGGATCCCCCTGAAAGAGCTCAACAGCACGCCAAGTCTGCGTACCCGCGTACCAGACCTCGAAAATCAGGTCAAAACGCTGACCGATAAGCTCAACAATATTGATACCACCTGGAACCAGCGCACCTCTGACATGCAGCAAAAAGTGTCGCAGAGCGACAGCGTGATCAATGGACTGAAAGAAGAGAACCAGAAGCTGAAAAACGAGCTGATTGTGGCGCAGAAAAAGGTTAGTGCCGCAAACCTTCAGCTGGATGATAAGCAACGTACCATCATCATGCAGTGGTTTATGTATGGCGGCGGCGTTCTGGGACTCGGTCTGCTTCTGGGCCTGGTGCTACCGCACATGATCCCAAGCCGCAAACGCAAAGACCGCTGGATGAACTAAATCGCCTTCTCCGCCACACTGTCATATGATTAAGGAATAGTATTTCTCAGGAGAGGTGGTGTGGCGTGAAGATTTATCTGGTCGGTGGTGCAGTTCGGGATACGTTGTTAGGGCTACCGGTTAAAGATAAAGATTGGGTGGTGGTTGGTGCCACACCGCAAGAGATGCTCGACGCGGGCTACCAGCAGGTAGGTCGCGATTTTCCTGTTTTTCTCCATCCTCAGACGCGTGAAGAACATGCGCTGGCGCGTACTGAGCGGAAATCCGGCTCGGGGTATACTGGTTTCACCTGCTATGCCGCGCCGGATGTGACGCTGGAAGATGATTTACAGCGACGCGATCTGACCATCAATGCCCTTGCGCAAGATGATAACGGTGAAATCGTGGATCCGTATAACGGTCGCCGCGATCTGGAAGACCGCCTGCTGCGTCATGTCTCCCCCGCGTTTTCCGAAGATCCGCTGCGCGTCCTGCGCGTCGCTCGTTTTGCTGCCCGCTATGCCCATCTCAGCTTCCGTATCGCCGACGAAACCCTGGCGCTGATGCGCGAGATGACCAGGGCGGGTGAACTGGAGCACCTGACGCCTGAACGCGTGTGGAAAGAGACGGAAAGCGCGTTAACCACGCGAAACCCGCAGGTTTACTTTCAGGTTCTGCGCGACTGCGGCGCATTACGCGTGCTGTTTCCTGAAGTGGATGCCCTGTTTGGCGTCCCGGCGCCGGAAAAGTGGCATCCGGAGATCGACAGCGGCGTTCATACGCTGATGACGCTTTCCATGGCGGCGATGCTCAGCCCGGACGTTGACGTCCGTTTTGCCACGCTGTGTCACGATCTGGGGAAAGGGCTCACGCCGCCGGAACTCTGGCCGCGTCATCATGGTCATGGTCCAGCGGGAGTGAAGCTGGTGGAGCGGTTATGTCAGCGATTGCGGATACCGAATGACATTCGTGACTTAGCTAAACTGGTGGCGGAGTTCCACGATCTCATCCACACCTTCCCGGTACTGCAGCCGAAGACCATTGTGAAGTTGTTTGATTCAATCGATGCCTGGCGTAAGCCGCAGCGCGTAGAGCAAATCGCCTTAACCAGCGAAGCGGATGCGCGTGGCCGTACCGGTTTTGAAGATACAGACTATCCCCAGGGGCGTCTGTTGCGCGAAGCCTGGCGGGTTGCTCAGTCAGTGCCAACGAAAGAAGTGGTTGAGGCGGGGTACAAGAGCATTGAAATTCGCGAGCAGCTAACTAAACGCCGAATTGCGGCAGTCGCCAACTGGAAAGAGCAGCACTGCCCGAAAGCGGCTGATTGAAAAGGCATTACCCGGTAGCGCTATCGCTTACCGGGCCTACACGACCGTAGGCCGGATAAGGCATTTACGCCGCCATCCGGCACAACGGAATAATCAGAAGAACACCACGTAAACCGCTGCCGCCACGATAAAGCGATAGATCGCAAACGGGATAAAAGAGATGCGCTTAATCAACTGCAGGAAGGTTTTGATGGCAATCAACGCAACCACAAACGCAGTAATAAAGCCGACGGCAAACATCGGGATATCGGCGGTGGTCAGAAATGACCAGCTTTTGTAGAGATCCAGCGCCGTTGCGCCCATCATCATCGGCACCGCCAGCAGGAAGGAGAATTCAGAGGCCGCGTAACGGCTTACCCCCATCAACATCCCACCAGAAATCGTCGCCCCGGAACGCGAGAAACCTGGCCAAAGCGCCAGACACTGGAAGCAACCAATCATAAACGCCTGACGGTAGGTCATATCGTCCAGACCCGGCGCACGCGGTTCTTTCGGCTTCAGGCATTCTGCCGCAATCAGCAGCAAACCACCCACCACCAGTGCATACATCACGTTAATCGGGTTAAACAGCGATTTGATCGTATCGTGGAAAACCAGCCCCACCACCACCGCCGGGATCATCCCGAGCAGAATGTGGATCAGGGTTAAGCGGCCTTTGCTTTCCCCTTCACGCTGCAACGGACGCCCAAAATGAATGCCGATCAGGCCAAACAGTCTGCGCCAGAACATCACCACCACCGCGAGAATGGAACCCAACTGGATCACCACTTCAAAGGTTTTCGCCGTGTCCCCTTCAAACCCCAACAAATGACCCACAATGATCATATGGCCAGTGCTGGAAACAGGTAAAAACTCAGTCAGTCCTTCGACCACACCCAAAATTGCCGCCACCAGCAGCGAGTGCATATCGCTCATCAATAAACCCCTAGAAAAAGATTACAACCAAAACGAGTCCAGCTTTCAGACCCATTTATATCCGTTTGGTTTAATAATTATGAAGTTAATTATTCACTTTCAGATTAGCGCTACGCTCAATGATAACCCCCACGTTCGCCGCACGGGCAACTGCGCCAGGCTTGCTTAATTTAATACGTACCCATGGTGAGTTAAAGCGACTCAGCAGCAGCTCAGCCACCTCTTCGGCCACGCGCTCGACCAGCGCAAAGCGCCCCCCTTCCACATGACGAACCACCGTCTCGGCAATGTCAGCGTAGCTCAGGCAATCCGCAACGTCGTCGCTTTTGGCTGACTGACGGTTGTCCCACGCCATTTCGATATCGAACACTAACTTCTGTTCGATGGTCTGCTCCCAGTCATAAACACCAATCGTGGTGATGACCTCAAGTTGCTCTATAAACACAATATCCATCACGACCTGCCTGCTTTTTAGCTAACCCGGATACCACTTCCGGCGAAATATGCGTATTATCCATAGAAGTAGCGTTTTACACGACATTTTCAAAACGGAACAGCTTATGAGTGCAATCGCGCCTGGAATGATCCTCTTCGCGTACCTCTGCGGCTCCATTTCCAGCGCCATTCTGGTCTGCCGCATTGCTGGCTTGCCCGACCCGCGTACCAGTGGTTCCGGTAACCCTGGCGCGACCAATGTGTTGCGAATCGGTGGCAAGGGAGCAGCCGCAGCGGTACTGATTTTTGACGTTCTGAAAGGAATGTTACCCGTCTGGGGTGCCTGGGCGCTAGGTGTCAGCCCGTTCTGGCTGGGGCTTATCGCTATCGCCGCCTGTCTGGGCCATATCTGGCCGGTTTTCTTTGGCTTTAAAGGTGGAAAAGGCGTTGCTACTGCGTTTGGCGCAATCGCCCCTATCGGCTGGGATTTAACGGGCGTGATGGCCGGCACCTGGCTGCTTACCGTCCTGCTGAGCGGTTATTCTTCTCTCGGCGCCATTGTCAGCGCACTCATCGCCCCGTTCTATGTGTGGTGGTTTAAACCGCAGTTTACCTTTCCGGTTTCGATGCTCTCCTGCCTGATTTTGCTTCGCCATCATGACAATATCCAGCGCCTTTGGCGTCGTCAGGAAACCAAAATCTGGACCAAGCTGAAGAGAAAGAAAAAGGAATAAGCCCGGAAAGCAAGGCGCCTCCGGGCAAGATATTTACGCAGCGGGTAACTCCGCCAGTGGCCAGCGCGGGCGCACCGTAACGCCAAGATCGGCCAGCGCACCTGCTTTAAAGCGCACCATGCCTGCATAAGCGATCATCGCCCCGTTGTCGGTACAAAATTCAGGGCGAGCGTAGAACACTTCACCGCGCCGTTTTTGCATCATCTCAGCCAGTTTCGCCCGCAGTGTGCGGTTGGCACTTACCCCGCCCGCCATGACCAGACGCTTAAATCCGGTCTGATCCAGCGCGCGTTTGCATTTGATCATCAGCGTATCGACCACGGCATCCTCAAAGGCGCGCGCGATATCAGCACGGGTCTGCTCGTCATTCTCGTTATTGCGAATGGTATTCGCGGCGAATGTTTTCAGCCCGGAGAAGCTAAAATCCAGCCCTGGACGATCGGTCATCGGGCGTGGGAAGACAAAGCGCCCTTCCGTTCCCTGCGAGGCCATTTTCGACAGCATCGGGCCACCAGGATAGTCCAGCCCCAGCAGCTTGGCGGTTTTATCAAACGCTTCGCCTGCGGCATCATCGATGGATTCACCCAGCAGTTCGTACTGGCCGATGCCGGTCACGCTGATAAGCTGCGTATGGCCACCGGAAACCAGCAGCGCCACGAACGGGAATTCCGGTGGGTTATCTTCCAGCATAGGCGCCAGGAGGTGCCCTTCCATATGATGTACCGGAATTGCCGGCACGTTCCACGCGAACGCCAATGAACGCCCGACGGTGGCACCAACCAGCAGCGCCCCCACCAGACCCGGACCAGCGGTATAGGCCACCGCATCAATATCGGTCGCGTTTAATCCGGCCTCTTTCAACGCCGCCTGGATTAGCGGAACGGTTTTACGGACATGATCGCGGGAAGCCAGTTCAGGCACGACACCGCCGTAGTCAGCATGTAATTTCACCTGACTATACAATTGGTTGGCTAACAGACCTTTTTCGTCGTCGTAAATCGCGATGCCGGTTTCATCGCACGATGTTTCAATACCCAGTACACGCATGACTTGTTTTACCTCACTCTGATACCGCGCAGTGTAGGTCTAATGCGGGTAGATGTATACCCTCCCTCCTGACTTCGTGTATACTCTGTCCCCTTATAAAAGTCCCTTTCAAAAACGCGTCGGTGCTTTACAAAGCAGCAGCAATTGCAGTAAAATTCCGCACCATTTTGAAATAAGCTGGCGTTGATGCCAGCGGCAAACCGATTTAATCAAAGGTGAGAGGCACATGCCGGTAATTAAAGTACGTGAAAACGAGCCGTTCGACGTAGCACTGCGTCGCTTCAAGCGTTCCTGTGAGAAAGCAGGTGTTCTGGCGGAAGTTCGTCGTCGTGAGTTCTATGAAAAACCGACTACCGAACGTAAGCGCGCTAAAGCTTCTGCTGTGAAACGTCACGCGAAGAAACTGGCTCGCGAAAACGCACGCCGCACTCGTCTGTACTAATCTATTTGAGAGCTGAGTCTCTCAATTCAGACTGAGTAGTAGTTGTAAGGCCGTGCTTCCGGAAGGAAAGCGCGGCTTGTTTTCGTTTATACACGTCATCATTCAAGCTGCCTCTGTGTTGGCTGCAGTCGCTCACCCCAGTCACGTACTGATGTACGCTCCTGAGGATAAATGCGGGACATCCATGTCCCTCACCGAAGGCAGCCTGCGGCTGTTCAAATTCGTTCCCGACGAATTTGTCGCTCCCTTGCCGCCTTGATGCATCTTGAATGATTTTGTGTATATAAGTCATAACAAAATAAATGGGGCATATGGCTGGACGAATCCCACGCGTATTTATCAATGACCTGCTGGCGCGCACCGACATCGTCGATCTCATCGACGCGCGGGTGAAGCTGAAAAAGCAGGGCAAGAATTACCATGCGTGCTGTCCGTTCCATAACGAAAAAACCCCCTCGTTTACCGTTAACGGTGAGAAACAGTTTTATCACTGCTTTGGTTGTGGCGCGCACGGCAATGCTATCGACTTCCTGATGAACTACGACAAGCTCGAGTTCGTGGAAACCGTCGAAGAGCTGGCGGCGATGCACAATCTTGAAGTGCCGTTTGAAGCAGGCACAGGCCCCAGTCAGATCGAACGCCATCAACGGCAAAGTCTGTATCAACTGATGGACGGCCTGAACACGTTTTATCAGCAATCTCTGATGCAACCCGCCGCTACCCCTGCGCGCCAGTATCTGGAAAAGCGAGGACTCAGTAGCGAAGTGATCGCGCGTTTTGCTATTGGCTTTGCGCCCCCCGGTTGGGACAACGTCCTGAAACGGTTTGGCGGCAATAGTGAAAACCGTCAGTCGCTGGTTGATGCGGGCATGTTGGTTACCAACGATCAGGGACGTAGTTACGATCGCTTCCGCGAACGGGTGATGTTCCCCATCCGCGATAAGCGTGGCCGGGTTATAGGTTTTGGTGGTCGTGTGCTGGGCGATGCCCTGCCGAAATACCTCAACTCCCCGGAAACCGATATTTTCCATAAAGGCCGTCAGCTGTATGGTCTTTATGAAGCCCAGCAGGATAATGCGGATCCGCAACGTCTGCTGGTGGTTGAAGGTTATATGGATGTGGTGGCGCTGGCGCAGTACGGCATTAACTATGCCGTGGCTTCTCTGGGTACATCGACCACTGCCGATCACATCCAGTTGCTTTTTCGCGCAACGAACAATGTTATTTGCTGCTATGACGGCGACCGGGCAGGACGAGACGCAGCCTGGCGCGCGCTGGAAACCGCGCTGCCCTACATGACCGACGGTCGTCAGTTACGCTTTATGTTTTTACCTGATGGCGAAGACCCCGACACGCTGGTGCGTAAAGAGGGGAAAGAAGCATTTGAAGCGCGGATGGAGCAGGCACTGCCGCTCTCTGCGTTTTTGTTCAATAGTCTGTTGCCGCAGGTGGATCTCAGCACCCCAGACGGACGCGCGCAGCTCAGTACGTTGGCATTACCCTTAATTACCCAGGTGCCGGGCGAGACGCTTCGCATTTATCTGCGACAGGAACTGGGGAACAAGCTCGGGATCCTTGATGACAGTCAGCTTGAACGATTAATGCCAAAAATATCTGAAAATGGCGCAGTCCGGCCCGCTCCGCAGCTAAAACGCACGACCATGCGTATACTTATAGGGCTGCTGGTGCAAAATCCGGAACTGGCACCGCAGGTGCCGCCATTAACCGGCCTGGATCAGAATAAATTGCCAGGACTTGGCTTATTTGCCGAACTGGTCAACACTTGTTTGTCCCAGCCAGGTCTGACCACTGGGCAACTTTTAGAACATTATCGTGGCACAAATGATGCGGCCACCCTTGAAAAATTGTCGATGTGGGACGATATAGCAGATAAGGATATTGCTGAAAAAACCTTCACCGACTCTCTCAACCATATGTTTGATTCGATGCTTGAGCTGCGCCAGGAAGAGTTAATCGCTCGCGAGCGCACACATGGTTTAAGCAGCGAAGAACGCCGGGAGCTCTGGACGCTGAACCAGGAGCTGGCGAAGAAATAAACAGGAAGACAAGATCATTCAAGTTGCATTAAGACAGCAAGAGCACGCTGTTAACGCAGAGACAACTTGAAGGATAACGTATTCAACGGCTTAAGTGCCGAATATCGATCGGGAAGCCCCCGAAAGCCGCACTGAGAGGCAGCGGCAAAAATATAAGTATGCTCTCGCTTTAAATGTTGGCGGCAACAGCTTGCTGACTCAAATCAAACGAATTAAGTGTGGATACCGTCTTATGGAGCAAAACCCGCAGTCACAGCTGAAGCTTCTTGTCACCCGTGGTAAGGAACAAGGCTATCTGACCTATGCCGAGGTCAATGACCATCTGCCGGAAGATATCGTCGATTCAGATCAAATCGAAGATATCATCCAAATGATCAATGACATGGGTATTCAGGTGATGGAAGAAGCACCGGATGCCGATGATCTGCTACTTGCTGAAAACACTACCAGTACCGATGAAGACGCGGAAGAAGCCGCGGCGCAAGTGCTGTCCAGCGTGGAATCTGAAATCGGCCGCACCACTGACCCGGTCCGCATGTATATGCGTGAAATGGGTACCGTTGAACTGTTGACCCGCGAAGGCGAAATCGACATCGCAAAACGCATCGAAGACGGGATCAATCAGGTTCAGTGTTCTGTTGCGGAATACCCGGAAGCCATCACCTATCTGCTTGAGCAGTACGATCGTGTTGAAGCCGAAGAAGCGCGTCTGTCCGATCTGATCACTGGTTTTGTCGATCCGAACGCGGAAGAAGATCTGGCACCTACCGCTACTCACGTCGGTTCTGAGCTTTCTCAGGAAGATATAGATGACGACGAGGACGAAGACGAAGAAGAAGACGACGACAGCGCTGACGACGATAACAGCATCGACCCAGAACTGGCGCGTGAAAAATTCGGCGAACTGCGTACGCAGTATGAAGTCACTCGCGACACCATTAAAGCGAAAGGCCGCAGCCACGCCGATGCGCAGGCTGAAATTCTGAAGCTCTCTGAAGTATTCAAGCAGTTCCGTCTGGTGCCGAAGCAGTTCGACTACCTCGTGAACAGCATGCGCGTCATGATGGATCGCGTGCGTACTCAGGAACGCCTGATCATGAAGCTCTGCGTTGAGCAGTGCAAAATGCCGAAGAAGAACTTCATCACCCTGTTCACCGGTAATGAAACCAGCGAAACCTGGTTCAACGCTGCCGTTGCGATGAACAAGCCGTGGTCTGAAAAGCTGCATGATGTGGCTGATGATGTTCACCGCGGCCTGCAAAAACTGAAACAGATTGAAGAAGAAACCGGCCTGACCATCGAGCAGGTTAAAGACATCAACCGTCGTATGTCCATCGGCGAAGCGAAAGCGCGTCGTGCGAAGAAAGAGATGGTTGAAGCTAACCTGCGTCTGGTTATCTCTATCGCCAAGAAATACACCAACCGTGGTCTGCAGTTCCTCGATCTGATCCAGGAAGGCAATATCGGTCTGATGAAAGCGGTAGATAAGTTTGAATATCGTCGTGGTTATAAGTTCTCCACCTACGCAACCTGGTGGATCCGTCAGGCAATCACCCGCTCTATCGCGGATCAGGCGCGCACCATCCGTATTCCGGTGCATATGATTGAGACGATCAACAAGCTCAACCGTATTTCCCGTCAGATGCTGCAAGAGATGGGCCGCGAGCCAACGCCGGAAGAGCTGGCCGAACGTATGCTGATGCCGGAAGACAAGATCCGTAAAGTACTGAAGATCGCTAAAGAGCCGATCTCCATGGAAACCCCGATCGGTGACGATGAAGATTCGCATCTGGGTGATTTCATCGAGGATACCACCCTCGAGCTGCCGCTGGACTCTGCGACTACCGAGAGCCTGCGCGCCGCCACTCACGACGTTCTGGCTGGCCTGACCGCCCGTGAAGCAAAAGTCCTGCGTATGCGTTTCGGTATCGATATGAACACCGACCACACGCTGGAAGAAGTGGGTAAACAGTTCGACGTTACCCGTGAACGTATCCGTCAGATCGAAGCGAAGGCGCTGCGTAAACTGCGTCACCCGAGCCGCTCTGAAGTGCTGCGTAGCTTCCTGGACGATTAATCTCGTCGCATAAAATACTAACGCCACCTTCGGGTGGCGTTTTTTTTTACTCTCTACCTTCCACGCA
Source organism: Citrobacter sp. RHB25-C09 (assembly GCF_013836145.1). Classification (NCBI taxonomy): domain Bacteria; kingdom Pseudomonadati; phylum Pseudomonadota; class Gammaproteobacteria; order Enterobacterales; family Enterobacteriaceae; genus Citrobacter; species Citrobacter sp. RHB25-C09. The sequence continues at coordinate 624,630 of NZ_CP057483.1, read as the reverse complement.
CTACCAGCGCCTCATCCAGTTCCCTGAACGCTTCAACCAGCTTATCGAGCGTAATTCGACTCAACCCGCTAGTGTTAGGCAATACCCAGACCTGTGTCGCACCAATGGTAATACGCTGTTTTCCCCACTGCGCACCGCGCTGACTAAAGCCCTGCTCAAATGCCTGCTTGCCTAAAATCGCCAATGCCTGCGGCTGGTAGTCCTCAATTTTGGCGATCAGGTTCCGTCCACCTTCGTGCATTTCCTGACGCGAGATCTCGTTTGCCTGCACCGTTGGCCTGTCGACCAATTTAGTCACGCCACAGCGGAAATCGAGTAGTGTCTCTGCCTCTTCTGGCTTGAGCTGCCGGTCAGTAAATCCAGCCTGATGGATGACCTTCCAGAATCGATTTGCCGGATGAGCAAACGGTAACCCTCTCCCCGCCGAAGAAAGCCCAGGATTGATACCGCAAAACACCACGCGCAGCCCCGGCGCTAAAATATCTTTAACCATGATTACTCCACCCTATCGCCCATGGGAAAAGTATAACGGATTGAAAATACGTTGTTTATAAAAACAGCATCCGTACGGTTATGTCTGGATTGCAGCACCGAGTTACTTTATAATTCACCGCCACGGCCCCTTAGCTCAGTGGTTAGAGCAGGCGACTCATAATCGCTTGGTCGCTGGTTCAAGTCCAGCAGGGGCCACCAGACACCGCAAGGGCTGGCGAGAAATCGTCGGCCCTTTTGTTTTTTCTGGAACATCGATGGGGAAATGCTCCAGTAACAATCTACTTTTTTATCTGAAGTTTTTGATCGGCACCTGACTCATTTCACTATCCCATACTTCTTCACAAACCACATATACTGCTGAATGATTACATAGCAACGCATATAAATGCCCATCTTGTTATTTCTTTCATAAATATCATCGATATATGTCAAAAATTCATAGCACTATTTGTATTATGCGCAGGTAAAAAACGAGGATGATGACATCTTCTGGTTTACTGAAATGGATTTTTAATCATGGCTATTCCTGCATATCTCTGGTTAAAAGACGACGGAGGCGCAGACATTAAAGGGGCTGTAGACGTTCACGATCGTGAAGGAAGTATTGAGGTGTTAGGATTTGGGCATGGGCTGTTGCTGTCTGGTTCAATAATGGTCACAACTCAATTAAGGGCATTTGGTACAGTGCAGGTATTCTAATGAATGCAAAATATCACGCTTTAATGTGGGCACTAGAACCTTAATGTTTTTCGCCGTATATTCACTCCTATGTTTGCTATCCCCTGACATTTTGTTGTATGACTTATACACTGAAAAATTTAGCTTCGTTACGGAACTGGAATGGTCAGATAATTATACCTTACTACTTTTTATGATTTCATTCGTAATCAATACCTGCATCATATATTTATTGATGCGCTTAAAAGGTACTCCTGCCATAAAGGATACATCGAGATAATTATTGATATTGCGGTGTTCCTAACGAAACGATCCCGCGCTTCTACGAAAAATCATTTAACGTTTCACAGAAGGGAATGTTGACTATTTAGACGTTGAAACAAAACTACAACAAGACGCCCTCACCTCAACGGCGAGAGCATCATCAAAGGTTAATTTTCTCGAGCATGCTCAGCTTATACCAGGGCCTGGAGTTGCTCGCGCATGTACTGCGAAAAATACTCAGGATCTCGGATCAGAAGACGCTCTCCGGACTCCAGTTTTTCCGCCCACCTGGCAACCTTCTTCGTAAACCCGGCATCCCAGCCCTCTTGTTCTCCCCGCGCGGTGATGTCAGCGGCGCTGGCCGGATGGCCCAGTTCTTTCAGGTACTTAAGGATCCCTTTGGCGGTGCTCTCATCCATAGGTTGCGGAGTTGGAGCTGATGTGTTCATACCGTTAATAAAATCTAATGCTTTATCAATGACTGCTGGCATACTTTTATCCTTAAAATTAACCACGTAAAACACAAGACCACACTACGACCATAAACCGATTTTAGCAGCAAAGAAAACATTAAGTTTCATTTGTAAGACGTCACGACGAAGATGCTTAAATTTCAGACTAAGCGCGCCCTGGACAAGCTCCGACACCGCGTTTACTTGTTGTGCCAGTAAGCTGCCGCACGGACTAACTGCGAATCAAAAGCCTCGCTTTCAAAGCGACTGCTCAGGTTTTTAACGACCTTTCCTTCCCCGGTGATCCAGATAAAGTAATCCTCTGCGGGTACTTGAAGCCGTGCCAGACGCGCCGCCATCGCCGGTTCATCGTGACCCAGCCATTCAATATCGAAAGTCGCAAGATGCGCGAGGTAATCCTGATACGCAGGGTTTTCTACGCTTACCAGCGCGGTGACGGCTGGCCTGACCGACAAACGGCTCAGACCTTCAAGACGACGACGCAGCGCGGGCATTCCGGACTCATCGCAGACATAGACCTGATACGCATAATCCTCCGGTACCACCAGCGATCCGCGCGGCCCAGCGACGGTGAGTAAATCGCCTTCCCGTGCTTGCATAGCCCAGGCGCTTGCCACGCCGCCATCGTGGATGAAGAAATCCAGCGCCAGCTCATGCCGTTCAGCATCGTATAGTGGCGTGTAGTCACGGGACGGAGGACGCATACCATCTCCCCAGACAATCCCTTCATCGGTAACGATGGGCGGCGTGAAGCGGCAGCCCGGTTGCGGGAAGAAGACTTTGATGTGATCGTCAAAGCCGCGTGATGAAAAGCCCTCAAGCGCCTCGCCGCCGAGAACTATGCGCTGAAACCCAGCGCTGATGCGCTCTGTGCGCAGGACAGTCAGTTCGCGAAAGCGCAGTTCATTGCGCACGCGCTGCGGATAGCGTGAGGCTTTATCGTTCATTTCGTACCTTTTTGATAATAATCAGCGTGAGCAAAACCCATTCTTAAATAATAATGATTATTAATCAAAGATAATGGCACAGACGGCCAACGCCGGAGGATGTCCCCGACGCTGGCCTGCCTATGGTACGACTAGTGCAGCACGGTCACTGCATCTGCCAGACGACTGGCTCGGTGTTTGACCATCGCTGAAACCTGTGCGCTCTCCTCAACCAGTTGCGCATTTTTCCGGGTGAGAAGGCTTAGTTCGTCAACGGCGCGCGTCAGGCTGGTCAGCCCGTCAGACTGCTCCAGCGTTGACTGGCTGATTTGCGCGATAAGCTGGGTGACGTTTTGCACCTGAGAAACGATGTCGTCCATCATACGTCCTGCGGCATGAACCTGCTGCGCACCCGACTGGACCTTATCCGCACTGGCATCTATCAGCTTACGAATGTCGTTTGCGGCGCTGGCGCTACGGCTGGCCAGATGACGCACCTCGCCAGCCACAACGGCAAACCCTTTCCCCTGCTCGCCGGCGCGCGCTGCTTCAACCGCCGCATTAAGCGCCAGGATATTTGTCTGGAAGGCAATGTCGTTGATCAGTGCCGTGATGGTACCAATACGCTGCGTACTGTCCGCAATGTCATCCATGGTTTTAATCACGGTGTCCATAGCATCGCCGCCCTGTGTCGCTGCGCTACTGGCAGCAATGGAGAGTTTATCGGCAGCGAAAGCCGTTTCGGAATTCTGTTTAACGGATTCCGCCATTTGGTTCATGGTGGTCACCGTTTGCTGCACATTATCCGCTGTCTGGTGGGTGTGCTTATTCAGATCCTCGTTACCCTTTGCCAGGGTCTCACTGCCGTTTCTGACGCTGGAAACCTGGCCAGATACATCGTGAATCAACCAGCGACACATCAGCCCAAGCTGACCGATGGCGCGTAGCGTCAGGCCCAGTTCATCGCTGCGATTCAGATGTTCCACGCTGTTGCGCTCCCCGGTCGCCACTTTCAACGCCTGCTTCGCCACGTTCTCTATCGGGCGAACGATCTGCCATTCAAACATTGCCGTGCCGAGCAACAGGATCAGCGCACTCACCACCTGCGCAGGCCAGGAGGCGCCTGAAACGTATAGCGTCGCCGCCAGTAGCAGATAAATAAATACCATCACGCTGCGGACCCGCCAGCGCACCGGGATGCCCGGAAGTTTACCTAACCATCCCTTGCGCACCACCAGACCTTTACGGACCTGACGATGGCAACGCCCCTCGTTAAGCGCCTTGTATAATGGCTCAACAGCAGCAATTTCGGCATCCGTTGCCCGGGTGCGGATCGACATATAGCCGGTGGTTTTACCGTCGCGTACCATCGGCACGGCATTCGCCCGCACCCAATAGTGATCGCCATTTTTGCGTCGATTTTTAACAATTCCGCTCCACGGCTCTCCCTGCTGCAGGGTGTACCACATATCCGCAAACGCGGCTTTGGGCATATCCGGGTGGCGCACCAGATTGTGTGGCTGTCCTGTTAGCTCACTGAGCGAGTATCCGCTGATGTTAACGAATGTATCGTTAGCGTGGGTGATATAGCTGTCGAGATCGGTCGTTGACATGAGCGTCGTATCGTCAGTCAGCGGCGTGTTTTGCTGGGTAACGTAGCGATTGGAAGACATAGATGCGTCCTGTGCAGGTTATCTGGTTGTTAATTTTTTGTCAGATACCTTTTCGGCGCGAATGAATTTATCTTTAGTTATAGATGATGATTTACATCACATTTCCCGGTTAAACCGTATTTTTTGAGTGCCTTCTAATCTATTGATTTAAAATACTTTCGCTGCAAAACTATCTGGCACCTTGAAAGTTACCGCCCCATAATCGCCCATTATTCGCACTGTTTATGCGCAAATTTTCACCTTTGGTGACCGCCGCCCAAGGCGTTTCTCATAAAAAAACGCTGAAAATGTTAACAATTGAGATTAAATGTTGCACGTCTACGTTTCGGCCTGTCGTTTATCCCGATTTTCGTTCTGCCCGCCGGAGTGGCGCAATCCCTGCAATACTTAAATTGGTATCATGTGATACGCGAGCCCCGGGAGCATATTTTGAACAGGTTACCTTCCAGCGCATCGGCTTTGGCCTGTAGCGCACACGCACTGAATCTCATAGAAAAGCGAACGCTTGACCATGAGGAAATGAAAGCACTAAATCGAGAGGTGATTGAGTATTTCAAAGAGCATGTGAATCCGGGGTTTTTAGAGTATCGCAAATCTGTTACCGCCGGCGGGGATTACGGAGCCGTAGAGTGGCAAGCGGGAAGTCTGAATACGCTTGTCGACACCCAGGGACAGGAGTTTGTTGACTGCCTGGGAGGTTTTGGAATTTTCAACGTGGGGCACCGTAATCCAGTTGTCGTTTCCGCCGTACAGAACCAACTTGCGAAACAACCTCTGCACAGTCAGGAACTGCTTGACCCACTGCGGGCCATGCTGGCAAAAACCCTTGCCGCCCTGGCACCCGGAAAACTCAAATATAGCTTCTTTTGTAACAGCGGTACGGAATCCGTCGAGGCCGCATTAAAACTGGCGAAAGCCTACCAGTCGCCGCGCGGTAAATATACGTTTATCGCCACCAGCGGCGCCTTCCACGGTAAGTCGCTGGGCGCACTCTCGGCCACCGCAAAATCCACCTTCCGTAAGCCGTTTATGCCGCTATTGCCGGGATTCCGTCACGTACCGTTTGGTAATATTGAAGCGATGCGTAGCGAACTGAACGAATGCAAAAAAACCGGCGATGATGTGGCGGCGGTGATCCTGGAGCCGATCCAGGGTGAAGGCGGCGTGATCCTCCCTCCGCCAGGGTATCTGACCGCTGTGCGTAAGCTCTGCGACGAGTTTGGTGCGCTGATGATCCTGGACGAAGTGCAAACCGGAATGGGGCGCACCGGCAAGATGTTTGCCTGCGAGCATGAGAATGTGCAGCCTGACATTCTCTGTCTGGCGAAGGCGCTGGGCGGTGGCGTAATGCCGATTGGTGCAACGATCGCCACCGAAGAGGTGTTCTCGGTGCTGTTCGATAACCCGTTCCTGCATACCACCACCTTTGGCGGTAACCCGCTGGCCTGTGCGGCTGCGCTGGCGACCATTAACGTGCTGCTGGAGCAGAACCTGCCAGCGCAGGCGGAGCAGAAAGGCGATATGCTGCTGGATGGTTTCCGCCAACTGGCGCGGGAATATCCCGATCTGGTTCATGATGCGCGCGGCAAAGGAATGTTGATGGCGATTGAGTTTGTCGACAATGAAACGGGCTACCGTTTCGCCAGCGAGATGTTCCGCCTGCGGGTGCTGGTTGCCGGTACGCTCAACAACTCGAAAACGATCCGCATCGAACCACCGCTGACGCTGACCATCGAACAGTGCGAACTGGTGCTGAAATCAGCACGAAAAGCGCTGGCGGCGATCCGGGTGAGCGTGGAAGAGGTGTAGTCTGAGCGGAAGATGCCTGATGGCGCTGCGCTTATGCGGCCTACGGGTTTCGTGCCGTAGGCCGGGTAAGGCGCAGCCTCCACCCGGCATTTTAATGTCTACACAATTCGCACGCCCGCAGGCATGACGCGCTCCGGCGTTAACAGGACGCTCTCGCTGCCGTCATCGGTTTCTGCGCACAGCAACATACACTCAGACGTCTCACCGCGCATTTTCGCTTTTTGCAGGTTGCACAGCACCACCACCGTTTTTCCCAACAAGTCGGCCTCCGTGTAATACGGCACCAGGCTGGTGACGGTTTGCAGCGTTCTCTCTCCAACATCTACCTGTACGATGTACAGCTTGTCGGCGTTCTCATGCCGCTTCACATCAGTAATCCTGCCAACCCGAATCTCCATGCGGGCGAAATCCGCAAATGCCACGGTCTCCATGTATCCTCCACTTAGTAAAATTTTACTAAATGATAGCAAAATATTTTCTTGTCACTGCGTAAAATAACAGGAAAATGTTGTATAGATCACATTCGAAAAGCGGCGTTTTACCCTGAACGCGTCAAATATTCTCGCTTTATTTACTGAAAACAGATGCATAGAAAAGCGCTTCCTTTACAATGACAAAGCGTACCCGGATAACGTCGAGATAAAGTAACCATGGCCACACTTAAAGATATTGCAATTGAAGCGGGTGTTTCCCTGGCGACAGTGTCCCGGGTGTTGAACGACGATCCTACGCTGAACGTGAAGGAGGCGACCAAGCATCGCATACTGGAAATTGCCGAAAAGCTGGAATACAAAACCAGCAGCGCCCGCAAGAGCCAGAGCGGTACGGTCAGCCTGCAGCATATCCTTGCTATCTACAGCTATCAGCAGGATCTGGAAATCAACGATCCCTACTATCTGGCGATCCGCCACGGTATTGAAACCCAGTGTGAAAAGCTGGGCATTGAGTTGACCAACTGCTACGAGCACAGTGGGCTGCCGGACATTAAAAACATCACCGGCATTTTGATTGTCGGCAAGCCGTCTCCTGCCCTGCGCAGCGCCGCCACCGCATTGACCGATAATATCTGTTTTATCGACTTCCACGAGCCGGGCAGCGACTACGACGCCGTCGATATTGATTTAGCGCGAATCAGCAAAGAGATTATCGATTTCTACAGTGCCCAGGGCGTCACCCGCATCGGTTTTATCGGCGGTGAAGACGAGCCGGGTAAGGCGGATATTCGTGAAGCGGCGTTTGTCGAATACGGGCGTCTGAAGCAGGTGGTGCGCGAAGAAGATATCTGGCGCGGCGGCTTTTCCAGTTCCTCCGGCTATGAGCTGGCGAAAAAGATGCTGGCGAAAGCAGACTATCCGCGGGCGCTGTTTGTCGCCTCGGACTCCATAGCCATCGGCGTTCTGCGCGCCATTCACGAACGCGGGCTGGCGATCCCAACCGATATCTCACTGATCAGCGTTAACGACATTCCCACGGCACGTTTTACCTTTCCGCCACTTTCTACCGTACGCATCCATTCGGAAATGATGGGCAGCCAGGGGGTGAATCTGCTGTTTGAAAAAGCGCGTGACGGACGCGCGCTGCCGCTGCTGGTCTTTGTTCCCAGCAAACTGAAGCTGCGCGGCACCACCCGATAATTCCCTTTTCACGTCCGGTATTCTGCCGGGCGTGCATTTTCATGCACAACACCCGCAAAACGCTATTTTCGTGATCCAGTTAAAGTAAATGGGTTTAACTGCTATTTTTTAGTAAAACTTTTACCAAACTCTCCGACAATTCTTTTACCCACCATGCCATTGATGGTTACGATTTCTCTCCGCCGGGAGGCATTATGAATCGCTGGGAAAACATTCAGCTCACACACGAAAACAGACTGGCGCCGCGCGCCGCATTTTTCTCCTATGACTCCGTTTCCCTGGCGCGCTCGTTTGCCCGCGAAACCAGCAGCCACTTTCTGCTGCTGAGCGGCCAGTGGAACTTCAGGTTCTTCGATCACCCGCTGCGCGTGCCGGAAGCGTTTACTTCGCAATACATGACGGACTGGGGAAGCATTACCGTCCCCGCAATGTGGCAAATGGAAGACCACGGCAAGTTGCAGTACACCGATGAAGGCTTCCCTTTCCCCATCGACGTGCCATTTGTCCCCAGCGATAACCCGACCGGGGCGTATCAGCGCATCTTCACCCTGAGCGAAGGCTGGCAGGGCAAGCAAACGCTGATTAAGTTCGACGGCGTCGAAACCTATTTCGAAGTCTACGTCAATGGTCACTATGTTGGCTTCAGCAAAGGGAGTCGCCTGACGGCGGAGTTTGATATCAGCGCCTTTGTGAACACCGGTGACAACCTGCTTTGCGTGCGGGTCATGCAGTGGGCCGACTCCACCTACGTTGAAGATCAGGATATGTGGTGGACGGCGGGGATCTTCCGCGACGTCTATCTGGTCGGCAAAAACGCCACCCATATTCAGGATTTCACCGTACGCACCGATTTCGATGACGACTACCGCGACGCCACACTCTCCTGCTCGCTGGAACTGGAAAACCTGACCAGCACGCCTGCAATAACGTCGCTGGAATATATGCTGTTTGACGGCGAAACCGTGGTGCATTCCGGCGAAATAAGCAGCCTGAGCGTGGTGCAGCGCAGCGAGGCGCACTTCGCTTTTACCGTCACCGCGCCGCAGCAGTGGTCCGCTGAAACCCCGTATCTGTATCACCTGGTGATGATCCTGAAGAATGCGGATGGCAAGGTGCTGGAAGTGGTGCCGCAGCGCGTAGGTTTTCGCGATATCAAAGTGCGTAACGGCCTGTTTTACATTAATAACCACTACGTAATGCTGCACGGTGTGAACCGTCACGATAACGATCATCTGAAAGGTCGCGCGGTCGGTATGGACCGCGTGGAAAAAGATCTTCAGTTGATGAAGCAGCACAACATCAACTCAGTACGCACAGCGCACTACCCAAACGACCCGCGCTTTTACGAGCTGTGCGACATTTACGGCCTGTTTGTGATGGCGGAAACGGATGTTGAATCGCACGGTTTTGCCAACGTGGGCGATATCAGCCGCATTACCGACGATCCTGAATGGGAAAACGTCTACGTCGAACGGATCGTCCGCCATATTCATGCGCAGAAAAACCATCCGTCCATCGTCATCTGGTCCCTCGGCAACGAGTCCGGCTACGGCTGTAACATTCGCGCGATGTATCACGCCGCCAAAGCGCTGGACGACACCCGACTGGTACATTACGAAGAAGATCGTGACGCTGAAGTCGTGGATATCATCTCTACCATGTACACCCGCGTTCCGCTGATGAATGAATTTGGCGAATACCCGCATCCGAAGCCGCGCATTATCTGCGAATATGCGCATGCGATGGGCAACGGTCCCGGCGGCCTGACGGAGTATCAGAACGTCTTTTATCAGCATGATTGCATTCAGGGTCATTATGTCTGGGAGTGGTGCGATCACGGCATTCAGGCCAAAGATGACCACGGCAACGTCTGGTACAACTACGGCGGCGACTACGGTGACTACCCGAACAACTACAACTTCTGTCTGGACGGCCTGATCTATCCTGACCAGACGCCGGGGCCGGGGCTGAAAGAGTACAAGCAGGTGATTGCGCCGGTGAAAGTGTTCGCCCACGATCTGGTGCGCGGCGAGTTGCGCATTGCTAATAAACTGTGGTTCACCAGCCTGGACGACTACACCCTGCACATAGAAGTCCGCGCCGAAGGGGAAACTCTCTCAACGCAGCAGGTCAAACTGCACGACGTCGGCCCCAACAGCGAAACCATTTTGCGCTGCACGCTGCCGGAACTGGATGCACGGGAAACCTTCCTCAACGTCACCATAACCAAAGATTCGCGGACGCTGTACAGCGAAGCAGGCCATCCGGTTGCCCGCTATCAATTCTCACTCAAGGCCAGCACTGCCGCGCTCGCGCCATTCAACCAACCGCAGGCCTGTCCGCTTGCGCTGGAAAACGATCGCCTGAGCTGCACTGTTCGTGGGGCCAACTTCCAACTGACCTTCTCCAGACTGAGCGGTAAGCCGACAGCGTGGACGGTAAATGGCGAAGCGATGCTCACCCGTGAGCCAAAGATTAACTTCTTTAAGCCGACAATCGATAACCACAAGCAGGAGTTTGAAGGGCTGTGGCAGCCGAACCACCTGCAAATTATGCAGGAACATCTGCGCGAGTTTAGCGTTGAGCAAACCGACGATGCCGTGCTGATCACCTGTCGTACCCTCATTGCGCCGCCGGTCTTTGACTTCGGCATGCGCTGCACCTACCGCTGGCGCATTGCGGCGGACGGCCAGGTTAACGTGGCGCTGTCTGGCGAACGCTACGGCGACTTTCCGCACATTATTCCGTGCATTGGCTTCACGATGGGGATTAACGGCGATTTCGGCGAGGTGGCTTATTACGGACGCGGTCCGGGTGAAAACTATCCCGACAGCCAGCAGGCCAACATCATCGACCTCTGGCAGAGCAGTGTTGACGTGATGTTTGAAAACTATCCCTTCCCGCAAAACAACGGCAACCGCCAGCACGTGCGCTGGGCGGCGTTAACCAACCGTCACGGAAACGGCCTGCTGGTCGTCCCCCAGCAGCCAATCAATCTGAGCGCCTGGCGCTATACCCCAGAAAACCTGTTTGCCGCGCAGCACTGTAATGAGCTACAGCGCAGCGATGACATCACTCTGAATCTGGACCATCAACTGTTGGGACTGGGTTCTAACTCCTGGGGAAGCGAAGTGCTGGACAGCTGGCGCGTCTGGTTCAACGACTTCAGCTACGGATTCACGCTGCTGCCGATCGCTGGGGGAGCCAGCACCGCGCAGACCGTCGCGCGTCACGCTTTTGGCGCGGATTTCTTTTCCACGAATTTGCACAGCGAGAATCAACAATGAGAATCCTCGATAACTTACAACAGTTCCGCCAGATCTACGCATCCGGTCGGAAGTGGCAGCGCTGCGTTGAAGCGATTGAAAACATCGACAACATCCAGGCGGGCGTCGCGCATTCCATTGGCGATTCACTGACCTATCGCGTGGCAATCGACTCGGCGACCGATGCGCTGTTTACCGGGCATCGCCGCTATTTTGAAATTCATTATTACCTGCAAGGCCGGCAAAAAATTGAGTTCGCCGCAAAAGACCAACTCCAGGTCGTCGAATATTACCGCGATGAAACCGATCGCGAATATCTGAAGGGCTGCGGTGAAACCGTAGACGTCCATGAAGGACAAATGGTCATTTGCGACAACCGCGAAGCGTACCGTTTCATTTGCCAGGATGCCGTTAAAAAAGTGGTACTCAAAGTCACCATCGAAGATGGTTATTTCCATAACAAATAAAAAAACGGCGCGGTAGATATCGCGCCACTTACCACCCTGTCCCTATAGGAAGTGTGATATGTCGAATACAAAACGAAATACAATCGGCAAATTCGGGCTGCTTTCGCTGACCTTTGCCGCCGTATACAGTTTTAACAACGTCATCAATAATAATATCGAGCTTGGGCTGGCATCAGCCCCCATGTTTTTCCTCGCCACGATATTTTACTTCATCCCCTTTTGCTTAATTATCGCGGAATTTGTTTCACTGAATAAAAACTCGGAAGCCGGCGTTTACGCGTGGGTAAAAAGTTCGCTGGGCGGACGCTGGGCATTTATTACCGCCTACACCTACTGGTTTGTGAATCTGTTCTTTTTTACCTCGCTGCTGCCGCGCGTCATTGCCTACGCCTCATATGCCTTTCTCGGCTATGAGTATATGCTCACGCCGGTGGCGACCACGATCCTGAGCATGGTGCTGTTTGCCTTTTCAACCTGGGTATCCACCAACGGGGCGAAAATGCTCGGGCCGATTACCTCCGTCACCTCTACGCTGATGCTGCTTCTGACGCTCTCCTACATTCTGCTGGCGGGAACGGCGCTGGTCGGCGGCGTACAGCCAGCGGATCCCATCTCCGTTGAGGCCATGATCCCCAATTTTAACTGGGCGTTCCTCGGCATCACGACCTGGATATTTATGGCGGCAGGCGGCGCGGAGTCGGTGGCGGTTTACGTTAACGACGTCAAGGGGGGTTCTAAGTCATTCGTGAAGGTGATTATCCTGGCAGGCCTCTTTATCGGCGTGCTGTATTCCATCTCCTCAGTACTGATTAACGTTTTTGTCAGCAGCAAAGAACTGAAGTTTACCGGCGGTTCCGTGCAGGTATTCCACGGCCTGGCGGCGTACTTTGGCCTGCCGGAAGTGTTAATGAACCGCTTTGTCGGGCTGGTTTCTTTTACCGCGATGTTCGGCTCCCTGCTGATGTGGACGGCAACCCCGGTAAAAATCTTCTTCTCCGAAATTCCGGAAGGCATTTTTGGCAAGAAGACCGTCGAGCTGAATGAAAACGGCGTACCGGCGCGCGCGGCGTGGATCCAGTTTTTCATCGTCATCCCGCTGATGATTATCCCCATGTTGGGATCAAATACGGTGCAGGATCTGATGAACACCATCATCAACATGACCGCTGCGGCCTCTATGCTGCCTCCGCTGTTTATTATGCTGGCCTACCTACATTTACGCGCCAAACTGGACCATTTACCGCGGGATTTCCGCATGGGTTCGCAGCGTACCGGGATTATTGTTGTCTCAATGTTGATTGCTATTTTCACGGTCGGTTTTATCGCCTCAACCTTCCCGACCGGCGGCAATATAATGACCATTATTTTTTATAATGTCGGCGGCATTGTTATTTTCCTTGGCTTCGCCTGGTGGAAATACAGTAAATATATAAAGGGATTGACCCAACAAGAAAAAGATATTGAAGCCGCTCCTGCTTCCAATATCGAATAACAATAAGACAATAAAAGGCTGTCTATTTTTTAACGCATGGAATAACATAATGAAATTGAATATTCAGTCTTGCAGGGCAATCATTGCCCTGCCCTTCTGCTGCGCCTTAAATGTGGCGGCAGAAGATATTCGTCCGGCCGAACATGATGACACCCGAACGCCTGCAATATCCTCTCCGTCATTTCGCTTTTATGGCGAGATGGGCATTGGTGGCTATATGGATTTAGAAGGCGACGATAAGCATAAATACAGCGATGGTACCTATATTGAAGGCGGTCTGGAGATAAAACACGGTGCCTGGTTCGGCCTGATCTACGGTGAAGGCTGGACGGTACAGGCAGACCACGACGGCAACGCCTGGGTGCCCGACCACAGTTGGGGCGGTTTTGAAGGCGGCATTAATCGCTTTTACGGCGGCTATCGCACCGACAACGGCACAGAGGTGATGCTGAGCCTGCGCCAGGACTCCTCGCTGGATGACCTGCAGTGGTGGGGCGATTTCACGCCGGATCTCGGCTACGTCATCCCCAACACCCGCGACATTATGACTGCACTGAAGGTGCAAAACCTGACCGGCCCACTGCGCTACAGCGTAACCGCAACACCCGCCAGTCACCATGACGAAAGCAAAGCCTGGCTGCACTTCGGCAAGTACGATCGTTATGACGATAAGTACACCTACCCGGCGATGATCAACGGCTACGTGCAGTACGACCTGGCCGAAGGCGTTACCTGGATGAACGGGCTGGAGTTAACCGACGGCACCGGGCAACTCTACTTAACCGGGCTCCTCTCACCCAACTTCGCCGCTCGCGCCTGGCACCACACCGGACGCGCCAACGGCCTGGACGAACCCGGCAGCGAAACCGGCACGATGGTCAGCGCGATGTACGAGGCCCTCAAGGGCGTCTATCTCTCCACGGCGTACACCTGGGCCAAACATCGCCCTGACCATGCCGACGAAGAGACGACCTCATTCATGCAGTTTGGCATCTGGTACGAATATGGCGGCGGCCGTTTCGCCACCGCCTTTGACAGCCGTTTTTATATGCAGAATGCCTCTGGCGATCCCAGCGATCAGATCTTCCTGATGCAATATTTCTACTGGTAACAAGGACAGAGAAACCATGAAAATGAATACGTTACTGACGCCGCTCGCCTGCGCGCTGCTGCTGAGCTTTACCGCACACGCCTCGACCGCCAACGACTTTAAAAACGTCATCAACCGCAGCGGTGTGCCGGGCTATATGCACGATTACGACTACGACGACCATCAGCGCTTTAACCCGTTTTTTGATCTCGGAGCCTGGCACGGTCATCTGTTGCCGGATGGACCCGCCTCAATGGGCGGCTTTCCGGGCGTTGCGCTGCTGACGGAAGAGTACATCAACTTTATGGCGGCGAATTTCGACCGCCTGACGGTCTGGCAACACGGTCAAAAGGTCGATTTCGCCCTTGAGACGTACAGCATCCCAGGCGCGCTGGTGCAAAAACTGTCCTCCAAAGAGGTGCAGGTAGAAATGACGTTGCGCTTTGCCACTGCGCGCACGTCGCTGCTGGAGACGAAAATCACCAGCAAGCAGCCGCTGGATCTGGTCTGGGACGGTGAACTGCTGGAGAAACTGGAAGCCAAAGAGGGCAAGCCCACTTCTGATAAAACTATTGATGCGGCTTTTCCCGATTATCAACGCAAAATCATCGCCACCCCGGACGGCCTGAAAGTCACCTTCGGCAAAGTACGCTCGACGTGGGATCTGTTGACCAGCGGCGAGTCGGAATATCAGGTGCATAAATCGCTGCCCACTCAAACGAAGATTGACGGGCATCGCTTTACCAGTAGGGCGCACGTCAACGGTTCCACCACGATCTACACCACCTACTCCCACCTGCTGACCGCCGATGAAGCGTCAAAAGAGCAGATGCAGATCCGTGATATTCTGGCGCGTCCGGCCCACTACCTTACCGCGTCGCAAAAGCGCTGGGAGGGCTATCTGCAAAAAGGGTTAACCAACCCGCACTCGACGGCGGAACAGACCCGCGTCGCGGTGAAGGCGATAGAAACGCTGAACGGCAACTGGCGCTCGCCGGGCGGTGCGGTGAAACACAATACCGTGACCCCGTCGGTAACCGGTCGCTGGTTCTCCGGCAACCAGACCTGGCCGTGGGATACCTGGAAGCAGGCCTTCGCCATGGCGCACTTCAATCCGGAGATCGCCAAAGAGAACATCCGCGCCGTCTTTTCCTGGCAGATCCAGCCCGGCGATAAGGTGCGTCCACAGGATGCAGGCTTTGTTCCCGACCTGATCGCCTGGAATCTCAGTCCGGAACGCGGCGGAGACGGCGGCAACTGGAACGAGCGTAACACCAAGCCGAGCCTTGCGGCGTGGTCAGTCATGGAGGTCTACAACGTCACCAAAGATAAGGCCTGGCTTGAGGAGATGTATCCGAAGCTTGTGGCTTACCATAACTGGTGGCTGCGTAACCGCGATCATAACGTCAACGGCGTACCGGAATACGGCGCAACCCGGGATAAGGCGCATAACACCGACAGCGGCGAAATGCTGTTTACGGTGAAGAAAGGCAACAATGAAGAGACGCTCTCCGGCCTGAACAACTACGCGAAGGTGGTCGAGAAAGGCCAGTATGACAGTCTGGAGATCCCCGCACAGGTCGCCGCATCGTGGGAGTCCGGTCGTGACGACGCGGCGGTGTTTGGCTTTATCGACAAAGCGCAACTGGATAAATACGTCGCTAACGGCGGCAAGCGCAGCGACTGGGTGGTGAAATTTGCCGAAAACCGCAGTAAAGACGGCACGCTGCTGGGCTACTCGCTGTTACAGGAGTCGGTCGACCAGGCAAGCTATATGTACAGCGACAACCATTACCTGGCAGAAATGGCCTCAATCCTTGGGAAGAAAGAGGAGGCGCAACGTTACCGTGAGTTGGCGCAAAAGCTGGCGGATTACATCAACACCTGCATGTTTGATCCCACCAGCCGCTATTTCTATGACGTGCGCATTGAAGACAAACCGCTGGCTAACGGCTGCGCCGGGAAACCGATCGTTGAGCGCGGAAAGGGACCTGAGGGCTGGTCACCGCTGTTTAACGGCGCGGCGACGCAGTCCCACGCTGATGACGTCGTCAAAGTGATGCTGGATCCGAAAGAGTTCAACACCTTTGTCCCGTTGGGTACGGCAGCGCTGACTAACCCGGCGTTCGGCGCGGATATCTACTGGCGCGGCCGCGTCTGGGTGGATCAGTTCTGGTTCGGCCTGAAAGGCATGGAGCGCTATGGCTATCGTGACGAGGCACTGGCGCTGGCGGATACCTTCTTTAAACACGCAAAAGGGTTAACCGCCGACGGCCCGATTCAGGAGAACTACAACCCGCTGACCGGTGCACAGCAGGGTGCACCGAACTTCTCCTGGAGCGCAGCGCATTTATACATGCTGTACAACGGATTTTTTAAGAAACAGTAGTCCTTGAACAGTGCCGGGTGGCGGCTTCGCCTTACCCGGCCTGCCAAAGCGGTCCCGCCGCATTTTTTGAATCCCATCACATTCATTGCATTCCCCTTTTCCCTTTTACGTCACGATAGCTAAATTAGTAACTCATCCGACCACATAACAATAATTTTACATACTGGACAATCTTATGAGCTACCCGTCGCTGTTCGCCCCGCTTGACCTCGGCTTCACCCAGCTTAAAAACCGCGTACTGATGGGCTCAATGCACACCGGGCTGGAAGAATATCCCGATGGTGCCGAACGCCTGGCGGCCTTTTACGCCGAGCGTGCGAAGCACGGTGTCGCGCTGATTGTCACTGGAGGCATTGCCCCTGCGCTGTCTGGGGTCACGACGGAAGGTGGCGCGACGCTCAATGATGCTCGCCAGGTGCCGCATCACCGCGTCATTACCGATGCGGTACACGATGAGGGCGGCAAAATCGCCCTCCAGATCCTGCATACCGGGCGTTACAGCTTCCAGCCGAAGCTGGTCGCACCATCTGCAATCCAGGCACCGATTAACCGCTTTACCCCTCACGCACTGAGCCACGATGAAATCCTGCAACTGATCGAGGACTTCGCGCACTGTGCACAACTGGCGCGGGAAGCGGGCTATGACGGCGTGGAAGTGATGGGCTCTGAAGGCTACCTGATTAACGAATTTCTCGCCCTGCGCACCAACCAGCGTGATGACGAATGGGGCGGCGAGTATGCCAACCGGATGCGCTTTGCGGTTGAAGTGGTACGCGCGGTGCGCCAGCGCGTGGGTAGCGACTTCATTATTATCTACCGCCTGTCGATGCTCGACCTGGTGGAAAACGGCGGTACCTTTGACGAAACCATCCAGTTGGCGCAGGCCATTGAGGCCGCCGGGGCCACGATCCTCAATACCGGAATTGGCTGGCACGAGGCACGCATTCCAACCATCGCAACCCCGGTGCCGCGTGGCGCGTTTAGCTGGGTGACGCGCAAGCTGAAAGGCCATGTCTCTGTGCCGCTGGTGACGACAAACCGTATTAACGATCCACAGGTGGCTGATGAGATCCTCGCGCGTGGCGATGCCGATATGGTGTCGATGGCGCGTCCGTTCCTCGCCGACGCCGAACTGCTGTCGAAAGCGCAGTCGGGACGGGCTGATGAGATCAACACCTGCATTGGCTGTAACCAGGCGTGTCTGGATCAGATCTTCGTTGGCAAAGTCACTTCATGCCTGGTGAACCCCCGCGCCTGTCACGAAACCAAAATGCCTGTTGTCGCTGCCACCGAGGTGAAAAAACTGGCCGTTGTGGGCGCCGGTCCGGCGGGACTGGCTTTTGCCATTAACGCCGCCGCGCGCGGTCATCAGGTGACGTTGTTTGATGCGTTGGGCGAGATTGGCGGACAGTTTAATATCGCCAAACAGATCCCCGGCAAAGAGGAGTTTTATGAAACGCTCCGCTACTACCGCCGGATGATCGATGTCACCGGCGTGACGCTAAAGCTGAATCATTTTGCGATGGCAGACGATCTGCTCGCGTTTGATGAGGTGATCGTCGCCAGTGGGATCGAACCGCGCAGACCACCGATCGACGGTATCGATCATCCGATGGTCCTGACCTATCTGGACGTATTGCGCGACAAAACGCCGGTGGGGAACCGAGTGGCAATTATTGGCTGCGGCGGGATCGGCTTTGATACCGCAATGTATCTGAGCCAGCCCAGCGAACCCACCAGCCAGAACATCGCCGATTTCTGCGTGGAATGGGGCATCGACACTAGCCTGCAACAGCCCGGAGGATTACGTCCGGAAGGGCCGCATCTGCCTCGCAGCCCGCGCCAGATTGTGATGCTCCAGCGCAAGGCCAGCAAACCCGGCGAAGGGCTGGGAAAAACCACCGGCTGGATCCACCGCACCACCCTGCTCTCACGCGGGGTGAAGATGATCCCGGCGGTGAGTTATCAGAAGATTGACGATGACGGATTACACGTGTTGATCAATGGCGAAGCGCAGACGTTGCAGGTCGATAACGTGATTATCTGCGCCGGGCAAGAGCCTCGACGCGAACTGGCCGAACCGCTGCGTGACGCGGGGAAAACGGTACATTTGATTGGCGGCTGCGATGTGGCGATGGAACTGGACGCCCGTCGAGCTATCGCCCAGGGCACCCGTTTAGCGCTGGAGATTTAAGGCTTCGCTTACCTGGCTTACGTTGTAGGCCGGATAAGGCGAACGCCGCCATCCGGCGATACGCCGTTTTGCCCGATGGCGCTGCGCTTATCGGGCCTACGAGATAGCACTACGTTGTAGACCGGATAAGGCGTTAGCCGCCATCCGGCAATACGTTAGCGACGGCGACCTAATTTCACCGCTTTGAGCACCACAAACTTATTGTTAGTGGCGACGGTGACGCAGTTACCGAAAATCTTCTTCAGTTTGTGGAAGTAGTCGAGATGGCGGTTAGCGACGATGTACAGCTCACCGTTAATTTTCAGGCAGCGGCGCGCATGGTGGAACATCTCCCAGGCGATGTTATCGGTCAGCGCGTGCTTCTGATGGAACGGCGGGTTACACAGCACCGCGTTAAAGCGGAACGGCTCAACGCCGGACAGTCCGTTGTTGATCATAAACTCACAGCGATCGAATGCCTCGGGCAGGTTGGTTTCAACGTTCAGGCGACTGGATGCCACCGCCATCGGCGACTCATCCACAAACACCACGTTTGCCTGCGGATTTTTTTCCAACAACGTCAGGCCAATCACCCCATTGCCGCAGCCGAGATCGACAATCTCCCCTTCCAGGTTTTCTGGCAGATGCTGCATAAAGAAGCGCGCGCCGATATCCAGCCCGGTACGCGAGAAAACGTTGGCATGGTTATGGATGGTCCAGTCGGTACCTTCCAGCTTCCAGCTTAACGTTTCCGGCGCATACGCAAGATCAGGTTTACTGAAGGTGCAGTTAATTAAACGCGCCTTTTTCCACGCCAGGGTGGTGGTGGTTGGCCCCAGCACTTTTTCAAACAGTTCAAGCGTAGAGGTATGAATATCACGCGCCTTGGCCCCGGCAATAATGCGGGTATCTGGCGTGACGACGTTACGCAGCGCCCGCAGCTGCTGCTCCAGCAGCGCCAGCGTTTTCGGCACTTTAATCAGCACCACGCCCGGTGTCTGCGGGTACTCTGCCGTGCTGTCGAGAAATTTAACGCTGGATTCAGCGATGTCGTTATGACGCAGGTTTTCCCGCGTCGCCAGTTCGCTCAGGTAAGAGTCGCCAATACTGTACGGCGTATGCTCGGCCAGCGCACAGCTCAGAGCGCCGAAGGTATCGTTCAGGATCAGCACCGGGCCGCGAATCTCCGTATCGTCCAACTGTTGCAGCAGATATTCATCTGCCGCTTCCCACGCCAGCAGTGGGTTAACGTCGTCCGTTTCTGGAAAACGTTTTAGTGTCAGTGAACGGAAACCGTTGTCTGTGTGGCTCATCGGCCCTCCTGAATGGTAAAATTTCGGCTTATCCCTGAAAAGGGTGCGTGAGTATACAATAATTTTGTTGATTGGCGTGGAATGATATGACCCCTCTGACTTACCTCCAGGGCTACCCGGAGCATTTACTTTCTCAGGTACGCACGTTGATTGCCGAACAGCGTCTGGGTGCTGTGCTGGAGAAGCGCTATCCGGGAACGCATGATTTCTCCACCGACAAAGCGCTCTGGCAGTATACGCAGGATCTGAAAAGCCAGTTTCTGCGCAACGCCCCGCCGATCAATAAGGTGATGTATGACAACAAAATTCACGTGCTGAAAAACGCGCTCGGCCTGCACACAGCAGTGTCTCGCGTTCAGGGCGGCAAGCTAAAAGCCAAAGCGGAGATCCGCGTTGCCACCGTCTTTCGCAGCGCGCCGGAACCGTTTTTACGCATGATCGTGGTGCATGAACTGGCACATCTGAAGGAAAAAGAGCACAACAAAGCGTTTTATCAGCTCTGCTGTCATATGGAACCACAGTACCACCAGTTGGAGTTTGATACCCGGCTGTGGCTTACCGCACAGGCATTAAAGGAAACTGCGCAGTAGCGCACTGGCTTTGTCAAAAAGCCGTGCTAAATTGACGAAAGAATCCCTTTATGGAGCCTGAAGGCGTTTATGATACGTTTCGCAGTGATTGGCACAAACTGGATCACCCGTCAGTTTGTCGATGCCGCCCATGAAACCGGCAAATACAAGTTAACCGCAGTGTATTCCCGCAGCCTCGAACAGGCACAAACGTTCGCCAATGATTATCTCGTCGAGCATCTGTTTACCTCGCTCGAAGCGATGGCGCAAAGCGACGCTATCGATGCGGTGTACATTGCCAGCCCGAACGCGCTACATTTTTCCCAGACCCAGCTTTTCCTGAGCCATAAAAAGCACGTGATCTGT
Organism: Citrobacter sp. RHB25-C09; assembly: GCF_013836145.1. Classification (NCBI taxonomy): domain Bacteria; kingdom Pseudomonadati; phylum Pseudomonadota; class Gammaproteobacteria; order Enterobacterales; family Enterobacteriaceae; genus Citrobacter; species Citrobacter sp. RHB25-C09. Next base: position 603,553 of record NZ_CP057483.1, on the reverse strand, counting down.
GAAAAGCCGCTGGCGTCGAATCTGGCTGAAGTCGAAGCCGCTATCGCCTGCGCGCGGGAAAACCAGGTGGTGCTGTATGAGGCGTTTAAAACCGCCAGCCTGCCTAACTTTCTCTTGCTGCAACAGTCGCTGTCGAAAGTCGGCAAGATACGCAAAGCCTTTCTCAACTACTGCCAGTATTCTTCGCGCTATCAGCGCTATCTCGACGGTGAAAACCCCAACACCTTTAATCCTGCGTTTTCAAACGGCTCGATTATGGACATCGGTTTCTACTGTCTCGCCTCTGCCGTGGCGCTGTGGGGTGAACCCCATGGTGTACAGGCCACCGCCTGCCTGCTGGAAAGCGGCGTCGATGCCCACGGCGTGGTAGTCATGGACTACGGTGATTTCAGCGTGACGCTTCAGCATTCAAAAGTCAGTGACTCGGTTATCGACAGCGAAATCCAGGGTGAAGCGGGATCGCTGGTGATCGAAAAAATATCTGAATGCCAGAAGGTGTGCTTTGTTCCGCGCGGCGGCAAGACCCAGGAGCTCACTCAGCCTCAACATATCAATACTATGCTGTATGAGGCGGAGGTATTTGCCGCTCTGGTAGAAGCCAATGAAGTAAATCACCCGGGGTTGTCGAACAGTCGTATCACGGCAAAACTGCTGACGGAAATTCGTCGCCAGACGGGGGTAATTTTCCCGGCTGATGATGTGAGTCGCACAGCCACAGCGTAAAACATTGTAAAACATTGTAAAACAGATGTTACAGACCATTGACGAAGCCAATGGTCTGTCATACTTTGTTGCACGCAAAGGGGAGTAACTTCGTTGTCGGTCGATCGTCATTACGATGTGTGAAAAACCACATCCGGTCACCGGGCAACCAGAATGGAATACGATGTGGTATTCCATTCTGGTTGTAAGTGAGACCTTGCCGAAAGGCGAGGTCTATGCATATAAAAGCAGCGGCTGACGCCTTTCGACGTCAGCCGTTTTTTTATGTGTAAGGAATATTTATGAATACTGTCGGCACACCGTTGTTATGGGGCGGATTCGCTGTCGTTGTGGTGATTATGCTGGCTATCGACCTTCTGCTTCAGGGGCGTCGTGGCGTACATACGATGACCATGAAACAGGCGGCCGCCTGGTCCTTAGTCTGGGTAACCCTCTCATTACTGTTTAATGCCGCCTTCTGGTGGTATCTGGCTGAAACTCAGGGGCGCGCGGTTGCCGATCCCCAGACGCTGGCCTTCCTCACCGGCTATCTGATTGAAAAATCTCTGGCCGTCGATAACGTCTTTGTCTGGTTAATGCTGTTTAGCTATTTCTCCGTACCGCCTGCTTTGCAGCGCCGGGTGCTGGTCTACGGCGTACTGGGCGCGATTGTGCTGCGCACCATTATGATTTTCGCCGGGACGTGGCTTATCACCCAATTTGAATGGCTGCTGTATGTGTTTGGTGCCTTCCTCCTTTTCACCGGTGTGAAGATGGCGCTGGCAAAAGAAGACGCTTCAGGTATTGGCGACAAACCGCTGGTACGCTGGTTGCGCGGGCATTTGCGCATGACGGACACCATCGAGAACGAACATTTCTTTGTGCGTAAAAACGGTCTGCTTTATGTTACGCCGCTGATGCTGGTGCTGATTCTGGTTGAACTAAGCGACGTGATTTTCGCCGTCGACAGTATTCCGGCTATTTTTGCCGTCACCACCGATCCGTTCATTGTGCTGACCTCAAACTTATTCGCCATTCTGGGGCTGCGTGCGATGTATTTCCTGCTGGCGGGAGTCGCAGAGCGCTTCTCTATGCTGAAGTACGGGCTGGCAGTGATCCTGGTGTTTATCGGTATTAAGATGCTGATCGTCGATTTTTACCATATCCCGATCGCCCTCTCGCTGGGCGTGGTGTTTGGGATCCTGGTCGTGACGTTACTGATTAACGCCTGGGTAAACCATCAGCACGATAAGCAGCAGCGCGCTTCTTAACGCTGTGCCGGGTGACTTTCGCGTCGCCCGGCCTGCGTTTTTGCTGAACATGTCACATCAATGTTAACATTAAGTTATAAAATATGATCTCAGCTTAAATTCCAGCATTTTTCACTTCCCGAAGCTTGAAGTTTCCTTATACTTATCCAGGCAAACACTTTGTTACATCCTGTTAGATGCGTCGACAGAACGCACGCTGGATGGGCTACAACACACTGAAAGGATCGTGAAATGACTACGCAACGTTCACCGGGGCTGCTCCAGCGTTTGGCTCAAGGAAGCCTGGTAAAACAAATTATGGTCGGCCTCGTACTGGGGATCATACTGGCATGGCTGTCCAAACCCGCTGCTGAAGCTGTCGGCTTGCTGGGTACGCTGTTCGTCGGCGCATTAAAAGCCGTCGCCCCCGTTCTGGTTCTGATGCTGGTCATGGCGTCTATCGCCAACCATCAACACGGACAAAAAACCAATATTCGTCCCATTCTGTTTCTTTATCTGCTGGGCACCTTTTCTGCGGCGCTCGCAGCGGTCGTTTTCAGTTTCGCCTTCCCGTCCACGCTGCACCTTTCCAGCAGTGCCAACGATATTGTTCCGCCTTCCGGTATTGTGGAAGTCCTGCGTGGTCTGCTGATGAGCATGGTGTCTAACCCGATCGATGCGCTACTCAACGCCAACTACATCGGGATTCTGGTCTGGGCTGTCGGCCTCGGTTTCGCGCTGCGTCACGGCAACGACACCACCAAAAACCTGGTGAATGATATGTCCAACGCCGTAACCTTCATGGTTAAGCTGGTCATTCGTTTTGCCCCTGTCGGTATTTTTGGTCTGGTGTCCTCAACCCTGGCAACAACCGGTTTCTCCACGCTGTGGGGCTATGCGCAACTGCTGGTCGTTCTCGTCGGCTGTATGCTGCTGGTCGCGCTGGTAATTAACCCGCTGCTGGTGTTCTGGAAAATTCGTCGCAACCCGTATCCGTTGGTGTTTCTCTGCCTGCGTGAAAGCGGCGTGTATGCCTTCTTCACCCGCAGTTCAGCGGCGAATATCCCGGTCAACATGGCGCTGTGTGAAAAACTGAACCTGGACCGCGATACCTACTCCGTTTCGATTCCGTTAGGCGCGACCATTAATATGGCGGGTGCGGCAATTACCATTACCGTGCTGACGCTGGCGGCGGTTCACACTCTGGGTGTGCCAGTAGATCTGCCGACGGCGCTGCTGCTGAGCGTGGTCGCGTCTCTGTGTGCGTGTGGCGCATCGGGTGTTGCAGGCGGTTCTCTGCTGCTGATCCCGCTGGCCTGTAACATGTTTGGTATTCCAAACGATGTGGCAATGCAGGTAGTGGCGGTGGGCTTCATCATCGGCGTGCTGCAGGATTCCTGTGAAACCGCGCTGAACTCGTCCACTGACGTGCTGTTTACCGCAGCGGCCTGTCAGGCTGAAGACGAGCGCCTGGCGAATAACGCCCTGCGCAGCTAATTCTTTCATCATTAATGCCGGATGGCGGCTGACGCCTTATCCGGCCTACCCTAAGTAGTGCGTAGGCCAGATAAACGCAGCGCCGTCCGGCATTTTTTTACAGCGTTACGCCGCTCTTAAAGATAGCCAGTTCCCTGAAATCATTTCGCTCGTTACAGGTTTGCTTGCCGTTGGCGAACTCGACGATGGTGTCGATAAACTCCTCCAGCAGCTGCGGCATCGCTTTACCGTGAATTAACTGCCCGGCGTCAAAATCAATCCAGTGCTTTTTCCGGTTCGCCAGTTCGCTATTGGTGGCAATCTTCACCGTTGGCACAAAGCCGCCGTATGGCGTGCCGCGACCAGTGCTGAACAGCACCATATGGCAGCCAGCCCCCGCCAGCGCACTGGTGGCAACGGCGTCATTGCCCGGCGCGCTCAGCAGGTTGAGTCCGTGAGTCTTCAAACGCTCGCCGTAGCGCAGAACATCAACCACCTGGCTGGAACCCGCTTTCTGGGTGCAGCCCAGCGATTTATCCTCCAGCGTAGTGATGCCCCCGGCTTTGTTGCCCGGCGAAGGGTTTTCGTAAATCGGCTGGTTGTGGGCGATAAAGTACTGTTTGAAGTCATTGACCATGGTGACCAGCTTATCGAACGTCTCTTCGTCGCGGCAGTGGCTCATCAGCAGTTGCTCTGCGCCAAACATCTCCGGGACTTCCGTCAGCACGGTGGTGCCGCCGTTGGCAATCATAAAATCAGAGAAGCGTCCCAACATGGGGTTAGCGGTGATCCCGGAAAGCCCATCTGAACCGCCGCATTCCAGACCAAACTTCAGTTCGCTCAGCTTACCCGGTTCACGTTTGTCGTGACGCATCGCGGCATAAAGCTGATGCAGGTGTTCGATACCCGCTTCCACTTCATCATCCTGATGCTGGCAAATCATAAAATGTACGCGCTCGGGATCGAACTCCCCCAACGTTTCGCGGAAAGCATCCACCTGGTTATTCTCACAGCCGAGGCCGATCACCAGCACCGCGCCCGCGTTCGGGTGGCGTACCATATTTTGTAGCATGGTACGGGTGTTGATGTGATCGTCACCGAGCTGAGAACAGCCATACGTGTGGTTGAACAAGAAGACACCGTCAGTGCCTTCGGCGTCGTTCGTCTCTTTCAGAAAACGGCTCTGGATCTGCCGCGCAATGCCGTTGACGCAGCCGACGGTGGGCAGGATCCACAGCTCGTTGCGCACCCCCACCTCACCGCTGGCGCGGCGGTAGATCTGGACGTCACGATCTGCCGGCTGCCCAGGTAGATCCTGAATTTCAGGTTGATAGCGATACGTGTCCAGATCGCTCAGATTGGTGCGCGTATTGTGGGCATGAATATGCTCACCCGCTGCAATGTCCGCGAGAGTATGGCCAATAGGCTGGCCGTACTTAATCACGTGCTGATTACGCGCGATATCACACAGCGCAAATTTATGCCCGCGAGCGATATCCTGACGAAGCGTGATGATGTGGTTATCAACACTCACCTCGCTGCCCTGCGCCAGATCATCCAGCGCTACAGCAACGTTATCCTGCGCATGGATCTTGATGAATTGCATATCAACCCCAGACCTTAGTTCAGTTCAATGGCGAAGTAATCACGCGCATTGTTAAAGCAAATATTTTTCACCATCTCACCCAGCAACTGGATATCTGCCGGCGCTTCACCCGCCTGCACCCAGCGGCCGATCATCTGGCACAGAATGCGGCGGAAATACTCATGGCGGGTGTAGGAAAGAAAGCTGCGGCTGTCTGTCAGCATCCCGACAAAGCGACTCAGTAAGCCAAGCTGTGCCAGTTGGGTCATCTGCCGTTCCATGCCGTCTTTTTGATCGTTGAACCACCAGCCGGATCCGAACTGCATCTTGCCCGGCATCCCCTCACCCTGGAAATTGCCGATCATGGTGCCCAGCACTTCGTTATCGCGCGGGTTCAGGCAATAGAGGATGGTTTTCGGCAGCAGATTTTCTTCGTTCTGCTTGCTGAGTAGTTTCGAAAGTTCTTCCGCCAGTGGACGGTCATTAATGGAGTCAAAGCCAACGTCCGGCCCCAGCAGCCTGAACTGGCGCTGGTTGTTATTCCGTAGCGCGCCAATGTGGTACTGCTGAACCCAGCCGCGGCGCGCATATTCAGCGCCGAGGAACACCAGCACCGCCGTTTTAAACTGCGCGACCTGATGTTCGCTCAGGGATTCACCTGCCAGACGACGCGCCAGAATACTGTCCAGTTCGGCTTCATTCGCTTCTGCAAAAAGCACCACATCAAGCGCATGGTCAGAGACTTTACAGCCGTGCGCGGCAAAGTGATCCAGGCGTTTACAGAGCGCGCTTTGCAAATCGGCAAAACGACGAATGTCGGTATCGGACACCTCACCCAGCTTCGCCATGTAATCATTGAAAGTCGCCTGCTCAATATTAAACGCTTTGTCCGGACGCCAGCTTGGCAGCACCTTCACCGAGAAACTGCTGTCTTTTGCCACGGCGGCATGGTGTTCCAGCGTGTCGATCGGATCGTCAGTGGTGCCGACCATCTTCACGTTCATCTGCTGCATAATGCCGCGCGCAGAAAAGTTATCCTGCGCCAGCAGTTCGTTGCACCGATCCCAGATTTCATCTGCGGTGGAAGGTGACAGTAGCTTGCCGGTAATGCCAAACGGACGGCGCAGTTCGAGGTGCGTCCAGTGGTACAGCGGATTGCCAATGGTATGCGGCACGGTCGATGCCCATGCATCAAACTTCTCGCGGTCAGTGGCATCACCGGTACATAAGCGCTCGGCGACACCGTTGGTGCGCATAGCGCGCCATTTGTAATGATCGCCCTTCAGCCAGATGTCATACAAATTTTTGAAACGATAATTTTCGGCAACCTGCTGCGGCGGTAAATGGCAGTGGTAGTCGAAAATCGGCTGGTCTTTGGCGTAGTCATGATAAAGGCGGCGAGCAAATTCAGTATCGAGCAGAAAATCTTCGGTCATAAACGGGGTCATTATCGTCATCCTCTCAACGAACAGGTCTGCGTGCTAATGGAGCAATGCGATAAAGTTATCACACCAATTTCCAGACTCAGAAGATATTTTCGTGAGTTAGATCAATTAATGCTGACAAATTAATTACTCTCAATGGAGTAATTATTCCGCCAGGCCGCGCCACTCCTGACATCATCGAATTTAAATAATGTCCCTGCTAAGAATAACACTTTTGTGATGGTACTCACCTTTTAAAGTTGTATGACAAGTTATCTTTCTGCCGTCGCGACACATAACTCAACTGAATACAAATAATACCGATGATTCACCATCGGATTGACCGGTACGGATACCGAATGAGCAGATTCACTTTATGGCAACGTTCGGGCGTACCGATTTTATTGGTTTCCCCGTCGTAAATCGCTTCCCCGTCTCTGGCAGAGAAGATGACCGCTTTGAGCGGGAATAATAAAACGATGAGGTTTTACATGCGTAAAATTAAAGGGTTACGTTGGTATATGATCGCACTGGTGACGCTTGGCACCGTGCTGGGTTACCTGACACGTAACACTGTGGCGGCAGCTGCGCCAACTCTGATGGAAGAGTTGCACATCTCTACCCAACAGTATTCCTATATCATCGCAGCGTATTCTGCTGCTTATACCGTTATGCAACCTGTTGCCGGTTATGTCCTGGATGTGCTGGGTACGAAAGTTGGCTACGCAATGTTCGCCGTTCTTTGGGCCGTTTTCTGCGGGGCAACGGCGCTGGCAGGAAGTTGGGGCGGACTGGCGCTGGCGCGTGGCGCAGTAGGTGCCGCTGAGGCCGCGATGATCCCTGCGGGTTTAAAAGCCAGTTCTGAATGGTTCCCGGCTAAAGAACGTTCGATTGCCGTGGGCTATTTTAACGTCGGCTCCTCAATTGGCGCGATGATTGCACCGCCGCTGGTCGTCTGGGCGATCGTGATGCATAGCTGGCAAATGGCCTTCATTATCTCTGGTGTCCTGAGCTTCGTCTGGGCCATCGCCTGGCTGGTCTATTACAAACACCCGCGCGATCAGAAAAAGCTGACCGATGAAGAGCGTGATTACATCATCAATGGTCAGGAGGCGCAGCACCAGACCAGCAGCGAAAAGAAAATGTCACCGCTGCAAATCCTGCGTAACCGTCAGTTCTGGGGTATCGCCCTGCCACGCTTTCTGGCTGAACCGGCGTGGGGGACTTTCAACGCCTGGATCCCGCTGTTCATGTTTAAAGTGTATGGTTTTAACCTGAAAGAAATCGCCATGTTTGCGTGGATGCCGATGCTGTTTGCCGACCTGGGCTGTATCGTCGGTGGTTATCTGCCGCCGCTGTTTCAGCGCTGGTTTGGGGTGAACCTGATCGTTTCCCGTAAGATGGTGGTCACGATGGGCGCCCTGCTGATGATTGGCCCAGGGATGATCGGCCTGTTCACCAGTCCATACATCGCCATTATGCTGTTGTGTATCGGGGGTTTTGCTCATCAGGCGCTTTCTGGCGCGCTAATTACGCTCTCTTCGGACGTCTTTGGTCGTAACGAAGTCGCCACCGCCAACGGCCTGACCGGTATGTCCGCCTGGCTGGCGAGTACGCTGTTTGCCCTGGTGGTCGGCGCGCTGGCAGACACCATCGGTTTTAGCCCGCTGTTTGCGGTGCTGGCAGTGTTCGACCTGTTGGGCGCGCTGGTCATCTGGACCGTGCTGCAAAACAAACCGGCCAACAATGCGGATTCCACGCCGCAGGTTAATACGCCCGCCACACAAGGTTAGCCTGTGCAGTAAGCCGGGCATATCACTTACCCGGCTTATTAAGGCGTTCACCCCGCATCCCATCAAAACCCAGGCCGTCTGCTCCAGGCGGCTTTTTCGTGTTGGAAAGTGGAGCCAAACTCGCGAAAGTGGTATAACAAATAGAGTCTGCCGTATTATGCCTGGAGCGCATATGGAAATCACTGAACCACGACGTTTGTATCAACAACTCGCTGCTGACCTGAAAGAACGCATTGAACAGGGCGTCTATCTGGTGGGCGACAAACTTCCCGCTGAACGCTTTATTGCCGATGAAAAAAACGTGAGCCGCACAGTGGTTCGTGAAGCCATCATCATGCTGGAAGTGGAAGGGTTTGTTGAGGTGCGCAAAGGTTCCGGCATCCATGTCATTTCCAACCAGTCGCGCCACCAGCAAACGCATGATGATTCGATGGAGTTTGCCAATTATGGTCCCTTCGAACTGCTACAGGCTCGCCAGCTCATTGAAAGTAATATTGCGGAGTTTGCGGCGACGCAGGTCACCAAGCAGGACATCATGAAACTCATGGAGATTCAGGAGCATGCACGCAACGAAAAATGCTTCCGCGACTCCGAATGGGATCTTCAGTTCCATATTCAGGTAGCGTTAGCCACGCAGAACTCCGCGCTGGCGGCCATTGTTGAAAAAATGTGGACTCAGCGCAGCCATAACCCGTACTGGAAGAAACTGCACGAACATATCGACTCACGCACGGTTGATAACTGGTGTGACGACCACGATCAAATCCTTAAAGCACTGATTCGTAAAGATCCAAATGCAGCCAAGCTGGCGATGTGGCAGCATCTTGAGAACACTAAAATCATGCTGTTTAACGAAACCAGCGACGATTTTGAATTCAATGCCGATCGTTACCTTTTTGCCGAAAATCCGGTGGTTCATCTCGATACGGCGACTAACGCGGCAAAATAACATTTCCCGCTTCGACAGGCGCACCGTTGCGCCTGTTCTTCTTTTAAAAACAGTAAGCGTTAGGTATAAAGTGTCAGCCTGTGTAAATCCTCTCGCCACCCTCTCTCGCAACCCGCAAAATCAAACGCTATCGACGCGTAATTTCTATTACGAATAACGTTGAGCTTTGTTACAATTAGATGCAATTCGAATGTTTGCTCGTAGTGCTTACTTCACCATTTTACAGGGATTAGTTCAGGCCGAGAATTTGCGCTATCCATCCGCCCAGTAGAAAAATCAATCATAATGCGGTGTAGCAAACTCCTGTAACCTGCATGACATTAACCGATTCACCAGGATTACTGAATGGAACTTTTGTCCCAATTACTGAATGCTCTGTGGGCGCAGGATTTTGAAACCCTGGCCAATCCTTCCATGATTGGCATGCTCTATTTTGTGTTATTTATGATTTTGTTCCTCGAAAACGGCTTGTTACCCGCGGCCTTTTTACCGGGTGACAGCTTACTGGTGTTAGTTGGCGTCCTGATAGCTAAGGGGGCCATGGGCTACCCGCAAACAATCCTCTTGCTTACCGTCGCGGCGAGCCTGGGCTGCTGGCTGAGCTATATCCAGGGCCGCTGGTTAGGAAATACGCGAACCGTCCAAAACTGGCTGTCGCATTTGCCCGCGCATTACCATCAGCGCGCCCACCATCTGTTTCATAAACATGGTCTTTCCGCGCTGTTGATTGGTCGTTTTATTGCCTTTGTCCGCACCCTGCTCCCGACCATTGCCGGCTTATCGGGTCTTAACAATATTCGCTTTCAGTTCTTTAACTGGATGAGTGGGCTGCTGTGGGTGCTGATCCTGACAACGCTGGGCTATCTGTTAGGCAAGACACCGGTGTTCCTCAAGTATGAAGATCAGTTAATGTCATGCCTGATGCTGCTGCCCGTTGTTCTGTTGGTGTTTGGTCTGGCGGGTTCGCTGGTCGTGTTATGGAAAAAGAAATACCGGAACCGAGGGTAAAGGATGCTTAAACCGCGCGTAACGATAAAACAGCTCGCCTGGAGCACCGCGTTTCTGATTCTCATGGGAACGCTGCTGCTGGTATGGTCAGCGATTCGCCAGCAAGAATCCACGCTGTCGATACGTGCTGTACACCAGGGAACCAGCATGCCCGATGGCTTTTCTATCTGGCACCATCTTGATGCCAACGGCATCCAGTTTAAGAGCATTACCCCGCAAAAAGACACCCTCCTGATCACCTTCGATTCCAGCGCTCAGAGTGCGGCCGCCAAAGTCGTACTCGATAAATCCCTCCCGCAAGGCTACATCATTGCCCAGCTAGATGATGACAACCAGGCTGTACAGTGGTTGTCACGTTTACGGGATACCCCTCACCGTTTGGGATAATTACCAGGAATCCGAATAAGATCACATGGTTTGGTGATTTCGGCATTTACTGTCTAAGCTTAATGAGTCGGTTGGCTCCGCCGCCGCGTTATTACCTGGATCATCGTTTCTGAATTCATGGGGACGAGTCACAATGGAAGGTTCAAGAATGAAATACCGCATCGCTTTCGCTATTACCCTTTTCGCCCTCAGTGCCAGCAGTTATGCCAACACGCTTTGTCAGGAAAAAGAGCGCGACATTCAGCGGGAAATTAGCTATGCCGAGAAACACAATAACCAAAACCGTATCAATGGCTTGAAAAAAGCCCTCAGTGAAGTCAAAGCGAACTGTACTGACAGTAAGCTTCGCGCTGAACATCAGAAAAAAATTGCTGAACAGAAAGAAGAGATTGCTGAACGCAAAAAGGATCTCGCAGAAGCACAACAAAAAGGCGATGCGGAAAAGATTACCAAGCGTGAACGCAAGCTGGCAGAAGCTCAGTCTGAGCTGAAGTCACTTGAAGCGCGTGACTATTAAGCTACCGTAACACTGACTCTTTTGGAGAAAAACTATGTCTAAAGATACCTCATCGGAACATCTGCGTGCTGAGTTGAAATCCCTGGCGGATACGCTTGAAGAGGTGCTGAGCTCCTCTGGCGATAAATCTAAAGAAGAGTTGAGTAAGATCCGCAGCAAGGCCGAGCGTGCGCTGAAAGAAAGCCGTTACCGCCTGGGTGAAACTGGTGATGCCATTGCCAAACAGACCCGTGAAGCGGCAGCGCGCGCTGATGATTACGTTCGCGAAAACCCATGGACCGGCGTCGGTATTGGAGCAGCAGTCGGCCTGGTTCTGGGCGTTCTGCTGACGCGTCGCTAATTATGGCGGATTCTCATCACGCACAAGGCCCCGGCAAGAGCGTTCTGGGCATCGGGCAGCGGATTGTCACCATCCTCGTGGAGATGGTCGAAACCCGGCTGCGTCTGGCCGTCGTTGAACTTGAGGAAGAAAAAGCCAACCTCTTTCAACTATTGCTGATGCTGGGACTGACCATGCTGTTTGCGGCGTTTGGCTTGATGAGTCTGATGGTGCTCATCATCTGGGCCGTAGACCCGCAGTATCGGCTGAATGCGATGATTGCCACCACGGTCGTGCTTCTGGTCCTGGCGTTAATTGGCGGCATATGGACGTTGCGTAAGTCGCGCAAATCCACCCTGCTACGCCATACGCGCCATGAACTAGAAAACGACAGGCAGCTTCTTGAGGAGGAAAGCCGTGAGCGATAAAGCCGAACGTGCAAAACGTAAGGCCCAATTGCTTAGCACGATCCAACAGCAGCGGTTGGATCTTTCAGCCAGTCGTCGTGACTGGCTGGAAGCCACTGGCGCTTACGATCGAGGCTGGAACACGCTGCTGAGCTTCCGCTCGTGGGCGCTGGTTGGCAGCAGCGTAATGGCAATCTGGACCATACGCCACCCAAATATGCTGGTCCGCTGGGCACGGCGCGGATTTGGCGCATGGACAGCCTGGCGGCTGTTTAAAAAGACGCTGAATTCGTCGGTCGGATAAAGTCAAAACCTGCCCGATGGCGCTACGCTTAACGGACATGCAAAACAGAACCGTAGGCCGGATAAGGCGTCAGCCGCCATCCGGCACTTTCCTCAATACCTCAAAATTTTTGACAATTTTTAACAGTTTTCCTTGCTAACAATTGTCATTCTTCACGTTTATGATTCTCTCCATCGACAGCAATGACGCGGAACAACGCAGCATTGCACTAAAAAAACACAATCAGCAGCCTGAGTGGTTCCCTGGAGAGTAACATGAAAAAATTAGAAGATGTTGGTGTACTGGTAGCACGTATCCTGATGCCAATCCTGTTTATTAGCGCAGGTTGGGGGAAAATCACCGGTTACGCGGGTACGCAACAATATATGGAAGCGATGGGAGTCCCTGGGTTTATGCTGCCGCTGGTTATCCTGCTTGAGTTTGGCGGCGGTCTGGCGATTCTATTTGGTTTCCTGACCCGTACCACCGCACTGTTTACCGCAGGCTTCACGCTGTTGACGGCGTTCCTGTTCCACAGCAACTTTGCTGAAGGCGTAAACTCGCTGATGTTCATGAAAAACCTGACCATCGCAGGCGGCTTCCTGCTGCTGGGCATCACTGGTCCTGGCGCGTTCAGTATCGACCGCGTCCTGAATAAAAAGTGGTAAGCACGCTATAATGTAGAATCTAAAACGAGGAGATAATCTCCTCGTTTTTGCTATCTGAGGGAGATACACCATGGGACAACTTGTTGACGGCGTCTGGCATGATACCTGGTACGACACCCAATCTACCGGGGGCAAATTTCAACGCTCAGTGTCGGCTTTTCGTCACTGGCTCACTGCGGATGGCGAACCTGGGCCTTCCGGCGTTGGCGGTTTCGCCGCTGAAAAAGACCGCTACCATCTGTACGTTTCACTCGCCTGTCCGTGGGCGCACCGCACGCTAATTCTGCGCAAGCTCAAAGGACTGGAACCGTTTATTTCGGTTTCTGTCGTCCACCCCTTGATGCTGGAAAATGGCTGGACCTTTGATGACAGTTTCCCGGCGGCCACGGGCGATACGCTGTATCAGCATGAATATCTGTATCAGCTTTATTTGCATGCCGACCCTCATTACAGCGGGCGCGTTACCGTGCCAGTGCTATGGGATAAAAAAAACCACACCATTGTCAGCAACGAATCCGCTGAAATTATTCGCATGTTCAATACTGCGTTTGATGCTCTGGGAGCAAAAGCCGGAGACTACTACCCGCCGGAACTGCGTTCCAAAATCGACGAACTCAATCACTGGATTTATGACAACATCAACAATGGCGTCTATAAAGCCGGTTTTGCAACCAGCCAGCAGGCCTATGATGAGGCGGTGAATAATGTATTCACCCATCTTGCCCGGGTGGAGAAGATCCTCGGACAGCATCGCTACCTGACAGGGGATCGGCTAACGGAAGCAGACATTCGCCTGTGGACTACCCTGATCCGCTTTGATCCGGTCTACGTCACCCATTTTAAATGCGACAAACATCGCATCAGCGACTATCTCAATCTTTATGGTTTCCTGCGCGACATTTATCAAATGCCGGGCATTGCGGAGACGGTCAACTTCGACCATATACGCAACCACTACTTCCGCAGCCATAAAACCATTAACCCGACGGGCATTATTTCCATCGGACCGTGGCAGGATCTTAATGAGCCGCACGGGCGCGACAGTCGCTTTGCCTGACAAATTGCCGCCATCTGGTCTTTGTTGATAGCCCGATGGCGGCACAGACCACAATCATTCACATAACAAATATTTACCACCTATTCATTCGCGACTATTCTTACCTTGATTGCTTTAAAAACAAGTGATTGACTGAACATTGAGGCGAAAATGGATTGGTATTTGAAGGTTTTAAGAAATTATATTGGGTTCGGTGGTCGGGCACGACGTAAAGAATACTGGATGTTCATTCTGGTCAACGTCATCCTGACGTTTGTGCTTGGCGTACTGGATAAACTTCTTGGCTGGCAGCGCGCTGGAGGAGAAGGCGTACTGACAACACTATATGGAATCCTGGTATTTTTACCGTGGTGGGCAGTCCAGTTCCGACGTCTGCATGACACCGACCGCAGCGCCTGGTGGTTATTGCTGTTATTGATTCCTGTTATCGGTTGGCTGGTTATTATTATCTTTAACTGCCAGGACGGTACACCCGATGAGAATCGATTTGGCCCGGATCCAAAATCTCTCGCGTAAACATGAAAAAGGCAGAGAAAATTCTGCCTTTTTTTATTTCACATTCTAAACCATTGTTATATTTATCTGTTAATAACTCATTCACTTCCTAAGCATACTATTTAAAATTATTATATTTGCATATATCACTCTGAAATGTTCTTAAATTATTAGAATGCGAATGACCAGGCCGAAATAGCATGTTATATTTCGCCATCTTTTTTAAGTAATAAGGATATTGAATGAATTGGTATATTGACGTATTAAAAAATTATGCAGTCTTTAATGGCCGTGCGCGCAGAAAAGAGTACTGGATGTTCGTGTTGATTAACATGATCGTCAGTATTGTACTGAACGTAATTCAGGGTGTTATTGGTCTGGAAATTCCATGGATCTCGATCATCTATATGCTGGGTGTGCTGCTGCCGAGCATTGGCGTTGCGATTCGTCGTCTGCATGATACCGATCGCTCCGGTTGGTGGCTGCTTATTTCCTTTATTCCGGTTGTGGGTACCATCGTACTTATCGTGTTCCTGTGCCAGAACGGGACCGCTGGAAACAACCGTTTCGGTGCTGATCCGAAAGCAGGTCAAATTAACTGATCTTATTCGGGGCACATTGTTGCCCCGAATTTCGACAGTGCGGAAGACCCTATTTTTACTTTTTGGCAAACAGCTTAGGAATTTCTCGCAGGCACCAGGATTTCGCCTCGCCCATACTGTCTCGCCGCCAGGCCATAATAATATCAATTTCCGTGGTCGACTCCGGGCTCACCACCCGCAGGCGCCCTTCGGCAATGTCTTTTTCCACCAGCGGATAAGGCATTGTTGCCACACCCAATCCGGCTAACAGCGCCTGACGCTTATCTTCAATCGTACTGACGGTCAGACGCGGTTGCTTATCCAGCAATTGCACCGTTAATACCGGCCTCTCACGCGCAGTATCCGCCACTGCAACCCCACGATATTTCACGCGCGTCACTTCCGACAACGGTTCTGGTTCCTGATGAATAGGATGATCCGGTGCTGCAACATAGACGTTCATCAGGGTATACAGCTTGCGGGAATTAATTTCTGACGACGAACGGAAGTGCATATCCGGGGCGATAACAATATCCGCTCTCCCCTGCTCCAGTCGCTCCCATGCCCCAGCCAGCACCTCGGTAATCACCGACAGTTGGGTATTCGCTTTCCCGGCCAGTCGATCAATCAGCGGAAAGAATGCCGACGTTGGCACCAGCGCTTCAGTCACAATGGTCAGGTGCGTTTCCCACCCGCGCGCCAGCGCTTCCGCATCCGTAGTGAGCTTATCTGCCGCTTCCAGCAGCACGCGCCCGCGTTCCAGAAGCATACGGCCAACGTTGGTAAATTTGGTGCGGTGACCCGAGCGGTCAAACAGCACCACGTCCAGTTCTTCCTCCAGCTTTTGCATGGTGTAGCTGAGCGCAGAAGGTACACGCCCCAGCTCATCTGCCGCTGCGGCAAAGCTGCCGCGTCGGTCTATCGCGTCCATTACGCGTAATGCTTCAAGCGTTAATGCCCTTTCTTTAGCCATCTCGTTCTCATTCAGGAAATTTGAACATACCTGGCAGAATATCTGGCTAACAATGCAGCGTCCAGCCCATTAACATAAAAGGAAGTAAAGAGAGGTCAGGAAATATGATTACAACCCGAACAGCCAAACAATGCGGAAAAGCAGACTACGGATGGCTGCAGGCCCGCTATACCTTCTCCTTTGGACACTACTTTGACCCGCAACTGCTGGGCTTTGCCTCGCTGCGCGTACTCAATCAGGAAGTGCTCGCCCCGGGCGCAGCCTTCCAGCCGCGCACCTGGCCGAAGGTCGATGTCCTGAACCTGATTCTGGAAGGGGAAGCGGAATACCGCGACAGTGATGGAAACCATGTGCAGGCAAAGGCAGGAGAAGCCTTACTTCTCGCCGCACAGCCTGGCATCAGCTATAGCGAACATAACATCAGTAAAGACATCCCATTGACGCGGATGCAACTGTGGCTGGACGCATGTCCGCAGCAGGAAAACCCCCTGGTGCAAAAAACGACGCTAACGATGGACAAGCAGCAGCTTATCGCCTCGCCGGACGGTGCCGACGGAAGTCTGCAACTGCGGCAACAAGCGTGGGTTCACCACATTAAACTGGAGCAAGGCGAATCGTTGAGCTTTCAGCTACATGGCCCCCGTGCTTATCTGCAATCCATTCATGGCACATTTCATGCGGTGACGCATGATAAGGCTCGTGAAGCGCTGACCTGTGGCGACGGTGCTTTTATTCGTGATGAAGCTAACATAACGCTGGTTGCTGATACGCCATTGCGCGCTTTGCTGATAGATTTGCCTGTGTAGCCCGAAAATGGAGTTGCCCATGAGTAAGAAAGCCATTAAGAAATCCGCTCCAAAAGCGAAACCTGCGGTCACCGAAGCAAGAGTAGTGCCTTGTAGCTTTGGCTACGAGGAAATGTTGACCGAGCTGGAAGCCATTGTCGCTGATGCCGAAGTGCGGCTGGCCGAAGAAGAAGCCAGCGCCTGACTGTCTGGATTTCCCTGGTGCCGGATGGCGGCGTTCCGCCTTATCCGGACCCGTAGGCCCGATAAGCGAAGCGCCATCGGGCATTCAGAGATCATTAATGCGCTTTACGGGCCATGATCTCGATGATCTGTTTGTCCGTTTGCTGCATTGAATTGCATGCCAGCGCGCACAGGTTGGCAATCGACTGTTCAACGTTGTGCGCCACAATTCCTTCGTTTCCCGTTACCGCCGTATTGTCCAGCGCCATCAGCACCGCCTTCCACGCCGCCGACGCACTGGTGGAGACTTTCATCGCACAACTGTTCGATGCGCCGTCGCAGATCATCCCGCTGACGTCGCCAATCATGCTACCGATCGCCATGGAGATTGTGCTGTAGCGGCCTTCATCCACCAGCCACGCCATCCCTGCTGCTGCGCCCATTGCTGCGGTCGTCGCCGCACATAGCGCAGACAAACGCGGTAGCTGATGGTGGATATAAATCGCGCTCAGGTGCGAGAGCATCAACGCGCGCGCCAGTTTCTCCTCATCAGCGCCAAAGTGCTCTGCCACTACCATGACCGGTACCGTGGCGGTGATGCCCTGATTACCGGAGCCTGAATTGCTCATCGCGGGCAGCGTCGCGCCTCCCATACGCGCATCCGATGCCGCGCTGGTGCGGATCACAATTGCCGTGGAGAGATCGTCTGCCAGTAACCCGCGCGCGCACTGTTTTTCCAGCGTCGCGCCAATGTGCAATCCCCAGTTCCCCCGCAACCCTTCCCGCGACAGCGCGCCGTTGAGCCGGGCGGCATCAAGGATAAAGCGAATGTCCTCAAACGGTACCGCATTAACAAATGCCAGAATCTCTTCCAGCGACGTTTTCGACAACACCGCCAGCGGTGATTCCTGCTCTTCACCGCGTGCCCCCGCTTCCTGCGCAAACTTCACGCCTGCGTGGGTTTCAATGCGCACAATATGGGTATGGCCGCCGACAATGGTGACACAGGCCCATCCGTCATGGCTGTAAACCTTCGCACGGGAAAAAAGGATCTCATCGCAGGGTTGTTGCAACATCACCGAGACTTTCCCCGCCTTCAGCAGCGCTTTTGCGTCGGCTACTGCCTGCGCGGAGGCATCTTTGAGCACCTCAAGCCCGGCCTTGCTGTTCCCCCCAAGAGCGCCTAGCGCGGCGGCGATCGGCAGGCCAACCATGCCGGTGCCTGGCACCGTGACGCCCAGACCGTTTTTCATCAGATTCGGTGATACCCAGGCGTCAATCCGCTCTACTGCGCCATGCAGCTCGGCTGCCGCAACCGCCGCCGCCAGCGCCAGTGAGATAGGTTCCGTACAGCCCAGCGCCGGTTTCACTTCCTCTTGCACGGCGAGGATAAAACGCTGCCACAATGGGTTTTCTGTAGTCTCAAACATAACAACAACCTTCAAAATCAATCAGGAGAAAGCCAGGAACGGAGATACGCACAGCAGCAAACCGGTGACGATAATCAGATACAGCGACGCCCCTTTGTATTTGTGCAGTGCAGGAACTTTGTAGACCAGCCAGGCGGGGATCAGGCATCCCACCATGCCAAAGATTGGGCTACAGATAGAGGTAAAGCTCAGTACCGGCGCGTTGAGCACGATCGCACTCCAGGCCAGCAAAATGGCGAACAGCATGATGCCGCGTTGAACGAGCGTTTCGTTAATCTTCCCGTCGGGCATCTTACGGCGCAGGATGTTCATCACAATCCCCTGAGTCGCTTCACGAAAGCCCAGATAGACGCCAAAGAACGCGGTCATTACGGCGAAGATATTCAGGATGACGCTCACCACTTTCACCCAGCCAGCGCCCGCGCCGCTGATGAACTGTGCGGCAATGGCAAGCGCGGAGATGTTTTGCTCATAGGCTTTTACCGCTTCGTCGTGCCCCATCGCCAGGGTGAAGGAGACGGCATAGAAGAACACGGTAACAAACAGAATGCCGAAAGCGATGTTCATCGCGCGCAGCGCTTTGTGACGCGCCACTTCAATGGATTTCTCACGGGAACGATAGGAGATCACCATCGGACTTAAGGTCTGGATAAACAGGATTGAGGTCAGGGTGAACGGCAGAGTGATAATCGCGTTCTTTACCAGCAAACCCATCGGCGGCAGCGCGCCTACGTTATACAGATGCCACATCCCGATCATCGACACACCCAGCGCCGCCACCACCAGCAGTTTGGTCAGTACCATTCCGGTGGATATTTTGAACAGCAGCTTTTCGCCGCGCGAGGAGATGGCTACCAGGATGCAGATCAGCACCAGACCATAGAACGGGCTGTCAGAAAGCAGTCCTTCGGTGGCGCCAAAGGTATGCAGATAGGAAGCACTGTCGTTGGTGATGGCGGTGGAGTAAACAAACATCCAGATCACCAGCATGACGAAGTACAGCGCGCCTAGCAGGATCCCCCAGTTTTTACCGAGGTAGCCGCTGATGACGCTCGGATAGTCCTTACATTCCGAAGATTCCGCGAGGGTGTTGATAAACAGACGCTGGAAAAGATACATCGCCGGGTAGCCAATAATGGAGGAGAGCAGGAAAACCCATAATCCCATCAGCCCAACCTGCACCGGGAGAAACACAATCCCCGCACCAATCGCCATCCCGATACTCATAATCACCCAGCCGGTGTCGGTGCTGTCGAATTTAATCGCTTCGCGCCATTCGCTCTCGCTCATCCCTGCCCGACGCGCCGGGGCAGAGCCGTCGAGGATCACACTGCTGTTCGTTACCGTTTCCATAAAATACTCGCTCACTATGTAGGGTAAGTTTTTTTTAATTTTTACGTGCCGCATCAAGGCGATAGGCGGTACGGAGTGTGCAGGCGAGTCGTTAGAATGGAAAAAATCATACCCCCGGGGGCAGAGAAAAACTTCACAAACAAACCCTGATATTTGCCATAGGTTAAGAATTATTTTCTATATAATGATTAGATAAGTACTGTATTTTCTTAATTTGAAGGCGATCACAATAAAAAAAGCACACCGAAGTGTGCTTTCAGGCGTTATCGCCGGATGGCGGCGTTCCGCCTTATCCGGCCTACATATAGAGCAGTCCTTAGGTCAGATACGGGCAATGCCCGTTACATCGCGTGGGTGAACGTTCGCGAAATGACATCCTGCTGCTGCTCGCGGGTGAGCGCATTGAAGCGCACCGCATAGCCCGAAACGCGGATCGTCAGGTTCGGGTAGTTTTCCGGATGTTCAATGGCATCCAGCAGCATCTCCCGGTTCATGACGTTAACGTTCAGGTGTTGCCCCCCCTCGACGTGCGCTTCGTGATGGAAGTAACCGTCCAGCAGCCCAACCAGGTTGGTTTTCCGCACCGGATCTTCTTTACCAAGTGCCGCAGGCACAATCGAGAAGGTGTACGAAATCCCATCTTTGGCGTAGGTGAACGGCAGCTTCGCCACCGAAGTCAGTGAGGCAACGGCACCTTTGCGATCACGCCCATGCATCGGGTTGGCCCCCGGCGCGAAAGGTGTTCCCGCGCGGCGTCCATCCGGTGTATTCCCGGTTTTCTGCCCATACACGACATTGGAGGTGATGGTCAGAATCGACTGCGTCGGTACCGCATTGCGATAGGTCGGCAACACTTTAATTTTCTTCATAAAGCGTTCAACCAGGTCGCAGGCAATACTGTCCACACGCTCGTCGTTGTTGCCGTACTGCGGGTAGTCCCCTTCGATGACGAAATCCACTGCCAGTCCGTTGTGATCGCGTACCGGTTTCACCTGCGCGTATTTGATTGCAGAAAGTGAATCCGCCGCCACCGACAGTCCGGCAATACCGCATGCCATCGTGCGATAGACGTCGCGGTCGTGCAGCGCCATCAGCGAGGCTTCGTAGCTGTATTTGTCGTGCATGTAGTGGATGATGTTCAGCGCGCTGATGTACTGCACCGCCAGCCAGTCCATAAAGTGATCCAGACTGTCCATCACGGTGTTGTAATCGAGCACGTCGTCCAGCAACGGCGCGGTTTTCGGCCCGACCTGGATTTTCAACTTCTCATCCACGCCGCCGTTAATTGCGTACAGCAACGTTTTGGCGAGGTTGGCGCGGGCACCAAAGAACTGCATTTGCTTGCCGATGACCATCGGACTGACGCAGCAGGCAATGGCATAGTCGTCACTGTTAAAGTCAGTACGCATCAGATCGTCGTTTTCATATTGCAATGACGAGGTGACGATGGAGACCTGAGCGGCATACTTTTTAAAGGCAATCGGCAGCGCTTCGGACCACAGCACGGTCAGGTTCGGCTCCGGTGCGGGTCCCATCGTGTGCAGAGTGTGCAGGTAACGGAACGAGTTCTTCGTGACCAGCGTGCGGCCGTCCAGCCCCATCCCGCCAATCACTTCAGTTGCCCAGATCGGATCGCCGGAGAACAGAGTGTCAAATTCCGGCGTGCGCAGGAAACGCACCATACGGATCTTCATGATGAAGTGGTCGATCAATTCCTGCGCCTGCTGTTCCGTCAGGATCCCGGCCCTGAAGTCGCGCTCAATATAGATATCGAGGAACGACGCGGTGCGCCCCAGCGACATCGCACCGCCGTTCTGCGATTTCACCGCCGCCAGATAGGCAAAGTAGACCCACTGTACGGCTTCCTGTGCGTTACGCGCCGGACGGGAGATATCACAGCCATACTTCGCCGCCATCTCCTGCATTTGCAGCAGCGCACGACGATGCTCCGCCAGCTCTTCGCGCAGGCGGATAGTGGCTTCCAGATTCTGGCCAAATTCTAGACTCGACTGGAGATCGGCAAACTGCAGTTCACGCTCGCGCACCAGATAGCGAATGCCGTACAGCGCCACGCGGCGGTAGTCGCCGATGATGCGCCCGCGACCATAGCCGTCCGGCAGACCGGTCAGTACACCTGATTTACGACAGCGCAGCATATCCGGCGAGTAGGCGTCGAACACACCCTGGTTGTGCGTTTTACGCAGCTCGGTGAACAGATATTCAAAGTTCGGATCCATTTCACGACCGTAAGCGTCAAACGAGCTTTTGATCATGTTTACGCCGCCAAAAGGATGTAACGCGCGCTTGAGCGGCTTATCCGTTTGCAAACCGACAATCTTTTCTAATTCTTGCTCAATATAACCCGCATCGTGAGCGGTAATGGTGGTGGCAATATTGGTATCGAAATCGACCGGCGCATGGGTCGCGTTCTCGATACGAATGCCCGCCATCACCTTTTCCCACAATGCCGTGGTAGCCGGCGTCGCGTCGGCGAGAAAGGATTCATCGCCTTCATAAGGCGTGTAGTTGTGCTGAATAAAATCACGGACGTTAATTTCTTCTTTCCAGTCCGTACCTTTAAAGCCAAGCCATGCTTCGGCATACAGCATATCGCTGGTATCGATATTTACCTTCATGAAAAATAATCTCTCTACAAAACGACAATAAATTAGGCGTATTCCACGGCGGCATTAATGCGGCCTAAGGTAATGGCATCGAGCGCAATCATTTTCTCTTCGTTAGTTGGAATAACGGCGCAAATAACTCGGGAATCGTTGGCGGAAATAATTCTTTCGCCGTGCGAATTCGATAATTGGTTACTTTCGCTGTCGATATTCACGCCGAGAACCGCTAAATGCTCACACACCAGACGACGAATTAAGACTGAGTTTTCACCAATGCCGCCGGTGAAAATAAGGCCGTCCAGACGGTGTAACGAGGCGGCGTGTCCGGCAATGTGGCGGGCGATGCGATGAACAAAGGTTTTAATGGCCAGTTGCGCGCGCTCGTGTCCTTCATGCCAGGCCTTTTCCAGCACTCTCAGGTCGGATGACAGACCGGAAATCCCCAGCAGACCGGACTCCTTGTTCACTACGCGTTCCAGGTCACTCAGTGTCTGGTTGGTTTCACTTGCCACCCACGCCATTGCGCCGAAGTCGACGTCACCGCTGCGGGTGCCCATCATCAGCCCTTCCAGCGGCGTCATGCCCATTGACGTATCCACGCTCAGACCGTTGCGCACGGCGCAGATCGAGGCTCCGTTACCGAGATGAGCGATCACCACGCCAGAGTCATGTTCTGAGAGCGCCAACAGCTCATGGGCGCGCTGGGAAACATAGCGATGTGACGTGCCGTGAAAACCGTAGCGCCGCACGCCAAGCTCGGCGTAGTAATTCCACGGTAGGCCGTACAGATAAGCTTCTGGTGCCATTGTCTGGTGGAAGCTGGTATCAAATACCGCCACCTGCGTGACGCCAGGGAAAAGCTGCTGTGCGGATTCAATACCGCTCAGGTTCGCGTAATTATGCAGCGGAGCTAACGGCGAAACCTGACGAATATTATCGATAACCTCATCGGTAATAATCGCGGACTCCGTAAAAATATTTCCGCCGTGGGCAATGCGGTGGCCAATTAAGGCCACACTGTCATTTAAATTACGTTTTTCCAGTTCAAATGCGATGGCCTTTAATGCGCCTTCGTAGCTGTGGTGAGCCAGCGGTGCTGGCTCTCCTCCATTAATTGCTAAAAAAGCGTTTTCAGTATTAATCCCGTCGGCGATTCCTGACATTAAGGCGTCGCAGTTATTCGCATCCAGCACTGAAAACTTAATTGAAGACGATCCGCAGTTGATCACCAGCACTACCGGAAATTCATTCATTTCATTACTCATCCTGAGTTATGGCTTAAAACAGTTTGTACACGATGTTCAGAATGGTCAGCAGACCAATGGCAGTGACAAACACGTTATCCAGACGGCCACGGTATTTCGCCAGCGACGGCGCTTTACGAATAGCGTACATCGGCAGCAGGCACAGCAGCGAGGCGATAATCGGCGCACCCATTGCTTCAATCAGGTCCAGAATGTTCGGGTTAGCGTAAGCCACAACCCAGGTGGACCCCATAATGAAGACCATGCTGATGGTGTTGAGCTTGCCAGAGGAAACTTTGGTTTTATCGCCTTTATAGCCGAACTTCAGTACCAGTCCGTTCAACCCTTCCAGCGTCCCCAGGTAGTGACCGAAGAACGATTTGAAGATCGCAACCAGCGCAATAATAGAAGCCCCATATTCCAGCACCGTCGCGAAGGTGGATTTAGTGCCGGACATTGTCGCAAAGTGGTTGGCGAGGTAGGAAAGCACCGGGATATTCTGCGCTTTCGCGTCCGCCATGTTTTGCGGAGACAGCGTGAACAGGCAACTGAAGGCGAAGAACATTACCACCGCCACCATCAGCATGCTGGCGCGCGAGATAATTTGTGAACATTTCTGCTCGGTGTACTGGCGGCCAAAGTCTTTCTCGTACTCTTCGCGCTTGGACACGACAAAAGAAGAGACAATCGGGGAGAAGTTAAACGAGAACACCATGATGGAGATACCCAGCCACACGGTAACCAGAATGCCATCATGACCCGTCAACGCGATATTGCTCAGATCCACCTGCTCAATCACCGCCGCGTTCCAGTAAGGAATCAACGACAGAGAAATCAGCACCAGGCTGGCAATAAACGGCCATACCAGGTAGCTCATCACTTTAACCATCAAATCCTTACCAAACCAGATGACGAAGGCCATCAGGAGTAGCAGGAACAGGGCGACAAAGCCACGATTCAATGCCGGCATCTGCAACTGATTTTCCCAGAAGGTCATGAACGTATTGGTAATGGTGACGCCATAAATCCACAGCAGCGGACAAATCGCGAAGAAATAGAGGAACGTGATAACCACGCCGCCCGTCTTACCAAAATGCTCTTCGACCGTTTCCGTGATGTTACCGGATGGATTTGACCCGGACAGGCACAACCGCGCCAGCGCGCGGTGGCAATAGAAGGCGATGGGGTAAGCCAGCACCAACATCAAAAGAATGGGGATTAAGCCGCCGAACCCTGCGCGAATGGGGAAGAACAACACCCCGGCGCCGATGGCGGTACCAAATAAACCCAGTGTCCAGGTGGTGTCCGATTTACGCCAGGACGACTGTTTTGTCTGGCTGGATACAATGCTATCAGTAGTACTCATATCCTATCCTCAACGATAAAATTTATTATCCAGATTTATGCGTCAGCTAAACCTGTAATTTGCGATACACGAGAAAGATCGATATTGCCGCCAGAAATAATGCTGACCGTTTTTCTGTTCTGGATATAGCTATCTAATTTCCCACTTAATAAAGCCGCACATGCCAGCGCACCTGCCCCTTCAGTCACCACTTTATTGCGTTGAATTAAGGCAATCATGCTGTTGCGAATTTCGTCTTCGCTGACCAGAACAATGTCATCGACTAATTCACGAACGATTTCGTAAGTTAAATTCCCTGGGCGAGATACATCACAGCCATCCGCCAGGGTGCCGGTCGTTCGATGGGTGGTTATTTCTCCGGCGCGGTAAGAAGCAGCCATGCCGTGAACATTTTCCGCCTGGACGCCAATCACTTTAATAGTCGGGTTAATGGATTTAATCGCAATGGCGATACCGGCAATTAAACCGCCGCCGCCGATGGGGACAATCACGTTATCGACGTCATACAGATCTTCCATAATTTCCAGGCCGATGGTGCCCTGACCAGCAATTACTTTCGGGTCGTCATACGGCGGGATAAAAATGCGGCCTTCCATTTCGACAATCTCACTCACCTTCGCGATAGTGTCGTTGAAGTTCTCCCCGTGCAGCACCACTTCAGCGGAGTAGTCGCAGGTGGCGGCCACTTTGGATTTCGGTGCGCCTTTTGGCATCACGACTTTGCCGTCGATCCCGAGCATGGCGCAAGAGAGCGAAACGCCCTGCGCGTGGTTACCCGCAGAACAGGCGACAACGCCTTTACGTTTTTCCGCATCGGTCAGTGAACTTAATTTGTTAAACGCGCCGCGAATTTTAAAAGAGCCGGTACGCTGCATGTTCTCAAATTTAAGGAATATTTCTCCCTTACAACGTTCGCTAAAATAATTCGAGCGAGGCATACCGGTTTTATATATTTTTCCTGCGAGTCGTTTTTTTGCTTCGAGGATATCTTCAATGGCAACCGGGAGATCGTAAGTAATGTGCATTGTAACCTCTTACCTGGATATTTAAATAATAGATAGCCGTTACCAAAGGCTGATGCACAGCGCAATGGCGCTATTCGTGGATTAAATAAAATTTAATCAGCTAGCCGATTTCAATTAATTGTTTTCTTCTACAACTGTTATATGACGAATACTCTTTCGCTAATTCCACTAAAATGGATGCTGCTTTTTTAATACGATAATTTTTGGACCATATTGCGGCATAGCGCGCTATGGGTAACGATTCTTCTATCGGTAATGTTATAAACTGGTTGGAACCAAAAGGGGCGGCCATATCGCAGGGAATAACCGTCAGAAAATCAGCATTGAGAACAAGATTATAAATGGTGACGACGGAGTCGGTTTTAACGATGTTTTCAATACTGATGCCGCTTCTTTGCAGGGTGGTGAGGAGTTCGCTGTAGTAGCCCATATTCGTTTGTGGCAACACCCACTGTTCGTTCTGCAACGATTCCAGCGTGGTGGTGCCGGTGCATGTTCGGGACTTGTTTGCCACCAGAACGAACTCGGATTCGAAGAGCGGCTCCACGTGCAGATCCTGCAACTTCATTTCATCGCTGAGCGTACCGATAGCAAAATCCAGCCGTCCGTCACGAATCGCCGGTAAGAAGGAAGAGAGCTGCGCTTCATACATGGAAACCTGCGATTTCGGGTAGACCTCTTTGAACTTCTGAATCATGTCGGACATAAAGGTAAAGCCAATCAGCGAAGGGAAACCGAATGAGACATCGACCACCGCGTTGTCGGTCATGCTGTTCATCTCATTCACCATGTTTTTCATCTCACGAGTGATCGATTCAGACCAGGAGAGCAAAACCTGCCCGGCCTGGGTTAAGGTAACGCCGGTATTTTTTCGTACCACCAACTCAACGCCAAAATAAGCTTCAATATCATTAATGATTTTACTGACCGCCGGTTGCGTTAAGCCCAACTCTTTTGCCGCAGAACCGATAGACCCACTTCTGATGACTTCCTGAAAGACCACCAACTGCTGAGTTTTAGGGAGAATAAAAGTATTCATATCGTCCTGCGTTAATAACTTTGTTGACGGCGTGGAGTGTAACAAATTAAGCAAAGAAGGATATGTGCGACCCCTCACAAATTGCCTGGGGCTATATTTCATCAAGTGACACTTATTTTATAAAACCTTTTATTTTCAATAATATAAATAAAAACAATGTCACATTAGACTGATTTCAGTCAAAAAAAAGGGGGGGGATAACAATATTTTATGGCGATAACAATACATTTTTTATGGCTATTATAAAAAGCGAGGAACGACGATATTTCAAGCAATTATCGTGTGATTAACAGGCAAAATATTCATTAAATTTAATGAGTAATTAATCAAATAAAATTTGTATTAATATATAAATTACGTTAAAGGGCGTTATGTATCACATTTTTCCGCCTTATTTGTTTGTAAATAAACATTACATTTATCAATAATCAAACATTGGTAAACACAATCACATCATTTACAACAACACATTAACACTGGAAATTGACGTTTTTACAGCGTGTAATTTTGCATTAGCAATCGATTGGTTTCTGTTTCTCTCGCTAAATTTATCACAGGTAGCGATTTGTGTTGCCTGTCACAAAACACGAAAATTCTTATCGGCAGGTCTGGTATCGCCGCCGGATGGCGACACCAAAGCGTCTTATCCGGAAGACAGAACACCCTCAAGGAATTATTCCGCGCCCAAAAGCAAAAACCCGCCGAAGCGGGTTTTTAACGGAAAGAGTGAAGCTGACCGATAAGCCGGGTTCTGTCGTTGGACAGTCATTCATCTAGGCCAGCAATCGCTCACTGGCTCAAGCAGCCTACCCGGGTTCAGTACGGGCCGTACCTTGTGAACCCCTATTTGGCCTTGCTCCGGGTGGAGTTTACCGTGCCACGGACTGTTACCAGCCGCGCGGTGCGCTCTTACCGCACCCTTTCACCCTTACCTGATCCCACTTGCGTGGGCCATCGGCGGTTTGCTCTCTGTTGCACTGGTCGTGGGTTTCCCCCCCAGGCGTTACCTGGCACCCTGCCCTATGGAGCCCGGACTTTCCTCCCCTCCGCCCGTCTCCCCCGAGAGGGACGACGACGAAGCGGCGACTGTCTGGTCAGCTTCGGCGCGAAGTATAGAGGGTTTGTGCGCCCTTGTCACCCTGCACTGCGCATTCCAACTGCCAGCGTCGCCGCAATGTTTCTCGACGCCCGGTAGATGTTGTCAAATGCGCCACGAAACGCCTCTTCCAGCGTGCTAATGCGGGTGAGAACGCTGAAGACGGCATCAATGCCATGTTGATGTACCACGCCCACATCCTGCGTCAGACTGCCCGCAATGCCAATTACCGGTTTATGGTATTTCTTCGCCACGTTCGCTACGCCCACCGGAACTTTGCCGTGAATACTCTGGCTGTCGATGCGTCCTTCCCCTGTGATCACCAGCGTACAGTCATGGATATGCTCTTCCAGATTCAACGCCTGGGTGACAATTTCGATCCCACTTTTCAGATCCGCCCCCAGGAAGGCCATCAGCGCCGCCCCCATTCCACCGGCGGCTCCAGCACCAGGCACCTGTTTCACATCCACGCCCAGCGATTTTTTAATCATTGCTGCGTAATGGGCAAGGTTATTGTCCAGCTCAACGATCTGCGCTTCAGTTGCCCCTTTCTGCGGACCAAAAATTCGCGATGCGCCGGATTGGCCCACCAG
Organism: Citrobacter sp. RHB25-C09; assembly: GCF_013836145.1. NCBI lineage: Bacteria > Pseudomonadati > Pseudomonadota > Gammaproteobacteria > Enterobacterales > Enterobacteriaceae > Citrobacter > Citrobacter sp. RHB25-C09. The sequence goes on along the minus strand of NZ_CP057483.1, from coordinate 574,941 downwards.
CGGATTCGTCACATCGCAGGCAACACGGATAACACAGGTTTTCAGGCGCGGGTCCAGACCGGAGATATCAATTGTGTTGAGGCTGTTCAGGCTGCCGCCACCATAACCAATCTCCGTGCCGTTGGCATCGCATAGCTTTGCGCCCAGCGCCTGCACCATTCCCGCACCGCCGTCATTCGTGGCGCTACCACCAATGCCGATAATAATATTCTTCGCCCCGCTTTCCAGCGCCTGAAGGATCAGTTCCCCCGTTCCGCGTGACGTCGTAATAAGAGGGTTGCGTTTATCCGGAGGAACCAGCGCCAGTCCACTGGCCGCTGCCATTTCGATAAACGCGGTTTGACCATCGCCAGACATACCCCAGTTGGCATTCACTTCTTCGCCCAGCGGTCCGGTCACCCGAGCGGAATGTGCAAACCCCTGCGTGGCAGCAATCATGGCTTCAACCGTCCCTTCACCACCATCGGCAAGCGGAACGGTAACATATTGCGCATCGGGGAAAATTTCCCGAAATCCTTTTTCTATCGCCTGAGCTACCTCGGGGGCAGATAGGCTTTCTTTATAAGAGTCTGGAGCGATAACAATTTTCATAGTTGTAGCCTGTTACTGCACATTTCCGGCCTGGACTGTAGGCCCGGTAAGCATTGCGTCACCGGGCACGACGTCATTAGCGAGTGACTTCTACTTTTGCCAGTTTTTCGTAATAGCATGCCAGTGCGCTGTGATCGGCGGTACCCAGACCGTCCGCGCGCAGTGCCTGCATCATTTCCATCACCGCGGCCGTCAGCGGCAGCTGTGCGCCAACGCCGTGAGAGGTATCAAGCGCATTTGCCAGATCTTTAATATGCAGATCGATACGGAAGCCCGGCTTGAAGTTGCGGTCCATCACCATCGGCGCTTTCGCATCCAGCACGGTGCTGCCCGCGAGGCCGCCACGGATCGCCTGATAAACCAGATCCGGACTCACCCCCGCTTTCGTTGCCAGCGTCAGCGCCTCAGACATTGCCGCAATGTTCAGCGCCACAATCACCTGATTCGCCAGTTTCGTCACGTTACCCGCGCCAATGTCCCCGGTATGGACCACGGAACCTGCCATTGCTTTCAGCAGGTCGTAGTATTTGTCAAAAATCGCTTTGTCACCGCCGACCATGACCGACAACGTGCCGTCAATCGCTTTCGGTTCGCCACCGCTGACCGGCGCATCGAGCATATCGATGCCTTTTGCCTTCAGCGCTTCGCTAATCTCACGGCTCGCCAGCGGCGCGATGGAGCTCATATCAATCAGTACGGTGCCCGGTTTTGCACCTTCAATAATGCCGCCTTCTCCCAGCGCCACCTCTTTTACATGCGGAGAGTTTGGCAGCATGGTGATAATCACGTCACACTGCTCGGCGATCGCTTTTGCGCTGCTGGCCGTTTCTGCCCCTGCGGCAATCACTTCAGCTATCGTTTCAGGGTTACGGTCAGAAACCACCAGCGAGTAACCTGCTTTAAGGAGGTTTTTACTCATTGGTTTACCCATAATGCCCAGGCCAATAAAACCAACTTTCATAGTCATATCAATTATCTCTCTTGTTTCGGTGGTGGTTATTTCTTGAAGGAATCTGCCAGTTTCTGCGTCGCGGAGCGGAAGACACCCAGATCGCTGCCGACGGCGACAAAGGTTGCGCCCCACTCCAGATAGCGGCGCGCATCGGCCTCAACAGGCGCCAGGATGCCGCACGGTTTGCCGTGCGCTTTCGCGCGAGCAAAAATGTGCTGAATGGCTTTTTGAACCTCAGGATGTGACGCGTTACCCAGGTGACCTAAAGCAGCCGCCAGATCGCTTGGGCCGACGAAAATCCCGTCAACGCCTGCGGTGGCAGCAATGGCATCGACGTTATCTACGCCCTGCTGGCTCTCGATCTGCACGATGATGGTGATGTTCTGATTCGACTGAGCAAAGTAATCCGGAACCGTACCAAACATGTTGGCGCGGTGGGAAACCGAGACACCGCGAATCCCTTCCGGCGGATAGCGGGTAGAGGCCACGGCATTTACCGCCTCTTGTTCCGTTTCCACAAACGGGATCAGGAAGTTGTAAAAACCGATATCCAACAGACGCTTAATAATCACCGGTTCGTTAGTCGGCACGCGTACTACCGGCGCGCTGACACTGCCTTTCAGCGCCATCAGCTGCGGAATAAAGGTGGAGACATCGTTGGGCGCATGTTCGCCATCCAGTACCAGCCAGTCGAAGCCCGCCAGCCCTAGCACCTCGGTGCTGATGGGGTTTGCCAGCGCAGACCAACAGCCAATCTGAACCTGATGCGCTGCCAGCGCCGCCTTGAATTTGTTCGGGAAAATGTCGTTATTCATTACGTTTACCTTGTCACTTAACCGTTAATTATTTCTGCAGTTCCATACGTTTGATGTCACCGACAATAAACAGGTAGCAAACCATCGCCATCAGCGCGGAACAGCCAACGAAAACCAGCGCGGCGTTGAAGGAGTGCAGTTCACTCACCAGATAACCGATGACCAGCGGGGTCACGATGGATGCCACGTTGCCAAAGACGTTAAATACGCCGCCACACAGGCCAACAATCTCTTTCGGCGCAGTGTCCGAAATCACCGGCCAACCCAGTGCGCCAAAGCCTTTCCCGAAGAAAGCCAGCGCCATCAGGGACACGACCAGGGCTGTGTTATCGGTGTAGTTGCATAAGATGATGGTCGACGCCAGCAGCATGCCCAGCACAATCGGCAGCTTACGTGCGACGGTGATGGTAAAGCCGCGCTTAATCAGATAGTCAGAGAACACGCCGCCCAGTACGCCACCGGCAAAACCACACAGTGCCGGAATTGATGCCACCAGCCCCACTTTGAGGATCGACATGCCCTTTTCCTGCACCAGATAAATCGGGAACCATGTCAGGAAGAACCAGGTAATGGTGTTGATAAAATACTGACCGAAGAAGACGCCGAGCATCATGCGATTGGATAGTAGCTGCTTGATATAATGCAGCTTCGGGCCACTCGCCACGGCGTTCCCCGGTTTTTTGTGGTCCATGTCGACCACGGCGCCGTTTTCAGAAATGAATTTTAGTTCTTCAGCGGACATACGCGGGTGGTCAGTTGGGTTATGAATCAGTTTGATCCACAGCCCCGTCAACACAAAGCCAATGACGCCCATCACGGTAAAAACATGCTCCCAACCCCAGGCGAAGGTCAACCAGCCCAGCAGCGGCGAGAACAGCGCCAGCGAGAAATACTGCGCCGAGTTAAAAATGGCTGATGCGGTACCGCGCTCTTTGGTTGGGAACCAGGCCGCGACAATGCGCGCGTTCGCCGGGAAAGAAGGCGCTTCCGAAAACCCCAGCATAAAGCGCATAAAGAACATTGAGACGCCTGCCCAGGCCAGCGGAAACAGATCCACAAAGCCTTGCAGGAAGGTGAACAGCGACCAGAAAAACAGGCTATACGTATAGACTTTTTTCGAACCAAACTTGTCGAGCAGCCAGCCGCCGGGGATTTGCATTAGCAAATAGGCCCAGCCAAAAGCAGAGAAGATATACCCCATCGACACCGCGCTAAGCTGTAACTCTTTAGCGACTTCGGTTCCGGCAATCGACAACGTCGCACGGTCAGCATAGTTAACCGCAGTGACAATAAAAATTATCAGCAAGATTAAATAGCGGGTATGCGTTCCTTTCTTTTTTTCTTCAACCGTATCCAGGATCATTTTATTTACCTCAGGCACTCAGGCAGATATTTTATTATTATTTATTGATGGCAGACGCTATCGATTATTAATAAACAGAATGTACTTAGTTCGTGATTCAGTATAATCAGCGCACGGCCATTAGGCATTGTGCAAACGCTCATTTAAGGCATCGTGAATAAATAATATTTTGAGCATTTGCCCATACCGCTGGGCGCTAATGCACAGATTTACGCTTTCCCCCCTTGGCCGGCGGGGCGTTGGCCATAATGAGTGATCCCGATCACATTCTTATTTCTGAACTCCTGACATTCTTATTTCATCACGTCATAACTTTCTTTTTTATATTTTCTGAAAACATTTACATTAATATCATCATCCGGCTGGAGAAGAGTGAGCAATGGCCAACATCGAAATTAGACAAGAATCGCCGAGCGCGTTTTATATAAAAGTCCACGATACCGATAACGTGGCGATAATTGTTAATGACAATGGTCTAAAAGCCGGAACGCGTTTTTCGGATGGCCTGACGCTTATTGAACATATTCCGCAGGGCCATAAAGTCGCGCTGATGTACATTCCCGTTCACGGTGAAATAGTGCGCTACGGCGAAGTGATCGGCTATGCCGTGCGCGACATTGCATGCGGTAGCTGGATTGATGAATCAATGGTCGAACTGCCCAAAGCGCCGCCGTTAAATACCCTGCCGCTGGCAACTAAAGTGCCGGAGCCGCTACCCCCGCTGGAAGGTTATACCTTTGAGGGCTACCGCAACGCCGATGGCAGCGTAGGCACCAAAAATTTGCTTGGCATCACCACCAGCGTCCACTGTGTGGCGGGCGTGGTCGATTATGTCGTGAAAATCATTGAGCGCGATCTGCTGCCGAAATACCCGAACGTCGACGGCGTGGTGGGACTCAATCACCTGTACGGCTGCGGCGTGGCGATTAACGCGCCGGCGGCGGTAGTCCCCATTCGTACCATTCATAACATTTCGCTGAACCCGAACTTTGGCGGCGAAGTCATGGTGATTGGCCTGGGCTGTGAAAAGCTCCAGCCGGAGCGGCTGCTGGAAGGCACCCCTGATGTCCCGGGCATTCCGGTTGATAGCGCCAGTATTGTCAGCCTACAGGATGAAAAACATGTCGGCTTCCGCTCCATGGTCGATGACATTTTGCAGGTTGCCGAACGCCATCTGGCAAAGCTGAACCTGCGCCAGCGCGAAACCTGTCCGGCTTCGGAGCTGGTCGTCGGGATGCAGTGTGGTGGCAGCGACGCGTTTTCCGGCGTGACGGCGAACCCGGCGGTGGGCTATGCCTCGGATCTGCTGGTACGCTGCGGCGCAACGGTCATGTTCTCGGAAGTGACCGAAGTCCGCGATGCGATCCACCTCCTGACACCGCGCACCATCAACGAAGAGGTTGGCAAGCGTCTGCTGGAAGAGATGGCCTGGTACGATAACTATCTCGATATGGGGAAAACTGACCGCAGCGCGAACCCGTCGCCGGGCAATAAAAAGGGCGGCCTCGCCAACGTAGTGGAAAAGGCGCTGGGCTCCATTGCGAAATCCGGTAAGAGCGCCATTGTCGAGGTTCTCTCTCCGGGACAGCGCCCAACAAAACGCGGTTTAATCTACGCTGCGACGCCCGCCAGCGATTTTGTCTGCGGGACTCAGCAGGTCGCTTCCGGTATCACCGTGCAGGTGTTTACCACCGGACGCGGCACGCCGTACGGCCTGATGGCGGTACCGGTCATTAAGATGGCGACGCGCACAGAACTGGCGAACCGCTGGTTTGACTTAATGGATATTAACGCGGGGACCATCGCTACAGGGGAAGAAACCATCGAAGAGGTGGGACAGAAATTGTTTGAATTCATACTGGATGTTGCCAGCGGGCGTAAGAAAACGTTCTCTGACCAATGGGGTCTGCACAACCAACTGGCAGTGTTTAACCCAGCACCGGTGACCTGATTACTTGATTGCCGGATGGCGGCGTAAACGCCTTATCCGGCCTACAAACATTCCTGTCGGCGAGTCGAAAGCATGCTTATCAAGCATGCTTTTTTTTCGTTCATCTACTTTCGCAATCCTTCCATTCCTTTCGTAACTTTCATTTTTCCGATCGAAATCACATTAAAGCATTACGAAAGCCTATATCTTCTTTCGAAGAAAACAAACGAAAGATTTCGGAGGAAGGATGTTTATCATTTCCAGCAAAACAATGCTAAAGAAGGCCCAGCAGGAAGGTTACGCCGTACCGGCATTTAACATCCACAATCTCGAAACACTACAAGTGGTGGTGGAGACGGCAGCAGAGCTGCGCTCTCCCCTGATCGTTGCGGGAACCCCCGGTACATTTAGTTATGCTGGAGTAGGCAATATCGTCGCGATCGCAGCAGAGCTGGCAAAAGAGTGGAATCACCCCCTTGCGATCCATCTCGATCATCATGAAAAGATCGACGATATCGAAAGTAAAGTGGCTGCTGGCGTTCGTTCAGTCATGATCGATGGCTCGCATTTGCCGTTTGCTGACAATATTGCACTCGTGAAAAACGTTGTCGATTACTGCCATCGCTATGACGTCAGCGTAGAGGCAGAACTGGGGCGACTGGGCGGCCAGGAGGATGACCTGATCGTTGATGGAAAAGATGCCCTCTATACCCACCCGGAGCAGGCGCGTGAGTTTATCAACAAGACCGGGATTGACTCTTTAGCGGTCGCCATCGGCACCGCGCATGGCCTGTATAGTGCCGAACCCAAACTGGATTTTGAACGACTGAATCAGATTCGCCAACGGGTTGATATTCCTCTGGTTCTACACGGTGCGTCTGGGCTCCCCACGCAGGATATCAAGCATGCTATCTCACTGGGCATCTGCAAAGTTAATGTCGCTACCGAACTCAAAATCGCCTTTTCTGATGCCCTGAAAACGTATCTCAGCACACATGCCAATGCTAACGATCCCCGACATTACATGGTGCCAGCCAAAGCCGCGATGAAAGAAGTGGTTCGCAAAGTCATTGCTGACTGCGGTTGTGAAGGCAAGCTTTAACCCCTATTCCCGAAACAATTTGAAGATAAATAGACGCTATCGGAGCCAGAAGTGAAAGAAATTATCTCCCGTCATAAAGCAGGTGAACATTTAGGGATCTGCTCGGTCTGTTCAGCCCATCCGCTGGTCATTGAGGCGGCCCTGCGCTTTGATCTGCATACTGACAACAAGGTGCTGATCGAAGCGACCTCCAACCAGGTTAATCAGTTCGGCGGTTATACCGGTATGAAACCTGCTGATTTCCGCGATTTTGTCTATGGTATCGCGCAGGAAGTCGGTTTTCCGCGTGAACGGTTGATCCTCGGCGGCGACCATCTGGGGCCAAACTGCTGGCAGGATGAACCGGCAGCTGACGCGATGGAAAAGTCCGTGGCACTGATCGAGGCCTATGTTGCCGCCGGATTCAGTAAGATCCACCTGGACGCCTCAATGTCCTGCGCTGACGACCCCACGCCACTCGACCCGAGGGTTGTCGCCGAGCGTGCCGCTGTACTGTGCCAGGCGGCCGAAGCGACGGCAACAGAAGAACAAAAACGCCATCTCACTTACGTTATTGGTACCGAAGTGCCAGTGCCGGGCGGCGAAGCCAGCACCATCGGCACTGTCCATGTGACTCGCGCCGATGACGCCGCACGCACCCTGGAAACCCATCAGGCTGCCTTTCGCGCTCTCGGGCTTGATGACGCCTTATCCCGCGTGATTGCTATCGTGGTACAGCCCGGCGTTGAGTTTGATCATACCCAGATTATCCATTACCAGTCCGAGGCGGCAAAAGCGCTCTCCAGTTGGATAAAAGCCACGCCTATGGTCTACGAAGCGCACTCCACGGATTACCAGACTCGTCAGGCCTATCGTGCGCTGGTGCGCGATCACTATGCGATTTTGAAAGTGGGTCCGGCGCTGACCTTCGCGCTACGTGAAGCCATCTTTGCGCTGGCGCAAATGGAAAACGAGCTGATTTCCCCCGAGCAGCGCAGCCGGGTACTGGAAGTGATTGATGAAGTGATGCTCAACGAACCGGGTTACTGGAAAAAATATTACCGACCGACCTGGAGCCAGGCGATGGTGGACATCCACTTCAGCCTGTCGGATCGCATTCGTTACTATTGGCCGCATCCGCGCATTCGACAAAGTGTGGAAAAACTGCTCGCCAATCTGAGCGGTGTCTCATTACCGTTGGGGTTAATCAGCCAGTTTATGCCTGTACAGTTTGAACGACTGTCAGAAGGTGTGCTAACCGCAACGCCACATGAACTCATTATTGACAAAATCCAGGACGTTTTACGCGCCTATCGTTTTGGTTGCGTGTCCGAAACTGCTTAAGACAGGGAAAACGTATGAGCCAACTGTTTGTCCGAACCGGAATAGACTTTACCTCGTGCCAGCAGGCGCTGGCACACATTGGCGAGGAGATGCTGGCGAAAGGCGTGGTACACGACACGTATCCGCAGGCATTAATCGAGCGCGAAGCCACCTTCCCGACCGGTATTGCCCTCGAACGCCATGCCGTTGCCATTCCACATTGCGAAGCGGTACATGCGAAATCACCGGCGATTTACCTCATCCGTCCGGACAACCCAGTCAAATTCCAGCAGGCGGATGATGACGATGAAATTGCCGTCTCGTTGATTATCGCCCTGATCGTAGAAAACCCGGCGGCACAACTGAAACTGCTGCGTCGCCTGTTCAGTGAACTGCAAAATCCGGACGTGATTGAATCCTTATTAAACACCCCTGAAAACCTGCTGGCGGCGCGTTTTCAGGAAGCTATCCTTGCGTCTGAGCCCTGCGCACAGGCCTGATAATATACTGATAATAAAAGGAACATCCGATGAAACGTAAAGTTATTGTGGCCTGTGGCGGCGCTGTCGCAACCTCTACGATGGCCGCAGAAGAGATTAAAGAGCTGTGTGAAGCCAACAATATTACTCTCGACCTGGTGCAGTGCCGGGTGACTGAAATTGAAACCTATATGGACGGTGCCGATCTGATCTGCACAACTGCCCGCGTTGACCGGACGTTTGGCGAGATTCCCGTCGTTCACGGCATGCCGTTTGTTTCCGGCGTCGGGATCGAAGCCTTACAGCAAAAAATTCTGACAATCCTCGTGGGGTGACGCCATGTTTAGCGAAATCATGCGTTATATCCTCGACTTAGGCCCAACAGTTATGCTGCCGTTGGTGATCATCATCTTCTCCAAATTGTTGGGAATGAAGTTAGGGGATTGCTTTAAGTCCGGTCTGCATATCGGGATCGGCTTTGTGGGGATCGGGCTGGTAATCGGCCTGATGCTCGACTCCATTGGCCCGGCCGCAAAAGCGATGGCTGAGCACTTTGAGATCAACCTGCACGTCATTGACGTCGGCTGGCCAGGATCGTCGCCGATGACATGGGCCTCGCAGATCGCATTGATCGCCATTCCGGTCGCTATCGGCGTCAACATTCTGATGCTGGTAACGCGCATGACGCGGGTGGTAAACGTCGATATCTGGAACATCTGGCATATGACCTTTACCGGCGCGATGCTGCACCTGGCGACCGGCTCATACTGGATCGGTATTCTGGGCGTCGTTCTTCACGCGGCCTTTGTTTACAAGCTGGGTGACTGGTTCGCCAAAGACACCCGCGATTTCTTTGGTCTGGAAGGGATTGCTATCCCGCACGGTTCCTCTGCTTATCTGGGTCCCATCGCCGTGCTGGTTGATACCATCATTGAAAAAATTCCGGGTCTGAACCGCATCCATTTTAGCGCCGACGATGTTCAGAAACGCTTCGGTCCCTTTGGTGAACCGGTGACCGTCGGGTTTGTGATGGGGCTGGTGATTGGCTTTTTGGCGGGCTATGACATTAAAGCCGTCCTGCAACTGGCGGTGAAAACCGCAGCGGTCATGCTGCTGATGCCGCGCGTGATTAAGCCAATCATGGATGGCTTAACGCCCATTGCCAAACATGCACGTAAGCGGCTACAGGCGAAATTTGGCGGTCAGGAGTTCCTGATTGGTCTGGATCCTGCGCTGTTGTTGGGCCATACCTCTGTCGTCTCCGCCAGCCTGATTTTTATCCCGCTGACGATCCTGATTGCGGTACTGGTACCAGGCAACCAGGTGCTGCCGTTCGGCGACCTGGCCACTATCGGTTTCTTTGTCGCCATGGCGGTGGCGGTGCATCAGGGCAACCTGTTCCGCACGCTGATTTCGGGCGTCATTATTATGGGCATCACGCTCTGGATTGCCACGCAGACCATCGGCCTGCATACCCAACTCGCCGCTAACGCCGGGGCGCTAAAAGCGGGTGGCATGGTGGCCTCAATGGACCAGGGCGGCTCGCCGATCACCTGGCTGCTAATCCAACTCTGCACCTGGGAAAGCATCGCTGGCTTTGTGATCATCGCCGCCCTCTATGGGACTGGCGTACTGCTCACCTGGCGTCGGGCACGCAACTTTGTCGCGGCTGAACAACGCGCGGCGCTCATGGAAAGCCAGACCACACCGTAATTTCTGGGGGAGCAATCGCTCCCCATCATTTTTCTGGAGAAAGCTATGAAATCAGTGGTGATTCACGCTGAGGGAGACGTGCGCGTTGAAGAACGTCCGATGCCGCAATTGCAAAGCGATGACGACGTGCTGGTGAGGGTGTTCAGCTCTGGCCTGTGCGGTTCCGATATCCCGCGTATCTTTGCCAAAGGCGCGCATTATTACCCCATTACTCTTGGTCATGAGTTCAGCGGCTACGTCGAATCTTATGGCAAAGGGGTGACCGATATGCAGCCTGGTGATGCCGTCGCCTGCGTTCCGCTTCTTCCCTGCTTTCACTGCCCGCAGTGTGAGCGCGGTTTTTACTCACTGTGCAAACAGTACCAGTTTGTCGGCTCACGTAGCGAAGGCGGGAACGCAGAGTTCGTGGTGGTGAAACGGGCAAACCTGTTCCGTTTACCCTCCGCTATGCCCATTGAAGATGGCGCATTTATTGAACCCATCACCGTTGGCCTGCACGCCTTTCATCTGGCGCAGGGCTGTGAAGGGAAAAACGTGATTGTTGTCGGTGCAGGCACCATCGGCCTGCTCGCGCTTCAGTGCGCACGGGAATTAGGTGCGAAAAGCGTCACCGCTATCGACATTAATCCGCAAAAACTCGAACTGGCAAAAACGCTGGGCGCAACGCAGGTTTTTAACAGCCGCGAGATGAGCGCCGCAGAGATTCATGCCGCACTCGGCGACGTCCAGTTCGATCAACTGGTGCTGGAAACGGCAGGCACTCCGCAGACTGTCTCACTCTCTATTGAAATTGCCGGGCCACGCGCACAGCTTGCTTTAGTCGGCACGCTGCACCACGACCTGACGCTCACCAGTAGCGTTTTCGGGCAGATTCTGCGTAAAGAGCTGACGGTTCTTGGCAGTTGGATGAACTACTCCAGCCCGTGGCCCGGAGAAGAGTGGGAAACGGCTGCACGCTTGTTGACCGAAAAACGTCTGCAACTGACACCGCTGATCGCCCATCGTGGCAACGCGGAAAGTTTCGCAGAGGCGGTAAAAGCGCTGAACGGCGCGCCCATGCAGGGAAAAATCCTGTTAGATCTCTCCTGACCGTACGAGCCAGCAACCTGCGCTGGCTCACATTTACTTTCGAAATTTGTCGTTCACCTTTCGCAATGCTTCGATTAAACTAGCTGCAGTTAATTATCAGGCAAATCAATATGAACTCATTTGAGAGAAGGAATAAAATTGTCGACCTGATTAATATGCAGGGCAGCGTGCTGGTACTGGATCTTTCGAATACCTTTGGTATCTCAGAAGTGACTATACGTGCCGACCTGCGTTTGCTGGAGGAGAAAGGTCTTGTCACCCGCTTTCATGGTGGTGCGGCAAAACCCGGAAGCCATCTGGCGGAAGGCGACAATCAGGAAGTCATACTTGAAGATCGATACCAGCTTGCCAGCGATCCGAAAAAGCGGATTGCTCAGGCAGCGGCGGCAATGGTGGTAGAAGGTATGACCGTAATCCTCGACAGCGGCAGCACCACGTTATTGATCGCCGAAGCGCTGAACCGCAAAAGCAATATCACCGTCATCACCAACAGCTTACCGGCGGCCTTTACGCTATCAGACAATAAAGACCTGACGCTGGTCGTTTGCGGCGGCACCGTGCGGCATAAAACCCATTCAATGCATGGCACCATCGCCGAGCGCTCCCTGCAGGGGATCAGCGCCGACCTGATGTTCGTTGGCGCAGACGGCATCGACGCGACAAACGGTATCACAACCTTTAACGAAGGGTATTCCATCAGCAGCGTGATGGCTGCGGCGGCGCATAAAGTGGTTGCCGTCCTTGACGCCACGAAGTTCAACCGTCGCGGCTTCAACCAGGTTCTGCCCATGGAAAAGATTAACTGTGTGATTACCGACGACAGCATCAACAAGCAGGACAAAACCGCGCTGGCTAAAACAGGCGTTGAGTTGGTGATTGTTTAAAAATGCATTTTGTCAGCTCATCACATTAACGCGTATTCAGTGCGCTGAGACGCGCTTGTCGCGATCACGAACTCTGCTGCTCCAGCGCATATTTATACAGCGCGTTCTTCTTCACCCCATGAATGTCTGCCGCCAGCGCGGCAGCTTTCTTCAACGGCAGTTCAGTCTGTAATAACGCCAGAGTGCGCAGCGCATCGGCAGGCAGCGCATCGTCCTGCGCTTTATGTCCTTCAACGATCAGCACCATTTCGCCTTTGCGTCGGTTTTCATCCTCTTTAACCCACGCCAGCAGTTCACCCACCGGCGCGCCGTGAATGGTTTCCCAGGTTTTCGTCAACTCACGCGCCAGCACCACATAACGAGATTCCCCCCACACGGCGACCATATCCTCCAGGCTCTCCAGCAGGCGGTGTGTGGACTCATAGAAGATGAGGGTGCGCGGCTCGGCCTCGACCGCTTTCAGGGCATCGCGCCGACCTTTTGACTTAGCAGGTAAAAAGCCTTCATAACAAAAACGGTCGGAGGGAAGTCCCGCTGCGCTCAACGCAGCAATAGCGGCACACGGCCCCGGCAGCGGCACTACGCGAACGCCATGTTCACGACAGGTGCGTACCAGGTGATAGCCGGGATCGTTAATGAGCGGCGTTCCTGCATCCGAAACCAGCGCGATGTTTTGCCCTTCTTTCAGCTTCGCCACCAGCGTTTCCGCCTTTTGCTGCTCGTTATGGTCATGCAGCGGGAACATGCGGGCGTTTATCGCAAAATGCTGCAACAACAATCCGGTATGGCGGGTATCTTCGGCGGCAATTAAATCAACGGCTTGCAGCACTTCAAGGGCGCGTTGGGTAATATCAGATAAATTCCCGATAGGAGTAGGTACAATAAAGAGGTGGCCGTAAGAATTCTCCGCCGATTCGTGTTGTTTCATTGTGTCGTCCGTATTGCCGATTTAATATTGAGCACTGCGTATAAAAACTATCACTGGATACAGTATGGTACCCTTAACACTTTCTCGTTTAAAAGCCGCGCGCTGTCTGCCCATTGTTCTGGCAGCACTGATTTTCGCCGGCTGTGGCACCCAGGCGCCCGATCAGAGCACTGCCCATATGCAGGGCACTGCACAGGCTGATTCCGGCTTTTATCTGCAACAAATGCAGCAAAGCGCAAATGATAGCAAGACCAACTGGCAATTACTCGCCATTCGTGCACTGCTGAAGGAAGGAAAGAGCCAGCAGGCTATCGAGTTGTTCAATCAACTCCCGCAGAATTTGACGGATACCCAACGTCAGGAACAGGCTCTGCTGGCAGCAGAAGTGAAGCTGGCGCAGCAAGATTATGCCGGTGCGAAGAAGCAACTCGGTGATATCAATGTTGACGCTCTGGAAAAAAACCAGCAGTTGCGTTTCTGGCAAACCGGCATTGCCGCTGAACAGGGACGCCCTTCTCTGACGCTGCTGCGCGCGCTGATAGCCCAGGAACCGCTGCTCGGCGAGCAGGAAAAACAGAAAAACATGGACGCCACCTGGCAGGCTCTCTCCTCTATGACCCCGGAGCAAGCCCAGGCGCTGGTGATCAATGCCGATGAAAACGTCCTGCAAGGCTGGCTGGATCTGCAGCGCGTCTGGTTTGATAACCGTAACGACCCGGACATGATGAAAGCCGGCATCGCCGACTGGCAAAAACGCTATCCGCAGAACCCCGGTGCAAAACTCCTGCCGACGCAACTGGTGAATGTCCAGAGCTTTAAACCCGCCTCCACCAGTAAAATTGCCCTGCTGCTACCGCTCAATGGCCAGGCGGCTGTTTTTGGTCGGACTATCCAGCAAGGCTTTGAAGCAGCCAAAAATCTGGGGACGCAACCTGTCGACGCGCAGCCCCAGCCCGCCGCGCAGCCTGCGCCCGTCGCCGCTCCCGATGCCGCGGCTGAACAACAACTGCAGACAACTGACGGCGTTGCCAGCCCTTCTCAGGCTTCTGTCAACGACCTGACTAACGAGGAACAACCTCAACAGCCAGCTCCTGTCAGCGCGCCACAGGCGGTTACTGCGCAGCCTACCACCGCCAGCGCGGCGGCGAATCCCTCTGCAGAACTAAAAATTTATGACACCAGTTCGCAGCCGCTCGACCAAATCCTGACGCAAGTTCAACAGGATGGCGCGAGCATTGTGGTCGGCCCCCTGCTGAAAAATAACGTGGATGAACTGCTGAAGAGCAACACGCCGCTGAACGTGCTGGCGCTGAACCAGCCAGAGACTGTGCAAAGCCGTGCCAATATCTGTTATTTCGCCCTTTCCCCGGAAGATGAAGCGCGCGATGCGGCTCGCCATATCCGCGCTGAAGGCAAACAGTCGCCGCTGGTGTTGATCCCACGCAGTGCGCTGGGTGACCGCGTGGCAAAGGCGTTTGCTCAGGAATGGCAGACGCTGGGCGGCGGTACTGTGCTGCAACAGAAGTTTGGCTCGATGTCTGAGTTAAGAGCAGGGGTAAACGGGGGTTCTGGCATTGCGTTAACAGGTAGCCCTATTACGACTGCTGCGCCACAGCCTGGCGTTACCATTGGCGGTCTGACGATTCCGGCTCCGCCAACTGACGCGCAAATCAGTGGTGACGGCGGACGTGTGGATGCCGCGTATATTCTGGCAACACCGAACGAAATCGCCTTTATTAAGCCGATGATCGCTATGCGCAACAGTAGCCAGAGCGGCGCTACGCTTTACGCCAGCTCGCGCAGCGCGCAGGGCAACGCCGGCCCCGACTTCCGTCTGGAAATGGAAGGCTTACAGTACAGTGAAATCCCGATGCTGGCCGGTGCGAATTCGTCGTTAATGCAGCAGGCGCTCGGCGCTGTTCGTAACGACTACTCGCTGGCTCGCATGTACGCGATGGGCGTTGATGCCTGGTCGCTGGCGAATCATTTCTCGCAAATGCGCCAGGTTCAGGGTTTTGAAATCAACGGTAATACCGGCGCATTAACCGCCGACCAGGATTGTGTGATTAACAGGAAGTTATCATGGCTCAAATACCAGCAAGGGCAGATCGTCCCAGCCAGTTAACGAGCAAACAGGTCGGCGACGCGTGGGAATTGACCGCGCGCCGCTGGCTGGAGTGCAAGGGACTGCACTATATCGCCGCCAACGTCCGTGAACGAGGCGGTGAAATCGATCTGGTCATGCGTGATGGCAAGACAACCGTTTTTGTCGAGGTTCGGTATCGCCGTTCTGCGGGCTTCGGTGGCGCAGCGGCGAGTGTGACACGTAGCAAACAATCTAAATTATTACAGACGGCCCGATTGTGGCTCGCGCGTCACAATGGAAGTTTTGATACTGTGGATTGCCGGTTCGATGTGTTAGCCTTCACCGGAAATGAAGTTGAGTGGTTTAAGGATGCATTTAGCGACTGCTCATAATGTTTAAACCAGTACCTGGTTTTTAAGGACTAGCGTGTTAGAAAGAATTAAGGTCTGCTTTACAGAGAGCATTCAAACTCAAATTGCTGCGGCGGAAGCCCTTCCTGATGCTATCTCCCGTGCCGCCATGACGCTGGTTCATTCGTTGCTTAACGGCAACAAAATTCTTTGTTGTGGTAATGGGACATCTGCCGCCAATGCGCAGCATTTTGCTGCCAGCATGATCAACCGCTTTGAAACTGAGCGTCCCAGCTTACCCGCGATTGCACTAAATACGGATAACGTGGTCTTAACTGCGATTGCTAACGATGGTCTGCATGATGAAGTGTATGCAAAACAGGTCCGGGCGCTGGGCCACGCAGGCGATGTCCTGCTGGCAATTTCGACGCGGGGTAACAGCCGCGATATCGTAAAAGCGGTAGAAGCTGCCGTGACGCGCGACATGACAATTGTGGCGCTGACCGGTTATGACGGAGGGGAACTGGCAGGTCTGCTGGGGCCGCAGGATGTGGAAATCCGTATTCCTTCGCACCATAGCGCCCGTATTCAGGAAATGCATATGCTGACGGTAAACTGCCTGTGCGATCTTATTGATAACACCCTTTTCCCTCACCAGGATGATTAAGGAGTATACATGAAGGCTTTATCGCCAATCGCAGTCCTTATTTCTGCGCTGCTTTTGCAAGGTTGTGTGGCTGCTGCCGTTGTTGGTACTGCAGCGGTGGGAACAAAAGCGGCAACAGACCCACGTAGCGTTGGCACCCAGGTGGATGACGGGACCCTGGAATTACGCGTCAACAGTGCGCTGTCTAAAGATGAACAAATCAAGAAAGAAGCGCGTATCAACGTGACGGCTTATCAGGGCAAAGTGCTGTTGGTCGGCCAGTCGCCAAACAGTGAACTCTCTGCGCGGGCAAAACAAATTGCGATGGGCGTAGAAGGCACAACTGAAGTCTTTAACGAAGTACGTCAGGGACAGCCTATTGGTTTGGGTGCAGCCTCTAACGACACGTGGATCACCACGAAAGTGCGTTCCCAGCTGTTGACCAGCGACCAGGTGAAATCATCCAACGTGAAAGTCACGACCGAGAACGGCGAAGTATTCCTGCTGGGTCTGGTCACTGAACGTGAAGCCAAAGCGGCAGCGGATATTGCCAGCCGTGTCAGCGGCGTGAAACGTGTGACCACAGCGTTTACGTTTATTAAGTAATTATTGCGGATGGTTTGCCGGATGGTGGCGTAAACGCTTTATCCGGCCTACCTACCCCGTAAGCCCGGTAAGCGACAGCGCCACCGGGCATTCCCACGGCTATATCAGCGCAAGACTTCCTACAATCACACCCGATACCGCCACCAGTGCGCCGGTTAACCACAGCGCTTTTGCCGGGAACGCTTTACGCAGCATAATCAGCGATGGCAGGCTGACTGCGGGTAAGGTCATCAGCAGCGCAAGCGCCGGTGCGGTACCCATTCCAGCCAGCATCATGGTTTGCACGATCGGAATTTCAGCCGCCGTCGGTATGACAAAAAGACAACCCGCCACGGCCAGCGCAATGACCCACATCACGCTGTTATCAATCGCGCCATCAGCATGAGGGAACAGCCAGACGCGTGCGGCACCCAGTACGAGAACCGCAAGGATATAGACCGGGATCGTGCTCCAGAACAATAACCACAGCGCTTTACCCCAACGGCTAAAAAAACCGCCCTGGGCATCGGATTCGGTCATCTCGACGGGCATTTCAACCTGTGGCGACTCTTTGACCCATTTTTGCACCAGCGTTGCCACAACCAGCACCATTGCCAGCCCGGCGACCAGTCGAATCGCGGCAAAATGCCAGCCGAGGACAAAGCCCATAAAGACCAATGTTGCCGGGTTCAGCAGCGGATTGCCCAGCCAGAACGCCAGCGCGCCGCCCATCGATACCTGCTGACGGCGCATCCCTGCAGCGACCGGCGCGGCGCAACAGGTACACATCATACCGGGCAATGAGAAAAGCGTCCCAAACAGCGTACCGCGAAAGCGCGATTGCCCGAGCGTGCGTAAAAGCCAGTCACGAGGGATCAGCACCTGGATCAACGAGCCGAGAATCACGCCGAGCACCGCCGCCTTCCACACCGCCATGAAATAGACCATTGCGTAATCCCAGGCCGCCTGCCATGGGTTCGCTTCTGCCTGCGCGAGGATAGATTTACCGATGCTGTGCGTTTCTGCGGCGGTAAAGGCTTTGCCATAATAAGGCTGCCATTTCACATACCAGAGGCCGACGATAACGACGAGAAAGAAAAGAGCGGGTTTCCACCATTGAAATGGCGCTGCCGCCTGAGATGAAGACTGACCAGCCATAGCATTCCCCAGGGAGTGTTAGATTATTTAGCGGGTGAATATTACGCCGATGATTAATATTTGGAAATGGCAATTTTGCCCGGTGGCGCTGGCGCTTATCGGGCCTTTGGGTCAGTGCAATCTTGTAGGCCGGATAAGACGCTATGCGTAGCCATCCGGCAAAATGCTACTATGCGCGTTCCCGCAATTGTGATGATGTCAGGATTGTCACCCCGTCTTTCTCCGGTGCCAGCGCCTCCGCCAGCAGCGCCCGCGCCACATCGCGCGCTTCAATCGATTTCCAGTTTCCGGGTAATAGCCGGAACAACGGGGCAAAAATCGTTTCATTGGTTCGCTGTTTCGCCCTGTCACCGAGCAGCATTGACGGGCGCGCAATGGTGAGTCTCGGCCAGTTCTGGCCAATCAGTGCCTCTTCCATCTCCCCCTTCACGCGATTATAGAAAAACGGTGAATGGGCGTTTGCCCCCATCGAACTCACCACCAGCATATGCTGTGCACCCAGACGACGGCCCGTCAGCGCGGTATCAACCACCAGCGTGTAATCGGCATGGATAAATGCCTCTTTGCTGCCCGCTTCGCGTCGGGTGGTTCCCAGACAGCAGAAAACAATGTCTACCGGATCGGTGACCTGCGCCAGCGCATCGGTTAATTGTGGATCGTGGGGATTAAAGACCCCTGGCATATCCGCCAGCGGACGGCGCGTAGGCGCAGCCACCGAATGGATCTTAGGCTCATTAAGCAACATCCGCAGCAGATGCCCACCCACCAGCCCCGTCGCGCCTGTAATCAATACCTGACTCATCCTCACCCCTTTACAGAATTGTCCGCCTTGCGCTCTCAGCTTCATCGACCAGACTTAATGGTTCACAGGGTAATTATCCATCATCATGGAAATATTGCCTCATCCAAGGCCTTAAAGCGGAGGACGCATGAGTAAGAAAATTGCCGTATTAATTACTGATGAATTTGAAGATTCCGAATTCACTTCACCCGCAGAAGCATTCCGTCAGGCCGGACACGAGGTCATCACCATTGAGAAGCAGGCGGGGAAAACGGTGAAAGGCAAAAAAGGCGAAGCCAGCGTCGTGATTGATAAAGCGATTGAGGACGTTCGTCCCGCTGAGTTCGATGCACTACTGCTGCCAGGCGGCCACTCGCCGGATTATCTGCGTGGTGACGACCGCTTTGTGACCTTTACGCGAGATTTTGTGAATAGCGGAAAACCCGTATTCGCGATTTGCCATGGCCCGCAGTTGCTGATCAGTGCCGACGTTCTTCGCGGACGTAAGGTCACTGCCGTTAAACCCATTATTATTGATGTGAAAAATGCGGGTGCGGAATTTTACGACCAGGAAGTGGTGATCGATAAAGATCAACTGGTCACCAGCCGAACGCCTGACGATCTCCCGGCGTTTAACCGTGAGGCGTTACGCATCCTCGGAGCCTGAGCGACGCAGCCAGACTAACTTTTTACCGAAGCCCAGCGTGTTGTCAGTGAATTTAATTTCATCCAGACGAATTTCCCAGACTGGCGCTGACAGCATTCTGGCAACCGGGAAGCGACGATTATATTTCTGTCTTGCGGCGTCGCTTTCCCCCCCCTCCAGCTTACAAATAACCCCTTTAAACTGCACGCCGCGAATTAGCGCTACCGTTTTCGGCTGGCCGTTGACCGTTCCGGCAATGTTTGCCTGGGAGCCGGACATTTGCGCGTGACGCGTTTTCTCCTCTGTCAGCACGTAGAAGGCCACTTTTTGCGCATCATAAATGTAGAACGCATTCGCACACCACAATTCCCCCTCATGGTGTACGCACCATGTCACAACGTGCTGTTTCGCCAGCCAACGGCTAATCGCAGTGAGTGTTTCCATCTCTGTTCTCTTTTATACTGAGTGCCAGAAACGTAACACGACGAAGGTCATGATGACA
This sequence comes from Citrobacter sp. RHB25-C09, assembly GCF_013836145.1. Taxonomy (NCBI): domain Bacteria; kingdom Pseudomonadati; phylum Pseudomonadota; class Gammaproteobacteria; order Enterobacterales; family Enterobacteriaceae; genus Citrobacter; species Citrobacter sp. RHB25-C09. The sequence goes on along the minus strand of NZ_CP057483.1, from coordinate 555,039 downwards.
CCCTGGTATCTCTATTTGATCCGTACTGCCGACAATGCCCTGTACACCGGCATCACCACCGATGTGGCGCGCCGTTATCAGCAGCATCAGAGCGGAAAAGGCGCAAAAGCGCTACGGGGAAAAGGGGAACTGACGCTGGCGTTTTCTGCGCAGGTTGGCGATCGTTCGCTGGCGTTACGTATGGAATACCGCATCAAGCAACTCACCAAGCGTCAGAAAGAGCGCCTGGTGGTCGATGGTGTTGGGTTTGCGGCATTGCTTAACAGCCTGCAAACCCCGACGCTTAAAAGCGATTAAAATGATCGTGATACTCGACCAGTCCTGTCACACCCTTGAGCGCATCGTCAGCTAAGCGATGCACCTGAAACGCGCTTTCGGTCCCCGGCCAACGGCAGTGAAGATCGTAATGCGCGGCAAGTTCAAATCCTAAACGTCCGTACAGCGCCGGATCGCCCAGCGTAACAACGGCGGCGTAGCCAAATTCGTTTAGCGAATCCAGTCCTTCATAGACCAACTGACGCGCCAGGCCTTGTCCCCGGTAATTTTCATCTACCGCCAGCGGCCCCATCCCGACCCATTGCAGATCTTCTCCCTGCACGTCGACGGGACTGAATGCCACATAGCCCACCACCTGACCTTCATCGTCCGTGGCAACCAGACCGAGCGTCAGAAAACCGTCTTCACGCAGATCGTGAACCAGTTTTGCTTCCGCATCGCTTTCGAATGAGCGACGCAGCAGGGCATCAATGCCCGGCGCGTCAATGGGAATTTCTACTCGAATTAGCATGGTTCACCTACCGATGTCTGTTTGGTTTCTGTTGAGGGCTTCATGCCCGCTTCAACAAAATCTGCCAGTTGCAGCAGCAAGACGCGTAACGCTTTTGGCATCTGCTCCAGCTCAATGGCATCCATCAGGTTTTTAACATACAACCCTAGTTCCGTGTCGCCTTCAATAACCAGACGACGCTGGAAGAAAAGCGTATCCGGGTCCTGCTTACGCGCCGCAATCATCAGCAGATCGCTGGCATCCGCGCTAAAACTCACGTCGGCTTGTGCATTCTGGCTGACGATCAGTTTGTCGTTCTCTACAGAGGTATACCATGTAAGGCCAATATCGCGAACTGTAATACTTAACCAACGGCCTTCGAGGAACTCCAGCTCCCCATCTGCCAGCGCCTGGCGAAATTGCCAGCTCAGGACCTGTTGCAGAACCTGGCGCTGCAGCGCAAAGGGCGTCAGTTTAACCGGCACACTCATCAGAGACGGACCTAAATGTACTAAGCGTGAACGCAGCTTATCTAACACGAGCTTTACTCCCTGTTTCAGTTGTCCCGCTATTCTGCCATATCAGAAAAATGACATAGCGGCATAAATCAACAATTGCGTGCGAAAACCGTACCTCTTTATTGCTGATATCAATACGACTTTAACTGCCTTAAATCAAAAATTGTCGCAGCAAGGTTAACTAAAATTCCTGTTCTTTAACAATTATGCGTCCCAGGCGGCGCAACCTTCAGGAAAAATTATGGAGCTGCTCTGCCCTGCCGGAAATCTCCCGGCGCTTAAGGCGGCAATTGAAAACGGCGCTGATGCCGTTTACATCGGGCTTAAAGACGATACTAACGCCCGTCACTTTGCCGGTCTTAACTTTACCGAGAAAAAACTGCAGGAAGCGGTGAGTTTCGTCCATCAACATCGACGTAAATTACATATTGCGATCAATACCTTCGCTCACCCGGACGGCTATGCCCGCTGGCAGCGTGCCGTCGATATGGCAGCACAGCTGGGTGCTGACGCGCTGATCCTCGCCGACCTCGCGATGTTGGAGTATGCCGCAGAGCGCTACCCCCATATTGAGCGCCATGTCTCAGTTCAGGCTTCCGCGACCAACGAGGAAGCGGTGAACTTTTACCACCGTAATTTCGACGTCGCGCGCGTTGTCCTGCCACGTGTGTTGTCGATCCATCAGGTGAAACAGCTTGCTCGCGTAACGCCGGTGCCGCTGGAGGTTTTTGCATTCGGAAGTCTGTGCATTATGGCGGAGGGCCGTTGCTATCTCTCTTCTTATTTGACCGGAGAATCGCCGAATACGGTAGGCGCCTGTTCCCCAGCCCGCTTTGTGCGCTGGCAGCAGACACCGCAGGGGCTGGAGTCTCGCCTCAATGAAGTGTTGATTGATCGCTATCAGGATGGGGAAAACGCCGGGTATCCGACGCTATGCAAAGGCCGCTATCTGGTCGGCGGCGAGCGATACCACGCGCTGGAAGAACCGACCAGCCTCAATACGCTTGAACTGCTGCCGGAATTGTTGGCCGCGAACATCGCCTCGGTGAAAATCGAAGGTCGCCAGCGCAGCCCGGCCTATGTTAGCCAGGTGGCCAAAGTCTGGCGCCAGGCCATCGACCGCTGCATCGCCGACCCGCAGAATTATGCCCCGCAGGCCGCGTGGATGGAGACACTCGGTGCCATGTCCGAAGGCACCCAGACCACGCTTGGCGCGTATCACCGTAAATGGCAGTGAGGGAAGCAATGAAATATTCCTTAGGACCCGTGCTCTATTACTGGTCGAAAGAGACGCTGGAAGATTTTTATCAGCAGGCAGCAACTAGCAGTGCTGATGTGATTTACCTTGGCGAAGCGGTATGCAGCAAGCGCCGTGCGACCAAAGTGGGCGACTGGCTGGATATGGCAAAATCGCTCGCCGGCAGTGGCAAACAGGTGGTGCTCTCAACGCTGGCGTTGGTGCAGGCATCGTCGGAACTCAACGAGCTGAAGCGCTATGTTGAAAACGGCGATTTTTTGCTGGAGGCCAGCGATCTCGGCGTAGTGAACATGTGTGCTGAACGCAAGCTGCCGTTTGTTGCCGGACACGCATTGAACTGCTACAACGCGGTCACGCTGCGCCTGCTGCTCAAACAGGGCATGGTGCGCTGGTGTATGCCGGTGGAGCTTTCCCGTGACTGGCTGATCAACCTGCTCAACCAGTGTGATGAACTGGGCATACGCAATCAGTTTGAGGTAGAAGTGCTGAGCTACGGGCATCTGCCCCTGGCCTATTCTGCGCGCTGCTTTACAGCCCGTTCCGAAGACCGCCCGAAGGACGAGTGCGAAACCTGCTGCATTAAATATCCAAACGGTCGGGACGTGCTTTCGCAGGAAAATCAGCAAGTGTTTGTGCTCAATGGCATTCAAACCATGAGCGGCTATGTCTATAACCTGGGCAACGATCTCACGTCGATGCTGGGTCTGGTGGATATTGTGCGCTTGTCGCCCCTGAGTACGGAGACGTTCGCCATGCTCGACGCTTTCCGCGCTAATGAGCACGGCGGCGCACCGCTACCGCTTGCGGCACACAGCGACTGTAACGGCTACTGGAAGCGTCTGGCGGGACTCGAGTTGCAGGTGTAAATTTGTCGGATGGCGGCATGAATGCCTTATCCGGCCTACTCTGACCTGTAGGCCTGATAAGCGTAGCGCCATCAGGCATGTTATATTCGGCACTTGCCATATAAAGCTCACTTTGTTAACAACATTCGCTAATCTTTAATGCAGTATGGAAAGATTAATCGGAACAAAGTGAGCCGTTATGACTGATAAAACCATTCCCTTTTCGGTGCTGGATCTGGCGCCGATCTCCGAAGGTTCTTCTGCTAAAGAAGCCTTCACACACTCACTAGACCTTGCTCGCCTCGCGGAAAAACGGGGCTATCATCGCTACTGGCTGGCTGAACACCATAATATGACCGGGATCGCCAGTGCAGCAACCTCTGTACTGATTGGCTATCTGGCGGCGAACACCACCACCCTGCATCTGGGTTCCGGTGGCGTGATGCTGCCGAACCATTCTCCGCTGGTGATTGCCGAACAGTTTGGGACGCTCAATACTCTCTACCCCGGGCGTATTGACCTGGGCCTTGGTCGTGCGCCAGGCAGTGACCAGCCGACGATGCGCGCGCTGCGTCGTCATATGAGCGGTGATATCGATAATTTCCCGCGCGATGTGGCCGAGCTGGTGGACTGGTTCGACGCGCGCGATCCGAACCCGCACGTGCGGCCGGTTCCAGGCTACGGTGAGAAGATCCCGGTGTGGCTGTTAGGCTCAAGCCTGTATAGCGCCCAGCTCGCCGCGCAGCTGGGACTGCCGTTTGCGTTTGCTTCCCATTTTGCACCGGACATGCTGTTCCAGGCGCTGCATCTGTACCGTACCCAGTTCAAGCCTTCTGTGCGTCTGGATAAACCGTACGCGATGGTATGCATCAATATCATTGCCGCCGACAGCAACCGCGACGCGGAGTATCTGTTCACTTCCATGCAGCAGGCGTTTGTGAAATTGCGCCGGGGTGAAACCGGACAGCTTCCTGCGCCGATTCAAAATATGGATCAGTTCTGGTCGCCTTCGGAGCAGTACGGCGTGCAGCAGGCTCTGAGCATGTCGCTGGTGGGGGATAAGGTGAAAATCCGCCATGGGCTGGAATCTATTCTGCGTGAAACCCAGGCCGATGAGATTATGGTTAACGGGCAGATTTTCGATCATCAGGCGCGCCTGCATTCGTTTGATTTGGCAATGCAGGTGAGAGAAGAGTTGGTGGGGTAGCCATTGCTTTGCCCGGTGGCGCTTCGCTTACCGGGCCTGCGGGATCGCGTAGGCCGGATAAGGCGTAGCCGCCATCCGGCACAAAAGGATCACTGATACACCGGCAACAGATTAAAACTCGATAAGATATGTACCAGCGCGTTGCCCACGCCGAATACCAGAATCAGCGCAATCATCGGCTTACCGCCCCAAACGCGGAATTTCGGGCTGCCAAAGCGTTTGCGCGATTTACGTGCCAGCAGCGCCGGGACAATCGCCGCCCAGATGGTTGCCGCAAGTCCTGCGTAGCCGATGGCGTACAGAAAACCGTTCGGCCACAGCAGGCCGCCCACAATCGGTGGCAGGAAGGTCAACAGTGCGGTCTTGAAACGCCCCATCGCCGAGTCGTCAAAACCAAACAGATCCGCCAGATAGTCAAACAACCCCAGCGTAACCCCAAGGAATGAGCTCGCCACTGCAAAGTTTGAGAACACTACCAGCAGCAGATCCAGACTGCGGCTATTCAGCACACCGCTCAGCGCTTGTACCAGCACATCAATATTGCCGCCCTTCTGTGCAATGCCGATAAATTCCGGACGCGGGATGTTACCCATCGTCCCTAACAGCCAGATGCTGTACAGCACCAGCGCCAGCAGCGTGCCATAAACCAGGCACTTCACGATGGTGCGCGGATCTTTTCCATAGTATTTCATCAGGCTTGGCACGTTACCGTGGTAGCCAAACGATGCCAGACAGAACGGTAGAGTCATCAGTAAGTAAGGCGTATAGGAAGCATGACTCTCCGCGACGTTAAACAGCGTTGCAGGCTGAACATGTCCCAACAGGCTGCCGAAGGTCAGGAAGAAAGTGATCACCTTCGCACCCAGCACAATCGCCGTCATACGGCTAACTGCTTTAGTGCTCATCCACACCACCACCGCGACCAGCAGCGCAAACCCCAGCCCCGCAGCGCGCGCCGGAACGTTAAGCGACATCTCAGCAAAGGTGTGATGCAAAATCGAACCGCTGGCGGAAATGTACGCGTAGGTCAAAATGTAGAGCACAAAGGCAATCGAAATGCCATTCACCACGTTCCAGCCTTTACCCAGCAGATCTTTGGTAATGGTGTCGAAGCTGGAGCCAATTCGATAGTTCAGGTTCGCCTCAAGGATCATCAGCCCGGAATGAAGCATACAGAACCAGGTGAACACCAGCGCCGCCATGGACCAGAAAAACCAGCTACCCGCCATAACCACTGGCAGAGAGAACATCCCTGCGCCAATGATGGTGCCGCCGATGATCACCACACCGCCGAGCAGCGAAGGTGACGTCTGGGTAGTGGTTAGTGTTGCCATGTAGCGATTTCTCCAGCGAAAAATAATGTGACCGCATTTTATTGTGTTGCACTGTACCAGTACAAGAGTACAAAAGGAATAAAAAAAGCCCCGATAATTTCTATCAGGGCTGTATCTTTTACTTTACGTCAGTAAACGGAAAGTTTACGCGTCACGACGACGGCTGGAGCCTTCTTCACGACGCGGAGCGCGGCCTTCACGACGCTCGCCGCTGAAACGACGACCATCACCACGACCCCCTTCACGACGCTCGCCACCGAAGCTACGGCCACCTTCGCGACGTTCACCACCGAAGCTACGACCACTGCCACGACGTTCGGTATGCGGCTGTGCATCGCCGACCAGTTGCATGTTCATCGGCTTGTTCAGGATGCGAGTGCGCGTAAAGTGCTGCAGTACTTCACCCGGCATACCTTTCGGCAGTTCGATGGTAGAGTGCGAAGCGAACAGCTTGATGTTACCAATGTAACGGCTGCTGATATCGCCTTCGTTAGCGATCGCGCCAACGATATGACGAACTTCAACACCATCATCACGGCCCACTTCAATGCGGTACAGCTGCATATCGCCAACGTCACGACGCTCGCGACGCGGACGATCTTCACGATCGCCACCACGGTCAGCACGTGGGCCACGATCGTTGCGGTCACGCGGACCACGGTCATCACGGTCACGGAACTCACGCTTAGGACGCATCGGCGCATCTGGCGGAACGATCAGGGTACGTTCACCCTGTGCCATTTTCAGCAGCGCGGCAGCCAGCGTTTCGAGATCCAGCTCTTCGCCTTCAGCGGTAGGCTGAATCTGCGACAGCAGCGCACGGTACTGATCCAGATCGCTGCTTTCCAGCTGCTGCTGAACTTTAGCGGCGAATTTTTCCAGACGGCGTTTACCCAGCAGTTCTGCGTTCGGCAGTTCTACTTCCGGAATGGTCAGCTTCATGGTGCGTTCGATATTGCGCAGCAGACGACGCTCGCGGTTCTCAACGAACAGCAGCGCGCGGCCCGCACGACCCGCACGGCCGGTACGACCGATACGGTGAACATAAGACTCAGAATCCATCGGGATATCGTAGTTTACAACCAGGCTGATACGCTCAACGTCCAGGCCACGGGCCGCAACGTCGGTTGCAATCAGGATATCCAGACGACCGTCTTTCAGACGCTCCAGCGTCTGCTCACGCAGTGCCTGGTTCATGTCGCCATTCAGCGCGGCGCTGTTATAGCCGCTACGCTCCAGCGCTTCTGCCACTTCCAGGGTCGCGTTTTTGGTACGAACGAAGATAATCGCCGCATCAAAATCTTCCGCTTCCAGGAAACGCACCAGCGCTTCGTTTTTACGCATGCCCCACACAGTCCAGTAGCTCTGGCTAATGTCCGGACGGGTCGTCACGCTGGACTGAATGCGCACTTCCTGCGGCTCTTTCATGAAGCGGCGGGTAATGCGACGGATCGCTTCCGGCATGGTGGCAGAGAACAGAGCGGTCTGATGACCTTCCGGGATCTGCGCCATGATGGTTTCGACGTCTTCGATGAAGCCCATACGCAGCATTTCATCGGCTTCGTCCAGCACCAGACCGCTCAGTTTAGAGAGATCAAGCGTGCCGCGTTTTAAGTGATCAAGCAGACGACCCGGCGTACCGACGACGATCTGCGGCCCTTGACGCAGGGCGCGTAACTGCACGTCATAACGCTGGCCGCCGTACAGGGCAACCACGTTCACGCCGCGCATATGTTTAGAGAAATCCGTCATGGCTTCAGCAACCTGAACCGCCAGTTCGCGGGTCGGTGCCAGCACCAGAATCTGAGGTGCCTTCAGCTCAGGATCAAGATTGTTGAGCAGCGGTAAAGAGAACGCTGCGGTTTTGCCGCTACCGGTCTGGGCCATACCCAGAACATCGCGACCGCCCAGCAGATGCGGAATGCACTCTGCCTGGATTGGAGATGGTTTTTCGTAACCCAGATCGTTAAGGGCTTCAAGGATAGGAGCCTTCAGGCCCAGATCTGCAAAAGTGGTTTCGAATTCAGCCATGTAGTACGTGTGCCTCAAAATTAATGGCGGCCAGTCTACATAACTCATCATGAAATTGATCTGCAATTTTCATTGAAAAGTGTGAACCGGCTCAAAGTAGGTGTATTGACGAACAACAACGCCCTCACCCGCGAAGGTGATGGCAATCAAAAGAGATTACGGGCTGATGTGTACGTCAGCTATTGCTGGTCCGATTCTGCCAGGTCATCTTGGTCCTGGCCCAGGAGCGATAATTCCAACAATGCATATCGGTGCTCAACAAAGTTATGAACGTTGTTAGCCACCGCCAGTTTGAACAATGCCGTAGCGCTGTCCAAATCCCCCAGACTTAGGTAGTACTTACCTAAATAGAAGTTGGTTTCACTGAGATGCTCAGCGAGCGAGGTGTTATCCGTTGCGTCCGCCTTGAGCCTTTCCATTAGCGTGGATTCGCTAATGTTGCCCAGGTAGAACTCGACAATGTTCCATCCCCATTGCTCTTTATCCGATTTCTCGAAGCGCTCGTTTAACGCTTCTTTCGCCTGCTTCTCATTGAGCTTCTGCTCAGCGAGATAAAGCCACAGACTGCGGAAAGGATCATTGGGATCGTCTTGATAAAACGCCAGCAGATCATCTTGCGCTAACTTGTCACGGCCGCCGTAATACAATGCGATACCGCGATTTAAGTGCGCGTAGTTGTAAGTTGGATCAAGCTCAAGTACAGAATCAAACGCTTCATAGGCAGCATCAAAATTGCCTGCCTGCGTTAAATAAATGCCTAAGTAATTGAATACTTCAGGCATATCAGGTCGGATGGCTAACGCTTGTGAAAAATCATTTCGCGCTAATGCCCTCAGACCGAGACTATCATACAACACTCCGCGCTCATATAAAAGCTGCGCGCGTTCGTCATCGGTTAAAGCCCGACTGGCAAGAATTTGTTCCATGCGTGCCAGAATCACTTCCTGCTGTAACGTCGGTTGCAATGGTACCGCGAGGACTTCACTCTTACGCCAGGCGGAATTACTGCATCCAGCCAGCGTGAGTGCTGTCGCAACGAAACACCAGCGCAAAAAAGGCTTCATTTCCCACTCCCGAAGACAACGATTGAATGAACGTCCTGTTCCCCGGTTGTTAACAAGGCGTCCTGCCAGGTTAAAAGCCCTCCGCTGATGCGGAGGGCAAAAACAACCTTACTCGCCCTGCTCTGCCGGAGCTTCCGGCGCAGCGCCTGGCTGAGACTGCTCAGTTGCTTCTTTGATGCTCAGACGAACGCGGCCCTGGCGGTCAACTTCCAGAACTTTAACCGGTACTTCCTGGCCCATCTGCAGATAGTCAGTCACTTTCTCAACGCGCTTGTCAGCGATCTGAGAGATGTGAACCAGACCTTCTTTACCGCCGCCGATAGCAACAAACGCGCCAAAGTCAACGATACGGGTCACTTTACCGTTGTAGATACGACCCACTTCGATTTCAGCGGTGATCTCTTCGATACGCTGGATAGCATATTTTGCTTTTTCGCCGTCGGTCGCTGCGATTTTCACAGTACCGTCATCTTCGATTTCGATGGTGGTGCCGGTTTCTTCAGTCAGCGCACGGATCACAGAACCGCCCTTACCGATCACGTCTTTGATCTTGTCCGGGCTGATCTTAATGGTGTGGATACGCGGAGCGAACTGAGAGATATCGCCACGCGGCGCGTTGATCGCCTGTTCCATCACGCCCAGGATGTGCAGACGCGCACCTTTAGCCTGATTCAGCGCAACCTGCATGATCTCTTTAGTGATACCTTCAATTTTGATATCCATCTGCAGTGCAGAGATACCGTCGCGGGAACCCGCCACTTTGAAGTCCATATCGCCCAGGTGGTCTTCGTCGCCCAGGATGTCAGACAGAACAACATAGTTGTCGCCTTCTTTCACCAGACCCATCGCGATGCCTGCAACGGCCGCTTTGATCGGCACACCTGCATCCATCAGCGCCAGGGAAGCGCCACACACGGAAGCCATAGAAGAAGAACCGTTGGATTCAGTGATTTCAGAAACCACACGCACGGTGTACGGGAATTTGTCCAGATCCGGCATGACTGCCAGTACGCCACGCTTCGCGAGACGACCGTGACCAATTTCACGACGCTTCGGAGAACCAACCATACCCGTCTCACCGACGCAGTACGGAGGGAAGTTGTAGTGGAACAGGAAGTTGTCAGTACGCTCGCCCATCAGCTCGTCGAGGTTCTGCGCATCACGCGTGGTACCCAGAGTTGCAGTAACCAGTGCCTGAGTCTCACCACGGGTGAACAGTGCGGAACCGTGAGTACGCGGCAGAACGCCAGTACGCACGTCCAGACCACGGATCATGTCTTTTTCACGACCATCAATACGCGGTTCGCCAGCCAGTACGCGGCTACGAACGACATTTTTCTCGATAGCGTGCAGGATTTCACCCAGTTCGTTAGCGTCCAGGGTTTCGTCTTCAGCCAGCAGAGCATCGATGGTTTCAGATTTGATCACGTCAACCTGAGCATAACGCTCTTGTTTGTCGGTGATACGGTAAGCGTCGCTCAGACGGGACTCTGCCAGTGCTGCAACGCGCGCATTCAGCGCGTCGTTTACGGCTTCCGGCTGCCAGTCCCAACGCGGTTTACCCGCTTCTTTCACCAGCTCGTTGATCTCTTTGATAACAACCTGCTGCTGATCGTGACCAAACACAACCGCGCCCAGCATCTGATCTTCACTCAGCAGTTCCGCTTCGGATTCAACCATCAGCACAGCCGCTTCGGTACCCGCAACTACCAGGTCCAGTTTGCTCTCTTTGAGTTCATCCTGAGTCGGGTTCAGTACGTACTGGTCGTTGATGTAACCTACGCGCGCAGCACCAATCGGGCCGTTGAACGGAATACCAGACAGGGACAGCGCAGCCGATGCGCCGATCATCGCGACGATATCCGGGTTAACCTGCGGGTTAACGGAAACAACGGTAGCGATAACCTGAACTTCGTTAACGAAGCCTTCCGGGAACAGCGGGCGAACCGGGCGGTCAATCAGACGCGCGATCAGGGTTTCGCCTTCGCTTGGGCGGCCTTCACGACGGAAGAAGCTGCCTGGGATACGGCCAGCAGCGTAGGTACGCTCCTGATAGTTAACGGTCAGCGGGAAGAAGTCCTGGCCGGGTTTCGCTTTTTTCTGGCCAACCACGGTTACGAATACCGCAGTGTCATCCATGCTAACCATAACAGCGGCAGTGGCTTGACGCGCCATCATGCCAGTTTCCAGCGTAACGGTATGCTGACCGTACTGGAATTTACGAACGATCGGATTAAGCAAAATAATATCCTTTCCAATATTGATGACATGAGTTATGCCATCGTTAATACCCGATCTTCAGCGCATCCTCGCGACTAATGACAACCCTAACCCATTCACTTTGGGTAAAGCCTCTCATTAGCCGCGCGAACCTCTGCGACGGAAGATCATTCATAGCAACAATACATTAGTTTCCAGTGAATTGCTGCCATCCACTTGAAAAAAGGGGCCTTGAAGGCCCCTTTTTTTGAAACTCGCAAGAATTAGCGACGCAGACCCAGACGCTCGATCAGCGCGGTGTAGCGTGCAACATCTTTACGTTTCAGGTAGTCGAGCAGTTTACGACGCTGAGAAACCATGCGCAGCAGACCACGACGGCTGTGGTGATCTTTTTTGTGCTCTGCAAAGTGACCCTGCAGGTGGTTAATCTGTGCAGTCAGCAGAGCAACCTGAACTTCGGTAGAACCGCTGTCGTTAGTACCACGACCAAACTCGGAAACGATTTTAGCTTTAGCTTCAACGCTTAGAGACATGATGAACTCCAAAAATAAAAAGAATGAAAGGGTGCCAATCTCTAATTCAGCAACCCCATGTTAAACACCGTGCGAACTGTTAAAAAGTTTACGCGATGTTAAGCGGCAATATTCTACTCGCAGCGCCCCTTTATCGCAAGACGGCGCTGCATTAAGCAGGATACTCAACCACCAGTCGACGAGGCGCCACGCGGCCTTCATCGTCGATCTCGCCCATACCGATAAATTTGCCGTCATCGCCTTCCGTCACGCGAACCAGCCCTTCCAGCGGCGCGCCCGAAGTGCGAACCGGATTACCATTTTTAAAGTAGACAGAAGAGGTTAGCGGCAGATTAACGACTGGGTAGTCCGATGCCGGACTGTCCATCGGCATCAGCAGCGGATCAAGCCGTTGTGCTGCCGGGATCCCCTCCAGCTCCGCCTGCTCAACCAGCTCGCGCAAACGCTCCAGGGTGACCATCCGGTCGACTGGATATTTGCTGACGGTCAGACGACGCAGGTAGGTCACATGCGCGCCACAGCCCAACTTCTCACCCAAATCGTCAATGATGGTACGAATGTAGGTGCCTTTCGAGCAGTGGACTTCCAGCTCCAGTTCATCCCCTTCATGGCGGATAAACAGCAATTCATAAACGGTTATCGGCCGGGCTTCGCGCGGGACTTCAATGCCCTGGCGCGCGTATTCATACAGCTTTTTGCCCTGGTACTTCAGTGCCGAATACATCGACGGAACCTGTTCGATATCGCCCCGGAATGTCTCCAGCGCGGCGGAAAGTTGTTCCGCCGTAAAGGTCACCGGACGCTCCTGCACGATTTGCCCATCGGCGTCGGAGGTGTCAGTACGCTGACCCAGACGGGCAATCACCCGGTAACGCTTGTCGGAATCCAGCAGATACTGCGAAAACTTAGTCGCTTCTCCGAGGCAGATCGGCAACATGCCGGTCGCTAACGGATCCAGCGCCCCGGTATGACCGGCGCGGTTGGCATTGTAGAGGCGTTTTACTTTTTGCAGAACGTCATTGCTGGACATGCCCTGCGGCTTATCCAGCAGCAGGACACCGTGAATGTCGCGACCACGACGACGAGGACGACTCATTAGTCCTCCTTGCTGTCGTCCGCTGGGTTCACACGACGTTCATCGTCATGTTTTACCACGCTGGTCACCAGGTTAGACATGCGCATCCCTTCAACCAGCGAGTTATCGTAGAAGAAGGTCAGTTCCGGCACGATACGCAGACGCATCGCTTTACCCAGCAGAGAGCGGATAAAACCGGACGCTTCCTGGAGCGCTTTGATGCCCGCTTTGATCGCGGCTTCATCTTTGTCATTCAGGAAGGTGACAAACACTTTCGCATAAGCCAGATCGCGAGACATTTCGACACCAGAAACGGTGGTCATCATGCCCAGACGCGGATCTTTAATTTCGCGCTGCAGGATGATTGCGATTTCTTTCTGCATCTCCTGCGCCACACGCTGTGGGCGACCAAATTCTTTCGCCATATTCAATTCTCCAGACAAAAAAGGGGCATCAGCCCCTTTTTAAAATTCATGCCGGGTGGCGCTTCGAAGCCTGATGGCGCTACGCTTATCAGGCCTACAACCCGGCCGTAGGCCCGGTAAACGAAGTGCCACCGGGCATTACGAAGATTATGCAATCGTACGTTGGATCTCGATAATTTCGAACACTTCGATCATGTCGCCTACGCGAACGTCGTTGTAGTTCTTCACGCCGATACCACATTCCATGCCGTTACGGACTTCGTTAACGTCATCTTTGAAGCGGCGCAGGGATTCCAGCTCGCCTTCATAGATAACCACGTTGTCGCGCAGAACGCGGATCGGGTTGTGACGTTTGATCGTGCCTTCAGTAACCATACAGCCCGCGATCGCACCAAATTTCGGTGATTTGAACACGTCACGCACTTCAGCCAGACCGATGATCTGCTGTTTCAGTTCCGGAGACAGCATGCCGCTCATCGCCGCTTTCACTTCGTCGATCAGGTTATAGATGACGGAGTAGTAACGCAGATCCAGACTTTCAGATTCGATCACTTTACGTGCAGACGCATCAGCACGTACGTTGAAGCCAACCAGGATAGCGTTGGACGCAGCAGCCAGCGTCGCGTCGGTTTCGGTGATACCGCCAACGCCAGAACCGATGATCTTCACTTTCACTTCGTCGGTAGACAGTTTCAGCAAGGAGTCGGAGATCGCTTCTACAGAACCCTGAACGTCAGCCTTCAGTACGACGTTCACTTCGTGAACTTCGCCTTCGGTCATGTTGGCGAACATGTTCTCAAGTTTAGATTTCTGCTGACGAGCCAGTTTAACTTCACGGAATTTGCCCTGACGGTACAGTGCAACTTCACGCGCTTTCTTCTCGTCACGTACCACGGTCACTTCATCACCGGCAGCCGGAACACCGGACAGGCCGAGGATTTCCACCGGAATGGACGGACCCGCTTCCAGCACTTCCTGGCCCAGTTCGTTACGCATCGCACGAACACGGCCGTATTCGAAACCACACAGAACGATGTCACCCTTATTCAGGGTACCTTCACGAACCAGAACGGTTGCAACCGGACCACGACCTTTATCCAGGAAGGATTCGATGACTGCGCCGCTCGCCATACCTTTACGAACCGCTTTCAGTTCCAGAACTTCAGCTTGCAGCAGGATAGCGTTCAGCAGGTCGTCAATACCGGTACCGGCTTTTGCAGATACTGGGATGAACTGCGCTTCACCGCCCCACTCTTCCGGCATAACGCCGTACTGGGACAGTTCATTTTTAACGCGATCCAGATCGGCTTCTGGCTTATCGATTTTGTTCACTGCAACAACCAGAGGCACCTGCGCCGCTTTCGCGTGCTGGATCGCTTCGATGGTCTGCGGCATTACGCCGTCGTCTGCTGCAACAACCAGAACAACGATATCCGTTGCCTGCGCACCACGAGCACGCATAGAGGTAAACGCGGCGTGACCCGGGGTGTCCAGGAAGGTGATCATACCGTTGTCAGTTTCAACGTGGTATGCACCGATATGCTGGGTAATGCCACCCGCTTCGCCAGAGGCCACTTTCGTTGAACGAATGTAGTCCAGCAGAGAGGTTTTACCGTGGTCAACGTGACCCATGATGGTTACAACCGGTGCGCGCGGTTCTGCCGCAGCACCCGTATCACGGTCGCTCATTACCGCTTCTTCCAGCTCGTTTTCACGACGCAGGATAACTTTATGGCCCATCTCTTCGGCAACCAGCTGTGCGGTTTCCTGGTCGATAACCTGGTTGATAGTGGCCATTGCGCCCAGCTTCATCATCGCTTTGATGACCTGAGAGCCTTTAACCGCCATCTTGTTCGCCAGATCGCCAACGGTGATGGTTTCGCCAATCACAACGTCACGGTTAACAGCCTGCGCTGGCTTCTGGAAGCCCTGCTGCAGTGCGGAACCTTTACGCTGTTTGCCACCTTTGCCACCGCGAACCGCTGCACGCGCTTCTTCACGATCGGCTTTGGATTCGGCATGCTTGTTGCCTTTTTTCGCCGGACGCGCAGCTTTGGTACTGCGTCCACGACCACGGCCGCCTTCTACTTCACGGTCGTTTTCGTCTTCTGCCTGGCGAGCGTGCTGAGAAGTTGTAACGTGGTAATCGCTGGTATCTTCAGTCGGTTCAGCGGTATTCACACCGTTCTTCTCGTTTTCTTCTGCCATACGGCGAGCTTCTTCTGCTATACGACGTGCTTCTTCTTCAAGCTTGCGACGTGCTTCTTCTTCCGCTTTACGCTTCAGCTCTGCAGCTTCATTCTCACGGCGGGCTTTTTCGGCCTGGGCGGTTTTGGTCATATCGTCAGTCTGTTGATTGCTCACTTTGTCTTTTTCCGCAGCTTCGCGTTTCGCTTTATCAGCGGTGTCACGCTTAGCTTGTTCTGCGGCCTCACGGTCAGCTTTTTGTTGCGCCTCGCGTTTGGCCGATTCTTCTGCCTCACGACGGGCTTGCTCTTCCGCTTCACGCTGCGCTTGCTCTTCCGCTACAAGACGTTCAGCCTCTTGCGGATCGCGTTTCACAAAGGTGCGCTTCTTGCGGACTTCGATTTGTACCGATTTACTTTTTCCACCGGTACCAGGAATGTTCAGGGTGCTACGCGTTTTACGTTGCAGCGTCAGCTTATCCGGACCTGAGCCATTTTCACGGTTCAGGTGGGCAAGTAAAGTCTGTTTTTCTTGTGCGGACACAGAGTCATCAGCAGACTTCGGGATACCGGCATCAGCAAATTGCTGTACCAGGCGATCCACCGAGGTCTGTATCTCTGCGGCCAGCGTTTTTACGGTTACATCTGTCATGCTGTTCCTTCCTGCTACAGTTTATTACGCTTCGTCACCGAACCAGCAAATATTACGGGCAGCCATAATCAGCTCTCCGGCTTTTTCGTCGGTCAACCCTTCGATATCAGCCAGATCATCAATGCCCTGTTCGGCGAGATCTTCCAGCGTACAAACACCACGGGCTGCCAGTTTGAAAGCCATTTCACGATCCAATCCTTCCAGATTCAGCAGATCGTCAGCCGGTTTGTTGTCACCGAGGCTTTCTTCCTGGGCCAGTGCCAGAGTGGTCAGTGCGTTTTTAGCACGCTCACGCAGTGCTTCAACGGTCGGCTCATCAAGGCCATCAATTTCCAGCAGTTCTTTCATTGGCACGTAGGCCAGTTCTTCCAGGGTCGCAAAACCCTCTTCAACCAGAACTGTGGCAAAATCTTCATCAATATCGAGATATTTGGTGAAGGTGTCGATAGCAGCGTGTGCTTCTGCCTGATGTTTAGCCTGAAGGTCATCAACGGTCATCACGTTGAGTTCCCAACCGCTTAACTGCGAAGCCAGGCGAACGTTCTGACCATTACGTCCAATCGCCTGTGCCAGGTTACCGGCTTCAACAGCAATATCCATGGTGTGTTTATCTTCATCCACCACGATAGATGCGACGTCAGCGGGTGCCATCGCATTAATCACAAACTGCGCCGGGTTATCATCCCACAGGACGATATCGATGCGTTCGCCGCCCAGTTCGGTAGAAACCGCCTGAACACGTGCGCCACGCATACCGACGCAAGCACCGACCGGGTCGATACGCTTGTCGTTGGTTTTCACCGCGATTTTCGCACGGGAACCCGGATCGCGCGCCGCCGCTTTAATTTCGATCACTTCTTCGCCAATTTCTGGCACTTCAATGCGGAACAGTTCGATCAGCATTTCCGGTTTGGAACGCGTAACGAACAGTTGCGCACCACGCGCTTCCGGACGCACTGCGTACAGAACGCCACGGATACGGTCGCCAGGGCGGAAGTTTTCACGCGGCAGCATGTCTTCACGCAGGATCACGGCTTCAGCGTTGCTGCCCAGATCCAGAGAGATGTTGTCACGGTTTACTTTCTTCACCACGCCAGTGATGATTTCGCCTTCGTGTTCACGGAACTGATCGACAACCATTGCGCGTTCAGCTTCACGAACCTTCTGTACGATAACCTGCTTCGCAGTCTGGGTTGTGATACGGTCGAAGGTGACAGATTCAATCTGATCTTCAACATAACCACCCAGGTTCAGGCTCTCGTCTTCAAAGCGTGCCGCTTCCAGCGTAATTTCTTTCGTTGGTTGGGTCACTTCTTCGACGATCAGCCAGCGACGGAACGTATCGAAATCACCGCTTTTACGATCGATTTCTACGCGAACGTCGATCTCTTGTTCATATTTTTTCTTCGTTGCTGTGGCCAGCGCACTTTCCAGCGCTTCAAAAATCTTCTCGCGTGGCAGCGCCTTTTCGTTCGATACGGCTTCAACAACGGCCAAAATTTCTTTGTTCATCGCGGGCTTTTCACCTCAATCCAGACTTTTAAAAGTGGGGAACCAGGTTCGCCTTCTGGATATTACTCAGCGCGAACACTTCATCTTTACCTTCGACAGTGACAGTGATCATTTCACCGTCCACCGCTTTGATGACACCCTGCCATTTACGACGGTTCTGCACCGCCATGCGGAGTACCAGCGACACTTCTTCACCCAGGAAACGGACATAATGCTCAGCAGTGAACATTGGACGATCGAGCCCCGGTGAGGAGACTTCCAGGTTGTAAGCCACAGTGATCGGGTCTTCAACATCCATCACCGCGCTTACCTGGTGGCTCACATCAGCACAATCATCAACATTGATGCCATCTTCACTATCAATATAGATGCGCAGTGTGGATGTGCGACCGCGGATAAATTCGATGCCGACCAGTTCGTAACCCAGGGCTTCAACTGGCGCTGTAATCATCTCTGTTAATTTTTGCTCTAATGTGGACAAGCCCACCCCCAAGACATAAAAAAAGGGCCTAAAGCCCAGTTATTCTGTAGTCAGATAACAAAAAACCCCGATAAATCGGGGCTTTAGATAACTGAACCCTATAACCGCAACTGCGGTCTGGAGAACCTTCCAGAAGAATTTTTTTCAAATCCAGCTACGAAGGCCAAAGTCTTCACAGTATATTTGAAAAAGAACTCTAAGGGAAAGTTGGTTGCGGGGGCCGGATTTGAACCGACGACCTTCGGGTTATGAGCCCGACGAGCTACCAGGCTGCTCCACCCCGCGCCTGAAACGTGGCAAATTTTACTCGTTTTGGGTAAAAGATGCAAATACTGCTGGGATTTGGTACCGAGGACGGGACGTAAAATCTGTGCGTAGTATATTGATATTTGCCCCATTCTGTCAACCTTGAAAACCCGCAACCTTTCTGGTCATGACTGGCGTTATTTCAGGAAAAAATGACTAAACTCTTCCTGTCTTCGAAAAAAAATGATTAAATGAAAACTCATTTATTTTGCATAAACATGCACTGAGAGCAGAAAGCCAAACTCACTATCAGTCAATCAAGCAGGGTTCTATTTTATGACGACGATTCTCAAGCATCTTCCGGTAGGTCAACGCATTGGCATCGCTTTTTCTGGCGGTCTGGACACCAGCGCGGCGCTGCTGTGGATGCGAAAAAAAGGGGCAGTCCCATATGCATATACTGCGAATCTGGGCCAGCCAGACGAGGACGATTACAATGAGATCCCTCGTCGCGCAATGGAATACGGTGCGGAGAACGCTCGTCTGATTGATTGCCGTAAGCAATTGGTTGCCGAAGGTATTGCAGCGATTCAATGCGGCGCATTCCATAACACCACCGGCGGGCTCACCTATTTCAATACCACGCCGCTGGGACGCGCAGTGACCGGCACCATGCTGGTCGCGGCGATGAAAGAAGACGGCGTGAACATCTGGGGCGACGGCAGCACCTATAAAGGCAACGATATCGAACGTTTCTATCGTTACGGCCTGCTGACCAATGCCGAACTTCAGATTTATAAGCCGTGGCTGGATACTGACTTCATCGATGAGTTAGGTGGCCGCCACGAAATGTCAGAGTTCATGATCGCCTGCGGGTTCGACTATAAAATGTCCGTCGAAAAAGCCTACTCCACTGACTCCAACATGCTCGGTGCGACGCATGAAGCGAAAGATCTGGAATTTCTCAACTCCAGCGTCAAGATTGTCAATCCCATCATGGGTGTGAAGTTCTGGGATGAAAACGTGAAGATCCCAGCGGAAGAGGTTACCGTGCGTTTTGAGCAGGGTCATCCGGTGGCGCTGAACGGTAAAACCTTTAGCGACGACGTGGAAATGATGCTGGAAGCCAACCGTATTGGTGGCCGTCATGGTCTGGGCATGAGCGACCAGATCGAAAACCGTATTATCGAAGCGAAAAGCCGTGGCATTTATGAAGCGCCGGGAATGGCGTTACTGCATATCGCCTACGAGCGTCTGCTGACCGGAATTCACAACGAAGACACCATTGAGCAATATCACGCTCATGGTCGTCAACTGGGTAAACTGCTGTATCAGGGTCGTTGGTTTGACTCGCAGGCGCTGATGCTGCGTGATGGTCTGCAACGCTGGGTTGCGAGCCAGATAACGGGTGAAGTCACGCTGGAACTGCGTCGCGGCAATGACTACTCGATCCTGAACACCGTTTCTGACAATCTGACCTATAAGCCAGAGCGTCTGACGATGGAGAAAGGGGATTCCGTATTCTCGCCGGACGATCGTATCGGTCAGTTGACTATGCGTAACCTGGATATCACCGACACCCGTGAGAAGCTGTTCGGCTACGCGAAGTCTGGCCTGCTTACCGCCTCTTCTGCAACGGGTCTACCGCAGGTTGAAAACCTGGAAAACAAAGCGAAGTAAGCATGCGCTCTGTTAAGGCCGCGAAAGCGGCCTTTTTTATGTGCGGAATAGAGTGGGATGTCCTGCAGGCCAGATAATCGTAGCGCCATCAGGCGTTGTCAATGATGTCGGATGGCGGCGTAAACGCCTTATCCGGCCTACTGGCCTACACAACAGCCACAAATAACAGACGAAAAAAAAGACGCTTTTCAGCGTCTTTCTTTCGGAATATTGGTACCGAGGATGGGACTCGAACCCACAAGCCCGTTAGGGCACTACCACCTCAAGGTAGCGTGTCTACCAATTCCACCACCTCGGTACGGAATACTTACTGCGGGATATCGCTGGTCGGCTTAGCCGGAGCAGCGGGTTGAGGTTGCTCGGTTTTCGCCGGCGCGCTCAGGTTATCCCACTCACTTCCTTTATTGGTTTTGTTGCTATTGATATTGCCCAACACCAGACTGATGATGAAGAATAACGTTCCCAGAATAGCCGTCATGCGGGTCATGAAGTTACCAGAACCACTTGAACCAAACAGCGTAGCGGAAGCGCCTGCTCCAAAGGAGGCTCCCATATCAGCGCCTTTACCTTGTTGCAGCATGATCAGACCTACAAGGCCAATGGCTACAATAAGGAAAACTACTAAAAGAGCTTCGTACATAATCAACCTGTTCCTTGCGGAGTTGCCGCATACCAATGCTTCAAACCAATAATGCGGGATAATTTACTGTTTCCCACTGAAGCGGGTGTGAATACTAACCAAAGCGAATGACCTTCGCAAGGGCAATTTTGGCGCATTGTATCAACTGCGGAAAAAAACAGCAAAACCCTTGTCTTCCAGTCGTAAAAAGGCGGCAAATGCCGCCTTTTTATGCAGTTAAGTTAATCTTTAAACCGCTTTTACTGCATCTGCAATCCGGTGAGCAAATTCTGTCACCTGCGCTTCGTCTTCGCCTTCCACCATCACGCGGATTAACGGCTCGGTACCCGACTTACGCAGCAGAACACGGCCACGGCTTCCCAGCGCCGCTTCAACGTCGGCCATCACCGCTTTAACCGTTTCATTTTCCAACGGATCGCCACTGCCTGCCGTGTAGCGCACATTGACCAGAATCTGCGGGAACATTTTCATACCGCTGCACAGGTCATGGAGGCTCATGTGATTACGCACCATCGCCGCCAACACCTGCAGGCCCGCTACAATGCCGTCGCCGGTGGTGGTTTTATCCAGCAGAATGACGTGACCGGAGTTTTCCGCCCCGATGCGCCAGCCTTTTTCCTGCATTTTTTCCAGAACGTAGCGGTCGCCCACTTTCGCGCGGGTAAACGGAATGCCCAGTTGTTTCAGCGCCAGCTCCAGCCCCATGTTACTCATCAGGGTCCCCACCGCGCCACCGCGCAGTTGCCCCTGGCGCAGTGCTTCACGGGCGATGATATACATAATCTGATCGCCATCGACCTTATTGCCTTCATGGTCAACCATAATGACGCGGTCGCCGTCGCCGTCGAGCGCAATACCCAGATCGGCTTTTTCTGCAATGACACGCGCCTGCAAAGCACGCACATCGGTGGCGCCTACTTCTTCATTGATGTTGACGCCGTTTGGCTCACAACCAATCGCAATCACAGTCGCACCCAGTTCACGCAGTACGTTTGGCGCAATGTGATAGGTCGCGCCGTTAGCGCAATCCACGACAATTTTAAGTTCATTCAGGCTCAGTTCATTCGGGAATGTGCCCTTACAAAACTCAATGTAGCGGCCGGCGGCGTCAACAATGCGGCTGGCTTTGCCCAGCTCTGCGGAGTCCACGCAGGTGATCTCTTTTTCCATTTCCGCTTCAATAGCTTCTTCTACCGCATCCGGCAGTTTAGTCCCGTCGATGGAAAAGAATTTGATACCGTTATCATAGAATGGGTTATGTGATGCTGAGATCACAATCCCGGCCTCGGCACGGAACGTGCGCGTCAGATACGCCACCGCTGGCGTCGGCATCGGGCCAGTAAACGACGCGGACAAACCTGCCGCAGCCAGCCCTGCTTCAAGAGCAGATTCCAGCATGTAACCGGAAATACGCGTGTCCTTACCGATGATGATTTTACGAGAACCGTGGCGTGCCAACACTTTTCCAGCCGCCCAACCAAGCTTAAGCACAAAATCAGGTGTAATTGGCGCATCACCTACCCGCCCACGAATCCCATCGGTTCCAAAATATTTACGGTTACTCATAGCGTTTATTTTCCTTTGCTGACAATGTGGCTTCCACCACACGCATCGCTTCTACAGTTTCTTTGACGTCATGAACACGAATGATATGCGCTCCCTGCATAGCCGCAATGACCGCACAGGCCAGGCTACCGCTCAGACGCTCGGAGGGCCCTACGTTGAGCAGTTGGCCTACCATCGATTTACGTGACATTCCTACCAGCAGCGGCAGGTTAAAATGGTGAAATTCAGCCAGACGCGCCAGTAATGTATAGTTGTGAGAGAGATTTTTACCGAAACCGAATCCCGGGTCGAGCAACAATTTCTCTTTTGCGATACCGGCCCTTTCACAACGTGCTATTTGCTCAATAAAGTAGCGATTGACCTCAGCAAACACGTCGTCGTATTTGGGCGCTTCCTGCATGGTTTTTGGCTGCCCTTGCATATGCATCAGGCAGACTGGCAAATCGGTTTCCGCAGCCGCTTCCAGCGCGCCGGGTTCAGTGAGGGAACGAATGTCGTTAATGATGTGAGCACCGACTCTGGCCGATTCGCGGATCACCTCTGGCTTAGAGGTATCGACGGAAATCCAGACTTCAAAGCGTTGAGCAATCGCCTCGACAACCGGAATCACCCGCGACAACTCTTCCTCTACGCTGACATCTGCCGCGCCAGGACGTGTGGATTCACCGCCCACATCAATAATGGTGGCCCCAGCGTTAATCATCAGATTGGCATGTTTCACCGCCTCTACCAACGTATTGTGCGTACCACCATCGGAGAACGAATCCGGCGTGACGTTGAGAATGCCCATTACGTGTGGGTGAGAGAGATCCAGCGTGGAGCCCTGGGCGGAGAGTTTCATAGCTAATCCTTCTGAAGTTTATTGCGAAAAGAAAAAACCCCGGAGCAAGCCCCAGGGTTTCAGGTGTAGCAGCGTCATCACTAAACGATAACTTATTTGTCGCCTAACTGCTCTGACATGGTGTTACCTGGGTTCGGCGTGCGCGGTTCATCAACCGGGCGCGGCGCACGAGGAGTGCCATTGTTGTCAGAATTGTTAGAACCGGGTTCTTCCCAGCCTGCTGGCGGACGAACATCGCGGCGAGCCATCAGGTCATCTATCTGCGGCGCATCGATGGTTTCATATTTCATGAGCGCATCTTTCATTGCGTGCAGGATGTCCATGTTGTCATTCAGGAGCTGACGCGCACGATTGTAGTTACGTTCAATCAGTGCTTTCACTTCCTGGTCGATGATACGCGCCGTCTCATCGGACATGTGTTTCGCTTTCGCCACGCTGCGGCCGAGGAATACTTCTCCCTCTTCTTCCGCATACAGCAGCGGACCGAGTTTGTCGGAGAACCCCCATTGCGTGACCATGTTACGCGCCAGGTTTGTCGCGACTTTAATGTCGTTCGACGCACCGGTAGAAACATGCTCTACGCCGTAGATGATCTCTTCTGCCAGGCGGCCACCGTACAAGGTTGAAATCTGGCTTTCCAGCTTCTGACGACTGGCGCTAATTGCGTCACCTTCAGGCAGGAAGAATGTCACACCCAGCGCACGGCCACGAGGAATAATCGTGACTTTATGGACCGGATCGTGTTCCGGCACCAGACGACCGATAATCGCGTGGCCCGCTTCGTGATACGCGGTCGACTCTTTCTGCGCTTCCGTCATCACCATGGAGCGACGTTCCGCACCCATCATGATTTTGTCTTTCGCTTTTTCGAACTCAACCATTGAAACGACGCGCTTGTTACCACGGGCAGCAAACAGCGCAGCTTCGTTGACCAGGTTCGCCAGGTCCGCACCGGAGAAGCCAGGGGTACCACGGGCAATGATTGCCGCGTCGATATCCGGCGCCAGCGGTACGCGACGCATATGGACTTTCAGAATCTGTTCACGACCGCGAACATCTGGCAGACCGACCACAACCTGACGGTCGAAACGGCCAGGACGCAGCAGCGCTGGGTCAAGGACGTCCGGACGGTTAGTTGCCGCGATAACGATGATACCTTCGTTACCTTCGAAGCCGTCCATCTCAACCAGCATCTGGTTCAGCGTCTGTTCACGTTCATCGTGACCACCACCCAGGCCCGCACCACGCTGGCGGCCTACGGCGTCGATTTCATCGATAAAGATAATGCACGGTGCTGCTTTCTTGGCCTGCTCAAACATGTCACGCACACGAGATGCACCGACACCCACGAACATTTCAACGAAGTCAGAACCAGAAATCGTAAAGAATGGCACCTTCGCTTCCCCGGCGATGGCTTTCGCCAGCAGGGTTTTACCGGTACCCGGAGGGCCGACCATCAGAACACCTTTCGGGATCTTACCGCCCAGTTTCTGGAAGCGGCTCGGCTCACGCAGGTATTCGACCAGTTCGCCCACTTCTTCTTTCGCTTCGTCACACCCGGCAACGTCAGCAAAGGTGGTTTTAATCTGATCTTCCGTCAGCATGCGCGCTTTGCTCTTGCCGAACGACATGGCACCTTTGCCACCACCGCCCTGCATCTGACGCATAAAGAAGATCCAGACACCAATCAATAGCAGCATTGGGAACCAGGAAATGAAGATCGAAGCCAGCAGGCTTGGCTCTTCAGGTGGTTCGCCAACAACTTTAACGTTCTTGGTCAGCAGGTTATCAAGCAGCTTCGGATCGTTTACCGGAATGTAGGTCGTGTAACGGTTACTATCTTTCTTGGTAACGTTGATCTCACGTCCATTGATACGCGCTTCACGAACCTGGTCGTTATTGACCTCTTGCAGGAAGGTAGAGTAATCCACCTTACGGCCATTAGACTCGCTGGGCCCAAAGCTCTGGAATACTGACATCAGCACAACGGCTATGACCAGCCAGAGTATTAGGTTTTTCGCCATGTCACTCAAGGGATTAACCTCTTATTACAACTATGTTAAAAACAGCGTCAGGATACTCCATATCCAACGTCTTTCATACTTTCGTCTGAAATCGGCCAGTTATGGTTTACGCCCGGTCGCTACAATATACACTTCACGCGAACGTGCGCGAGAAGAGTCCGGCTTACGAACTTTCACCTTCGTAAACAGGGAGCGAATTTCTCTAAGGTATTCATCGAAACCTTCGCCCTGGAACACCTTCACTACAAAACTGCCACCCGGCGCCAGCACATCACGGCACATTTCTAACGCCAGTTCCACCAGATACATGGCTCGCGGGATATCCACCGCGGGTGTTCCGCTCATGTTTGGTGCCATATCGGACATGACAACTTGAACTTTACTATCACCTACACGATCCAGCAGCGCCTTCATGACCAGTTCATCACGAAAGTCACCCTGAAGAAAGTCCACACCAACGATAGGATCCATAGGTAAAAGATCGCATGCGATGATACGGCCTTTGCCGCCGATCTGCGAGACGACATATTGCGACCAGCCGCCTGGCGCAGCACCGAGATCGACTACCGTCATTCCCGGTTTAAAAAGTTTGTCACTTTGCTGTATTTCATCAAGTTTAAACCAGGCACGGGAACGTAACCCCTTTTTCTGTGCCTCTTGAACATATTTATCGCTAAAGTGTTCCTGGAGCCAGCGGCTTGAGCTGGCAGAACGCTTTTTACCTGTCATTTAACATTTCCGTCCTGGTTCATCGTAGCTTGCCTGTGACGTAAATTTCTACGCAGCTATTTGGCGATATGAGGGAGATGGCGGTAGAATGACCCGTTTTCAATCCCAACGTAAGCAAAAATATACGATGAATCTGAGTACTAAACAAAAACAGCACCTGAAAGGTCTGGCACATCCGCTCAAGCCGGTCGTTATGCTTGGCAATAATGGTTTGACCGAAGGGGTACTGGCCGAGATTGAACAAGCGTTAGAGCACCATGAGCTTATCAAGGTGAAAGTCGCATCTGAAGATCGCGAAACTAAAACCCTGATCGTGGACGCTATCGTGCGCGAAACCGGCGCCTGTAACGTACAGGTCATCGGTAAAATGCTGGTGCTTTATCGCCCAAGTAAAGAACGTAAAATCTCGCTGCCACGCTAAAAATCACCTGAAGTTGGACACAAATACTGTGTAAAACGATGGGGTTTCCGCTAGCAGTAGAGCAAAATGCCACGCTCTGTTCGTTGATAAAAGGCCGCTATGCGGCCTTTTTCCTTTCTTTACAATACATCAACATTGTAAGTATGTATGAATTCTTACAGGTATTCGACCTTCGTCACTTCATACTCAACTTCGCCACCGGGCGTTTTGATGACGACGACGTCATCCTGCTCTTTGCCAATCAGGCCACGCGCAATTGGCGAATTCACTGAAATCAGGTTCTGTTTAAAGTCGGCTTCGTCATCACCCACGATGCGCCAGGTTTGCTCTTCGTCGTTATCCAGATTCAGAACGGTAACCGTTGCACCAAAAACGACGCGGCCATTGTTAGGCATTTTAGTGACGTCAATCACCTGCGCATTAGACAGTTTTGCTTCGATATCTTTGATGCGTCCTTCGCAGAACCCCTGCTGTTCACGCGCTGCGTGATATTCCGCATTCTCTTTCAGGTCACCGTGCTCGCGCGCTTCAGCAATGGCGGCAATAATTTCAGGACGGCGTACGGACTTAAGAAAATCCAGCTCTTCGCGCAGTTTTTCTGCACCGCGTAAGGTCATCGGAATAGCTTGCATTTGTTATACCTCTTAAACATTCCTGTAGGGGGCGAAGGCTTCACCCCGGCTGTTAAGCCTGCTCAGGTTGCATGTCATACCTGAGCCAGAAGCAAAAAAATACCGACCCGGGCAAAAGGCCCAGGTCAGCTACAATTCTTCGTTTGATGCTCATTTTACCCTGGAGTTCCCTATGGGTCATCGTTTACTTTCCAGGGCATTGCACCGTAGTATGACGGCTTGTTTCCAGGTTGTTAGCGCGAGATTATGCGATTTTCCAGATTTATCATCGGATTGACCACCAGTGTAGCGTTCAGCGTCCAGGCCGCGAACGTCGACGAGTACATCAACCAACTGCCTGCAGGAGCCAACCTTGCCCTGATGGTGCAGAAGGTCGGCGCGCCAGCTCCCGCGATTGATTATCATAGTCAACAAATGGCACTTCCTGCCAGTACGCAGAAAGTGATCACCGCGCTAGCGGCATTAATCCAGCTTGGTCCAGACTTCCGCTTTACGACCACACTGGAGACGAAAGGCAGCGTGGATGCGGGCGTTCTTCGAGGTGACTTAGTGGCGCGATTTGGCGCCGATCCGACGCTAAAACGTCAGGATATTCGGAATATGGTCGCAACTTTGAAAAAGTCAGGTGTGACGCAAATTACCGGTAATGTCCTGATTGATACCTCGATTTTTGCCAGCCACGATAAAGCCCCGGGATGGCCGTGGAACGATATGACCCAGTGCTTCAGTGCACCGCCTGCGGCAGCCATTGTTGACCGAAATTGCTTCTCTGTTTCACTCTACAGCGCGCAAAAAGCAAACGATCTCGCCTATATACGCGTGGCGTCATACTACCCTGTCACTATGTTCAGCCAGGTTCGCACTCTCGCGCGCGGCTCTGCGGATGCACAATATTGTGAACTGGACGTGGTCCCTGGCGACTTAAATCGCTTCACCTTGACCGGTTGCTTACCACAGCGTTCCGAACCGCTTCCGCTGGCGTTTGCCATTCAGGACGGTGCCAGCTATGCCGGGGCTATTTTAAAAGATGAATTAAAACAAGCAGGTATCACTTACAGTGGGACGCTGCTGCGCCAGACTCAGGTCAATGAGCCCGGTACGGTGGTGGCAAGCAAGCAGTCCGCTCCGCTGCACGATCTGCTTAAGATTATGCTGAAAAAGTCGGACAACATGATTGCCGACACCGTTTTCCGCATGATCGGCCATGCGCGGTTTAATGTACCGGGAACGTGGCGCGCAGGTTCCGATGCGGTACGCCAGATCCTGCGTCAGCAAGCGGGCGTGGATATCGGCAACACAATCATTGCCGACGGCTCTGGTCTTTCCCGTCATAACCTGATTGCCCCTGCCACCATGATGCAGGTGCTGCAATATATCGCACAGCATGACAACGAGCTGAATTTCATCTCTATGCTGCCGCTGGCGGGCTATGACGGCTCGCTGCAATACCGTGCGGGTCTGCATCAGGCGGGTGTTGACGGTAAAGTCTCAGCCAAAACAGGGTCGTTACAAGGGGTGTATAATCTGGCAGGGTTTATCACCACCGCCAGCGGGCAGAGGATGGCATTTGTGCAATATCTGTCTGGCTATGCGGTAGCGCCAGCCGATCAGCGTAATCGACGTATTCCGCTGGTGCGCTTTGAAAGCCGGTTGTACAAGGACATCTATCAGAACAACTAGGTGTGAGTTTGATTGCCGGATGGCGGCTGACGCTTTATCCTGCTACTGCACAGATAACAAAACGGGCCGCAGATGCGGCCCGTTAGCTTTTGTAGGCCGGATAAGCGCTAGCGCCATCCGGCAACGAGATTAACGTTTATAAATGAACTCGACGCCTTCTTCGTCGTCTTCGTCCCAGTCGTCATCCCAGTCATCTTCTGCTTCGTCTTCCACTTCCGCGAGCTGCTGGCGATGATAATCATCCCACATGAACTCGACTTTCTCTGGCTGTTTCGCTTCTTCCGCCTGTGAGATCGGGTTCTCAATGATAAAGGTCATCACATCCCAGCAGAGATCCTTCACGCCCAGCTGGCTGGCA
Source organism: Citrobacter sp. RHB25-C09 (assembly GCF_013836145.1). Classification (NCBI taxonomy): domain Bacteria; kingdom Pseudomonadati; phylum Pseudomonadota; class Gammaproteobacteria; order Enterobacterales; family Enterobacteriaceae; genus Citrobacter; species Citrobacter sp. RHB25-C09. Next base: position 526,115 of record NZ_CP057483.1, on the reverse strand, counting down.
GCAGAGATGAGATAATATTTATCGTCCCAGCCCAGCGCTTCGGCGATGGCTTTCGCCTTTGCTTCCGCTTCTTCTTTGTCCAACAGATCGATCTTGTTGAACACTAACCAGCGTGGTTTAGCCGCCAGATCCTGACTGTATTTTTCCAGCTCGCCGATGATGATCCGCGCGTTCTCCACCGGATCGGAACCGTCGATCGGATCGATGTCGATAAGGTGCAGCAGCACGCGGCAACGCTCGAGGTGTTTGAGGAAGCGAATCCCCAGGCCAGCCCCTTCCGCAGCACCTTCGATCAGACCCGGAATGTCGGCGACGACAAAGCTCTTCTCGTTGTCCATACGAACAACGCCGAGGCTCGGCACCAGCGTCGTAAACGGATAATCCGCGACTTTTGGCTTCGCCGCAGATACCGCACGGATAAAGGTCGATTTCCCGGCGTTTGGCATACCCAGCATGCCGACATCCGCCAGCAGCATCAGTTCCAGCAGCAGGTCGCGCTTGTCGCCCGGCGTCCCCATCGTTTTCTGACGCGGGGTACGGTTTACCGACGATTTGAAACGGGTGTTGCCCAGGCCGTGCCAGCCGCCTTTTGCGACCATCAGACGCTGACCATGTTTGGTCATATCGCCCATGGTTTCGCCCGTGCCCTGGTCAATTACGCGCGTACCGACCGGTACTTTAATGGTGACGTCTTTACCCCGTTTACCGGTACAGTCACGGCTGGCGCCATTCTGACCACGCTCAGCGCGGAAAGATTTCTCAAAACGGTAGTCGATCAGGGTGTTCAGGTTTTCGTCGGCTTCCATCCAGACGTCACCACCATCACCACCATCACCACCGTCCGGGCCGCCTTTCGGGATGTATTTCTCGCGGCGGAAGCTTACGCAACCATTACCGCCATCGCCTGCAACGACCAGAATCGTTGCTTCATCAACAAACTTCATTTTACTCTCCGTAAATCATTCGCCTGAGCGGGGTTGCGATACCACCGATTCATGCTTACGTAATCCGCCCCAAATACGATGACCAATGGCGGAGTACATCGCGCCCGCAACCACGACAAACGCACCGAGATAACCTAAAAGGTTTAACATCGGTCTGGCGAAGAAATCGGGCCAGGCCATAGATAAAAGATCTGAAAATAACAGGGTAAACAGCGGCGTGAGCGTGATTAACGCACTCACCTGCGCTGCCTGCCAGCGCGCCATCGCTTCCGCCAGGGCGCCATATCCTACCAGCGTATTCAGCCCGCAGAAAATCAAACAGGCCAGTTGCCAGTCATTGAGCTGGGATATCACACCCGGTTCGGCTAACGGCAACAACGCCAACGTACATAAAGTGTACAGTAAAAACAGGATCTGCTGTGATGCCAGACGTCGTAATAACACCTTTTGCGCGACGCCATAACTCACCCAGACCATTGCCGCGCTGACACCAAAAATGACACCCCAGGTGTAGTCGGTCAGCCGGGTAAAAATTTCGATCAGGCTGGTATTGAAGAACATCACCAGCCCGCTCAGCAACATTATCGCGCCAATAATCTGCGTGCCGCGCATCTTTTCTTTCAGAATAAATACGCTGGCGACCATCATGCCAACCGGTGACAGTTGACCGATTACCTGCGAAGCCGTCGGGCTTAAATATTGCAGGGATGAGCTAAACAGGATGAAGTTACCAAAGAGCCCACCGGTAGCGATCGCCAACAGCACCAACCAGCGTGGCTTGCGAAATATTCGCAGCGGCGGAAGCTTGCGCTTCACGGCCAGGATCGCGCCAAGGCCAATACTGGCCATTAAAAAACGGTAAAACACGATGGTAGGAGGTTCCATCACCTCCAACACCTGCTTCATTGCAATTGGCAGTGCCCCCCAACAAATCGCTGTGGTTAGCGCCAAAATAATGCCAATGCCAGCCTGCTGCTTCATGCCCGTTTTCCCTGCAAGGGCTCGTTTTCCGGCACTGCGGGGTCACGAGCATATTTACCGGTCGTCGAATGTAAAAAGCCCCGCAACTGGGTGCGGGGCTTTAATCCGTTACCGGACCACGAAAAACTTACTCAGCAACGATGCTGATGTATTTACGGTTGTTCGGGCCTTTAACTTCAAATTTCACTTTACCGTCTGCTTTAGCAAACAGAGTGTGGTCACGACCGCAACCTACGTTAGTACCAGCGTGGAACTTGGTGCCACGTTGACGAACGATGATGCTACCCGCCAGAACGGATTCGCCACCGAAACGCTTAACGCCGAGGCGTTTAGCTTCTGAATCGCGACCGTTACGAGTGGAGCCGCCAGCCTTTTTATGTGCCATTTAAATCTCTCCTCAGGTCTTAGGCGCTGATGCCAGTAATTTTCACATCAGTGAACCACTGACGGTGGCCCTGCTGCTTACGATAGTGTTTACGACGACGAAACTTAACGATTTTAACTTTCTCGCCACGACCGTGAGCAACAACTTCAGCTTTGATTACGCCGCCATCAACGAAAGGAACGCCGATTTTGACATCTTCACCGTTTGCGATCATCAGAACTTCAGCGAATTCAATAGATTCGCCAGTTGCGATGTCCAGCTTTTCCAGGCGAACGGTCTGACCTTCGCTTACTCGGTGTTGTTTACCACCACTTTGGAAAACCGCGTACATAAAAAACTCCGCTTCCGCGCACACCTTTTCAATGATTCAGAGTGCGCTATAAATATTCACAATAGGGCGCGAATATTACGCAAAACGTGAGCCTTTGACAAGTGCTACCATCAATACATGAAGAAAAAAAACACAACACGTACGGCGACGTTTATCTGTGGCGTTTTTTCAGTACAATCAGTGTATATCTCTAACCCTAAACCCTGAGTTACCTTAGCAGACGACGAGGTAAACGGGGCGGAAAGCCCGGCTTTTGCGATGAATTTAGATAAAATCAATGAGTTAACCGCGCAAGATATGGCGGGTGTCAATGCGACCATCCTTGAACAACTCAATTCCGACGTCCAACTGATCAATCAGTTAGGCTATTACATTGTCAGCGGAGGTGGAAAACGTATCCGACCAATGATAGCCGTACTGGCTGCTCGTGCCGTTGGTTATCAGGGAAATGCACATGTCACTATCGCCGCCTTGATCGAGTTTATCCACACTGCGACCCTGCTCCATGATGACGTGGTGGATGAATCAGATATGCGTCGTGGTAAAGCGACGGCCAACGCCGCGTTCGGGAATGCGGCCAGCGTACTGGTCGGTGACTTTATCTATACCCGCGCATTCCAGATGATGACCAGTCTCGGTTCGTTAAAAGTACTGGAAGTGATGTCTGAAGCGGTGAACGTGATTGCCGAAGGCGAAGTGTTGCAGTTAATGAACGTCAACGACCCCGACATCACTGAAGAAAACTATATGCGCGTAATCTACAGCAAAACAGCGCGACTGTTTGAAGCTGCAGCACAGTGCTCAGGCCTCCTTGCCGGCTGTAGCGAAGCACAGGAAAAAGGTTTGCAGGACTATGGCCGCTTCCTGGGAACCGCTTTCCAGTTGATTGACGATCTGCTGGACTACAATGCCGACGGCGAGCAGCTCGGTAAAAATGTCGGTGATGATCTCAACGAAGGCAAGCCAACCCTACCGCTGTTGCATGCCATGCATAACGGTACGCCAGAGCAGGCGCAAATGATTCGTTCCGCCATTGAGCAGGGAAATGGTCGGCATCTTCTGGAGCCTGTTCTGGAAGCAATGAACGCCTGTGGCTCTCTTGCGTGGACCCGTCAACGTGCAGAAGAAGAAGCGGACAAAGCCATTGCCGCACTGCAAGTGCTGCCTGATACCCCGTGGAGAGAGGCGTTAATCGGCCTGGCGCATATCGCGGTACAGCGCGACCGCTAAGCGCTAATGAATCATCCCGTATCCTCTGCGGGATGGTTCACATAAGTTCCACTAAGAACTCTGTCATTTTTCAATGATGCCAATAACAAGTGGTGTCAACCTTGGCATATTCTGAATATTCATGCTCTATACGCGAACTTTTTAGAACATTTGTTCTCTGGGCGTATAGTGTCTTTCGCGGACTGATTGTTCAAAGTCAAAATGAATGACCCAAGGAGCGAAATAAAAATGGAGAGCAAACTCATTGACTGGCATCCGGCAGATATCATCGCTGGATTACGTAAAAGAGGAACGTCGATGGCAGCCGAATCGCGCAGAAACGGATTAAGTTCCTCCACGCTGGCAAATGCCTTAACCCGACCGTGGCCGAAAGGTGAACTGATTATTGCGAAAGCACTTGGAACGGACCCTTGGGTAATTTGGCCGTCACGCTATCACGACGCTAATACACATGAGTTCATCGACAGAACGCGTTTACTACGTGGCGCACGTAAAGAGAAGTTGAGTAGTCAGTAGATCGGAAGGCGGTAGCCCCCTGCCATCCGCAGAGGGGCTACATAAAACGACGGTTATTCGCCTTTCACGCGCTCGATATTCGCGCCCAACGCCCGCAGCTTATCTTCAATACGTTCATATCCGCGATCGATGTGATAAATACGATCCACGACTGTCGTGCCTTCCGCAATACATCCTGCCAGCACCAGGCTTGCAGAGGCGCGCAGATCGGTTGCCATAACCTGAGCGCCAGACAGTTTATCTACGCCATGGCAAATGACTGTCGTGCCTTCGATTTCCGCATGAGCGCCCATACGGCTTAGTTCAGGTACGTGCATAAAGCGGTTTTCAAATACGGTTTCCGTGATGAAGCCAGTGCCTTCCGCCACCAGGTTCAACAACGTGAACTGGGCCTGCATATCGGTCGGGAATGCCGGATGCGGCGCAGTACGCACGTTAACGGCTTTCGGACGTTTGCCATGCATATCGAGACTGATCCAGTCTTCACCTACTTCAATATCCGCACCCGCGTCGCGCAGTTTAGCGAGCACGGCGTCCAGCGTATCCGGCTGAGCGTTACGGCAGACAATTTTGCCGCGAGAAATCGCCGCTGCCACCAGGAATGTACCGGTTTCGATACGGTCCGGCAGGACGCGGTAGACACCGCCACCCAGACGCTCTACGCCTTCAATGGTGATACGGTCGGTGCCCTGGCCGGAAATTTTTGCGCCCAGCGCAATCAGGAAGTTGGCGGTATCGACAATTTCTGGCTCACGCGCAGCGTTTTCAATAACGGTAGTGCCTTCTGCCAGCGTCGCGGCACACATGATGGTGACCGTTGCGCCAACGCTGACCTTATCCATCACGATATGCGCGCCTTTGAGACGTCCATCCACGGAAGCCTTCACATAGCCCTCTTCCAGCGTGATGGTCGCGCCCAATTGCTCCAGACCGGTGATATGTAAATCAACCGGACGTGCGCCGATGGTGCAGCCGCCCGGCAGAGATACCTGACCCTGACCAAAGCGAGCGACCAGCGGCCCCAGCGCCCAAATTGACGCGCGCATGGTTTTTACCAGGTCATATGGCGCGCAGAACACATTGACGTTACGCGCATCAATATGCACGGAACCATTGCGTTCTACTTTCGCGCCGAGCTGGCTCAGCAGTTTCATTGAGGTGTCAACGTCCTTCAGTTTCGGGACGTTCTGGATCTCTACTGGCTCTTCCGCCAGCAAAGCCGCAAACAGGATAGGCAGTGCGGCGTTTTTGGCGCCTGAAATTGTGACTTCGCCCTGGAGCGTGGTTGGCCCCTGAACACGAAATTTATCCATGATGTTGTTCTCAGTTAAAATTCATCATCACCACCGGTTTCTCACCCGTGGCTCAAAAACCATTAAGTTTGCGATCGCGGGCCCACTCTGCGGGGGTATACGCTTTGATCGACAAGGCATGGATGCGGTTGTCCGCAATATATTCCATCAGCGGCGCATAGACCGACTGCTGCTTTTTAACCCGACTCATGCCGTCAAACATCTCACCCACGGCAATAACCTGAAAGTGACTGCCATCGCCAGAGACGTGGACTTCCTGGAGAGAGAGCGCGTTCATCAGTACGCTCTGAATTTCATTATTTTCCATGGGCTCTTCATTCGTAGTATGTGAAAACAGCCAAACATCTTAGAGCAAAGTTGCGTCGGCATATAGATCATCGCCGCAAAAATGCCGGATAGCGACGCTAGCGCATCTTATCCGGCCCAGGGCTCAGAGATAATGCCATGCCGGATAAGGCACACACGGTGCCATCCGGCAGACATTACAGGCGGGGAAGTACGTCGTCGGGCAGGTTATATAACTGCGCGAGAGTGTAAACCTTGTCGTTTACCCCTTTTAACGTTACGTGGTTACCCTGCTGCTTTGCCAGGTCGATAAGATGCACCAGCAGCGCCAGCCCGCCGGTATCCACCCGGGATACCAGGCTGAGGTCGATGACGGTGACTCCCGCCATCGCCTCAACGCGCGCATCCCATAACGGGTTAAGCACGTCCTGGTCCAGTTCTCCCACCAGCGCCAGCTTATCGCCGTCACGGTTCCAGCGGAGTGACTGCGTCATTACTTTTTCTCTTCCAGGGTAATTTTCTGCTGCGCGATAGATTTCAGCTGCGCGGTCAGGCCGTCGATCCCTTTCGTACGCAGCAGGTCGCTCCACTCATTCTGTTTGGTAGTGATCATGCTGACGCCTTCGGCGATCATGTCATACGCCTGCCAGTGACCGCTCTGGGAATTTTTACGCCACTGGAAGTCCAGACGCACCGGAGGACGGCCGTTGGGATCGATAATAGTGACGCGGATCGGTACGATGGTCGCGTCACCAATCGGCTGTTCAGGCGCAATCTGGTAAGTCTGACCATGATACATTGCCAGTGCCTGGCCATATGCCTGCTTCAGGTATTCGCGGAACGCGGTGAAGTAGGCTTCACGCTGCGCCGGCGTTGCGTCTTTATAGTAACGGCCCAGCACCAGCGCACCGGCATATTTTACCTGCACATACGGCAGCAGTTCCTGGTCGACCACGTCACGCAGATAATCCGGGTTCGCGCGGATTTTGGGTTGTTCATTTTTCAGGCGGTCGAAGGTTTTCTGCGCCGCTTCGTCCATGAGCTTATATGGATTAGTCTGATCGGCGGCGGTGGCCGCGCTCAGCGGTGCAATCACCAGCAGCGCCACCATCATTAAGCGTTTAAACATTGTCGATTCTCCTGAGATTAATTCGTTGTGCCCGCAGGCCCAGTGGCTTCATTATGGCCTTCAGCCGGGGCCGGCGCATCGCCAGTATTCTTATTGTCATCGCCTTTACTGTTACTGTTGTAAAGGAACTGACCAATCATATCTTCCAGTACCATGGCGGATTTAGTGTCCTGAATGGTGCCGCCATCCTTGAGGATAGACGTTCCCAGCTCAGGATCTTCGAAACCGACGTTCAGCGCCAGGTACTGCTCGCCCAGCAGACCGGAGGTTCGGATGCTCAGCGAACTGGTATCCGGAATGTGGTTATAGCGTTGCTCGATATCCAGCGTGACGCGTGGCAGGTAGGTTTTCGGATCTAAAGAGATGTCCGTCACCCGACCAACAACCACCCCACCGATACGCACCGGTGAACGCACGTTCAGACCACCGATATTATCGAATGTCGCATAAATCGTGTAGGTAGGTTCCGTGCGCATAGAGGTCACGTTAGCCACTTTAAGGCAGACAAAGAGGGCTGCCAGCAGTGCTGCTAATAAGAAGATCCCCACCCAAATTTCATTTTTTTTCGTTTGCATGAACTCAATTCCCAAACATCAATGCGGTCAGCACAAAGTCCAGGCCCAGTACGGCCAGCGACGAGTGCACAACGGTGCGTGTGGTTGCCCGGCTGATTCCCGCCGAGGTTGGAATCGCATCATAGCCATTGAACAATGCAATCCACGTTACCGTGATGGCGAACACCACGCTTTTAATCAAACAGTTCACCAGGTCGAGGCGCCAGTCGACGGCATTTTGCATCGCTGACCAGAAGAAACCGGCGTCGATCCCCTTCCAGCTTACGCCAACCAGCGAACCGCCCCAGATGCCAACCGCCACGAAAAGGATCGTCAGCAGTGGTAGCGAAATGACGCCGGCCCAGAAGCGAGGGGAGATCACCCGACGCAGCGGATCGACGGCCATCATTTCCATACTGGAAAGCTGCTCGGTGGCGCGCATCAGGCCAATTTCCGCCGTCAGTGCGGAACCCGCCCGTCCGGCAAAGAGCAGTGCAGCCACAACCGGACCAAGTTCACGCAGCAGTGAAAGCGCGACCAGCATCCCGAGACTGGTTTCCGCACTGTAGGTCGTCAGAACCAAATAGCCCTGTAACCCCAGCACCATCCCGATGAACACGCCAGAAACCACAATAATGAGCATCGACAGGACACCCACATTATAGAGTTGGCGCACCAGCAGCGGCGCATGTTTGCGAAATTCCGGTTTGCCTACCAGCGCATTGAATAACATTAACCCGGCGCGCCCGAACGTTCTGAGGGTTTTTATCCCTTTATGTCCCAGCGTCGCCAGTGCATTTAACAGCATGAGTGGCTTAACTCCCTGTTCCGAGTAAATCAGAGTGATAATCGCCCGCAGGATAGCGGAACGGGACCGGCCCGTCAGCTATGCCATCCAGGAACTGACGCACGCGCGGGTCGTCATTCTCTTGCAACGACTGTGCGCTGCCGTGGGCCACTATTTTTTTATCCGCCATAATATAGGCGTGATCCGCAATGCTCAGGACTTCTGGCACATCGTGCGATACCACGACGCAGGTGACGCCCAGCACACTGTTTAATTCTGAGATCAATTTTACCAGCACGCCCATGGTGATCGGGTCCTGGCCGACGAATGGCTCATCAAACATGATCAGATCCGGCTCCAGCGCAATTGCACGCGCTAAAGCGGCACGTCTCGCCATCCCGCCTGAAAGCTCTGAAGGCATCAGCCTGGCCGCACCGCGCAGGCCGACAGCTTCCAGTTTCATCATCACCGTACTTTTCAATAGCGCAGCGGGAAGCGTGGTATGCTCGCGTAGCGGATAGGCCACGTTGTCGAAAACGTTCATATCGGTAAACAGCGCACCCGACTGAAACAGCATGCTCATCCGCTTGCGTACAGTGTAAAGCCGCGAGCGGGACATGGCTGGGATATTCTCGCCATCAAAAAGGATCTCGCCGTGGTCTGGCGGAATTTGACCGCCAATCAGGCGCAACAGCGTCGTTTTACCGATGCCGGAGGGCCCCATGATCGCGGTGATCTTTCCACGCGGCACCGTCAGGGAAATATTATCGAAAATGCAGCGCTCGCCACGCGTGAAGCTGACATCGCGCATGTCGACTAGATTCGCCACAGGCTGCTCCATTGATTCATCCTTTACTCTTGCCTCGTTAATCGAAGATTTTGGCGTTCAGTTTCATCATGACCCACCATATTTACAGAATATTACCCGTCGTGGTTAGCGAAAGCTGGCATTTGTTTTACTTTTTAGCCGCATATAGTCAAAATTAAGACTTCATTGCGGCTTCCAGAGAGATCCCCGTGGATCTGGCGAGTATACCTGAAGAAAGGACTATAGATGCTTTTAGCAACGGCGCTGTTAATCATTGGTTTACTTCTGGTCGTCTACGGCGCCGACCGCATGGTGTTTGCCGCGTCTATCCTGTGCCGAACCTTCGGGATCCCTCCCCTCATTATAGGCATGACGGTTGTCAGTATCGGCACCTCGCTGCCCGAGATTATCGTCTCGCTCGCGGCGTCGCTACATGGACAGTTAGATTTGGCCGTCGGCACAGCGCTCGGCTCCAACATTACGAATATTCTGTTGATCCTCGGACTGGCGGCCTTAATCCATCCATTTACCGTGCATTCCGATATTCTGCGCCGCGAGTTACCGTTAATGTTATTGGTCAGCGTGGTGGCCGGTTCCGTACTGTTTGACGGACAATTAAGCCGCACCGATGGTATCTTTTTGCTATTGCTAGCCGTGCTATGGCTGCTGTTCATTGTTAAAATCGCGCGGCTGGCCGAACGACAAGGCAACGACAGCCTTACCCGCGAGCAGATGGCAGAACTCCCGCGCGAAGGCGGGCTACCAGTGGCGTTTTTGTGGCTGGGCGTTGCGCTGATCATCATGCCGATGGCTACCCGCATGGTGGTGGATAACGCGACTGTGATCGCCAATTATTTCGCCATGAGCGAGCTGACAATTGGCCTGACGGTTATTGCCATAGGCACCAGCCTGCCGGAACTTGCCACTGCCATTGCCGGTGTACGAAAAGGCGAAAGTGATATCGCAGTGGGCAATATTATTGGCGCAAACATTTTTAACCTTGCCATTGTCCTCGGACTTCCAGCACTGATCACCCCTGGCGAGGTGAATCCGCTGGCGTTTAGCCGTGACTATAGCGTGATGCTGTTGGTAAGTATTATTTTTGCAGTTCTCTGCTGGCGGCGCCCCCGCCAGTCCGGTCGGAGCGCGGGCATGCTGCTGACCGGCGGTTTTATCGTATGGCTGGCGATGCTGTATTGGCTATCGCCGCTTCTCGTTGGATAACTGGAACAGATTATGTCGCACTTAGCGTTACAACCGGGTTTTGACTTTCAGCAGGCCGGCAAAGAGGTCCTGTCGATTGAACGTGAAGGCCTGGCCGAGCTTGATCAGTATATCAACCAGGATTTCACTCTCGCCTGTGAAAAGATGTTTAACTGCACCGGTAAAGTCGTGGTGATGGGCATGGGGAAATCGGGGCATATCGGGCGCAAAATGGCCGCCACGTTTGCCAGCACCGGAACCCCTTCGTTCTTTGTGCATCCAGGTGAAGCCGCCCATGGCGATCTCGGGATGGTCGCGCCGCAGGATGTCGTCATTGCCATCTCCAACTCCGGCGAATCCAGCGAGATTGCCGCCTTGATTCCGGTCCTTAAGCGGTTACAGGTTCAGCTTATCTGTATCACCGGTCGACCAGAAAGCAGCATGGCGCGTGCCGCGGATGTGCATCTGTGTGTTAAAGTACCGAAAGAGGCCTGTCCGCTTGGGCTTGCACCGACCAGCAGCACGACCGCCACATTAGTCATGGGCGATGCGCTGGCCGTGGCTTTATTAAAGGCGCGCGGCTTTACCGCTGAAGACTTCGCGTTGTCGCATCCGGGTGGCGCACTGGGGCGTAAACTGCTGCTGCGCGTAAACGATATTATGCACACGGGCGATGAGATTCCGCATGTCACTAAAGACGCCAGCTTGCGCGACGCGCTGCTGGAGATCACCCGCAAGAATCTCGGCATGACCGTGATCTGCGATGCTTCGATGAAGATCGACGGTATCTTCACCGACGGTGATTTACGTCGTGTGTTTGACATGGGCGTTGACGTGCGCCAGCTCGGCATTGCCGACGTCATGACGCCAGGCGGCATTCGCGTGCGCCCGGGCATTCTGGCCGTTGATGCCCTGAACTTAATGCAGTCCCGCCATATCACCTCCGTCATGGTTGCTGATGGCGACCAGTTACTCGGTGTGTTACATATGCATGATCTGCTGCGTGCAGGCGTAGTGTAGAAATTCAAGGATAATGAGAAATGAGTAAAGCAGGTGCGTCGCTTGCGACCTGTTACGGCCCCGTCAGCACTGAAGTCATTGCCAAAGCAGAGCAAATCCGTCTGCTGATCCTCGATGTGGATGGCGTGCTGTCCGATGGCCTGATCTATATGGGCAATAACGGCGAGGAGCTAAAGGCCTTCAATGTCCGCGACGGTTACGGTATTCGCTGTGCGCTCACATCTGATATCGAAGTCGCTATCATTACCGGGCGAAAGGCTAAACTGGTAGAAGATCGCTGTGCCACATTACGGATAACGCACCTGTATCAGGGTCAGTCCGACAAGCTGGTGGCCTTTAACGATCTGTTGGGTAAACTGGCAATTGCCCCGGAAAACGTGGCTTACGTGGGTGACGATCTCATCGACTGGCCGGTGATGGAAAAAGTGGGCTTAAGCGTCGCTGTCGCCGATGCGCATCCATTACTGATCCCGCGTGCGGATTATGTGACAAAAATCGCTGGTGGACGCGGCGCGGTTCGGGAAGTCTGTGATTTATTATTACTGGCGCAGGGTAAGCTTGATGAGGCCAAAGGGCAATCGATATGAGTAAAGCCAGACGTTGGGTTATCATTCTACTGTCATTGGCCGTGCTGGTGCTGATTGGTATTAATTTGGCCGATAAAGACGATACCACGCAGGTCGTCGTGAACAATAACGACCCGACCTACAAAAGCGAGCACACGGATACCGTCGTATACAGCCCGGAAGGTGCGCTGAGCTATCGGCTGATTGCTCAACACGTTGAGTATTATTCCGAGCAGGCCGTATCGTGGTTTACTCAACCGGTATTAACCACCTTTGATAAGGACAAGGTCCCGACGTGGTCAATTAAGGCGGATAAAGCCAAACTGACTGAAGATCGGATGCTGTATCTGTATGGACACGTTGAAGTCAATGCGCTGGTGCCTGACGCTCAACTTCGTCGAATTACCACCGATAACGCGCAGATCAATCTGGTAACGCAGGATGTTACCTCTGAAGACCTCGTCACGTTATACGGAACAACATTTAACTCCAGCGGACTGAAAATGCGCGGCAACTTACGCAGCAAGAACGCCGAGCTGATTGAAAAGGTTAGAACCTCTTATGAAATTCAAAACAAACAAACTCAGCCTTAATCTTGTGCTTGCCAGCTCACTTCTGGCCGCCAGCATTCCGGCGTTCGCCGTAACCGGCGATACCGAGCAGCCGATCCACATTGAATCGGATCAGCAGTCTCTGGACATGCAGGGTAATGTTGTTACCTTCACCGGTAACGTCATCGTCACCCAGGGCACCATCAAAATTAACGCCGACAAAGTGGTCGTGACCCGTCCTGGCGGTGAAGAAGGTAAAGAAGTCATTGATGGCTTTGGTAATCCGGCAACGTTCTATCAGATGCAGGACAACGGCAAGCCGGTGAAAGGCCGCGCCGCGAAAATGCATTACGAACTGGCGAAAGATTTCGTTGTGCTGACCGGCAACGCCTTCCTCGAACAGATCGACAGCAATATCGCAGGCGACAAAATTACCTATCTGGTGAAAGAGCAGAAAATGCAGGCCTTTAGTGAAAAAGGCAAACGCGTGACCACCGTACTGGTGCCGTCGCAGTTGCAGGACAAAAACAAAGACCAGGCTCCGGCTCAGAAGAAGAGTAACTAATTCGTTATGGCAACATTAACTGCAAAGAATCTGGCGAAGGCCTACAAGGGTCGCCGCGTCGTAGAAGATGTCAGTCTGACCGTCAACTCTGGCGAGATTGTGGGTCTGCTCGGGCCGAACGGCGCCGGTAAAACCACCACTTTCTACATGGTTGTCGGTATCGTTCCGCGTGATGCGGGCAATATCATCATCGACGAAGAAGATATCAGCCTGCTGCCGCTGCATGCCCGTGCCCGCCGTGGCATTGGCTACCTGCCGCAGGAAGCGTCCATTTTCCGCCGTCTGAGCGTGTTCGATAACCTGATGGCGGTACTGCAAATTCGCGACGATCTTTCCAACGAGCAGCGTGAAGATCGTGCCAATGAGCTGATGGAAGAGTTCCACATTGAACACCTGCGTAACAGCCTGGGGCAATCGCTCTCTGGGGGGGAACGCCGTCGTGTTGAAATCGCCCGCGCTCTGGCCGCTAACCCGAAATTTATCCTGCTGGATGAACCCTTTGCGGGCGTCGACCCGATCTCCGTTATCGATATCAAACGCATTATCGAGCACCTGCGTGACAGTGGCCTCGGCGTGTTGATCACGGACCATAACGTCCGCGAAACGCTGGCTGTTTGTGAACGCGCCTATATCGTGAGTCAGGGCCACCTGATCGCCCATGGTACGCCGACAGAAATCCTCCAGGATGAGCATGTTAAGCGCGTATACCTTGGGGAAGACTTCAGACTCTGATAGGGTAGAAGTTTGCGACGTAATAGCGGGAGACAACGACTCTGAACATGAAGCAAGGTTTGCAACTCAGGCTCAGCCAGCAGTTGGCCATGACCCCACAGCTACAACAGGCTATCCGCCTGTTGCAGTTGTCTACGCTTGAACTGCAGCAGGAGCTTCAGCAGGCGCTGGAGAGTAATCCACTGCTAGAGCAAACCGATCTTCACGACGAAGTTGATACCCAGGAAACCCCAGACAGCGAAACGCTGGACACTGCTGACGCGCTCGAACAAAAAGAGATGCCGGAAGAGCTGCCGCTCGATGCCAGCTGGGACGAAATCTACACCGCCGGAACACCATCCGGTACCAGCGGCGACTACATCGACGATGAGCTTCCTGTTTATCAGGGCGAAACCACTCAGACGCTGCAAGATTACCTGATGTGGCAGGTGGAGCTGACGCCGTTTACCGACACTGACCGCGCGATTGCCACCTCGATTGTCGATGCCGTCGACGATACTGGCTATCTCACCGTCTCGCTGGATGAGATCCTTGAAAGCATGGGCGACGAAGAGGTCGGGCTTGATGAGGTCGAAGCCGTACTTAAGCGTATTCAACGGTTTGATCCCATTGGCGTGGCAGCGAAAGATCTGCGCGACTGTCTGCTGATCCAACTCTCCCAGTACGCGAAATCCACGCCCTATCTCGATGAGGCAAAGCTCATCATCAGCGATCATCTGGATCTGCTGGCGAACCATGATTTCCGGACCCTAATGCGCGTCACCCGTCTTAAGGAAGAGGTGCTGAAAGAAGCGGTAACGCTTATCCAGTCGCTTGATCCCAGACCGGGACAGTCGATCCAGACCGGCGAGCCGGAATATGTGATCCCAGACGTGCTGGTGCGCAAGCACAACGGTCACTGGACGGTAGAACTTAACGGTGACAGCATTCCCCGTTTGCAGATCAACCAGCACTACGCAGCCATGTGTAACGGTGGGCGTAATGACGCCGACAGCCAGTACATCCGCAGCAATTTGCAGGATGCGAAGTGGCTGATTAAAAGTCTGGAGAGCCGCAACGATACCCTGCTGCGCGTCAGTCGCTGCATCGTAGAACAGCAGCAAGCGTTCTTTGAGCAGGGCGAAGAATTTATGAAACCGATGGTACTGGCCGATATCGCCCAGGCCGTCGAGATGCACGAATCGACTATATCTCGTGTGACCACGCAAAAGTATCTGCATAGTCCGCGCGGCATTTTCGAACTGAAGTATTTTTTCTCCAGCCATGTGAATACTGAAGGCGGGGGCGAAGCCTCCTCCACGGCGATCCGCGCGCTGGTGAAGAAGTTGATTGCGGCAGAAAACCCTGCAAAACCACTTAGCGATAGCAAGTTAACATCTATGCTGTCGGAACAGGGTATCATGGTGGCACGCCGCACCGTTGCGAAGTACCGAGAGTCTTTATCCATTCCGCCGTCGAATCAGCGTAAACAACTGGTTTGACCCAACCGATAAGGAAGACACTATGCAGCTCAACATCACTGGAAACAACGTCGAGATCACAGAAGCTCTGCGTGATTTTGTGAATACCAAGTTCGCCAAACTCGAACAGTATTTTGACAGGATCAATCAGGTCTATATTGTGTTGAAGGTGGAGAAGGTGACCCACATCTCGGATGCAACACTGCATGTAAACGGTGGCGAAATTCACGCCAGCGCGGAAGGTCAGGACATGTACGCCGCCATTGATGGCTTAATCGATAAGCTGGCAAGACAGCTCACGAAACACAAAGATAAACTGAAACAACACTAATTGTCCGGGCAGTTAGCGGGTGCAGGAAGGCCTGTTGTGCTGCACAACAGGCCATTTGTACAGTTAGCGCTCCGAACCCACTTTCTCTCTGAGAGGGCGGGTTCTTAGGTGAAATTATGATAAATAACGATACGACTCTACAACTGAGCAGTGTGCTTAATCAGGAATGTACGCGCAGTGGCGTGCATTGCCAGAGCAAGAAGCGTGCACTGGAAATCATCAGCGAACTGGCGGCAAAGCAGCTTAGCTTGCCTTCTCAGGTGGTTTTCGAGGCCATCCTGACACGGGAAAAAATGGGCAGTACCGGCATCGGCAATGGGATCGCAATCCCGCACGGTAAGCTGGAAGAAGATACCTTGCGTGCTGTCGGCGTTTTTGTGCAACTTGAAACGCCAATTGCGTTTGACGCCATTGATAATCAACCTGTCGATCTCCTCTTCGCCCTGCTGGTGCCTGCGGACCAAACCAAAACGCATTTGCACACGCTGTCGCTGGTGGCTAAACGACTCGCGGATAAAACGATTTGCCGCCGCCTGCGCGCTGCCCAGAGTGATGAAGAGCTGTATCAAATCATCACTGACACCGAAGGCGGTCAGGATGAAGCATAACGCCCTTTTTGACATGGTGAGGAGATACAGTACATGGTACTGATGATCGTCAGCGGTCGCTCCGGATCAGGGAAGTCTGTCGCCCTGCGTGCGCTGGAAGATATGGGTTTTTACTGCGTGGATAACCTTCCCGTGGTGCTGTTGCCCGATCTGGCACGTACGCTTGCCGATCGCCAGATTTCTGCCGCGGTCAGCATTGACGTGCGTAATATGCCAGAGTCACCTGAAATCTTCGAGCAGGCAATGAACAACCTGCCGGATGCATTCTCACCGCAGTTGCTGTTCCTGGATGCCGACCGTAACACGTTGATTCGCCGCTATAGCGATACGCGCCGCCTCCATCCTCTCTCCAGCAAAAACCTGTCGCTGGAAAGCGCTATCGATCAGGAAAGCGATCTGCTTGAACCGTTACGTTCCCGCGCAGACCTGATTGTCGACACCTCCGAGATGTCGGTACACGAACTGGCCGAAATGCTGCGCACCCGCCTGCTGGGCAAACGCGAACGTGAGCTGACGATGGTGTTTGAATCCTTTGGCTTCAAGCACGGCATCCCGATTGACGCCGACTATGTGTTTGATGTGCGCTTTCTGCCAAACCCGCACTGGGATCCGAAACTGCGTCCTATGACCGGTCTTGATAAGCCCGTTGCCGCGTTCCTCGACAGGCACACAGAAGTACACAATTTTATTTATCAGACTCGTAGCTATCTTGAGCTATGGTTACCGATGCTGGAAACCAACAACCGCAGCTACCTGACCGTGGCTATCGGCTGTACCGGCGGGAAACACCGTTCGGTGTATATTGCAGAACAGCTGGCTGACTATTTCCGCTCGCGCGGGAAAAACGTTCAGTCACGCCATCGTACGCTGGAAAAACGTAAAACATGACCGTGAAGCAAACAGTTGAAGTCACGAATAAGCTGGGTATGCATGCCCGGCCCGCGATGAAACTATTTGAATTAATGCAGGGTTTTGACGCCGAAGTCTTGTTACGCAATGATGAGGGTACAGAAGCAGAGGCGAATAGCGTTATTGCATTACTGATGCTGGACTCCGCTAAAGGCCGCCAGATTGAGGTTGAAGCCTCAGGTCCCGAGGAAGTCGAAGCACTTGCCGCCGTTATTGCCCTGTTCAATTCGGGATTCGACGAAGACTAAACCTTCCCGCTTTAACACATTCACAGAAAACGCCGTCTGGCGTTTTTTATTTTTATCGTGAATATTTGTACATTTTGTGCGCTTTACACATTAATAATTACCTTAAGAAAACCTTAAGCGCGATCGTTTAGCTTTTATTTAATCAGGGTGGTGATACTGGAGAATAGTTAATAAATATTTCCAGGATAACACTCATGATTCGTCTTTCTGAACTGACTCCCCTGGGCACCGGACGACATCGTAAATGTTATGCGCATCCGGATGATGCCCAACGCTGCATTAAGATTGTGTATAACAGTGACCACGGCGGCGATAAAGAGACGCAGCGCGAATTAAAATATTACGCGCATCTTTCCCGTTACCTGAAAGACTGGAGTGGTATTCCCCGCTATTACGGCACGGTAGAAACCGACTGCGGTACTGGCTATGTTTACGACGTGATTGCAGATTACGATGGCAAACCGTCCGTGACGCTGACCGAATTTGCCAGACAATGTCGCTACGAAGACGACGTTGCTCTTTTGCGCCAGCTGCTGAAGAAGCTGAAACGCTATCTGCGTGAAAATCATATCGTGACGATGACGCTCAAGCCGCAGAACATTCTCTGCCGCCGCATCAGCGAATCGGAAGTGGTGCCTGTGGTATGCGACAACATTGGCGAAGGGACACTGATTCCGCTGGCCACCTGGTCAACCTGGTTCTGTCACCGGAAGCAGGAAAGATTATGGCAGCGTTTTATTGCTCAACCGGTGCTGGCCATGGCATTTGAGACAGACGTAAAGCCTAAAGAGCGCAGCGGATTGTCACTCTCTTCCCGCGAAGCATAATTCACGCAATCCTGTGCCTGATGGCGCTTCGCTTATCAGGCCTACGGGCACAGCGCAATTTGTAGGCCGGATAAGGCGCAGCCTCCTTCCGGCAATACTACTTAAGCTTATTACGGGTCATAAACGACTCGCCGCCTAACTGGCGCATCTGACGCATAATCCACGCCTGGCGATTTCGCACATAACCTGAAGGTGCGTCGGCTTTAAAGCGCAAAGGATTGGGCAGTACGGCGGCGAGCAACGCCGCTTCTGACTGGGTCAGCCTGCTGGCGGGTTTGCCAAAGAAATGCCGGGACGCGGCTTCAACGCCAAATATCCCCTCGCCAAACTCGGCAATATTCAGGTAAACGGTCAGAATACGCTTTTTGCTCCAGACCGTTTCAACCCCCAGCGTCAGGCCAGCCTCCAGCCCTTTACGCACCCAGCTCCGCCCATCCCATAAAAAGAGATTTTTAACGGTTTGCTGAGAAAGCGTTGACGCGCCGCGAATGCGGTTTTCGTTGCGTTCATTGTGCGACAGCGCCTTTTCAATGGCCGCGACGTCAAATCCCCAGTGGTCCGGGAAAGTTTGATCTTCCGCTGCGATCACCGCCAATCCCATCCACGGAGAGATCGCATCCATGCTCACCCAATCAGAATGGGCGACATAACCAAAGTCCCCCTGCAACCACGCGCCAATTTGTCGCTCAGCCATGACTGCCGAAAACGGAACTGGGACCACGCTGAACAGGGCGATGCCGCCCCCCCAGAAAACGGCGAGCACCAGCACGATCCGCACGATTATGCGGCGCAAAAAGGCGCTTACGCCTCTTTTCATTCCGCGAGAACCAGCACGCGTGACACCAGCTTCTCAATGCCGCTCGCCGCCTGGGCGATATCCTGCGCCAGCATATACGCGGGTGTAGTCACAATCTTGTTGTCTTCATCCACCACGATGTCATCAACCGGACACGGGACATGCTCCGCCCCCATATCTTCCAGCACTTCCGCCGTATCAATATCAGTGCCAATAGTCAGACGCAGTGGAAAACCGAAAATTTTCGGCAGCATCGCCGGTGCGATACACATAAAACCCAGCGGTTTTCCCGACTGGTGCATCGCGATAGCCAGCGCAGCCAAATCATTGTCAACACGGCATTCACTGCCCTGACTAGCAAAATTACTTAAATTTTTCGCCGCGCCAAAACCGCCGGGGACGATCAGCGCATCGAGTTCACCAGAAACGGCCTGAGAGAGCGGGCGAATATTGCCACGCGTAATACGGGCAGCTTCGATCAGTACATTACGGGTTTCTGCCATGACGTCGCCCGTCAGGTGATTAATAACATCAGCCTGCGCTTTGTCTGGGGCAAAACAGACAGCCTGCGCACCGCTACGGGCAATCGCCAGCAGCGTTAATACGGCTTCATGAATCTCTGCGCCGTCATAGACACCGCACCCGCTGAGTACCACGCCAATTTTTTTCATTTACTTCGTCCTGTTTACCACTTGCTGACGCGCATTAATAAATGTGATTAAAATGCTACGCTTCACACATTTAACTGATTCATGTAACAAAACATTTAAGATTTGCTATCTTAACTGCGTGCGGCCTGAAAATAAGCGCTGCGCCCTTGTTCCAAATGATAATAACTTACGGCGCAGCCAAGATTTCCCTGGTGTTGGCGCAGTATTCGCGCACCCCGGTCAAGCCGGGGTCATTTTTTTCCAGCGTTTGCCACCCAGTTTTTCAGCACCGCTACATCGTGTTGCCACTCCTGCTTCATCTCTTCAATCCATTCCCCAACATTATCTTCCCACGCCGGGAGATCGGGTGACTGGATCTGCTGTCCTAGCTGTTGCAAATGACGAAGCCCAACGGACCCGGCAGCACCTTTAATTTTATGCCCCTCTTCTACTACGCCTTTTTTATCACGCGCGGTGAGGTTTGATTCCAGTACGCTTAAATAGCCCGGCATCATTTTTTCAAATACCGCCAGTCCATCTGTGATCAATTTCGGACCCACTAATTCGATATACTGTTCCAGCATCGGAATATCTAACAGCGCTTGTGATTTACTGCTCTCTTCAGAGTTCACCGGGCTCTCCTCTTCTTCCTGGGTATCCCAGTACTTTTTGATCATGGCGGTTAACGCCGGTACGGACAGCGGCTTGCTCAGCACGTCATCCATTCCGGCATCCAGATACTCTTTTTTATCTTTCAGTACGTTAGCCGTAAGCGCCACCAGCGGCGGCAGATCATCGCGGCTGTAGCGCTGGGTCAGTTCGCGTGAAATATCCAACCCGGTCATATCCGGTAACTGAATATCCAGCAGGACAAGGTCATATTCACCCGGCTTAAACATCTCCAGCGCCGCCTTCCCGGTCATGGCCACATCTACACTATTGCCGAGTTTTTCCAGCACCGAACGCGCCACAATCACGTTAAGTTCGATATCTTCCACCAGCAGCACGTTGAGCGCTGGCAGCGGTAAATCGTCTTCGTCGAACGCGTCCTCGACCTCTTCCGCCACGGCGGGTGCATTGACGGTGAGCGTAAAGACAGAACCTTTTCCGGGCTGGCTCGAAACGGTAATATCGCCACCCATATTTTTCGCCAGACGGCGCGAAACGGCGAGGCCAATCCCGGTACCGGTCGCCGGCTTCCCACCGTGCTGATCTTTCACCTGATAATACATGACGAATATTTTATCCTGCTCGCCTGGCGGAATACCGATACCGGAATCTTCCACTTCAAAATGCAGCGTCTTGCCATCGTCATAACGCACCCGCACCGTTACCTGCCCTTGCTGGGTAAATTTCACTGCGTTGCTGATAAGATTCCACAGGATTTGTCGCAAGCGCGTGCCGTCAGTGATGACCTTATGCGGCAGCGGCAGGGTCGGTTCAAGCACAAACCGCAACCCTTTCTGCTGCGCCTGCAAGCCGGAGAGGTTTTCCAGATCGGCCATAAAGCTGGTGAAATCGACGGGTTGATTATCGAGCTGGACTTTACGTCGCTCCATTTTATCCATATCAATGATATCGTTGAAGATATTACCTAACGTCACCGCCGATACGTGAATGGTTTTGAGGTATTTTTCCTGCTCAGCCGTCAGTTCAGTATCCAGCAAAATGCGGCTCAGCCCGACGATGCCGTTTAACGGTGTCCGCAGTTCATGACTGATGGTGGAAATAAAGGTGGTTTTATCGCGACTGGCGCGCTCAAGAGCATCCTGATAACGCTTGCGTTCGGTGATATCGCGGCCAAAGCCCATCAGGCCGTGACGCTTACCAACGCGATCATAATAGGGCACCTTACGAATTTCGAAACAGGCTTTACGCCCGTCCGGGTAGTCCAGCCACTGTTCATACGTCAGCGACACATTATGGCGAAAGACTTTTTCATCCGTTTCGATCACTTTTTCTGCCGCTTCAGGCGAGTAAACGTCAGCGGGTTTTAAATTCACCAGCTGCTTTTCGCTTTTACCTGTCAGTAATTCCATTGCCCGGTTACAGCCGGAAAACTCTTTGTCTTCGTTGCGATAAAAGACCAGATCGGGTGAAGCATCGAGAAAGGAGCGCAAAAAAGAGGATTGTTGCTCAAGCTGAATTTGCGCTTCTTCACGCTCCTGGATTTCAACTTTGAGCTGTTCAAACGTCGACTGGCGTTCTGCCTCCGCCTTTTCACGATCGGCAATCTCCTGATTAAGCTGCGCGATGTTGTCTTTAAGCTGGACGTTGAGTTTGAGGTCGCGTTCGCGCATCTCTTCCAGCTTTTGGACCAGCCGCGAGAGTCGCTGTCGGGACTCTTCCAACTGTTCGACCACCACCGACAAGAAATAGACGGCCCAGGGGGTGATGAGCAGCCCAAAGAAAATGGAACGGATAACGTCGATTTGTTCGACACGTCCATGCAATACCATGGTGACGGCCATTTGCACCACAATCGCCAGCACGACCAGGGCTAATGCCAGCAGCAGCGAGAAACGCACCAGACCCAGTTTCATCATCAGGTCCACATAATACTGCGCCAGCATACGAATTTGCTTCATCAGGAATTTCCTTTACGACAATCTGGCACAATAATACTCAATTCTGGGCATGACGTTGAAGATTGTGCAAAAAATGCGGAGGTTATCGGTGAAAATGATCGACGAGGGGGTAGTGCCCGTAGGCATGATAAGCGCAGCGCCATCAGACACAGTATTGCCGGATGGCGGCTTTGCTTTATCCGACCAGGGGGAAGTTAACGCTCCGGCGGCACCCACGGTGAACCCAGTGCTGAACCCTGTACGCCGTGTTCATTCAGATAGCGATCCAGCTCGACCATTCCGGTCCAGCGATTTTCACACCACAGCGGTGCCAATAACGTCGGGCGGCGGGCGCTGGCGGAGATGCGATGATAAATCACCTCCGGCGGCGTATGGCGGATCATTTCACCGGCGGTAACCGTGTAATCCTCCAGCGCAATGCCGTTGAGACGCCCAGCTTCCCAGGCTTTTGCCATGATGCTGCCTTTAACAATGTGCAACGGGTGCAACTTGATACCATCCACGCCAGTCTCGACCACCTGTTCGAGGGTTTGCAGGCATTCTGCTTGTCCCTCACCCGGCAGGCCGACGATCAAATGTGCACAGACCTTCAGTCCGCGCTCGCGTGCCAGCCGGGTAGTGTGCTGATAACAGGCAAAATCATGGCCGCGATTAATACGGTGCAGCGTTTTGTCGTGCGCGGTTTGTAATCCCAGTTCTAACCAGACTTCGTAACCCTGATCGTGATATTCACAGAGCAAATCGAGCACCGCATCCGGCACACAGTCGGGCCGCGTCCCCACGCAAAGGCCGACAATACTGGCCTGGTTCACCGCCTGCTGATACATCGAACGCAGCACCTGGACTTCCGCAAAGGTGCTGGTGTAAGCCTGAAAATAAGCGAGGTAGCGTTTGGCACGGTTCACCAGATGCGCCTGACGTTCAAGCTGCTCGGCGATCGAATGGTGTTGCTGTGCTTCATCGGCAAAAGAGGCGACATTACAGAAAGTGCAACCGCCACGTCCGATAGTGCCATCACGGTTTGGGCAGCTAAACCCGCCGTGTAGCGTCAGTTTATGAACCTTTTGCCCGTAACGACGAGAAAGATCCCCACCAAACATATTGACTAATTTCTGTAACTGCATAATCTGATAGACCGCGCCTTATAAAGAGGCCAAAGCCTGCCATTTTTTGCCCTTTCCGGCGATGACCTGGATCAATCGCCCCGGCAGGCTTTTATCATTTGCATATTCAAGCATTTTTAACGATATTTCATTCACAACCCACTCAAGCAATTTTCTTTTATTCCCAACTACTTTTTTTATCTTCTGACGCTTATTGCGCAAAAACGGTATTTTGAATTACCAATGAAGTATTAACCAGCATAAATAGCTAGATTAAGCGGCTAATCAAGCGAAGATAAGGCTTAACCGGCCTCTCTTTTAGTGAGAGAGATCACACTCACTGTCTTGTTCCTGAAGCGTTAAAACCCTGTAAAAATCAGATTATTATCAATAATTTCATAGCGATACATGCGCTATGGCACATTTTTCGAGACATAAGCTTGCCATTTGACCTGTGTGTGGAATCCCGATAAGTTGGAAATCCGCTGGAAGCTTTCTGGATGAGCGGTGTGCTCATCATATTTATGCAGTAATTGAGATTCCCTCTGACAGCAAGTCCTCAAACTTGTTTGACCTAAGCGCAATGGATCAAGAGGGCGAATGCGAGGTACGCGTATGAAACGCAAACCCCGTCGCCATGCTCTTGCTGTGCCTGTGCGCCAACGGTATCGGCAGGGGATCACGCAGAGCCTGGGGAGGTTCACAGATATGTTGTACGATAAATCCCTTGAGAAGGATAACTGTGGTTTCGGCCTGATCGCCCACATAGAAGGCGAACCTAGCCACAAGGTAGTGCGTACCGCCATACACGCACTGGCCCGTATGCAGCACCGTGGTGCCATCCTCGCTGACGGTAAAACCGGCGACGGTTGTGGCCTGCTGTTGCAAAAACCTGACCGCTTTTTTCGCATCGTCGCCGAAGAGCGCGGCTGGCGTTTAGCCAAAAACTACGCGGTCGGGATGATCTTCTTAAATAAAGATCCCGAACTGGCCGCGGCGTCACGCCGTATTGTTGAAGAAGAACTCCAGCAGGAAACCCTGTCAATTGTCGGCTGGCGCGATGTGCCAACCAACGAAGGCGTGCTGGGTGAAATCGCCCTCTCCTCTCTGCCGCGTATTGAACAAATTTTTGTGAACGCCCCTGCGGGCTGGCGTCCACGCGATATGGAACGCCGTCTGTTCATCGCCCGTCGCCGCATCGAAAAGCGTTTGCAGGAAGATAAAGACTTCTACGTTTGTAGCCTGTCGAACCTGGTGAACATTTATAAAGGTCTGTGTATGCCGGCGGATTTGCCGCGCTTTTACCTGGACCTCGCGGATCTGCGCCTGGAATCAGCCATCTGCCTGTTCCATCAGCGCTTCTCCACTAACACCGTGCCGCGCTGGCCGCTGGCGCAGCCGTTCCGCTATCTTGCGCACAACGGCGAGATCAATACCATTACCGGTAACCGTCAGTGGGCGCGTGCGCGTACCTATAAATTCCAGACGCCGCTGATCCCTGACCTGCATGACGCCGCGCCGTTTGTTAACGAAACCGGCTCCGACTCCAGCTCCATGGATAACATGCTGGAACTACTGCTAGCCGGTGGGATGGACATCGTGCGCGCCATGCGTCTGCTGGTGCCGCCTGCCTGGCAGAACAACCCGGATATGGACCCTGAACTGCGCGCCTTCTTCGACTTTAACTCCATGCACATGGAACCGTGGGACGGCCCGGCAGGGATCGTGATGTCGGACGGGCGTTTTGCCGCCTGTAACCTCGACCGTAACGGTCTGCGTCCGGCGCGTTATGTCATTACCAAAGACAAACTGATCACCTGCGCTTCAGAAGTCGGCATCTGGGACTACCAGCCTGACGAAGTCGTGGAAAAAGGCCGCGTTGGGCCAGGCGAACTGATGGTGATCGACACCCGGGGTGGGCGCATTCTTCACTCCGCCGAAACCGATGACGACCTGAAAAGCCGCCACCCGTATAAAGAATGGATGGCGAAAAACGTGCGTCGTCTGGTGCCGTTTGAAGATCTGCCGGATGAAGAAGTCGGCAACCGTGAGCTGGACGACGATACGCTTGCCAGCTATCAGAAACAGTTTAACTACAGCGCCGAAGAGCTGGACTCGGTGCTTCGAGTCCTCGGCGAAAACGGCCAGGAAGCCGTCGGTTCAATGGGAGACGACACCCCGTTTGCCGTGCTATCCAGCCAGCCGCGCATTATTTATGACTATTTCCGCCAGCAGTTCGCCCAGGTGACCAACCCGCCTATCGATCCGCTGCGTGAAGCTCACGTTATGTCGCTTGCCACCAGCATCGGTCGCGAGATGAACGTCTTCTGCGAAGCGGAAGGCCAGGCGCACCGTCTGAGCTTTAAGTCACCGATTTTGCTCTATTCCGATTTCAAACAGCTCACCACCATGACAGAGGAGCACTATCGCGCCGATCGGCTTGATATTACCTTCGACGCGACGCAAACCACGCTTGAAGAGACGGTCAAAGCGCTGTGCGATACCGCCGAACAAATGGTGCGTAGCGGCACGGTGCTGCTGGTGCTCTCGGATCGTAATATCGGTAAGAACCGCCTGCCGGTTCCGGCACCGATGGCCGTTGGCGCGGTGCAAGCGCGTTTGGTTGAACAGAGCCTGCGCTGCGACGCCAACATCATCGTCGAAACCGCAAGTGCGCGCGATCCGCACCACTTCGCGGTGCTTCTCGGCTTTGGCGCAACGGCCATTTATCCTTACCTGGCCTACGAAACGCTGGGGCGTCTGATCGACACTCACGCGATTGCCAAAAACTACCGCACCGTGATGCTGAACTACCGTAACGGCATCAACAAAGGGCTGTATAAAATCATGTCCAAAATGGGCATCTCGACCATCGCCTCCTACCGCTGTTCCAAACTGTTTGAAGCGGTCGGTCTGCACGATGACGTGGTGAACCTCTGTTTCCAGGGCGTGGTCAGCCGCATCGGTGGCGCGGGCTTTGCCGACTTCCAGCAGGATCTACTGAACCTGTCGAAACGCGCCTGGCTGGCACGCAAGCCGATTAGCCAGGGCGGCCTGCTGAAGTACGTCCACGGTGGCGAGTACCATGCCTATAACCCGGACGTGGTGCGTACGCTGCAACAGGCGGTACAGAGTGGTGAATACAGCGACTATCAGCAGTATGCCGCGCTGGTCAACGAACGCCCGGCGACGACGTTGCGTGACCTGCTGGCGATCGCCCCGGGTGATGAAGCGGTGAGCATCGACGATGTCGAACCGGCCAGCGAACTGTTCAAACGCTTTGATACCGCCGCGATGTCCATCGGCGCCCTGAGTCCGGAAGCGCACGAAGCGCTGGCGGAAGCGATGAACAGCATCGGTGGGAACTCTAACTCCGGTGAAGGCGGTGAAGATCCGGCGCGCTACGGCACCAACAAAGTCTCCCGTATCAAGCAGGTTGCCTCCGGTCGCTTTGGCGTCACCCCGGCGTATCTGGTGAACACCGATGTAATTCAAATTAAAGTTGCCCAGGGCGCGAAGCCAGGCGAAGGCGGTCAGCTCCCGGGTGATAAAGTCACGCCTTACATCGCCAAACTGCGTTATTCGGTACCGGGCGTGACGCTCATCTCCCCGCCGCCGCATCACGATATCTACTCTATCGAGGATTTAGCGCAGCTGATTTTCGACCTGAAACAGGTTAACCCAAAGGCCATGATCTCCGTGAAGTTGGTTTCCGAACCGGGCGTGGGCACGATTGCTACAGGCGTGGCAAAAGCCTATGCGGATCTGATCACCATTGCCGGTTATGACGGTGGTACGGGTGCCAGTCCACTCTCTTCCGTTAAGTACGCGGGCTGTCCGTGGGAGCTTGGCCTGGTGGAAACCCAGCAGGCGCTGGTCGCTAACGGCCTGCGTCATAAGATCCGTTTGCAGGTCGACGGCGGCCTGAAAACCGGCGTGGATATCATTAAAGCGGCAATACTCGGTGCAGAAAGCTTCGGCTTTGGGACCGGCCCGATGGTCGCTCTCGGCTGTAAATACCTGCGTATTTGCCACCTGAACAACTGTGCCACCGGTGTCGCAACTCAGGACGAAAAACTGCGTAAGAACCATTACCACGGCCTGCCGTTCAAAGTGACCAACTACTTTGAATTTATTGCTCGCGAAACCCGCGAACTGATGGCGCAGCTGGGCGTGAAACGCCTGGTAGACCTGATTGGCCGCACCGACCTGCTCAAAGAGCTGGAAGGCTTCACGGCCAAGCAGCAGAAGCTGGAATTGTCCCGTCTGCTGGAGACCGCGGAGCCTAAGGCGGGCAAAGCGCTTTACTGCACCGAGAACAACCCGCCGTTTGATAACGGCGTGCTGAATGCGCAGCTATTGCAGCAGGCAAAACCGTTTGTCGATGAGCGCCAGAGCAAAACCTTCTGGTTTGATATTCGCAACACCGACCGCTCCGTTGGCGCGTCGCTGTCGGGTTATATCGCCCAGACGCACGGCGATCAGGGGCTGGCATCGGATCCGATTAAAGCACACTTTAACGGTACCGCAGGTCAGAGCTTCGGCGTCTGGAATGCGGGCGGCGTTGAGCTGTACCTGACTGGCGATGCGAACGACTATGTCGGTAAAGGCATGGCGGGCGGTCTGCTGGCAGTGCGTCCTCCGGTGGGTTCTTCCTTCCTCAGTCATAAGGCGAGCATTATCGGTAATACCTGTCTGTACGGCGCAACCGGCGGTCGTCTTTACGCCGCAGGCCGCGCGGGTGAGCGTTTCGCGGTGCGTAACTCCGGCGCCATCACCGTTGTGGAAGGGATTGGTGATAACGGTTGTGAATATATGACCGGTGGCATCGTCTGCATCCTCGGCAAAACCGGGGTGAACTTCGGCGCAGGTATGACCGGCGGCTTTGCCTACGTGCTGGACGAAGATGGCGAGTTCCGTAAGCGCGTGAATCCGGAACTGGTTGAAGTGCTGGGCGTGGATGAACTGGCGATCCACGAAGAGCATCTGCGTGGGCTTATTACCGAACACGTGCAGTACACCGGCTCCCAGCGCGGGGAAGAGATTCTGGCGAACTGGTCAGCGTTTGCCGCTAAGTTCGCGCTGGTTAAGCCAAAGTCCAGTGATGTCAAAGCACTGTTGGGTCATCGTAGTCGTAGCGCAGCTGAGCTGCGCGTGCAGGCGCAGTAAGGGGTCATCATGAGTCAGAACGTTTATCAATTTATCGACCTGCAGCGCATTGAACCGCCGAAGAAGCCGCTGAAGATCCGCAAGATCGAGTTTGTGGAAATCTACGAACCGTTTTCGGAAGGCCAGGCCAAAGCGCAGGCGGATCGCTGTCTTTCCTGCGGTAACCCGTACTGTGAGTGGAAGTGCCCGGTTCATAACTACATCCCGAACTGGCTGAAGCTTGCCAATGAAGGACGCATCTTTGAAGCTGCGGAACTCTCACACCAGACCAACACCCTGCCGGAGGTGTGTGGTCGCGTCTGTCCGCAGGATCGTCTGTGCGAAGGTTCCTGTACCCTGAACGATGAGTTTGGCGCGGTGACCATCGGCAACATTGAGCGCTATATCAACGATAAAGCGTTTGAGATGGGCTGGCGTCCGGATATGACCGGCGTTAAGCAAACCGACAAGCGCGTAGCCATTATCGGTGCCGGCCCGGCTGGGCTAGCCTGCGCCGACGTCCTCACTCGCAACGGCGTGAAGGCGGTAGTGTTTGACCGTCATCCGGAGATTGGCGGCCTGCTGACCTTTGGTATTCCCGCCTTTAAGCTGGAAAAAGAGGTCATGACCCGCCGCCGTGAGATATTCACCGGGATGGGTATTGAGTTCAAACTGAACGTCGAAGTCGGTCGTGACGTGCAACTCGACGAGCTGCTGAAAGAGTACGATGCCGTATTCCTCGGCGTCGGTACCTACCAGTCGATGCGCGGCGGACTGGAAAACGAAGACGCTGACGGCGTGTTCGACGCCCTGCCGTTCCTGATCGCCAATACCAAGCAGATTATGGGCTTCGGCGAAACGACCGACGAACCGTTCGTCAGTATGGAAGGCAAGCGCGTCGTGGTTCTCGGCGGTGGCGATACCGC
This sequence comes from Citrobacter sp. RHB25-C09, assembly GCF_013836145.1. Taxonomy (NCBI): domain Bacteria; kingdom Pseudomonadati; phylum Pseudomonadota; class Gammaproteobacteria; order Enterobacterales; family Enterobacteriaceae; genus Citrobacter; species Citrobacter sp. RHB25-C09. Next base: position 496,621 of record NZ_CP057483.1, on the reverse strand, counting down.
GATGGACTGCGTGCGTACCTCGGTTCGCCAGAAGGCGACGCATGTTACCTGTGCCTACCGTCGCGATGAAGAGAACATGCCCGGCTCACGGCGCGAAGTGAAAAACGCGCGTGAAGAAGGCGTTGAGTTCCAGTTCAACGTGCAGCCGCTGGGGATTGAGGTGAATGCCAACGGCAAGGTGAGCGGCGTGAAGATGGCGCGCACCGAGATGGGGGCACCGGATGCGAAGGGTCGTCGCCGCGCGGAGATCGTCGCGGGTTCCGAGCACGTGGTGCCGGCTGATGCGGTAGTGATGGCGTTTGGCTTCCGTCCGCACAGCATGGAATGGCTGGCAAAACACAGCGTCGAGCTGGATTCTCAGGGACGCATTATCGCCCCGGAAGGTAGCGACAACGCGTTCCAGACCAGTAACCCGAAGATCTTCGCCGGTGGCGACATCGTGCGCGGTTCGGATCTGGTGGTTACCGCCATCGCCGAAGGCCGTAAAGCGGCTGACGGGATCCTGAATTATCTGGAAGTGTAAGCCCCTCTGACTCCCCAGCAGAAGCATAACGCGGATAGCTGGGGAGCCTGTTTTCAATAACATACCTTTTAGTCAGCGATATCCTTTTCCTCATAAATGCGCTGTAAATCCAGACGTAAACGTTTGCATTCATCTAAAAAATGTATATTATGCGGCGGATTTTTTGGCCAAAACTCAAGGAGGCGTTGTGTCGCAAGATAACAATTATAGCCAGGGCCCCGTCCCTCTGGCGGCGCGGAAAGGCGTGGTTCCACTCACTTTTGTGATGTTAGGATTAACGTTTTTTTCCGCCAGTATGTGGACCGGAGGCACACTCGGTACCGGTCTTTCCTATAATGATTTCTTCCTCGCAGTTCTCTTCGGCAATCTCCTCCTCGGTATATACACTGCTTTTCTTGGCTTTATCGGCGCAAAAACCGGCCTCTCAACCCATCTTCTAGCCCGTTACTCATTCGGTATAAAAGGCTCCTGGCTTCCCTCCATGCTATTAGGCGGTACGCAGGTCGGATGGTTTGGCGTTGGCGTGGCGATGTTTGCCATCCCGGTGAGTAAAGCGACAGGCATTGACGTGAATATCCTGATTGCGGTTTCCGGCCTGTTGATGACGTTGACCATTTTCTTTGGTATCTCGGCGCTGACGATTTTATCCATCATCGCTGTACCTGCTATTGTCATCCTGGGAAGCTATTCCGTCTGGCTGGCGGTGGACGGCGTAGGAGGTTTAGATCATTTAAAATCCATTGTGCCGCAGACGCCGCTCAACTTTTCCAGCGCGCTGGCGCTGGTTGTCGGTTCGTTTATCAGCGCAGGCACGCTGACCGCCGACTTCGTCCGCTTTGGTCGCAATGCTAAAGGCGCTGTCCTTGTGGCGATGGTGGCCTTTTTCCTTGGCAACTCGCTGATGTTTATCTTCGGTGCGGCAGGTGCTGCTGCAGTAGGACAGGCCGATATTTCTGACGTGATGATCGCTCAGGGACTGCTGCTGCCGGCGATTGTCGTTCTCGGCCTGAATATCTGGACCACCAACGACAACGCGCTGTATGCCTCGGGTCTGGGTTTCGCCAATATTACCGGCCTTTCCAGCCGTACGCTGTCGGTGGTTAATGGCATTATCGGTACGCTGTGCGCACTATGGCTATACAACAACTTTGTTGGCTGGCTGACCTTTCTGTCGGCAGCGATTCCGCCGATTGGCGGGGTGATTATCGCCGACTACCTGATCAACCGCCGCCGCTATGCCAGCTTCGACCACGCAAAATTTGTGTCCGTTAACTGGATTGCCATTTTATCGGTCGCCCTGGGTATTGCTGCCGGGCACTACATTCCGGGAATTGTCCCCGTAAACGCAGTATTGGGTGGCGTCTTCAGCTATTTGGTGTTAAACCCATTCGCCAAACGTACCCTTGCTAACCCTTCGGAGGTTTCCCATGCAGAATAATTCCCTCACTATCCGTCAGGCCCGTTTGCAGGGGCAAGAGGGTTTATGGCAAATCACGATTGAGAACGGACGCTTCAGCCGTATCGTTCCTCAGGAAACCGCCTCTGCGCCAACCGGTGAGGTGCTGGACGCCGAATGCGGACTGGCTATCCCCCCATTCGTCGAACCACATATTCACCTGGATACGACACAAACGGCGGGCGAACCGAACTGGAATCAGTCAGGCACCCTTTTCGAGGGAATCGAGCGCTGGGCCGAACGTAAAGCGATGCTCACCCATGAAGACGTTAAAACCCGCGCTATGCAGACCCTGAAATGGCAGATCGCCAACGGCATCCAGTACGTACGTACACACGTTGACGTGTCAGATCCCACCCTTACGGCGCTAAAAGCCATGCTGGAGGTGAAGCAGGATGTCGCCCCGTGGGTCGATCTGCAAATTGTGGCATTCCCGCAGGAAGGCATTCTGTCTTATCCGAACGGTGAAGAGTTGCTAGAGGAAGCCGTGCGTTTAGGGGCGGATGTCATCGGCGCGATCCCTCACTTTGAATTTACGCGTGAGTATGGCGTCGAGTCACTGCATAAAACGTTCGCCCTGGCGCAGAAGTACGACCGACTGATCGATGTCCACTGTGACGAGATTGATGATGAGCAATCGCGCTTCGTTGAAACCGTCGCCGCGCTGGCGCATCGTGACGGAATGGGTTCGCACGTGACCGCCAGCCATACCACGGCGATGCACTCCTATAATGGCGCGTATACGTCCCGACTGTTCCGCTTGTTGAAAATGTCTGGCATTAACTTCGTGGCAAACCCGCTGGTGAACACGCATTTGCAGGGCCGTTTTGATACCTACCCCAAACGCCGCGGCGTAACGCGCGTGAAAGAGATGCTGGAAGCGGAGATCAACGTCTGCTTTGGGCATGATGACGTTTTCGATCCGTGGTATCCGCTGGGAACTGCGAATATGCTTCAGGTCCTGCATATGGGGTTACACGTCTGTCAGTTGATGGGCTACGGACAAATAAACGATGGACTTAACCTGATCACCACCCACAGCGCGAAAACACTACACTTGCAGGACTATGGCCTGAGCGTGGGGAATTCAGCAAATCTGGTGATTCTCCCGGCAGAGAATGGGTTTGATGCGGTTCGTCGTCAGACGCCTGCACGATATTCTGTTCGTCACGGCAAGGTGATTGCCGAGACAGTGCCCAGTCAGACAACCTTGCACCTGACGCAGCCGGAAGCGGTGACGTTTAAACGCTAGAACGTGGGTAACATTGCCGGATGGCGGCGTGACCGCCTTATCCGGCCTACAGGCCTGATAAGCGAAGCGCCATCAGGCATACAAACTACGCGTCCAGCAAGCTGGCGCGTACCTTCACCACCACTTTCTTAATTTCGCCCGGTTCACGAATTGCGCAGCCTGGCTTATGCGGTTCCCCGGGCATAAAGACGGCAAACATGCCCGGTTGCAGCGTGACGGACTGTTTATCTGTGATCTCATTGCAAAGCTGGTAATCCTCTTCGGCATGGAACGTTTCACACTGACGTGCTGAACCCATAACGCCGAACTGGATGCGCTCCTCTCCCGATAATAGCAACTGGATATCAATGTACTGTTCATGCAGTTCCGCTTTTTTCTCGGCCGGAAACTGCGTAGTGAACGTCATCACATTCATAAAGATATCGTCACCGCGAAGCTCTACGCGTCCGGGTGTTTTTTCCTGCGGTCTTGCCGTCAGGGCAAGCGTTAGCGCCTCCTGAAGTACAGGATGCAAACCGGTGGACGGTAACGAACGGACTTCACCCAGAATCATTTTTTATCTCCTTGAGCCAGCAGCGCCGCGCCCAGCAACCCTGCGTCATGACGATAGTGTGCCGCGCTAAGTTCAACATGATAGACCGCAGGCATTTGCGTAAGATAAGCACGCACCTGCGACAAATAGCCTTCAGCCAGACCTACGCTGCCGCCAATCACGACGCGCTGGCAGTCGGTTACCGCCTTTGTATCCGCAATCAGTCGCGCTAACACCTGCGCGGACCGTTGAACCAGCGTGCAAGCCTGTTCATCACCTTCTGCCGCGCGGGCAAAAATAGTTTTGGCGTCACACCCCGCAAGATGCCCCTGTGCAGCGGCAGAAATTCCGCGCCCTGAGGCGATGGCCTCGACGCACCCCACCCGACCACAGCCGCATACCGGTCCGTTGGGATCGGCCAGCGTATGTCCGAGATGCCCAGCCAGTCCGCCGCTTCCGGTCACCAGCCTTCCATTACTGACGACGCCACCTCCCACGCCGGTTGAAACGGTCAGGAACACCATGTCCTCGATCTCATCCGCAATTGCATGGTATTCCGCCCATGCCGCAGCCTGAGCGTCATTAATGGCTAATGTCGGCAAACCCGCGATCTCTTCAAGTGTCTGCACCAGCGGAAAGTGTAGCAATCCCCCCAGATTTTGCGGGTTAATCGCCAGCAGGTTACCTTCGCGGATAATCCCCGTTGAGGCGATGGCCACCCGGCGCGCCTGATGCTGTATCGGCTCCACCAGCGCTTTTAGCGCTTCTCGCAGCGCCTCTGGTGTTTTACTGGCGGGCGTCGGAAGTTCCCTCCGCAACCGGATCGCTAAATCGTTATCCACCAGTGCGGCGGCAAGTTTGGTACCGCCTATGTCTATTGCCAGCGTCGTCATAGCACCGCCTTTTTCAGCGCCGTGTTATACCACTCGCAGATGTGCTCCAGCCGGGTAATAGCAGAACCGACCGTTACCGCCCAGGCACCGTGGCGCATGGCTTCTGCGGCCTGTGCTGGGGTGTTGTATCGCCCTTCGGCAATCAACCGACAGCCGGCATCGCTTAACGATTTCACTAATGCCAGATCCGGCTCTTCCGGTATTACCGGTGTGGTATAGCCTGAAAGCGTAGTACCAATGATTTCTGCCCCGAGCGTCTGACAGGCCAGACCGTCCTCCTGTGAGGAGCAGTCGGCCATCGCCAGCAGTTGATGATGGTGGATACGCGCCAACAGCGTCTCTACCGGCACCGGACGCGGACGATCGGTCCCGTCAATGGCGATAATATCCGCGCCCGCCTCCGCCAACGCATCGACATCCTCCAGAAACGCGGTAATGCGCACAGGAGAATTGTCCAGATCGCGCTTGAGAATACCGATAATCGGCACGGAAACGACAGCGCGTGTCGCCCGTAGGTTTTCAATACCTTCAATACGCAGCGCGACTGCGCCCGCCTGTTCTGCCGCCAGCGCCATTGCCGCGACAATCTCAGGTTTTTCCAAAGGACTACCAGGAACCGGCTGGCAGGAGACGATCAGACCGCCATGCGCGGCAATGCTTTTATCCAGTTGTGCAAGTAACGACATAGATCTTCCCTTACGAATTTTGCCCGGCACAAGGCCGGGCAAGCGGATCAACTTTTGCTTTTGACTAAGGCGCTTTTGTCGCCGCCGAACGGCACGGCCCCGCTAAACGGCTTGCCGTCGATGGCATCATGGGTACGAATCGCTTCCGGTCGCAGCCAGCGCTGTACGCGGGACGGCATATCCAGACCAATCAGCAGGATCACCACAAAGGTCAGGCTGAAAGAGAGCGAGCCGAGCGCGGTGCCTAAATCCAGACGCTGTGCGATCAGCGCTCCCAGGATCGGTGCCAGCGCGCCGCCCAGGGCTCCAACGTTATAGGTAAAGCCCAGCCCTGCCGCTCGCTGATCGGTATCGAAGTAGCCGCCAATCAGCTTCGGTAAGATCCCCGATATCCCTTGTCCCAGCATCTGCTGGAAAAACAGCAGCAACCCCAGTACCCATACGTTGGTTCCACCAATCGCAAATACTGGAATGATCAGCACCTGCGAGGCCAGGAGGCTACAGACATAGGCTTTCCGGGTGCCCAGCCAGTCGCCGAGGAAACCGCCCACGCAACAACCGACCGCTGCGCCAAAGCCGCTGAAGAAGAGCACCCGCGCCACGGTTGAAGGATCGTAAGCCAGCTCGGTTTTCAGGTAGGTTGGAAGCAGCGCCTGTATCGGCCATGAGTAGAGGAAAGCAAACAGTACGACGACCATCAACATCACGCCCGTCGGCCAGCGCTTGCCGCTGCTTTGCACCATAAAGCTAATAAAGATGATTGCGCACAGCAGGCCGAGAACCGCGACAATCGCCGCATTTTGCAGATTGCCCGCGAAACAGAACCACAGTGCGCCGGCAGCGGCTGCCGTCATCAGCATGTTGATAATGCGATGTTCGCCGCGATAAAGAATATCGACCATCGTACGTACTGGCGCTTTACCTTCGTGTTTCTCTTTCCAGTCCTCTGCTTCCGGGATGTTTTTACGCAGCCAGAGGGCGAAAATGATGGGCAGGATGCCAATGAAGAACAACGCGCGCCAGCCCCAGACCGGTACCACCAGGCTGTAGACCTGGGCCGCCAGAACCGCGCCTACCGAGAAACCAGAGATCAAAAAGCCGCTGGCTTTATTACGTAAATGCTTCGGCCAGCTTTCAATGACATAGGTGGCGCTGGAGCCATATTCGCCCGCCATCCCCATGCCAATCACCAGACGGGCGATAAACATAGTGGTATAGCCTGGCGCAAAACCGCAGGCCAGGGTCCCTACCGAAAACAAGATAATACTGGTGACCATTGCCAGGCGACGCCCGTAACGGTCGCCCATCGCGCCCAGCATTAGCCCGCCAAACCAGCGTGAAATAAAAGCTGCCGAAATCAGGCTTGCCGCCTGAACCGTCGTTAGGCCGAATTCGCCCTGTACTTCGGTCAGCACAAGGGCAATTAACACAAAATCAAAACCATCCAATAAATATCCCAGCCAGGCGGCAGAGAACGCCCGCCATTGGGCCCGGTTGAGATGGCGATACCACGGAATGCTTTGGGTAGAAGTACTCATTTTACTCTCCCGACAATTCTTGCTGTGATGCCGGATGGCGACGTAGCCTTATCCGGCCTACACGTTATGTTTTGTAGGCCGGGCAAGCGAAGCGCCCCCGGCTGTTCGCGGTTACACCTTCTCTGCCATCAATTGCTGAGCCAGCGCCTTCAGTTCCGGTAGATACTTCTCATCTACTGGAGCAAACGGCTTACGGCACAGTGGGACAGACACAACGTCCATATAGTGCAGAACCGTTTTCAGCCCACGGAATACGCCGGTTTTAATAAGCAGATCGATAACCTTATTGCACTCTTTTTGCAGCTTTTGTGCGGTCTGGATGTCACCTTCTTTGAGCGCTTTCACAATTCCCAGATATCGCCAGCCCATAATGTTGTATGTGCTGCCGATACCACCGTCTGCCCCCGCCAACAGGCCGGAAGCAAATATTTCGTCATAGCCGTTGTAAAGCACCAGATCCGGATGCGCGCGGCGGATCTGCTCCATCTGATACAGATCCCCTGACGTCTGCTTCAGCGCGCCAACGCCCGGTAAGGTCACGAGCGTGTTGATCTGATCCAGCGATAGCTTCACGCCACTCAGCGCAGGAATGTTATAGACCACCATCGGCAAACCATCCGCAGCATCAATGATTGCCCGGTAATGATCGCAATGCTCGTCAAAGCTGAATGGGTAGTAGAACGGGGTCACCGCGGAAACGGCATCAAAACCATAACGGTGCGCCGCGCGGGCTAACTGCTGGCTCTCATCGGTACTCACCGTACCCACATGCGCAATCAGCGTGACTTTCCCCTTTGCCTCATCGGCAACGACTTCCAGCACCTGCTCTCTTTCCGCAACGCTCTGCACGAAGGCTTCCCCCGTCGAGCCGCCGACATACAGCCCATCAATTCCCTGCGCGACGTTGAAACGCACCAGACGGCGCAGGCTTTCAATATCCAGTTTCTGCTGGTTATCGAAAGGGGTTAACAATGCTGGCATTACGCCTCGTAAATCTTTTGCCATAACGACCTCTGTCAATGATTAGTGTTATCTGACTACATACCTTTATACCTGTTATACCAGATCAAATAAGCAGCGGTGCAATACAGAACGCGTATATTGCGATCCATCTCACTAAACGATCGTCAGGATCGTCTTTGGACAGGGGGGAGTGTGGCCAGTCAGGGAGGCAATGAGAGTGTCAATTGGCGCAAAGACCTGAAGAACCGGTCCTGAAGATAAAAAAGGAGAATAAATACCTTGTACTTATTCTCCGTAAGAACGAACGCTTAAGCGTAATTAACGATTAAAGATACTTCAGCGTGAAAGTCGCCTGACCGTCCAGGTTTGTATCGTCGGTAATCGCCAGCGTTGCGGTATTTTGCACAGCCGTTGAAACCGCCATCGGGACTACCAGTTGTGAAAACGCTAACGGCGTGGTCTGACCCGTTGCTGCGACAGTCACGACCTGGCTCGCATTATTTTGCATCAGGTTGCCAACATCTGACCATGATACGCCATTGTCATCACTGTAAATAGCAGACACAGTTGTTCCATCGGCGACTACGCTGTCTGTTTTAAGGAACATACTGTAGTTACCAATATTCACATTGTCTGCGGTCTTATTCAGACCAAACAGATTAACCGGCTGGACAATATCATTACCGGTAAATGAGCCATTTTTAACCACGATGTTTGGTGCAGTACCAGAACGGTCATCCACTACGGTAAAGCCCACTTTAGACGGAGATGAACAATTGATGGTTACCGAGAAATCCCGGAGCCCCAGTTGGTTGACATCTGTGGAGCTCAACGATGCAAGAGCAATTGAACCATAATCCACCACTCCGCCGTTGCTAATTTCGGGCGTACAGGCAGCGTTAGTCAACGTTCCTTTTACCTTCAGGACCGCAGTGTCCGCTGCAAATGCTGAAGAAACGCACATAGAAAGAACGGTGGCTAATATTACTTTTTTCATTAGTTATTCCTTAACTCTATTTAATTGATGTTTAGCAAAATATATATACTTTTACGTCCACAAGTTATAATCATGTCCCTTTATGATTATTCAGGACGTTTTAGCATCATATCAGCATGACAAAAACAATCAATTTAGGAATACTTAATAAAAAATTCAGATCTATTCTTTCTGTAAATCCCAGGAATTAGGTTAATACATTCAAATATTATTAAGAATAAAAAAGACCAAAATAAAAAAGCAAAATAGTTAAAGCAGTTATACAACATTTATTTTCGCAATTTTTTATTTTGACCAAGAGCGTGCCAGGTCGCGGAAACGCTGTTGAGATGAGTCTGAAGCGCACGATCGGCTTCATCCGGATCGCGCTGACGAATGGCTTCAACAATGGCAATATGCTGCTGATAACTTACGCTATTGTGCTCATACAGCTCACGATCGGGTACGGTCGGACGCGCGGCGATCAGCCAGTCAAGAAGGGCGACATGGATCGCCATGAAGATCGGGTTGCCGGGCATCTCGGCCAGGATGCGGTGAAAATCGACGTCAGATCGGATGAACAATGCGTTATCTTCCAGCGACTGGCTGTTAATCTCCAGCGCCTTCGCCAGCAGATCGATTTGCTCATCGGTGGCGTGTTCTGCGGCGTAGCGCACCAGGCTGGATTCAAAAAACAGGCGCAGCTGCTCAAAATGGGCAATTCCGCCTGGATGCGCGAGGAAATCTTTCGCCATGCCGGAGAGTTCGCTGATAATGGTATCGGCGGAAGGACGCGATACGCGAGCGCGCTCGCCGTTATTGATTTGCACCAGACCTTTACGTTTGAGCGCTGCCAGCGCTTCACGTACCGAAGGACGCCCCACGTTGAAAAAGGTCATCAGTTCCCGCTCGGACGGTAGCTGTTCGCCTTCGCCAAACTCCCGACGACGAATCATCTGTTCCAGCTCTTCTTCAACCATTTCGGATAGCTTTTTCCGCGCCAGCGGACGACGGCGTAAGCTACGACCAATGGTTTCAGTCGAGTTTTCAGCGGTGGGATCGGTCGGTTTCATTGCATTCCAGTGCCATTGAAGGAAAACGATTCATCATAACACAGGAAATCCGAGGGGGCGAAACGGTGCCTTACTGTGCTTGTTGCAGTATAAGGCACATGAGTTAAGTTATTATTTAGTCAATATTTTCCAGGTCAGATCGCTTTCCAGTGGCGTCACGTCCGTCGCGTTTCTGAACGCGGTATCTTTCAGTACCGGGAAGATCGTCACCGTGAAGCTCATCTGCTGCGCGACAGGCACCTGATTGTTCTCCACCGCAACAACGGCTTCGTTATTTTTCAGGTATAACGACGTGGCGGCATCGCCCTGGGGCGTTAAGTTAACCTGGTCGAGAGTTTTACCCGCGTGGTAGTTTTTGCCATCAACAACCACGTTGTCGATTTTGATGGCAACACCGCCCTTCTCGCCAAACAGAAAGCGGCCTTTCTCACCCGCTACGCCCTGGACCAGCACACCGATCTGCTTTTCATCCGGGCAGTAGACGTTGACGTTAACTTCGCGCTCCGGCATTTTGTGCCAGTCCTGCTGGCTCATCACAATGTTGTCACGCTGCAACTGGTGATAATCTATCACCGATTGTGAAAGCGTGATATTGCAGTCATCGGCAAGCGTCAGGCCGGGCAAAAAGAGTGCCAACAGTGCCGCTAACTTGATTCCAGGCTGAATTCTCATCGGCATACTCCGTTTACTTCTTCGTAGAAAGCGTCTTCATCTCGCGTGTCGCTTAGGGTGTAATGGATCTGACACAACTGCTTGTTGTTATCATCCATAGCGTATAGCGCCTTCAACTGATCGGCATCAGTCAGGAAGACGTGACCATCATCGACGGTCGTCACAACATAATTGCCTTTATCGTCCACAATCGACACGCCCTTCGCCAGCGGAGTACCGTCAGCCTGCTTCACTCGCAGCATTACGCGGCGACTGTTAAGCACTTTAAAGGTGACTTCACTTACTGACGCATGCGCAGCGGCAACATACTTGGTCCCGTTCGCCAGCGTCATGCTCTGAGGCAGTTTATTGGCATCGACTTCGAGGCGAGAATTACGCCATTCCGTCAGTCCCGGCACTACCGCCTGTCCCCAGCGATCGGTCCAGACCGTTCCCTGCGGTGTGGAGATTTCTACTCCGCTCTTTGGCTCGCTCAGTTTGGCGATGGCGAAGGTATCTCTGATTGTGTAAGGCGAGAATGTGACCCCGTCTTTGTGCATCGCGATACCGCCGGACAGAGTCGCGTTATAGTTACGCTGATTATCGGCACCAGTCCCACCGCCTAAGCCGAGTTGGGTATAATGCAGATTAGACGTGATGTTGCCGTTAAAGCTGTTCTCGTGAGCATCGTCGTCGCGATCGGCAGAGATGTAGTAATTGGTGTTGTCGCCAATGGCTCCGCTGTTCGCGATGCCGTAACTGGTACTGTCACCCTGCTTACGCATATAGGAACTGATACTTTGTGAGCCGCCGAGAGGGATGCTCAGGTTGACATACAGCATGTCGTCATCCTGATCGTCATCGTCGTCATTGTTACCCACGGCCGTCTGCCAGTTTACGGTGACAGAGGCATACTTGAAGGTTTTCCCCCAGGTGAGCAGCAGGTAACGCGAATCGGGCGTATCCCCCGAACTTTGGTTGTAGTTGAACCCGGCACTGAAAGCACCTGCCATATCAGAAGAGAAATTGATATTACCCGAGTAGGTGTTATCGCTGGCGTCAAAATCATCGTCCATTGCTTCGGATAATTCGCGATATCCCCCGCTGTAATGCGTCGCGCTGGCCGAAAGGCCGATATTCTCGCCCAGAGATAAATCACTTTGTAACTCAGTTTTCACGCCGCTGTTGCTGTCACCAAAGTTCGACTTACTGGCCGCTGCGCTGGTCGAGACGCCCCAGGAATCCGTTATCATGAATTCGGTTCTGCCGCCAACGGCCTGGTAGTCTTCCGCCGCCGCGCCGGAAGCCAGGAAGTTCATCCACGGGAAAATACGCCAGCCGTCGGAGACATTGACGACCAGCGGATCGTCATAATCGCTGTCAATGTTCCGCACCTGGCCCGCAGAAACGGTCAATCCTTGGGGACGCGAAAGCCGCTGCGCTCTGACAGAGGCCGCAGGGACAATGTAGTGATTCTTGCTGCCATCCGTTTCCACAACGGTGACGTCAAGATCCACGTTGTTGCGAACCATCGGCACGTCATCCAACGTGAAGGGACCCGCCGGCACTAAGGTACTGAAAATAAGCTGCCCGGTTTGACGAATTTCTACGCGTGCCTGCGAAGAACGCGCGATACCCGACACTGTCACCCCGCTACCGTCTTTTTGCAGACCGCGCGTCGGCATCAACTGGATACCCGTGATGGGTACCCCGCTTAGCACCTGTGACATGGCGTTAATCTCACCGACCTGCATGGTTAAACGCTGCGAGACAAATACATGTTCAGCGTAGGTGTAAATGCTTTCTGCATTTTTTTCACCATCATCATCCGTCAGGATATAACGGCTGCGCAGCGACCAGTCCATAGCATTGAACCCGGCTTCCAGACTGGCCTGGGAATATTGACTGCTATCGCTATCGTACTCGTTGCGGGTACTAAACAATGAATAATTCAGCAGACCGGCGGTACCGCCATGCTGGAAGTTTTTGACATCCGCCGTCAGGCTGTTGACCGCTTCCTGCGGGACATACAACTCTACGGCCTCCTGGTTCGGCAGCGAGTTGACCACGGCCTGCGCATAATCACTACGAATATCATGGCACGTTTCGTTCGCTTTCAGCGGAACTGGCATCAACCCGGCGAATTCAATAAAATCATTATCGACACACAGTACGCCTTCATCATTGAAGCGCACTGCAGCCGTACCGCGCTCCTTACCGTTGACTTTAATTTGCACCGAGTGCGTTCCCGGCAGGAACCGCGGCGCTTTCGCAAAGTAATGGTTGAGATCGGCACTCAGGCCTCGGGATTCCAGGATCCCCGTATCAAACGTCACTTCCCTCGCATGGAGGGAAGTCGAAATCAGTAGCACCAGAGGTAACGTGCCGCAAATTATCGCGTGGACATAAAGTGCAAGGCGGCTTTTTTTACACACCGTCATATCCCTTTATTATTTATTTAAATCCGTTATAAAGCTGGGTACTTCCACCCCGTAGCGGCTTGCCGGGAAGAATTTAACTTTGCTGTCACCGCCTGCACTTTTATTTAAGGTCGCAGTAAGAGTTTCACCAGGCAGGATGTAGGTTTTCTTCAGTTGACCGACCGCACCAGAAGGTTGTAATACAACATTCTGCGCAAGGCGCACGACGTACTTGCTCGGGTTATTCACCTTCAGCGACGTCCCGTTGGCATTCCACTTCAGCTCTTTCCAGGCATCGGTTACCACCGCTAATTTTGCCGGGCGGATCAGCACTGGAATATCCTGGCGAAGGTTAATGCCAATCTTTATTTTTTTATCATCACTTTTAGGCGGAATGCCTTCGAAGGTCACACGTTTATAATGTTCAACGTTCAACGGTTCTTTGGTTTGCAAAATAAAACGAAGCTGCTGCGTCTGGCCAGGTTCAAGACGAACGACGGGTTGCGTGACAATCAGTTTCAGACCCTGGTCGTCAGGTAAATCAATGACATTAGTGTAAAGAAGAGAAGGATTGCTGTCCGTATTTTTGACGTTAATGGTTCCGCTGTGTGTTGCTTCATCTATAACAAGCAAACTGGTTTCCGGCACCATACCAGCGGCATGAGTGGAGAACTGCACAGAAAATAAGGCAGCAGTAAACAGTGTGTTGAATATTACTTTTTTAAAGCATGACATATTAGTAAATCCTTAGAAATTTACAGCATAACAATCCATGTTTATCGTGCTGTTAAAAAGAGAGTACATACTCTATGCATTGACTCCCGGGTTTATTTAACTCACGTTACTCTGAAAAAGATTACAGATATTTCAGGCTGATGGTCTGCTGACCATCCAGGTGGGTATCAGCAGCAAATGCGAAGGCAACACAAAGAGACAGAGCCGTGGCGAGTACACTCTTTTTCATTTGTGAGTCCTTAACATATGAGCAATTAGAATATCCTGTTTAGCACCGAATAATGTAATCTAACGACTAATGAGAATGTCGCGGGTAGATATGCAATATAGTATTTATTTTGGGAATACTTTCAATTTAGGATTATTAATAATTATATTAAGATTGGCTTATAACATACGTCAGAAATATAAAAAACAAAAAATCAAATGAATTGTCGATCAATAATATTCACCAAAACCATTAAATAACAAAAAAAACCTTTTGTTTATGATAATGTCAAAAGTAAAACATATTAATAATTGATTGCATAATGTTATTTTGTAGCCATTCTCAGCAATAAAAAAACCAGCCAGGTGAATATAACTGGCTGGTTTTTTAAGTAGCTAAAATTATTTTACAACACGAAGCGCAGGACGACCGCCACGCGGAGGCGGATCATCATCTGGCGTATTGTCGTCGTCATGATCCGGCTTATCGCCGTCTATAACCGACATGACCGTTTCGCTTTCAACACCAGACGCTACGTCGTCGTCATTCAGACTGGCAACGTCTTCATCATACGCAGCTTCCGGTTCAAACATCGTACCGGCGCCGTTTTCACGTGCGTAAATCGCCAGCACGGCGGCGAGCGGGACGGAAACCTGGCGAGGTACACCGCCGAAGCGCGCATTAAAACGCACTTCGTCGTTAGCCAGTTCGAGATTCCCCACCGCACGCGGCGCGATGTTCAGGACTATTTGCCCGTCACGCGCATATTCCATTGGAACATGCACGCCTGGCAACGTCACATCCACCACCAGGTGCGGCGTGAGCTGGTTGTCGAGCAACCACTCATAGAAAGCGCGCAACAGATACGGACGACGTGGTGTCAGTTGTGACATATCCATAGGCATTAACCCCGGCCGAGACGCATTTCACGTTCGGCTTCAGTTAATGAAGCCAGGAATGAATCACGCTCGAAGACGCGGGTCATGTAGCCTTTCAGCTCTTTCGCACCCGCCCCGCTGAACTCAATACCCAGCTGCGGCAAACGCCACAGCAGCGGCGCCAGGTAGCAATCGACCAGGCTGAACTCATCGCTCAGGAAGTACGGTTTCTGACCGAATACCGGCGCAATCGCCTGCAATTCTTCTCGCAGCTGTTTACGCGCAACGTCAGCTTCTGACGCAGACCCGTTCACGATGACGTTCATCAGCGTATACCAGTCTTTTTCGATACGGTGCATGTACAGGCGGCTTTCACCACGCGCAACCGGGTAAACCGGCATCAGCGGCGGATGAGGGAAACGCTCATCCAGATATTCCATAATGATGCGAGATTCCCAAAGGGTCAGCTCACGATCTACCAGTGTCGGGACGCTCTGATTCGGGTTGAGGTCAATCAGATCCTGCGGCGGATTGTCCTTTTCCACATGCTCGATCTCAAAACTTACACCTTTCTCAGCCAGCACAATGCGGACCTGATGGCTATAGATGTCAGTAGGACCAGAAAACAGCGTCATTACCGAACGTTTGTTGGCAGCGACAGCCATGAAAACCTCCAGGTATATTCAGAATTTTTACTGCTACCGGCCATCGCATGGCCAGTCAGAAGTGAAGTCACCCACTTCGGAATAGTCATCATCGTTCAAAAAGCAAACAAAAAATGAGCAATACCCGATATTTGGGCAGAAAATTGGATGATAGTTTACCAGATTTTGTGACCTTTGTGGTGAGTCGATTCTGGAAAAGGGGAAAAAGAGACGCCAGTCAGCGTATTACGCCAAATCCAGCCATAAAAAAACCCGCCGAAGCGGGTTTTTACGTCTGTAGCAATCTGCCAGAGGCAGACAACCATTAACGTTTGGAGAACTGCGGACGACGACGTGCTTTACGCAGACCGACTTTCTTACGTTCAACCTGACGAGCGTCACGAGTAACGAAGCCAGCTTTACGCAGTTCAGAACGCAGAGACTCATCGTACTCCATCAGAGCGCGGGTGATACCGTGACGGATCGCACCAGCCTGACCAGAGATACCACCACCTTTAACAGTGATGTACAGATCCAGTTTCTCAACCATGTCGACCAGTTCCAGCGGCTGACGAACTACCATGCGGGCAGTTTCACGACCGAAGTACTGTTCCAGAGAACGTTGGTTGATAACGATTTTGCCGTTGCCCGGTTTGATGAACACGCGAGCTGCGGAACTTTTGCGGCGACCAGTGCCGTAGTATTGATTTTCAGCCATTGCCTATAATCCCGATTAGATGTCAAGAACTTGCGGTTGCTGTGCCGCGTGGTTGTGCTCGTTGCCTGCGTAAACTTTCAGTTTACGGAACATAGCACGACCCAGCGGGCCTTTTGGCAGCATGCCTTTAACCGCGATTTCAATCACACGCTCAGGACGGCGAGCAATCATCTCTTCAAAGGTCGCTTCTTTGATACCACCGATGTGACCGGTGTGGTGATAGTACACTTTGTCAGTACGCTTGTTGCCAGTTACAGCAACTTTGTCAGCGTTCAGAACGATGATGTAATCACCGGTATCTACGTGCGGAGTGTATTCCGCTTTATGCTTACCGCGCAGGCGAGAAGCCAGTTCAGTAGCCAGACGGCCCAGAGTTTTACCGGTCGCGTCAACAACATACCAGTCGCGTTTTACGGTTTCTGGTTTAGCTGTAAAAGTTTTCATTAAAAGCTTACCCAATAAATAAGTTACACGTTGGTGAACACCCAAACGTTTAGTCAGTTGAGGTTCACACGACAAAGTACGGCAAACCTACCCCTTCGAATAGCTAATGCCGACACATAGAAAGTTTCGGGAAAAAAACCTTCTCGTAACGTGGGGTCGCAAGATTATAGAGAAGTTGAGGTCAAAGATCGACCCCTAAATGTGATTTGAACAGGGTAATTACGGCATATGTTCACGCTTCAGATATTCCTCGCTCTGCATCTCCTGCAAACGCGACAGGCATCGCTGGAACTCGAACTTCAGACGCTCCCCCTGGTAAATCTCATAGAGAGGCACCGCCGCGCTGACCGCCAGTTTGACATGGCGTTCGTAGAACTCATCCACCAGCGCAATAAAACGACGCGCTTCACTTTCCATAAGGGGGGTCATCACCGGCACGTCAAACAACATGACGGTGTGAAACAAACGCGACAGCGCAATATAGTCGTGCTGGCTACGCGCGTCGACGCAGAGCGTGGTGAACGAAACGGCCAGCGTCTGGTTTTCAACGCCCAGCGTCGGCAACGGTCGGTGATTGATCTCCAGCACCGGCGCATGCTGGCGCGTAACGCCTGCCAACGCCAGCCAGAGTGCGTCCATCTGCTGCTGCGTCTCATCATTCAACGGAGAAAGCCACAGGTGGGCCTGGGTCAAGGTACGCAGACGATAATCCACGCCGGCATCCACATTCATGATGTCACAATGCTGTCTAATGGCATCGATGGCGGGAAGAAAACGCGCCCGTTGTAGCCCGTTGCGGTACAGCTCATCGGGGGGAATGTTAGACGTGGCGACCAATGTAATTCCGCGCGCGAACAGCGCCTTCATTAAACCGCCGAGCAGCATCGCGTCGGTAATGTCGGACACGAAAAACTCATCAAAGCACAGCACATCGGTTTCAGCCTTGAACCGGTCAGCCAGCGTCTCCAGCGGATCGGTCTGCCCTTGCAGCGCCGTCAACTCTTCGTGGACCCGCAACATAAAACGGTGAAAGTGGAGGCGCTGTTTTCGTTCCCCCGGAAGGCTATGGTAGAAGAGATCCATCAGCCAGGTTTTACCACGTCCAACGCCGCCCCACATATATAGGCCGCGCACCGGGGCATTTTCTGTTTCTTCTTTTTTCCCCAGTAGCTTGCCAACGCGGGCCAGCAATCCTTTCGCCTCTGGCGCAGCCATTTTTTTCACCGCCAATGCCGCGTAAATCGCTTCCAGGCGGGCAACCGCTTCTTTTTGGACATTGTCAGGTTGATGAGTACCGTCTTCTAGCGCTTTACGGTAACGCGATGTTGGGGAAATGCTTTGCATGATATTATTGTAATTCCTTGATATTCGGTGCGCCGTCGTGCAGGGTTGACGAAAAAAAGGCCGTTCTACACTACGCGATATAGATACAGGATTCCACTTCTGTGGGATTAGCGGTTATAGTGGCAGTAACAGGCGCGGGCATGGAGCCTAAAGCCAATACCCTACGGAAATACAAGACAACGGGAGATGTTCATGACCTGGGAATATGCGCTCATTGGTTTAGTTGTTGGCATCATTATCGGTGCCGTAGCCATGCGTTTTGGCAATCGCAAGTTACGTCAGCAACAGGCGTTGCAGTACGAACTGGAAAAGAATAAAGCGGAACTGGAAGAGTACCGTGAAGAGCTGGTGAGTCACTTTGCCCGCAGCGCCGAGCTGCTGGATACCATGGCGCATGATTACCGCCAGCTGTATCAGCACATGGCAAAAAGCTCCAGCAGTCTGCTGCCGGAACTGTCAGCAGAATCGAACCCGTTCCGTAACCGTCTGGCGGAGTCTGAAGCCAGCAACGATCAGGCGCCGGTACAAATGCCGCGCGACTATTCCGAAGGGGCTTCCGGCCTGCTGCGTAGTGGCGCAAAGCGCGACTAATCGCACAATGTAAAGATTTTTATCGGGCGCAGCGATTGCGCCCACCTCTTCTCTCTCGTCCCGACTATCATTTAATCATTATCCTCATTGTTAGCAGACTGAAAATTCAATAACATCAAGCTGTTTTGAATCGTCTTTCCTTTCACTCAAGGTACGAGAGCAGGATCCATGAAAAAACAAACCCAGCTGTTGAGTGCATTAGCGTTAAGTGTCGGGTTAACTCTCTCGGCGCCGTTTCCCGCTACCGCGTCGATCCCCGGCCAGGCTCCAGGCCAACCGGCACTTCCCAGCCTCGCCCCAATGCTTGAAAAAGTTCTTCCGGCGGTGGTGAGCGTGAAAGTGGAAGGTACTGCGACCCAGAGCCAGAAGGTCCCGGAAGAGTTTAAAAAGTTCTTCGGCGACGAACTGCCGGATCAGTCAACGCAACCTTTCGAAGGCCTCGGTTCCGGCGTCATTATTGATGCCACTAAAGGCTATGTCCTGACCAATAATCATGTAATCAGTCAGGCGCAGAAGATCAGTGTGCAACTGAACGATGGACGCGAATTTGACGCCAAACTGATTGGCAGTGACGATCAAAGCGATATCGCCCTGTTACAAATTCAAAATGCCAGCAAGCTGACGCAAATCGCCATCGCCGACTCAGATAAACTGCGGGTAGGTGATTTTGCCGTAGCGGTAGGTAACCCGTTTGGTCTGGGGCAAACCGCCACCTCCGGGATTATCTCGGCGCTGGGACGCAGCGGGCTGAACCTCGAGGGTCTGGAAAACTTTATCCAGACCGACGCCTCAATAAACCGAGGTAACTCCGGCGGCGCGCTGCTGAATCTGAACGGGGAACTGATCGGTATTAACACCGCGATCCTTGCGCCAGGCGGCGGCAGTATCGGGATTGGTTTTGCGATTCCCAGCAATATGGCGCGGATTCTGGCGCAGCAGTTGATTCAATTTGGCGAGATTAAACGCGGTCTGTTAGGTATTAAAGGCACGGAAATGACGGCTGACATCGCCAAAGCGTTCAAGCTTGATGTTCAGCGTGGCGCATTTGTCAGCGAAGTGATGCCTAACTCCGGATCTGCCAAAGCGGGCGTGAAATCCGGTGATGTCATCACCAGCCTGAACGGTAAGCCGCTGAACAGCTTTGCGGAGCTACGTTCGCGCATTGCCACCACCGAACCGGGCACGAAAGTGAAACTGGGCCTGTTGCGTAACGGTCAGCCGCTCGAAGTCGAGGTTACGCTGGATACCAGCACTTCCTCTTCCGCCAGCGCGGAGATGATTGCCCCGGCGTTACAAGGTGCCACGTTGAGTGACAGCCAGCTTAAAGACGGCAGCAAAGGCATCAAAATCGACAGCGTAGAAAAGAGCAGTCCCGCCGCCCAGGCCGGGTTACAGAAGGATGACGTGATTATCGGTGTCAACCGTGACCGCGTGAACTCCATCGCTGAAATGCGCAAGGTTCTGGAAGCCAAACCGTCCATCATTGCGCTTCAGGTCGTTCGTGGAAACGAGCGCATTTATTTGCTCTTGCGCTAATTCCTGAAATCCGGACATCAGCCTCGCGTGTGATGTCCGGTTAACTCGTGGTATGCTGCTGCCGTTTCCTTTATTAATGACGCCTCCATCATGTTTGTGAAGCTCTTACGTTCGGTTGCAATTGGTTTGATTGTCGGCGCCATTCTGTTGGCCGCCATGCCTTCGTTACGCAATATCAACCCCCTTTCAGCCCCACAATTTGACAGTGCCGACGAGACGCCCATTAGCTATAACTCAGCGGTGCGCCGCGCTGCGCCTGCCGTCGTCAACGTGTATAACCGCAGTATGAACAGTACCGCGCATAACCAGCTGGAAATCAGAACGCTGGGGTCCGGCGTGATCATGGATCAGCGCGGCTATATCATTACCAACAAGCACGTGATCAACGATGCCGATCAAATCATCGTGGCATTGCAGGACGGGCGAGTCTTTGAAGCCCTGCTGGTCGGGTCTGACACCTTGACGGATCTTGCCGTGTTGAAGGTCAATGCGACCGGTGGTCTGCCCACGATCCCCATTAATACCAAGCGATCTCCGCACATCGGCGATGTGGTGCTGGCCATCGGTAACCCCTATAACCTTGGGCAAACCATCACCCAGGGAATTATTAGCGCTACTGGTCGTATTGGCCTGAACCCGAGCGGACGACAAAACTTCCTGCAAACGGACGCTTCTATCAACCACGGGAACTCCGGCGGTGCGCTGGTTAACTCGCTGGGAGAGCTGATGGGTATCAATACCCTGTCGTTCGATAAAAGCAATGACGGCGAAACGCCGGAAGGGATCGGTTTTGCCATTCCGTTCCAGTTAGCCACCAAAATTATGGATAAGCTGATTCGCGACGGCCGCGTTATTCGTGGCTATATTGGCATTGGCGGACGTGAGATCGCCCCGTTACATGCACAGGGTAGCGGAATGGATCAGATCCAGGGGATCGTCGTCAACGAAGTCGCGCCAGACGGTCCGGCGGCGAGCGCGGGAATTCAGACCAACGATCTGATTATCTCGGTTAACAACAAGCTCGCAGTTTCAGCGCTGGAGACAATGGATCAGGTTGCGGAGATTCGTCCAGGTTCGGTGATCCCGGTGGTCGTGATGCGGGATGATAAACAGTTGACGCTTCAGGTGACCATTCAGGAGTACCCGGCAACCAATTAGAGGCCGGGTAGTACGCATAAAAAAACCGGAGGCAATTCAAATGCTCTCCGGTTTTTTATTGCTCAATGAATCTATTACTTATTCACGAACTCTTCGCCCAACTGGATATCTTTCTTCAGGGTATCCAGCATGCCTTCCAGCGCGTTCTGCTCGAATGCGCTCAGTTTGCCGATGGACTGGCGCTCTTCCACGCCGTTTTTACCCAGCAGCAGCGGCTGAGAGAAGAAGCGCGCGTACTGGCCGTCGCCTTCTACATAGGCACATTCAACCACGCCTTTTTCGCCCTGCATTGCGCGAACCAAGGACAGACCGAAACGGGCAGCAGCCTGACCCATAGACAGGGTTGCCGATCCGCCACCGGCTTTGGCTTCAACCACTTCGGTACCCGCGTTCTGGATGCGCTTAGTCAGATCGGCCACTTCCTGCTCGCTGAAGCTCACGCCCGGGATCTGCGACAGCAGCGGCAGAATCGTCACGCCGGAGTGTCCGCCAATCACAGGAACTTCAACCTCGCCAGGCAGTTTGCCTTTCAGTTCTGCAACAAAGGTGTTGGAACGGATGATGTCCAGCGTAGTCACGCCAAACAGCTTATTCTTGTCGTAAACACCCGCTTTTTTCAGTACTTCTGCGGCGATTGCAACGGTGGTGTTTACCGGGTTGGTGATGATACCAATGCACGCTTTCGGACAGGTGGTCGCGATCTGCTGCACCAGGTTTTTCACGATACCCGCGTTAACGTTAAACAGGTCTGAACGGTCCATACCCGGCTTACGCGCAACGCCTGCGGAGATCAGCACCACATCAGCACCTTCCAGTGCCGGAGTGGCATCTTCACCGGAGAAACCTTTGATTTTCACAGCAGTAGGGATATGGCTCAAGTCAACGGCCACACCGGGAGTCACTGGAGCGATGTCATACAGGGAGAGTTCTGAACCTGAAGGCAGTTGGGTTTTTAACAGTAATGCTAGCGCCTGGCCAATACCACCAGCTGCGCCGAGGACTGCGACTTTCATCCTAAACTCCTTATTATATTGATAAACTATGTATTTGTTGCTCCGCGCGGCGACCTTAATCCACAAATTCGATGAATACAATAATCCGTATTCAAATCTGTGTAGTCCCTCGAATTTAGCGTTAATGCACTTAATTTGCGTAATTCGGGGAGCGCTATGCAGCAGAACAACTTTCCAACAGGTGGTGACAATATACCCTACTGCCTGCCCAAAACAACATCAATTTGATAACAATTAATTTACTTTTAAGCTTATTTGCGCGCCGTGACATAGGCATGTTTCTTGATAACGAAATTTGATAAAATCCCGCTCTTTCATAACATTATTTCAGCCTTCAACCAGGCAGACTATTTGCATAAAAATTCATATGTGTGCATAATAATGTTGTTTCCATCCTCATACTATGGGTGACTTATGCGAAGCTCGGCTAAGCAAGAAGAATTAGTAAAGGCGTTCAAAGCGCTACTTAAAGAAGAAAAATTCAGTTCGCAGGGTGAGATTGTTCTCGCGTTACAGGATCAGGGCTTTGACAACATTAATCAGTCCAAAGTCTCCCGCATGCTGACTAAATTTGGTGCAGTCCGCACCCGCAACGCCAAAATGGAGATGGTTTATTGCCTCCCGGCTGAACTGGGTGTGCCGACCACCTCCAGCCCGCTGAAGAATTTGGTTCTGGATATCGACTACAACGACGCCGTCGTGGTGATCCACACCAGCCCAGGTGCTGCCCAACTGATTGCGCGCCTGCTGGACTCTCTGGGTAAAGCGGAAGGCATTCTCGGCACCATCGCCGGGGATGACACTATCTTCACGACCCCGGCCAATGGATTTTCAGTCAAAGATCTCTACGAAGCCATTCTCGAACTGTTCGAACAAGAACTTTGATTCCCCTCTTCCCGCCGCGACATGTGGCGGGATAGCCCCATCTGAGATCTCTGACTCCGTTAATTGCCGTGCTGCTGATTTAACAGTAAGTGCGCTTTTCACGCATTCACGCAAAAAATACTTAGCACGGTATTAATTTATCGCGTTACTAGTGTATACTTAATTTTGTGATGAGGGTCACGAAACGAAGGCCCCCAGAAAAAAATTCGACGAGGTACTTATCATGAAAATCAAAACAACTGTAGCCGCTTTAAGCGTTCTGTCTGTTCTTTCTTTCGGCGCTTTCGCCGCTGATTCTATCAACGCTGAACAAGCGCAAAATCGTGAAGCTATCGGTTCTGTTACCGTTAGCGCAATTGGCTCAAGCCCAATGGATATGCATGAAATGCTGAACAAAAAAGCCGAAGAAAAAGGGGCTTCAGCGTATCAGATCACCGAAGCACGTAGCGGTGACACCTGGCATGCTACTGCCGAACTGTACAAATAAACCCTCGTCGTCTAGCCCGACGATGTTGCCCCCGACTGTCGGGGGCTTTTTTATGCCTCAATGGCGGACGTTAAAACGCAGTTGCCCTTCCAGCTCTTCTTCTGCTTCATCGAACAATAAAATCAGCGCGCCGTAGCGTCTGCGTAGTTTTTCAGGCAGATGAACAAACTCTATCTCCAGCGGTAACGGTAAGGCTTCCCCTGTGATGACGTCCCAGAGAGAGTCGAGATCGCTGACTTTTTCTCTGGCCAGACCGAACATCTGGGTAAATTCACGATAAAAATCGCTTTGGTCTTCAATCTCATCAAAATCAAATGTATAGATATTCATCTATCGCTACCTTCCTACCGCGACTCTGACTACAAACCACCCAAATGCAGAGTTTTGACTTCAAGAAACTCATCTAACCCCAGCACCGATCCTTCACGCCCCAACCCAGACTCTTTCACTCCGCCAAACGGTCCCAGTTCGGTGGATACCGCACATTCGTTAATACCAATCATGCCACTTTCAATGGCCTGAGAAACGCGGAACACACGCTGCAAATTTTGCGTATAAAAGTAGGCCGCCAGACCAAACGGCGTGTTGTTTGCGCGCGCAATTACCTCATCTTCGGTGCTGAAGCGGAAGCAGGCGGCAACCGGACCAAATGTCTCTTCTCTGGCAAGCTGCATATCGTCACGGCATTCGCCCAACACCGTAGGCTGCCAGAAGTTCCCCCCCAGCGCATGCGCCTTACCACCCGCGAGGACACTGGCGCCCTTCGCCACGGCATCTTCAACATGTTCGCGGACCTTATTAACCGCAGACGGTTCGATCAGCGGCCCCACAACCACGCCATCATCCAGACCGTTGCCCACTTTCAAGGCCTGAACCGCATCGGCCAGTTTGCGAGTGAATTCGTCGTAAACTTTTTCATGGATAAAAAAGCGGTTCACGCTAACGCAAACCTGCCCGGCATTACGGAATTTGTTGGCAATCGCCCCTTTCACGGCAGCGTCGATATCGGCATCGTCGAAGACGATGAAAGGCGCGTTGCCGCCCAACTCCATCGACACTTTTTTCATGGTTTCGGCGGCGTTACGCATCAACGTTTTACCGACGGCAGTTGAACCGGTAAATGAAATTTTGCGCACATCGTGGCTCGCCATGATGGCGTCGCTAATTTCTGGGGTATTGCCCGCAACGGCATTGAGTACGCCATCGGGAACGCCCGCTATTTTCGCCAGTGCGAGGAGGGCAAACGCGCTGAGCGGTGTATTATTGGCTGGTTTTATCACCCCGGTACAGCCCGCCGCCAGCGCCGGACCGAGCTTACGCGTCAGCATTGCCATTGGGAAATTCCACGGGGTTATCGCCGCCACAACGCCTATTGGCTCGCGGGTGGCAAGAATACGGGAACCGGGTTTGACCGGTGGAATGATCTCACCATTAGCTCGCTTGGCCTGCTCGGCAAACCATTGGATAAAGCTGGCGGCGTACTCTACTTCGCCTTCCGCTTCTTTCAACGGCTTACCTTGTTCAGTCGTCATCAGACGGCCAAGCCAGCTTTTATTTTCAATAATCAGTTCATACCAACGGTATAAAATCGCCGACCGCTCTTTGGCCGTTTTTGCCCGCCAGCCTGGGAAAGCCCTGCTGGCCGCTGCAATCGCCTCTTCGGTCTGCTGTTTCCCCGCTTTCGCTACCTTTGCGATCGTTTCGCCGGTCGCGGGATTAAGCACATCAAAAGTGGTTTCCAGCGTTTTCCAGTGCCCATCAACCAGATATCCCGTCTGAAAAAGTTCGTTATCCTGGAGCGTTTGCATGGTGTTTTCTCCTTTCGATGTCATGATTTGCGCACGTCGAATAAGTATAGCCATAAAAAAACCGACGCCTTTGGCATCGGTTTGTATGGGTTAGCTATCTGTCAGTGCATGCTGGTACTTGTGCAACATGCCGGTCAACCGTTTCACCGGCTCGGTCACCTGCGGCGGCGCTTCCCAGACCCGTAGTTTTTCCTGGTAGACATCAAGCTCCTCTAACAGCTGACGGAAGTAGCGCCGGCGCTTATCGTCGTTACTTGCGGAGATGACGCGATCCGCCGTACGGCGCAGTTGGCGGTGGAAGGCCGAAAGATCGTCGTTGATCGGAATGGGCGCGTCGCGCAGGCGCTGGTGCGCAATGATCATCGTCAGCGCCAGGCGGAATTTCGGCAGGTCGCCCGGGAATTTGTTCAGTAGCAAAAAGAGCTGCTGATACAGCGCGGGCAAATGGTTTTCTTTGCGCCGTACGACATTGGTCGTCATTGCCGAGACTGCCGCCGATACAAACTGATTGAGCAACACGCGTCCTGTGCGATCACGTGAGTTATCCCGCACCAGCATGATGACCAGAAAAGCCAGCACACAGCCGACAATCTGCCCTAACGCATTGTCCAGAAACAGGCTGAAATGGAACGTCATCGGGTTATCCAGCACGATGATATTAATCGTGCTCGCCAGCGCGCCCATCGACCCCAGCCGTCGCTTCTGCACTTCAATCCCAAGGAAGAACCCCAGCACCGCGAGGCTCAGACAGAGCAGTAGCATACTTTGTTGCGTATTGGGGAGGATCACCAGGAAATAGAGCGCCCCCAGCGGTAGTGCAGCAAGGGTGCCATAGATAAAGTCGATGGCGACCATGCGCGGATTAGGCAAACGCATAGCAAGGGAGGTCACTACGGCAATCATCACCATCGCCCCGCTACCTGAAGTCCAGCCGGTCCACAGCCAGAACAATGTCCCCAGCACGCAGGAAAGCGTGGTGCGCCAGAAATTCACCATGGCATGATGGCGCTCGGCGGATTCCACCTTCACCACCGGTTCGCCCTGCAATACCTCTTCTTCCGTGGCGCTGATTTTAGTATTGCTGATCACGCCGCGCTTAAGCAGCAGGTAGCGTGTAGCCGCGCCGGCCCAGGTATAAAGCGTGACCGGCGTGTCACGCTCACCGGTCCAGGCGATCACCCGACGCAGGCGTTTAAGCTGTCTATGTACATCTTGCGCGGTTTCGACCGGCGTTTCGAAAAACTCGTGAAAAGTGTCGGTAATCAGCTCTGGCCGCGTATTCTGGATCAGATAGGTTTCGCAGGATTGCGTAATCATGGTTAGCGACAGCGTGTTGATCGCTTTCAGGCGACGATTGGCCCGCGCCCAGCGGGAGGACTCCATATTGAGATTACTGCGCATCCCTTCCAGCGCCGTCGCCCGACGCACCAGATCGCTCCAGGCTTTATCCACCACCTCACTGTCACCATGCTTCACACACAGCTGCATCAATTGATATTGCGCCACCAGCAGGCTGTCCAGTTCCCGATCCACCTCCTGCTTGATGGATCGCGGCGAGAAGATCAGATCCGCCATAATGGCGCAGACAATGCCAATGACGATTTCGCTACAGCGTTCAACGGCAAACTGCGGCGTCAGCAGTGGTTCGGTCTGAATGGTGATGACGATAATCAGCGCGGTGTAGCCCGATAAGCCCCACGCGTAGGAGTTCTCAATACGGATGAGTGATGAAATCCAAGTACAAAAACCCGCCCAGATGCAGCACACCAGAATCATCAGTAGCGGCGCGCGGATCATGGTGATGATGATCACCAGCGCGGCAATACAGCCGATAAACGTGCCGACGATTCGCAGCATACCGCGATAGCGAATCGCGCCGGAGTAGGGTTCGCCACCCGCAGCAAAGGCGGGGCCAGCCGCGACAATGGCCGCCGTCAGCACCGCCCAGCGAGGCGTTTCAAGTTGAAAATGAAAGCCGACAAACAGCGCGAGAACGATTGCACACGCAAGCTTCACCGCAAAGCGGACATGCTGGTTGGCAATGGATAATATCCCCATTGCGCTTAACCAAATTCGCGCAGCCGGTGCGCCATTTTGCGGAAGAAGGAGTCGTTGTTGGCATCACGATCCTGCTTACCGGTAATCACCACGGTGGCGGTAGTACCCGCCGGCCACAGATTTTCCTTTTGATCGTCAAGGCGAATGCGTACCGGAACGCGCTGCGCCAGGCGAACCCATTCCAGATTAGAGTCGATCGTTGCCATACCCTTATCGTCACGGGTACTGCTGGCGTTAGTGACCCCTGCCGCAACGCTATCGACAGTGCCCTTGAGGACTTTATTGCTACCCAAAGGCGTAATCTCCGCCCGATAACCCGGACGCAGGCGCTCAAGCTTCGTCTCTTCCATATACGCCAGCACATAGAAGGAGTTCTGTTTCACCAGCGCAACGGCGGTGGAGCCGCGGGTGATAAACTCTCCGGTATAAACGTTCAGATTAGTTACCCAGCCGTCTGCCGGCGCGCGGATCACGGTGCGTTCAAGATCGAGTTTCGCCAAATCGCGACTGGCCTTCGCTTTCGCCAGTTGATGCAATACGGTTTGCAGAACGTTGTTGGCCTGGTCAATCTCTTCACGGGACATCGCCTGAACGCCGAGACGGTTACGACGCCCGGCCTCCTGGCGTTTTTCCTGCGCCAGAACCTGATAATAGGCCACGTCAGCTTCGGCCTCTTCCAGCGTCTTTTTATAGCGAGGCTGATCGATGGTGAACAGAACCTGATCTTTCTTCACCAACTGGTTATCATGAACATTGACGTTTGTGATAAGTCCGGCCACATCCGGAGCGATGGCGACGACGTCAGCGCTAAAGCGCGCATCGCGCGTCCACGGTGATTCGGTGTAATAGACCCAGGCGCGAAATATAGCGATGAACGCCAGGATGACCAGTGCGACGGTAATGGCCGTACGAGAGATTTTTCTTGTTAGTGTTTTCACTTCAACCTCAAACAAACAGGCGCGATATCAGATAGAAGAGACAGCAATACAGCGCGGTATTAAACAGAGCCGGATGCCAGACAAAATCATAGATGCCCGTGGGTATAAGCACCCGGCGCACCAGCCAGAAAATCGCCAGTGATAAAAGCAGTTCGAAAAATATCGGTGGGAAGGACAGACCGAACACCACGATAACGGGAAACAGACTCATGTTGACCTTGATTATTAAGAATATGCAGGTGGTACAGTTTTCAGCCAATGTCAACGCGGAGAAGGGCAAGGAAAGCCAGGCGAGTGCGACACAGCCTTTGTTTGAATAATAATATATTACCGTAACTGTTATGCTGTTATCTATGATATGTGATCTAAATCACTTTTAAGCCAGAGTGAACAATGGAAAGACTAAAGCGGATGTCGGTGTTTGCGAAAGTGGTGGAATTTGGTTCCTTCACCGCAGCCGCCAGGCAGTTACAAATGAGTGTTTCATCCGTCAGCCAGACGGTGTCTAAACTGGAAGATGAGCTACAGGTCAAGCTGCTGAACCGCAGCACGCGCAGCATTGGGCTCACTGAAGCCGGGAAAATTTATTATCAGGGCTGCCGTCGGATGCTGCATGAAGTGCAGGACGTGCACGAGCAACTTTACGCCTTTAACAACACGCCTATCGGTACGCTACGCATTGGCTGTTCTTCAACCATGGCGCAAAATGTCCTTGCCGGGATCACCGCTAAAATGCTCAAAGAGTATCCTGGGCTGACGGTAAACCTGGTTACCGGCATTCCCGCCCCCGACCTGATCGCCGATGGTCTTGATGTGGTGATCCGCGTCGGTGCGTTGCAGGATTCGAGCCTGTTTTCCCGCCGTCTGGGCGCGATGCCGATGGTGGTTTGCGCGGCAAAAAGTTATCTCGCTCAGTTCGGTATGCCAGAAAAACCGGCCGATCTGACTAACCACTCCTGGCTGGAATACAGCGTGCGCCCGGATAACGAGTTCGAACTGATTGCCCCGGAAGGGATTTCTACGCGTTTGATCCCCCAGGGACGGTTTGTGACCAACGATCCAATGACCCTCAACCGTTGGCTCACCGCCGGCGCGGGCATTGCCTATGTACCGTTAATGTGGGTGATCAATGAGATCAACCGGGGAGAGCTGGAGATCTTACTGCCGCGCTACCAGTCCGATCCTCGCCCGGTGTACGCACTCTATACCGAAAAGGATAAAATGCCATTGAAGGTACAGGTGGTGATTAACGCGCTGACAGACTATTTTGTCGACGTGGCACAGTTGTTTCAGGGAATGTACGGGCGCGGGAAAGAGAAATAATAATGCCGGATGGCGCTTCGCTTATCCGGCCTACAGTTTGCACCAAACGTAGGTTGGATAAGCGAAGCGCCATCCGGCAATCAGGTCGTTAGGCGGTACCGCCGACGGTTAAATTGTCGACTTTCAGTGTCGGCTGACCCACCCCCACCGGCAGGCTCTGCCCTTCTTTACCGCACACGCCGACGCCGTTATCCAGCTTCAGATCGTTACCCACCATCGAAATCTGCTGCATCGCTTCGATCCCCGAACCAATTAGCGTTGCCCCTTTCACTGGCTTCGTCACCTTACCGTTTTCAATCAGATAGGCTTCAGAGGTAGAGAAAACGAACTTGCCGGAGGTAATATCCACCTGACCACCGCCGAAGTTTGGCGCGTAGATCCCGTACTCAACGGATTCAATAATCTCCTGCGGCGTGGATTTACCCGGCAACATATAAGTATTGGTCATGCGTGGCATCGGCAGATGCGCATAAGATTCACGGCGACCATTACCGGTCGGCGCAACGCCCATTAAGCGCGCATTCAGTTTGTCCTGCATGTAACCTTTAAGAACACCGTTTTCAATCAATACGTTGTACTGCCCCGGCGTCCCTTCATCATCAATGGCGACAGACCCACGACGATCGATCATCGTGCCGTCATCCACCACGGTGCACAGTTCGGAGGCCACCAGTTCGCCCATATGGCCGCTGAATACTGAGGTGCCGCGACGGTTAAAGTCACCTTCCAGACCGTGCCCGACCGCTTCGTGCAACAGAACGCCCGGCCAGCCTGCGCCTAAAACAACCGGCAACGTTCCCGCCGGTGCCGCAACTGCCGACAGGTTCACCAGCGCCATGCGCACCGCTTCTTTCGCCCACGCATCGGCACGCACTTCGCCATTCAGGTCTGCGAGGAAATAATCATAGCCGAAACGACCACCGCCACCGCTGGCGCCACGTTCGCGTTTACCGTCCTCTTCCACCTGCACGCTCACCGACAGACGAACCAGCGGGCGCACATCCGCCGCCAGCGTACCGTCCGTTGCCGCCACGAGGATCAGCTCATACACCCCGGTCAGACTGGCTGACACTTCCTGCACGCGCTTGTCCGCTTCCCGTGCGACTTTATCCACGCGACGTAAAATATCGAGTTTCTCTTCGCGACTCATGCTTTGCAGCGGGTCGATGGAGGTATAAAGCGCCGAATATTCCACTGCGCCGAGGGTTTTCACTTTACCGTCGCCGCTGTCACGTACGATGGTGCGCGCGGCCTGCGCGCTCTGGGTCAGCGCCTGCAAGCTGATTTGGTCGGCATAGGCAAACCCAGTTTTCTCACCGCTGATTGCGCGAACGCCAACACCCTGATCGATATTGTAAGAACCGTCTTTAATGATGCGATCTTCTAAAACCCAGGATTCGTGATAGCTCGACTGAAAATAGAGATCGCCGTAATCGAGACGGCGTTCGGCCAGTTGGCCCAGAATGGCAAACAGGTCCTGATGTTTCAGGCCGTTCGCCGCCAGCAATTGTTCACTTACCAGGTTCAGACTCATCGTTTTGCTTACTCATTTCATTCTGCCGGATGGAGGTGAAAACGCCTTATCCGGCCTACGTTGTTAGGCTGATACAGGCCGGATTAGCGCAGCGTCATCCGGCAATACTCTGTACTGAGAGTGGGGCAATTCCCTGCCCCCGTCAAATCATTGCGGATTTTCTTTGCGCGCCTGGCGCAGGACTTCGTTGATCTGGGGTTGGTCAACCGGACCGGTGATCCGATAACGCAGAATCGAGACTTTGCTCCACAGCGGCCCTAGCACTTTACTGGCAGCAAATACCGCGGCACCGACGATCGGGTTCACCGCAAACGCAGCGGCCACGCCCACCGTGGCAGAGATTTCCGGCGCCACGACCGCTTCAATATCCAGTTCCCGGCGCACCAGATTCACAGAGCCTTTCATGGCGATATCTGCCTCCAGGCCGTCGACCAGCGTGTCGTCTGTGTGTAACACGCCATCTTTGATCCACGCCGTACTGCGGATGGAGTCAAAGTAAAATCCTTCACTAAAGGTATCACTGAAATCAAAGCGCAGTTTACGCAGCAGCGCGTCAACGCTCAGCAGACGCAGGAGTTGCCCGGCATGCCCCGTGCTTAAATCGTTGATTTCGCCCTTGCCGAGTCGGGTCTGGATAATACCATTCAGCGAGGCTTCTTCTGGCTTCCACGGTGGGTTGCGCCAGTGCAAATCGTAATCGATGTTAAACGATGAATTGCGTATCGGCGTAGACACGCCGAAGAATCCGGTCGCTGCATCAATCTTGTTTCCCTTCAGCTTACCTTTTACTGAGGTGCGTTCACTGCCAGGCGCATTAACCCACTGCCCGTCGAGTGTCAGGCGGGCAAAACCGGTATCCAGTAAGCCGTTGGTCAGGTTCAGCGTGTCACCATGAATCGCCACATCGGCATCGATACGCCCATATTTCTGTCCCCACATCCAGCACTCTTCACAACGTAACTGCACGTCAGGCCAGCCACGGAAGCTGACCTGATCAACGGCGTCAAACGGCGATGATGCCGTGGTGCTGTTTTCCGTTTTCGCTATCGTCGGGTTGTAATAGAGATATTTGATGTTCGCCAGCCACGGTGCATGATTGCGCATTGCCAACGTCGCGTTGATTTCACGCCCCTGTGCGGCGACTTTGGTGCCATTGTCCGCCGGTTCAGAGACGATGCTCAGGTTGTTCCATTGCTGTCCGCCGAGCGACAGCGATGGTGTGCGCAAGGTTACATGCTGCGGGAAGTTAGCGTTCGTTCCCACCTTGTCCGCCGCCCCCTTCTGGAAGAGCGCCAGCCAATCGGCACCGTTCATTGCGGGCAGGTTGAGCTCGACGCCCGCCTGCTCAGGCAACGGTGGGGTGGTCTGGCTTTCCGCCGTCCAGATGGCACGGTCCAGCGTCAGTTTTTCATTTAACAACCAGCGGCTATTGAAGTGGTTTTCCTTTCCGGCATTGCCGACAAGCGTGAAACTGCGCAGGTCGCCGTTGGCTTTAATGGTGACAGGAACAGCTTCACCCGCCTTTTTATCCAGCGGAGAAGGTAAGTGACTACTTACATTTTTTAGATCGCCGTTCAGTTCAACTGCGTAGGTCACTCCGGAACGATACGGTAGCTCAATGCCCACTTTACCGTTCCACGCCATACTCCCGCCGATCGCCTCATTTACCTGCGGCGGTAATACGCCAGTACGGGCTGGCTGCCAGTTGCCGCTGAGGTTAACCGCGACCTGATACGCTTTTGCCCCTTCCGCCGTGGAGAAATCTACGTTCAGCGGCTGATAGAACCAGTTGGCGGTCATCGGTTCGCTCTTCAGGTTGCCATTAACAAAACTGAATTTGCCGCTGAGGTTTTTCAGGGTGCTGTCGAGCGGTTTAATGAACAGGCTATTGTTACGCAGCGACACATCGCCTTTCGCCGTCACCAGTTCCCCATCCAGCGGGATATCGAGATGTAAGCGAGCATTCACATCGCCGTCGATCTGTAACTGTTCGAGGGTCGCGCCCAGTGAGTCTTTAAGCGGCGTCTCGTCAAAATACGGACCTACCGCCTTGCCGGGACCGTTAATATCGGCATCAATCAGCAGCTTTTCTTTGGAATAGTCCGGAATGATGGCCGTCAGGTTGGTGGCTCTCACGCCGCCTAAATTGACGCCATCGGTTTTCATCCATAAACCGTCGTTGAGAAAATCCAGTTCAATGTTTAAATCGGTGAGCGCTGGCCAGTCCGGCTGGAAGGCAAACTTCGCGTTGCGAAGCGGCACCAGTACCTCAAACTGACCTTCATTGTGTTTGTAAGGGAACAGATGCGGATTACCACCGTAAACCAACGTCGCGTTATCCGCTTCACCGCCCTGAATCGCGCCGCTAAGGTAATCAACCAACTCTTTTCCCATCAGGTTTTCCGGGAAATAACGCCAGGCTTGCGAACCGTCGTTGGTGCTGATGCCCGCCAGGATCCCCAACCATGGCTCATCGCCAGCCGGTTGCAGATAGCGAAATCCGCCGCGTGCATGTACGGCTTTCGCTTTGACGTCAATGTTGCGCCCATCCAACTGAAAGCCGTTCTCATTTTTCTGCCAGTGCAACGTTGCCACACCGTCTTCAATTTCTAATGGCGCCCGGAAAACCGTTTCATAGGGCATTTTTGCGTCTTTCATCGCGGCCGTCAGCGCCCCGTTTTCCACGCTTCCGCTTAGCGTGCCGGAAAAATGCTCTGCGCCAGGCAACAGCTTCCACTGCTTCCAGGCAAGATCGCGCCATGAGGCCTGAAAGCGCGTTTTTTCCGTTGCCTGAAGCGGAATATCCAGCGCCAGCGTGTCGATGTTGCCAGTCGGTTGCGTCGACTGCCAGACATCGCCCAGCGCAGGCGACAGCTTTTTGACCATCGGGCGAAGCCCTTCAAGGCCGGCAAGATCCAGATGGCTGGCGCGAATGCGCAATTCGTCGCTGCGTTTGTTATCGACACCGCCAACTTCTTGCTCAGGGATCCAGGCCAGCGTTAATGCACCACGCGGCCAGGGTTTGTCATCCATTGTGATGCGCGTATCAGGGATGGAAAACTGCCAGCCGGGCTGTTCGCGGCTGATATGCGCCGTCAGATTATCGACCGAGAGCGTATGGGTGTTGTCATCGCCTTTCCAGCTCGCCCCGCCCTTTTTCAGCCAGACATCACCGCCGGAGATTTCCCCCTTGCTGATGGTCATCCAGCCTTCCAGGCTGAAGCGCGCAGTTTCCAGCGCCACGTTGTCCTGCATCCATTTACCCAACCACGGCTTCACGTCAATGTCGTCAGCCTGCAGCCAGACCCGACCGTTATTGAGCAGACCTTCGTCATCGCGTAGATCCATCCGCACCTGCATGACGCCATGCTGTCCGGTCAGGCTGGAGAGACTGACCTGACCTTCTGCGCGATGACGATTTTTACCGTTCAGCCAGGTAAGTTGAGGTATAGCCAGTTCAGCGCGCTGACCGGAAAGCGTAAGGAAGCTAATCTGGCTGTCACGCAGATCGAAATGGTCAAACTGTCGCAGGAAAAGATCGCTGATCTGGCTGGCCTCAATCCCATCACCGCTTTCACTGCGCTCAATGGGCGTGTTGGTGCGGAAGTTCAGTTGCCAGAAGGTGAGATCGCGAAACTGCCAGCGCAGATGCAGCAAACTTTGCCAGACATCCAACGCCAGCGTGACGCGCTTTACGGAAAATTCACCGCCATCATTCAGGCTGGCATGAATATCGCGCGCTTCAAGGGTTGGGCCGAAATTTTGCCAGTTCGCGGAAAGTTGACTGGCGCTGACGGGCAGGCCGGTCGCTGATTCAATCTTGCTCAGGATCGTCGGACGCCAGCTATCCAGATGCGGTAACGCAAGGCGCAGGCCGCTGACCAGCAGCGCGACAATGACAACCAGCGCGGCTACAGTGATCAGTAAAATACCCGGCAATCGCCTCACGCGTCACTCCTTGTCTGCCTGAAAATGTAGCTAAATTCTACTCGCGAATCGTACCCAATAACGCTAATGCTTATTGGGCCTGGGCGTCATCTTTTTACATCATGACGACGTCAAACTGCTCCGGGTTATAGAGCGGCTCAATTTGCACTTTGACCTGTTTGCCGACAAAAATTTCCACTTCCGCCAGCGCATGCGACTCTTCACCTTTCAGTGTTTCCGCCACAGAAGGAGAAGCATAGACCAGGAAACGGTCCGAGTCGTAAGCATGATGCACACGCACGATTTCACGCATAATTTCATAGCAGACCGTTTCCACGGTTTTCACCGTGCCACGCCCGTGACAGGTCGGGCATTCATTGCATAGAACGTGCTCAATGCTCTCACGCGTTCGCTTGCGGGTCATTTCCACCAGCCCCAGTTGTGAAAAACCATTAATGCTGGTCTTCACCCGGTCTTTGCTCAGCGCCTGCTCCAGAGAATGCAGCACCCGGCGACGATGATCTTCATTATTCATGTCGATGAAATCGATAATAATAATGCCGCCCAGATTACGCAGTCGTAGCTGACGGGCTATCGCCTGAGTCGCTTCGATATTGGTATTGAAGATAGTGTCGTCAAGGTTGCGATGGCCGACAAATGCCCCGGTATTAATATCGATGGTGGTCATCGCTTCCGTCTGATCAATAATCAGATAGCCACCGGATTTCAGTTCAACCTTACGTTCCAGCGCCCGCTGGATCTCATTCTCAACGTCGAAAAGATCGAAAATCGGTTGGCGGCCGCTGTAATGCTCGAGCTTGCTGGTCATTTCCGGGATATATTCCGCCGTAAATTCCAGCAACGCCTCGTAGGTCAAACGGGAGTCCACGCGAATACGGTCCAGTTGCGCATCGGCAAAATCACGCAGTACGCGCTGCGCCAGCGCCAGTTCGCCATACATCTGATAACGCGTCTGAGGGCGCTTTTTACGCTCCATGACTTTAGTCCAGACGCGCTTGAGGTAGGCGGCATCGGCTGCCAGATCCTCTTCGCACACCCCTTCAGCCGCCGTGCGGATGATAAAACCGCCCTGCTCGTCGCAATATTCCGCCACCACTTTTTTCAGGCGTTCACGTTCAATCTCGCTTTCAATACGCTGAGAAACCCCAACGTGCGAAGCGCCCGGCATAAACACCAGATAACGCGAGGGTAAGGTGATGTCGGTCGTCAGACGTGCGCCTTTGGTGCCGAGCGGGTCTTTAACCACCTGCACCATTAGGTCCTGCCCCTGGCGTACCAGTTCTGAGATATCGCGAACGGTGAACTGCTTCTGCTCTTCACCGGCAACGCATTCGGTATGCGGCATGATGTCAGAAGCATGAAGAAAT
Source organism: Citrobacter sp. RHB25-C09 (assembly GCF_013836145.1). Classification (NCBI taxonomy): domain Bacteria; kingdom Pseudomonadati; phylum Pseudomonadota; class Gammaproteobacteria; order Enterobacterales; family Enterobacteriaceae; genus Citrobacter; species Citrobacter sp. RHB25-C09. Next base: position 460,041 of record NZ_CP057483.1, on the reverse strand, counting down.
GCGGCTTTATCCAGCCCAATATCTACAAAAGCCGCTTGCATACCCGGAAGTACACGGCTTACCCGACCTTTGTAGATATTGCCTACGATCCCACGTCGCGCTTCCCGCTCAATATGAATTTCTTGCAGAATTCCGCCATCAATGTACGCCACACGCGTCTCTGATGGCGTCACGTTTACCAATAATTCAGCCGTCATGTTTATCCCTTTTCTCACGTAGTGAGTTAAAATTACTCAGCAACTCATACGTCTCAACCAGCGGTAAGCCGACCACGGCGTGATAGCTGCCATTTATCTTCCTGACAAAACAGCCACCCTGCCCCTGAATACCGTATGCACCTGCTTTATCCATCGGTTCACCGCTGGCGATATAGTCCGCGATGTCCGCATCAGTTAGCGCTCTGAAGGTGACATCAGTCACCACCAGACAGTCGAGGACATATTGACTGTCCGCCAGTGCCACCGCCGTCATCACCTGATGCGTTTGCCCCGACAATTTATGTAGCATCAACGCCGCATGCTGCGCATCACGTGGTTTTTCTAAGACCTCTCCGTTAAGAATCACGATAGTATCCGCACCCAGTACAGGCAAATCGCGCGGCGTCTGGGCTACGCCAGCCAGTGCTTTCTCTCGCGCCAGGCGAGATACGTATTGCTGCGCGCTTTCCCCTTCGCCACGTGTTTCTTCAATTCCCGTGACGACACGTTCGAAAGAAACGCCCAACTGGGTGAGCAGTTCCTGACGCCGCGGTGAACCGGATGCTAAATAGAGAGAAGTCATAGAAACCTTTATTGCACGGCAAATTGCTGGCGGATTTTACGCATCAGCAAGAACAGCCACGGCCAGAGCACACCGTTGACTACACTACTCCAGAATACTTCTGGTCGGAAAGAGACATCGATCACTAAAAACTCGGACCAGAAAACAATTATGTCCACCGTCAGTGAAAGCAACATCACCACCAGCGCCTGCTGCCAGAGAGCCAGATTGCGAAACAACTGGAATTTCAGAGCAACCAGATAGGCGACAATACTCATCGATAGCGCCCGCACGCCAAGCGTAGAACCGCTAATCAAATCCAGTATGGCACCCACCACAAAGCCCGTCCCCACATTAACGCGGTGCGGCAAGGCCAGGATCCAGTACAGTAAAATGAGCAGAACCCAGTTTGGTCGGAAGACAATAATTTCATCCGGCCAGGGCATTACTTGCAGTAAAAGTGCGATCAGGAACGAGAGCCAGATAACCCAGCGTCCCTGGCTACGATAGCTTGCCACTACTGGCCTCCCGACGCGCGCGATGGAGGCGGCGTCGCACCTGCTGGGGGCTGCGGTGAAGTCGTAATACCGGTGGCTGGCGCTGGAACAGGCAGCGGTGGCCCCATTACGTCTGGTGATGGCAACACTTGCGGCATCATTTGCATCAGACGTTCATTCGCCACACGGTGCACCTCTTCCGGCGTCATTGGATTCGCCCCGTTACGATCGGCGCCCCATAACAACAACAGATAGCGCAAACGCTGCAAGCCCGCCGTTGGGCGCGCCTGAATCACCGTATAGGCACGCTGGGTGTCGAGCTTCACAGAGGAAACCACGCCAACCGGATAACCTTCCGGGAAGCGACCGCCCAAACCGGATGTGACCAACACATCGCCCACGCGAATGTCGGTGTTGGCTGGCAGATGTTCAAGCTGTAAGTCGTCGGTACAGCCGTTACCGGCGGCAATTACACGGATGTCGTTACGTAATACCTGAATAGGCAGCGCGTGGGTGGCATCGCAAATCAGCAGTACGCGACTGGTGAGTTTAGCGACAGCGACCACCTGACCGACCACGCCCTTATCGCTGATCACCGGCTGGCCTTCGTAAACGCCGTTTACGCTGCCTTTGTCGATAACCACTTGATCGCTATAAGGGTCATTAACGGTAGAGATGACCTGAGTCACCATTTTTTGTTCATCCTGACGCAACGGCGAACCCAGCAGCTCGCGCAGACGCGCGTTCTCCTGCTTGTATTGCCCCAGCATCAGCAAGTCGCTGTTTTTTAGCAACAGTTCCTGACGAAGCGCCCGGTTTTCAAGCTCAAGCTGGTCGCGTGACGCCAGCGTTTGCGAAACGCCATCAAGCAGTTCACGAGGACCGTTAGAAATAAAATAGAATGGACTGACGGCGGTATCCATGTACGTGCGGATTTGACTGAACGTACCCAGGCGGCTGTCGGCAATAATAACGCCGAGCGCCACCAGCACCGCCAGGATAAGGCGAATCTGTAGCGACGGGCCACGGCTAAAAATTGGCTTCATAAGTGTGCGTATTCTCGTATCAGATTGGGCAGGGTCGCCTGTAACGTCCCTGCCTGCATCCGATTACTCTTCGCTGAACAGGTCGCCGCCGTGCATGTCGATCATTTCCAGCGCTTTGCCGCCACCGCGCGCCACACAGGTCAGCGGGTCTTCAGCAACAACAACTGGAATACCGGTTTCTTCCATTAACAGACGATCAAGGTTACGCAGCAGCGCGCCGCCGCCGGTCAGAACCATACCGCGTTCGGAGATATCAGAGGCAAGTTCTGGCGGACACTGTTCCAGTGCAACCATCACTGCGCTCACGATACCGGTCAACGGTTCCTGCAATGCTTCCAGAATCTCGTTAGAGTTCAGGGTAAAGCCGCGAGGAACGCCTTCAGCCAGGTTACGACCGCGCACTTCGAGTTCACGGACTTCGTCACCCGGGTAAGCAGAACCGATTTCGTGCTTGATACGCTCAGCAGTCGCTTCACCGATCAGAGAACCGTAGTTACGACGCACATAATTAATAATGGCTTCATCGAAACGGTCACCACCGATACGAACGGAAGAGGAATACACCACGCCGTTCAGGGAGATAACAGCCACTTCCGTCGTACCGCCACCGATATCCACAACCATGGATCCGGTCGCTTCAGAAACCGGCAGTCCTGCACCAATTGCGGCAGCCATCGGCTCTTCAATCAGGAAGACTTCACGGGCGCCAGCGCCCTGAGCAGATTCACGAATAGCGCGGCGCTCAACCTGAGTAGCACCAACCGGTACGCACACCAGCACGCGTGGGCTTGGGCGCATAAAGCTGTTGCTGTGCACTTGTTTGATAAAGTGCTGGAGCATTTTTTCAGTCACGAAAAAGTCGGCGATAACACCGTCTTTCATTGGGCGAATGGCAGCAATATTGCCCGGCGTACGACCCAGCATCTGCTTCGCATCATGACCTACTGCAGCCACGCTTTTCGGTGAACCGGCACGATCCTGACGAATAGCCACTACGGAAGGCTCATTCAATACGATGCCTTGCCCTTTTACATAAATGAGGGTATTCGCGGTACCCAGGTCAATGGACAAGTCATTGGAAAACATGCCACGAAATTTTTTCAACATACTAAGGGATAATCCTGAAAGCTGGGGCGGAAAAACAAAATCCGCTTACTTTACCAACCACACGCAGCAGCGACAAGGCGCAAAAATCATCTGCTACGGTGAAAATTAGTGCAGTTCGTTTCCTCTGTTACAAATCTCACCTGAGTCCCTCAGGGCTGAGCACTTCAGCAGCTATCCTCGCCCTCATTTGCAACCTGTGTAAGGTCATTCACCTGCATATGCTGCAACATACTGGCGAGCAGACAAGCACACCCCCATAAAGGCACAGCGCGCGTTATTCTACGTGAAAACTTATCAAACGGCAGGTTAAACCGAGTATCTTTGAGAATATTTTTTCACGTTGGTATCTAACGGCTGGGAGGCGGCAAAAAATTCCCCCTGTCCACCCGCGACGCCGCGCGCTGTTAATGTCTGCCACTCGCCGCGCGAACGGACGCCCGTAGCGTAAACCTGGGTATGGGTTCCCGAGCACGCTTCTACCAGACTTTGAACCAACAACTGGTTCTCCGTTCGCTTCTCAATGTTCCAGACCAGGCTCGGATGGAGCTTGATCAGTTCAACATTAATTTCTTTAATCCAACGGGTGCTGACCAGCGTTAAACCGGCCTGCGTTACGGCCACCCGGACACCCAATGCATTCACCAAGCGAATGACTGGCTGTAACCGACTGATGTGTTGACCTACATCAGCCTCCGCAAGTTCAATAATTATGCGTTTCCGCTGCGATTTTTCACACTGCATCAATGTATCACGCAGCCAGCGCTGGAAACGGGGACGTATTAATGACTCCACCGTAACCTGAATCGCCAGATTTTCTTCTGGCCAATACCCTAACAGAGGGATAACCCGGCTTATCAGCAGACGGTCATACTCTTCGGATAAACCGAACTGTAACACCATCGGCATATATTCAGCAGAGCTAACTTCTTCATTTCCATCAAAAATACGACACAATAACTCGCGATGGTGGACGTGTCCGTCCAGTGCAACCGCCGGTTTATGATAAATACGCGGTCCACCCCGGCTGAGCATCTGCTCGATTAGCGTTCGCCAGCGGACATTGCCGCGCCCTTTTTCCGGTAGCGAGTCGTCATAAACGGCCCAGCCGTTGCCACCCTGCAATACCGCATTACGGGTCGCCGCTTCCGCATGCTCCATTACCTGCTCGGTCGACTGCCCGCTTCGCCATGCGCAGATCCCCATATGTACCATATCGTCACGATCGCGCATTTTATTAGAGGGAAGTGCATCAACGGCCTTTAAAAGTTGTCCGGCAATACTTTCTGCCTCTTTCAACGTGCGGTGCGGCAGCAGTACAGCAAAGTCACTTCGGTGGTAGCGCGCCAGTAGCGAGCCCGGATAGCGCAACATAAATGTGGAGAGTAAATTAATCAGGCCAAACAGCTCTTCTTCTGCAAGATTGCGGCCCCAACTGTCACGCAGCAGATTAAAGTCCGGCAGGCGAATCATCATCACCACACCATGCGAACCCACCTTTTCCTGATCGTCGAGTAACGTTGCCAGTTGGTTATCAAAAAAGAGGCGGTTACTTAAACCCGTTTTGGTGTCCTGCGCCGCATAGGAGCGGATGAGGGAATCGAGTCGACTACGCTGCTCCTGGGCATTCTGAATTTCTAACAGCAGCATATCCAGCGCGCTGCTGGTGCGTGCTGGCCATTCATAAATGGAGCCACGAACATTCGGCCCGCGCTCACCGTTGAGGATCCGCGTTGAACGTCCCTCCAGCAGTTCCTGCCCATAAAGTTGACGCTGAAGCCAGCGCACCGAAAGAAACAGCATCACAATAAGAAAAGCAATTGCTACGGTTAGCGGCGCGGTGGTCATCAGTGAATGAAAATAGTTGCCCATCGGATCCTGATAGACCACATGCATCGTCATTCCGGGATGCTTCATCAGCGGAACGTTGGTATCACGAAAGAGATTACTCGTGCCTACCGGACGATAGCTGCTGACCCGGGACTGGCTGTAGATCTGATGGTCGTCTTGCAGCAGATCGATACGCACAATATCGGCTGAGGACATCAATTCATTGATTTGTGCCGATAACTGTTTGAAGTCGTGCGAAACGAGATGCGTATCGATGGCGGTGGCGACCGCCTGCACACGCTGGCTCATTTTGTACTGGATAGCGTTGTAAAAACTCAGCGAGCAGCCAATCAGGGTTACAAAAATGGTTAACCCGGTGAGTAGTGTGACAAACGCTGAGAATTTCGTCGTTAATCGCATCCTTGTGTTAACTCCGACTGTAAATAGTGCGACACGAAAATGCATAACCGTACGTGAATTTCGCCTGGTTGTGCAAAGAGTGAGTGCATACTACCAAATCAGGTGTATCTGGCAATTTATTGCGTTCAATCGGCATCACGTTCCATTTAGCGAGTATAGTCTTGATGACTAATTTTCCAATCCATTACGCAAATTGAGGACAGGTTATGCAGGCTTTGATCTTAGAACAGCAGGACGGTAAAACCCTCGCCTCTGTGCAGGCCCTCGACGAAAAGCAACTGCCGGAAGGCGATGTTACGGTGGAAGTTCACTGGTCCAGTCTGAACTATAAAGATGCGCTCGCCATTACCGGAAAGGGAAAAATCATCCGCAATTTTCCGATGATTCCGGGCATCGATTTTGCCGGAACCGTGCGTTCCAGCGAAGATCCACGCTTCCATGCGGGTCAGGAAGTGTTATTGACCGGTTGGGGCGTAGGCGAAAATCATTGGGGCGGACTGGCTGAGCTGGCGCGCGTGAAGGGCGACTGGTTAGTTGCGCTTCCGCAAGGGCTGGACAGCCGGAAAGCTATGGTAATCGGCACTGCCGGTTTCACTGCCATGCTGTGCGTAATGGCGCTTGAAGATGCCGGGGTTCGTCCGCAAGACGGTGAAATCGTCGTCACCGGCGCCAGTGGAGGCGTGGGGAGTACTGCGGTCGCTTTGCTGCATAAGCTGGGGTATCAGGTGGTCGCCGTCTCCGGACGCGAGAGTACGCATAACTATCTGAAACAACTCGGGGCAAGTCGCATTCTCGGTCGCGATGAATTCGCAGAATCCCGCCCCCTGGAGAAACAGCTTTGGGCCGGCGCGGTAGATACCGTTGGTGACAAGGTGCTGGCGAAAGTGCTGGCGCAAATGAACTATGGCGGCTGCGTTGCCGCCTGCGGTCTGGCGGGCGGTTTCGCCCTGCCGACGACCGTAATGCCGTTTATTCTGCGCAACGTTCGCTTGCAGGGCGTAGATTCAGTGATGACGCCACCAGCCCGCCGTGCAGAAGCCTGGGGGCGTCTGGTCCGCGATCTGCCTGAATCTTTTTACCAACAGGCGGCCACAGAAATTACGCTTGCCGATGCGCCGAAGTTTGCCGACGCCATCATTAACAATCAGGTACAAGGTCGTACGCTGGTGAAAGTCCAATAAAAGTGACTATAAGATTTACACTTTATTTAGGAATTTTAGCAGCACACTGACAGACTCCCTGCCATAGTAACTACGCGTAATGCGAAGGCCGGGAGTCTGTTATGAAGAAAATACGTCCATTTACAGAAGCCGATGTCACCGCTGAATCGGCTTTTTTTATGCATCGCCGTCAGGTATTGAAAGCGCTGGGTCTCAGTGCCGCCGCACTATCAATGCCTGCCTCCGCCGATCTTCTGAGCTGGTTTAAAGGCAACGATCGCCCACCCGCGTCCGCTGGAAAAGCGCTGGATTTCAGCAAACCAACCGCGTGGCAAAACGCGCTGCCATTAACCCCCGAAGAGAAAGTCACTGGTTATAACAATTTCTATGAATTTGGCCTCGATAAAGCCGACCCGGCCGCCAATGCCGGGAGCATGAAAACCGATCCCTGGACACTGAAAATTAGCGGCGAAGTGGCCAAGCCCTTAACGCTGGACCACGACGCCCTTACCTCACGCTTTCCGTTAGAAGAGCGTATTTATCGGATGCGCTGCGTCGAAGCGTGGTCGATGGTTGTGCCGTGGGTGGGTTTCCCTTTACACAAGCTGTTAGCTCTCGTCGAGCCGACGAGCAATGCAAAATATGTGGCGTTCGAAACGCTTTACGCACCTGACGACATGCCGGGGCAAAAAGATCGTTTCATTGGCGGCGGGTTAAAATACCCCTACGTTGAAGGACTGCGCCTGGACGAAGCGATGCATCCGCTAACGCTTTTAACCGTTGGTGTTTACGGCAAAGCGCTACCGCCGCAAAACGGTGCGCCCATTCGCCTGACAGTGCCATGGAAATACGGTTTTAAAGGCATTAAGTCGATCGTCAGTATAAAGCTGACCCGTGAACGTCCACCAACGACCTGGAATCTTGCCGCGCCGGGAGAATATGGTTTTTATGCCAACGTAAATCCTCACGTTGATCACCCGCGCTGGTCCCAGGCAACGGAGCGTTTTATCGGCTCAGGCGGAATTCTGGATGTACAACGGCAGCCGACGCTGCTGTTCAATGGTTACGCCGACGAGGTGGCAAGCCTCTATCGCGGACTGGATTTGCGGGAGAATTTCTAAGTGCGCCTGACTGCAAAACAGATTACCTGGCTGAAAGTGATTCTTCATCTGGCGGGATTGTTGCCTTTCCTCTGGCTATTCTGGGCGATTAATTCTGGGGGACTCAGCGCCGACCCGGTAAAAGACATTCAACATTTTACCGGTAGGACAGCTCTGAAATTTTTGCTCGCCACCTTGTTGGTCACGCCGCTAGCGCGCTACGCTAAGCAACCCTTATTAATTCGCACTCGTCGCCTGTTAGGGTTATGGTGTTTCGCCTGGGCAACGCTGCATTTGACCAGCTATGCGCTGCTGGAACTGGGTATCCATAATCTCAGTTTACTGGGGCGTGAACTGGTTACGCGACCGTATTTGACGCTGGGAATAATCAGTTGGCTGATTTTATTCGCGCTGACGTTGACCTCCACGCAGGCAGCACAGCGAAAACTGGGGCAGCGCTGGCAACTTCTGCACAACTTCGTCTATCTTGTGGCGATCCTGGCACCTGTTCATTATCTGTGGTCAGTAAAAATTTTGTCTCCTCAACCCATCCTTTATGCCCTGTTGGCACTCGTGCTTTTAGCCTGCCGCTACAAGAAGTTCCGCCAGTGGTGGCGCTAGTTTGACGAACTGTGGACCAGGTTACAAAACGCAGAGACTCAGATGTTATTTGTGTGTTAGCGGTTGATTATCTTCCCTGATAAGACCAGTATTTAGCTGCCAATTGCTACGAAATCATTATAATGTGCGACCTTGGCTACCTGGAGGCGGAATTTGAGCCGCTGAAAAGGTGACAATTGAGCTTTGAAGGTATACTTTGTGTTTTGCCGGAAGATTGCAGCAAATCGCAGCACGTTAACCGACAAATCTCGCATGAATCATCGAGACGAAATATACCGGCGTCCAGGCAGACCCGAACGGTTTTGCCGTCAGGACATAGCTTTACAGACAGCGTGAAAACGCCTGTCACAATCACACTAAACAAAGAGTACGGAACCCACTCATGGATATTCGTAAGATTAAAAAACTGATCGAGCTGGTTGAAGAATCAGGCATCTCCGAACTGGAAATCTCTGAAGGCGAAGAGTCTGTACGCATCAGCCGCGCAGCGCCAGTAGGTAGCTTCCCGGTAATGCAACAGGCTTACGCTGCACCAATGATGCAGCAGCAACCTGCTCTGTCTAACGCAGTTGCTCCGGCAGCAGAAGCGCCGGCGGCGGCAGCAGCAGAAATCAGTGGTCACATCGTACGTTCCCCAATGGTTGGTACTTTCTACCGCACCCCGAGCCCGGACGCGAAGGCGTTCATCGAAGTGGGTCAGAAAGTCAACGTAGGCGATACCCTGTGCATCGTTGAAGCCATGAAAATGATGAACCAGATTGAAGCGGACAAATCAGGTACCGTGAAAGCAATCCTGGTCGAAAGTGGTCAACCGGTAGAATTTGACGAGCCGCTGGTCGTCATCGAATAACGAGGCGAACATGCTAGATAAAATTGTTATCGCCAACCGTGGTGAGATTGCCCTGCGAATTCTTCGTGCCTGTAAAGAACTGGGCATCAAGACCGTCGCTGTGCACTCAAGCGCGGATCGCGATTTGAAACACGTATTACTGGCGGATGAGACGGTTTGTATCGGCCCGGCGCCGTCCGTAAAAAGCTATCTGAACATCCCGGCTATCATCAGTGCCGCTGAAATCACTGGCGCGGTGGCCATTCACCCGGGATACGGCTTCCTCTCTGAGAACGCCAACTTTGCTGAGCAGGTTGAACGTTCTGGCTTTATCTTCATTGGCCCGAAAGCCGACACCATCCGCCTGATGGGCGACAAAGTGTCCGCTATTACCGCGATGAAGAAAGCCGGTGTACCAACCGTACCTGGCTCTGACGGCCCGTTGACTGACGATATGGATGCTAACCGTGCTCATGCCAAACGCATTGGCTACCCGGTTATCATCAAAGCGTCCGGCGGCGGCGGCGGTCGTGGCATGCGCGTTGTTCGCGGTGATGCCGAGCTGGCACAGTCCATTTCCATGACCAAAGCGGAAGCGAAAGCGGCTTTCAGCAACGACATGGTTTACATGGAAAAATACCTGGAAAACCCACGCCACATCGAAATTCAGGTGCTGGCTGACGGTCAGGGTAACGCGATCTATCTGGCAGAACGTGACTGCTCCATGCAGCGCCGTCACCAGAAAGTTGTCGAAGAAGCGCCAGCACCGGGCATCACCCCGGAACTGCGTCGCTACATCGGCGAGCGTTGCGCCAAAGCGTGTGTCGATATCGGCTACCGCGGGGCGGGTACCTTTGAGTTCCTGTTCGAAAACGGCGAGTTCTACTTCATTGAGATGAACACCCGTATTCAGGTTGAACACCCGGTGACCGAAATGATTACCGGCGTAGACCTAATCAAAGAACAGCTGCGTATCGCTGCGGGTCAACCGCTGTCCATCAAGCAGGATGAAGTTGTGGTTAAAGGCCATGCGGTAGAATGCCGTATCAATGCCGAAGACCCGAACACCTTCCTGCCAAGCCCGGGTAAAATCACGCGTTTCCACGCGCCGGGTGGTTTTGGCGTACGTTGGGAGTCTCATATTTACGCGGGTTACACCGTACCGCCTTACTATGACTCCATGATCGGTAAGCTTATCTGCTACGGTGAAAACCGTGACGTGGCCATCGCCCGCATGAAGAACGCATTGCAGGAACTGATCATCGACGGTATTAAAACCAACGTTGATTTGCAGACCCGCATTATGAATGACGAGCATTTCCAGCATGGTGGTACCAACATCCACTATCTGGAGAAAAAACTCGGTCTTCACGAAAAATAAGCGTGTATTCACGTCAAAAGGCCGGATATTCCGGCCTTTTTTATTTGTGGGGGTCGCTCTCCCCATAGGGTACAATCCCCGCTTTCTTTCTGCATAAGGGACAAAAAATGGACGCGCGTTTTGTTCAGGCCCATAAAGAGGCGCGCTGGGCGCTGTGGCTGACCCTTCTCTATCTTGCTGCGTGGTTGGTAGCCGCTTACTTACCTGGTGTAGAACCCGGCATCACCGGGCTGCCGCACTGGTTTGAAATGGCCTGCCTTCTGACACCACTGATTTTCATTTTACTGTGCTGGGCCATGGTGAAGTTTATCTATCGCGACATTCCTCTGGAGGATGACGATGCAGCTTGAAGTCATTCTGCCGCTTATCGCCTATCTGCTGGTGGTATTTGGTATTTCCGTTTACGCCATGCGTAAACGACAGACCGGCACCTTTCTGAACGAATACTTCCTCGGTAGCCGCTCAATGGGCGGGATCGTGCTGGCAATGACGCTGACCGCGACTTACATCAGCGCCAGTTCGTTTATTGGCGGCCCCGGTGCGGCCTATAAATACGGGCTGGGATGGGTGCTGCTGGCAATGATCCAGCTCCCTGCCGTCTGGCTGTCTCTGGGTATTCTGGGTAAGAAGTTCGCTATCCTGGCGCGTCGCTATAACGCCGTGACGCTCAACGATATGCTGTATGCCCGCTATCAGAGTCGCCTGTTAGTCTGGCTGGCAAGCCTCAGTCTGTTAGTGGCCTTCGTCGGGGCGATGACCGTCCAGTTCATTGGCGGTGCTCGCCTGCTGGAAACTGCGGCCGGTATTCCTTACGAAACCGGTTTGCTGATTTTCGGCATCAGTATTGCGCTGTATACCGCATTCGGCGGTTTTCGCGCCAGCGTACTAAATGACACGATGCAGGGGCTGGTGATGCTGATCGGCACCCTCGTTCTACTGGTGGGTATTGTCCATGCCGCCGGTGGCCTGAGCCATGCGGTTGAGACATTAAACACCATCGACCCCAAACTGGTTTCACCGCAGGGTGCCGATGACATTCTGTCGCCAACGTTTATGACCTCATTCTGGGTGCTGGTCTGTTTTGGTGTGATCGGCTTACCGCATACAGCGGTGCGCTGTATCTCTTACAAAGACAGTAAAGCAGTACACCGGGGCATTATCATCGGAACAATTGTGGTCGCCATTTTGATGTTCGGTATGCACCTTGCTGGCGCGCTGGGACGGGCGGTGATCCCTGACCTGAAGGTGCCGGATCTGGTCATTCCTACGCTGATGGTGAAAGTGCTCCCTCCCTTTGCTGCCGGGATTTTCCTTGCCGCGCCGATGGCTGCCATCATGTCGACAATCAACGCCCAACTGCTGCAAAGTTCCGCTACGATCATTAAAGATCTCTATCTCAACATGCGTCCGGAGCAGTTGCAGAATGAGACACGGCTGAAGCGGATGTCAGCCATAATTACGATTCTCCTCGGCGCGCTGTTGTTGCTCGCTGCCTGGAAACCGCCAGAAATGATCATCTGGCTGAACCTGCTGGCGTTCGGTGGTCTTGAAGCCGTGTTTTTGTGGCCGCTGGTGCTCGGTCTGTACTGGGAGCGCGCGAACGCTACCGGGGCGCTGAGTGCAATGATGGTCGGTGGCGTCCTGTATGCCGTACTCGCCACTCTGAATGTTCAGTACCTGGGCTTTCACCCGATTGTGCCCTCGCTACTGTTAAGTTTGCTGGCTTTCCTGGTCGGAAACCGTTTTGGTTCACCGGCCCCGCAAGCCGCCGTTATTTCTCCTGATAAATAAAGAGTTTTGCCATGCCGTGGATCCAACTAAAACTAAACACAACCGGCGCTAACGCCGAAGAGCTGAGCGATGCGCTGATGGAAGCCGGTTCAGTTTCCATTACCTTTCAGGACACGCATGACACGCCGGTCTTTGAGCCGCTGCCGGGCGAAACGCGCCTGTGGGGTGATACCGACGTTATCGGCCTGTTTGATGCAGAAACCGATATGAAAGAAGTGGTCGCGATTCTGGAAAACCATCCTCTGCTGGGCACGGGCTTCGCGCACAAAATAGAACAGCTTGAAGATAAAGACTGGGAACGCGAATGGATGGATAACTTTCATCCGATGCAGTTCGGCAACCGTCTGTGGATCTGCCCAAGCTGGCGCGATGTGCCAGATGAGAACGCAGTTAACGTGATGCTCGACCCCGGCCTGGCGTTTGGTACTGGCACTCACCCCACCACATCTCTGTGCCTGCAATGGCTGGACGGTCTGGATCTGGAAGGCAAGACGGTCATCGACTTCGGCTGCGGATCCGGGATCCTCGCGATTGCAGCCCTGAAACTGGGCGCGGCGAAAGCGATCGGGATCGACATCGATCCGCAGGCTATTCAGGCTAGCCGTGATAACGCTGAGCGTAACGGCGTTTCGCAACGTCTGGAACTCTATTTACCTCAGGACCAGCCAGAAGCCATGAAAGCCGATGTCGTGGTCGCTAACATCCTGGCGGGCCCTTTACGCGAACTGGCTCCGTTAATCAGCGTACTGCCCGTTACAGGCGGCCTGCTGGGCCTTTCTGGTATTCTCGCCAGCCAGGCGGACAGCGTTTGTGAAGCCTATGCTGATCTCTTCACTCTCGACCCAGTCGTTGAGAAAGAAGAATGGTGCCGTATCACCGGACGTAAAAACTAAATCCTTCCCCACGTGGCCTCGTAGCAGGCCACGCTTTTCAGCATTTCGATGCTTACGCCTACTGCTTCCTGCGATAAAATAGTGTCGTAACTCATTGAAGTTACAAATATAAAAATCCAATTTCATTGAATGGAATAATTATATGAAGCACACTTTGAGCAAGGTAACCCTCCTGACGTTAGCCCTCCTGCCCTTCACAGCAATGGCCTCGCACTGGAGTTATGAAGGTGAAGGTTCTCCAGAGCATTGGAGTTCCCTCAGTGAAGAATTTAAAACCTGTCAGGCTGGGATGAATCAGTCACCTCTTAACATCGACCACACGATAAACGCCCATCTTACACCGCTGGAGACTCACTATGTCGACGGCCCCGTTACCCTCGTCAACAACGGCCATACGATCCAGGCCGGGTTGAAGAGTGCGACCTCGGATACTATTACCCTTGATGGCAAACCGTTCACGCTACAGCAATTTCACTTCCATGCGCCCAGTGAAAATACCGTGCACGGCAAGCATTATGCGATGGAGATGCATCTTGTGCATAAAGACGCAAATGGCGCGCTTGCGGTTGTGGCGGTTATGTTTGATCAAGGCGCAGCCAACGCTTAGCTGGATAAGCTGTGGGCAACGATGCCAGAAAAAGCTGAGCAGGATGTTAAAATCACCACACAAATGGATCTCAATGCCCTTGTACCCCAGGACAAAACGTATTGGCGCTTCAGCGGCTCGTTGACGACACCGCCATGTTCAGAGGGCGTGACGTGGGTCGTTCTGAAGCACCCATTGACACTCTCCGCTGCGCAACTGGCAAAATTTACGCATACAATGCACCACGATAATAACCGTCCAGTACAACCGCTAAATGGGCGTTTGATCGTCGAGTAAGCGCTCTTGCACTCCCCCGTTAAAACGAGAGCATAATCACATAAAGTCACTATAATCTGCTGATTAATTCAGCAGATTATCTTGTTCCCTCCGCCAACCATGAAGAAAAAACGAGAAGTTACGCAAAAATATGACCGTGTAAAAAATAGACACATTTTTGTAATGCAATGATATCTATGGCTAATTATTCAAGAGCATGTCCTTTAACGGCGATTCTTTGATCCACAGCAGGGGATTGGTTAAAGTTTGGCCTTTCATCTCGTGCGAAAAATGCGTAATATACGCCGCCTTGCAGTCACAGTATGGTCATTTCTTAACTCATGCGCATCGGACAATACCAGCTTAGAAATCGCCTGATCGCAGCGCCCATGGCTGGCATTACTGACAGACCATTTCGGACGCTGTGCTATGAGATGGGAGCAGGATTGACGGTATCTGAGATGATGTCTTCTAACCCGCAGGTATGGGAAAGCGACAAATCTCGTTTACGCATGGTGCACGTTGATGAGCCAGGAATTCGCACGGTGCAAATTGCCGGTAGCGATCCTGTTGAGATGGCCGATGCCGCACGGATTAACGTGGAAAGCGGTGCCCAAATTATTGATATCAATATGGGGTGTCCGGCTAAAAAAGTGAATCGCAAGCTCGCAGGCTCAGCCCTCTTGCAGTACCCGGATTTAGTGAAGTCGATACTAACCGAGGTCGTCAACGCAGTGGACGTTCCTGTTACCCTTAAGATTCGCACCGGCTGGGCTCCGGAACATCGTAACTGCGTAGAGATTGCCCAACTGGCTGAAGACTGTGGCATTCAGGCTCTGACCATTCATGGACGCACCCGCGCCTGTTTGTTCAATGGAGACGCTGAGTACGACAGTATTCGGGCAGTTAAGCAGAAAGTTTCCATTCCGATTATCGCGAATGGTGACGTTACTGACCCGCTTAAAGCCAGAGCTGTGCTTGACTATACGGGGGCGGATGCCCTGATGATAGGCCGTGCAGCTCAGGGAAGACCCTGGATCTTTCGGGAAATCCAGCACTATCTGGACACTGGGGAGTTGCTACCCCCCCTGCCACTGGCAGAGGTTAAGCACTTGCTTTGTGCGCACGTTCGGGAATTGCATGACTTTTACGGTCAGGCTAAAGGGTACCGAATTGCGCGTAAACACGTCTCCTGGTATCTCCAGGAGCATGCTCCAAATGACCAGTTTCGGCGCACATTCAACGCCATAGAGGATGCCAGCGAACAGCTGGAGGCGTTGGAGGCATACTTCGAAAATTTTGCGTAATGAAATAAAGAGCTGACAGAACTATGTTCGAACAACGCGTAAATTCTGACGTACTGACCGTTTCTACCGTTAACTCTCAGGACCAGGTAACTCAAAAACCCCTGCGTGACTCGGTTAAACAGGCACTGAAGAACTATTTTGCTCAACTGAACGGTCAGGATGTTAATGACCTCTATGAGCTGGTACTGGCTGAAGTAGAACAGCCCCTGTTGGACATGGTGATGCAATACACCCGTGGTAACCAGACCCGCGCTGCCCTGATGATGGGCATCAACCGTGGTACGCTGCGTAAAAAATTGAAAAAGTACGGCATGAACTGATACTCATCAGCGAACTGCTTGTGTAAAAAGGCGCGACTCGGCATGGGGAAGCGCCTTTTTTATTTGCATTTTTGAATGTACAAAGTGAAAACGCGAAGGTAAAAAACTGGCGTAAAGGTGATTAACAGAGGTTAAACGCAGCAATAATCCTGGCAAAGTAAAATCATTGTAAGGCCTCTTTTCCGCCTCCGAATTTCGTGTATATTGCCAGCCAGCATGGGCAGGTAACGGCGGGATAAGGCAATGATTCGTAAGTATGGGTGGCTGGTTGTTTTTGCTGTCTTTGTCTTCCTTTTCGACTCCTTACTGATCCAGTGGATTGAGTTCATTACCACCGAATACGAAAAGTGTCGCGACATGGACTCGGTGAACCCGCTTAAACTGGTCAACTGTGACGATCTCGATCAGGAGTAGATCGTATTTATTAAGAGACAGAGTTACTCTTTTTCCCTGACAATATTATTTCGCTGAATAAATTGCATGACATTCCCTTCAGGACTTAACATTCTTAATACATTATCCACCAGCGCGGGAGCTTGAGAAAAAAGATCAAAACTCGCAGGATTCATTAGCCAGTTTTTAACAATACCGCTAAAACTGCCGTGAATAACAATTAATATCACCTCTAAATCCAGTGTCCTGGAAACCAATCCCTTATTCATGCATGTCTGCAATACATGACGCAGAGTCAGTTGACTAAACCCCATTTTTTCCCGAATCTCCCGCTTTGAAAGCATCTCATCATTAAACTCACACTTATGATATAAGATTTGCAATAAAGCCTGCTGACGGGGAACCGTCGCGATATATTGTAAACCGACGATTAATTTCTCTCGTAGCTGTAACAAAGGATTATCATGCGTATCCGAGGATAATCTGTCATTGATGAGATCGCCCAAAGGGGGTTGTTGCAACCAGACTTCATTAAAGAGTTGCGTCTTGTTTTCAAAATGCCAGTAGATGGCGCCGCGTGTGACCTGGGCTGCATCCGCGATATCGTTCAGCGTCGTATTCCCGACCCCTTTGGTCGCAAACTGCATGATGGCGGTTTCAATCAAGTGTTGCCGCGTTTTGAGGGCATCGGCCTTCGTTTTCTTTGCCATAGGTTATCGTACCTGGAACAGGATAAAAACGATAAATGTTGCTGACCAGGTTATCGTCAAAAAAAGGAATATATCACTTCATTTATTATTTAACGATACACGCGTTGACGCACGAAGCACAAAAGATTCAAATTAATAATATCAATAAATATTTAGAGTAAAAATATTCACTCAACCAATGCATATTTCAATTTATATTGATAACAAACAGAAAATTACAATTTGGCAACAAGAGAAACCTCAACACAATCTTCTTTTTTTGCTTTTACGTGCCGAGCCCCGCCTTCTGAAATAAGTATTGCTTACATCGCATGCTAATAATTTGTAGGATAGCAAACTGCTATTTTCTATATGCACGTTACCGCCCTACCTTACCCGGTAAATAACGAGCGTTTGTTTTTTAAGGAACAGTAATGACGAGACATGCCAGGTTTTCACTCCTGCCCTCATTCATCATAATTTCTGCTGCACTTCTTGCCGGTTGTAACGATCAGGGGGAGCAACAAACTCATGCCAGTGAGCCGCAAGTGACCGTTCATGTGGTCAAAACCGAGCCTTTAGCTGTGACGACCGAATTGCCAGGACGAACCTCAGCATTCCGGATTGCTGAAGTTCGTCCTCAGGTTAGCGGTATTGTGCTGAAGAGAAACTTTACCGAAGGAAGCGATGTAGACGCGGGACAGTCGCTCTATCAGATCGATCCTGCCACCTATCAGGCGAATTACGACAGCGCAAAAGGCGAACTGGCAAAAAGTGAAGCCGCTGCCGCCATCGCGCATTTAACGGTGAAGCGCTATGTTCCGCTGGTCGGCACGAAATACATCAGCCAGCAGGAATACGATCAGGCGATTGCGGATGCTCGGCAGGCAGATGCGACCGTCATCGCCGCTAAAGCCGCCGTTGAAAGCGCGCGCATTAATCTCGCTTACACCAAAGTGACTTCGCCAATCAGTGGCCGTATTGGGAAATCCAACGTTACCGAAGGCGCTCTGGTCACTAACGGCCAGGCGACAGAACTGGCTACCGTCCAACAACTGGATCCTATTTATATTGATGTTACCCAGTCCAGTAGCGACTTCATGCGCCTCAAACAATCCGTTGAGCAGGGTAGTTTGCATAAAGACAGCGCGAGCAACAGCGTCGAACTGGTGATGGAAAATGGCAAAGCCTATCCGTTGAAAGGCACGTTGCAGTTCTCGGATGTCACCGTCGATGAAAGCACCGGCTCCATTACGCTCCGTGCGGTATTCCCTAACCCACAGCACACGCTACTCCCTGGTATGTTTGTCCGCGCTCGCATTGACGAAGGCGTACAGCCAAACGCCATTCTGATTCCCCAGCAAGGCGTAACGCGTACACCGCGCGGCGATGCCACGGTGCTGGTCGTCAACGCGAAAAATGAAGTTGAGTCGCGCCCTGTCGTCGCTTCGCAGGCCATTGGCGATAAATGGTTAATCAGCGAAGGGTTGCAGACTGGCGATAAAGTGATCGTCAGCGGCATACAAAAAGCACGGCCTGGCGCGAAAGTTAAAGCCACCGCAGATACCAATGCCCCTGCGGCCAAAGCAGCGCAATAAAGGTAACCGGAAATGGCAAACTTTTTTATCAGGCGTCCTATCTTTGCCTGGGTATTGGCCATCATATTGATGCTGGCAGGTGCCCTGGCGATTATGCAACTGCCCGTTGCGCAGTACCCGACGATTGCTCCGCCGGCGGTGTCGATTTCAGCTAACTACCCCGGCGCAGACGCACAGACGGTTCAGGATACGGTCACCCAGGTTATCGAACAGAACATGAATGGTATCGATAACCTGATGTATATGTCCTCCACCAGCGACTCTGCGGGTAGCGTGACCATTACATTGACCTTCCAGTCCGGTACCGACCCGGATATCGCCCAGGTTCAGGTGCAAAACAAACTGCAGCTTGCGACACCGTTACTGCCACAAGAAGTACAGCAGCAAGGGATCAGCGTCGAGAAATCCAGCAGCAGCTTCTTGATGGTTGCAGGTTTCGTCTCTGATAACCCACAGACCACCCAGGATGATATCTCCGACTACGTGGCATCGAACGTTAAAGACTCCATCAGCCGCCTGAACGGCGTGGGTGATGTTCAGTTGTTTGGAGCACAGTATGCGATGCGTATCTGGTTGGATGCCAATCTGCTCAATAAATACCAGCTCACGCCGGTAGACGTCATTAATCAACTGAAGGTGCAGAACGACCAAATTGCGGCAGGTCAGCTTGGCGGGACTCCGGCGCTGCCTGGACAACAGCTTAACGCCTCAATCATCGCCCAGACACGCCTGAAGGATCCTGAAGAATTCAGCAAAGTAACCTTGCGGGTGAACAGCGACGGTTCTGTCGTTCGCCTTAAAGATGTCGCCCGGGTTGAACTCGGAGGGGAAAACTATAACGTTGTCGCCCGTATTAACGGTAAACCGGCGTCTGGTCTGGGAATTAAGCTGGCAACGGGTGCAAACGCGCTGGATACCGCCACCGCCATCAAAGCAAAACTTGTTGAACTTCAACCTTTCTTCCCACAAGGAATGAAGGTCGTGTATCCATACGACACCACACCATTCGTGAAGATTTCCATTCATGAAGTGGTGAAAACGCTGTTTGAAGCGATAGTACTGGTCTTCCTGGTTATGTACCTGTTCTTACAGAACATTCGTGCGACGCTCATTCCCACCATTGCCGTACCGGTAGTCCTTCTGGGTACTTTTGCGGTACTCGCGGCGTTTGGCTACTCCATAAACACCCTGACCATGTTCGGGATGGTGCTGGCCATCGGCCTGTTGGTCGATGACGCGATAGTCGTGGTGGAAAACGTTGAGCGTGTGATGATGGAAGACAAGTTGCCCCCAAAAGAGGCAACCGAGAAGTCCATGTCACAAATTCAGGGAGCCCTGGTGGGGATCGCGATGGTGCTGTCTGCCGTTTTCATCCCGATGGCTTTCTTCGGCGGCTCCACGGGCGCCATCTATCGCCAGTTCTCTATTACTATCGTCTCAGCAATGGCGCTTTCGGTTCTGGTCGCGCTTATCCTGACCCCGGCACTTTGCGCCACGCTGCTTAAGCCGGTATCCGCCGATCACCACGAGAAAAAAAGTGGCTTCTTCGGCTGGTTTAACGCCAAATTTGATCGCAGCGTTAACCACTACACCGACAGCGTAAGCGGTATTGTGCGCAACACCGGCCGCTATCTGGTCATTTACCTGGTGATTGTTGTCGGGATGGCGGTGCTGTTCTTACGTCTGCCAACCTCCTTCTTGCCAGAGGAAGATCAGGGCGTATTCCTGACCATGATTCAGCTACCTTCCGGCGCAACACAGGAGCGCACTCAAAACGTGCTGGATCAGGTCACCCATTACTATCTGAACGATGAAAAAGCTAACGTAGAGAGCGTCTTTACGGTTAACGGCTTTAGCTTTAGCGGGCAGGGGCAAAACTCAGGGATGGCGTTTGTCAGCCTGAAACCCTGGGAAGAGCGCAGTGGAGATGAGAATAGCGTTGAATCGATTATTGCACGCGCAACTCACGCCTTTAGTCAGATTCGCGATGGTCTGGTATTCCCCTTCAACATGCCCGCGATTGTTGAACTGGGAACCGCAACGGGCTTCGACTTTGAATTAATTGATCAGGGTGGACTGGGACACACCGCCCTCACGTCGGCACGTAACCAGTTACTCGGAATGGTCACGCAGCACCCTGACGTCCTGGTACGAGTACGTCCGAATGGCCTGGAAGATACTGCCCAGTTCAAACTGGATGTCGATCAGGAAAAAGCGCAGGCGCTGGGCGTTTCGCTGTCTGATATTAATGAAACGATCTCTGCTGCGTTGGGCGGTTACTACGTTAACGACTTTATCGATCGTGGACGCGTGAAGAAAGTGTACGTTCAGGCTGATGCGAAATTCCGCATGCTTCCAGAAGACATCAACAATCTGTATGTTCGCAGCGCGAACGGCGAAATGGTACCGTTCTCGACATTCAGTTCTGCACACTGGGTCTATGGTTCACCGCGCCTGGAACGTTACAACGGTATGCCATCCATGGAGCTGTTAGGTGAAGCTGCGCCGGGAAGAAGTACCGGCGAGGCGATGGCCCTGATGGAGGGGCTGGCCTCTAAACTGCCAAGCGGTATTGGTCATGACTGGACGGGGATGTCCTACCAGGAACGCCTGTCCGGCAATCAGGCTCCGGCGCTGTATGCCATTTCGCTGATTGTCGTTTTCCTGTGTCTGGCCGCACTCTATGAAAGCTGGTCGATCCCCTTCTCTGTAATGTTGGTTGTACCGCTTGGCGTGGTGGGTGCTCTTCTGGCTGCATCACTCCGGGGTATGAATAACGATGTTTATTTCCAGGTAGGGCTCTTAACCACCATCGGACTTTCGGCTAAAAACGCGATATTGATTGTAGAGTTTGCGAAGGACCTGATGGATAAAGAGGGTCGTGGACTGATAGAAGCGACTCTGGAGGCTTCTCGTATGCGCTTGCGCCCTATCCTGATGACATCACTGGCCTTTATCCTCGGCGTTATGCCCTTAGTCATTAGCCGGGGGGCAGGCAGCGGTGCTCAGAACGCGGTAGGCACCGGTGTGATGGGGGGAATGCTGACGGCAACGTTACTGGCCATCTTCTTTGTGCCGGTATTCTTTGTCGTGGTAAGACGCCGTTTTAATAAGCATCACGATTGATATGTAAAGCAGGGCGTCTCCGGATGCCCTTTTCTTTTTCCTGAGTTGTTTTATTAATTAAGGAGATAGTTTTTCCTTCCTCCCTGACAGAAACTTTCTTCTCCATTATTTTTACAATACACATTATTTGAGATTATTTATAATATCTCTCTTTATTTTGGCAGTGATAAAATTCGTTTCGTATTCACAAGTTGATGGCATCACATTTTGCTGCGTCTGGCGGAGCGTTTTTATTTGAGGTAACACCATGAAAAGATTAATTCCAGTTGCATTGCTCACGGCATTGCTGGCGGGCTGTGCTCACGATTCGCCCTGCGTTCCGGTTTATGATGACCAGGGTCGTCTGGTTCACACCAATACCTGTATGAAAGGTTCTACTCAGGACAACTGGGAAACCGCGGGTGCGATTGCCGGGGGAGCCGCTGCCGTGGCGGGCCTGACGATGGGGATTATAGCCCTCTCTAAATAAGCACATGAGAGCGCAGCGCTGCTGCGCTCTCAACATTCAACGACGGTTTTTCCTTTCTCATTCTTTTTCATTAGTTTTTTTCCAGATACTCACCTTGTCGATATTCACGCCCCAATCTTTATTTCCCTTAATAAACGTTGTTATAAATATTTTGCTCCAAAATGTGGCTTACGTTTCAATTTCGCACCATTCCTGGGCAATGAACTTATTTTTTCCTGTCTACACTCAGCATATTGCGGCGTGTAATCGTACGCATAAATTTGGCACTCCCTTTGCTTAAGAGAGTATGGCCAAAGCCACAGACAGGTAATAGATGTTGCAAAACGTCTCTATAACAATAATTTCGCCACACAGGATGCATTATGAAAAAGATGATGATAACCACGCTGGCCGCTGCCAGCGTGCTGCTTGCGGTTGCCACT
The DNA here is from genome assembly GCF_013836145.1 of Citrobacter sp. RHB25-C09. Lineage (NCBI taxonomy): Bacteria > Pseudomonadati > Pseudomonadota > Gammaproteobacteria > Enterobacterales > Enterobacteriaceae > Citrobacter > Citrobacter sp. RHB25-C09. Next base: position 437,424 of record NZ_CP057483.1, on the reverse strand, counting down.
CAGGCGCATGCTGGCACAACGCTGGATGCAGTAAAAAAGAAAGGTTTTGTTCAATGTGGTATCAGTGACGGTCTGCCCGGTTTTTCTTATGCTGACGCAGATGGGAAATTCTCTGGAATAGATGTGGATGTCTGCCGTGGCGTTGCCGCCGCTGTGTTGGGCGATGATACAAAAGTGAAATATACCCCGCTCACCGCAAAAGAACGCTTTACCGCATTACAGTCTGGCGAGGTTGATCTTCTCTCCCGTAATACGACCTGGACCTCTTCCCGTGATGCCGGTATGGGCATGTCCTTCACTGGCGTAACTTACTACGATGGCATCGGTTTTCTGACGCATAACAAAGCGGGTCTGAAAAGTGCGAAAGAGCTGGATGGTGCCACCGTCTGTATTCAGGCAGGTACAGATACTGAACTGAACGTGGCTGACTACTTCAAAGCGAACAACATGAAATATACGCCAGTGACGTTTGACCGTTCCGATGAGTCAGCAAAAGCGCTGGAATCCGGACGATGCGACACGCTTGCCTCTGACCAGTCTCAGCTTTATGCCCTGCGCATTAAGCTCAGTAACCCCGCAGAATGGATCGTTTTGCCAGAAGTAATATCTAAAGAACCGCTGGGGCCAGTTGTTCGCCGTGGTGATGATGAATGGTTCTCGATCGTGCGTTGGACATTATTCGCTATGCTGAACGCAGAAGAGATGGGCGTGAACTCCAAAAACGTTGACGAAAAAGCGGCAAACCCAGCGACACCGGACATGGCGCATCTGCTAGGGAAAGAAGGGGATTATGGTAAGGATCTGAAGCTTGATAATAAATGGGCCTATAACATCATCAAACAGGTTGGTAACTACGCTGAGATCTTTGAACGCAACGTCGGTTCAGAAAGCCCACTGAAGATAAAACGTGGACAAAACAATCTGTGGAATAACGGCGGTATCCAATACGCTCCTCCTGTGCGTTGAGTCGTTGTGATGTAACGAGCGCCGTTGCTGCGGCGCTCAGTTCAGAGTCATGGTTACCGAGGTTTTCTTATGTTCCATCGCCGCTTAAATGTAAAAGGATCATTCTCCTTTTCTAATCCCGCGATCCGTGCCTGGCTATTTCAGATCCTTGCCATTATTGCGGTCATTGCCGTCGCCATTTACTTAATTCATAACACGATCAATAACCTGAGCAATCGCGGCATTACCTCGGGCTTTGCTTTTCTCGACCGTAGCGCAGGATTTGGTATCGTCCAACACCTGATCGACTATCAACAAGGCGATACTTACGGCCGCGTATTTGTGGTGGGGTTACTGAATACGCTACTGGTGTCCGCACTGTGCATTGTTTTTGCGTCGTTTCTGGGTTTTTTTCTGGGACTGGCACGTCTTTCCGACAACTGGCTGCTGCGAAAGCTCTCGACGATTTATATTGAGACGTTCCGTAATATCCCGCCTCTTCTGCAAATCTTTTTCTGGTACTTTGCCGTGCTGCGCAATTTACCCGGCCCGCGTCAGGCCGTCGACGCGCTGGACATCGTCTTTCTGAGCAATCGTGGACTTTACATACCCGCACCACAGATGGGTGATGGTCTTCTCGCTTTCGGAATTGCCGTCTTACTCGCGGTTGCAGTTTCTATTGCGCTTTTTCGCTTTAATAAGCAACACCAAACGAAAACGGGACAATTGCGCAGAACCTGGCCCGGCGCATTAGGGGTGATTGTGCTGCTGCCATTAGCAGCGCACTGGCTTTTCGGTGCTGCGCTTCACTGGGAAATCCCCCAGCTCCGTGGGTTTAATTTCCGCGGCGGCATGGTGCTAATCCCAGAGCTGGCGGCACTGACACTGGCGCTTTCGGTTTATACCTCGGCGTTTATTGCCGAAATCATCCGTGCAGGTATTCAGGCAGTACCTTATGGTCAGCATGAGGCCGCCCGCTCTCTGGGATTACCTAATACCGTGACGCTGCGCCAGGTCATTATCCCTCAGGCGCTGCGGGTAATTATTCCTCCCCTGACCAGCCAATATCTGAATATTGTTAAAAACTCTTCGCTTGCCGCCGCGATCGGCTATCCGGATATGGTTTCTCTGTTTGCCGGAACGGTGCTGAACCAGACGGGACAAGCCATTGAAACGATCGCCATTACGATGTCGGTATATCTGATAATCAGTCTTAGCATTTCGCTGCTGATGAATATCTACAACCGACGAATCGCCCTTGTTGAGCGCTAAGGAATCATGATGACGAAAGTACTGTTATCTCATCCCCCGCGCCCGGTCAGCACCGGTAGTAGTGCTCACCCACTGCTGTGGATGCGTAAGAATCTGTTTTCCAGTTGGTTTAATAGCCTGCTGACGCTCGTGTGCGTATGGCTGATGTGGGAACTCATCCCGCCATTAATCAATTGGGCGTTCTTGCAGGCCAATTGGATCGGGTCAACCCGGGCAGACTGCACGAAAGCCGGTGCCTGCTGGGTATTTGTCCATGAACGTTTTGGGCATTTCATGTATGGGCTTTATCCACACGATCAACGCTGGCGTATCAACCTGGCACTGATTATCGGGCTGCTTTCCATTGCGCCGATGTTCTGGAAAGCTATGCCACGACGTGGCCGTTATATCGTGGCCTGGGGCATTCTCTACCCCCTTGTTGTCTGGTGGCTTTTATATGGTGGACTGTTGGGGCTCGAACGCGTCGAAACCCGACAGTGGGGCGGGCTGACGCTCACGCTGATCATCGCGGCTGTTGGCATTGCAGGAGCACTTCCGCTGGGCATTTTGTTGGCGCTGGGAAGACGCTCCCATATGCCTGTCGTGCGGATCCTCTCGGTCATCTTCATCGAGTTCTGGCGAGGGGTACCGTTAATCACCGTGTTGTTTATGTCATCGGTGATGCTTCCCCTGTTTATGGCGGAAGGCACCAGTATTGATAAGCTCATTCGTGCACTGGTTGGAGTGATCCTTTTTCAGTCAGCCTATGTGGCAGAAGTCGTTCGTGGAGGATTACAGGCTCTGCCGAAAGGGCAGTACGAAGCCGCAGAATCACTGGCTCTGGGCTACTGGAAAACTCAGGGTCTGGTCATTCTTCCCCAGGCGCTGAAGTTGGTCATTCCAGGGCTGGTTAACACCATCATCGCTCTCTTTAAAGATACCAGTCTGGTCATCATTATCGGATTGTTTGATCTGTTCAGTAGCGTACAACAGGCAACGGTTGACCCGGTCTGGCTGGGTATGTCCACTGAAGGTTATGTTTTCGCTGCACTGATTTACTGGGTTTTCTGTTTCAGTATGTCGCGCTACAGCCAGCATCTGGAAAAGCGCTTTAACACCGGGCGTACACCGCACTGAGGATTCTATGAGCCAATTATTAATGCAACCTGCCGACGCGATGATTACGCTAGAAAACGTTAACAAGTGGTACGGACAGTTTCATGTTCTTAAAAATATCAATCTGAAGGTGAAACAGGGGGAGCGTATTGTGTTATGTGGGCCTTCGGGTTCGGGTAAATCTACCACTATCCGCTGCATTAACCATCTGGAAGAACATCAGAAGGGACGCATTGTTGTGGATGGTATCGAGATCAATGAAGATATTCGCAACATTGAGCGCGTCAGACAGGAAGTTGGTATGGTTTTCCAACATTTTAATCTCTTTCCTCACCTTACCGTTCTGCAAAACTGTACTCTGGCACCGATTTGGGTACGAAAGATGCCTTCGAAAGAGGCTGAAGTGCTGGCGATGCATTATCTGGAGCGTGTACGCATCGCTGAGCATGCGCATAAGTTTCCAGGGCAAATTTCAGGTGGACAACAACAGCGCGTGGCAATCGCCCGATCTTTATGCATGAAGCCCAAGATTATGCTGTTTGATGAGCCCACTTCAGCGCTGGATCCTGAAATGGTCAAAGAAGTGTTGGATACCATGATTGGACTGGCGCAGTCCGGAATGACAATGCTGTGTGTAACGCATGAGATGGGGTTTGCCAGAACAGTGGCTGACCGGGTGATCTTTATGGATCGTGGTGAGATTGTTGAGCAAGCACCACCGGATGAGTTCTTTGCGCATCCTAAGTCAGAACGTACGCGGGCATTTCTGTCGCAGGTAATTCATTAATCGTTTGTTATGCCGGGTGGCGGCTTCGCCTTACCCGGACTACAGTTTGTGCAGCGTAGAAATGCAAAAAGGCCATCCTTTCGGATGGCCTTCTCACTTATTTGATGTCTGGCAGTTCCCTACTCTCACATGGGGAGACCCCACACTACCATCGGCGCTACGGCGTTTCACTTCTGAGTTCGGCATGGGGTCAGGTGGGACCACCGCGCTACAGCCGCCAGACAAATTCTTTTCTACTGTGCCGAACTTTAACCTAATTAAGTGGTGCTGATACCCAGAGTCGAACTGGGGACCTCACCCTTACCAAGGGTGCGCTCTACCAACTGAGCCATATCAGCACGCTAAATTTGATGCCTGGCAGTTCCCTACTCTCACATGGGGAGACCCCACACTACCATCGGCGCTACGGCGTTTCACTTCTGAGTTCGGCATGGGGTCAGGTGGGACCACCGCGCTAAAGCCGCCAGGCAAATTCTGTTGCTCTGTCCTGTGTCTTTTGCGCTCATACTGCGTTGGCTGCTCTTGCGAACGTCAGTCACATACCTGTGTATGCTCCTTCCGTCGCCGCGTTTGCCGCCTTGTCTCAGCGCAAAATCCTTCGGACTCTGAATCTAAGCTGAAAATCTTCTCTCAATCCGCCAAAACATCTTCGGCGTTGTAAGGTTAAGCCTCACGGTTCATTAGTACCGGTTAGCTCAACGCATCGCTGCGCTTACACACCCGGCCTATCAACGTCGTCGTCTTCAACGTTCCTTCAGGAGACTTATAGTCTCAGGGAGAACTCATCTCGGGGCAAGTTTCGTGCTTAGATGCTTTCAGCACTTATCTCTTCCGCATTTAGCTACCGGGCAGTGCCATTGGCATGACAACCCGAACACCAGTGATGCGTCCACTCCGGTCCTCTCGTACTAGGAGCAGCCCCCCTCAATTCTCCAGCGCCCACGGCAGATAGGGACCGAACTGTCTCACGACGTTCTAAACCCAGCTCGCGTACCACTTTAAATGGCGAACAGCCATACCCTTGGGACCTACTTCAGCCCCAGGATGTGATGAGCCGACATCGAGGTGCCAAACACCGCCGTCGATATGAACTCTTGGGCGGTATCAGCCTGTTATCCCCGGAGTACCTTTTATCCGTTGAGCGATGGCCCTTCCATTCAGAACCACCGGATCACTAAGACCTGCTTTCGCACCTGCTCGCGCCGTCACGCTCGCAGTCAAGCTAGCTTATGCCTTTGCACTAACCTCCTGATGTCCGACCAGGATTAGCTAACCTTCGTGCTCCTCCGTTACTCTTTAGGAGGAGACCGCCCCAGTCAAACTACCCACCAGACACTGTCCGCAACCCGGATCACGGGCCTACGTTAGAACACCAGCCATTAAAGGGTGGTATTTCAAGGGCGGCTCCACGCAGACTGGCGTCCACGCTTCAAAGCCTCCCACCTATCCTACACATCAAGGACCAGTGTTCAGTGTCAAGCTATAGTAAAGGTTCACGGGGTCTTTCCGTCTTGCCGCGGGTACACTGCATCTTCACAGCGAGTTCAATTTCACTGAGTCTCGGGTGGAGACAGCCTGGCCATCATTACGCCATTCGTGCAGGTCGGAACTTACCCGACAAGGAATTTCGCTACCTTAGGACCGTTATAGTTACGGCCGCCGTTTACCGGGGCTTCGATCAAGAGCTTCTCCTTACGGATAACCCCATCAATTAACCTTCCGGCACCGGGCAGGCGTCACACCGTATACGTCCACTTTCGTGTTTGCACAGTGCTGTGTTTTTAATAAACAGTTGCAGCCAGCTGGTATCTTCGACTGATTTCAGCTCCACGAGCACGTCGCTTCACCTACATATCAGCGTGCCTTCTCCCGAAGTTACGGCACCATTTTGCCTAGTTCCTTCACCCGAGTTCTCTCAAGCGCCTTGGTATTCTCTACCTGACCACCTGTGTCGGTTTGGGGTACGATCTGATGTTACCTGATGCTTAGAGGCTTTTCCTGGAAGCAGGGCATTTGTCACTTCAGCACCGTAGTGCCTCGTCATCACGCCTCAGTGTTAAAGTGAACCGGATTTACCTGGTACACACACCTACACGCTTAAACCGGGACAACCGTCGCCCGGCCAACATAGCCTTCTCCGTCCCCCCTTCGCAGTAACACCAGGTACAGGAATATTAACCTGTTTCCCATCGACTACGCCTTTCGGCCTCGCCTTAGGGGTCGACTCACCCTGCCCCGATTAACGTTGGACAGGAACCCTTGGTCTTCCGGCGAGCGGGCTTTTCACCCGCTTTATCGTTACTTATGTCAGCATTCGCACTTCTGATACCTCCAGCATACCTCACAGTACACCTTCACAGGCTTACAGAACGCTCCCCTACCCAACAACACATAGTGTCGCTGCCGCAGCTTCGGTGCATGGTTTAGCCCCGTTACATCTTCCGCGCAGGCCGACTCGACCAGTGAGCTATTACGCTTTCTTTAAATGATGGCTGCTTCTAAGCCAACATCCTGGCTGTCTGAGCCTTCCCACATCGTTTCCCACTTAACCATGACTTTGGGACCTTAGCTGGCGGTCTGGGTTGTTTCCCTCTTCACGACGGACGTTAGCACCCGCCGTGTGTCTCCCGTGATAACATTCTTCGGTATTCGTAGTTTGCATCGGGTTGGTAAGTCGGGATGACCCCCTAGCCGAAACAGTGCTCTACCCCCGAAGATGAATTCACGAGGCGCTACCTAAATAGCTTTCGGGGAGAACCAGCTATCTCCCGGTTTGATTGGCCTTTCACCCCCAGCCACAAGTCATCCGCTAATTTTTCAACATTAGTCGGTTCGGTCCTCCAGTTAGTGTTACCCAACCTTCAACCTGCCCATGGCTAGATCACCGGGTTTCGGGTCTATACCCTGCAACTTAACGCCCAGTTAAGACTCGGTTTCCCTTCGGCTCCCCTATTCGGTTAACCTTGCTACAGAATATAAGTCGCTGACCCATTATACAAAAGGTACGCAGTCACCCCATAAAAGAGGCTCCCACTGCTTGTACGTACACGGTTTCAGGTTCTTTTTCACTCCCCTCGCCGGGGTTCTTTTCGCCTTTCCCTCACGGTACTGGTTCACTATCGGTCAGTCAGGAGTATTTAGCCTTGGAGGATGGTCCCCCCATATTCAGACAGGATACCACGTGTCCCGCCCTACTCATCGAGCTCACAACATGTGTGATTTTGTGTACGGGGCTGTCACCCTGTATCGCCGGCCTTTCCAGACCGTTCCACTACCACATATGCTGATTCAGGCTCTGGGCTGCTCCCCGTTCGCTCGCCGCTACTGGGGGAATCTCGGTTGATTTCTTTTCCTCGGGGTACTTAGATGTTTCAGTTCCCCCGGTTCGCCTCGTTAACCTATGTATTCAGTTAACGATAGTGCAACGAATTGCACTGGGTTTCCCCATTCGGACATCGCCGGCTATAACGGTTCATATCACCTTACCGACGCTTTTCGCAGATTAGCACGTCCTTCATCGCCTCTGACTGCCAGGGCATCCACCGTGTACGCTTAGTCGCTTAACCTCACAACCCGAAGATGTTTCTTTCGATTCATCATCGACTTGCGAAAATTTGAGAGACTCGAACACACATTGACTGTGTGTCGTTTCAATTTTTCAGCTTGATCCAGATTTTTAAAGAGCAAAACTTCGCAGTGAACCCTTTCAGGTACACTCTGAAGTTTTCTTAAGTAAATGTTCTACAGTATGGTGGAGCTATGCGGGATCGAACCGCAGACCTCCTGCGTGCAAAGCAGGCGCTCTCCCAGCTGAGCTATAGCCCCATACAGTGTAGTTAAACCTCATCCCCAATTCGTTTCCGGGCGCGGCGTGGTGAAGCGAAGCATACTTAGGTATGCGAGCTTTGCCACAACAAAGCACGGGAGCGAATTTGGTAGGCCTGAGTGGACTTGAACCACCGACCTCACCCTTATCAGGGGTGCGCTCTAACCACCTGAGCTACAAGCCTGTAGAGGTTTTACTGCTCGTTTTTCATCAGACAATCTGTGTGGACACTACAAAGGCAGGTTCTTTAAGGTAAGGAGGTGATCCAACCGCAGGTTCCCCTACGGTTACCTTGTTACGACTTCACCCCAGTCATGAATCACAAAGTGGTAAGCGCCCTCCCGAAGGTTAAGCTACCTACTTCTTTTGCAACCCACTCCCATGGTGTGACGGGCGGTGTGTACAAGGCCCGGGAACGTATTCACCGTGGCATTCTGATCCACGATTACTAGCGATTCCGACTTCATGGAGTCGAGTTGCAGACTCCAATCCGGACTACGACATACTTTATGAGGTCCGCTTGCTCTCGCGAGGTCGCTTCTCTTTGTATATGCCATTGTAGCACGTGTGTAGCCCTGGTCGTAAGGGCCATGATGACTTGACGTCATCCCCACCTTCCTCCAGTTTATCACTGGCAGTCTCCTTTGAGTTCCCGGCCGGACCGCTGGCAACAAAGGATAAGGGTTGCGCTCGTTGCGGGACTTAACCCAACATTTCACAACACGAGCTGACGACAGCCATGCAGCACCTGTCTCACAGTTCCCGAAGGCACAAATCCATCTCTGGATTCTTCTGTGGATGTCAAGACCAGGTAAGGTTCTTCGCGTTGCATCGAATTAAACCACATGCTCCACCGCTTGTGCGGGCCCCCGTCAATTCATTTGAGTTTTAACCTTGCGGCCGTACTCCCCAGGCGGTCGACTTAACGCGTTAGCTCCGGAAGCCACGCCTCAAGGGCACAACCTCCAAGTCGACATCGTTTACGGCGTGGACTACCAGGGTATCTAATCCTGTTTGCTCCCCACGCTTTCGCACCTGAGCGTCAGTCTTTGTCCAGGGGGCCGCCTTCGCCACCGGTATTCCTCCAGATCTCTACGCATTTCACCGCTACACCTGGAATTCTACCCCCCTCTACAAGACTCTAGCCTGCCAGTTTCGAATGCAGTTCCCAGGTTGAGCCCGGGGATTTCACATCCGACTTGACAGACCGCCTGCGTGCGCTTTACGCCCAGTAATTCCGATTAACGCTTGCACCCTCCGTATTACCGCGGCTGCTGGCACGGAGTTAGCCGGTGCTTCTTCTGCGGGTAACGTCAATTGCTGAGGTTATTAACCTCAACACCTTCCTCCCCGCTGAAAGTACTTTACAACCCGAAGGCCTTCTTCATACACGCGGCATGGCTGCATCAGGCTTGCGCCCATTGTGCAATATTCCCCACTGCTGCCTCCCGTAGGAGTCTGGACCGTGTCTCAGTTCCAGTGTGGCTGGTCATCCTCTCAGACCAGCTAGGGATCGTCGCCTTGGTGAGCCGTTACCTCACCAACAAGCTAATCCCATCTGGGCACATCCGATGGCAAGAGGCCCGAAGGTCCCCCTCTTTGGTCTTGCGACGTTATGCGGTATTAGCTACCGTTTCCAGTAGTTATCCCCCTCCATCGGGCAGTTTCCCAGACATTACTCACCCGTCCGCCACTCGTCAGCGAAGCAGCAAGCTGCTTCCTGTTACCGTTCGACTTGCATGTGTTAGGCCTGCCGCCAGCGTTCAATCTGAGCCATGATCAAACTCTTCAATTTAAGTTTGATGCTCGTAGAATTAAACTTCGTAATGAATTACGTGTTCACTCTTTGAGACTTGGTATTCATTTAGTGTCCGAGGACATTAAGAATCCATGTCACTTTGAGTGCCCACACAGATTGTCTGATAAATTGTTAAAGAGCAGTTGCGACGCGCTTCAGCGCTCTGTCGCGAGGTGGCGTATATTACGCTTTCCTCTTTCAGAGTCAACCCTGAATTTCAGGATTTTTCTCTTCGTTGTGACGACCATCTTGTGAAGCGTTTCACTTTGTCGTCTCAACGGAGGCGCATTATAGGGATCCCATTTTTTTGCACAAGGCTTTTTTCGATCTTTTTTTCTGTTTGCTGCTTTTTCATCCCTTTCGCTCCATTCATGCGCAAACTGGCTGATTTTTGATAGCTAAAGCACTTGCACAAGGCCCGAATTGCAACCAAAGTCATCATTACTGTTCTCTTTCCTTGAGGTAAATATGGCTGAGGTATTACGCCCTTATAAGGATCTTTTCCCGCAGATCGGCCAACGCGTGATGATCGACAACAGCAGCGTCGTCATCGGGGACGTTCGTCTGGCGGATGATGTCGGGATCTGGCCGCTTGTCGCAATCCGTGGCGATGTGAATTATGTCGCGATCGGCGCACGTACAAATATCCAGGATGGCAGTGTGCTGCACGTTACCCATAAATCCTCCTCTAACCCGGAGGGAAATCCCTTAATCGTGGGTGAAGATGTGACGGTTGGACATAAAGTGATGCTGCACGGCTGCGTCATTGGTAGCCGTGTTCTGGTCGGCATGGGTTCGATTCTGTTGGATGGCGCAGTCATTGAAGATGATGTGATGATTGGCGCGGGAAGTCTGGTGCCACAAAATAAACGACTGGAGAGCGGCTACCTATACCTGGGAAGCCCCGTTAAACAGATTCGTCCGCTCACAGAGGAGGAGAAAGCAGGTCTACTGTACTCCGCCAAAAACTATGTGAAATGGAAAGACGAATATCTCGCTCAGGATAACCAGATCCAGCCGTGATCGTCTTCCTGCTGGGACTGGATCAGCGCTTCCGCTTCTTCTTCCAGATCCCAGCGATGCTCGCAAAAGTCAGCCAACCATTGTTCCGCCGTATCGCCACCAAAGCGATTCGCCAGCGCCTCTCCCTTAATGGCACACATCAACTGCATACCATTTACCAGAGCGGGAAAACAGACGGCTTCTTTCTGCGCGTTCCACTCTTCTCTGTCAGGGAACTGAATGGCCTGATTCATGCAGAAAGTTCCTGTTTAAGTCGCGTTATTACCGGCTCAATTTCTGGTAACACGCCGTGCCAGAGCAATACGGCATGGGCAGCTTGTCCCACCAGCATCCCCAAACCATCTGCGCGATGCTTCGCCCCCTGTTGCTCAGACCAGGAAAGAAACGGCGTGTTACCTTTTTTATAGAACATGTCGTAACAACAGACCGACGGACGAATAAGCGAGGCAGGAATTGCCGGAATATCGCCACTGATTCCACTGGAAGTTGCATTGATCATCAGATCAAACTCATGCCCTTCCAGATCATCCATGCCTAACGCCTGCACACTACCGGTGTGTGCAAAGACCTGCGCAAGTTCTTTCGCACGAGATGCGGTTCGGTTGACGATAGTGACTCCGCAATCCATAGAAAGCAGCGGCAGCAGCACGCCACGCGATGCGCCTCCCGCGCCAATCAACAAAATTCGCAGGCCTGGACGAATAAAGGAGAGCCGCTCAAGATCGGTTAGCAGACCTATACCGTCAGTGTTATCGCCGAGCAAACGACCGTCATCCAGCCGCTTAAGCGTGTTCACCGCACCAGCCAGCGCTGCGCGTTCTGTGAGTTCATCCGCGCGAGCAAACGCTTCTTCTTTAAAAGGCACGGTGACATTTGCGCCTTTCCCCCCCGCCGCAAAAAAAGCGTTTAGCGTAGTAATGAAATCATCAACTGGTGCCAGAACACGCCCGTAGGGATGCTCAATATTCAGTTGCTCAGCAAATTGTCGATGAATAAAGGGGGATTTGCTGTGCGCTATCGGGTTGCCAAAAACAGCATAGGTATCCATTGTCTTACCCCTGTCGAAACAGTTCGCCCGTCAGGGCATCACGAATTTCCGAAGGATTCAAACGCCCTCCAGTTTCTCCGCAGACCACTGGGAAATCGGCACCGAACTGAGCGCGAACCTCATCCACTGTCCGGCAAGGCGGCAGCCCACTCAGATTAGCGCTCGTTGAAACCAACGGCTTTCCATAAGCCTGGCACAGCGCGACCACCAGCGGATGATTCGTCACGCGAACGGCCAATGAGTCAAAACGCCCAGTCAACCAACGCGGTGTTGTCGCGGGCGCAGGAAAAACAAAGGTAACGGGGCCTGGCCAGCGTGAAAACACAGCTTCACGCTGAGTATCAGTCAGCATACTGTCGTCGATATAAGGCTTGAGTTGCTCAAAACTCGCCGCGATCAAAATCAAACCTTTATCGACTGGCCGCTGTTTCAGCGCCAGCAGGCGATTAACGGCAATTTCGCTATCGGGGTCACACCCGACACCAAAGACGGCTTCTGTGGGATAGGCGATGACGTTTTCTTTATTAAGGACCTCTATCGCGTCAGCGATAAGGTTTGTTGGCAGGTTATTCTTCACTTTTTTGTTCCGCCGGGATCGGCTTTCCACATTGTTTACTGGCGCAAAAGAGTTTAACACCCTGCGCGGTTTTCTTTTCGATAAGTAGCGGATAGTGGCATTCAGGACACTCTCCGGCTAGCGGTTTAAAGTTAATGACAAACTGGCACTCCGGATAGCGATCGCAGGAGTGGAAGGTCTTACCATAACGGGAACGCCGCTGGACCAAATGGCCCGTCTGGCATTGGGGGCAGGTAATGGCTGTTTCATCGGGTTTATCAATCAGCTCGGTATGTTCACATTGGGGGTAGTCGCTGCAACCGATGAACATGCCAAACCGCCCCTGGCGCAACACCAGTTCGGCACCGCAGGCAGGGCAAAATTTTCCCTCCAGAACTTTGACGATATGCCCGTCCGCTGAGGATTTCAACGGACGGATGTAGTCACATTCCGGATAATGAGAACACCCGAGAAACGGACCATGTTTCCCGGAGCGTATAACCAGTTCAGCCCCGCATTGTGGGCAGGGCTCATTATTACGCACCGTAAACAGTGCTGATTTAGCCATAACAACTCATGCTGAATTAAGGTTGATTAATGCAGCATACCTTCATTCACTTCAAAGAGTAATTCTTCCATTTGCTGATAGGCATTTTCACAACCCGGAATGTTGAACAAAACCATCAGGATTACCCACTTCAGGTCTTCCAGGTCGAATTCTGCGGTATCCAGCGCGAGCACGCGTTCAATCACCATTTCTCGCGTTTCGAGGTTTAGCACCTGAATCTGCTCAAGGAATAACAAGAATCCCCGGCAACTGGCATCCAGACGATCGCACTCTTCAGGCGTATAGATACGAACAGAGAGTGGATCTGAGGCAAGTTGCATTGGCTCAGCAAGCCCTTCCTGATAGTCAGCAAGCTTTTCCAGCCACAGGAGCGCATTGTAGATGTCTTCACGATCAAAGCCAGCGTCGGTAAGATCCCGTTCTAGTTTGTCCTGATCCACACGTAATTCAGCTTCATTGTGGATATATGTCTCAAACAAATACATTAGTACGTCGAACATGGCATGCCCTCCTCAATCGGACATAGCCGCCGGGTACAGCTGCGATCCAACCTGCTAACTCCAGTTCGAGTAGCTGAGCCACTACCACTGGCACAGGTTGGCCGGCACGTTCAGCGACGACGTCAACAGGTGTTACCTCATCTCCTACGTTAGCCAGGAGCTCGGGAAATGGCAATGCTGCGTCTTCCTGATCTGACGAATAAAGTGAATTTTCAGGCTCATCTGGCAGCCAATGTAGGCCATACTGCAAATTTTCCAGGATTTCCTCTGGCGACGTCACCAGTGTTGCCCCCTGCTTTACCAGCCAGTGCGGACCTTCACTTCCCGGACTGCCGAGGGCACCAGGTATGACAAATACCTCTCTCCCCTGTTCCAGCGCACAGCGCGCCGTAACCAAAGAACCGCTACGCAATGCAGCCTCTACAACCAGAACACCTTTACTCAAGCCGCTAATGATGCGGTTTCGCCGAGGAAAATTGCGCGGAATGGGAGGCATCATGAGTGGAAACTCGGAAACCAGCGCACCTCCTGAGGCTATTAACGTTTCAGCGAGTTCAGCATGTCTGCGTGGATAAATGGCCCGCAGCCCATTTCCAAGTACGGCAATACTTTTTCCTTTTGCCTGAACAGCAGCCTTATGTGCGACACCATCTATTCCCCGCGCTAAACCACTGGTGATCGTTATTTCCCACGCCGCCAATTTTTCAGTGAACAGTCGGCCCCACCTCTCCCCATACCAGGACGGTGTTCGGCTTCCAACTACCGCAAGCTGAAAGTGATGAAGACACTGCAGGTCCCCAGCCACCAGAAGCGCACCGGGATAATCATCAATAGCGCGGAGTTGAGAAGGGTAACTGTCGCAGTCCGCCAGTAAAAGATGATGATGTGGCTGTTCCAGCCAGAGAAGCGTCTGCTCCAGTTCATCATCAGGAAAGCCGAGAAAACGTTTTGCCTGCGATGGTGATAGTCCCACACTTCGGAGTATGGAGTTATCCACATGCGGCTGAGCAATCAGCCGGTGAGCAAGTCGAACCATTTCATCGCCGAATAATTCACTTACGCACATCAAACGTAGCCAAATTTCTGTACGGGTCATCCTTATCCCCTGCCACAAGCAGTCTTAGCAATCTTTGCGATTGGTCACTGATGCTGTCAATCAGAAGGGGATTTGTCTAGAATAGAGGTAATAATCTTTCCAACTCCTGAACACAACTCTGGATAACTATGTCAGTTTTGCAAGTGTTACATATTCCGGACGAGCGTCTTCGCAAAGTCGCGAAACCGGTAGAAGAAGTGAATGCAGAAATTCAGCGTATCGTCGATGATATGTTCGAGACGATGTACGCGGAAGAAGGTATTGGCCTTGCGGCAACGCAGGTCGATATTCATCAGCGAATTATTGTGATTGATGTGTCGGAAAATCGCGACGAGCGTCTGGTGTTAATTAACCCGGAGCTGCTGGAGAAAGAAGGCGAAACCGGCATTGAAGAAGGCTGCCTGTCCATTCCGGAACAACGTGCTTTAGTACCACGTGCCGAGAAAGTGAAAATTCGCGCACTCGATCGCGAAGGTCAATCTTTCGAGCTGGAAGCCGACGGTCTGCTGGCTATCTGTATTCAGCATGAAATGGATCACCTGGTCGGTAAACTGTTTATCGATTATTTGTCGCCGCTGAAGCAGCAGCGTATTCGTCAGAAAGTTGAAAAACTCGACCGCCTGAACGCCCGAGCTTAAGGATAAGAATCAACGTGTCAGACTCACTACGGATTATTTTTGCGGGTACACCTGACTTTGCAGCGCGTCATCTTGACGCGCTGTTATCTTCTGGACATCACGTGGTCGGCGTTTTCACTCAACCTGACCGCCCGGCAGGTCGTGGCAAAAAGCTGATGCCGAGTCCGGTCAAAGTATTGGCTGAAGAGAAAGGTATTCCAGTTTTCCAACCCGCTTCTTTACGCCCGCAGGAAAACCAGCATTTGGTTTCCGAATTACATGCGGACGTAATGGTCGTGGTGGCGTATGGCCTGATTTTGCCTAAAGCCGTGCTGGATATGCCGCGACTCGGTTGCATTAACGTCCACGGCTCTCTGCTGCCACGCTGGCGCGGCGCGGCGCCAATTCAACGTTCACTCTGGGCGGGTGACGCCGAAACGGGTGTGACCATCATGCAGATGGACGTTGGACTGGATACCGGCGACATGCTCTACAAACTCGCCTGTCCTATCACCGCTGAAGATACCAGCGGGACCCTGTATGACAAACTGGCGAATCTCGGCCCACAAGGGCTGATCGAGACCCTGAAACAGTTAGCGGAAGGTCGGGCAAAACCAGAAGTCCAGGATAATGCGTTGGCCACGCACGCTGATAAACTCAGCAAAGAAGAAGCCCGCATTGACTGGTCGCTTTCTGCAGCGCAACTGGAACGCTGTATCCGTGCGTTCAACCCCTGGCCAATGAGCTGGCTGGAAATCGAAGGTCAGCCGGTAAAAGTCTGGCAGGCTTCAGTCATTGAAACGGTGACGCAGGCAGAACCTGGCACCATCCTTGAAGCCTCAAAACAGGGCATTCAGGTCGCGACGGGTGATGGAATTCTGAATCTCGTCTCCCTGCAACCCGCAGGGAAGAAAGCCATGAGCGCACAGGATCTTTTAAATTCACGTCGGGAATGGTTCATTCCTGGCAACCGTCTGGCCTGACGGCCACCTTTTACTTCGCCCGGTGATACCGGGCATTTTTATTTTTGCGGTTATGAATAAGAAACTGAACTTACGCAGTATGGCGGCACAGGCCGTTGAACAGGTCGTTGAGCAAGGGCATTCACTGAGCAATGTCCTGCCGCCGCTACAACAAAAAGTCTCCGATAAAGACAAAGCGCTGTTGCAAGAGTTGTGCTTTGGGGTATTGCGCACGCTGCCGCAGCTTGAGTGGCTAATCAATAAACTGATGTCCCGCCCGATGACCGGGAAACAGCGTACCGTACACTATTTAATTATGGTGGGATTCTATCAATTACTGCATACCCGAATTCCTCCTCATGCCGCGCTGGCGGAAACAGTCGAAGGGGCGGTTGCGATTAAACGTCCGCAGCTTAAAGGACTGATAAACGGCGTTCTTCGCCAGTTCCAGCGTCAACAGGAAGAGTTACTTGCGGAGTTTACCAGCAGTGATGCGCGCTATTTACATCCGTCGTGGCTGCTTAAGCGCCTGCAAAAAGCGTATCCCGAACAATGGGTATCCCTTGTTGAAGCCAATAACCAGCGTCCGCCTATGTGGCTACGTGTTAACCGTACACACCATTCTCGGGACAGTTGGCTAGCATTGCTCGAAGACGCCGGTATGAAAGGCGTACCACATCCTGACTATCCCGACGCCGTGCGTCTGGAAACCCCTGCCCCAGTTCATGCTCTCCCTGGCTTCGATGAAGGTTGGGTCACCGTTCAGGATGCCTCAGCTCAAGGCTGCATCACTTTTCTTGCTCCGCAAAACGGCGAACAGATTCTGGATCTTTGCGCGGCGCCAGGGGGGAAAACCACGCATATCCTCGAAGCGGCTCCGGAAGCTGAAGTGTTGGCGGTTGATGTTGATGAACAGCGCCTTTCCCGCGTCTACGACAACCTGAAACGTCTTGGAATGAAAGCCACTGTTAAGCAGGGAGATGGACGTTATCCTGCGCAGTGGTGTGGTGAGCAGCAGTTTGACCGTATTCTGTTAGATGCCCCCTGCTCTGCCACCGGCGTGATCCGCCGCCATCCCGATATCAAATGGCTACGCCGCGATCGCGATATTGCCGAGTTAGCAAAATTGCAGGCTGAAATTCTCGATGCTATCTGGCCACATCTGAAATCCGGTGGAACGCTGGTTTACGCTACCTGTTCTGTATTGCCAGAAGAGAACAGCCAACAGGTGTACGCGTTCCTACAACGCACTGCGGATGCAACGCTCAGCGAAACAGGAACGCCAGAACATCCGGGTAAGCAAAATCTACCCGGCGCAGAAGAAGGCGATGGCTTCTTTTACGCTAAGCTAATCAAAAAGTGATGAGATAACGGGTCACGACTGATGAAAATAATCATTCTGGGCGCAGGTCAGGTCGGTGGAACGCTGGCAGAGAACCTGGTCGGCGAAAACAACGATATCACCGTGGTTGATACCAATGGTGAACGTCTGCGCAGCCTGCAGGACAAATTCGATTTGCGTGTCGTTCAGGGGCACGGTTCTCACCCTCGCGTTTTGCGCGAAGCCGGCGCGGATGACGCTGATATGTTAGTTGCCGTGACCAGTTCAGATGAAACGAATATGGTGGCCTGTCAGGTTGCCTTCTCGTTATTCAATACGCCGAACCGTATCGCCCGTATTCGTTCTCCCGACTATGTCCGTGATGCAGACAAATTGTTTCATACTGAGGCCGTGCCTATCGATCACTTGATCGCGCCAGAACAGTTGGTCATCGATAGTATTTATCGTCTTATTGAATATCCGGGCGCATTGCAGGTGGTGAATTTCGCTGAAGGCAAGGTCAGTCTGGCGGTCGTCAAAGCCTATTATGGCGGCCCGTTGATTGGTAACGCACTTTCCACCATGCGTGAGCACATGCCACATATCGATACACGCGTGGCCGCGATTTTTCGCCATGACAGACCGATTCGTCCGCAGGGCTCTACCATTGTGGAAGCGGGTGACGAAGTGTTCTTTATTGCCGCATCGCAGCATATTCGTGCGGTAATGAGTGAATTACAACGCCTCGAAAAACCGTATAAGCGCATCATGCTGGTTGGCGGCGGTAACATCGGAGCGGGTCTGGCTCATCGTCTTGAAAAAGATTACAGCGTGAAATTGATCGAACGCGATCAACAGCGCGCTGCTGAACTGGCGGAAAAACTGCAAAATACGATCGTATTTTTTGGTGATGCGTCGGATCAGGAGTTGCTGGCTGAAGAGCACATCGATCAGGTTGATCTGTTTATTGCAGTGACCAACGACGACGAAGCTAACATTATGTCTGCCATGTTAGCTAAACGGATGGGCGCAAAGAAAGTCATGGTGCTTATTCAGCGCCGCGCCTATGTCGATCTGGTGCAAGGCAGCGTCATCGATATCGCAATTTCACCGCAGCAGGCAACCATTTCCGCTCTGCTCAGCCATGTGCGCAAAGCAGATATCGTTGGCGTCTCCTCATTACGCCGTGGTGTGGCAGAGGCTATCGAAGCCGTTGCGCACGGTGATGAAAGTACGTCACGCGTGGTGGGCCGCGTTATTGACGAAATTAAACTGCCGCCAGGTACAATCATTGGCGCCGTCGTTCGTGGTAACGATGTGATGATTGCTAATGATAATTTGCGTATTGAACAGGGTGACCACGTCATTATGTTCCTGACGGACAAAAAGTTTATTACTGACGTTGAACGTTTATTCCAGCCAAGTCCTTTCTTCCTTTAACTTAGAAGGGTGCATAATTAGCACCCTTCTAAATCCCCTGAGTTATCAAGGCTTAATTCACGTCATTAATATTGAGACTTAAATGGCAATTGGCTTAACATTTGTTAAACTTATTACATCAGCTGCATAGGGAGAATAAAATGAGTATTATTAAAGAGTTTCGCGAATTCGCGATGCGCGGGAATGTTGTTGACCTGGCGGTGGGTGTCATTATTGGTGCGGCATTCGGGAAGATTGTTTCATCATTAGTTGCTGATATCATCATGCCGCCACTCGGTTTATTAATTGGCGGGATCGATTTCAAACAGTTTGCGGTGACACTGCGTGAAGCGCAGGGTGACATTCCGGCAGTCGTGATGCACTACGGCGTGTTTATTCAAAATATCTTCGATTTTGTGATTGTCGCATTCGCTATTTTTATGGCGATTAAGCTAATTAACAAACTCAATCGTAAGAAAGAAGAGCCAGCGGCCGCACCTGCGCCGACAAAAGAGGAAGTCCTGCTGACTGAAATCCGCGATCTGTTAAAAGAACAAAATAACCGTTCTTAAGAGACCGTTGAAAGCAGAAGGCCAGTGGTAAAAAAGTGAATGACTTTCTTGCCACTGGCCTCCCAGTTACCTCTGTTGCCATGTTTACCTTTGCGTAAATAACTTCCCTTTCCTTTCTTATTTTTTTCAATGCGCTGTCTGAACAGCGGGTCATGCAATAACGCCTCGATAGCGTTGTCTTTTATCTGCCCTTTCGTGTGCTGATAACGACTCATAATAACTCCAGTTTGTGTGGTTTAACGGCGCGAGTTTAGTCCCGCCAATGGAATAAATCAACAGCCTGACTTGACGCCACTGGCGCCCTGTTCAAGCGCTTCCAGAATGGAACAATAAACGCTGCTATGTGCAGAACCACAGCAAGCGTCATTCAGACGTTGCAAAGAACGCTGCATCGTCTGCAGTTCCGCAATCCTTGCCTCTACGTCTTTAAGCCTCTCCTGCACGATCCCTTTCGACTCCTGGCAGGTATGGTGCTCGGGGTCGATTCTGATCGACAGCAGTTCACGGATCGAGTCGAGAGTAAACCCAAGCTGACGCGCGTAGCGAATGAATTTCAGGCGCTGAAGATCTTGTTCCGTATACAGCCGAAAACCACCCTCTGTACGCACCTCATGTTCCATCATTTGCTGTTTTTCGTAGTAGCGGATGGTATCAGGAGTCACTTCTGCCAGCTTCGCCAGCTCACCAATGCGATACATATTTTCTCCGTTAGTTATTTCTCATTTTACCCAGCAACTTTTCAGCATACTCACCACGTAAAAATTCCGTGCTTAACCCGGCCTGGCGGAGTTTCATTTCCAGCAGTGACAACCGACGACCGATCTCCGGATATTTTGGATCATCCTGATCTATATCTTTCAGGAGATCCTGTAACTGAATGGCCTCCTTTCGCTGTTCCAGTTCAGGGGGAAGGCAGCCTGAATTTTTCAATAAACGATAACCCGCGCGAAGCTCAGCGGGGATATGAGAATCATCATCCAGAACGAGAGGCTCGCCGCGACCGGGCAAATTATCAAACTCGCCTTTGGTCTGTGCGTCCATAATATGGCGCTCCGCCCACTGGTCCAGTAACCACATAGAAGACTCCAGGGGATGAACAAAAAGAGTACAGATAGTGTAGATAATGGGGGTACTTTGGATATAAAAAAACCCGCCGGAGCGGGTTTTTTTACGTTACTACAGATTACTCTGCAGCAGCTTCTGCTTTCGATTCAGAGCGATCAACCAGCTCGATGTAAGCCATCGGCGCGTTGTCACCAGCACGGAAGCCACACTTCAAAATACGAGTGTAACCACCTGCACGACTCGCGAAACGCGGGCCCAGTTCGTTAAACAGTTTTGCCACGATCTCGTTATCACGAGTGCGGGCGAATGCCAGACGACGATTAGCTACGCTATCAGTCTTGGCAAGAGTAATCAGCGGCTCAACTACGCGACGCAGCTCTTTCGCTTTAGGCAGGGTCGTCTTGATGATCTCATGACGAACCAGTGAACCTGCCATGTTGCGGAACATAGCCTGGCGATGGCTGCTGTTGCGGTTCAGTTGACGACCACTCTTACGATGGCGCATGACCTTATCCTTCTCAGTAAAACCTTAACCTGTGATCCGGTTACTCGTCAGCGATGCTTGCCGGTGGCCAGTTTTCCAGGCGCATGCCCAGAGACAGTCCACGGGAAGCCAGCACGTCTTTAATCTCAGTAAGAGATTTTTTACCAAGGTTAGGCGTCTTAAGAAGCTCAACCTCAGTACGCTGTACCAGATCACCGATATAGTGGATAGCTTCTGCTTTAAGGCAGTTAGCAGAGCGGACAGTCAATTCCAGATCGTCAACAGGGCGCAGCAGGATCGGATCGAATTCTGGTTTCTCTTCTTTCACTTCTGGCTGACGTACATCACGTAAGTCAACAAAAGCTTCCAGTTGTTCTGCCAGGATGGTCGCCGCACGACGAATCGCCTCTTCAGGATCGATTGTGCCGTTGGTTTCCATTTCGATGACCAGCTTGTCCAGGTCGGTACGCTGTTCTACACGCGCTGCTTCAACATTGTAGGCAATACGCTCTACAGGGCTGTAGCATGCGTCGACCAGCAGACGGCCGATTGGGCGCTCATCTTCTTCCGAATGAATTCGGGTAGAAGCCGGCACATAACCACGACCGCGCTGAACTTTGATACGCATGCTAATAGACGCGTTCTCATCGGTCAGGTGGCAGATCACGTGCTGCGGCTTGACGATTTCGACATCCCCATCATGGGTAATATCGGCTGCAGTCACAGGGCCAATGCCAGATTTATTCAAGGTAAGAATAACTTCATCTTTACCCTGAACTCTCACCGCCAGCCCTTTCAGGTTGAGCAGGATTTCCAGGATATCTTCCTGAACGCCTTCTTTGGTGCTGTACTCATGTAGTACACCATCAATCTCAACCTCGGTCACCGCGCAACCCGGCATCGATGAGAGCAGAATACGGCGCAGTGCGTTACCCAGAGTATGGCCGAAGCCACGCTCTAAAGGCTCAAGGGTCACCTTGGCGTGCGTCGAACTCACTTGCTCGATATCTACCAGGCGCGGTTTTAGAAACTCTGTCACAGAACCCTGCATTGTGTCCTCTCTTTGGTACTAAGCTTTACTTGGAGTAAAGCTCGACGATCAGGTGTTCGTTAATGTCCGCAGACAGATCAGAACGCTCAGGCTTACGCTTGTACGTACCTTCCATCTTGCCAGCATCAACTTCCAGCCAGGTTGGCTTTTCACGCTGCTCAGCCAGCTCCAGAGCGGCTTTCACGCGAGACTGCTTCTTCGCTTTCTCACGAATGCTAACAACGTCATTCGGACTCACCTGATAAGAAGCGATGTTAACAACACGACCGTTTACCATAATAGCTTTGTGGCTAACCAGCTGACGTGCTTCTGCACGAGTAGCGCCGAAGCCCATACGGTATACAACGTTGTCCAGACGACCTTCCAGCAGAGCCAACAGGTTTTCACCGGTGTTGCCTTTCAGACGTGCTGCTTCTTTGTAGTAGTTACGGAACTGACGCTCCAGCACACCGTAGATACGGCGAACTTTTTGCTTTTCACGCAACTGCACACCATAGTCAGACAGACGCGGTTTACGCGCACCGTGCTGGCCAGGAGCTTGTTCAATTTTACACTTGGTATCGATCGCGCGAACGCCAGACTTAAGGAATAAGTCGGTGCCCTCACGACGGCTCAGCTTGAGCTTAGGACCCAAATATCTTGCCATTTTCTTTCTCCAACAAACCTGGAAAACGAAGCGTTATACGCGGCGTTTTTTCGGCGGACGACAACCGTTATGAGGGATCGGAGTCACATCAGTAATATTAGTGATGCGGAAACCAGCGGCGTTCAGAGCACGAATAGTAGATTCGCGGCCTGGACCCGGACCTTTAACCATAACTTCCAGATTCTTGATACCGTATTCTTTCACGGCGTCAGCGCAACGCTCTGCTGCAACCTGAGCTGCGAACGGAGTAGATTTGCGAGAACCACGGAAACCGGAACCACCGGCTGTTGCCCAACCCAGCGCGTTACCCTGACGATCAGTGATAGTCACGATGGTGTTGTTGAAAGAAGCATGGATATGAGCCACGCCGTCAGAGACTTGCTTTCTTACACGTTTACGTGCACGAATTGGTGCCTTTGCCATTATTCAATCACCCCGATTATTTCTTGATCGGTTTGCGCGGACCCTTACGGGTACGTGCGTTGGTCTTGGTGCGCTGACCGCGTACCGGGAGACCACGACGATGACGCAAACCGCGATAGCAACCAAGATCCATCAGGCGCTTGATGCTCATGCTAATTTCACGGCGCAGATCACCTTCAACGACAAATTTGGCAACTTCGTCACGCAGCGTGTCGATTTGTCCTTCAGACAGCTCACTGATCTTAACATCTTCAGCGATACCCGCTGCAGCCAGGATGGCTTTGGAACGGGTCTTGCCGATGCCGTAGATCGAAGTTAATGCGATCACAGCATGTTTTTGATCAGGAATGTTAATGCCTGCTATACGGGCCACTATGCACTCCTACTATTTAATATGTACGCACCATGCTGAAAAGCCCGTTTTCAGGATACTCAAATGGAAACGTACAGACATACAAAAGATTGGCTGGCTAATCTAGCCAGCTCAACCCAACTTTGCAAGAAAAATATGCGAATAAATCAGCCTTGGCGCTGTTTATGCTTCGGCTCGGCACTGCAAATCACACGGATGACACCATCACGCTTAACGATTTTGCAGTTACGGCATAATTTCTTGACGGAAGCACGAACTTTCATTTTTACTCTCCGTAACTTCTCGGGCGACCATTAACGGCCGTAGCCTTTCAGGTTCGCCTTCTTCAATGCAGACTCGTACTGACTCGACATCATCAGAGTTTGCACTTGAGCCATAAAGTCCATAATCACGACAACAACGATAAGCAGTGAGGTTCCACCGAAGTAGAACGGTACTTTCATTGCATCACGCATGAACTCCGGGATCAGGCATATAAAGGTAATGTAAAGCGCACCGACCAAAGTCAGGCGGGTCATTACTTTATCGATATACTTCGCCGTTTGCTCTCCCGGACGAATTCCTGGTACGAATGCACCGGACTTCTTCAGGTTATCTGCTGTTTCACGCGGGTTGAAAACCAACGCCGTGTAGAAGAAACAGAAGAAGATGATCGCAGACGCATAGAGTAACACATAAAGTGGTTGCCCAGGCTGCAAATACAGCGAAATTGTTGTCAGCCAGTTCCAACCAGTACCGCCCCCGAACCATGACGCGATGGTCGCTGGGAACAGAATAATACTGGAAGCGAAGATTGCAGGGATTACCCCGGCCATATTCACTTTCAGCGGCAAATGTGTGCTCTGTGCAGCATAGACACGACGACCTTGCTGACGTTTAGCGTAGTTTACCACAATGCGGCGTTGGCCACGCTCAACAAATACAACAAAGAACGTCACTGCAAATACTAATACTGCAACCAACAGCAACACGAGGAAGTGCAGGTCGCCTTGACGCGCTTGCTCGATAGTATGGGCAATGGCTGGCGGGAGTCCCGCAACAATACCGGCGAAGATGATGATTGAGATACCGTTACCGATACCTCGTTCAGTAATCTGTTCGCCCAACCACATCAGGAACATCGTTCCCGTGACCAGACTTACAACAGCGGTGAAATAGAAAGCAAAGCCAGGGTTCATCACCAGGCCTTGCATCCCAGGCATATTCGGCAGACCGGTAGCAATACCGATCGACTGGAATATTGCCAGCACCAGAGTACCGTAGCGGGTGTACTGGCTGATCTTACGACGACCAGACTCCCCTTCCTTCTTAATTTCTGCCAACGTTGGGTGAACCACCGTCAGCAGCTGGATAATAATTGATGCCGAAATATACGGCATAATACCCAGAGCAAAGATAGAAGCACGGCTGAGAGCACCACCAGAGAACATGTTAAACATTTCAATGATGGTGCCTCGCTGTTGCTCAAGCAGTTTGGCAAGTACAGCGGCATCAATACCAGGGATCGGAATGAAAGAGCCAATACGGAACACAATCAGCGCACCGATAACAAACAGCAGTCTGCGTTTCAGCTCGCCTAAGCCACCTTTGGCACTTTGATAATCTAATCCCGGTTGTTTAGCCATCTGCTACTTATTCCTCGATTTTACCGCCAGCAGCTTCGATAGCAGCACGAGCGCCTTTAGTAACACGCAGGCCACGAACAGTTACCGGAGTAGTGACTTCACCAGCCAGGATCACTTTCGCGAACTCGATCTGGATACCGATAATGTTTGCTGCTTTCAGCGTGTTCAGGTCTACAACGCCGCCTTCTACTTTAGCCAGGTCAGACAGACGAACTTCGGCTGTAATCGCTGCTTTACGAGAAGTGAAGCCGAATTTCGGCAGACGACGGTACAGAGGCATCTGACCGCCCTCGAAACCGCGACGTACGCCACCGCCAGAACGAGACTTCTGACCTTTGTGACCACGACCACCGGTTTTACCGAGGCCAGAACCGATACCACGACCCAGGCGTTTACCCGCCTTTTTGGAGCCTTCGGCCGGAGACAGAGTATTTAAACGCATCTCTTACTCCTCAACTTTAACCATGAAGGAAACCGCGTTGACCATACCACGAACAGCAGGAGTATCCTCGCGCTCTACGGTGTGACCAATACGACGCAGACCCAGGCCAAGCAGCGTTGCCTTGTGTTTCGGCAGACGTCCGATTGCACTGCGGGTTTGAGTAATTTTAATAGTCTTTGCCATGGTTTATTTCCCCAGAATTTCTTCAACGGATTTACCACGCTTGGCAGCGACCATTTCTGGAGAATTCATATTTTCCAGGCCATCAATAGTTGCACGAACCACGTTGATCGGGTTGGTGGAACCATATGCTTTAGCCAGAACGTTATGAACTCCAGCAACTTCCAGAACGGCGCGCATTGCACCACCGGCGATGATACCGGTACCTTCGGAAGCTGGCTGCATGAATACACGAGAACCCGTGTGAACACCTTTAACCGGGTGTTGCAGGGTGCCGTTGTTCAGCGCGACGTTAATCATATTGCGACGGGCTTTTTCCATCGCTTTCTGGATCGCTGCTGGAACTTCACGCGCTTTACCGTAACCAAAACCAACGCGACCGTTACCATCGCCAACAACAGTCAGAGCTGTGAAGGAGAAAATACGACCACCTTTTACGGTTTTAGATACGCGGTTTACCGCGATCAGCTTTTCCTGCAGTTCGCCAGCTTGTTTTTCGATGTGAGCCATCTTACACCTCTACCTTAGAACTGAAGGCCAGCTTCACGGGCAGCATCTGCCAGTGCCTGGACACGACCATGATATTGGAACCCGGAACGGTCAAAGGATACATCTTTGATGCCTTTTTCCAGAGCGCGTTCAGCGACAGCTTTACCCACAGCTGCGGCCGCGTCTTTGTTACCGGTGTACTTCAGTTGTTCAGCGATAGCTTTTTCTACAGTAGAAGCAGCTACCAGAACTTCAGAACCGTTCGGTGCAATTACCTGTGCGTAAATATGACGCGGGGTACGATGTACCACCAGGCGAGTTGCGCCCAGCTCTTTGAGCTTGCGGCGTGCGCGGGTCGCACGACGGATACGAGCAGATTTCTTATCCATAGTGTTACCTTACTTCTTCTTAGCCTCTTTGGTACGCACGACTTCGTCGGCGTAACGAACACCCTTGCCTTTATAAGGCTCAGGACGACGGTAGGCACGCAGATCTGCCGCAACCTGACCGATCACCTGCTTATCAGCGCCTTTCAGCACGATTTCAGTTTGAGTCGGACATTCTGCAGTAATCCCTGCCGGCAGTTGATGGTCAACTGGGTGTGAGAAACCTAAAGACAGGTTTACAACATTCCCTTTAACCGCTGCACGATAACCTACACCAACCAGCTGCAGCTTCTTAGTGAAGCCTTCGGTAACACCGATAACCATTGAGTTCAGCAGGGCACGCGCGGTACCAGCCTGAGCCCAACCGTCTACGTAACCATCACGCGGACCGAAGGTCAGTGCATTATCTGCATGTTTAACTTCAACAGCATCGTTGAGAGTACGAGTCAGCTCGCCGTTTTTACCTTTGATCGTAATAACCTGACCGTTGATTTTTACATCAACGCCGGCAGGAACAACGACCGGTGCTTTAGCAACACGAGACATTTTTTCCTCCGATTAGGCTACGTAGCAGATAATTTCGCCGCCAAGACCAGCCTGGCGCGCTGCACGATCAGTCATAACACCTTTAGAGGTAGAAACAACTGCGATACCCAGTCCCGCCATAACTTTCGGCAGCTCATCTTTACGTTTGTAGATGCGCAGACCTGGGCGGCTGACACGCTGAATGCTTTCTACAACAGCTTTACCCTGGAAATACTTAAGAGTCAGTTCCAGTTCCGGCTTGGTGTCGCCTTCAACTTTAAAATCTTCAATAAAACCTTCTTCCTTCAGCACGTTGGCAATTGCCACTTTCAGCTTGGAGGAAGGCATGGTGACCGCAGCTTTGTTCGCGGCCTGACCGTTACGGATACGGGTCAGCATATCCGCGATCGGATCTTGCATGCTCATCTGTCTTTACTCCCGTGATTCAATTGGTGACAATTACCAGCTAGCCTTTTTCAAGCCTGGTACTTCACCGCGCATAGCGGCTTCACGAAGCTTGATACGGCTCAACCCGAACTTGCCCACATAACCATGTGGACGACCTGTTTGACGGCAGCGGTTACGCTGACGAGACGGGCTGGAATCACGCGGCAGAGACTGCAGCTTAAGAACAGCATTCCAACGATCTTCGTCAGAAGCGTTCACATCAGAGATGATCGCTTTCAGTTCAGCGCGTTTCGCGAAGTATTTATCAGCTAAAGCTACGCGTTTTACTTCGCGTGCTTTCATTGATTGCTTAGCCATTCAGTAACCCTACCTTACTTGCGGAACGGGAAGTCAAAGGCAGCCAGCAGAGCACGGCCTTCTTCGTCAGATTTCGCAGTAGTGGTAATGGTAATATCCAAACCACGAACGCGGTCGACTTTATCGTAGTCGATTTCTGGGAAGATGATCTGCTCACGGACACCCATGCTGTAGTTACCACGACCGTCGAAAGACTTAGCGGACAAGCCACGGAAGTCACGGATACGTGGAACAGCAATAGTGATCAGGCGCTCAAAGAACTCCCACATGCGTTCGCCACGCAGAGTTACTTTACAGCCGATCGGATAGCCCTGACGGATTTTGAAGCCTGCAACTGATTTGCGTGCTTTGGTGATCAACGGCTTTTGACCGGAGATTGCTGTCAGGTCAGCTGCTGCGTTATCCAGCAGTTTCTTGTCAGCGATCGCTTCACCAACACCCATGTTCAGGGTGATCTTCTCGACCCGAGGGACTTGCATGACAGAATTGTAGTTAAACTCAGTCATGAGTTTAGCAACTACTTCGTCTTTGTAGTAATCATGCAGTTTCGCCATCGTACTACTCCAAATTACTTGATAGTTTCGCTGTTAGATTTAAAGAAACGGACTTTTTTGCCGTCTTCGAATCTAAAGCCTACACGGTCAGCCTTGCCGGTTGCCGCATTGAAGATTGCAAGGTTAGAGATCTGAATAGCTGCTTCTTTCTCTACGATGCCACCTGGTTGGTTCAGAGCCGGAACCGGCTTCTGGTGTTTCTTAACCAGGTTGATACCTTCAACAATGACCTTGCCGGAAGACAGGACATTCTTAACTTTACCGCGTTTACCTTTATCTTTACCGGTTAACACGATAACTTCGTCATCACGACGGATCTTCGCTGCCATGATTCGCTCCTTAGAGTACTTCTGGTGCCAGAGAGATAATTTTCATGAACTTCTCGTTACGAAGTTCACGAGTTACCGGCCCAAAAATACGCGTACCGATAGGTTGCTCGCTGTTATTGTTTAAAATAACGCATGCATTACCATCGAAGCGAATGACAGAACCGTCCGGGCGACGAACACCCTTCTTGGTGCGCACCACTACCGCCTTCAGCACATCACCTTTTTTGACCTTACCACGCGGAATTGCTTCCTTGATGGTGATCTTGATGATGTCGCCTACGCCTGCGTAGCGACGGTGCGAGCC
The DNA here is from genome assembly GCF_013836145.1 of Citrobacter sp. RHB25-C09. Classification (NCBI taxonomy): domain Bacteria; kingdom Pseudomonadati; phylum Pseudomonadota; class Gammaproteobacteria; order Enterobacterales; family Enterobacteriaceae; genus Citrobacter; species Citrobacter sp. RHB25-C09. Next base: position 408,378 of record NZ_CP057483.1, on the reverse strand, counting down.
ACCCAGAACCTTGATACACATTACGCGACGTGCACCGGAGTTGTCGGCGACGTTCAGCATAGTCTGTTCTTGGATCATTTTAGTGCTCCGCTAATGTCAACTACTACTGAGACCCGAATTCAGGTCGTTAAAAAAGCCCCATATCGGGGGCGCGGCATTATAACACCGCTCTAACGATATGGGTAGAAAAAATAAACGGCCCATCGCTGAGCCGTTTATTCGTTGAGAATGCGTACTGTATTACAGAACCGCTTTCTCTACAACGCGAACCAGCGTCCAGGACTTAGTCTTGGACAGTGGACGGCATTCACGGATTTCAACCTTGTCGCCGATACCACATTCGTTGTTCTCGTCATGTACGTGCAGTTTGGTCGTACGCTTAATGAATTTACCGTAGATCGGGTGTTTCACAAAACGTTCGATAGCAACAACAATGGATTTCTCCATTTTGTCGCTAACAACGCGACCTTGCAGAGTACGGATTTTATCGGTCATTACGCACCCGCCTTCTCAGTCAGTAAAGTCTTAACGCGTGCGACATCACGACGCACTTGCTTCAACAGGTGAGACTGTTGCAGCTGGCCACTTGCAGCCTGCATACGCAGGTTGAACTGCTCACGCAGCAGATTCAGCAGCTCGGTGTTCAGCTCTTCAACACTCTTCTCACGCAGCTCTTTTGCTTTCATTACATCACCGTCTTAGTTACAAAGGTGGTTTTAATCGGCAGTTTCGCTGCTGCCAGCTTGAATGCTTCACGGGCCAGCTCTTCCGGTACGCCGTCCATTTCATACAGGACTTTACCCGGCTGAATCAAGGCAACCCAATACTCCACGTTACCTTTACCTTTACCCATACGCACTGCCAGCGGCTTTTCAGTGATCGGTTTGTCCGGGAATACACGGATCCAGATCTTACCTTGACGCTTAACTGCACGGGTCATAGCACGACGTGCTGCTTCGATCTGACGGGCAGTCAGACGACCACGGCCAACAGCTTTCAGACCGAAGCTGCCGAAGCTAACATCCGCACCTGCAGCCAGACCACGGTTGCGGCCTTTGTGCATCTTACGGAATTTTGTACGCTTTGGTTGTAACATCAGCGACGCTCCTTATTTACGGCCTTTACGCTGCTGCTTTTTAGGTTGAGCAGCCGGTTTTTCCGGTTGTTCAACAGCAGCCATACCACCCAGGATCTCGCCTTTGAAGATCCATACCTTAACGCCGATTACACCGTATGTGGTGTGCGCTTCAGAGGTGTTGTAGTCGATGTCAGCACGCAGAGTGTGCAGCGGTACGCGACCTTCGCGGTACCATTCGGTACGTGCGATTTCCGCGCCGCCCAGACGGCCGCTAACTTCAACTTTAATACCTTTAGCGCCCAGACGCATTGCGTTCTGTACAGCACGCTTCATAGCACGACGGAACATAACACGACGTTCCAGCTGAGAAGTGATGCTGTCAGCAACCAGTTTTGCGTCCAGTTCAGGTTTACGAACTTCGGCGATATTGATCTGTGCAGGAACGCCAGCGATATCCGCTACGACCTTACGCAGTTTTTCTACGTCTTCACCTTTCTTACCGATAACGATACCCGGGCGAGCAGTGTGAATAGTTACACGGATGCTCTTAGCCGGACGCTCGATAACGATACGAGATACGGACGCTTTAGCCAGTTCCTTAGTCAGGTACTGACGTACTTTAAAATCGCTGTCCAGGTTGTCAGCGAATTCTTTGGTGTTCGCAAACCAGGTAGAGTTCCATGGTTTTACAATACCCAGGCGAATACCATTAGGATGTACTTTCTGACCCATTGCTAGTCTCCAGAGTCTCAGCGATCGGACACAACCACAGTAATGTGGCTGGTGCGCTTCAGGATGCGATCTGCACGACCTTTTGCACGCGGCATAATGCGCTTCATGCTCGGGCCTTCGTCTACGAAAATTTTCGTAACTTTCAGATCGTCAATGTCAGCGCCATCGTTGTGTTCAGCGTTAGCAATGGCAGATTCCAAGACTTTCTTAACCAATACAGCCGCTTTCTTATTGGTGTAGGTCAGAATATCCAGAGCCTGCGACACTTTCTTACCGCGAATCAGGTCAGCAACAAGGCGAACCTTCTGAGCAGAAGAACGAGCATGGCGATGTTTAGCGATAGTTTCCATCTCTTCCTCCTACCTTATTTCTTCTTCGCTTTTTTATCAGCAGCGTGGCCGCGATAAGTACGAGTCGGTGCGAATTCACCCAGTTTGTGACCGACCATTTCGTCGGTTACAAATACCGGAACGTGCTGACGACCATTATGGACAGCGATGGTCAAACCGATCATGTTAGGAAAGATCGTTGAACGACGGGACCAAGTGCGCAGGGGCTTCTTGTCTCCGCTTTCCACCGCTTTCTCTACCTTCTTCAGCAAGTGCAGGTCAATAAAAGGACCTTTCTTGAGAGAACGTGGCATGGCTTATCCTCTAAAATTATTTGCTACGGCGACGTACGATGAATTTATCAGTACGCTTGTTGCTGCGGGTCTTCTTACCTTTGGTCTGAACGCCCCACGGAGTTACCGGGTGCTTACCAAAGTTACGACCTTCACCACCACCATGTGGGTGGTCGACTGGGTTCATCGCGGTACCGCGAACGGTCGGACGAACACCACGCCAGCGTGCAGCACCTGCTTTACCCAGAACGCGCAGCATATGCTCAGCATTGCCAACTTCGCCCAGAGTTGCACGGCAGTCTGCTTCGACTTTACGCATTTCACCAGAACGCAGACGCAGGGTGACATAAGCACCATCACGAGCAACGATCTGAACGTAAGTACCAGCGGAACGCGCCAGCTGACCGCCTTTACCTGGTTTCATTTCTACGTTATGAACGGTAGAACCAACCGGGATATTGCGCATCGGCAGGGTGTTGCCTGCTTTGATTGCAGCATCAACGCCAGACTGAATCTGGTCGCCAGCTTTCAGGCCTTTAGGGGCCAGGATGTAACGGCGTTCACCGTCTTTGTACAGAACCAGCGCGATGTTCGCGGAACGGTTCGGATCGTACTCAAGACGTTCAACAACTGCCGGGATACCGTCTTTGTTGCGTTTGAAGTCAACAATACGATAAGCCTGCTTGTGACCACCACCGATATGACGAGTGGTGATACGGCCATTGTTGTTACGACCACCGGATTTGCTGTTTTTTTCAACCAGCGGAGCAAAAGGTTTGCCCTTGTGCAGCTCAGGGTTAACCACTTTAACAACGTGGCGACGACCCGGAGATGTCGGTTTACATTTAACAACTGCCATTGTATTACTCCTCCGACTTACTCAGCGCCGCCGACGAAGTCCAGGTTCTGGCCTTCCTTCAGGGTGACGTAAGCTTTTTTCCAGTCGCTACGACGACCGATACGCTGTCCGTGACGTTTAACTTTCCCTTTAACTACCAGGGTGTTAACGACTTCGACTTCGACTTCAAACAGTTTCTGCACAGCAGCTTTGATTTCTGCTTTGGTCGCGTCTTTAGCAACTTTGAGAACGATGGTATTAGTTTTTTCCATCGCAGTAGACGCTTTTTCAGAAACGTGCGGTGCGCGCAGCACCTTCAGCAGACGTTCTTCACGAATCATGCCAGCATCTCCTCAACTTGCTTAACAGCATCAGCAGTCATTACGACTTTGTCGAAGGCGATCAGGCTAACCGGGTCGATACCAGTCGCATCGCGTACGTCAACCTTGTGCAGGTTACGTGCGGCCAGGAACAGGTTCTCGTCCAGCTCACCGGTGATGATCAGCACATCTTCCAGAGCCATGTCTTTCAGTTTCTGTGCCAGCAGCTTAGTTTTAGGTGCTTCTACAGAGAACTTCTCGACAACGATCAGACGATCCTGACGTACCAGTTCGGACAGAATGCTTTTCAGCGCGCCGCGGTACATCTTTTTGTTAACTTTTTGACTGTGGTCCTGCGGACGAGCAGCGAAGGTCACGCCACCTGAACGCCAGATCGGGCTCTTGATAGAACCTGAACGCGCACGGCCGGTACCTTTCTGGCGCCACGGTTTTTTACCGGAACCAGTTACTTCAGCACGAGTCTTCTGAGCACGAGTACCCTGACGAGCACCAGCTGCATAAGCAACAACAACCTGGTGAACCAGCGCTTCGTTGAAATCACGACCGAAGGTAGTTTCGGAAACAGTCAGCGCGCTCTGCGCGTCTTTCAATACTAATTCCATTGCTATCCCCTTACGCCTTCACAGCTGGTTTAACGATCAGGTCGCAGCCGGTTGCACCCGGGACCGCACCTTTAACCAGCAGCAGGTTGCGCTCAGCGTCAACACGTACTACGTCCAGGCTCTGAACAGTTACACGTTCGTTGCCCAGCTGACCTGCCATTTTCTTGCCTTTGAACACTTTGCCCGGAGTCTGGTTCTGACCGATAGAACCCGGAACGCGGTGAGACAAGGAGTTACCGTGAGTAGCGTCCTGGGTACGGAAGTTCCAGCGCTTAACGGTACCAGCAAAACCTTTACCTTTAGAGGTACCGGTTACGTCAACTTTTTTAACGTCAGCAAACAGCTCAACGCTAATGTCCTGACCTACGGTGAACTCTTCGCCTTCAGCAAGACGGAATTCCCACAGACCACGGCCAGCTTCAACGCCAGCTTTAGCGAAGTGACCCGCTTCTGGTTTGGTTACACGGTTAGCTTTTTTAGCACCAGTGGTAACCTGAATAGCGCGGTAGCCATCGTTAGCCAGATCTTTAACCTGAGTAACGCGGTTTGCTTCAACTTCGATTACGGTTACTGGGATAGATACGCCATCTTCAGTGAAGACGCGGGTCATACCCACTTTTTTACCGACTAAACCAATCATTGTATCAACCTCTCAATCGCTCGATGACCTGATTAACCCAGGCTGATCTGCACGTCTACACCGGCAGCCAGATCCAGACGCATCAGAGCATCAACGGTTTTCTCAGTTGGCTCAACGATGTCAACCAGACGCTTGTGAGTGCGGATTTCGTACTGGTCGCGCGCGTCTTTGTTAACGTGCGGGGAGATCAGAACGGTAAAACGCTCTTTGCGGGTCGGCAGCGGGATCGGACCACGGACTTGCGCACCAGTGCGCTTAGCAGTCTCGACGATTTCCGCGGTTGATTGATCGATCAGACGATGATCAAACGCTTTCAGGCGGATACGGATTCTTTGGTTCTGCATGAGACCAGAGCTCCAATTATTTATAGACGAAAATAATTACTCCTCACACCCATTACGATTGATGGGGGAGTGTAATCGTTCTTACGTAGCCCCCCGATTGGGGGCATTGTTAGATAGCCAAATCGGCTACCCGAGGTTCAAATCGAACCTGCCGTCGATTAAGACAAGCCCGCGCATTATACGCAAATCTCAGCCTGACGCAAGGGCTGTGTAGATATTAATCACTGGAGCATTATTGCGAACGACACTCCAGACCGTTCGTAATGATATGTTTCGTCGCCGACGCTTTGGAATGCTGTACGCAAAGCAAACAAAAAGCCGTTGCCCGCCTCATTGCATTCAGTACAGTTACGCGACTTTTCATGGAGGATTATCGGATGGTCGCTGCACTACCTTTCCTGGCATTATATATTTTTCTCTCGATAGCCCTGGCCGTCTACGACCTGCGCTCAGGCCTTCTCCCCGACCGCTTTACCTGCCCGTTGCTTTGGGCCGGACTGGTCTATCAGCAATGCATTTTCCCCGGCCATTTATCAGATGCACTATGGGGTGCCGTAGCCGGCTATGGTGGCTTTGCTTTTCTGTACTGGAGCTATCGGATCATACGTAAAAAAGAGGGGCTGGGTTATGGCGATGTCAAATTTCTCGCCGCACTGGGCGCCTGGCATGGATGGATAGCACTGCCTCTGTTAGTTTTTTGTGCGGCTCTGTTGGCCACCATGGGCGTGGCAGTCATGGCCATCACGAGAGGAACAGCGATATTAAAAAACCCGCTGCCTTTTGGGCCATTTCTGGCGGCTGCGGGTTTCATTACGGGGATTCACAATCTTGTGTCGGGAACGATTAACTGGTCACTTTGATTTGCGATTGCAGGTAATTCTGTATACCCAGTTTCGCGATGAGATCCAATTCCGTCTCGAGCCAGTCGATATGCCCTTCTTCATCCGCAAGGATTTCAATCATCATATCCCGGCTGACGTAATCATGGATGGTATCGGCGTAGGCAATGGCTTCACGTAAGTCCTTTGCCCCCTCCAGCTCTAACCGGAGGTCGGATTGCAGCATCTCTTCCACATCTTCGCCAATGCCTAACTTGCCCAGATCTTGCAGGTTAGGGATCCCTTCTAAGAACAAGATACGCTCAATGTACTTATCCGCATGTTTCATCTCGTCGATAGATTCATGGTATTCAACGTCATTAAGGCGGGTCAGGCCCCAATTTTTGAACATACGTGCATGAAGAAAATACTGATTAATCGCGACAAGCTCATTTCCCAATAGTTTATTGAGATAATTTATGATTTTAACATCACCTTTCATTTTATAGTCCCTCCGCTTCCACTCTCTAGAGCGTAGATGGGGCTACAAGGATGTCAAAAAAAAGAGTGTAACTCAGGCGATTTCTTTAAATTCTGGCATTTGCGTTAACTCATCCTGCATCACTTCACGTGCTGCCCGGATGCATTTACCACATTGATTTCCTACAGGAATAAACTTTCGCAGTTGCTGGAAGGATTGTGGGTGAAACTGACGAACAGCCTGTCGAATTTTTTTATCACTTACACCATTACACAAACAAACGTACATGATCGCTCCCGTTCAATTTCTGTGCAGAGTGTAAATGAGAATAGTTATGATTACAATAGCACAATTCTCTCTGCGCAACGGGAGAAGCATAAAAATTGCGATGAAATGTGACCGCTAACTTGCAGAAAGCAAAAAGGGCGCCGAAGCGCCCTTTTTAAGTGCAAGGCTAATTATTAAATAATTAGCTCATTACTTTAGCAACAACGCCCGCACCTACAGTACGGCCGCCTTCACGGATTGCGAAACGCAGACCGTCGTCCATCGCGATCGGGTGGATCAGGGTAACAACCATTTTGATGTTGTCGCCCGGCATTACCATCTCTACGCCTTCCGGCAGTTCGATGGTACCGGTCACGTCAGTTGTACGGAAGTAGAACTGCGGACGGTAGCCTTTGAAGAACGGAGTATGACGGCCGCCTTCGTCTTTGGACAGAATGTACACTTCAGATTCGAACTTGGTGTGCGGCTTGATGGAACCCGGCTTAGCCAGTACCTGACCACGTTCGATTTCTTCACGTTTGATACCACGCAGCAGAACACCAACGTTCTCACCAGCACGGCCTTCGTCCAGCAGTTTGCGGAACATTTCAACGCCAGTACAGGTAGACTTCGCAGTCTCTTTGATACCAACGATTTCAACTTCTTCACCAACTTTGATGATACCGCGCTCTACACGACCGGTAACAACGGTACCACGACCAGAGATGGAGAATACGTCTTCGATTGGCAGCAGGAACGGCTTGTCAATCGCACGCTCTGGTTCCGGGATGTAAGAATCCAGGAAGCCAGCCAGTTCGATGATTTTCGCTTCCCACTCTGCTTCGCCTTCCAGCGCTTTCAGAGCAGAACCACGAACGATCGGAGTGTCGTCGCCCGGGAAATCGTACTGAGACAGAAGTTCACGAACTTCCATTTCTACCAGTTCCAGCAGCTCTTCGTCATCAACCATGTCGCATTTGTTCAGGAACACGATGATGTACGGAACGCCTACCTGACGACCCAGCAGGATGTGCTCACGAGTCTGCGGCATCGGGCCGTCAGTCGCAGCAACAACCAGGATCGCGCCGTCCATCTGCGCAGCACCGGTGATCATGTTTTTAACATAGTCGGCGTGGCCCGGGCAGTCTACGTGTGCGTAGTGGCGAGTCGGGGTGTCATATTCAACGTGAGACGTGTTGATGGTGATACCACGAGCTTTTTCTTCCGGCGCGTTATCGATCTGGTCGAATGCACGAGCAGCACCACCGTAGGTTTTAGCCAGAACGGTAGTGATTGCAGCGGTCAGGGTAGTTTTACCGTGGTCAACGTGGCCGATGGTGCCGACGTTAACGTGCGGTTTTGTACGTTCAAATTTTTCTTTAGACACGGCTTTATTCCTTACTATAGTGCTCTCCCCTTTGGAGAGAGCACGGGACTTAGGTTTTAATCCTGTGGATTACTTACCACGGGCTTCGATTACGGCCTGAGCAACGTTGTTAGGTGCATCATCATACTTCAGGAATTCCATAGTGTATGATGCGCGACCTTTGGTCAGAGAACGCAGCTGAGTCGCATATCCGAACATTTCAGACAGCGGAACTTCAGCATGGATCTTAACGCCAGTTACTTCGGATTCCTGACCGCGCAGCATACCGCGACGACGGCTCAAGTCACCAATTACGTCACCGGTGTTCTCTTCCGGCGTTTCTACCTCAACCTTCATGATCGGCTCAAGCAGAACTGGTTTCGCTTTCTTAAAGCCTTCTTTAAAGGCAATAGACGCAGCCAGTTTAAACGCCAGTTCAGAGGAGTCAACGTCATGGTAAGAACCGAAGTGCAGACGAACACCCATATCAACAACCGGGTAACCAGCCAGCGGGCCGGCCTTCAGCTGTTCCTGGATACCTTTATCAACGGCTGGGATGTATTCGCCAGGGATTACACCACCTTTAATGTCGTTGACGAACTCGTAGCCTTTCGGGTTGGAACCCGGCTCCAGCGGGTACATGTCGATAACAACATGACCGTACTGACCGCGACCACCAGACTGCTTAGCGTGTTTACCTTCGATATCGGTAACTTTCGCGCGAATCGCTTCGCGGTAAGCAACCTGAGGTTTACCGACGTTCGCTTCAACGTTGAATTCACGCTTCATACGGTCAACGATGATGTCGAGGTGCAGCTCACCCATACCGGCGATAATAGTCTGGTTAGATTCTTCGTCAGTCCATACGCGGAATGACGGGTCTTCTTTAGCCAGACGGCCCAGAGCCAGACCCATTTTTTCCTGGTCAGCTTTGGTTTTCGGTTCTACTGCGATGGAGATTACCGGCTCAGGGAACTCCATACGCTCCAGAATGATCGGGTGATCCGGGTCACACAGAGTGTCACCAGTGGTCACGTCTTTCAAACCGATAGCAGCAGCGATGTCGCCTGCGCGAACTTCTTTGATCTCTTCACGTTTGTTAGCGTGCATCTGAACGATACGACCGAAACGCTCACGTGCAGTTTTCACGGAGTTCAGTACGGTATCACCAGAGTTAACCACACCGGAGTACACGCGGAAGAAGGTCAGGTTACCCACGAACGGGTCGGTAGCGATTTTGAATGCCAGAGCAGCAAAAGGCTCGTCGTCGCTAGCGTGACGCTCAGCCGGAGTATCTTTACCGTCGTCCAGAATACCGTTGATCGCAGGTACGTCAACCGGGGATGGCAGGTAATCAATTACCGCATCCAGCATCGCCTGAACACCTTTGTTCTTAAATGCAGAACCACAGGTTACCAGGATGATTTCGTTGTTCAGAACGCGCTGACGCAGAGCTTTTTTGATCTCTTCTTCAGTCAGTTCTTCACCACCCAGGTATTTCTCCATCAGCTCTTCAGAAGCTTCTGCAGCGGATTCGATCAGGTTCTGGTGCCATTCTTCAGCCAGTTCCTGCATGTCAGCCGGGATATCTTCGTATTCGAAGGTAACGCCCTGGTCTGCATCGTTCCAGTTGATGGCTTTCATTTTCACCAGGTCGATAACACCGGTGAACGCTTCTTCAGCGCCAATTGCCAGCTGCAGCGGAACAGGGTTCGCGCCCAGACGGGTTTTGATCTGACCAACAACTTTCAGGAAGTTCGCACCCATGCGGTCCATTTTGTTAACGAACGCAATGCGTGGAACTTTATATTTGTTTGCCTGACGCCATACGGTTTCAGACTGCGGCTGAACACCACCAACTGCGCAGTAAACCATTACCGCACCATCAAGAACACGCATGGAACGTTCTACTTCGATAGTGAAGTCAACGTGCCCCGGGGTGTCGATGATGTTTACGCGATGCGGTTCATACTGCTTAGCCATACCAGACCAGAATGCAGTAGTCGCTGCGGAAGTGATAGTAATACCACGTTCCTGCTCCTGCTCCATCCAGTCCATGGTGGCTGCGCCGTCATGAACTTCACCGATTTTATGGTTTACACCGGTGTAGAACAGAATACGTTCGGTAGTAGTGGTTTTACCGGCGTCGATGTGCGCACTGATACCGATGTTACGGTAGCGTGCGATGGGTGTTGTACGAGCCATTTGATTCCTCGTTTATCTTTTAGGCGTTCAATTTAAGTAGCCCAAAGCGGGCTGCTTACTGGAAGCGCCCGCCTGGTGACTAAAACTCCGAAGGGATTACCAACGGTAGTGTGCGAACGCCTTGTTGGCTTCTGCCATACGGTGAACGTCTTCACGTTTCTTAACTGCAGTACCTTTGTTGTCTGCAGCATCAGAAAGTTCGTTCGCCAGGCGCAGAGCCATGGATTTATCACCGCGTTTACGAGCAGCTTCAACGATCCAACGCATTGCCAGGGCATTACGACGAACCGGACGGACTTCAACTGGTACCTGATAAGTAGAACCACCAACGCGGCGAGACTTAACTTCGACAGTCGGGCGCACGTTTTCGAGAGCTACTTCGAAAGCTTCCAGTTCAGATTTACCAGAACGCTGAGCCAGGGTCTCAAGCGCGCTGTATACGATAGTTTCGGCAGTAGATTTTTTACCATCTACCATCAGGATATTTACAAATTTAGCCAGCAGTTCTGATCCGAACTTCGGATCCGGCAGAATTTTACGCTGACCAATGACGCGACGACGTGGCATGGAAATACTCCGTTGTTAATTCAGGATTGTCCAAAACTCTACGAGTTTAGTTTGACATTTAAGTTAAAACGTTTGGCCTTACTTAACGGAGAACCATTAAGCCTTAGGACGTTTCACGCCATACTTGGAACGTGATTGCTTACGGTCTTTAACGCCGGAGCAGTCAAGCGCACCACGAACGGTGTGGTAACGAACACCCGGGAGGTCTTTTACACGACCGCCACGGATCAGGATCACGGAGTGCTCCTGCAGGTTGTGACCTTCACCACCGATGTAGGAAGTCACTTCAAAACCGTTAGTCAGACGAACACGACATACTTTACGCAGTGCGGAGTTCGGTTTTTTAGGAGTGGTAGTATATACACGAGTACATACGCCACGTTTTTGCGGGCATGCTTCCAGCGCAGGCACGTTGCTTTTTGCAACTTTGCGAGCGCGTGGTTTGCGTACCAGCTGGTTAACTGTTGCCATTAAATAGCTCCTGGTTTTAGCTTTTGCTTCGTAAACACGTAATAAAACGACCTCATACAATATGAGGACGCCGAATTTTAGGGCGGTGTCGAAAAGGTGTCAAGAAATATACAACGATCACACATTACCAGGCCAACAGGCTGGCGTGCTTAACCGTGAGTCTGACGAAGTCAGTATAGCTAACCCTGACGACACTGTCTGAAATTTGACCACCCAAACCGCGAGCTTCAATGTCTTCTTCCAGTGCGTATACCGTTATGGGGGCATTGCGAAAACTTTCAAGGAAACGGCTACCTTCTATTGCGGCGGTTACGCCATCCTGGAGCAATAAAAGTTCATCGCCGTCCTGAAGCAGACGCAGCAATGTGGAGATATCGGTCTTCCACGCGGAGCAGTGTAATGTATGCAGCATGCGATCCTCAGAATCTCAGCACGACATCAAATTTGCCAAGCTCACGGCGCAATTCTTCCGGCTCAAGCGGTACTGCCTCAACAACAAAAGATGTGTCGTTATTGAGCCCGCGTTCCCGCAGCGAGGCCGCGCAAAGCCAGCACTGTTCAATGTCATACAGTCCCAGCAGCTTGAAGGTGGAGATGTAGTCACGCATCAGGATGGCGTCCGGTTTCTGTCCCTGCAGGATCTGAAAAACGCCATCACCGACAAAAAAGACCCCGAGATCTTCGGTTAATGCCGATGTCGCCAGCAGAGCATCCAGTCCTTCACGGCCTGATGCGTTGCCATGCGGCGCGGAGGAAAAAACAAAGGCAATGCGTTTCATCAGAATTGCACCAGGCGATCGCAGGTGAGTGAAGCCTCTGCCAGTGCGCCGAGTCCGCTCAGGGTAAATCCTGGCTGAAGATTAGCAGATGCCAGCCCTAATCGTGCTGCTTCAGCGTCATCAACAACACCGCGACGCAGCGCCGCAGCCACACAGATATTCAGCGCAACGTTATGCCGGATATTCAATTGTTGCCAGGCACGGACAAGATCGAACTCATCACTGGCGGGCGAGGTCAGTTGGTTGGCGTTATAGACCCCTTCCCGATAGAAAAAGACGCTGCTTAACGTATGGCCTTCTTCAATCAGCGCCTGCGCAAACTGCAATGCGCTGCTCGCCTGCTGGGTACCGTATGCCGGACCGGTAACCATGATGGCAAAGCGCATTACTTGTCTTGCCCCTGGAAGTCGCCGCTTTTGAACTGACGAATATAGAGGTACACGGTATGTTTAGAAATATTCAGACGATCGGCCACCTGGTTGATAGCGTCTTTAATATCGAAAATACCTTTTTCGTACAGATTCAGCACAATCTGGCGATTTTTGGCGTTGTTGGACACGTTACGATCCGCGTTGACCTCTTCAATGGTGAACTCCAGAGTCTGAGTCACGAGGTCTTCAACAGAAGATGCAAAGTTAACGGCCGATCCCACTTCAGGGGTTTCTGGCGGAATAAAGGTGTTCATGATCTGCGAGAACGGAACGTCAAGGTTCATGTTGATGCACAGTAGACCAATGACACGATGCTCGCGATTGCGAATGGCAATCGTCACTGACTTCATCAGCACGCCGCTTTTCGCACGGGTAAAGTAGCATTTCGACACGCTGCTATCGGCACCGGTCATATCGTGCAACATGCGCAGCGCAAGGTCGGTTATCGGCGAACCGATTTGACGCCCAGTGTGTTCGCCGTTCGCTATGCGAATGGCAGAGCATTTCAAATCCTGCAAAGAGTGCAAAACGATTTCACAGTGGGAACCAATGAGCATCGCTAACCCGTCCACCACCGCTTCGTAGGATTTAAGAATATCAAAGTCGGTTTGATCGAATGGACGTTGATCCAGTAAATCAAGCTCACTGGTTTCGTTGGTTAAAAGCGACCTGGACATGAAAAAAAACACTCCCTTTCAGGAGCCTGTCGTTATGTTTTCAGGGCAGGCTCATTAATGACTTGGATGATTAAATTAATACAGTGGGGGTTTACGTTTCCACTACTAATTATATCCGGCCTGCAATAAAAAACCGCCGCCCAGGCAGGCGGCGGTTCTCAGTGATTATTTTTTAGCGGCTTTTGCATCAGCTTCTGCTGCGGCTTCTGGCTTAGCATCTGCTTTCGGCGCTGGTTTGATATCCAGCAGCTCTACGTCAAACACCAGGGTGGAGTTTGCCGGGATCCCCGGAACGCCAGTTTTACCGTAAGCCAGTTCAGGTGGAATAACTAACTTGATTTTTCCGCCTTTCTTGACGTTTTTCAGGCCTTCAGTCCAGCCAGGGATCACACCGTCCAGACGGAAGGAAAGCGGCTCACCACGGGTATAAGAGTTATCGAACTCTTTACCGTCGATCAGCGTACCTTTGTAGTTTACTACTACGGTGTCGCTGTCTTTAGGCGCTTCGCCAGTCCCTGCTTTCTCTACTTTATAGAGCAGGCCAGTGGCAGAGGTTTTCACGTCTTTCTCTTTGGCGAACTTAGCGCGGTACTCTTTGCCTTTCGCTTCGTTATCAGCGGCGTCTTTTTCCATCTTCGCCTGAGCAGAGGTCTTCACGCGCGCTTCAAATGCCTGCAGAGTTTGTTCGATTTCCTGATCGGACAGTTTGCTCTTGTCAGCAAACGCATCCTGAACGCCCGCGATCAGCTGGTCTTTGTCCAGCTTGATGCCCAGTTTTTCCTGCTCTTTCAGGGAGTTTTCCATGTAACGGCCCAGGGATGCCCCCAGCGCATAGGCTGATTTCTGGTCGTCATTTTTGAACGCTGCTTTACTGTCAGCGGTGGCAGCCGGTTTTGCAGCATCAGCAGCAAACGTAACAGGAGCGTGCAGAGCAACAGCCATCGTGGTTGCCAGCAGCGTGACTTTAAACAATGATTTCATCCATATCTCCAGGGCAGGGAATCTCACCCAAGGTTAACTAATTTTAGAAACGTACTATAAAGCGTTGTTGAACAAATCAACATACGGACATGCCTTATTATCACTTCTTTTGAGACTCTTTTTGTTTAAATTAGTTTCCAGGAGAATGAATCAAGGCTGCGTAACCCAAAGGAATTCAGTAGAATCCGCCGCAATCAGAGATAATCAATGAGGTGAATCATGCAGGATAAAACGATGGAAGCCCGACTGGCAGAGCTGGAAAGCCGTCTGGCTTTTCAGGAAGTCACCATTGAAGAACTCAACGTGACGGTAACCGCTCACGAACTGGAAATGGCCAAACTGCGCGATCATTTGCGTTTGCTGACGGAGAAACTCAAAGCCAGCCAACCGTCTCACCTTGCATCTCAGGCTGAAGAGACACCGCCCCCGCATTATTGAGACGTAAAAAAAGCGGGTTATTACCCGCTTTTTGATCCTTGTTACCGGATGGCGACGTAAACGTCTTATCCAGCCTACGGTAGGCCTGATAAGCGCAGCGCCCTCAGGCATTAAGGCTTAATGGCAGCCGCAACCGCCATTACCACCACAACCACCTTTGCCGTGCTCATGACCATGGTCATGGCCGTGGCCGCCGCAGCAACCTTCGTGATCGTGGTCATGATCGTGGTCGTGACCGTGTGCGCCGTGAACGTGGCCATGAGCCAGTTCTTCTTCAGTGGCTTCACGAATCGCAACGACTTCAACGTTGAACTTCAGATTCTGGCCAGCCAGCATGTGGTTACCGTCAACCACAACGTGATCGTCTTCCACTTCGGTAATTTCTACCGGTACTGGACCCTGGTCAGTTTCAGCCAGGAAGCGCATGCCAACCTGCAGTTCGTCAACGCCCATGAACACGTCTTTAGGAACGCGCTGCACCAGGTTTTCGTCGTACTGGCCGTAAGCGTCGTTCGCGCCGACAGCAACGTCAAATTTGTCGCCAACATCGTGACCTTCCAGCGCTGTTTCCAGGCCAGAGATCAGGGAACCGTGACCATGCAGGTAGTCCAGCGGCGCACTCACCGGAGACTCATCAACCAACACACCGTCTTCTGTACGTACCTGATAGGCCAGGCTGACCACCAGGTCTTTTGCTACTTTCATGATATCTCCTGAGCGTGGGAAAATTGCTGGCGCAGATTGTAGCGGAAATCTGCACCTGTGTACCCCTTAGCTTAAAAAATCTCAGCGCATATCGCTAGTCTGGATGAAAGATCCCGATCATTTGCTCATCTTTGCGCACATGATCGCGCACTTCTTTATCCGCTTCGCGCATCTGGTGACCGCACTTAACGCATTCAACAATATCAATATTATTCTCGCGCCACATCGCCAGCGAATCCTGCGCCTGACAGGATGGACATTTTGCGCCTGCAATAAAACGTTTACGCATTGCCATACCTAACCTCTATTCGAATTCATCCCAGCCGTCTAACTGGCGTCGCTCTTTCTGCATCTCGCGCTGGAAAATCTCCTCCAGCTCACGTCTGGCCTCTCTGGCGCGAGAAATTTGTACCGTGTCGGCATGCATCGGAATAAGTTCCCTTAACATCCGCATATCCAGCCGCCGAAAGTGTAGCTGCGCCCGCTGAGCCTGATGAGGATGCATGCCCAATGACACCAACGTTTTCCGCCCCAGCTCCAGCGCGCTTGAGAACGTTTCACGGGTAAACTGCGTCACACCAGATTGTAGTAACTCATGAGCCTCTACACGTCCGCGCGCTCGCGCAAGGATATGTAAATGCGGAAAATGCTGTTGGCAAATCTCCACCAGCTTCATCGTATCTTCTGGCTCATTACAGGTAATAACAATGGATTCCGCCGCGTCTGCGCCCGCTGACCGCAAAAGTTCCACCTGCGTCGCATCACCGTAATACACCTTGTAGCCATATTTTCGCATCAGATTCACGGCGCTGATATCCCGCTCAAGCACGGTAATGCGCATCTTATTTGCCATCAGCAAACGCCCGATCACCTGACCAAAACGGCCAAATCCCACCACGATAACCTGCGGCTTGTCATCATCAACCCATGGCTTTTCATCTTCTTCATCAGGGCCATTCAGTTGACGAGAAAGCCATTTATCGATGAGCTTCATCAACCCAGGCGTGGTCATCATCGATAGCGTCACCGTAACCAGCAGCAGCGCCATCTGATCGCCCTGAAAAAGCCGCTGCGAGGACGCCGTGGAAAACAGCACGAAAGCGAACTCACCGCCCTGGCTAAGCACCCCCGCAAACTGCATTCTTTCAGAACTGCGCAGGCCGTATATGCGTGCCAGCAGATAAAGCACCAATGTTTTAACTGCCACCAGCACCAGCACACTGGCCGCCACCCACAGCAAATGGGTATACAGAACGCCAAGGTTGAGCGACATCCCTACAGAAATAAAAAACAGACCGAGCAGTAAACCTTTGAAGGGATCGATTGCCGTTTCCAGCTCATGCCGATATTCGCTTTCCGCCAGCAGTACGCCTGCAATAAAAGTGCCCAGCGCCATCGACAGTCCGAGCGCATCCATAAACAGCGCGGAACCCAGCACCAATAACAGCGTAGCGGCGGTAAACACCTCGCGGACACCGGAAGCGGCAATAAAGCGAAATACCGGACGCAGCAGATAACGCCCGCCGACCAGCATGCCTGCGAAGGCCAGCACCTTCATGCCGATTTTCATCCAGTCGAAGTGTTCGTCAGCCGAACCGGCTAACAGCGGGACCAGCGCCAGCGCCGGGATCACCGCCAGATCCTGGAATAGCAGCACCGAAAAGCCAAGCTGGCCGGACTCGCTTCGGTTCATGCCCTTCTCGCGCATCAGTTGTAACGCCATCGCGGTAGAAGACATCGCGAGGCCAATTCCGCCCACCACCGCCGCCTGCCACGAAAAATCAGTCAATATCAACAGTCCGGCTAACAGCGCGGCACTGAGGAGCACCTGTGCCGCTCCCACGCCAAAGATGGAGCGCCGAAGTTGCCAGAGCTTCAACGGATTCAGCTCCAGCCCAATGATAAACATCAGGAATACCACGCCCAACTCGGAGAAATGGAGAATTTCATCCACGTCGCTAATAAAGCCCAGTCCCCACGGGCCAATCGCAATACCCGCCAACAAATAGCCCAGCACAGCGCCAATCCCCAGCTTTGAGGCCAGCGGCACCGCTGCCACTGCCGCAAAGAGAAACAGCACTCCCGCTGTCAGTAAATCGGAACCTTCCATCAGCGACCTCCCACGGGAATCGGATTAGCCAACCAGTCGCCATACGCTTTTGCATGGCTTGCCAACTCCTGTGCGCTTTGTCGTCTGGCCCAATAAATAATGATGGGACTCATCCAGTGCATCCGGCACATTCCCGCCGTCAGCTCGAAGGGGCGCAGGACGTCACTCATGGGATAACGGTTCAGGGAGTCATAGCGGTAGGCACTCTCGGGTTCACCGGTGGTGATCACGCTCCGCCAATACTTTCCCGCGAGCTGATTTCCTCCCTGCCCACTGGCAAAGCCACGATTCAGTACGCGGTCAAACCACTCCTTGAGCAGCGATGGACAGCTATAGGTATACAATGGATGTTGAAACACAATCACGTCATTCTCACGCAGCAGCGCCTGCTCATGCGGGATATCAATAAAAAAATCAGGATAGTGCGCGTAGAGATCGTGCACCGTAACGTTGCTAAGCTGCATGGCCGGTTTAAGCAGTACCCGGTTCGCCACCGAGTCCTGAGATTCCGGATGGGCAAACAGCAGCAGAACCTTCGCTGGCTGAGACATCTTCCCCCTCCCGGTATTGTTTCTGTTTTGTGTAAAGTCGTTGTTTTGGGCTACCATGGCGCCCCAGTGCGGCAGAATGCCCACTTACTACATTACCATAATGATAAATTAACATAGTCTGAACATACGGCGCCTTATGATTGTTTTCTCCTCGTTACAAATTCGTCGCGGCGTGCGCGTCTTGCTGGACAATGCCACAGCCACCATTAATCCGGGCCAGAAGGTCGGTCTGGTCGGCAAGAACGGCTGCGGAAAGTCTACCCTGCTGGCGTTACTGAAAAATGAAATCAGTGCCGATGCGGGCGGTTTTACCTTTCCCGGAAGTTGGCAACTGGCATGGGTGAATCAGGAAACGCCTGCTCTTCCCCAGCCTGCGCTGGAATACGTGATTGACGGTGACCGCGAATATCGTCAACTGGAAGCTCAGTTGCATGACGCCAACGAACGTAACGACGGACACGCCATCGCCACCGTCCACGGCAAGCTGGATGCCATCGACGCCTGGACCGTGCGCTCCCGTGCTGCCAGCCTGTTGCACGGCCTCGGTTTTAGTAACGAACAACTGGAGCGTCCGGTCAGCGACTTCTCCGGCGGCTGGCGTATGCGTCTCAACCTTGCACAGGCGCTGATTTGCCGTTCAGACTTGTTACTGCTTGATGAACCCACCAACCACCTCGATCTTGATGCGGTCATCTGGCTGGAAAAATGGCTGAAGAGCTATCAGGGCACGCTGATTCTGATCTCTCACGACCGTGACTTCCTCGACCCGGTGGTGGACAAAATTATTCATATCGAACAGCAGACAATGTTCGAATACACCGGCAACTACAGCGCGTTTGAAATTCAGCGTGCCACTCGTCTTGCCCAGCAGCAGGCGATGTACGAAAGCCAACAGGAGCGCGTGGCGCACCTGCAAAGCTATATTGACCGTTTCCGCGCCAAGGCCACCAAAGCCAAACAGGCACAGAGCCGTATCAAAATGTTAGAGCGCATGGAGCTGATTGCCCCGGCGCACGTGGATAACCCGTTCCACTTCAGTTTCCGCGCCCCAGAAAGTCTGCCGAACCCGCTGCTGAAGATGGAGAAAGTGAGCGCCGGTTATGGCGAACGCATCATCCTGGACTCAATCAAGCTGAACCTGGTGCCCGGCTCTCGCATTGGCCTGTTGGGGCGTAACGGTGCCGGTAAATCGACGCTCATCAAACTGCTGGCGGGGGAACTCGCGCCAATCAGCGGTGAAATCGGCCTCGCGAAAGGCATTAAGCTCGGTTACTTCGCGCAACATCAGCTTGAATATTTACGCGCTGACGAATCGCCATTGCAGCATCTGGCGCGACTGGCGCCGCAGGAGCTGGAGCAGAAGCTGCGCGACTATCTCGGCGGTTTCGGCTTCCAGGGCGATAAAGTCACGGAAGAGACGCGACGTTTCTCCGGCGGTGAAAAAGCGCGTCTGGTGCTGGCGCTCATCGTCTGGCAGCGCCCGAACCTGCTCTTGCTCGACGAACCGACCAACCACCTTGACCTCGACATGCGCCAGGCGCTGACCGAAGCGCTGATTGAATTCGAAGGCGCACTGGTTGTGGTTTCGCACGATCGACATTTATTACGTTCCACCACCGACGATCTCTATCTGGTTCACGATCGCAAGGTCGAACCGTTCGATGGCGATCTCGAAGATTATCAGCAGTGGCTGAGTGATGTGCAGAAGCAGGAAAACCAGCCTGACGACGCGCCAAAAGATAACGCTAACAGCGCCCAGGCGCGTAAAGATCAGAAGCGGCGGGAAGCAGAACTGCGCACCCAAACCCAGCCGTTGCGCAAAGAGATTGCTCGTCTGGAAAAAGAGATGGAGAAGCTCAATGCGCAACTGGCACAGGCGGAAGAAAAACTGGGCGACAGTGAACTGTACGATCAGAGCCGTAAAGCAGAACTGACGGCGTGTCTGCAACAGCAAGCCAGTGCGAAATCTGGACTGGAAGAGTGCGAAATGGCCTGGCTGGAAGCGCAGGAGAAGTTAGAGCAGATGCTGGCCGATTAGTCGTGATTGCCCGGTGGTGCTAGTGCTTACCGGGCCTACGAACGACTGCCTGTAGGCCGGATAAGACGAAGCCGCCAGCCGATGGCGAAAAACGTCGAAGTGCTCGCGGTTTACCATATTCCCGTTGAAGAAACGAGTCATCAGCCCCTCCTTCACCTGCTCATACGCCCAGCTTTGTTCATCCACCTGCTTCATTCCTCGTCACGCACAGCAGACCACGGGCATACTCCGTCAGCACCTGCCAGTTGTCCCAGGTATCAGGCACAAAATGGGGAAGTAAAGCTCAGCCCATTAACACGTATAGTTCATCTTGTAAATAATTGCCCTGATATTATCCACAATATAATCAAGGTTATCTTAAAAAATCGGATGGAGGCACGCATGGCTATACCCGCTTACTTATGGCTCAAGGACGACGGTGGTGCTTTGATTAAAGGCGGTTCGGATGTTAAGGATCGCGAATACAGTATCGAAGTGAAAGGATTTCACCATAACCTCATGATCCCAACAGATAACGCAACGGGTAAAGTGACCGGAACGCGTATGCATTCGCCGTTGCTCATCATTAAAGAATTCGACTACTCAAGCCCCTATTTGTATAAAGCCGTGGCAACTGGACAGAATTTGGCTTCTGCGGAGATAAATGGTTTCGCATAAATGATGCTGGCATGGAAGCTGAATACTTCAATATGATGCTTGAGGGAGTTCGTATCGTCTCAATTTCCCCGTCAATGGTGCCAGGTGATAATCCTAACGAAAACCATATGGAAACCGTCGAAATGCGCTATGAAAAAATTACATGGAAGCATAATGACGGAAACATCATTTTTACCGATTCATGGAATGACCGTCAGACAGCATAGATTATATAAGGGGTTGGTCGCCCCTAATCATACAGCCAACGACCGACCTTCGCCGACTCAATAATCATTGCCAGTGTCAATGTCTTAAACTGGCGTTCGCGCCACGCTTTTTTGAGACGAAACTGCCACCAATACAACTCAGGCATAAAATAATTATCTAAATTGAAATTACTGGCGTCAATTCCATAACGGGTGAACAAGTCAAGGAGCATATCCTCCAGATCTTCCGGGACCAGGTTAAAATGTTCCTGGAATGTCCATTCTTTCTTCGCGGGACGCTTACAATCGCTGTAATTCTCAGTGACATAATGTAAAAATTCTTTCTCATCAGGTAGTAACATTAAAAATACATCCAGGCAATCCGATCATTCGGTCGGGCTATAAGATTGAATTTCTGTTTTGTCTCTCTGGCAACGATGGCAAAAACAATGACGGCCTGCGAATAGCCAAAATACGGAACGGCTCGACCCACTGCTGTTCCAATCTTGTTCGTATGCCTTGATTTCCCAATACCAATAGTCGTTTCCACCCTCATTCCTCCCGGGAAACGAGCATCCTTAAAAATTCTACGAGCAAGCTTTGATGCTATGCTGGTCCTGGAGCCGGATGCCCCCAGCACCTTCCGTTTTGGCACTAAAGGTTGCCCCGCCAGAATGGTTGCCGCTGTCTCGACAGATATTCCGGTATGATTCGCCAGACTTTCAGCAAAAATCAGCCAGAATAGCTCTTGCGGTGTGACATTCGCATTACCATGATAGAAATATGTGCCACCCAGTTCTTCTACGGTATCCATTCCTGAACCCTGTAAGTAATTTGCACTAAATTAACCCCATGATAAGAATAAGGATAATTAAGAAACGATTTTTCAGACAATATAAACCCACTGAAATCAAGGATGCGTATAACATAAGTGTTCTCTTAACATCATTCGCAAATTTCACGGTTGTGATACATATTGGCTAACCCGCGAGAGTTCCGCGCGGTATAGTGGTCCATTAAGATTATTACTTGCTCTGGTGCTATGGTTGAAATCACCCCAACAGAAATGACCCCGACCACTGAGGATTCGCGCGATTTCCGCCCGATGCGTGGTATCAGTAACCGCCATTTGCAGACCATGCTGCCGCGCCTGTTCCGTCGGAAGGTGAAGTTCGAGGCCCACTGGCAGCGTCTGGAATTACCCGACGGCGACTTTGTCGATCTGGCCTGGAGCGAAGATCCACAGCAGGCGAAGCACAAACCGCGCCTGGTGGTATTTCATGGCCTTGAAGGCAGCCTGAACAGCCCTTATGCGCACGGGCTTATTGAAGCGGCAAAAAATCGCGGCTGGCTTGGGGTGGTGATGCACTTTCGCGGCTGTAGCGGCGAACCGAATCGCCTGAATCGTATTTATCATTCTGGTGAAACAGAAGACGGCTCCTGGTTCTTAGGCTGGTTGCAAAGAGAGTTCGGTAAGGTTCCTACCGCTGCCGTTGGCTATTCTCTCGGCGGCAATATGCTGGCATGCCTGCTGGCAAAAGAGGGGAGTAACATCCCGTTGGATGCCGCCGTGATCGTCTCCGCCCCCTTTGTTCTGGAAGCGTGCAGTTATCATATGGACAAAGGCTTTTCCCGCGTTTATCAGCGCTATCTGCTTAACCTGTTGAAGGCCAACGCGTCGCGTAAACTGGCGGCCTATCCAGGCTCGCTGCCGGTAAGTCTGGCACAGTTAAAATCCTTGCGCCGTATCCGCGAATTTGACGATCTCATCACCGCCAAAATCCACGGATTCGCCGATGCTATTGACTACTATCGTCAATGTAGCGCCATGCCATTGCTCAGTGAGATCGCCATTCCGACGCTCATTATCCATGCTAAGGACGATCCGTTTATGGACCACCACGTAATCCCAAAAGCGGAAGATTTACCGTCACAGGTGGAATATCAACTTACCAAGCATGGCGGTCACGTTGGGTTTATTAGCGGCACGTTGCGTCGGCCTGAGATGTGGCTGGAGTCGCGCATTCCCGAGTGGCTGACACCATACCTGGAGGAATAACCATGCAGATCCCCTGGCAAGACCTCTCCCCCGAAACGCTGGAAAATCTGATAGAAAGCTTTGTGTTGCGCGAAGGCACCGACTATGGTGAACATGAACGTACCCTTGAGCAAAAAGTCGCCGACGTCAAACGCCAACTCCAGTGCGGAGAAGCGGTACTGGTATGGTCTGAACTGCACGAAACGGTCAATATTATGCCGCGAAAACAGTTCCGCGAATAACTCGCCCCGTCGGCGGACGACACTATAATTACAACGAATTCATGGAGTTGTTATGTCTGCCAAACATCCGGTGATTGCAGTAACAGGATCCAGTGGCGCGGGGACCACCACCACCAGCCTCGCGTTTCGTAAAATTTTTGCCCAGTTAAATCTGCGCGCAGCCGAGGTGGAAGGCGACAGTTTTCATCGCTATACCCGTCCGGAGATGGACATGGCGATCCGCAAGGCGCGAGACGCCGGGCGGCATATCAGCTATTTTGGTCCCGAAGCCAACGACTTTGGCCTACTGGAACAAACCTTTATTGAATACGGGCAGACGGGCAAAGGCCAGTCGCGCAAGTACCTGCACACCTACGACGAAGCTGTACCGTGGAATCAGGTGCCGGGTACGTTTACCCCCTGGCAGCCTCTGCCGGAGCCCACAGATGTGCTGTTCTATGAAGGGCTACACGGCGGCGTAGTGACGCCACAGCACGAAGTCGCAAGTCATGTGGATCTGCTGGTGGGCGTAGTGCCCATCGTTAACCTGGAGTGGATCCAAAAATTAATCCGCGACACGGGTGAACGCGGTCATTCCCGCGAAGCAGTGATGGACTCCGTGGTCCGGTCCATGGATGACTATATCAATTACATCACCCCACAGTTTTCCCGCACGCATATTAACTTCCAGCGCGTCCCTACGGTAGATACTTCCAACCCGTTCGCGGCGAGAGGTATTCCGTCACTGGATGAAAGCTTTGTCGTGATTCATTTTCGTAATCTTGAGGGGATCGATTTCCCCTGGCTGTTGGCGATGCTGCAGGGCTCATTCATTTCGCATATCAATACATTAGTGGTGCCGGGCGGCAAGATGGGGCTGGCAATGGAACTGATTATGCTGCCGCTGGTACAGCGACTGATGGAAGGCAAAAAAATCGAGTAAAGTGAGGTTTGCCGGATGGCGGCTACGCCTTATCCGGCCTACAAAACGACGCCTGCTGTAGGCCTGATAAGCGCAGCGCCATCAGGCACTGACCATTACGCCGCAATCACTTCATACGAATGGGTAATGTTGACGGCTTTTTCCAGCATCAGCGCCACAGAACAATACTTCTCCGCAGAGAGATCCACCGCACGTGCGACGGCGGCATCTTTCAGCTCATTGCCGGTCACAATAAAGTGCAGATTAATATGGGTGAACAGGCGTGGTGCTTCTTCACGACGTTCAGACGTCAGTTTGACTTCACAGTTGGTCACATCCTGACGGCCTTTCTGCAGGATAGAAACGACATCAATCGCGCTACATCCCCCCGCCGCCATCAGCACCATTTCCATCGGACTGGGGGCTTTGTCACCTGAATTACCGTCCATCAAAATCTGGTGCCCGGAAGCGGACTCCCCAAGGAAGGTTAAACCCTCAACCCATTTAACACGCGCTTGCATAATTTTTAACTCCAGTGCGTTAATTTTCCTTACAGATTACGCGCACATAACAATTCTCGCAACGGAAGGCGACCTGCGTCATGCTGAAGCGAGACACCAGGAGACACACGGCTAAAGCTATGCTAAAACAGTCAGGATGCTACAGTAATATATTGACGTACCACATGTATGCAGAGGACATCAATTTACAGGCTGAAGTTCGTTTTTGTCGGCCTCTTCCCAGGATTCGGGAAGCATTTTTTTGCAAACCCAGAGCAGCGACTTTTTCTGACTCTGGAGACAGCTTATAACAGAGGATAATCGCGCATGGTGCTTGGCAAACCGCAAACAGACCCGACTCTCGAATGGTTCTTGTCTCATTGCCACATTCATAAGTACCCGTCGAAGAGCACGCTGATTCACCAGGGTGAAAAAGCGGAAACGTTGTACTACATCGTTAAAGGCTCAGTGGCTGTGTTGATTAAAGATGAGGAAGGGAAAGAAATGATCCTTTCTTATCTGAATCAGGGTGATTTTATTGGCGAATTGGGCCTGTTTGAAGAAGGCCAGGAACGTAGCGCATGGGTACGTGCTAAAACAGCATGTGAAGTGGCTGAGATTTCCTACAAAAAATTCCGCCAGTTGATTCAGGTAAACCCGGATATTCTGATGCGCCTGTCTTCTCAGATGGCTCGTCGTCTGCAAGTTACATCTGAAAAAGTCGGTAACCTGGCTTTCCTCGACGTAACCGGTCGTATCGCCCAGACTCTGCTGAACCTGGCGAAACAACCAGATGCGATGACTCACCCGGATGGCATGCAGATCAAAATCACTCGCCAGGAGATTGGTCAAATCGTTGGCTGCTCTCGTGAAACCGTTGGTCGTATCCTGAAAATGCTGGAAGATCAGAATCTGATCTCCGCACACGGTAAGACTATCGTCGTTTACGGTACACGTTAATTCCGTCGAAACGGTGCGTTACTGTGTAGCGCGCCGTTTTTTGTTTTACCCATGTGGCGCAGACTGATTTATCACCCGGAGATCAACTACGCACTACGCCAAACGTTGGTGTTGTGTTTACCTGTGGGCATCGGGCTGTTCATTGGTCAGTTACATCTGGGCTTACTCTTTGCTCTCGTCCCCGCCTGCTGCAATATCGCCGGGCTCGACACTCCACATAAGCGCTTCTTCAAACGTCTGATCATTGGCGCATCGCTGTTTGCCGGATGCAGTCTGGTGATGCAACTGCTGTTGTTTCAGGACGTCCCCCTGCCGTTGATCCTGACCGGGCTAACGCTGACTCTCGGCGTCACGGCAGAGTTAAGCGCGCTCCACGCCAGGCTGCTTCCGGCGTCGCTGATCGCCGCGATTTTCACGCTGAGTCTGGCCGGGAATATGCCGGTCTGGGAACCACTGCTCATCTATGCCCTGGGCACCTTATGGTACGGATTGTTCAACTGGTTCTGGCTCTGGCTATGGCGTGAACAACCCCTACGTGAGTCGCTTAGCCTGCTATACCGTGAACTCGCCGATTATTGTGAAGCGAAATACAGCATGCTGACACAGCATACCGATCCGGAAAAAGCCCTGCCGCCGCTGCTGGCCCGGCAACAGAAAGCCGTCGATCTGATTACCCAGTGCTATCAGCAAATGCATATGCTTTCCGCGCATCGCAATAATGACTACAAGCGAATGCTGCGCGCATTTCAGGAAGCACTTGATCTGCAGGAGCATATCTCGGTCAGTCTGCATCAGCCGGAGGAGGTACAGAAGCTGGTCGAACGCAGCCATGCGGAACAGGTCATCCGCTGGAACGCGCAGGTTATCGCAGCCCGTCTGCGGGTGTTAGCCGATGATATTCTTTATCACCGTCTGCCAACGCGATTTTCCATGGAAAAGCAGCTTGGTGCTCTTGAGAAAATCGCTAATCAACATCCTGACAATCCGGTGGGACAGTTCTGTTACTGGCACTTTAGCCGTATCGCCAGGGTGCTGCGCACCCAACGCCCGCTGTATCCCCGCGATCTCATGGCCGATAAGCAGCGGCGTCTACCGCTGCTGCCCGCATTGAAAAACTACCTTTCGTTGAAATCGCCGGCGTTGCGTAATGCCGGGCGCATCAGCGTAATGTTAAGCGTTGCCAGCCTGATGGGAACCGCGCTGCATCTGCCGAAACCCTACTGGATACTGATGACGGTGTTGTTTGTTACCCAAAACGGTTACGGGGCAACGCGTGTACGTATTCTGCACCGCTGCGCTGGGACGCTGGTGGGGCTGATCGTAGCCGGCGCCACGCTGCACTTTCATATTCCGGAGGGGTATACGCTGTTGTTGATGCTGCTCATTACCCTGGTGAGTTATCTGACGATCCGCAAAAATTACGGCTGGGCAACGGTTGGGTTTACGGTGACGGCAGTATATACCCTGCAACTGCTGACGCTGGATGGCGAGCAGTTCATCATTCCTCGCTTTGTCGATACGATTATTGGCTGTCTGATCGCGTTTGGCGGCACCGTCTGGCTGTGGCCACAATGGCAGAGCGGCCTGCTGCGCAAAAATGCCCACGATGCGCTTGAGGCCGACCAGGAGGCCATTCGCCTGATCCTGAGTGACGATCCGCAGGCCACACCGCTGGCGTATCAGCGGATGCGAGTCAATCAGGCGCACAATACGCTATTTAACTCGCTGAACCAGGCCATGCAGGAGCCGGGCTTTAACAAACACTATCTGGACGATATGAAGCTATGGGTTACGCACAGCCAGTTTATCGTCGAGCACATTAATGCCATGACGACGCTGGCGCGCGAGCACACGATGCTGACTCCAGACCTGGCGAAGCGGTATCTGCAATCGTGTGAAATCGCGCTACAGCGCTGTCAGCAGAGGCTGGAGTATGACGGGCCGGGTAGTTCGGGAGATGTGAATATTCTGGAAGCACCGGAGATGCCGCCCCACGGCTCGTTAAGCACCCTGGAACAGCATCTACAACGGATTCTGGGACATCTGAACACCATGCACACAATATCCTCAGTGGCCTGGCGTCAACGCCCACATCATGGGATCTGGCTCAGTCGTCGACTACGGGATATGAAAAGTTAACGCAACGCCTTATCCGGCCTACAAACCTAAGACCTTCGCCACCGCCTGGGCAAAACGCGCCATCCCTTCATCGATATCCGCGTCATCCACCACCAGCGACGGAGCGAAACGCATCACATCCGGTCCAGCGTTAAGAACCATTACGCCCGCATCGGCTGCGGCATAGAGGAAATCACGCGCCCGACCTTTAAACTGCGGCTTCAACTCTGCACCAATCAGCAGGCCCATACCGCGAATATCGCTGAACACGTCATAATGTGCATCGATATCCTGTAAATGCTGGACGAATCTTTGCCGCTTCGCCACAACACCGTTCAGTACGTCCGCCGTATTGATAATATCAAATGCCGCCTCTGCCACCGCACAGGCCAGCGGATTACCGCCATACGTGGAGCCATGTGAACCGACGTGAAACGCCGAGGCAATGTCCTGCGTGGTCAGCACGGCACTAACCGGGAAGCCCCCGCCCAGCGCTTTGGCACTGGTGAGAATGTCCGGCGTTACGCCATAGTGCATATAGGCAAAGAGATCGCCAGTACGCCCCATCCCGCTTTGTACTTCATCAAACACCAGCAGCGCCTGATGCTGATTGCAGAGTTCGCGCAATCCTTGCAGGAATTCCGGCGTGGCGGCAAGCACACCGCCTTCTCCCTGCACCGGTTCAACCACCACCGCGCAGGTATGGTCATCCATCACCGCTTTCACTGCATGCAGGTCGTTGAATGGCACGTGTACAATATCCGCCGGTTTGGGTCCAAAGCCGTCCGAATACTTTGGCTGACCGCCCACGCTTACAGTAAACAACGAGCGACCATGGAAGGCGTTATGGAAGGCAATGATTTTTGTTTTGAATGGGCTGTGACGCACGCAGGCGTAATGACGCGCCAGCTTAAAGGCCGTTTCGTTCGCTTCGGTACCGGAGTTCATAAATAGCACGCGCTCGGCAAACGTGGCATCAATGATCTTTCGGCCCAGGCGCAGCGCCGGTTCGTTGGTGAAAACATTGCTGGTATGCCAGAGCGTTTCCCCCTGGGTTTTCAGCGCATCCACCAGCGCCGGATGGCAGTGCCCCAGCGCGGTTACGGCAATCCCCCCGGCGAAATCAATGTAATCTTTACCTTGCTGATCCCAGACCCGACTGCCCTTACCTTTCACCGGAATAAAATCTGCCGGTGCATAAACTGGCAGAATGACTTCATCGAAAGTTGCGCGAGTTACTGCCGTTTGTTCAGTTGCCATCTTATGATCATCCAGTTACGCATACATGAATGTGAAATTATAATCACAAAATATGCATAAAAAATCACTCAATAGCAACCATAAATCAGCGATTGAGGAAATTTGCCAGCAGTTGATGTCCCTGCTCACTGAGAATACTTTCCGGATGGAATTGCACGCCTTCCAGATCCCACTCTTTGTGGCGAATTCCCATAATTTCCTGCGTTTCGCTCCAGGCGGTGACCACTAAGTCGTCAGGAAGCGTCGCGGGGTCGATAATCAGCGAATGGTAGCGGGTGACGGTTAATGGATTGGCTAATCCCTGAAATACGCCCTGTCCGCGGTGGGTAATCGGTGATGTCTTTCCGTGCATAACACGCGCGGCACGAACAATGGTAGCCCCGAATGCCTGCGCCATCGCCTGATGCCCCAGACAGACACCGAGAATGGGCACTCGCCCGGCGTAGTGACGAATCACCGCCAGCGAAATACCAGCCTCGTCCGGCGTGCAAGGGCCGGGAGAGATTACGATTTTTGCTGGGTTCAGCGCATCGATTTGCGCCAGCGTCAGCTCGTCATTACGCTTAACCACGACCTCCGCACCCAGTTCGCAAAAGTACTGGTAGAGATTCCAGGTAAATGAATCGTAGTTGTCGATAAGCAGGATCATAGCGGCTCCGGAACCAAAGAACCGCGCTATTCTACTCAGTTTCCTCGGCTTCGCTTACCCCTTTACGAAATATCGCCTGTAATGCACTCAGATCCCCCATCGCCCCTTCCTGATTCGCCCGGTTCCAGTCATCTACGAGGATATCGCGCCAGTTCAGGAGATAACCAGCGTGGAGCGCCAACTGTTCGAAAAAGATCCGCTGCGCCATTCCACTGCCGAGGCGAAACGGGTGCAGCATATTAATTTCACAGTAGTAGTGCGCAAGGCGATCGACAAACTGAGGCTTCGGCAAGCCAACCAGATACTCCTCTTCTTCCAAATCCTGCATCAGAGCGTTGCCCTCTTTTTCGATATAAGCGAAGTGGCAGAATGGCGTATCTCCCTGATAAATATCCACTTCACGCAGTCGCCCCGCCCAGTCAAAGACGTCCTGGTAAAGTTGACGGTGGATAGCACACAGGTGGGGTAATCC
The DNA here is from genome assembly GCF_013836145.1 of Citrobacter sp. RHB25-C09. Taxonomy (NCBI): domain Bacteria; kingdom Pseudomonadati; phylum Pseudomonadota; class Gammaproteobacteria; order Enterobacterales; family Enterobacteriaceae; genus Citrobacter; species Citrobacter sp. RHB25-C09. The sequence continues at coordinate 378,314 of NZ_CP057483.1, read as the reverse complement.
CCGCTTTAGTGGGCCAAGTTCAATGGTTGCCGCACGCAGTGCCGTCAGTTCCCAGGCAGCCTGCGTCAGGCGCTCCAACTGGCGAATGCCCAATCGGTTACGCATAACGTTTAACCCCGGGTACAAATACGGATCGCGATCGTCGCCAATTTTATCGCTCATAGTGCCTCCGGAGTTCATCAAGACGCGCCAGCGCCTCTTCGGCACTCAACGTTACTAGCGGGCTATCGACCCCCTCAAGAAGGCGGCTGGCCTGAAAATTCGCGTTTCGCTGCTGTTCCCAGAGAAGGGATTTTTGCCTGTCGGTGAGTTTTTTCACTTTACGCCTCCCTGATTGATCCGTGTTTGCCACAAGTATAAGCAGCAAAACGCGGTTATGCAGGGAAGGTAAAACTGCGCGGACGAGAGGCGCCCGCGCGGGAAAGGGTTAGGGCAGAACTTTAGCGGAAAGGATAACTACCGGTTTTGAAGGAACATTCTGGTAAGGTCCAACGTCTTTTGTCGGAACCTGAGAGATTTTATCGGCAACGTCCATGCCTTTCACAACTTTACCAAATACGGCGTACCCGAAGTCGCGCTGACCGTGATCGAGGAACGCATTATCAGCCACGTTGATAAAGAACTGGCTGGTCGCACTGTCTTTGTCCGCTGTGCGGGCCATCGCGATGGTGCCGCGCGTGTTGCGCAGACCGTTATCCGCTTCGTTTTTAATTGGCGGATTCGGTTTCTTCTGCTGCATCTGCTCGGTGAAGCCGCCACCCTGAACCATAAAGCCCGGAATCACACGGTGAAACGTCGTGTTGTTGTAGAACCCACTGTTCACGTAATCGACAAAGTTTTTCACCGAAACGGGCGCTTTTTGGCTATTTAGTTCCAGTTCAATATTACCCGCAGAGGTGGTCAGCAGAATGTGCGGATCCCCTTTAGCTGCCAGCGCTGCGGGAGAGATAGCAGAAAGGGCGAAAACAGCTGCGACTGCCGCCAGAGTCGATTTGAGCATGAGATTTCCTTTACGAATGCAGTAACAAAAGCAAGTGAGATGATTCTAAAGAGCCTTCAGGAACAAGGCCATCCCTTTACCTAATTTTACCTGCCAGAAACATCTGTATCTTTTAAGACCTGATTTAACATGTGATATAGATCACACTAAAAAATGTAACACCACCAGAAATTACCAATAAACATTTAAATACATCACTAAAACGCCTAATATCTGCCCACTCTCCGCGCAGTAACGCGCTTTTCATTCTCATACACAGACGCATTCAAATGTGTTTCAAAACAGGCCAGTCATGACTAACAGCAATCGCATCAAGCTCACATGGATCAGCTTTCTCTCCTACGCACTTACCGGTGCGCTGGTAATCGTCACCGGGATGGTGATGGGAAACATCGCAGAATACTTTCAGTTGCCCGTTTCCAGTATGAGTAACACATTTACCTTCCTGAACGCCGGGATTTTGATCTCTATTTTCCTTAACGCCTGGCTGATGGAAATCGTCCCACTGAAAACCCAACTACGCTTTGGCTTTATCCTGATGGTGCTGGCGGTAGCCGGCCTGATGTTCAGCCATAGCCTGGCGCTCTTTTCCGCCGCAATGTTTGTGCTGGGGCTGGTCAGTGGGATCACCATGTCGATTGGTACCTTTCTGGTGACGCAGATGTATGAGGGACGCCAGCGCGGCTCGCGCCTGCTGTTTACCGACTCCTTCTTCAGCATGGCCGGAATGATCTTCCCGATGATCGCCGCATTCCTGCTGGCGCGCAGCATCGAATGGTACTGGGTCTATGCCTGCATTGGACTGGTCTATTTCGCCATTTTCCTGCTGACCTTTGGCTGTGAATTTCCGGCACTGGGCAAACATGCGCAGTCAACCGATGCGCCAGTGGTAAAAGAAAAATGGGGTATCGGCGTACTGTTCCTGTCCGTTGCTGCGCTGTGTTACATCCTGGGTCAACTGGGCTTTATCTCCTGGGTACCGGAGTACGCAAAGGGTCTGGGCATGAGTCTGAACGATGCCGGAACGCTGGTAAGCAATTTCTGGATGTCGTACATGTTCGGCATGTGGGCGTTTAGCTTCATTCTGCGTTTCTTTGATTTGCAACGAATTCTGACCGTACTGGCAGGTCTGGCAAGCGTTCTCATGTACCTGTTCATCACCGGCACGCCCGATCATATGCCATGGTTTATTCTGGCGCTGGGCTTCTTCTCCAGCGCCATCTATACCACCATTATCACCCTGGGTTCCCAGCAGACCAAAGTGGCCTCACCAAAACTGGTTAACTTTGTGCTGACCTGCGGCACCATCGGCACCATGCTGACCTTCGTGGTGACCGGCCCTATCGTCGCGCACAGCGGCCCGCAGGCGGCGCTGCTTACCGCGAACGGTCTGTATGCTGTCGTTTTCGTGATGTGCTTTATCCTTGGTTTTGTCACCCGTCATCGCCAGCATGAGGTGCCAGCGGCACAGTAATTTGCCTTGCCCGGTGGCGCAAGCTTTCCGGGCCTCCCCCCCCCTTCTCCTGCCGGCCAGCTTTTTTTCTCTAAAAACCCCACATTTTGTATGTTATTTATACAATCGCGAAAAGTCTGATATTTCCGTGACTTAATAAAATACTGACAAATCAGTAATATACCTCTTAAGGAGTATATAAAGGGGAAATTGATTTGTATCAATAAGTGGGGGTGCTGAATCGTTAAGGTAGGCGGTAATAGAAAAGAAATCGAGGCAAAAATGAGCAAAGTCAGACTCGCTATTATCGGTAATGGTATGGTCGGCCATCGCTTTATTGAGGACCTGCTTGATAAATCCGACGCTGCCAATTTTGACATTACCGTCTTTTGTGAAGAACCCCGTAAGGCATACGATCGTGTTCACCTGTCATCCTACTTCTCACACCATACCGCTGAAGAACTCTCTTTAGTGCGTGAAGGTTTTTACGAGAAGCATGGCGTTAAGGTACTGGTCGGCGAACGCGCTATTACCATTAACCGTCAGGAAAAGGTGATTCACTCCAGCGCAGGTCGTACGGTTTACTACGACAAACTGATCATGGCGACCGGTTCCTATCCGTGGATCCCACCCATTAAAGGTTCTGAAACCCAGGACTGCTTTGTTTACCGCACCATTGAAGACCTCAACGCCATCGAGTCCTGCGCGCGTCGCAGCAAACGTGGCGCGGTTGTTGGCGGCGGTCTGTTAGGGCTGGAAGCTGCTGGCGCGCTGAAAAACCTTGGTGTTGAAACGCACGTCATTGAATTCGCCCCGATGCTGATGGCAGAACAGCTGGATCAGATGGGCGGCGAGCAGTTGCGTCGCAAAATTGAAAGCATGGGCGTGCGCGTGCATACCAGCAAGAACACCAAAGAGATCGTTCAGCAGGGCACCGAAGCGCGTAAAACCATGCGTTTTGCCGACGGCAGCGAACTGGAAGTTGACTTCATCGTCTTCTCTACCGGCATTCGCCCACGTGACAAACTGGCTACCCAGTGCGGTCTGGACGTTGCTCCGCGCGGCGGGATCGTGATTAACGACGCTTGCCAGACCTCTGACCCGGATATCTACGCCATCGGGGAATGCGCGAGCTGGAACAACCGTGTTTACGGCCTGGTCGCACCGGGCTACAAAATGGCGCAGGTCGCCGTTGACCATATCCTTGAAAATGAAAATGCCTTTGAAGGCGCGGATCTGAGCGCCAAGCTGAAGCTGCTGGGCGTTGACGTCGGCGGGATCGGCGACGCGCATGGTCGTACACCGGGCGCGCGCAGCTACGTTTACCTCGACGAAAGCAAAGAAGTCTACAAGCGCCTGATCGTGAGTGAAGATAACAAAACGCTGCTCGGGGCGGTGTTGGTCGGGGATACCAGCGATTTCGGCAACCTGCAGCAACTGGTGCTGAACGCCATCGAGCTGCCGGAAAACCCGGACGCCCTGATCCTGCCTGCTCACGCTGGCAGCGGTAAACCGTCTATCGGCGTAGATAAGCTGCCGGACAGTGCGCAGATCTGCTCCTGCTTCGACGTCACCAAAGGTATGCTGGTTGCCGCAATCAACAAAGGCTGCCACACCGTTGCCGCACTAAAAGCCGAAACCAAAGCCGGTACCGGCTGCGGCGGCTGTATTCCGCTGGTCACCCAGGTGCTGAACGCTGAACTGGCGAAACAGGGCATCGAGGTGAACAACAACCTGTGCGAGCACTTCGCATATTCGCGTCAGGAACTGTTCCATCTTATCCGCGTGGAAGGCATTAAAACCTTCGAAGAACTGCTGGCGAAGCACGGTAAAGGCTACGGTTGTGAAGTCTGTAAACCGACCGTCGGTTCCCTGCTGGCCTCCTGCTGGAATGAATACATCCTCAAGCCGCAGCACACACTGCTACAGGATACCAACGATAACTTCCTCGCGAACATCCAGAAGGACGGGACTTACTCCGTTATTCCACGTTCTGCCGGGGGTGAAATCACCCCGGAAGGGCTGGTGGCGGTAGGACGCATCGCCCGTGAATTTAACCTGTACACCAAAATCACCGGTTCCCAGCGTATCGGTCTGTTCGGTGCGCAGAAAGACGATCTACCGGAGATCTGGCGGCAGCTGATTGAAGCAGGCTTTGAAACCGGTCATGCGTATGCCAAGGCACTGCGTATGGCGAAAACCTGCGTAGGCAGCACCTGGTGTCGCTACGGCGTGGGTGACAGCGTAGGCTTCGGCGTTGAGCTGGAAAACCGATACAAAGGTATTCGCACCCCGCACAAAATGAAGTTCGGCGTCTCTGGTTGTACCCGCGAGTGTGCTGAAGCCCAGGGCAAAGATGTGGGGATTATCGCCACCGAAAAAGGCTGGAATCTGTACGTGTGCGGTAACGGCGGGATGAAACCACGCCATGCAGATTTGCTGGCGGCAGATATCGACCGTGAAACGCTGCTCAAGTATCTCGACCGCTTTATGATGTTCTACATCCGCACGGCAGACAAACTGACCCGTACCGCCCCCTGGTTAGATAACCTGGAAGGGGGTATTGAGTATCTGAGATCCGTCATCATCGACGACAAGCTGGGTCTGAACGACCATCTGGAAGAAGAGATGGCGCGTCTACGTGAAGCGGTGATCTGTGAGTGGACAGAAACCGTCAACACACCGTCTGCGCAGGTTCGCTTCAGGCACTTCATCAACAGCGACAAACGCGATCCAAACGTTCAGGTCGTACCTGAACGCGAACAGCATCGCCCGGCTACGCCGTACGAACGCATCCCGGTCACTCTGGTGGAGGAAAACGCATGAGCCAGTGGAAAGACATCTGCAAAATTGATGACATCCTGCCTGGAACCGGCGTCTGCGCGCTGTTAGGTGAGGATCAGGTCGCTATCTTCCGTCCGTATCATAGCGACCAGGTGTTTGCGATCAGCAACATCGACCCGTTCTTTGAATCCAGCGTGCTGTCCCGTGGGCTGATTGCTGAACATCAGGGCGACCTGTGGGTTGCCAGTCCGCTGAAAAAGCAGCGCTTCCGCCTGAGCGACGGCCTGTGCATGGAAGATGAAAGCCATTCCGTGGCGCACTACGAAGCTCGCGTAAAGGACGGCATCGTTCAACTGCACGGGTAATGATTTTTGGGAGGCGCAATGCCTCCCTTTTGAGCACTTATTTTTTTGTAGGCCCGGTAAGCGCAGCGTCACTGGGCGATGGCGAAAGCCGGTTGCCGGATGACGGCATAAATGCCATATCCGGCCTACGTTTTGAGCCTGCGCGTTATTTCAATTTTTTAATTTAATGGGTAATCACATGTTTACAGACACTATTAATAAATGTGCGGCTAATGCTGCGCGCATCGCTCGCCTGTCAGCAAATAACCCGCTGGGTTTCTGGGTCAGTTCGGCCATGGCCGGCGCTTATGTCGGTCTCGGTATTATCCTGATATTCACCCTCGGCAACCTGCTTGACCCGTCCGTGCGTCCGCTGGTGATGGGCGCGACCTTTGGTATCGCCTTAACGCTGGTCATTATCGCTGGATCTGAGCTGTTTACCGGGCACACCATGTTCCTGACGCTCGGCGTGAAGGCTGGCACCATCAGCCACGGACAGATGTGGGCTATTCTGCCGCAAACCTGGCTGGGTAACCTGGTCGGCTCGGTTTTTGTGGCGCTGATGTACAGTTGGGGTGGCGGCAGCCTGCTGCCGGTCGATACCAGCATTGTCCACTCTGTCGCGCTGGCAAAAACCTCCGCGCCTGCGATGGTGCTGTTCTTTAAAGGCGCACTGTGCAACTGGCTGGTATGTCTGGCAATCTGGATGGCAATCCGTACCGAAGGCGCAGCTAAGTTCATCGCCATCTGGTGGTGTCTGCTGGCCTTTATCGCCTCCGGCTACGAACACTCTATCGCCAATATGACGCTGTTTGCCCTCTCCTGGTTTGGTCATCACAGCGAAGCCTATACCCTGGCGGGTATTGGTCATAACCTGCTGTGGGTTACGCTGGGGAATACTTTGTCCGGCGTCGTATTCATGGGATTAGGTTATTGGTATGCTACGCCAAAAGCGGAGCGTCCGGCTCCGGCAAAAACTCAGCATTCTGAGGCTGTAGCCAATAATTAAGGGGTAATGTCGTGGATCATTTGCCTATATTTTGTCAACTTCGCGATCGCGACTGTTTGATTGTCGGCGGGGGGGATGTCGCAGAGCGTAAAGCGCGACTGCTGCTGGAAGCCGGTGCTCGTTTAACGGTCAATGCGCTGGCGTTTATTCCGCAGTTTACGGTATGGGCAAATGAAGGCATGCTGACGCTGGCAGAAGGGCCGTTTGATGAGGCCCTCCTCGACAACTGCTGGCTGGCCATTGCTGCTACTGACGACGACGCGGTTAACCAACGCGTCAGCGATGCCGCAGAAGCACGTCGCATCTTCTGTAACGTCGTTGATGCGCCAAAAGCCGCGAGCTTCATCATGCCATCGATTATTGACCGCTCGCCGTTAATGGTGGCGGTTTCCTCCGGCGGCACCTCACCGGTGCTCGCCCGTCTGCTGCGAGAAAAGCTCGAATCTCTGCTGCCCCAACATCTCGGACAAGTCGCACGTTACGCCGGGCAATTACGCTCCCGCGTGAAGCAACAGTTTGTGACCATGAGTGAGCGCCGCCGCTTCTGGGAGAAATTCTTCGTCAATGACCGCCTGGCGCAGTCTCTGGCGAACGCTGATCAGAAAGCCGTTGAGGAAGTCACCACTCAGATGCTCAGTGAACCGTTGGATCATCGCGGTGAAGTGGTGCTGGTTGGCGCAGGGCCTGGCGACGCCGGACTCCTGACGCTGAAAGGGCTACAGCAGATCCAACAGGCTGACGTCGTGGTTTACGACCGCCTGGTGTCAGACGACATTATGAATCTTGTGCGTCGTGATGCGGACCGCGTATTTGTTGGCAAACGCGCGGGCTATCACTGCGTGCCGCAAGAAGAAATTAACCAGATCCTGCTGCGCGAAGCGCAAAAAGGTAAACGCGTGGTGCGTCTGAAAGGCGGCGACCCGTTTATCTTTGGTCGCGGCGGTGAAGAGCTGGAAACCTTGTGCCACGCAGGTATTCCTTTCTCCGTCGTGCCGGGGATTACCGCTGCGTCCGGCTGCTCCGCCTACTCCGGTATTCCGCTCACCCATCGCGACTACGCGCAAAGCGTGCGCCTGGTCACCGGGCACCTGAAAACCGGTGGCGAGTTAGACTGGGAAAACCTGGCGGCAGAAAAACAAACTCTGGTGTTCTATATGGGGTTGAACCAGGCCGCTACCATCCAGCAAAAGCTGATTGAATTTGGTATGCAGGCCGATATGCCAGTCGCGCTGGTAGAAAACGGCACCGCGGTAAAACAGCGGGTTGTGAAAGGTGAACTCTCACAATTAGGCGAACTGGCGACGCAGGTGGAAAGCCCGGCGCTAATCATTGTAGGCCGCGTGGTAGCCTTACGTGAAAAACTAAACTGGTTCTCCAATCATTAATTCCTGCCTATTGATAAGGCCAGCATTGTCTGGCCTTTATTATTTCTCCCACACAATAAAAATAGACATCCGGATCCATACATCCCGCTAAGTGACTAATTATAAAAAATTAATCACCAACACCCTTGCCCTCAGGCTATTCCCTTGCTGACGCGATATCTATATTAGGCTATCGTCGAATTCGAATAGCAAATATATATTCGCTCATTCAATTGTTAGCTAAAAAATATATTTTTTACATAGGGAATGTAAATGAACAAGTTTATTAAAATGGCACTGGTTGGTGCGGCGCTGGCAACGCTGACAGCGTGTACAGGTCACGTTGAAAACCGTAATAAGACCTGCTCTTATGACTACCTGCTGCACCCGGCCATTTCCATCTCCAAAATTATTGGCGGTTGCGGCCCGACCGCAGAGTAATCACTCTGATTATTGCGCAGATACAAAAAAACCGGGATTTTCCCGGTTTTTTCGCTTTTAGATCTGCTTACGGCTTCGCGACAAAGCCAATCGCCTCATACACTGCTTTCAGGGTTTCAGATGCGCGCGCACTGGCTTTCGCCGCACCGTCTTTCATCACCTGCTGCAGGAAGGCTTCGTCGTTGCGGAAACGATGATAACGTTCCTGCAATTCGGTCAACATGGCTGATACAGCGTCAGCTACTTCGCCTTTCAGATGACCATACATTTTGCCTTCAAAGTGCTGTTCAAGCTCAGGGATACTCTGGCCGGTAACGGCAGAGAGAATATCCAGCAGGTTAGAAACGCCCGCTTTGTTCTGCACATCGTAACGCACCACCGGCGGCTCGTCCGAGTCGGTCACCGCGCGCTTAAGTTTCTTCACCACCGATTTCGGGTCTTCCAGCAGGCCGATAACGTTATTACGGTTATCGTCTGACTTGGACATCTTCTTGGTCGGCTCCAGCAGCGACATCACGCGTGCGCCGGATTTCGGAATGAACGGTTCTGGCACTTTGAAAATGTCACCGTACAGCGCATTGAAACGCTGAGCGACATCGCGGCTCAGTTCCAGATGCTGTTTCTGGTCTTCGCCCACGGGTACCAGGTTAGTCTGATACAGCAGAATGTCCGCCGCCATCAGAACCGGGTAGTCAAAAAGACCCGCGTTAATGTTCTCAGCGTAGCGCGCAGATTTATCTTTGAACTGCGTCATTCGGCTCAGTTCGCCAAAATAGGTGTAGCAGTTCAGCGCCCAGCCCAACTGCGCGTGCTCCGGTACATGCGACTGTACAAAGATGGTGCTTTTTTCAGGATCGATACCGCAAGCCAGATACAGCGCGAGGGTATCCAGCGTCGCTTTACGCAACTGCTGGGCATCCTGGCGAACGGTGATGGCATGCTGATCAACGATGCAATAGATGCAATGGTAATCATCCTGCATGTTAACCCACTGACGCAGCGCACCCATATAGTTGCCAATGGTCAATTCACCTGACGGCTGTGCGCCACTAAAAACGATGGGTTTAGTCATTTTTCGATTCCTGATTTTCGCTATGCGGAAGCCCGAGTGCGGGCAGTAGTTCATTAATGCGGTCGTATATTACGTCTGGCTGGCTCAGAGTAATCGGCTCGCCATAGTTATAGCCATAGGTAAGACCAACGGACGGACAGCCAGCGGCTTTTGCCGCCTGGATATCATTACGCGAATCGCCGACAAAGAGCAATTGTTCGGGCGCAATGCCGAGCTTCGTTGCCACCAGCAGAAGCGGATCCGGGTGCGGCTTTTTATTTTTAACATCGTCACCGCCGATAACCACGCTGAAATATTTACTGATATCCAGCGCATCGAGCAGAGGTGCAACAAACGGCGTCGGTTTATTGGTTACCAGACCCAGCGGCAGCCCTTTTGCATGCAGTGCCCCCAGCGTATCGGCGACGTCAGGGAAGAGAAATGTTCCTTCCTCAGCCACTTCGCCATAATATCTGTCGAACAGCTTACGCAAAATACGCACCTGCTCTTCGGCAGGAATGTCATCGTCTACGGGCGGCTTGCCCATGGTTTTACGCAATGTCGCGCGCTCCTGGCGGGACCAGGCTAACGCTCGCTCCATTAACACATCCGCGCCATTACCAATCCAGGTAATCACGCGTTCTTCGCCGGCGGTTGGCAGCTCCAGCGCGTACAGCGCCATGTCCACCGCAGCGGCTAAACCCGGTGCGCTGTCGACCAGCGTACCGTCGAGGTCAAACGCGACTCCCCGAATATCCTGCAACTTATCCATGACTTACCTTTGCCAGTTCACTGCGCATTTCATCAATGACTTTTTTATAGTCTGGCTGGTCGAAAATCGCCGAGCCTGCGACAAACATGTCTGCGCCCGCAGCGGCGATTTCCCCAATATTATTCACTTTCACCCCGCCATCCACTTCCAGGCGAATGTCGTAACCAGACTCATCAATCCGACGGCGTACTTCACGCAGTTTATCCAGCGTTTGCGGAATGAAAGACTGACCGCCAAAACCTGGGTTTACGGACATCAGAAGGATCACATCCAGCTTGTCCATGACGTAATCCAGATAGCTCAGCGGCGTCGCCGGGTTAAACACCAGACCCGCTTTACAGCCGTGTTCTTTGATGAGTTGCAGCGTGCGGTCAACGTGTTCGGAGGCTTCAGGATGGAAGGTAATAATGCTGGCGCCTGCGGCAGCGAAATCCGGGATAATTCGGTCGACCGGTTTCACCATCAGATGCACGTCGATAGGCGCGGTAACACCATATTTGCGCAGAGACTTCAGCACCATCGGCCCAATGGTCAGGTTCGGTACATAGTGGTTGTCCATAACGTCGAAATGGACAACGTCAGCACCGGCAGCCAAAACCTTCGCGGTATCCTCACCCAGACGGGCAAAATCCGCTGACAGAATTGAAGGGGCAATCAAATAGGGTTTCATCCGCTTCTCCTTAAGATTTGCTTTCGCGGGCGAAACGGCTCACGGTTTGTACAGAGCGAGCAGTTCGTCCACCTTTTTACGCGTGCCGCCATTGCTGCTTATACTGCGCCGCACTTTGACCTGAAAATGTTTCGCCCCTTTATACCATTCACGGGTATCGGGCGTGTCATGGTTCGAAATTAATACCGGAATCTGTTTACTGACCAGTTTTTCTGCCATCGCTGCCAGATGTGCCTGCTCTCTCGGGCTAAAGCTATTAGTATGGTATGCGGTGAAATTCGCCGTCGCAGACAGTGGCGCATAAGGCGGGTCGCAATAAACCACAGAATTGCTATCCGCCCGTTCCATGCAGGCTTCATACGAGAGGCAGTGGAACTCCGCACTCTGTGCTTTTTCCGCAAAGTGATACAGCTCAGCTTCCGGGAAATAGGGCTTTTTATAACGGCCAAACGGAACGTTAAACTCACCGCGCAGGTTATACCGACACAGGCCATTGTAACCATAGCGGTTCAGATACAGGAAAAGCACCGCGCGGCGAAATGAGTCCCGACTCGCGTTGAATTCTTCCCGAAACTGGTAGTAGACCTCCGCCTGATTTGATTCCGGCGTGAACAGCTCGCGAGAAGCCTGCACGTACTCTTCAGTACGCGACTTCACGATATTGTAGAGACTGATTAGGTCGCTATTGATGTCGGCGAGAATATAACGAGAAAAGTCGGTGTTAAGAAACACCGACCCGGCCCCCACAAAGGGTTCAACCAGACATTCACCCTGCGGTAAATGCCGTTTAATATCGTCAAGCAGGGGATACTTCCCCCCTGCCCACTTTAGAAAAGCGCGATTTTTTTTCATGCTGACTAACTAATTACACCTTCTCCGGCTGTGGAGAAAGCTCCGACAGCATCCTGCGCTTAACATTACTTGAGGTCTGACTGAACCTGATGCAACGGTTTTGCCCACGGGTTCTTCGCCTGTACATCGGCTGGCAATGTAGATACCGCGCGTTTTGCATCTTCTTTTGAAGCATACACGCCTGATACAAGAACATACCACGGCTGACCGTTACGCGTCGTCTGATACACCACATAGTTTTTCAGGTTCTCTTTCTTCGCCCAACCGTTCAGGTTGTCGTAGTTAGAAGAACTGCTGAGCTGCAAAGTGTAATGACTGGACGGCGCTGATTTCAGTGACCCCACGTTACCTGCGGTTTTTGAGCCTGTAGCGCTATTTGCCGTTGCCGCTGGAGCAGTTTGGGCAGGTGCTGGCGCATTGCTGGCCGTCGCTTTCGGGGCGGTAGTCGCAGCAGGTGCTGTCGCTTTCGGCGCTGCGGCAGTTTCTGTGCGTTTCGGCGTTGTAGCTGGCTTCGGTTCCGCTGGCGTCACTTTTGTGGTGGCCTGAGGTTTCTTCGGCTCGATAGTCACCTGCTTACGTTCCGGACGGCTTGTAACCGGACGTTCGCTGACCGGTGCGGTTGCCGTCTGACCAGACGCGGCGCCATTACGCACCGGCGCCACGGTAGCAGGTTCGGTTGGCAACGTGGAATTCACCACGACGTTATTAACCTGATCCTGATTCTGCGGCTGCGACAACGCATTGTTCAGATCGCCCGGGACCTCAACACGCTGCTGACCTTCGGCCGTCGCTGGCGCCTGTCCTTCAGTTGGGGTCGAGGAAATCGGCGGCAGAGAAACATCCTGCGGCGTATTTCCGGCAGTCTGCTGCGCAGGGGTGGTTCCAGCCGGCGGTTGGGCACCATTTGCCTGGTCGGCCGCATTACCAGAAAGATCGATGCTCTTTTCGCCGGATGCCACTTGTTCATTTGAAGCTGGGGTGGAAGGCGCTTTTAACGCAGAACCAATACCGATGATGAGCAGCAACAGAACCAGGATACCCACACCCATCATCATGTACTGGCGGGAAGCAGGTTTACCGGCGGCTTTTTTACGCTGACGCGGACGACGCTCTACGCGCTCTTCATCCACGTACTCCTCATCGGAATCGTAATCTTCTTCTGATTCTGGCTCATCGGCACGCTCTTTGCGACCGCGCGATGGGCGACGATCGTCCGCATCCAGATCAAGATCATCAAAGTTGATCTGCGGTTCGCCGCGTTCGGAAGATTGACGAGAACGACCAGTACGACGATCGCTGGGATCGGGTTTCAGCTCGTCTTCTGGTTTGAATTCATCCATTTAACACCCCACTCAAAGGTTAATGCTTACCACGTTGTCACTAACCTGAATTTAATGGGCCGATACGTGCTCCGTACCAGTCCGACCTTTCTTGTTGTTACGCCTGCTGACAATCAGCGATAGCGCTAAGAACTACCTCATGCGACACTCCGCCGCGTACTTCACTTTTCCCTATCGCCAACGGAAGCACCAGGCGCATCTCTCCCGCCAGCACTTTTTTATCACGGAGCATGTGCGGAAGGTAAGCCTGTGCGGACATCTCACGAGGTCCGTTGACCGGCAACCCAGCACGCTTCAGCAGCGTGATAATGCGCTGTGTCTCTTCTGGCGTAAACTGCCCCAACCGTTCTGAGGTTCGCGCCGCCATTACCATACCCGCAGCGACGGCTTCACCGTGTAACCAATTGCCATAACCCATTTCAGCTTCAATGGCATGGCCGTAGGTATGCCCAAGATTCAGTAAAGCACGTAAGCCCGTTTCGCGCTCGTCTGCTGCAACAACTTCGGCTTTCAGCTCACAACAACGACGAATACAGTACGCCATTGCCGGGCCATCCAGACGCAACAGCGCATCCAGATTCTCTTCAAGCCAGCTGAAGAAATTGCCATCAAGGATAATGCCGTACTTGATCACTTCCGCGAGACCAGAGGCCAGTTCACGCGCGGGGAGCGTTTTCAGGCAGTCGAGATCCACCACCACGGAAGCCGGTTGATAAAACGCACCGATCATGTTTTTTCCGAGGGGATGGTTTACAGCGGTTTTACCGCCAACAGAGGAGTCTACCTGCGACAGGAGCGTCGTCGGGACCTGGATGAAACGTACACCGCGCTGATAGCTGGCGGCAGCAAAACCGGTCAGGTCGCCAATAACGCCGCCGCCAAGGGCGACCAGCGTCGTATCACGACCATGCGGTTTTTGCAGTAAGGCGGTGAAAACCGTATCCAGCACCGTCAGGCTTTTATACTGCTCGCCGTCTGGCAGGATGACGCTATCAACGTTCACACCTGCGTGTTCAAGTACGCTGCGAATCTTATCAAGATAAAGGGGAGCCAGGGTTTCGTTGGTGACCAACATGACCTGATCGCCCGATTTCAGCGGTAAGAATGAAGCTGGTTCGTTGAACAAACCAGCCGCGATGGTGATAGGGTAACTACGTTCCCCGAGAGTGACGGTAATCCTCTCCATGACGCGACATCCACCTTAATGACTTGTACCCGCAGGCAAGTTTGTATTAAGCCAGAATCAGTTGCTTTCCAGCATATGGATAATCTGGTTTGCTACGACTTTGGCGCTTTGATCGTCGGTGCGAATGGTCACGTCAGCAATCTCTTCATACAGCGGATTGCGTTCGTCAGCCAACGCTTCCAGAACTTCACGAGGCGGCGCTTCTACCTGCAACAGCGGACGTTTTTTATCGCGCTGTGTACGCGCAAGTTGTTTTTCGATGGTCGTTTCAAGGTACACCACGACGCCACGCGCGGAGAGACGATTACGGGTTTCGCGTGACTTTACAGAGCCACCGCCGGTAGCCAGCACAATACCCTGTTTTTCCGTCAATTCGTTGATGACTTTCTCTTCACGATCGCGGAAGCCGTCTTCGCCTTCTACGTCGAAGACCCAGCCCACATCAGCTCCGGTTCGTTTCTCAATCTCTTGATCAGAATCGTAAAATTCCATATTGAGTTGTTGAGCTAACTGCCGCCCAATAGTGCTTTTTCCGGCACCCATAGGCCCAACCAGAAAGATATTGCGTTTCTCTGCCATTTTTTCGGTACTACTAAGACTATTCGTTAATGATAAACCCGCTTCGCACAGACTGGGCGCCGCAGGACATGAACTGAAACCTCATAAGATATTGCGAGAGTCAGACTGAAAATTATCTCAATACTCAAGCGGGTTTGGCAACTGAATAAATCATCAAACCAGAATGTTGGCAACCCGAGTCAGCATTGCCGGGTGGCGATGAGAGTACCAACTCTTAAATCGGTACTCCTTGTATGCTAAATACCATCGCACGTCAAATCCCTGAAACGAGTTAAGTGCAAAAACAAGGGCATTTCATGCATAAATTATTCTGTCGAGACTAATCTGGGGGTAATAAAGACCACCAACTCCCGCCGCTCATCTTCTTTGCCATCATGGCGAAAGAGCTGCCCGAGCCAGGGAATATCCCCTAACAGCGGTACGCTATCTCTGCCGGATTTGTTTTTTCGCGAAAATATTCCCCCCAGTGCCAGCGTTTCTCCGCTTTTCACCTCGACCTGGGTTTCAATTTCTTGTTTATCGATAGCCAGCACCTCGCCATCGGCCTGTTGCAACACCTGTCCCGGCATATTCTGACTGATATGCAGCTTGAGACGAATTCGCCCCTTCTGTAACACGGTAGGCGTCACCTCCATGCCCAGCACGGCCTCTTTAAATTCTACCGAGGTCGCGCCGCTCTCGCCGCTGGAAACCTGGTACGGAATTTCACTCCCCTGCTTAATGCTGGCGGGCTGAAGATGTGATGCCAGCAGCCGAGGACTGGCGATAATATCGAGCTGTTGTTTTTGCTCCAGCGCGGAAAGCTCCAGATCCAGCAGACGGCCATTGATACGCCCGATGTTAAAACCAACGCGCGTTGTCGCCGTGGCGACAGAAAGATCGCTGGCCAGTGCGGTGACTTGCCCCACCGTTCCCGCCTGCGACGCTTCCGCCAGCGTCCACTTCACGCCAAGCTCACGCAGGCTTTTCTCGTTAATGGTGACGATATGCGCCGCCAGTTCCACTTGTTCTACCGGAAGATCCATCTGCATTGCCCATTGCTCCAGGACCTCCAACGCGGCCCGGTTATCACGCAGTAACAGTCGGTTCGTCCGTTTATCCACCGTAAGGCTGCCTCTGGCGCTGAGCAGTTTCCCGCCCGCTTTGGCGAGCTCCACGGCATCTGCGTATTGCAGGGTGAGCTGACGATTCTCCAGCGGCAGACTGGCCTGGCGTCGGAGACTCTCCGCCTCCTGCCGCGCGGTTTCCTCGCTTTGCCAACGCCCGGAGTGAACATGAAGAATAGTGCCTTCCTGACGTGATGCCAGTCCGGCGCTTCTTAAAACCGTCTGAAATGCTTGTTTCCAGGGAACGTCAGTCAGATGCAGCGACACTACCCCGCTGACATCCGGCGAAATAATCAGGTTCTTCTGTTCCTGTTGGGCAAGTGCCTGTAGCACCTGCACAACGGGCACATCATCCAGCATTAGCGACACGTTCTGCGCTTTTCCGGCCTGTGCCGGGTGCAACATCACCAACAGCACCGCCACTATCCATTGTTTCATTAGCCTTTCCTTGTCTTTGCCACTGCCATTGCGCCGGTTCGCACGCTGCGCCTGTATTGACGACGATCGTCTGCGCATTTAGTTGCGCGATGCGCCAACCGTTATCCAGGATCTGATTCTGTTCCACGCGCCGCCATCGTTGCTGTCCATCCTGTAAAAGCCCGATATTGCGCCCCCCTTTCCCGACCATCCCCTGGTAGCGCCATTGCGCCAGCTCTCCCGTATGGCAATGGTCCTTCGGCTGCTGGAACGGATCGCGCATCCCCGTCAGCATCAGCAGAGAAAAGGTAGCCAGAAGGACATGTTTACCTTTCATGCAAAGGCTCCAACGCCAGCGTTAATATCCGCGTATGGTTTTCTGCTTTTAGCGAAAAGGCCCGTACTGCCATTCCTCGTTCCGCCAGATAAGCAAATAGTGATGGAATCGCCTCCCAGGGCGCCGTTATTGCCAGTTCGCCCCCTGACGTTGACGGCTGCCAGTGCAGCAGCTTCACATTTGGCACCTGAAACGATAACGGCGAAAAAGGAGACATCGGCAATACCGAAACAACAGGCTGTGCATTCATCGATCTGACGATCTGATAGAGGTTGAGCCAACGCTCACCGTTCGCCGCCCGAACGGCGTTAAGCGCTGCGTCCTCTGCACCACGGGTGGAAAACAGAAGTAGCGCCGCCGATATGTTCAGGGCGAGCGTCCAGAGTAGCCAGCAGACAACGCGAAGGCGTGGCGAAACCGCGCACCAACCATCAAAGAGAACGGTCATGGGCTTCGCTCCGTATCAGGGAGTAGTGAAACTGCCAGTATCCCTGCGCATCTTGTTGGGTCGCACCGGTACGGCTTATCTGAAAGGCTGGCATCTTGCGCAGTGAGGCTTCAAAAGCGGCCAGGGCGCTAAGGGTGAGCGCTTTCCCGGCAAGTTCCAGCGTATCGCGCTGAAAATCCAGCGCTGTAAACCAGACCTG
Source organism: Citrobacter sp. RHB25-C09 (assembly GCF_013836145.1). Classification (NCBI taxonomy): domain Bacteria; kingdom Pseudomonadati; phylum Pseudomonadota; class Gammaproteobacteria; order Enterobacterales; family Enterobacteriaceae; genus Citrobacter; species Citrobacter sp. RHB25-C09. The sequence continues at coordinate 360,962 of NZ_CP057483.1, read as the reverse complement.
CACGGGTACGCTCAGGGCAAGATTTTCCAGCTCAGGCTGCCAGCGGCGAGTCTGTTCGCGCAGGATATTTTGCGCGAAGAGCTGTTGCTGCTTCTCCTGACGCTGCTGAAAGCGAGGCTTAGCGGCGACAAGTGCCGTCGTCATCTGGTTTTCCGCGTCCCCTAATACAGCATTCACTTGTACGTTAGTGCGATCAGCAATGTACCCACTGAGCACGGATGCAAAAGCAAGCAGTGAGGACGCTACGAACATCACGCCCCAAAAACGTAAACAGGCGTTTCGCCGCCGTTGCCGCCAGGGCAGGAAATTAATGGGCTGATTCACGGACGTATCTCCCCCAGCGCCAGCCCAAGCGCAATAGCGAAAGCATGTCCTTCCGCCGGAACTGGAGGCTGCCGAACCAGAACTGAGCACCAGGGATCAAACCCGTCTTGAGCACAGAGGGCTACCGAATCCGGCGCCAGGGAGAGCGTCGCCGCCAGCTCATGGGTATCGGCAATCTCCGTGGTTGCCTTTCGTCCCCAGGCATAGCGCGTTGCCCAAAGCCACTGGGTGCTATCACGCCAGACCAGGCACTGCTGCGGCGTCGGTAAAAAAGGCAAAAGGCGCTGCAGGGCACAGGCATCCGGCGTGATGGCTGTCACCTTCATATTGAGCGATTGTGCTAACGTTAAAAGCGTGGAAATTTCTTTTTCCTGTGCGGCAGCAACCGTAAACGCCGGCATCAGGGCGTCCTCTCGGTAATCAAAACGTAGCGCGTCCAGTTCCATATCGAGTTCTCGCGCCATCGCTCCTGTCAGCCAGGCCGTTTGCTCACGCTCGCGCAGTGACATCTCTGGACGAGGAAACGCCTTTTGCCGCGTCCGACTAGAAGGGAAAGAGAGGTGAATATGGTGGCGGAACGGTAATTCACGACTCCACGGACGCAGTACGCTGGCAAGCAGCCTGGGATCGTGAATATGCCCGTCTTTAATCGTCTGTTGCGCCAGCGGCATTCGCCACCAACGCTGTAAATACCAGCCTGAAGCGCCGCGCACCACTGCAACCGCTAAAGCCTCATCTTGTTGAATATGAAGGCCTATTTGCCAGAATCTGAAAGCCATGATTGATGATCTCCTTATCACCCGTTGCGCTAACGGGTATATCAATGCGTCTGGCTTGCCTTTATACTACCGCGCGGTTGTTTATAAACTGCCCAGTTGAAACTAAATGGGAATTCTCCAGTGAAGTTCGTAAAGTATTTATTGATCCTTGCAGTATGTTGCATCCTGCTGGGAGCAGGCTCGATTTATGGCCTCTATCGTTATATCGAGCCACAGTTACCTGACGTCGCGACGCTGAAAGATGTGCGTTTGCAGATCCCGATGCTGGTCTATAGCGCTGACGGCGAGCTGATCGCGCAATATGGTGAGAAGCGTCGTATTCCGGTTACGCTGGATCAGATGCCGCCGGAAATGGTCAAAGCGTTTATCGCGACAGAAGACAGCCGCTTTTATGATCACCACGGGGTTGACCCGGTGGGGATTTTCCGTGCGGCCAGCGTTGCGTTATTCTCCGGTCACGCCTCTCAGGGGGCGAGCACGATTACTCAACAACTCGCGAGAAACTTCTTCCTCAGCCCTGAACGCACGCTGATGCGTAAAATTAAGGAAGTATTCCTCGCCATCCGTATTGAGCAGATGCTGAGTAAAGATGAGATCCTTGAACTCTATCTTAATAAAATTTATTTGGGCTACCGCGCCTATGGCGTTGGCGCAGCGGCGCAGGTCTATTTCGGTAAAACGGTTGAGCAGTTAAACCTGAGTGAAATGGCGGTCATTGCCGGCCTGCCGAAAGCCCCCTCGACGTTTAACCCACTCTATTCTATGGATCGTGCAACAGCGCGTCGCAACGTTGTGCTTTCACGTATGTTGAGCGAAGGGTACATCACTCAGGCCCAGTACGATGAGGCGCGTAATGTCCCTATTGATGCCAGTTACCATACGCCGGAAATCGCCTTCTCTTCCCCGTATCTGACAGAAATGGTTCGCCAGGAGATGTATAGCCGCTACGGCGAAAGCGCGTATGAAGACGGCTATCGCATCTACACCACCATCACCCGTAAAGTACAGCAGGCCGCGCAACAGGCGGTGCGCAATAATGTACTGGACTATGACATGCGCCATGGCTATCGCGGCCCGGCCAACGTTCTGTGGAAAGTAGGGGAAACGGCGTGGGACAACAAAAAAATCACTGATACGCTGAAAGCGCTGCCGACCTATGGGCCGCTGTTGCCCGCCGTAGTGACTAACGCGAACCCGCAGGAAGCAACCGCCATGCTGGCGGATGGCACCTCCGTTTCTCTGCGTATGGCCGGAGTACGCTGGGCGCGTCCGTACCGTTCAGATACGCAGCAAGGCCCAACGCCACGTAAAGTCACGGATGCTGTACAAACCGGTCAGCAAATCTGGGTCCGTCAGGTGGACGACACCTGGCTGCTGGCTCAGGTGCCGGAAGTCAACTCCGCTCTGGTTTCTATCAATCCGAAAGATGGCGCGGTATTAGCACTGGTGGGTGGCTTTGACTTCAACCAGAGCAAGTTTAACCGTGCGACGCAGGCATTGCGCCAGGTCGGTTCCAACATCAAACCATTCCTGTATACCGCCGCGATGGATAAAGGTCTGACGCTGGCGAGCATGCTCAATGACGTGCCGATCTCGCGCTGGGATGCGGGTGCCGGTTCTGACTGGCGTCCGAAAAACTCACCGCCAGAATATGCCGGTCCGATTCGCTTACGTCAGGGGCTGGGTCAGTCGAAGAACGTGGTGATGGTCCGCGCAATGCGAGCCATGGGTGTGGATTACGCCGCAGAATATCTGCAACGTTTCGGCTTCCCAGCGCAAAACATTGTCCACACCGAATCGTTAGCGCTCGGCTCTGCATCCTTCACGCCTTTACAGGTCGCGCGTGGCTATGCGGTGATGGCGAACGGCGGCTTCCTGGTCGATCCGTACTTCATTAGTAAAATTGAAACCGACCAGAATGGGGTAATCTTCGAAGCGAAACCGAAGATTGCCTGTCCGGAGTGTGACATTCCGGTAATATACGGCGACACGCAAAAATCAAACGTTCTGGAAAACAGCAACGTTGAAGACGTAGCTATCTCCGGCGAGCAGCAAAATGCCGCCGTGCCTATGCCTCAACTGGAACAAGCCAACCAGGCGTTAGTGGCGCAAAGCGGAGCGCAAGAATACGCCCCGCACGTCATTAACACCCCGCTGGCGTTCCTGATTAAAAGCGCATTGAACACGAATATCTTCGGTGAACCGGGTTGGATGGGTACTGGCTGGCGCGCTGGTCGTGACCTGAAACGTCATGATATTGGCGGCAAAACCGGTACCACCAACAGTTCAAAAGATGCCTGGTTCTCCGGCTATGGCCCTGGCGTGGTGACATCCGTGTGGATCGGTTTTGACGACCATCGTCGCGATCTGGGACGGACTTCCGCTTCAGGCGCTATCAAAGATCAGATCTCCGGCTACGAAGGCGGCGCGAAAAGCGCGCAACCCGCATGGGATGCCTACATGAAGGCCGTGCTGGAAGGCGTACCGGAAGAGCCGTTAACACCTCCGCCGGGTATCGTCACGATTAATATCGATCGAAGCACCGGACAGTTGGCGAATGGCGGTAACAGCCGGGCCGAGTATTTCATTGAAGGTACTCAGCCGACGCATCAGGTAGTGCAGGAAGTGGGGACAACCATTATCGATAATGGCGAGACGCACGAACTGTTCTAATCATCATGCCGGATTGCGGTGCCGTCCGGCCAAAAAACCGATACCACTCCGCAGGCCCGGTAAGCGACAGCGCCGCCGGGCAGTTTAGCGGTTCAACGCGAACTTATAATCTACCCTGCCCCTTCAACCACTCGCGTACTAAAAACAAGGCGCTGACGTTGCGTGCTTCGGTAAAATCAGGATCTTCAAGCAAGACCATCAAATGCGCCAGCGGCCAGCGCACCTGCGGTAGCGGTTCCGGCTCGTCACCTTCCAGGGATTCAGGGTAGAGATCTTCCGCAACCACGATATTCATCTTGCTGGAGAAATAGGATGGAGCCATGCTCAGCTTCTTCAAAAACGTCAGATCGTTGGCTCCGAATCCGACTTCTTCTTTCAGTTCACGATTCGCGGCTTCAAACACGCTTTCACCCGGATCAATAAGCCCTTTCGAAAAGCCAAGCTCATAAGATTCTGTTCCAACTGCATATTCACGAATCAGGATCAGATGATCGTCAACAATGGGTACAATCATTACCGCTTCGCGATTAGAAGGACGCATTCGCTCATAGACGCGACGCACGCCGTTGCTGAATTCGAGATCCACACTTTCGACGCTAAACAAACGCGACTGAGCAACGGTTTCAACATGCAGAATGGTGGGTTTTTGTAATGATTTACTCATTGTGAGAATCTTTGCCGTGGTATCTGGTGTCATTGTGCGATATACAACACGGTTTCGGCAATGTGAATTGCTGTTTATTTACATTTATGTAACCTAATAAAAATATAATTCCTATTTCAAATTAAAAGTCAATAGGTTGAAATACTCCCAGGAATTTGCTGATATTCCGCTTTTGCTGGTTTTGCTATCATCAGCATTCACATGGATGCGCTGAAATAAGCTCAGATTCAACTCCATGCTTGCCGAATGATAACCACAAATCACATTTATAGTGACAGGGTGCTTCTGGCCACACCTGACAGAGACGAGATATGGGGAAAGCATGAGCACCATTCTGTTTATTTTCGCGGCGCTGTTGGCCTGCTCATTGTTGTTCTGGTGGCGACATAAAGTTCGTGCCAGGCGGCGTAAGATGCCATGGACCAATGCTTTCTCAGACGCAGCCACGCGTAAACTCACCCCTGAAGAACGTAGCGCCGTCGAAAACTATCTGGAGAGTCTTAGCCAAATCCAGCGGGTTCCCGGTCCGACGGGAGCCAGCGCCGCGCCGGTTTCCCTGACGCTCAATAGCGAAAGCAACAGCGTCATGATCTTAACGCATTCGATCACCCGCTACGGCATTACGACTGACGATCCTAACAAGTGGCGCTATTACCTCGACTCCGTTGAAGTTCATCTGCCCCCTTTCTGGGAACAGTATATTAACGATGAAAATAGCGTTGAGTTGATCCATACCGACACGATGCCGTTGGTGATCTCACTTAACGGTCACACCTTGCAGGAGTATATGCAGGAGGCTCGTGGCTATGTGCTGCAATCAGCAACCTCAACGCAAGCGTCGATTCGTGGCGAAGAGAGCGAGCAGATCGAGCTACTCAATATTCGTCAGGAAACGCATGAAGAGTACGCACTCAGTCGCCCGGCGGGCTTCCGTGAAGCCCTGCTGATCGTCGCCTCCTTCCTGCTGTTCTTCTTTTGCCTGATTACGCCTGACGTTTTTGTGCCGTGGCTGGCTGGGGGGGCGATCCTGCTTCTGGCTGCAGGGATGTGGGGCCTGTTTGCGCCACCGTCGAAAACCGCGCTGCGGGAAATACATTGCCTGCGTGGAACGCCGCGTCGCTGGGGCTTGTTCGGAGAGAATAACCAGGAGCAGATCAACAATATTTCCTTGGGAATTATCGATCTGGTTTATCCTCCACACTGGCAACCGTGGATCGCGCAAGATCTCGGCCAGCAAACGGATATCGATATTTATCTCGACCGTCACGTTGTGCGTCAGGGACGCTTTTTATCCCTCCATGACGAGGTTAAAAATTTCCCGCTTCAGCATTGGGTTCGCAGTACCGTGATCGCAGGCGGTTCGCTGCTGGTGCTGTTTATGCTGCTGTTCTGGATCCCGCTGGATATGCCGATTAAGTTCACCCTATCGTGGATGAAAGGGGCGCAGACCATTGAGGCGACCAGCGTGAAACAACTGCAGGGATCCGGCATGCGCGTTGGCGACACGCTGAATCTTCGCGGGACGGGAATGTGTAATATTCATGCGCCTGGCAACTGGAATGCCCAGCCCAATCCACCGTTTATGCCATTTGATTGCTCGCAAATCATCTGGAATGACGCCCCGTCGCTTCCGTTACCGGAATCTGAACTGGTGAATAAAGCCACTGCGCTCTCGCAAGCCGTGAATCGCCAACTGCACCCGAAACCGGAAGATGATTCCCGCGTCAGCGCGGCGCTACGCTCTGCGATTCAGAAATCAGGCATGGTGTTGTTAGATGATTTTGGCGATATCGTTTTAAAGACCGCGGATCTGTGCGCAGCCGAAGATGAATGTGTACGCCTGAAAAATGCACTGGTTAACCTGGGAAACAGTAAAGACTGGAGCGCACTGGTTAAGCGCGCCAGCGCAGGTAAACTGGATGGGGTAAACGTACTTCTGCGCCCGGTCAGCGCCGAATCCCTTGATAACCTGGTCGCAACCTCAACCGCGCCTTTTATTACGCGAGAAACCGCCCGCGCCGCTCAGTCACTGAACAGTCCGGCGCCCGGCGGCTTCCTGATCGTGAGCGATGAAGGTAGCGATCTGGTCAATCAGCCCTGGCCTGCCGTTTCACTGTATGATTACCCGGCTCAGGAACAGTGGAATGCCTTCCAGCGCCTGGCGCAAACGTTGATGAACACGCCGTTTAGTGCGGAAGGGATTGTCACTAATCTCTACACTGATGCTAATGGCACCCAGCACATCAGCCTGCACCGCATTCCCGATCGTTCAGGGCTGTGGCGTTATCTCGGTACAACCCTGCTGATCCTGACCATGCTGGCCAGTACCCTCTACAATGGCATACAGGCCTTCCGCCGTTATCAGCGCCATCGTACCCGCATGATGGAAATTCAGCAGTACTATGAAAACTGCCTGAATCCGAAGCTCATTGCCTCTCCGGAAAGCCTCATCTGATAACATGTCTGCGCGACAGGGTGTGCTACCCTGTCGCGCAACGCGTTCTACTCTGGAGAGTTCCCATGCACATTGACGTTAACTGGCAGGAAGTGGATACCGTCCTGCTGGACATGGACGGCACCCTGCTCGATCTGGCATTTGATACCTACTTCTGGCAAAAACTGGTGCCTGAAACCTACAGCGCTCAGCGGGGGATCTCGCCACAGGAAGCCCAGCAGCACATCCGCCAGGAGTATCATGCCGTGCAGCATACGCTAAACTGGTACTGTCTTGATTACTGGAGCGAACGCCTGGGCCTGGATATCTGCGCGATGACGACGGCAATGGGGCCACGCGCTGTCCTGCGGGAGGATACCGTCCCTTTTTTAGAGGCGTTAAAGGCCTGCGGCAAACGTCGCATTTTGCTGACCAATGCCCATCCGCATAATCTGGCGGTGAAGCTGGAGCACACCGGTCTGGCCTCGCACCTTGATTTATTACTTTCCACCCACACATTTGGTTATCCCAAAGAGGATCAGCGGTTATGGCGCGCCGTGGCTGAAGAAACGGGAATGAGTGCAGAGAAAACGCTGTTTATTGATGATAGCGAACCGATTCTCGACGCAGCGGCAAATTTTGGTATTCGATATTGCCTTGGCGTGACCAACCCCGACTCTGGCGTTGCGGAAAAGCAGTATGAACGCCATCCGTCATTGAATGACTACCGCCGACTGATCCCCTCACTGATGTGAAGGAGACGCCATGAAAGAGAAGCCCTCGCTTGAGGTCAGACTGGATAAATGGCTATGGGCCGCGCGGTTTTATAAAACACGCGCACTGGCTCGCGAAATGATTGAAGGCGGTAAGGTTCACTACAACGGGCAGCGCAGTAAGCCGAGTAAGATCGTCGAGCTCAACGCCACCCTGACGCTGCGTCAGGGCAATGACGAACGCACGGTGGTGATCAAAGCGATCGTCGAACAACGCCGACCGGCCAATGAAGCCGTTAATCTGTATGAAGAGACGGCGGAAAGTATCGCTAAACGCGAGAAAATGGCGCTGGCGCGGAAGCTGAACGCGTTGACCATGCCGCACCCGGACAGGCGACCGGATAAGAAAGAACGCCGCGACCTGTTACGATTTAAACACGGCGACAGTGAATAACTGTCACCCGCAAGAGAGATGATTATGCCGCAACATGACCAATTACACCGTTATCTGTTTGAAAACTTTGCCGTCCGCGGCGAACTGGTAACCGTATCGGAAACCCTGCAACAGATCCTCGAAAATCACACCTATCCGCAGCCGGTGAAAACGGTGCTGTCAGAACTGCTGGTCGCCACCAGCCTGCTGACCGCAACGCTAAAATTTGCCGGTGATATTACCGTTCAGTTGCAGGGCGACGGCCCGTTAAGCCTGGCCGTCATCAACGGTAATAATAACCAGCAGATGCGCGGCGTGGCGCGCGTACAGGGCGATGTTCCGGAAAATGCGGATCTGAAAACCCTGGTCGGCAACGGCTATCTGGTCATTACCATTACGCCGGAAGAAGGTGAACGCTATCAGGGCGTGGTTGGGCTGGAAGGCGATACCCTGGCGGCCTGCCTGGAAGATTACTTCCTGCGCTCCGAGCAGTTGCCAACCCGCCTGTATATTCGTACCGGCGACGTTGACGGAAAAGCCGCTGCGGGCGGTATGCTGTTGCAGGTGATGCCTGCGCAGAATGCACAGGCGGATGATTTTGACCATCTTGCCGCGCTGACTGAAACCATCAAAGCTGAAGAGTTACTGACTCTGCCCGCGAACGAAGTGCTGTGGCGTCTGTACCACGAAGAAGAGGTCACACTTTACGATCCGCAGGACGTAGAGTTCAAATGCACCTGTTCGCGTGAACGTTGCGCGGGCGCGCTGAAAACCCTGCCGGATGAAGAAGTGGACAGCATTCTGGCAGAAGAAGGCGAAATCGATATGCACTGCGACTACTGCGGTAGCCACTATCTGTTTAATGCGATGGATATTGCCGAAATCCGTAATAACGCCAATCCTGCCGACCCACAGGTACATTGATCTACATCACCAATGAGCCGGATGTCGCCCTCCGTCATCCGGCTCCAATGTCAAAATACTCCGCAAAACATCGAAAATTGTTTTTCCTGGTGAATCGATATTTGATATGCAATCGCAAAAATCATTCTTCGCATAAATGTGATTTCGCTCGCATTCTGCTAGTTAAAAACTCTCGCTTTTAACGTTTTAAGAACATTATCCACAACAAAAAAGTCATTCCTGCCATAATAACTGCCGCTTCGTGACAGGAGTCACAGCGTATTCAGTCGATCGTGATTTTGTCCAGATAATAAATCTATGAGCCTTGTCGCGGTTAACGACCCCAAAAAAACCTTACTATTTCAGGTAATACATATTGGCTAAGGAGCAGTGATATGCGCGTGAAACGATTAACCCCGCAAGATCTCAAGGCTTATGGTATCAACGATGTCCATGAAATCGTCTACAACCCCAGCTATGACACCCTCTATCAGGAAGAGTTAGATCCAACCCTGAAGGGCTATGAGCGCGGTGTGTTGACCGATCTGGGTGCCGTTGCAGTTGATACCGGTATTTTCACCGGACGTTCGCCGAAAGATAAGTACATTGTTCGTGATGACACCACACGTGACACGCTGTGGTGGTCCGACAAAGGAAAAGGTAAGAACGACAACAAACCTCTCACACAGGAAACCTGGCAGCACCTGAAAGGCCTTGTCACCCAACAGCTTTCAGGCAAGCGTCTGTTCATTGTGGACGCGTTCTGCGGTGCAAACGCTGACACTCGCCTTTCTGTGCGCTTCATTACCGAAGTCGCCTGGCAGGCACATTTCGTGAAAAACATGTTCATCCGCCCGAGCGACGAAGAACTGGAAGGCTTTGAGCCTGACTTTATCGTCATGAATGGTGCGAAATGCACTAACCCGCAGTGGAAAGAGCAGGGTCTGAACTCTGAGAACTTTGTTGCCTTCAACCTGACCGAACGTATCCAGTTGATTGGTGGTACCTGGTACGGCGGCGAAATGAAGAAAGGGATGTTCTCGGTAATGAACTACCTGCTGCCGCTGAAGGGTATCGCGTCAATGCACTGCTCCGCCAACGTGGGCGAGAAGGGCGACGTAGCCGTATTCTTCGGGCTTTCCGGCACCGGGAAAACGACGCTTTCCACCGACCCGAAACGCCGTCTGATTGGCGATGACGAGCACGGTTGGGACGACGATGGCGTGTTCAACTTTGAAGGCGGCTGCTACGCGAAAACGATTAAGCTGTCGAAAGAGGCAGAGCCGGAAATCTACAACGCGATTCGTCGCGATGCACTGCTGGAAAACGTCACCGTACGTGCTGATGGTTCCATCGACTTTGATGACGGTTCGAAAACCGAGAATACCCGCGTTTCCTACCCAATCTACCACATCGAAAACATCGTTAAGCCAGTTTCCAAAGCAGGTCATGCCACGAAGGTGATCTTCCTGACCGCAGACGCCTTTGGCGTATTGCCGCCGGTATCTCGCCTGACGGCGAACCAAACGCAGTACCACTTCCTGTCTGGCTTCACCGCCAAACTGGCCGGTACGGAACGTGGCGTTACAGAACCGACGCCGACCTTCTCCGCCTGTTTCGGCGCGGCATTCCTGTCGCTGCACCCGACTCAGTATGCAGAAGTGCTGGTGAAACGTATGCAGGCCGCAGGTGCGCAGGCCTATCTGGTAAACACCGGCTGGAACGGTACTGGCAAACGTATCTCCATTAAAGATACCCGCGCCATTATCGACGCCATCCTGAACGGTTCTCTGGACGATGCAGAAACCTTCAACCTGCCGATGTTCGATCTGGCAATCCCAACCGAACTGCCGGGCGTTGATACCCGCATTCTCGACCCGCGTAATACCTACGCGTCACCAGAACAGTGGCAAGAAAAAGCCACAGCGCTGGCGAAACTGTTTATCGAGAACTTCGAGAAATACACCGATACCCCAGCAGGCGAAGCGCTGGTTAGCGCCGGACCGAAGCTGTAACTCACGTTGCCGGATGGCGGCATAACTGCCTTATCCGGCCTACGGTTTAGCGATATTCACGAGCCCCTTTTCCTTATGGATGGGGGCTTTTTATTTCCCACTCTTTTAAAGTGTACCTAGTACACTTATAATGGATGTTACAATTATCGTACGCAGGATGCGTCATGTTCACTTTCATTGAGCTACAAGGATTCAGTAAACGGCGTCCACTGCTGATGCCTGATGATGAGTTCCGCGCGTTTCAAGAAGTTCTTATAGATGACCCCGAAACGGGCGATACCATTTCTGGTACAGGTGGATTCAGAAAAATTCGTTGGAATCGAGCAGGGATGGGAAAGCGTGGCGGTGTACGGGTCATTTACTATAACGTAACACGTATGGGCCGTATTTATCTTGCGTTAATCTACCCTAAAAATGAACAGGACGATTTAACGGAAGGTCAGAAAAAATTGCTGAAGCAATTATCTGATATGCTTTTGTAACAACAGCACTCTGGGAGAGCAGAATGAAAGACGAACTTTTTGCCGATCTGCTGGCCAGTGCAGAAGAAATGGTACGTATCGAAAAAGGTGAACACACTCCAACACCAGAACACGTACACACATTCAGCGAGATTGATGTGAAAGCCATTCGCGAAGCAACAGGCCTGCGCCAGCAGGACTTCGCCGCCGCCGTTGGTGTAAGTTATGATCTGGTAAAAAGCTGGGAAACCAAAAGACGCCAGCCAACTGGGGCTCCACGCAAACTTCTTTTATTGCTCCAGACCAACCCATTCATCATCAATCAGTTAAAAGCTATCTGAGCTGTGACGCATACCATCAGGATGGCGGCATAACTGCCTTATCCGGCCTACGGTTTAGCGCCATCAGGCATCTAAAGCAAAAGGGAGGCATTCCGCCTCCCTTTTTTACGCTTCTTTTGTCGGCCCCGGGACGCGAGTCACGGGAACTGGCAGCCAGGCACGGATAGAAAGCCCGCCGCGCTCGCTGGTGCCAATTTCCAGCATCCCGTTATGGTTGTCGACAATACGCTGGACAATCGCCAGACCTAACCCCGTGCCGCTGGTACTGCGCGCACTGTCGCCGCGCACAAATGGCTGGAACAGGTGTTTACGCTGTTCAGGCTTGATCCCCGGACCGTCATCTTCCACCTGGAACCAGGCGCGATGCGGCTCCGTACCGCTGCTGACTTTAATCCAGCCATTACCGTAACGGGCGGCGTTCACCACCATATTCGCCACGGCACGTTTGATGGACAGCGGGTGCATTTTCACCTGGATGCTGCCTGGCTGCAGCGCGGTGTCGATTTCACGTTCATAGCCGCTTTCGGCCGCCACGACTTCTCCCAGGACGGCATTAAGATCTGCCATCTCCATCGGCATCTCCTGCCCGGTGCGCAGGTAGTCGATGAACTGTTCGATAATCGCGTTGCACTCTTCAATATCTTTGTTGATGGACTCAGCCAGATAGCCATCCTGCTCGCCCATCATTTCTGTCGCCAGACGAATACGCGTCAATGGCGTGCGCAGATCGTGACTGACGCCTGCCATCAATAACGTGCGGTCATCAGCTAACTGTTTCACCCCGGCCGCCATGTGGTTAAAGGCACGAGTCACCGAACGGACCTCCGAGGCACCGTACTCCCGCAGCGGTGGCGGAATTATCCCCTTCCCGACCTGCAAGGCGGCATGTTCGAGATCGACCAGGGGTCGGTTCTGAATACGAATAAACAGCCACGCCCCCCCTATCGCCATCAGCATAATTGCCAGCGTATAACGGAACAGCGGTGAGAAATCGCCCTGGTGAATCTCCGTTAAGGGTACCCGCACCCAGATGTTGGGTGACAGCCAGGTTTTTAGCCACACTACCGGCGAGCTTTTGTTGACCTCAACGCGCACTTCCGTTGGGCCCCCCAACTGCTGCGCCATTTGGTGGCTTAAGAATTCATAGTGTTGCGCCCAACGCAGCCCGGCTTCTTCTGCGGCCTCATTGGAATAGAGAGAAATTCCCAGCTCACGGTAAATCTCACGACGAAATGCAGGAGGCACCACCAGCTGCGTACCGTCCTCCAGTTGCAGTTTATCGGTCATCAGCATACGGACTTCGTAGGCCAGGACCTTATTAAACTGCTGGAGGCTCGGCAGGATCGCAAAGTTCAGCACCACCAGATAAGTCGTCACCAGGCTGACAAACAGCAGGGTGACGATGAGCAACAGCGTGCGGGCAAATGAACTTCGTGGCGAGAAGCGCATTCGCCTCATGCTTTAGAACCGTCCGGCACGAAGACATAACCCAGACCCCAGACGGTCTGAATGTAACGCGGATGTGCGGGATCTTCTTCCACCATGCGGCGCAGACGGGAAATTTGTACGTCGATGGAACGCTCCATCGCGGAATACTCACGGCCACGCGCCAGGTTCATCAGTTTGTCACGGGAAAGCGGCTCGCGTGGGTGGCTGACCAACGCTTTCAGAACCGCGAATTCTCCACTGGTAAGCGGCATCGGCTCGTCTTCGCGGAACATTTCGCGGGTGCCAAGGTTCAGTTTGAATTTACCGAAGGCAATCACCGCTTCTTCTTGCGACGGAGCGCCTGGCAGTTCGTTCGCCTGACGGCGCAGCACGGCACGAATACGCGCCAACAGTTCACGTGGATTAAACGGTTTTGGAATATAGTCGTCAGCGCCGATTTCCAGACCCACGATGCGGTCAACCTCCTCACCTTTCGCCGTCACCATGATGATCGGCATCGGGTTACTCTGGCTGCGCAAGCGACGGCAAATAGACAGGCCATCTTCACCCGGCAGCATCAGATCCAGTACCATGAGATGAAAAGATTCACGGGTCAGCAGACGATCCATCTGCTCAGCGTTAGCGACGCTTCGAACCTGGAAGCCCTGTTCGGTAAGATAACGTTCCAGCAGCGCGCGCAGACGCATGTCGTCATCTACCACCAGAATTTTATAGTTCTCTTGCATTGTTTGTACTCCCAAAGGTTCGCAACAATTGAAGGTATGTATTCTTAAAAAAGCTTACGTTCGTCACCAGCGAATTCTGGTATGAATTCCAGGCTAAATTGTTACAAAGCATATTTAACAGCAGCTTAAGTATACAATGAAACGAACGGCACATTATTTATTCTGTTAGTAGGGTGACGTAATACGAATTGTGCGCATCGTCACAGACTTAAAGGTAATCAATAAGATGAAAACGCCCCTGGTTACCCGGGAAGGGTACGAAAAGCTCAAACACGAACTCAATTATCTCTGGCGCGAAGAGCGCCCGGAAGTCACTAAAAAGGTGACCTGGGCTGCGAGTTTGGGTGACCGCAGCGAGAATGCCGACTACCAGTATAATAAAAAGCGGCTGCGTGAGATCGACCGTCGCGTCCGTTATCTGACCAAATGCATGGAAAACCTAAAAATCGTCGATTATTCCCCGCAGCAGGAAGGCAAAGTGTTTTTCGGCGCCTGGGTGGAAATCGAAAATGACGACGGTGATACCCGTCGCTTTCGTATTGTCGGCTACGATGAAATTTTCGGCCGTAAGGATTACATCTCCATTGATTCCCCCATGGCCCGCGCCCTGTTGAAAAAAGAGGTCGGCGATCTGGCAGTGGTCAATACACCAGGCGGTGAAGCCAGCTGGTACGTCAATGCGATCGAGTACGTAAAATAGTCCGAGAGCGCCCACCACGACTGGCATTTTGCCGTGCCAGTCCGTATAACTATGCCCTGATATTTACTCAGTAGATGAAACCTATCCATGATGAATGATTCTTTCTGCCGCATTATTGCGGGTGAAATTCAGGCTCGCGCCGAACAGGTCAACGCTGCCGTTCGCCTGCTTGACGAAGGGAATACCGTGCCGTTTATCGCACGTTATCGTAAGGAAATCACCGGGGGTCTGGATGATACACAGTTGCGTAATCTGGAAACCCGACTGGGCTACCTGCGTGAACTGGAAGAGCGCCGCCAGGCCATTCTCAAATCCATTACCGAGCAAGGCAAACTGACCGATGAACTGGCCAACGCCATCAACGGCACGCTAAGTAAGACCGAGCTTGAAGACCTCTATCTCCCGTATAAACCCAAACGTCGCACCCGTGGGCAAATTGCCATTGAAGCCGGACTGGAACCGCTGGCCGACCTGCTGTGGACTGACCCCTCTCACGACCCGGAAACAGAAGCGGCGAAATTTATCGACGCCGAGAAAGGCGTTGCTGATACCAAAGCGGCTCTCGACGGCGCACGCTACATCCTGATGGAGCGCTTTGCTGAAGATGCCGCCCTGCTGGCAAAAGTGCGTGATTACCTGTGGAAGAATGCGCATCTGGTCGCCACCGTCGTCAGCGGCAAAGAAGAGGAAGGGGCAAAATTCCGCGATTACTTCGACCATCACGAACCGATCGCCAGCGTCCCGTCTCACCGTGCGCTGGCGATGTTCCGTGGTCGTAACGAAGGCATATTACAGCTTTCATTGAATGCCGATCCGCAGTTTGATGAGCCACCGAAAGAGAGTCACTGCGAACAGATCATCATGGATCACCTCGGACTGCGTCTGAACAACGCGCTGGCGGATAGCTGGCGTAAAGGGGTGGTGAGCTGGACATGGCGTATTAAAGTGCTTATGCATCTCGAAACCGAGCTGATGGGCACCGTACGTGAACGTGCGGAAGACGAAGCGATTAACGTCTTCGCCCGCAACCTGCACGATCTGCTGATGGCCGCACCGGCTGGCCTTCGCGCCACCATGGGCCTCGATCCCGGCCTGCGCACCGGCGTCAAAGTGGCCGTGGTGGACGGCACCGGGAAACTGGTCGCCACCGACACCATTTACCCCCATACCGGGCAGGCAGCAAAAGCGGCCGTGGTCGTCGCTGCACTGTGCGAAAAATACCATGTCGAACTGGTCGCAATAGGGAACGGTACGGCTTCACGCGAAACCGAGCGTTTCTTCCTCGACGTGCAGAAGCAGTTCCCGAAAGTGACGGCACAGAAAGTGATCGTCAGTGAAGCTGGCGCATCTGTTTACTCCGCATCTGAACTGGCGGCCCAGGAATTCCCGGATCTCGACGTTTCGCTGCGTGGTGCCGTTTCCATTGCCCGTCGTTTACAGGATCCGCTGGCGGAGCTGGTGAAAATCGATCCGAAGTCAATCGGTGTCGGTCAGTATCAGCATGACGTCAGCCAGACGCAACTGGCCCGTAAGCTGGACGCGGTTGTGGAAGATTGTGTGAACGCCGTTGGCGTTGACCTGAACACCGCCTCCGTTCCGCTGCTCACCCGTGTGGCCGGCCTGACCCGCATGATGGCGCAGAATATCGTCGCCTGGCGCGATGAAAACGGCCAGTTCCAGAATCGTCAGCAACTGCTGAAAGTTAGCCGCCTGGGGCCAAAAGCCTTCGAACAGTGTGCCGGCTTCCTGCGCATTAACCACGGCGATAACCCGTTGGACGCCTCCACCGTTCACCCGGAAGCGTACCCGGTGGTAGAACGTATTCTGGCGGCCACCCAGCAGGCACTGAAAGACCTGATGGGTAACAGTAGCGAACTGCGTCATCTGAAAGCGGTCGATTTTACCGACGAGAAGTTCGGCGTACCGACCGTTTCCGACATCATCAAAGAGCTGGAAAAACCGGGTCGTGACCCGCGTCCTGAGTTCAAAACCGCGCAGTTTGCCGACGGCGTAGAAACCATGAACGACCTGCAGCCGGGAATGATTCTGGAAGGCGCAGTCACCAACGTCACCAACTTTGGTGCCTTTGTCGATATTGGTGTGCATCAGGACGGTCTCGTTCACATCTCGTCACTGTCGAACAAGTTTGTGGAAGATCCACATACCGTGGTGAAAGCAGGCGACATTGTGAAGGTGAAAGTGCTGGAGGTTGACCTGCAGCGTAAGCGTATTGCCCTGACGATGCGTCTGGACGAGCAGCCAGGGGAAACGAATGCGCGTCGAGGCGGCGGCAACACCGGGAGCGATCGTCCGGCAGCAAAAGCGGCAAAACCGCGCGGACGTGACGCGCAACCAGCGGGTAACAGCGCGATGATGGATGCGCTGGCAGCGGCAATGGGTAAAAAACGTTAAGACGCGATCCGGCCTGCGCACACTATTGTGGTGTAGGCCGGATAATACGCGTTTTCGTTGTCATCCGGTAATTAATATATTTATCTCTTTATTAACAGTTGCAACTTTATTCAAACAAACAACCCGTAATTATTAATCATTAAATCGTTACATGTGTCTTGAATAATTTTTGAGCCATATCAAAGATGACGCAGATTATTATCTAAACCTACATTCCGTCACATTTCTTCTATTGAAGATAAAAACCATTCTCATTATCATTGTATTGTTGATTATTTAATCTTCCCTTCGTTGGCGAATTACCTGGACTCATGCCGCGCCCCTTGCCCCATGAGCTAATCCTCCAGTTAGCGAGATACAAGTAGGTTCTTATGCAATTTACACCAGATACAGCGTGGAAAATTACCGGCTTCGCGCGTGAAATTAGTCCCGCATACCGTCAAAAATTGCTCTCCCTCGGTATGTTGCCAGGCTCCTCATTTAATGTTGTGCGCGTGGCGCCTTTAGGTGACCCAGTTCATATTGAAACGCGTCGTGTCAGTCTGGTATTGCGTAAAAAAGACCTGGCGTTATTAGAAGTGGAAGCGGTTTCCTGTTAATACAGTGAGTCTATAACGATGAAAAAATTAACCATTGGTTTAATTGGTAACCCTAATTCTGGCAAGACGACGTTATTTAATCAGTTGACCGGTGCACGTCAGCGCGTAGGCAACTGGGCAGGCGTTACGGTCGAGCGTAAAGAGGGACAATTCTCCACGACGGATCACCAGGTCACGCTGGTCGATTTACCCGGTACCTATTCGCTCACCACTATCTCTTCGCAGACATCTCTGGATGAGCAGATTGCCTGTCACTATATTCTGAGCGGCGACGCTGACCTGCTGATCAACGTGGTCGATGCCTCCAACCTTGAACGCAACCTCTACCTGACTCTGCAACTGCTGGAGTTGGGTATTCCATGCATTGTCGCGCTCAACATGCTCGATATTGCTGAGAAACAACAGATCCGCATTGATATCGACGCCCTTTCTGCCCGTCTCGGCTGCCCGGTTGTGCCGCTGGTGTCGACCCGTGGTCGCGGTATTGAAGCGCTGAAGCTGGCGATTGACCGCCACCGTACCAATGAAAACGTTGAGCTGGTGCATTATGCCCAACCACTGCTGCGTGAGGCTGACAGCCTGTCGAAAGCCATGGCGCAGGATATGCCGCAACAACAGCGCCGCTGGCTTGGCCTGCAAATGCTGGAAGGCGATATTTACAGTCGCGCATACGCTGGCGATGCGGCCCAACAGTTAGACGCCTCTCTGGCGCGCTTGAGCGAAGAGATGGACGATCCGGCACTGCACATCGCCGATGCGCGTTATCAATGCATCGCGGCAATCTGTGACGTCGTCAGCAACACCCTAACGGCAGAGCCCAGCCGCTTTACCACGGCCGTGGATAAAATCATCCTCAACCGTTTCCTGGGTCTGCCGATCTTCCTGTTTGTGATGTATCTGATGTTCCTGCTGGCTATTAACATCGGCGGTGCCCTGTCGCCGATTTTTGACGCAGGTTCCGTGGCGCTCTTTATTCATGGTATTCAGTGGATTGGCTATACCCTGCACTTCCCGGACTGGCTGACGATTTTCCTCGCCCAAGGGCTTGGAGGCGGTATCAATACCGTCCTGCCGCTGGTGCCGCAGATCGGCATGATGTACCTGTTCCTCTCCTTCCTTGAGGATTCCGGCTACATGGCGCGCGCTGCGTTTGTGATGGACCGCCTGATGCAGGCACTGGGGCTGCCGGGTAAATCGTTCGTGCCGCTGATCGTCGGCTTTGGCTGCAACGTGCCGTCGGTGATGGGCGCACGTACGCTGGATGCGCCGCGTGAGCGCCTGATGACGATCATGATGGCGCCCTTTATGTCCTGTGGTGCGCGCCTGGCGATTTTCGCCGTGTTTGCGGCGGCGTTTTTTGGCCAGAACGGCGCGCTGGCGGTTTTCTCACTTTACGTGCTGGGCATTGTGATGGCAGTTCTGACCGGCCTGATGCTCAAACACACCATTATGCGTGGCGAAGCCTCGCCGTTTGTGATGGAACTGCCGGTCTACCACGTGCCACATATCAAGAGCCTGGTGATCCAGACCTGGCAGCGTCTGAAAGGGTTTGTTCTGCGAGCCGGTAAAGTGATCGTCATCGTCAGCATCTTCCTGAGCGCCTTCAACAGCTTCTCGTTGAGCGGCAAAATTGTCGACAATATTAACGACTCCGCGCTGGCCTCCGTCAGTCGCGTCATCACCCCAATCTTTAAGCCGATTGGCGTTCATGAGGACAACTGGCAGGCTACGGTCGGTCTGTTTACGGGGGCGATGGCGAAAGAAGTGGTGGTCGGTACACTGAATACCCTGTATACCGCAGAAAATATTCAGGAAGAAGAATTCAATCCGGCGGAGTTTAACCTCGGCGACGAGCTGCTGAGTGCACTGGATGAAACCTGGCAGAGCCTGAAAGACACCTTTAGCCTGAGCGTACTGGCGAACCCCATCGAAGCCAGCAAAGGCGACGGTGAAATGGCAACCGGCGCGATGGGCGTAATGGATGCGAAATTTGGCAGCGCGGCGGCGGCTTACAGCTATCTGATCTTCGTCCTGCTGTATGTACCGTGCATCTCAGTCATGGGGGCGATTGCCCGCGAATCCAGCCGTGGCTGGATGGGATTCTCCATCCTGTGGGGTCTGAACATTGCCTACTCGCTCTCCACCCTGTTCTACCAGGTGGCAAGCTACGGTGAGCATCCGACCTATAGTCTGGTGTGCATCCTGGCGGTGATCCTGTTCAACATTATTGTGCTGGGGCTGCTGCGTCGGGCACGGAGCCGGGTTAATGTGAACCTGCTGGCAACGCGCAAAAGTGCCAGCGAGTGCTGCGCCAGCGCCGCAACCGGCGATTGTCACTAAGGTATAACAATGGCTTCGCTGATTCAGGTACGTGATTTACTGGCGCTGCGGGGGCGCATGGAGGCGGCGCAAATCAGCCGCACTCTGCATACGCCGCAGCCCATGATCGACGCCATGCTGAAGCAACTGGAAACGATGGGAAAAGCGATACGGATCCAGGATGAGCCTGATGACTGCCTCTCCGGCAGCTGCAAAAGCTGCCCGGAAGGCAAAGCCTGCCTGCGTGAATGGTGGGCTTTGCGCTAAATCCCCCCTCCTCTGCCGGATGACGTTACGCTTATCCGGCCTACGTTTTGCGAGAACCTTTCCGTTGAAATGAATCCTTTACACTCAGGACAATTCTTCCTTCGGTACTTCTCGCATGGTTAATGTTTACCAGGTGACCCACTTCCGCCTTCCATTTACCCTCTCGTCATCTTGAATCATTGTTAAAGGTCGTGCTAATGACAACCAGAGTGCGTACTAAAGCCTATTCTTCAACGCCACCAGCGCCTGACAAAACGCATCCGGATGCGAAATAAACGGCGCATGGGCAGCCTTTGCGAAAACCTGAGATTCACTCTGCGGCCACAGTTCATCAAGTAGTGGCACCACATTGCGCGGCACCAGCCCATCCAGATAGCCGTACAGGCGCAGGAAGGGCACCGTCAGTGCTTTCAGCGACTCACGTAAATCAACCGTTTTAAGCATTTCCAGTCCGCCGTTGAGAACATCAACCGGCGGCATCGGTAGCGCCAGCACCGTCTTTTTCAGCGCTCTGGCATCCTGACGCGCAGATTCCGTCCCCATGGTTTGCAGCGCGAGAAAACGCTCGACTGTGCGATGGAAATCTTCACTCAACTGATGCTGGAAGCCCGCCAGCACCTCTGGCTTAATGCCCGGCCACCCTTCACGCGCGCTGAAACAGGGCGATGACGCAACGGTCACCAGAGCCTGAACCCTTTCTGGATGGCTTAGCGCCAGTTGGCTGGCTACCAGCCCACCAAGACTCCAGCCAAGCCAGATTGCTTTTTCTGGTGCCTTTTTC
The DNA here is from genome assembly GCF_013836145.1 of Citrobacter sp. RHB25-C09. Classification (NCBI taxonomy): domain Bacteria; kingdom Pseudomonadati; phylum Pseudomonadota; class Gammaproteobacteria; order Enterobacterales; family Enterobacteriaceae; genus Citrobacter; species Citrobacter sp. RHB25-C09. Next base: position 339,970 of record NZ_CP057483.1, on the reverse strand, counting down.
AAAACCTGTTCCGTCATCTCCGCAAGCGTCATGGCACCAAAACCCTGACTGCGCCCAAAGCCTGGTAAATCAACCAGGTGCAGCGTGAAATGCGAGCTAAGTTCCTCGCTTATGCAATGCCATACTTCTGCATTCAGTCCCCATCCGTGCAGCAGCACAAGATGACAATTTCCCGTTCCCTGGGTCTGCCACCAGACATCATTCATCAGTTACTGTTCTCTTTTCGCTAACAAGGATGAATACATGCTATCAGTACCGGGATTATGCTGGCTATGCCGAATGCCGCTGACACTTGGACATTGGGGGATCTGCTCTGCCTGTACACGCGCAGCATGTCGGCATGTGCCACTCTGCCCGCAGTGTGGGTTGCCCGCCGCACATCCCACACTTCCCTGTGGCCGCTGCCTGCGAAAACCACCGCCCTGGCAACGGCTTATCACCGTCAATGACTATGCGCCGCCGCTGAGCAGTCTTATCCATCAGTTTAAATTCGCCCAACAGAGTGAAATCGCGCTGGCGCTTTCTCGCTTAATGCTGTTGGCCGTGTTACAGGCACAGAGGCAAGCGGGTTTTTCGTTACCGGACAGGTTGGTCGGCGTTCCACTCTGGCAACGCCGCCACTGGCGCAGAGGGTTTAATCAAAGCGATCTGCTGTGTCGCCCACTGGCACGATGGCTGAACTGCGCCTGGAATAGCCAGAGCGTGACGCGAGTACGCCCCACAGCCACACAGCATCATCTCAGCGCTCGTCTACGCAAACGTAATCTGAAAAATGCCTTTCGCCTTGAATTGCCCGTAAAGGGACTCCATATGGGGATAGTGGATGATGTCGTCACTACCGGCAGTACCGTCGCGGAGATCGCGCAACTGCTTTTGCGCAATGGTGCGGCGACGGTCCAGGTATGGTGCCTGTGTCGAACCTTGTAGAGCCTCGATGATGGGCGTATTATATCCCACTAAAATAGTCAACTATTAGGCCATTACTATGATCCATATTTCCGATGCTGCACAAGCGCACTTTGCCAAACTGCTGGCAAATCAGGAAGAAGGGACACAAATCCGCGTATTTGTGATCAACCCCGGAACGCCTAACGCTGAATGTGGCGTTTCTTATTGTCCTCCCGATGCCGTGGAAGCAACCGACACTGCCCTGAAATTTGATCTGCTGACGGCTTACGTCGATGAGCTGAGCGCACCGTATCTGGAAGATGCTGAGATCGATTTCGTCACCGACCAGTTGGGCTCTCAGCTGACGCTGAAAGCGCCAAATGCCAAAATGCGCAAAGTGGCTGATGATGCGCCGCTGATGGAGCGTGTTGAATACATGCTGCAGTCGCAAATTAACCCGCAACTTGCCGGTCACGGTGGCCGCGTATCGCTGATGGAAATCACCGATGAAGGTTACGCGATTCTGCAATTTGGCGGCGGCTGTAATGGCTGTTCCATGGTTGATGTCACCCTGAAAGAAGGGATCGAGAAGCAACTGCTGAACGAATTCCCGGAACTGAAGGGCGTACGCGATCTGACTGAACACCAGCGCGGCGAGCACTCTTACTACTAAGTTCGGTATGCCGTTTTGCCCGATAGCGCTACGCTTTCGGGCCTACCTTCTTTCTGGCCTGTTTTCTCCCTTCCTCATCGCCCGCATAATTTGACCTGCCTCTCATATTTTAAATTTTGCCTGCTGGGGTGATTCTCAACCACCTTATGTTACCCGTATCATTCATGTGGGCACCAGACACAAACATCACATCCGACTAAACTAGATAGTTTCACAGGTTAACAGTAATGGTGCCGTTACGTCTCTGTTCTCGGTGAGGACAACTGAAGTTAGACGTCAAAATACTGACGTTACCCATAACAAAATTAAAGGCCAGGTAAATCATGCCATTAGTCATCGTTGCTATCGGTGTAATCTTGTTATTACTCCTGATGATCCGCTTCAAAATGAACGGTTTCATCGCTCTCGTCCTGGTGGCGCTTGCTGTTGGATTAATGCAAGGCATGCCGCTGGATAAAGTTATCGGCTCCATCAAAGCCGGCGTCGGCGGTACGCTCGGAAGTCTGGCGCTCATTATGGGTTTTGGCGCCATGCTCGGCAAAATGCTGGCAGACTGCGGCGGCGCTCAGCGTATCGCCACCACGCTGATTGCCAAGTTTGGTAAGAAGCACATTCAGTGGGCCGTGGTATTAACGGGCTTCACTGTCGGCTTCGCGCTGTTCTATGAAGTGGGCTTCGTCCTGATGCTGCCGCTGGTGTTTACCATTGCTGCGGCGGCGAACATCCCGCTGTTGTATGTTGGTGTACCGATGGCCGCTGCGCTTTCTGTGACCCACGGTTTCCTGCCGCCGCACCCGGGTCCGACCGCTATCGCCACTATTTTCCAGGCCGATATGGGTAAAACCCTGCTGTTTGGTACCATTCTCGCAATCCCGACCGTTATTCTGGCGGGGCCGGTCTTTGCTCGCTGTCTGAAAGGCATTGATAAGCCCATCCCGGAAGGTCTGTACAGCGCGAAAACCTTTACTGAAGAAGAGATGCCGAGCTTTGGCGTCAGCGTCTGGACCTCCCTGGTGCCGGTTGTGCTGATGGCAATGCGTGCAGTCGCTGAAATGGTCCTGCCGAAAGGTCACGCGTTCCTGCGCGTCGCTGAGTTCCTGGGTGATCCGGTGATGGCGACCCTGATTGCGGTACTGATCGCCCTGTTCACCTTCGGTCTGAACCGTGGTCGTTCAATGGATCAGATTAACGATACGCTGACCTCTTCCATCAAAATCATCGCGATGATGCTGTTGATCATCGGTGGTGGCGGGGCGTTCAAACAGGTCCTCGTGGACAGTGGCGTCGACAAATACATCGCCTCCATGATGCACGATACCAATATCTCTCCGCTCCTGATGGCATGGTCTATCGCTGCCGTTCTGCGTATCGCGCTGGGTTCTGCAACCGTTGCGGCAATTACTGCCGGGGGTATCGTGGCGCCGCTGATTGCGACTTCTGGCGTCAGCCCTGAGCTGATGGTTATCGCTGTAGGTTCCGGTAGCGTTATCTTCTCTCACGTGAACGATCCCGGCTTCTGGCTGTTCAAAGAGTACTTTAACCTGACCATCGGCGAGACAATCAAGTCCTGGTCAATGCTGGAAACCATTATCTCTGTCTGCGGCCTGATTGGCTGTCTGCTGCTGGGAACGGTGGTCTGATAGTTGTCTTTATGCCGGATGGCGACGCGAAGCGTTTTATCCGGCACACAAAGCAAGACCATAAAAAAACCCGCCTTTGAAACAGGCGGGTTTTGTTTTACTTCTTCTTCGTGGCCTTCGCTGCCGCTTTTCGCCGCTTATCCAGATCCTTAATCAGCTTATTCACCGAATCATCGGCAAACATCGCTTCAAGGGTTGTCGACAATTTGCGACGCCAGTTCTTGTACTGATAGCTGGTGCCCGGAATATTGACCGGTTCAGCCATATCCAGCCAGTCTTCCGGCTGTAGCCCTAACAGCGCACTGTTACTGTCGGCGATATAGCGCTGCATCCCGCGATTCAGCGTCGGCGTCATCGACATCAGCGAAGCCTTATGCCCGGCGCGCTTTGGCAGACAGCCATACTTATGCAGCGCGTCGAGGAGCCCCTGCTTCGCCAGTTCGCGATCCTGATACAGACCGCGCAGCACCACTTCATCAGGATACAGTCCCAGCGTTTTGCCGAGCGTCAGATCGCCGCTTTCCCAGTAGCCTCTGAGCGTAGGAAGGTCATGCGTCGTCGCGACAGCCATTGATTGTTCCGGGTACGCTTTCGGCGCACGGTAGTTCTTCTCATGGTCATTCTCAAAGTAGAGGACTTTATACGAATACACACCGCTGCTGCGCAGCTTACCGACAATCTCTACCGGCACGGTACCCAGATCTTCTCCGATCACCATACACTGATGACGCTGGCTTTCCAGTGCCAGAATCGACAGCAGGTCGTCAACCGGATAGTGAACATACGCGCCGTGGTCGGCGGTTTCCCCATACGGGATCCACCACAAACGCAACATGGACATCACGTGGTCAATTCGCAGCGCGCCGCAGTTCTGCATATTGGCGCGCAGCAGTTCGATAAACGGTTCGTAGGCTCGCGCAGTGATGATATGCGGATCCATCGGCGGCAGGCCCCAGTTCTGCCCGAGTGGGCCGAGAATATCCGGCGGCGCACCCACGGAGGCTTTCAGGCAGTACAATTCGCGGTCGCACCACGTTTCCGCACCGCCTTCCGCCACGCCCACCGCCAGGTCACGATACAGGCCAATCGGCATGTCGAAGCCCTGACAGGTTTCCCAGCAGGCGGCAAACTGGCTGTAGGCCAGCCACTGCAGCCAGAGGTAGAAATCCACCTCGTCGCGATGGGTTTCACAGAACGCCTTCACCTCCGGCGTGTCCACCGACTGATACGCTTCCGGCCAGACCGGCCAGCCCCAGCGCAGTTCATCTTCTTTTACCTGTTGGGCATGCAGAGCATCAAACGCAGCCTGCCAGTAGAGGCTCTCGCCCTCCTGCGCCACGAATTCACGAAACGCCGCCATTTGCTCATCATCGCGCCCGGAAAACCCTTTCCACGCCATACGCAGCGCCGCCATTTTCAGCGCGGTCACGGTAGCATAATCAACCCAGTCGGCTTTACGCGCCTGTTGCAGCGTCTGCTGCGTCGTTGGCATCTTCCACCATGCCTGCGCCTCTTTGCTCAGGTGGAAATCTTCAACCGCGTTGACGTCGATATAAATAACGTTCAGCCAGCGGCGCGAAGAGGGGCTGTAAGGACTGGCGCTTTCTGGATTCGCCGGATAAAGCGCGTGGATCGGGTTCAGACCAATAAACGACCCGCCGCGTTTTGCCACGTCCGTCAGCATCGATTTAAGATCGCCGAAGTCGCCTATTCCCCAGTTACGTTCAGAACGCAGCGTGTAAAGCTGCACACAGGCGCCCCATAGCTTTTGCCCGGTCAGCAACGCCTGCGGCTCATAGCAGCGCTTAGGCGCGACGATGATGCGGCAGTGGCTCCGCGTCTCCCCCTGCCTCAGCGTCAGCGTGTGGTAGCCTAGCGGCAGCTTCGCCGGCAGGTTAAACGCCTTCCCTCCGGTGGCGTGACCTTTGAATTGCTCCCCCTCTTCCGTCGTCAAAAGCCACTCAAATTCACCGCTACCCTCTACTGCCAGTGGCATCTTTTTCCCGGCCGTATAGACCATGACGTTTGGCACAGGCGCTACCGCCACCTTTAGGGTAGGGGCAGAGCGGTGCATCGCGTCGAGCAAACGCCGCTTGGTTTCGGCACCAATTGACTGCGGCTTGCCGTGGGCATTGATATAATTGGGACTGATCCCCGCCGCCAGGGCGGCATTATCGAGACGTTTGCTATCCATCGCGTTCCCTTAGCGTTTTGCCTGCCAGATACGGGTCTGGTAATCACGGATCGAGCGATCGGAGCTGAACATGCCGCAACGCGCGGAGTTCAGGATCGCCGCACGCGTCCAGGCGTCCTGGTCACGGTACAGCACATCAACCTGTTTCTGCGCTTCGACGTAGGCAGCGAAATCCGCCATCACCAGGTACGGATCGCCGCCCTGCTTGCCGATACTGTGCAGCATCTGGTCGAAGGCGTGCTTATCACCGTCGCTGTACTTCCCGCTTTCCAGCTCTTTCAGCACCGCATCCAGCACTTTATCTTTCTTACGCCATTTCACCGGGTCGTAGCCCTTGGCCTTCAGCGACTTCACCTCTTCCACGGTATGACCAAAGATAAAGATATTCTCGTCACCGACCTTTTCGGCGATTTCAACGTTGGCCCCGTCCAGCGTCCCGACGGTTAGCGCACCGTTGAGCGCCAGCTTCATGTTGCCGGTACCGGAAGCCTCTTTGCCCGCTGTGGAGATCTGCTCGGAGATATCCGCCGCCGGGATCAGCAATTCCGCCGCCGATACGCAGTAATCCGGCAGGAAGACCACTTTCAGCTTGTCGCCAATCTTCGGATCGTTGTTGATGACCTCAGCAACTTTATTAATTGCATAGATAATATTCTTCGCCAGGTAATAGCCCGGCGCCGCTTTCGCTCCAAACAGGAACACGCGCGGAACGCGGTCAGCCTGTGGGTTTTCACGAATCTCTTTGTACAGCGCCAGAATGTGCAGCAGATTGAGATGCTGACGTTTGTACTCGTGCAGACGCTTAATCTGAATATCGAAAATCGCCTGCGGGTTGATGTCGATGCCGGTACGCACTTTTACGAATTCGGCCAGGCGAACCTTGTTAGCCTGTTTGATATCGCGCCAGGTTTGACGGAATTTCGCGTCGTCAGCGTACTTCTCAAGGTTGATTAACTGATCGAGATCGTTCGCCCACTCTTTCTTCAGCGTTTTATCAAACAGCGCGGCAAGCGCCGGGTTGCACTGTTTGATCCAGCGGCGCGGGGTGATGCCGTTGGTGACGTTATGGAATTTGTTCGGCCACAGCTGGTGGTATTCCGGGAACAGATCTTTCACTACCAGGTCGGAGTGCAGCGCTGCCACGCCGTTAACCGCAAAACCGCTCACCACGCACATGTTCGCCATGCGCACCTGTTTGTCGTGAACCACCGCCAGCTTCGCCCAAACCTGCTTGTCGCCAGGCCAGGTCTTATCCACCAGCGTCTTAAAGCGATCGTTAATCGTTTTGATGATCTGCATATGACGCGGCAGCAGGGCTTTAATCAGCTTCTCATCCCAGCACTCCAGCGCTTCCGGCATCAGCGTGTGGTTGGTGTAAGCGAAGGTTTTGGTGGTGATCGCCCAGGCGTCATCCCAGCTCAACTGATGCTCGTCGAGCAGCACGCGCAGCAGTTCCGGAATCGCGATGGTCGGGTGTGTGTCGTTCAACTGGATAACTTCGTAATCCGCCAGTTCACGCAGTTTGCGCCCGGCAAGATGATGACGACGCAAAATATCCGCGACGGAACAGGCACACTGGAAGTACTGCTGCATCAGGCGCAGTTTTTTTCCCGCCGTATGGTTGTCGTTCGGGTAGAGCACTTTGGTCAGTTTATCGGCGTCGATGCCCTGCTGCTCTGCACGCAGGAAATCACCGTCATTGAATTTAGTCAGGTTGAACGGATGGGCATGCGTCGCCTGCCACAGGCGCAGCGGTTGCGCGACGCCGTTACGATAACCGAGCACGGGAAGATCCCACGCCTGGCCCGTAATCACAAAACCCGGCTCCCAGCGACCGTCTTTAGTCACCTTACCACCAATGCCAACCTGAACATCCAGTTGCGCGTTATGACGGAACCACGGATAGATCCCGCGATGCCAGTCATCCGGCGCTTCCTGTTGCTGGCCATCGGCAAAAGATTGGCGGAACAGGCCGTACTGGTAGTTCAGGCCATAACCGGTCGCGGACTGGCCCACGGTGGCCATTGAATCAAGGAAACAGGCTGCCAGACGACCAAGGCCGCCGTTTCCTAACGCCGGGTCTATTTCCTCTTCCAAGAGGTCGGTCAGACTCACGTTATGCGCTTTCAGCGCATCGCTCACGCCTTCATACCAGCCCAGATTGAGCAGGTTGTTACCGGTCAGTCGACCGATCAGGAACTCCATCGAGATGTAGTTCACATGGCGTTGGTTTTTCGCCGGTTTCGCCGCAGGTTGTGCGTTCAGCAATTCCGCCAGCGTGCCGCTGACCGCTTGCCACCATTGATGAGAGGTCATTTCTGATGCAGATGCTAAACCGAAGCGCTGCCACTGACGTGTCAGGGCCGTTTGAAACTGATCTTTATTGAAAGTTGGCTGTGACATAGGAATTCCTGATCCTTTGGTAATCGTACAACGTTATCGCTAGTTTGCCTGGCTCAATGTTGACCTTCCTCATCCCGTTGGGGATTAGGCGGGGAGGAGTGGTAGGGATGAGCGTAAAAGTGTGATCGCCGCCACTCAAAGGTAGCGCAATCGCGCAGAAATCGGGCAAAAAAAGCATGACAAGGAGAAACGAAAAAGCCCGTGGAATATGGCAAGGAAAGGGCGAAGAAAAAATGTGTTAATGGGGAAATAGTTTCTAACCTGAAATATCAAAAAGATATCAGAACATTCGCGCTAAATTATATCCAGGTCACATTTAAACTGCGCTTTCTTTAAAAAAAGCAATAACCTTGTGAATGAAGCAGCATTATTTACCACATGCGCACTTCCTCACCAGGCCAGACGGCATGCGCCTTGCGCCAGATTAAAAGCAAATTTTTCTTTAGTTATTTAGATTTGTGACAGAGTGCAAATTCAGACACACAAAAAGTCCGCTTAACTTGCATTAAAAAGCTTTCTGGCCGAACTTATATCTATTAATTACGAAGCGCAAAAAAAATCGAAGTCCCCCATTTTTCCACAGTGAAGTGCTAACTATGTTGATTCCGTCCAAACTAAGTCGTCCGGTTCGACTCGACCATACGGTGGTTCGTGAGCGCCTGCTGGCTAAACTTTCCGGCGCGAACAATTTCAGGCTGGTCCTGATCACGAGCCCTGCGGGTTATGGGAAAACCACCTTTGTTTCGCAATGGGCAGCCGGAAAAAATGAACTCGGTTGGTATTCACTGGATGAAGGTGATAACCAGCAAGAGCGTTTTGCCAGCTATCTGATTGCTGCCATCCAGCAGGCCACCAATGGCCATTGCACCACCAGCGAAGTCATGGTGCAAAAACGGCAGTATGTCAGCCTGACCTCGCTTTTCGCACAGCTCTTTATTGAACTGGCTGAATGGCACCGCCCGCTGTTTCTGGTTATCGACGACTATCATCTGATCACCAATCCGGTGATTCATGAATCTATGCGCTTCTTCCTGCGCCACCAGCCCGAAAATCTGACGCTGGTGGTGTTGTCGCGAAATTTACCGCAGTTGGGGATCGCCAACCTGCGCGTGCGCGATCAGCTGCTGGAGATTGGTAGTCAGCAGTTGGCATTTAATCATCAGGAAGCCAAACAATTTTTTGACCGCCGTCTGACATCGCCAATCGAAGCCGCTGAAAGCAGTCGAATGTGCGATGACGTGGCGGGCTGGGCGACCGCTTTACAGCTAATCGCATTGTCCGCGCGGCAGAATAATAACTCTGCACATCAGTCTGCTCGCCGTCTGGCGGGTATCAATGCCAGCCACCTTTCCGACTATCTGGTCGATGAAGTCCTCGACAGCGTGGATCTTAGTACGCGTCATTTTTTGCTGAAAAGCGCGATTCTGCGCTCTATGAATGATGCACTAATCGTCCGCGTGACCGGTGAAGAAAACGGCCAGATGCGTCTGGAGGAGATCGAGCGTCAGGGGCTTTTCCTGCAAAGGATGGACGACACCGGCGAATGGTTCAGCTATCACCCGCTGTTTGGTAGCTTCCTGCGCCAGCGTTGCCAGTGGGAACTGGCAACCGAACTGCCTGATATTCACCGCGCCGCCGCCGAAAGCTGGATGGCTCAGGGCTTCCCCAGCGAAGCTATCCATCATGCCCTGGCGGCAGGCGATGCCCACATGCTGCGCGATATTTTGTTGAACCACGCGTGGGGGCTGTTTAACCACAGCGAACTGGCGCTGCTTGAAGAGTCTTTAAAAGCGCTACCGTGGGAAAGCCTGCTGGAAAGTCCCCGTCTGGTGCTGCTCCAGGCCTGGCTGATGCAGAGTCAGCACCGCTATAGCGAAGTGAACAACCTGCTGGCCCGCGCCGAGCAAGAGATCAAAGGGGTGATGGACGGCACGCTGCATGCGGAATTTAATGCGCTGCGCGCTCAGGTCGCCATCAACGATGGCAATCCCGATGAAGCAGAGCACCTGGCGAAACTGGCGCTTGATGAGCTGCCAATTGCCCTGTATTACAGCCGTATAGTCGCGACTTCAGTTCTTGGAGAAGTCCTGCACTGCAAAGGCGATCTGTCCCGTTCGCTGACCCTGATGCAACAAACCGAGCAGATGGCGCGACATCACGATGTCTGGCACTACGCGCTCTGGAGTCTGATTCAGCAAAGTGAAATTCTCTTTGCCCAGGGCTTTTTACAGGCCGCATGGGAAACCCAGGAAAAAGCGTTTCAGTTGATTAAAGATCAGCATCTGGAGCAATTGCCGATGCATGAGTTTCTGGTCCGCATCCGTGCGCAACTGCTATGGGCATGGGCGCGTCTGGATGAGGCCGAAGCCTCCGCACGTAGCGGAATGGCCGTGCTTTCTGCCTTCCAGCCGCAACAGCAGTTACAGTGTCTGGCACTTCTGGTGCAATGCTCGCTGGCGCGCGGTGACCTGGACAACGCTCGCAGCCATCTTAACCGTCTGGAAAACCTGCTCGGCAACGGTCATTACCACAGTGACTGGATCTCCAATGCCGATAAAGTACGGGTCATTTACTGGCAGATGACGGGTGACAAAAACTCCGCCGCCAACTGGCTGCGTCACACGCCAAAACCAGAATTTGCCAATAACCATTTCCTGCAAAGCCAGTGGCGCAACATTGCCAGGGCGCAGATCCTGCTAGGCGAGTTTGAACCCGCTGAAATCGTACTGGAAGAGCTGAATGAAAACGCGCGCAGCCTGCGCCTGATGAGCGATCTGAACCGTAACCTGCTGCTGCTTAACCAATTGTACTGGCAGGCCGGACGGAAAAACGACGCCCAGCGCGTATTGCTTGATGCCCTGCAACTCGCCAACCGCACCGGTTTCATTAGCCATTTCGTAATAGAAGGTGAGGCGATGGCGCAGCAGCTACGCCAGCTCATTCAGCTTAATACCTTACCGGAGTTGGATCAGCATCGCGCCCAGCGTATTCTGCGGGAAATTAACCAGCATCATCGCCATAAGTTCGCCCATTTTGATGAAGGATTTGTTGAACGTCTGCTGAACCATCCAGAAGTGCCAGAGCTTATCCGCACCAGTCCGCTGACGCAGCGCGAATGGCAGGTGCTGGGGTTGATTTACTCTGGCTACAGCAACGAGCAGATCGCCGGCGAACTGGCCGTGGCGGCCACCACCATCAAGACGCACATCCGCAACTTGTATCAGAAGCTCGGCGTGGCACACCGTCAGGACGCGGTACAGCACGCGCAGCAGCTGTTGAAAATGATGGGCTACGGCGTGTAATCCTGCCCGGTGGCGCTCCGCTTACCGGGCCTACAAAACCACAATCCATAGGCCGGATAAGGCGAAGCCGCCATCCGACAAAAAAACCTCAGCACAGCTCTAACTGAATATGGTGATCCGTAATGACCTGGAGCACGCCCGCAGGCGGAAGCGTATCGGTATACACCGCGTCCACCAGGCTGATACTGCCCATATTCACCATCGCGTTACGACCAAACTTTGAGTGATCGACCACCAGCATAACGTGGCGGGAATTCTCAATAATCGCGCGCTTGGTCCGCACTTCGTGATAGTCGAACTCCAGCAGGGAGCCGTCGCTGTCGATACCGCTGATCCCCAGAATGCCAAAGTCCAGACGGAACTGTGAGATAAAGTCGAGCGTGGCTTCGCCAATAATTCCGCCGTCACGACTGCGAAGCTCGCCGCCCGCGAGAATAATGCGGAAATCATCCTTCACCATCAATGTGTTCGCGACGTTGAGATTGTTGGTCACAATACGCAAATTGCTGTGGTCGAGCAGCGCATGTGCCACGGCCTCTGGGGTAGTACCGATATCAATAAACAGCGTCGAACCGTTAGGGATTTGAGTCGCGACCTTACGTGCAATGCGCTCTTTTTCCGCCGTCTGCGTGGCTTTACGATCGTGCCAGGGCGTGTTGACCGAACTGGACGGCAACGCCGCGCCGCCATGATGCCGCAGGATCATGTTCTGATCGGCCAGATCGTTGAGGTCCCGGCGAATTGTCTGAGGGCTCACGGAGAAATGTTCAACCAGTTCTTCTGTGCTGACGTATCCCTGTTTTTTTACCAGTTCAATGATCGCGTCATGTCGTTGTGTTTGTTTCATTGTTGTTCCCTGGAATTATGTTCGTTTTCGCGCGTGTAGCGAATCAACCAAAGCCATCGCCAGACCGACCGCCAACCCGGCAACATGCGCGCCGTTAGCCATCGACATCCCAAACAAATCAAACCATCCGGCGACAATCCAAATGAGTGCAAAAATAATTAACCCACGCTGAAGGAAGATGCCGCTTTGCGGATCGCGCTCGCCACGGAGCCACACGTAGCCCATCAGCGCATACACCACGCCAGACAACCCACCAAACCACGGGCCGCTAAATTTGTGTTGCACATAGCCGCTCAGCAGCGCGCTGATGACAGTTATGACAATCAGTTTTCCGCTGCCCAACCGCTTTTCCACCGCGCCGCCCAGATACCACCACCAGAGCAGGTTGAAGAGGATGTGCATCAGCGAAAAGTGCATAAAGGCATGGGTGAAATAGCGCCAAAGCTCGAATTTTAACGACGGATCGAACGGCCAGGCCAGCCAGACCATCACGGTCTGATCGCCAACAATTTGCATGACGATAAACACCAGCACGCAGGCCGCCATGATCGCCCAGGTGACAGGCCCCGCCCGTTCACGCAGGGTGGCTAAAAAGGGAAAACGTTGATAGCGCAGCCCGCTACCGGTATGTCCGGACTGCCAGCTCGCCGCCAGATAGCGCGGATCGCCGGGGTTTTCCAGAAAACGCGCTAACTCCGCCTGAACGCGCTCCGCCTGGGATTCATCCGCCAGCCAGACATCGCTTTGCTGATGCTGTTGAATGGTCAGGATAACGCCCTGCGTTGCCATATAATCGACAAACGCCTGCGCCACGCGGGGGTTAGCAAAAGAGGTAATCATCAACATTGTTGCTGTCGCTTATCCCACACAAAAAAAGACAGTATATAGGCCCTTCCGCATTCAGGCTGCATCTTTGTTGGTTTACGCACCGTGCGCTACTTCAGCAGGGAAATGGCGATGCCAGGCGTCAAACCCCCCGTCCACACTGTAAACCGCGTCATAGCCTTGTTGAAGCAGATATTGCGCCGCGCCTTTACTGCTGTTGCCGTGATAGCACATCACCATCACCACAGTGTCAAAATCATGATCGCGCATAAACGCGCCCAACGTGTCGTTGGTCAGATGAAACGCCTGCGGGGTGTGTCCCATGGCAAAACTTTGCGGATCGCGGATATCAACCAATACGGCCGCGCCCTGGTGCAGCTTCTGATGCGCTTCTTCGACATTAATACATTCAAACTGATCCATATCTTCTCTTCTTTCTTATGCAGGTAACCCATTTTAACGCTCAGTGTACGTCGCGACGGTCAGTAAACACCATAATGTTATATGTATCACTGTAAATTGTTTATTCGATGTTACCAAGGGCGCGTTTCTTTGCTATTATGCTCGATAACGAACATTTATGAGCTTTAACGAAAGCGTAGAGGGCAGCATGGAAACCAAAGATCTGATTGTGATAGGTGGAGGTATTAACGGTGCCGGTATCGCGGCAGACGCCGCTGGACGCGGTTTATCCGTGCTGATGCTGGAAGCACAGGATCTCGCTTGCGCGACCTCCTCCGCCAGTTCAAAACTCATTCACGGTGGCTTGCGCTACCTTGAGCACTATGAATTTCGTCTGGTCAGTGAAGCGCTGGCCGAGCGCGAAGTGCTTTTGAAAATGGCCCCGCACATCGCCTTTCCAATGCGCTTTCGTCTGCCGCACCGTCCGCATTTGCGTCCGGCGTGGATGATCCGCATTGGCCTATTTATGTACGACCACCTGGGCAAACGCACCAGTTTACCCGGCTCCACCGGTTTGCGTTTTGGCGCAGATTCCGTGCTGAAACCAGAAATCGTGCGCGGTTTCGAATATTCTGACTGCTGGGTAGACGATGCACGTCTGGTTCTGGCAAACGCGCAGATGGTGGTACAAAAAGGCGGTGAGATATTAACCCGCACCCGCGCGACCTCAGCGCGCCGTGAAAACGGCCTGTGGATTGTTGAAGCGGAAGATATCGATACCGGTAAAAAATATACCTGGCAAGCGCGCGGTCTGGTCAACGCCACCGGCCCGTGGGTGAAAGAGTTCTTTGACGAAGGGATGCATCTGCCGTCGCCGTATGGTATTCGCCTGATCAAAGGCAGCCATATCGTGGTGCCACGCGTCCATACACAGAAACAGGCCTATATTCTGCAAAACGAAGACAAGCGCATTGTGTTTGTCATTCCGTGGATGGATGAGTTCTCGATCATCGGCACCACCGACGTCGAGTACAAAGGCGACCCGAAAGCGGTGAAAATCGACGAGAGCGAAATTAATTATCTGCTGAAGGTCTACAACGCACACTTTAAAAAACAACTTGGCCGGGACGACATCGTCTGGACTTACTCCGGCGTGCGTCCGCTGTGTGATGATGAGTCGGATTCGCCGCAGGCGATCACCCGTGACTACACGCTGGATATTCACGACGAAAATGGCAAAGCCCCCCTGCTTTCCGTGTTCGGCGGCAAGCTGACCACTTACCGCAAACTGGCTGAGCATGCGATGGAAAAACTGGCTACGTACTATCAGGGCATTGGCCCGGCGTGGACCAAAGATTGCGTACTCCCTGGTGGTGAGATCGGCGGGGATCGCGAAGATTACGCGGCCAAACTCCGCCGTCGTTATCCTTTCCTCACCGAATCACTGGCGCGTCACTATTCACGTACCTACGGCAGCAACACAGAATGGATCCTCGGTGAAGCCACTTCTGTAGCCGATTTAGGCGAAGATTTCGGTCATGAGTTTTACGAAGCAGAGCTGAAGTATCTGGTAGATCATGAATGGGTGCGCCGCGCAGCCGATGCATTGTGGCGTCGTACCAAAGAGGGGATGTGGCTCAACGCCGAGCAGCAGTCCCGTATGACCCAGTGGTTGGCAGCATACATAGAAAAACACCAGCTTTCGCTGGCGTCGTAATCAGTCATGCCGGACGACGGCTAACGCCTTATCCGGCCTACGGTTCGAACGTAGGCCGGGCAAGCAAAGCGCCCCCGGCACCCCGTCGTTACAACCGCACCGGATCAATATGCCAGATGGCATCGGCATACTCTTTGATGGTCCGGTCAGAAGAGAAATAGCCCATGTTGGCGATATTCAGCATCGCTTTCGCGGTCCACTCTTCCGGACGACCATACAGTTCGTCTACCTTGTCCTGGCAATCGACATAGCTACGGTAATCCGCCAACACCTGATAGTGATCGCCAAAGTTAATCAGCGAGTCCACCAGATCGCGGTAGCGCCCAGGCTCTTCAGGGCTAAACACCCCGGTGGCGATTTGCGTCAACACCTGGCGCAGCTCGTCGTCCTGTTCGTAATACTCACGCGGCTTGTAACCTTTTCTGCGCAGTTCCTCAACCTCTTCTGCGGTGTTACCGAAGATAAAGATATTCTCCTCGCCGACGTGTTCGCGCATTTCAACGTTCGCCCCGTCCAGCGTACCGATGGTCAACGCCCCGTTCAGCGCAAACTTCATGTTACTGGTGCCGGACGCCTCCGTCCCTGCCAGCGAAATCTGCTCGGAGAGATCTGCCGCCGGAATGATCAATTGTGCCAGACTCACGCTATAGTTCGGGATAAACACGATCTTCAGCTTGTCGCCAATCTGCGGATCGTTATTCACCACCGCCGCCACGTCATTGATCAGGTGAATGATGTGTTTTGCCATGTAGTACGCCGAAGCGGCCTTACCGGCAAAGATATTCACACGCGGTACCCAGTCTGCATCCGGATCGGCTTTGATCCGGTTGTAGCGAGTAATCACATGCAGCACATTCATAAGCTGACGTTTGTACTCGTGGATACGTTTGATTTGCACATCAAACAGGGCTTTCGGGTTCGTCACCACGTTGAGATGCTGGGCGATGTACACGGCCAGACGCTTTTTGTTCAGCAGCTTGGCGTCGCGAACCGCTTTGTTCACCGTCGGGAAATCAACATGTTGCGTCAGTTCGCTCAGTTGGCTTAAGTCTGTGCGCCATGTGCGGCCAATATTGTCATCCAGCACTTCCGACAGCGGCGGATTCGCTAGCGCCAGCCAGCGACGCGGCGTAACGCCGTTCGTCACGTTGCAGAAGCGCGTCGGGAAGATTTTCGCAAAATCGGCAAACAGCGACTGAACCATCAGGTTCGAGTGCAACTCGGAGACGCCGTTAACCTTATGGCTCACCACCACTGCAAGCCACGCCATACGCACACGACGGCCATTGGATTCATCAATGATCGATGCGCGTCCCAGCAGAGCAGTGTCATTCGGATAATGGTCCTGCAACGTTTTCAGGAAGTAGTCATTAATCTCAAAAATGATCTGCAAATGACGCGGCAGGATTTTGCCCAGCATATCAACCGGCCAGGTCTCCAGCGCTTCGCTCATCAACGTATGGTTGGTGTACGAGAAGACCTGGCAGCAGACTTCAAACGCGTCATCCCAGCTGAATTTATGCTCGTCGATCAACAGACGCATTAATTCAGGAATCGACAGTACCGGGTGGGTGTCATTCAGGTGAATGGCGATCTTATCCGCCAGGTTGTCGTAGGTCTTATGCAACTGATAATGGCGGCTCAGAATGTCCTGTATCGTCGAAGAGACGAGGAAATATTCCTGACGCAGACGCAGTTCACGACCGGAATAGGTTGAGTCATCCGGATAAAGGACTCGCGACACGTTCTCGGAGTGGTTTTTATCCTCCACGGCTGCAAAGTAATCGCCCTGGTTGAACTTACCGAGGTTGATTTCGCTACTGGCCTGCGCATTCCACAGGCGCAGCGTATTAGTCGCGTCGGTGTCGTAACCGGGGATAATCTGGTCGTAGGCGACCGCAAGGATCTCTTCGGTTTCAATCCAGCGCGTTTTCTTGCCTTCCTGCTGGATACGCCCGCCAAAGCGGACTTTGTAACGGGTATTATGCCGTTTGAATTCCCACGGGTTCCCGTATTCCAGCCAGTAATCCGGCGACTCTTTTTGTCGTCCGTCGACGATGTTCTGCTTGAACATACCGTAGTCGTAGCGGATGCCGTAGCCACGCCCCGGAAGGCCTAAGGTTGCCAGTGAATCCAGGAAACAGGCTGCCAGACGCCCGAGGCCACCGTTCCCCAGACCGGGGTCATTTTCTTCATCGATCAGCTCTTCAAGATCTAACCCCATCTCTTCCAGCGCGCCTTTAACATCGTCATAAATACCCAACGATAACAGTGCATTGGACAGAGTGCGGCCAATCAGGAATTCCATCGACAAATAATAAACCTGGCGGGTTTCCTGGGATAATTGCGCACGGTTAGAACGCAGCCAGCGCTCCACAAGGCGATCGCGCACCGCAAACAGCGTCGCGTTCAGCCATTCATGCTTATTGGCAATGACCGGGTCTTTGCCAATGGTGAACATCAGCTTATAGGCGATAGAGTGCTTAAGCGCTTCTACGCTCAGTGTCGGTGATGCATAGGAAAATGGAGCATTCATAATAGGTGATTCCTGGATAACTATTTCAAGCGATAGTACAGCTCGCGGTATGACTTCGCCGCGACATGCCAGCTAAAATCCATCGCCATCGCTTGTCGTTGCACAAACCGCCAGAGCGAAGGTCTGGACCACAACACGAAGGCCCGTCGGATCGCCCGAAGCAATGACACAGCATTGCTGTCCTCAAAGACAAATCCGCTGGCAATACCGTCCGCAAGGTTTTCCAGTGAGCTGTCGGATACCGTATCCGCCAGCCCCCCCGTTCTCCGAACTAACGGCAGCGTGCCGTACTTCAATCCATAAAGTTGCGTTAAGCCACACGGCTCAAAGCGGCTGGGCACCAGAATAACGTCCGCGCCGCCCATAATGCGGTGTGAGAAGGCTTCGTGATAACCAATCTGCACCCCGACCTGCCCAGGATGCTGCGCCGCTGCGGCAAGGAAACCTTCCTGCAACACCGGATCGCCTGCTCCCAACAACGCCAGTTGTCCACCCTGTTCCAGTAAACCTGGCAATGCCTCCAGCACCAGGTCCAGCCCTTTCTGACTGGTCAGTCGGCTGACGACGGCAAACAGCGGCGCCTTGTCGTTGACCTTCAACCCCATCGCAACCTGCAGTTGGCGTTTGTTCTCCGCCTTATCTTCCAGCGTGTCGCGCGTATAGCACGACGTCAGTAAAAGATCCGTTTCAGGACTCCAGATCTTCTCATCCACCCCGTTCAGTACGCCGGAAAGACGTCCTTCGCGATGGCGCTGTTGCAGCAGGCCTTCCATCCCATACGCAAACTGCGGCTCGGTGATCTCCCGCGCATAGGTCGGGCTGACCGCTGTGATATGGTCGGCATAATACAAACCGGCCTTCAGGAACGAGATCTGCCCGTTAAACTCTAAGCCGTGCATGTTAAAGAATGACCATGGCAGTTGGATGTCATTCATATGCTGTGCATAAAACATGCCTTGATAGGCCAGGTTGTGTACGGTAAAGACCGACTTCGCCGGACGCCCGCGCGCCGCCAGATACGCCGGTGCCAGACCCGCATGCCAGTCATGCGCATGCACCACATCCGGGCGCCAGAATGGATCAAGGCCGCAGGCCATTTCGCAGCCCACCCACCCCAACAGGGCAAAGCGCAGCACATTATCGGTGTACGCAAACAAATTGGTGTCGTGATACGGACTTCCCGGACGGTCATACAGGTGCGGGGCATCGATCAGATAGATCCCCACACCATTGTAGTGGCCGAACAACAGACTTATTCTGCCCGCGAACGAATCCCGACGCGAAACAACCTGCGCGTCCGGGATGCCACGACGAATGTCCGGGAAAGCAGGAAGCAGCACGCGAGCATCCACACCATCCTCAATTTGCGCCGCAGGCAACGCCCCAATAACATCTGCCAGTCCACCTGTTTTCAGCAGGGGAAACATTTCCGAACATACGTGTAAAACCTGCATTATCGCTCCTGTTTAACCTGCAACTTGCGCAGCATTTCACGCGTGACCAGTACTATGCCTTCTTCAGAACGGTAGAAGCGACGAGCATCTTCTTCCGCGTTTTCACCGATTACCATGCCTTCCGGGATAACGCAGGCGCGATCGATAATGCATCGACGCAAACGGCATGAGCGCCCGATCCAGACCTCGGGTAACAATACTGACGAATCGATATTACAGAATGAATTGACCCGCACACGCGGGAACAGCACGGACTGCACGACCACAGAACCGGAGATAATACAGCCGCCGGAAACCAGTGAGTTCAGTGTCATCCCGTGACTCCCCGAGCGATCCTGAACGAATTTTGCCGGCGGTAACGATTCCATATGCGTGCGAATCGGCCAGTTCTGATCGTACATATCGAGTTCAGGGGTCACCGAGGCCAGATCGAGGTTCGCTTTCCAGTAGGCTTCCAGCGTTCCCACATCACGCCAGTATGGCTCTGACTCCGGATCGGACTGTACACAGGACAGGGGGAATGGATGCGCATAGGCCAGCCCCGCTTTCGTCACCTTTGGAATAATGTCTTTACCAAAGTCGTGGCTGGAAGCATCGCAATTGTCGTCTTCTTCCAGCAGTTCATAGAGGTAATCGGCATCAAAAATATAGATCCCCATACTGGCGAGCGATTTGGTCGCGTCGCCGGGCATCGCAGGCGGATTCGCCGGTTTTTCTACAAACTCGATAATCTTGTCGGATTCATCGACTGCCATTACGCCAAAGGCGCTGGCTTCTTCAATCGGCACAGGCATACAGGCTACGGTGCAGCGCGCGCCCTTTTCGACGTGGTCGATCAGCATGCGCGAGTAGTCCTGTTTGTAAATATGATCGCCTGCGAGAATGACCACGTACTCCGCCTTGTAGCGGCGAATGATGTCCAGGTTCTGTGTAACGGCGTCAGCGGTACCCCGGTACCAGTTTTCGCCCTGCATTCTTTGTTGCGCTGGCAGCAGGTCGACGAACTCATTCATCTCTTCGCTAAAAAACGACCAGCCGCGCTGAATATGCTGTACCAGAGTGTGAGACTGATATTGGGTGATCACGCCAATCCGGCGGATCCCGGAGTTAAGACAGTTCGATAAAGCAAAATCAATAATGCGAAACTTACCGCCAAAGTGAACGGCCGGCTTAGCGCGCTTGTTGGTTAAATCTTTCAGACGAGTACCACGACCACCTGCAAGAATCAGGGCAACAGACTTCAATGGCAACTGGCGCGCCAACATCAAACGATCGTTCTTCTCTAAACTCACCATGACTAACTCCTTTTTTATCATCTCTGGAACACGCACAATCCATGCGCAGGTCCCGGCCAGACAGCCATAACTACCGGATTATCCTCTCCGGCAAATGGGGGAACTGCACGCCACTCCCCTTCAGGTAACACAATCTCCGTGACTTCAAGCGTGGCATTGATGGCGATCAGAAAACGATCCGACAGCAAAATCTGCATCTGTTTCGGCCCGTTTTGCCACTCATCAGCGCTTAATGGCCGTGCGTAGCGGTTCAACCAGCGTACGTTACCATCGCCCTCTTCCCACCAATGGTCCCCCACCAGCGCCGGGATTTGCTGCCGCAGACGAATCAATGCAGCGGTAAAGTCGATCAACCCGCTGCTTGCCTGCGACCAGTCCAGCCAGGTCAGCGCATTGTCCTGGCAGTAGGCGTTATTGTTGCCGTGCTGGCTGTGACCGTGTTCGTCACCCGCCAGCAACATCGGCGTTCCCTGGGAGAGTAAAAGCGACGTCAACATGGCATGAATGCTATCGCGCCGACGCTCGATAATTTCCAGCGAACCGCCTAATCCTTCTTTACCATGATTATTGGTGTGGTTATTGTCGGTTCCGTCCCGATTTTCCTCACCATTTGCCTCATTGTGCTTCTGATTGAAACAAACACAGTCTCTGAGCGTAAATCCATCGTGGGCCGTCACCAGATTCACCGAAGCACTGGGTTTTCGATCCTGATGCTTAAAGACATCGCTGGAGGCGGCGAAACGCCCGGCAAATTCACCCAATGAAACATTACGCTGCAGCCAGAACCGACGAATCGCATCGCGATAATGATCGTTCCACTCCGCAAACGGGGCGGGGAAGTTCCCCACCTGATAGCCGCCTTCGCCGATGTCCCAGGGTTCTGCAATCAACTTCACCGCCGACAATACCGGGCAATTTTTAATCGCTGTAAATAGCGGCGCATCCTGGCGAAATTCGGGCGTACGGCCCATTACCGACGCCAAATCAAAGCGAAAACCGTCCACGTGGCAGGTTTCCACCCAGTAGCGCAGACATTCACAGGCATACTCCACCACGCCGGGATGACTCAGGTTGAGTGTGTTACCGCAGCCGGTCCAGTTGTGGTAATCGCCATCTTCCCTTATCCAATAATAGCTACGGTTGTCGATTCCGCGCAGGGAGAAAAGAGGTCCGTCCAGATCCAACTCCGCGCTGTGGTTCAGCACGATGTCGAGAATGACCTCAATACCCGCCTTGTGCAGCGCTTTGACCGCATCGCGAAATTCATCCAGCGCCGTCTCTGGCGAACAGGCATAGGCCGGATGTACGGCAAACAGCGCAACGGGGTTATAGCCCCAGTAATTGGACAAGCCGAGATGTTGCAGACGCGGCTCGCTGGCAAAATGTGCCACCGGCAGCAGCTCCAGCGCGGTAATGCCAAGACGCTGGAGATAGCGGATCATCACCGGGTGGGCGAGCGCTTTATACGTGCCGCGTATCTCCTGGGGAATTTCCGGATGCAAGAAAGTTAAGCCCTTAACATGGGCTTCATAGATCACGGTTTTACCCCACGGCGTGCGCGGCGGGGTGTCGTCTTCCCAGTCATAACGATCGGCGGTCACCACGCTCTTCAGCGCAATGGCCGCATTGTCACGATGGTCCGGCGCGTCATAACCCGCATGCAGCAGCGGGTTATCGTTCAGCTCACCTTCTACGCGACGCGCGCAGGGGTCAATCAACAGCTTCGCCGGATTAAACCAGTGTCCCTGAGCAGGCTCCCAGGGACCATGCACGCGATAGCCGTAGCGCAAGCCGGGACGGGCATTGGCCAAATAGCCGTGCCAGACATCGCCGGTGCGCCCCGGCAGATCGTAACGCTGTTCATTGTCCATCTCGTCAAACACGCACAGCTCAACGCGCTCGGCATGAACGGAAAACAGCGTAAAGTTTACGCCGTGCCCGTCATACGTTGCGCCATGAGGTGTGGCGCTGCCGGTGGCCAGTTTCGTCATTCGCCCTCCCGCATCAGCCAGATAGTCGACAGCGGCGGCAGCGTAAGGCTGAGCGACTGCG
Source organism: Citrobacter sp. RHB25-C09 (assembly GCF_013836145.1). Taxonomy (NCBI): domain Bacteria; kingdom Pseudomonadati; phylum Pseudomonadota; class Gammaproteobacteria; order Enterobacterales; family Enterobacteriaceae; genus Citrobacter; species Citrobacter sp. RHB25-C09. The sequence goes on along the minus strand of NZ_CP057483.1, from coordinate 317,742 downwards.
GACGACCATGGCTTTCAATTTGATCGGTCTGCACCGCCCCGCCGTTACCGACGTTGCTTCCGTGGTAGTGCATTGAGTCGGTATTGAGAATCTCGCGCCACTTACCCGCCTGATTCACGCCGAAGCGGTAATCGTGGCGCGGCACTGGAGTGAAGTTACTGGCGACAATGATCTCATTCCCGGCTTTGTCACGGCGCACAAAGATCAGCACCGAACGCTCATTGTCATTCACCACCAGCCATTCGAAACCATAGGAATCGAAGTCGAGCTCATGCAGCGCTTTATGATGGCGATAGGTCTGGTTGAGATCGCGCACCAGACGCTGTACGCCGTGATGCCAGTTATCGCCGCCTTCCAGCAGGTGCCAGTCGAGACTGGTGTCATGGTTCCATTCGCGCCCCTGGGCAAACTCATTGCCCATAAACAGGAGTTTCTTGCCGGGGAAGGCCCACATCCAGCCGTAATAGGCGCGCAGGTTGGCAAACTTCTGCCAGGCGTCGCCCGGCATACGGTCAAGAATCGATTTCTTACCGTGGACCACTTCGTCATGCGACAACGGCAGAACAAAGTTCTCAGTGTAGTTATAAAGCATGCCGAAGGTGAGTTTGTCGTGGTGATACTGACGGTGAATCGGGTCCAGTTTCATGTAGTCGAGCGTGTCGTGCATCCAGCCCAGGTTCCACTTGTACCAGAAGCCAAGGCCGCCCATATCCTGCGGTCGGGAAACGCCGGCAAAATCCGTAGACTCTTCGGCCATGCTTACCGCACCGGGAACCTGCTCGCCGAGAATACGGTTGGTATTGCGTAAGAACTCAATCGCTTCAAGGTTTTCGCGTCCACCAAATTCGTTCGGGATCCATTCGCCCTGCTTGCGGCTGTAGTCGCGGTAGATCATCGAGGCCACCGCATCCACACGCAGAGCATCAATGCCGAAGCGTTCAATCCAGTACAGCGCATTCCCCACCAGGTAATTACTGACTTCACGGCGACCGTAGTTGTAGATCAGGGTATTCCAGTCCTGGTGATAGCCTTCGCGCGGGTCGCTGTGTTCGTACAGTTTGGTTCCATCGAATTCCGCCAGACCAAAGTCATCGGACGGGAAATGGCCTGGTACCCAGTCAAGAATGACATTGAGGCCTGCCTGGTGCGCGGCGTTGACGAAATAGCGGAAATCGTCGCGGGTGCCAAAGCGGCGAGTGGGAGCATACAGACCGGTCGGTTGATACCCCCAACTGCCGTCAAACGGGTGTTCGTTCACCGGCAACAGCTCGATATGGGTAAAGCCCATCCATTTCACATACGGGATCAGTTGGTCCGCCAGTTCGCGGTAGCTCAGCCAGAAGTTGTTGTCGGTGTGGCGACGCCATGAGCCGAGATGCACTTCGTAGATAGAGATGGGAGCATCAAACTGATTCGCCTTTTTGCGCTCCTCAGTCTGCACCACCTTTTCCGGTAATCCGCAGATCATTGAGGCGGTTTCCGGACGCATCTGCGCTTCAAATGCGTAAGGGTCGGCTTTAACCCGAAGGTTGCCGTTGGCGTCAATGATTTCATATTTATAGAGCTGGCCCTGCTGTGCGCCGGGGATAAACAGTTCCCAGATGCCGCTCTCTTTACGCAGGCGCATGGGGTGGCGACGACCATCCCAGTAGTTAAACTCCCCGACGACCGAAACACGGCGTGCATTCGGCGCCCAGACGGAAAAACGCGTCCCCGTGACGCCATCCATCGTGTCCGCGTGCGCACCGAGCGTTTCATACGGACGTAAATGGGTGCCTTCGGATAACAGCCAGACATCCATTTCCTGAATCAACGGACCAAAGCGGTAAGGATCGTCAATGAGGTTCTGCTGACCATGCCAGGAAACGGCAAGCTGATAGCGGAAAGGATTTTTACGACGAGCTAAAACGCCACTGAAAAAACCACGGGAATCGAAACATTCCAGTTTGCCGACTTTACGTCCGGTTTTAGGTTCGATCACCCACACTTCAGTGGCATCAGGTAAAAGGGCACGGACTTCAAGTCCGGCAGCGGTTTGGTGCATTCCAAGCACAGAAAAAGGGTCTGAAAAGCGACCTTCAATTAGCGCATTAATCACGTCTCTATCAATATGAACGGACATGGTTGTCTTCCTGTTTTATGGTGTCACGCCATCCAGCTGATTTTCGATATCAGGTAGTGACACTTTTTTGACCTGAACGGCGCAGCACTATTGTGCATCCTCTCTGCTCCGTCCCACCTTCAGGCTAAGCGTTAATACCTCCGGTATTAAGCCACCCTTAAAGAATAGCCAATGCTTTACTTTACTCCCGGTTAATGTTGAAACATCTGCGCTTACTCCTGTATTACGCAAAAAAAGGGGTGACTCCGCACCCCGGTAAATCTTTAGCCAAATTGTTGCGGATGGCATCAATGCGTTATCCGGCCTGGCGATTCGCCTCATTGTGGGCCCGATAAGCGAAGCGCCATCGGGCACCGCAATATTACGCCAACTGACGCAGCATACGGCGCAGCGGCTCTGCCGCGCCCCACAGCAACTGATCGCCCACGGTAAAGGCGGACAGGAACTCCGGTCCCATATTCAGCTTACGCAGACGGCCCACTGGGGTGGTCAGCGTGCCGGTTACCGCTGCAGGCGTCAGCTCACGCATCGTGATATCCCGATCGTTGGGTACCACTTGCGCCCACGGATTGTGTGCAGCCAGCAGTTCTTCCACGGTCGGAATAGACACATCCTTTTTCAATTTAATGGTGAATGCCTGGCTGTGGCAGCGCAGCGCGCCGACGCGCACGCACAAACCATCCACCGGAATCACTGAAGGGGTGTTAAGAATCTTGTTGGTTTCCGCCTGGCCTTTCCACTCTTCGCGGCTCTGGCCGTTATCAAGCTGTTTGTCAATCCACGGAATCAGACTGCCCGCCAGCGGCACGCCAAAGTTATCAACCGGTAGGTCGCCGCTGCGGCTCAGCGCGGTGACTTTACGTTCAATATCGAGAATGGCAGAAGAAGGGGTCGCGAGCTCATCCGCGACGTGACCATACAGATGACCCATCTGGTTCAGCAGTTCGCGCATATGGCGCGCGCCGCCGCCTGACGCTGCCTGATACGTTGCCACGGACACCCAGTCCACAAGATCATTGGCGAACAGGCCGCCGAGCGACATTAACATTAGGCTGACGGTACAGTTACCGCCCACAAAGGTCTTAACCCCGTTGTTCAGGCCGTCGGTGATGACGTCCTGGTTCACCGGATCGAGAATGATAATGGCATCATCCTTCATACGCAGCGAAGATGCAGCGTCAATCCAGTAACCCTGCCACCCGCTTTCACGAAGCTTTGGATAGATTTCGTTGGTATAATCGCCGCCCTGACAGGTCACAATGATATCGAGCGCCTTCAGCGCGTCCAGATCATAGGCGTCCTGAAGTGTACCGGTCGCGGTACCGCCAAACGAAGGCGCTACCTGCCCTAGCTGGGAAGTAGAAAAGAAAACAGGGCGAATGGCGTCGAAGTCGCGTTCTTCAACCATGCGTTGCATGAGAACAGAGCCGACCATACCGCGCCAGCCGATAAAACCAACATTTTTCATAGCGTTTTTTTCCTGCGAAGATGTGTGCTGTGTATGCTGACCAGTGTCCCACTGGTTTATCCTTCACCATACAAAAAGCAGCCAAAGTCGCAAGTGAAATTAATCAATGATAGCGAAGCCATCAGTAATGCGACTTATCCCGCTGCGCAAGCAAGCAGAAAGTCCACGGCAATTATCACGGAATTTGAGTTATGAATGAAATCATTTCTGCAGCTGTTTTATTGATCTTAATTATGGATCCGCTCGGAAATCTGCCAATTTTCATGTCTGTACTGAAGCATACCGAACCAAAACGCCGTCGTGCGATTATGGTTCGCGAGCTGACGATTGCGCTGCTGCTGATGCTGATTTTTCTGTTTGCGGGCGAGAAAATTCTGGCATTTCTCAATTTGCGCGCAGAAACCGTGTCGATCTCCGGCGGCATCATTCTGTTTCTGATCGCCATTAAGATGATTTTCCCGAGCGCCACGGGAAACAGCGCCGGGCTTCCGGCGGGCGAAGAACCGTTTATCGTCCCACTGGCGATCCCTTTAGTGGCGGGCCCTACCATTCTGGCAACGCTGATGCTGCTGTCACACCAGTATCCAAATCAGATGGGACATCTGGTGATTGCCCTGCTGCTGGCCTGGGGCGGTACCTTTGCGATTCTGCTGCAATCGTCGCTGTTTTTGCGACTGCTTGGCGAAAAAGGGGTGAATGCTCTGGAAAGGCTGATGGGATTGATTCTGGTGATGATGGCGACCCAGATGTTCCTGGACGGCATTCGGATGTGGATGAAGGGGTGAGTTCGTGCCGGGTGGCGCTTGCGCTTACCCGGCCTACGAGACCTGAGGTTTTTGTAGGTCGGGTAAGGCGAAGCCGCCACCCGACACACACGGCCTCGTTAGCTCAGCAGCGTAAACGCGATCATCCCGATAATCGCGCCGACGGTGCCGAGGATGGTTTCCATCATCGTCCACGTCTTCAGCGTCTGTGCTTCAGTCGCACCAGTGAATTTACCGAACAGCCAGAAACCGGCGTCATTTACGTGGCTGACAACAATCGAACCGCCCGCGATGCAGATAGACAGCGCGGCCATCTGTGCGCCGGAGTAATTCAGTTGCTCAATCACCGGCATCACCAGCCCTACCGCCGTTAAGCACGCCACCGTTGCGGAACCCTGAATGATGCGCACCGCAGCGGCAAGCACGAAGCAGGTCAGCGCAATCGGCAATCCCATACCGGTTAACGCTTCGCCCAGCGCCGGACCGACGCCGGAATCCACCAGCACCTGCTTGAACACGCCGCCAGCGCCAATCACCAGCAGAATGATCCCCGCCGGCTGCAGCGCGTGTCCGCAAATTTCCATCACCCGGTCTTTCGCCATGCCCTGACGCACCGCCAGACCATAAATGGCCACCAGACACGCCACCAGAATCGCGGTGAATGGATGCCCGATAAACTCAAACCACTGGTAAGCGGTAGAGCCTTCCGCCACAAATCGCGCGGCAATCGTTTTCAACCCCACCAGCACCAGCGGCAGCAAGATCAGCGACAGGCTGAAGCCAAAGGATGGCATTTTGCCTTCGCCAAGGTGCGGCTCGGTAATATCATCAGGAATGTTCAGCTCAACGTAGCGGCCAATAAAGTTGCCCCACAGCGGCCCGGCGATAATCATCCCAGGAATCGCAGCGCACAGGCCAATCAGGATCATCCAGCCAAAGTCGGCGTGCATTTGCGAAGCGAGAAGCATCGGCGCAGGCCCGGGCAATAAAAACGCCGCAGCCGCCGCCACGCCCGCAAACAGCGGAATGACCAACTTCACGAGGTTAGTACCGGTGTGACGCGCCATTGAAAAGGCGACGCTAATCAGCAGCACAATCGCCACTTCGAAGAACAGCGGTAGCGCACAAATCAGCCCCGCCAGGCCTATCGCGTAGTGCGCGCGACTGTGGCCGAAGGATTTCAGCATCTTGACGGCAATCTGATCGACCGCGCCCGTTTCATGCAAAATCTTGCCGAACATCGCGCCCAGTGCGACGACTATCGCGAGGAAGCCAAGTGTCCCCCCCATCCCTTTTTCCATCGTCGCGGCGATCTTGTCGAGCGGCATTCCGGAAAAAAGACCTGCACCAATTGAAACCACCATCAAAGCGACGAAGGCGTGCATACGCGCCTTCATCACTAAAAACAGCAGCAGTAAAACAGAACCTACTGCTGTCAAAACCAGCGTTAATGTACTCAAAAGTTACTGCCTTTTATTAATGACCTCGATCGTACTTGCCACAACGCCTTCCAGCGGTTGATCGATATCGACCACCAGGACATCTTTTTCCTCTGCGCCCGGCTCTTGCAGAGTTTCAAACTGAGTGACCAGCATTTGAGTTTTGAAGAAATGGCCTTTACGCGCCTTCAGTCGGCTTTCGATCACGTCGAAATCGCCTTTCAGGTAGATAAAGGAGAGGTTCGGGTTACCGTCACGCAGCAGGTCGCGATAGGTTTTTTTCAGTGCAGAACAGACGATCAGCGACACCTTGTTGGTACGCTGCATCGCAAATGCGGCATCATTCAGCGCCTGCAGCCACGGCTTACGGTCATCGTCGTTTAACGGTTCGCCGGAGGCCATTTTCTCAATGTTGCGACGCGGATGCAGAAAATCGCCATCAAGAAACGCGGCCTGTAGCTGATGCGCCACTTCGCTGGCGACAGCGGATTTGCCACTGCCAGATACGCCCATCAGAACGTAAATGTGGTGATCATGGTTAGTCGTGCTCAAAGTGGTGCCCCCACAGTTCAAGATTCAGTGATTGTTACGGGTAACTGTTATCGGTAACATTGTCCAGCCGGATAAATAGAGAAGCAATATCCATTCGTGCCAGAAGTGAATAACTGTGAGCTACTTCAAACTTGCAGGGTTAAATAGATCCACCCGGTGACAAGGTGAAACCTAAATCTAACATTCTCGGCATCACGGACTCACCCCGTATACGCGCCAGCAGACGCTCGGCACCAATACTGCCCATCCGTTCACGCGGCGTGAGCACGCTCGCCAGACGCGGCTCCATCACTTGACCAATATCGTGGCCGTGAAAACCGGCAATGGCCATATCGTCGGGAATTTTCAGCCCCAAACGCTGACATTCAAACGCTGCGCCCACCGCCAGGTCATCGTTGGTACAGAAGATCCCGTCCAGCTGCGGGTATTCACGACGCGCCTGACGGATAAGCTCAATACCGGATGAGTAAGACGAAGATTGCTCGACCATCACACTGTAAGGCACCAGGCCTGCGTCCAGCATCGCCTGTTCATATCCCTTCTGTTTGATGATAGTACGTTCGTCGAGACGTGCGCCGAGATAAGCAATATGGCGATGGCCTCGCGCGATAATGGCGGCGGTCATCTGACGGGCAGCTTCAAAGTTATCGAAGCCAACGGCGATATCCAGACAAGGCGACTGGCTATCCATTAGCTCAACCACCGGAATACCTGCGACTTCAATCATTTTTAGCGTTCGTGGCGTATGGGTACGCTCGGTGAGGATCAGACCGTCAATGTTCCAGGAGAGCATCGACTCCAGACGCTCCTGCTCCATCTCTGGCTTATAGCCATAGTGCGCAAGCATAGTCTGATAGCCGTGAGCGTCAGTAACTGCTTCAATACCACGCAGCACTTCGGCGAAGACCTGGTTGGTTAAAGAGGGTAACAGAACGCCAATAGCCCGGCTGGTGGCATTGGAAAGAATGTCAGGCGCGCGATTGGGAATATAACCCAGCTCATCAAGTGCAGCAGCGATTTTGCCCCGTAGCGCGACGGAGACTTGCTCCGGGTTACGCAAAAAACGGCTGACCGTCATTTTGGTCACACCTACGCGGTCGGCGACATCCTGAAGTACGGGTCTTTTCTTTTTCATCGTCCTGAGAAATCTTGAGTGAGAGATTTGCTCAGTTTATCACGGACAAAGCTCAACCTTCCCCGTTTAAAGGGAAGGTTGAGAAATTATTTAGACCGGTGGCAGGTCAAACAGAAGAATTTCGCTTTCGCTGTCAGCATGAATCGATAGCGCCTGCTCGTCCCAAATTGCCAGACCATCGCTGGTGGTGGCTTTGGTGCCATTAATGGTCACCTCGCCTTTTACCACCTGGATCCAGACGCGACGTTCAGCGGCAATCTGATGCACCGACTGCTCATCTTTCAACAGCGCCCAGCGGTATAGCTCCATATCCTGATTCACTTTCAGCGAACCGTCACGAGCGTCCGGCGACAGTACCAGTTGTTTGCCCTGAGTGGCGTCAAAACGGCGCTGCTCATAGCGTGGCGTGATCCCGGTTTTTTCTGGAATGATCCAGATCTGATAAAGACGCAGACGATCCGTTTTGCTCGGGTTGTATTCGGAATGACGAATCCCGGTACCCGCACTCATAATCTGAAACTCACCGGCCGGAACCTGCTCTTTATTACCCATGCTGTCCTGGTGCTCTACCGCGCCTTCCAGCACGTAGGTCAGGATTTCCATGTCTTTATGCGGATGGGTACCAAAGCCCTGGCCTGCTTCGATCACGTCATCGTTAATCACGCGCAGCGCCGAGAATCCCATAAAGTTCGGATCGTAATAATCAGCAAAAGAGAAAGAATGCCAGGAATCCAGCCAGCCATGATTTGCGTGGCCACGGTCGTTTGCTTTGCGTAAGTAGATCATTGTGTTCACCCCCAGATGTTTTCGATGGAGTAAGTGTGGACGCAAACGCCCAGGGATCATAGAGGGTGAAAATTGACTCCTCTGTTCAAAAATTATGAACAACTACAGAGGAGTCTGTTCTGCTTATTTTGCGAGGGTTATTGTGGCAGGAGAAGCCTGCTCAAACGCGCGTTCGAGGATCTCGAGGTTGGTGAGAACTTCAGATTCCTTGACGTAATTCGCCGCACCGCTGGTGATGGTGGCATAGAGAGCATCATAGACGCGCCCATAGTCGCCCACTTCCGGCTTAAGCTCTTCTTTCACCGTTACGCCTTCGTCGTTAACGTACTCCAGCACGCCCACGGAATCATCCGCCGCAAAGCCCGGCTCGCCCGGCATGATGTTGGCCTTCAGGCTGGTTTCCTGCTGGTCGATGCCGTATTTGATAAACGAGCCTTTCGTCCCGTGAACGATAAACTTCGGGTAATCGATTTTCACCAGATGACTGGTTTTGACGATGGCTTTCAGATCGCCATAGAACAGTTGTGCTTCGAAAGTATCGTCCGGATTGGCTTTATTGCGCAGGCTGCGAATGTCATACGCTACGTGATCCGGGCGGCCAAACAGCGAAATAATCTGGTCCATGGTATGAACGCCCAGACCGTAGAACGAACCGTCCTGCGGGAGACCTGGCTTGGTTTCCGCCACCGGGCGGTAGTAATCGAAGTGGCTTTCCACTTCCACAATTTCGCCAAGCTTGCCGCTTTCAATCGCTTTTTTGGCGGTCAGGAAACAGGAGTCAAAGCGACGGTTCTGATACGGGGATACCGTAAGTCCTTTGCTCTGTGCCAGTTCAAACAGCACCTTAGCTTCTACCATCGTCGGCGTGAAGGGTTTCTCGACCAGCACGTTTTTCCCCGCTTCCAGCGCCCGTTTTGCGTATTCAAAATGGCTGTCAGCGTGTGTACAGACGATCACAAGCTTCACCTGCGGATCGTTCAGAACTTCGTCCAGATCGCTGGTGAAATGAATGTGCGAATAGATCGGGGCTTGTTCTTCCGGCTTCGGGTGACGGCGGAAGATATGCGCCACGTGCCAGGTATCTTTGCGGTTGAGAACATAAGGCAGGTGATAACGGGTGGTGCTTTTACCGAATCCAATAAATGCGCAATGTAAGGTCATGGCAATATCCTTGTGAAGGTAATTGCCTACACCATAGCGCAAAGTGGGGGGAGACTAAATGTTGGATTCTGTGCCATTGCTTTGCCGGATGGCGGCGAAGCCTTATCCGGCCTACTAATAAGCCTAACGCTCGGGCGTTAGTGGCGCAGGCAGATTAATCACGGCCTGCGCGCAGCAACCGGAGCGTACTCAATGTGCGTGAGGATTGCGAGCACAGCCCGGGTTTAAGCTGACAAGTAAACTAGCCCGAAACCCAACCACAAAAAAAAGCCAGCGCGAGGCTGGCTAAAGTAATACTGGAAGCAATGTGAGCAATGTCGTGCTTTCAGGTTCTCCGCGAGGGGTCTTCCTGAATGCAGGACAATAATAATCATTCTCATTCGCACTTGTCTACTTCTTTTTGTAAAAAAATGCGGTTGACGCCATTTTCAATCTCAGCGACTGTAAATGCTCAATTAACCCTGAAGGAGATAAGGAATGAGTGAGATAGTGATACGCCACGCTGAACAGAAAGATTATGACGCGATTCGTCAGATCCACGCCCAGCCGGAGGTGTACCACAACACGCTACAGGTTCCTCATCCCTCTGTTGAAATGTGGCAGGCGCGGCTAGCGGATCGGCCGGGTATTAAACAGCTTGTTGCCTGCATTGATGGGCAGGTGGTCGGCCATCTTTGTATTGAAGTGACGCAGCGCCCACGGCGCAGCCATGTCGCGGACTTTGGCATTTGCGTTGACGCCCGCTGGCAAAATCGCGGCGTCGCCAGCGCCCTGCTCCGCACGATGATCGACATGTGCGACAACTGGCTGCGTGTGGATCGCATTGAACTGACGGTATTTGTCGACAACGCCCCTGCGGTTGCCGTCTATAAAAAGCATGGCTTCGAAATTGAAGGCACCGGCAAGAAGTACGGCCTGCGCAACGGTGAGTACGTTGACGCGTATTTTATGGCGCGGGTGAAGTGACGAATTGCCCGGTGGTGCTACGCATACCGGGCCACAACAGCACAAAACGTAGGCCGGGTAAGGCGGAGCCTCCATCACATCCTGAATGTCAGCATCTCTTGAATTAAAATCAAACATAGTCAACGATAATATATTCTCTTACCGAATACCTAATACCAGATAAACCTCATTCCTGCATCTTAAAGTGAAAGATTTTATTTCTTCCATATCCAAATATATGTATTAAGCGTAAAAACCTCAATAACACGGATATAGAGGGAATTTAATGGAATGAGTAGTATTGTCTATATGACGGTATCAGGGGAACGACAAGGTATTATTTCAACGGGATGTGGTACTACTGCTTCCATGGGCAACCGCTGGCAAACGGGTCATGCGGATGAAATACTCGTATTTTCCCTTACTAATAACATAACCAGTACTGACCAGTGCTCTCAACGACATGATCTGAGATTTTGTAAACAGATCGATAAAAGTACGCCATTGTGGACGAATGCGATTAACAACAATGAGCAGTTGTACGTCGAGTTTTATTTCTATCGTATTAATCGTTCTGGCAGATGGGAAAAGTATTATTATATTCAATTACGGGGAGCGTTTTTATCAGGTATCCAATATAACTTCAGGGAAAATGATATTGAATCCATTACGATAAGTTATGAATATATTCTTTGCCAGCATCTTATTGCTAAGACGGAATTCAGTTTCCTCGCGCTGCCAGATAACTACAGCCGCTGGTATGTTCCCCGTCAGGATAGCGGCTTTAGAACGCTAAACAGCAAAGGGGTCGGAAGATTGCTCGCTGCGGGAGGCATTTACAACGGGAATGTTGAGGGTTTCAAGGAAACGGCAGAGAAGTTGGGAGGGGATGCGCCAACAGGTTACAAGCAGGTGCTAAATGAAAAAACAGTTGGACTAGGTATTGCTGCCGCATCTATACTTTTAACCCAGAAGCAACCTAACCTTAGTCTGTTAGAAGAATTTAAAAAAGTAACATGGGTTGATGAAAATGCAGGTATGAGCCTAAGAGCAAGAAATTATAATGATTCCGCTTCTGGTGCCCGTTCAAATATTAGTACAAAAAAAGGTCAAGCACCAACCATTAATCGAACTGATATTGACAATAATAGTAAACCAGTACGTTTTGATGGGGTTGATGGAAATGTAATGATAGACAGGAAAATATCTGTAGTTACAACCCCAAAAGCTAAGGATCAAGCTAAAAGACAATCCAACGCCTTGAAAAACAACAATATGACAGGGCGTTGGGAGGTTCCAAATCAAACTCAAGCAAATCGCGCACAAAAGATATTTGATGAGTTGGGAATTAAAAATATCGAGGTGAAAATTGTTAAAGAATAGTGAAATTAAGCTTATTCAAATTATTGCAGATCTAGCTATATTTTTAGAGTTTACCAGCCCTGATTTGCTTGACCCTGACTGCTCAATTGAAGCAATGGAAAGTATTGCCGCTGAACTACAATCCTTGAATCGTGAAGATCGGGATAATATCGCTGATTTATTTTACACCTTATCAAAACAATACGTAGATGATAAATCAGATTTTGTCAGAAACCTCCCTGAGTCATTAGGCATTATTTGATCTCACAACAGCACAAAACGTATGCCGGGTAAGGCGGAGCCTCCACCCGGCAACACATCAATAACCCGCCGTTAAATCATCCACTGACCGTGGATCAGAAGCGCCATAAAGTTCGCCGTCCGGGCCGACCATAATGCTCTGGGTGCTGCCCATCGCCTCTTTTAGCGCGACCTTCTGGCCTTTTTGTTCCAGCAGCTTCAGCGTGTCCGGGCTAAAGCCTTTTTCCACGCGCAGTTCATCCGGCAGCCACTGATGATGGAAACGCGGCGCATTGGTTGCTTCGGCGACGTTCATTCCAAAATCGATACTGTTGACCACCATTTGCAGCACGGTGGTGATAATCCGACTGCCGCCAGGACTTCCGGTCACCAGCCAGGTTTTACCGTCTTTCACCACAATGGTTGGCGACATGGATGACAGCGGGCGCTTCTTCGGCCCAACGGCGTTGGCATCCCCTCCCACCAGTCCGTACACGTTAGGCACCCCCGGCTTCGCCGAGAAGTCATCCATCTGATTATTCAACAAAATACCGGTATTACCCGCCACAATGCCAGTCCCGAAGGTGGTGTTGAGGGTGTAGGTCACCGCCACCGCGTTGCCGTCTTTATCCACCACCGAGTAGTGGGTAGTCTGGTTACTTTCATAAGGAGCAAGTTTGCCGGGACGGATTTCACTGGACGGTTTCGCCTTATTGATATCAATCTTGTCGGCAATGGATTTGGCATAGACTTTGTTGGTCAATGCCTGCCACGGCACTTTCACAAAATCCGGATCGCCCAGATACTCTGAACGGTCGGCATAGGCGTATTTTTCCGCTTCCGCCATCACCTGCATGGCATCCGCACTGCCAAAACCGTATTTCTTCATATCGAAGTTTTCGAGAACATTAAGGATTTGCACGATATGAATCCCGCCGGATGAGGGGGGCGGCATTGAGAACACCTGATATCCGCGATAGTCGCCGCTAATCGGCGGTCGCTCTACCGCTTTATAATTCGCCAGGTCGTCTTTGCTGATCAGCCCGCCGTTGTTCTGCATCTCCTGCGCGATCTGCTCGGCAATCACCCCTTTATAGAAGGCATCCGGGCCATTTTCTGCAATCATCTCCAGGCTTTTCGCCAGGTTCTTTTGTACCAGCTTGTCGCCCTTTTTCAGCGGTTCGCCGTCTTTCCAGAAGATGGCTTTGCTGTTTTCGTGTTTGGGTAACACTTCGCTGCCATAGGTTTTGAGATCGTCAGCCAGCGCGTCGTTCACCACAAACCCTTCTTCCGCCAGTTTGATTGCCGGGCGGATCACTTTGTTGAGCGGCAGGGTGCCGTATTTTTCCAGCGCCAGCGAGAATCCTGCGACTGTGCCCGGCGTACCGGAAGCCAGGTGCGAAGTCAGTGATTTTTTGCTGTCTGGATTACCCTGATCGTCGAGGAACATATCGCGCGTGGCATTGGCAGGGGCCATCTCACGAAAATCAATTGCCGTGGTGTTGCCGTCTTTGGTGCGCAGTAACATAAAGCCCCCGCCGCCTATATTCCCGGCCTGCGGATGTGTCACCGCCAATGCATATCCCACAGCCACGGCGGCATCAACGGCGTTCCCGCCCTGCCTGAGAATATCTACCCCGACCTGCGTTGCCATCGCATCCACTGAGGCGACCATCCCCTGTTTCGCCCGCACCGGATGGAAGACATCCTCTTCCACACCGTAAGAGACGGGAGGCGGCGGTGGCGCGGCAATCGCGCTAAAAAAGCTTCCTGAGAGCAGAGCAGCCAGCGCTACCCGGCGCAAAAACGTCGGTTTCATCATCGTTATTCTCCAGGTGATGGGATCCATATTCCCCGCTTAAGCCTGGTTCACAACTCCTAAAAAATCATCGTTATGACGTATTCGAGGTAAACTTAAGAGAAGCCTCAGAAGGAGGAGATGACAATGAAACGCTTTTTGATTCTTGCAGCGCTGGTTCCGTTTGTCGCGCTCGCACAGCCCCTAAACACGATGAACAATCCGAATCAGCCGGGTTATCAGATCCCCAGCCAGCAGCGGATGCAAACGCAGATGCAGACGCAGCAGATCCAACAAAAAGGGATGCTTAACCAGCAGTTAAAAACGCAGACGCAGCTTCAGCAGCAAAATCTGCAAACGCAGATGAACAACAACCAGCAGCGTATCCAGCAGGGTCAGGTGCGTGAACAGCCGCTGCCGAACACCAACGGCGGCATGCTCAATGGCGGTATGAGCCAAAGCAGCGGGCAGCAGCATATGCTACCGCCACGGCAGAATGGCGATATGCTTAATCCGCAGAATTAAAGTTCGGGCCGATCAGGTCGATTGCATCGGTGCAGATGCTGTCCACGCCCCAGCGCAGCAGTTCGGCTGCACGCTGGGGTCTGTTGACGGTATAAACCAGAATATGCAGCCCCGCCTCTTTCAGCATTTTTACCCGCGCTTCATCCAGCAGCTTGTGGTTCAGATGGATCGAGACACAGCCTAAGCGGGCCGTTAGCTCGCGCCAGTCGTTGCGCCACGCGTCCAGTAGTAGCCCGCGCGGCAGTTCCGGTACGGCCGCCTGTGCGGCCTCAAGCGCATCGATTTCGAACGAGGAGAGCAGCGGTGCTGTCATCCCTTCCCACAGCTCGCGCGCGGCAAGGGCAATCACTTTGCCCGTGAGTGGTCCGGTGCCAGTGGTCGGTTTGATTTCGATATTGGCCATCATCCCATGTTGGCGACAGCGCTCCGCCACCTGCGAAAGCAGCGGCAGCGGCTCACCTTTGTATTCGCCGCTATACCAGCTTCCGGCATCCACGCGCAATAAATCCTGCCAGTGGAGTTCCCCCGCCACACCCCAGCCGTTGCTGGTGCGTTCGAGGTTGTCGTCGTGCAACAGGAAAATTTCGCCATCTTTCGACAGTTTGGCATCAAACTCGATCATCGTGTGCCCGTAATGCGCGCCAACGTCAATCGCCGCCAGGGTGTTCTCCGGTGCCAGTTTACCGCCGCCGCGGTGGGCGACGATGCGGGGATACGGCCAGTTACTCATACGCGTTGTCCTGTTTCGCCATCAAAAAGATGCAGATGATTTTCCTGAAGATTCAGCCAGAGCGTGCTGCCTGCTTTAGGGCGTTCCTGATGCGTGAGGCGGACCACCATTTTTTGTTCGCCCCAGCGCCCGTGCGCCAGGTTGTCTGCACCCAGCATCTCCAGCGTGTCCATCACCAGCGGCACGCCGCCGTCCGCCTGAGTGGTTAAACCGATATGCTCCGGGCGGACACCGAGCGTCATCTTACGCCCGGCGTAGCCACGATAGTACCAGTTGATCGGCAATGCCATCCCGCTTTCCAGCTCAAAGTGGGTACCCGCACTACTGATGCGCCCTTCCAGCAGGTTCATCGCCGGGCTGCCGATAAAGCTCGCCACAAAGCGACTGGCCGGTTTTTCGTACACTTCCACCGGGGTGCCAATCTGCTCGGCGATGCCCTTGTTCATCACCATGACCCGCTGGGCGAGGGTCATCGCTTCAACCTGATCGTGGGTGACGTACAGGGACGTTGTGTTCAGACGGCGATGCAGATGTTGTAACTCAAGACGCATCTGCACACGCAGTTTGGCGTCGAGGTTTGAAAGCGGTTCATCAAACAGGAATACCGCCGGATCGCGCACGATGGCACGCCCCATCGCCACGCGCTGGCGCTGGCCGCCGGAGAGCTCGCGCGGGCGGCGCTTCAGCAGGCCGTCCAGCTCGAGAATGCGCGCCGCTTCTTTTACGCGTTCCTGAATATGTCCCTTGCCCATACCGCGGATTTTCAGCCCCCAGGCCATGTTCTCTTCCACGCTCATGTGCGGATAGAGCGCGTAGTTCTGGAACACCATCGCAATCCCCCGGTCTTTCGGCTCCATTTCGGTGACGCGCTGACGGTCAATCCAGATATCCCCGGAGGTGACGCGCTCCAGCCCCGCTACCATGCGCAGCAACGTGGATTTCCCGCAGCCGGACGGGCCGACCATCACGATGAATTCCCCATCCGCCACGTCGAGCGTGAGCGGCTGAATAACCTGGGTTTTGCCATCCCAGCTTTTGGTAACTGCCTGAAGTTTTAAACCTGCCATCTTATTTCTCGCTATCGACCAGGCCACGGACAAACGCACGCTGCATGGCTAAAACAATGACTACGGGTGGGATAAGGGTGAGCAGCATCGCCGCCATCACCTGGTTCCAGAGAGTGGTGCCTTCGCCGGTTGCAATCATCCCTTTGATGCCTGCCACGGCAGTGCCGAGGTTGACGTCCTGAATAATCAGCAGCGGCCACAGATACTGGTTCCAGCCGTAAATAAAGGTGATCACAAACAGCGCCGCAAGGTTGGTTTTCGACAGCGGCAGCACGATGTCGCGAAAGAAGCGCATCGGCGACGCGCCGTCGATACGCGCGGCTTCAATCAGCTCGTCCGGCAGGGTCATAAAGAACTGGCGGAACAGGAAGGTGGCGGTCGCCGAGGCCATCAGCGGCAGCGTCAAGCCCGCATAGCTGTCGAGCATACCGAGGTTGGCGATCACCTCTACCGTCGGGAAGATTCGCACCTCTACCGGCAGCATCAGGGTGATGAAGATCATCCAGAAGAACAGGTTACGCAGCGGAAAGCGGAACCAGACGATGGCGAAGGCCGAGAGCATCGACACCGTGATTTTGCCCACCGTGATGCCGAACGCCATGATGAAGCTGTTGAGCATCATCAACCAGAACGGCGCGCTGTTGGCACCGACGCCCTGGGTCCAGATGGTTTTCATGTTCTCGAACAGGTGCGTACCTGGGATCAGCGTCATCGGCGTATCAAATACGGCTCTGGTGTCCAGCGTGGCGGCAACAAAGGCCACGTACAGCGGGAACAGGATGACAACGATCCCCAGAATCAGCAGGGTGTGGCTGAAAATCGTCAGCCCGCGACGGTTCTCAATCATTGGTAGCGCACCTTACTTTCGACATAGCGGAACTGCACCACCGTGAGGATGATGACGAGGAACATCAGCACCACGGACTGCGCGGCAGAGGCGGAGAGATCAAGACCGGCGAAACCTTCGCGGTAGATCTTGTAAATCAGCGTCGTGGTCGCCTGCACCGGGCCGCCTGCGGTCGCCGCGTCGATCACCGGGAAGGTGTCGAAGAAGGCGTACACGAGGTTAACCACCAGCAGAAAGAAACTCACCGGGGCGATCAGCGGCAGTGCCAGCCTGAAGAAACGACGAATGGGCCCTGCACCATCAATGGCGGCGGCTTCCACCAGCGAACGGGGAATAGACTGCAATGCGGCAAAAAAGAACAGGAAGTTGTAACTAATCTGCTTCCAGACGGAGGCGAAAACCACCAGGAACATCGCCTGACCGCTGTTCTGCGCGTGGTTCCACTCAACGCCCAATTCCCCCAGGTAGTGGGTAATCAACCCACGCCCTGGGTTAAACAGGAAGATCCACAGTACGGCGGCGACGGCGGGTGCCACGGCGTAGGGCAGCAGCATCAACGTTTGATACAGACGTGAGCCGCGCACCACGTAGTCCACCAGTGCGGCAAAAAGCAGCGAGGCCAAAAGGCCACTGACGGTCACCAGGGTGCTGAATTTGATCGTCGTCCAGAATGAATCCAGGTAGTAGCTGTCATGAAACAGCGCAGTGAAGTTTTCCAGGTCGACAAACCGGCTGGAAAGCCCAAACGGATCGACGCTTTGCAGGGAATACCACAGCGCTTCGCCCGCAGGCCAAATGAAAAAGATAACGGTGATGACCAGCTGCGGCGCGACCAGCAGGTACGGCAGCCAGCGCGAACGGAACACCGGACGGGAAGATGACATTGAAGTTTGGTTCCTGAACAGTGCCGGGTGGCGGCTACGCCTTACCCGGCCTACATGGGACACATCGTAGGCCCGGTAAGCGCAGCGCCACCGGGCGTTTCAGCGATTACGATTTGGTCGACTGCTCAAAGCGGCGCAGTAACTGATTACCCCGCTCGGTTGCCGTGTCTAAAGCCTGCTGCGGGGTTTTCTTCCCGGTCCACACGCTTTCCAGCTCTTCATCCACGATGGTGCGGATCTGCGGCATGTTGCCCAAGCGCAGACCTTTGGTGAATGGCAACGGCGGTTTGTTCAGCATCTGACGGGTGGCGATGTCCGCCCCCGGGTTCTTCTCATAGAAGCCCTGCTCACGGGTCAGGTCGTACGCGGCTTTGGTGATCGGCAGGTAGCCGGTCTTCTGGTGCCACTCGGCGGCATTTTCAGGCTTCGCCAGGAAGTCGAGGAATTCGGCTACGCCTTTGTAAGTGTCCTTGTCTTTGCCCTGCATTACCCACAGGCTCGCCCCGCCAATGATGGCGTTCTGCGGCGCGCCTTTTGCATCGGCATCGTAAGGCATCATGCCAACGCCGTAATTGAATTTGGCGTAGTGACGGATATCGGCCAGAGAACCGGATGAGGCGGTGGTAATGGCACAGTCACCGTTGTAGAACTTCTCGGTGGATTCGTCTTTACGCCCGAAGTAGCTGAAGTCGCCCTTCTTATTCAGTTCTTCCAGCATCGCGATGTGTTTCACCTGCTCAGGCTTATTGAACTCCAGTACCGCGTCGGTACCGTCGAAGCCGTTGTTTTTGCTCGCCACCGGCAGGCCATGCCAGGCGCTGAAGTTCTCAAGCTGGATCCACCCCTGCCAGCCGCTGGCGTATCCGCACTTCATCCCTGCCGCTTTCAGCTTCGCGGTATACTCCGCCAGATCCTGCCAGGTTTTCGGCGGCTGCTCCGGGTCTAAACCCGCTTTTTTGAAGGCGTCTTTGTTGTAGTACAACACGGGAGTAGAGCTATTAAACGGCTGAGACAGCAGATGGCCTGTTTTGGAATCGGTGTAGTAACCGGAAACGGTCGGCACAAACTGCGATTCGTCGAAGTTGATGTCTGCTTCTTTAAACACTTCATAGACCGGTTTGATGGCTTTTGAAGCCATCATGGTCGCAGTGCCGACCTCATAAACCTGTAACAATGCTGGCGCGTTACCGGTACGGAAGGCAGCAATGCCCGCGCTCAGACTCTGTTCGTAGTTGCCTTTGTACACCGGCACAATTTTGTAATCCGGGTGGGTATCGTTGAAACGTTGCGCCAGGGAATCGACCTCTTTCCCCAACTCCCCTTCCATGGAATGCCAGAATGGAATGGTAGTGACAGCCATTGCGTTCGTCGCAAAAGCCAGACCGATTGCCAGACCCAAAGCTGAGTGTCGTAACGATGTCATTGTCATCTCTCTTATTGTGCCGGATGCGCGATATCACGCGTTTTATGCTCGCGAGTTAACATGACATGGTCGAATGACAGAAAAATAACTGTTTGTTTACCAAAAAATGACAAGCAGGCGTCAGGGGTATGTTGGAAAGATGATGGCTGGATGAAGGAATGATGTACGCCCGATAAGCGTTGAGCCACCAGGTATGACGTTAACTACGCAAGCGCTGAACAATTTCTTCTAGCGACAAACGACCTGCAGCGGCCTCAACCGTCATCTCGACAAAATCTGGATTAGCTTTCAGCGATATCCCGTTACGTTTGAGAAAGAGCAGCGTGATGAAGAGTGCCGTGCGTTTATTACCATCATTGAAGATATGACCGCGAGAAATAGCTAACAAATGCATCGCCGCAAGGATCCAGACATCGGCGATGCCTTCGTATTCATATTTATTCAACACTCGATACAAAAGGGCTTCCGCCCGTCCGGGATCCGGCATTCCCGGTACGCCGGGTGTGACGCTCAGCAGTTTGTCATGAAACCGAACGATCTCTTCAGCTGAGATAAATTGCAGAGTCATTTATCAGCCAGTTCCCTTATTTCGCTGCCATGAATTCCCATGATGGCATCAAACTCAGCATCCAGTTTCGCAGCCTGATAGCGCTCAAACTCTTCGGCGCTAATGATGACTGCCGACTTATGCCCTCTACGCGTGATGGTAACTGGCGTCCCTGTCGACGCAGACTCCAGCGCTGAAGCGAGATTTTGCCGGGCTTCACTATAGTTCATTGTACGCATAACCCCCCCTGTAAAGTACAAATTAATTGTACAACTATAGCGTACAAAAAACAAAAAAACTGGGTGGAGGCGTCACCTCATCCGGCTACAAAATCCCGTAGACCCGGTAAGCGAAGGCGCCACCGGGCGATAAAAACGGCTCAGCCGCCCAGATATGCGCTGCGCACTGCTTCGTTAGCGAGTAGCGCTTCCCCCGTATCGGAAAGGACCACATGACCGTTTTCCAGCACGTAGCCACGGTCGGCGAGCTTCAGCGCCTGGTTAGCGTTCTGCTCAACGAGGAAGATGGTCATCCCCTGTTCGCGGAGTTGTTCGATGGTGTCGAAGATCTGCTGGATAATGATCGGCGCCAGACCCAGCGACGGCTCATCAAGCAGCAACAAACGCGGCTGGCTCATCAGCGCACGACCGATGGCCAGCATTTGCTGTTCGCCGCCAGACATTGTGCCCGCACGCTGAATACGCCGCTCAAGCAGACGCGGGAACAGCTCATAAACCCACTTGATCCGTTCCTGAAACTGGTCGCGTTCGGCAAAAAAACCGCCCATCGCCAGGTTCTCTTCCACCGTCATGCGGGAAAATACGCGACGCCCTTCCGGAACAATCGCCACCGCTTCACGCATAATCTTCGCCGTCTGCCAGTCGGTAATGTCTTTATCATCAAACACAACCCGACCGCTGGACGCGCGGGGGTCGCCGCACAGCGTGCCGAGGAGAGTGGTTTTCCCCGCGCCGTTCGCGCCAATCAGGGTCACAATTTCCCCCTGATTAATATGCAGACTCACCTCGTGCAGCGCCTGGATTTTGCCGTAGTGGGCACTGACTTTGTCAAAGGACAACATGACTTTTTCCATTTTAGGCTCCACCACCATTATGCTTCACCTAAATAGGCGCGGATCACGTCCGGGTTATTACGAATCTGTTCCGGCGTCCCGTTCGCTAGCGGCGTGCCCTGGTTCACCACGTAAATACGGTCAGAAATACCCATCACCAGCTTCATATCGTGCTCAATCAACAGAATAGTGGTGTTGTGATGATTGCGCAGTTCGGCAATCAGCTCATCCAACTCTTTCGTTTCTTTCGGGTTAAGGCCTGCCGCCGGTTCATCAAGCATCAGGATTTCCGGCTGGGTCACCATGCAGCGGGCGATCTCCAGACGACGCTGGTCGCCATAGGCGAGGTTACTGGCCTGACGGTTCGCATGCTCCAGCAGGCCGATACGCTCAAGCCAGGTCGCTGCGCGATCAAGCGCTTCACTCTGTGCCCGACGAAACGCCGGAGTTTTCAACAAACCAGAGAACACGCCCGTTTTCAGCTGTTGATGCTGCGCTACCAGCAGGTTTTCAATCACCGTCATTTCACGGAACAGACGCACGTGCTGGAAGGTTCGCACCACGCCCATACGGGCAATCTGCTGACCCGGCAATCCTTCAAGATGCTGGTCACGCAGTTTAATGCTGCCGCCCGTTGGCTTATAAAACCCGGTCAGGCAGTTAAAAACGGTGGTTTTCCCGGCGCCGTTCGGCCCTATCAGCGAGACAATCTCCTGCGGATGCAGTTCCAGTTCAACGTTGTTCACCGCCAGCAGACCGCCGAAGCGCATCATCAGGCCGTTTACCGACAATAATGGCTGACTCATGCCTGCTCTCCTTTCGCTTCCCCGTTTTTCAGCTTCAACTGTGGACGGGTCATCGGCAGTAAGCCCTGCGGACGCCAGATCATCATCAGTACCATCAAACCACCCAGCATCAGCATGCTGTATTCATTGAAGTCACGCATCAGCTCGCGCGATACCACCAGCAGAATGGCTGCCAGGATCACCGCAAACTGCGAGCCCATCCCGCCAAGCACGACAATCGCCAGCACAAATGCCGACTCCGCAAAGGTGAACGACTCGGGGCTGACAAAGCCCTGACGCGCGGCGAACAGCGTTCCGGCGAAACCCGCAAACGCGGCGCTGATGGTAAAAGCGGTCAGCTTGATGCGCGTTGGGCTTAAACCTAATGAGCGACAGGCGATCTCATCTTCACGCAGCGCTTCCCACGCACGGCCTAACGGCATACGCAGCAGACGGTTAATTACAAACAGGCTCAGTACCACCAGCAGCAGGGCCACCAGGTAAAGGAAGATCACGCGGTCGGACGGGTCATACTTCATGCCGAAGAAATTGCTGAAGGTATCCCAGCCGCCTTCACGCGCAGTACGGCTGAATTCGAGGCCAAACAGCGTCGGTTTCGGGATCTGGCTAATGCCGTTCGGCCCACCGGTTACTTCAGTATTATTGAGCAACAGGATACGGACGATTTCGCCAAAGCCTAAAGTCACAATTGCCAGATAGTCACCGCGAAGACGCAGTACCGGGAAACCGAGCAGGAAACCCGCCCCAGCCGCCACCAACCCCGCCAGCGGCAGGCAGGTCCAGAAGCCCAGACCGTAATAGTGGTTCAGCAATGCGAAGGTATAGGCGCCGATGGCATAAAAGCCGCCATAGCCCAGCACCAGCAGGCCAGACAGCCCGACTACCACGTTCAACCCCAGACCGAGGATAATATAAATCATGGTCAGGGTTGCGATATCTACCGTCCCACGTGACACCATAAACGGCCACGCCACTGCAATCACCAGCAGGGCGACCAGGAACAGTTTCTGTTTGACGGTAGAGCCGTCAATGGCGGGCAGAATGAACTTCGGGCCAGAGACGTTCTTCAGGCTTTTCTGGAAGAGCGGCCGCAGCAACTGGAAGAAAAAGACCACCGCGGTGCCAATAAACACCCACTGCCAGCGGATGTCGGTTGCGGTGTCCACCACCAGTTTGGTGCCATCCAACTGCAACTGAACGCCCATAAAGACGCCCGCGAGGATGAAGAACATCGCCGCAGAGAGCAATGCCATCGCAAAATGCATCGGTTTCATACTTTCTCTACCTCCGGACGGCCCAGGATCCCGGTCGGCATGACCAGCAGTACCAGAATCAGCAGCGCGAACGACACCACATCTTTATATTCAGTACTGAGGTACGCAGAGGAGAGTGCTTCAGCGACGCCTAAAATCAGCCCGCCGATCATCGCGCCAGGAATACTACCGATACCGCCGAGAACCGCAGCAGTAAACGCCTTCATCCCGGCCATAAAGCCGATATACGGGTTAATGACGCCATAGAACTGACCAAGCAGAACGCCCGCCACCGCCGCCATCGCCGCGCCGATCACAAAAGTCAGGGCAATGACACGGTCGGTATTAATGCCCAGCAGACTCGCCATTTTCAAATCTTCCGCGCAGGCGCGGCAGGCACGTCCCATGCGGGAGTAGCGAATGAAAATGGTCAGCGCGAGCATCGCCAGAAAGGTCACAATCCAGATAACCAACTGCATGGTAGTGATTGACGCCGAGAAGCTCTCACTGCTGCCCACCACCCACTGACCGTTAAACAGACTCGGCAATGCGACATCGCGCGAACCTTCGGTCAGACTGACGTAGTTTTGCAGGAAGATAGACATCCCAATCGCAGAAATGAGCGCGATCAGACGCTTAGAACTTCGCACCGGGCGATAAGCCACCCGTTCAATGCTCCAGCCGTAGGCACTGGCAATGATAATTGCCCCGACGAAGCCGGCGGCGACCAGCAGCCAGCTGGTATCAATACCCATCATCATCAGCGCAGCGATGATCATGAACGAGACATAGCTGCTGATCATATACACCTCGCCGTGGGCGAAGTTAATCATGCCGATGATGCCGTAAACCATGGTGTAACCGATGGCGATCAGCGCATAGGTGCTTCCCAGCGTGACGCCGTTAAACATCTGCTGCAAGAAATAGAGAAACTGCTCGGACATAAGACTACCTTTTTCTACCCGCCCGACTGTGCCGGGCGGTGGGATAATTATTTGGCTACCGAGGACGACCCATCGGCGTGCCACTGAAAGACACCAAACTCAAATCCCTTCAGATCGCCTTTTTCATCCCATTTCAGCGGCCCAATCACGGTGTCAGCACCGTTTGCTTTTAAATCTTTCACCAGATCCAGCGGCTCGGCGCTACCGGAACGGTCCATTGCCGTTGCCAGTGACTGTACGGCGGCGTAAGTGATCCACACGTA
Source organism: Citrobacter sp. RHB25-C09 (assembly GCF_013836145.1). Classification (NCBI taxonomy): domain Bacteria; kingdom Pseudomonadati; phylum Pseudomonadota; class Gammaproteobacteria; order Enterobacterales; family Enterobacteriaceae; genus Citrobacter; species Citrobacter sp. RHB25-C09. The sequence goes on along the minus strand of NZ_CP057483.1, from coordinate 293,609 downwards.
AGGCCCGGAAGGGTCTTTTTTGTCTGCTTTCAGCGCATCAACAATCGCTTTGTTAGCTGGCTCCTGGTCATAGCGTTTTGGCATGGTGACCAGCATCCCCTCAGCAGCCTCACCCGCAATATTAGACAGCGACGCATTGCCCACGCCTTCTGGGCCCATAAACTGCGTTTTCAGTCCGACAGAACGCGCCTGGCGCAGCATTTGCCCCATTTCCGGGTAGTAACCGCCGTAGTAAACGAAATCGATATTCTCTTTTTTCAGGCGGGCGATCAGCGCGGAGAAATCTTTTTCACCGGCGGTGATGCCATCAAAGAAAACAACGTTGGCTTTCGCGGCTTTCAGCGCGTCCTGTACGGAGCGCGCCAGACCTTCACCGTACTGCTGTTTGTCGTGAATGATCGCAATGCGCTGCGGTTTTACTTTATCGAGAATGTATTTGGCTGCGGTTGGCCCCTGAGAAGAGTCCAGCCCGGCCGTGCGCATGATGTGGGCGTAACCGCGTTGGGTCAGCTCCGGATTGGTCGCACCAGGGGAAATCATCAGTATGCCTTCATCTTCGTAGATATCAGACGCAGGCTGTGTGGAAGAAGAGCAAAGGTGACCAATAACGTACCGGATACCTTCATTGACGATTTTGTTCGCCACGGCGACAGCCTGTTTCGGGTCGCAGGCGTCGTCATATTCAACGGCGACCAGTTTGTCACCCTTGATGCCGCCTTTGGCATTGATGTCTTTAATGGCCTGTCGGGCACCGTTAAACTCCATGTCGCCCCACTGCGCGACCGGGCCGGACATCGCCCCTACGACGGCGACTTTAATATCGTCGGCTATTGCCGACTGTGACATCGCCAGCGCAATCATCCCTGCGATTACTGTTTTTGCATTCCGTTTCATTTACTGAATCCCCATTCGTGACGTTGTTTCTGTGTTGTATTTTTATCGTTAAAAGCAGGCTGTGCTTTTTTTGTTCTGCGCTACTTTTATCAGTCTGATTAATGGTTTAGCGAAGTATTTTAGTCAAATACAGCGCAAAACCCCTATTTTTCAGTCGATTAAGAACAGATAATATTCTGCTTTTCACCATAGATAAACAAAAAAAAGCGCATCTGTCAGCATAAAATAACGAGACAATGAGCCGAATAAATCACTACCTTCCAGGGAATTATTCTGCCTGTTTTTCATTCTTTACTGTTTAAAACTAATGTTCAGACCGCCAAAAACTTAATCAACTGTTAAACACGCGAAAAAAGAGAAAGCGTCCGGGTGACATATTTCGGTACACTGACACCCTCTTTTATGATTTGGACACGCTGTCGATGAAGCTGACCATCATTCGTTTAGAACATTTCAGCGAACAGGATCTGACTGACCTGGGCAAAATCTGGCCGGAATATTCCGCAGCCTCTTTAAGCGTAGATGAAACGCACCGGATTTATGCCGCGCGTTTTAATGAGCGTCTGCTTGGCGCGGTTCGTGTCACGCTGAGCGGTACCGAGGGGGCGCTGGATTCATTGCGTATACGGGAAATCACCCGTCGTCGCGGTGTGGGGCAATACCTTGTGGAAGAGGTGATTCGCGATAACCCGAGCGTGACCTCCTGGTGGATGGCGGATGTCGGCGTGGAAGACCGCGGCGTGATGGCAGCCTTTATGCAAGCGTCAGGATTTACCGCCCAGCAGAACGGCTGGGAGAAGCATTAAAAAAGCCGGGTGGCGGCTGCGCCTTACCCGGCCTGAATACTTTGCCTATTTTCCCAAGCATTTCGTGTTGCAGCATGTAGGCCGGATAAGCGCAAGCGCCATCCGGCAAAGGTTAAGGCCTTTCACGTTGCAGAATTAAGCGCGAAAGGCGACGGGAAAATTATTTGGCGTCGGTCGCTGTACCGTTAGCATGCCAGTCGAACACACCGAACTCAAAGCCCTTCAGATCGCCCTTCTCATCCCATGCCAGCGGCCCCATCACGGTTTCAACAGAGTTCGCTTTCAGCCAGTTGGCGATCTCAGCCGGATCGTCTGACTGATTCAGACCTGCTTGCAGTGATTGCAGCGCAGCGTAAGTGGTCCACACGAACGCACCGCTGGGATCCTGCTTCTTGGCTTTAATGGCATCAACAATCGGTTTGTTCGCAGGCACCTGATCGTAGTTCTTCGGTTTCGTTACCAGCAGGCCTTCAGCCGACTCGCCCGCAATGTTCGACAGGGAGACGTTCGCCACCCCTTCCGGCCCCATGAACTGAGTTTTCAATCCAGCTGCACGTGCCTGGCGCAGGATCTGTCCCATTTCCGGGTGATAACCCCCGTAGTAAACAAAGTCGATATTCTCTTTCTTCAGACGCGCCACCAGCGTGGAGAAGTCTTTCTCACCGGCGGTGATACCGTCAAAGAACACCACGTTCGCGTTGCCTTTTTTCAGGTTGTCCTGTACGGCACGCGCCAGACCTTCACCATACTGCTGTTTGTCATGAACGATGGCGATGCGCTGCGGCTTCACTTTTTCCAGAATGTATTTTGCGGCAGTCGGCCCCTGGTCAGAGTCCAGACCGGTGGTACGCAGCACCAGCTTATAACCACGCGCGGTAAGCTCAGGTGCCGTCGCTGCCGGCGTGATCATCAAAATACCTTCGTCTTCGTAGATATCAGACGCAGGCTGAGTGGAAGAGGAGCACAGGTGACCGATGACGTATTTAATACCATCGTTGATCACTTTGTTGGCTACGGCGACCGCCTGTTTCGGGTCACAGGCGTCATCATATTTTACGATCTGCAGCTTTTCGCCTTTGATACCGCCCCTGGCATTAATGTCTGCAACCGCTTGTTCGGCACCAGTAAATTCCTGATCGCCGTACTGCGCTACCGGACCAGACATTGCGCCCACAACGGCAACTTTGATATCTGCCTGCGCCATCGCGCTGAATGCCAACGCGATACATCCTGCCAGCAACGCTTTACCCTTCATATTCATCCTGAGATTCCCCATTCTTATGGTTATTACGATTGTCGTGATGTTGTTGTGTAGCGCTATATTTCGTTTATTGGTGTGTTGCTCGCGCTTTTTCAGCACACTCTGCTAAAACATACCCCATTTTTATGATTTTGGAATAGCTAATTTGACAGTCAGGTAACAAGTTAATGACAAACCGGGGTTGCCGCCCATTCTGGACGGCAAGGGTTTATCGTGTCAGCGAATGGCCGATGATATTGAGCGCATGACGGAACTGCGCATCAGGAATGGTAAGGGGATAGAGGAAACGGATGACGTTACCATAAACGCCACAACTCAATAACAGCAGTCCTTCCTGCAAGGCGCGCTCCTGAACCTGGCGCGTAAATTCCGGCGACGGCTGCCCCGTTTGCGGGTCGTTAAATTCAACCGCCACCATCGACCCTTGCCCGCGAATTTCCGCAATAAACGGACAGTCCGCCTTCGCATTATTCAGCGCAGCCACCAGTTGTTGACCCAGTTCAAGGGCGCGGGCGCACAACTTTTCTTCGTCAATCACATCCAGCACCGCATGTGCGGCAGCAACGGCCAGCGGGTTACCGGCATAGGTTCCGCCGAGTCCGCCGGGCGCGGGGGCATCCATCACTTCTGCACGCCCTGCCACCGCTGAAAGCGGCATCCCGCCCGCCAGACTTTTTGCCATGGTGATGAGATCGGGCTGAACGCCATGATGCTCCATGGAAAACAGTTTGCCGGTACGGGCAAATCCGGTCTGCACTTCATCCGCAATCAGCAAAATACCGTGGGTATCACACAGAGTCCGCAGCGCCTGCATAAAATCGGTGGGGGCAACGTTGAATCCTCCTTCGCCCTGAACCGGCTCAAGGATGATGGCTGCCACCTGGTCAGGCGAGATATCCGCTTTAAAGATGCGCTCAAGGCTGTGCATTGCGTCTGCCGTGCTCACACCCTGCAGCGCGTTAGGGTACTGGGCATGGTAAACCGAACCGGGAAACGGTCCGAAGCCGAGCTTGTAGGGCGTAACCTTGCCGGTCAGCGCCATGGTCATAAAGGTGCGACCGTGGAATGCGCCGCCGAAGGTAATTAGTCCTGGCCGTTTGGTATACGCACGGGCAATCTTCACCGCATTCTCTACAGCTTCCGCGCCGGTAGAGAAGAATGCGGTTTTTGCCGGACCGCTGATGGGGACCCGTTCATTGATACGCTCGGCAAGCGTGACATAGCTGGCATACGGAACAATCTGGTAAGCGGTATGGGTGAATGACTGGAGCTGCTTTTCAATGGCAGCAATGACCTTTGGATGACGATGCCCGGTGTTCAGCACGGCAATACCCGCCGCAAAATCAATGACCTCACGGCCTTCGACATCCCACAACGTCGCATTTTCTGCTTTTTCGGCATAGAAGCCACACATCACGCCGATGCCGCGCGGCGTCGCCTGTAAACGCCGTGCATTCAATTCGTTATTATTCACGTTTTTCCCCTAAGATGCGCACAACCCATCGATAAGTGTTTGCCAGGGGGGAGAAATTCGCCAGATGAGGCGTTAAAAAAACAAAAACCCCGGACCAGGGTCCAGGGTTTTTTGCGCGCTTCGCGAGATTTACGCTTCGATAGCGGCGCGAAGTTTTTTCATGGCGTTCTTTTCAAGCTGACGCACACGTTCTGCGGATACGCCGTAGCGGTCGGCCAGTTCCTGCAAGGTGGACTTATTATCTTCGTCCAGCCAGCGGGCGCGGATGATATCCTGGCTACGCTCGTCAAGGCCTTCCATCGCATGGGTCAGTTTGTTGGCAGCCTGATCTTCCCAGTTGTCCTCTTCGATACCATCGGCAAAGTTAGAGGTTTTATCCTGCAGATACAGGACCGGGGCCATCGGCTGGCTGTCGGACTCATCATCCGAGGACATATCAAATGTCATGTCCTGCGCGGCCATCCGGGATTCCATTTCACGCACGTCTTTACTGGAAACACCCAGCTCGCGCGCGACCATTTCCACTTCATCCTGGTTAAACCAGCCCAGACGTTGCTTGGTTTTACGCAGGTTAAAGAACAGTTTGCGCTGTGCTTTGGTGGTCGCGACCTTCACGATACGCCAGTTACGCAGTACGTATTCGTGAATTTCGGCTTTGATCCAGTGTACGGCAAAGGAAACCAGGCGCACACCCACTTCCGGGTTGAAACGGCGCACGGCTTTCATCAGGCCGATGTTACCTTCCTGAATCAGATCCGCCTGCGGCAGGCCATAGCCCGCGTAGTTACGAGCAACATGAACGACAAAGCGCAGGTGAGACAGGATCAGCGTCTTAGCTGCTTCCAGATCGCCCTGGTAATGCAGCTTTTCAGCCAATGCCCGTTCTTCGTCAGCCGACAACATCGGCCACGCGTTTGCAGCCCGGATATAAGATTCCAGGTTACCAACAGGGGCTAAAGCTAAAGTTTGCATTTCTTTGGTCATTCAAATCCTCTCAATTTTTATCGCCTGGCACGAAAACAACCAATAAAAGCAACAACTGTGCCAGCGTTAATGAGCAACGAGATTAGCATTCACATTATTATCAGACCGTGATTTTATCCACAAGTTCAATGCAACAGTGTGAATAAATTACGCACAAAATGTGACATCAGATACATAGCGGGGAAGAGACTACAGGCCACTCTTTCCCTGCAAAACGGAAACCCATTGCAGGGAAAGATTATATCACGGTTTTATCAATCGGGAGTAAAGTGGCGTAAATGTTGAACAGTGGCAAGCCATGCTGCAACCCAGCCAATCATTGAGCAAACAAGCAGCAGTAACAGGCATTCATCGAATGATAAGCCATTGAGATCAAACTTAGTTCCGAAAACCTGGGCAACCTGAGTGACCGCCGACGACAAACGCAACACCAAAATTTCAGACAAAATCAGTGAAAGAAATGCGCCGGAAAAACCGAGCAGTGCGCCGCCATAGAGGAACGGGCGGAGGATAAAACCATCCGTTGCACCTATCAGTTTTTGCACGTTGATGGTATCGCGACGGGCAAAAATGCTCAGGCGCACGCTGTTGCCAATGACAAGGAACACCGCTGCGACCATCAGCACGCCAATCATCGCTGATACGCGCCCGACCAGTCCGGTGAGCGCCGCCAGACGGGCAAACCAGCTGTCGTCCATACGCACTTCATCAATACCGTTGATCTGGCTAATCCGATCGCGCAGGGTATTGAGCGAGTCGGTTCCCTGAAAGTCCAGTTTCGGCACGACAACGGCCACTGCCGGCAGCGGATTCTCTTCCAGCATATCCAGCGCGCCACCAAAGCCAGACCAATTGCGGAACTCGCCGAGCGCATCTTCACGGGAAAGGTAGTTCACCTTGTCGACGCCCTGCTCTCCCTGAAGTTGCGCCACCACGCCTGCTGCCGCATCGTCATCCAGCGTTTTTTGCAGGTAGACGGTGATTTGCGGGGACGGGTAATACTGCGTCGCAGCCTGATTCACGTTTTTATAAACCATATAGCAGACGCTGGGCAGCGTCAGAGAGATGGCAATCACCATCACCGTTAAAAATGTCGCCAGCGGTTTGCTTTTCAGATCCTGCAACGCCCCCTGGAAGGCATAACGTACCTGTTCGTTAAACACGTTGGTTTTTCGTGAGTTCGGCTTCGGTGACGGCTTCGCCCGTTTCGGCGCATTACGGCCACCGTCGCCCGACGAACCGCCTGAGCGACGCAGGCGATCGAGACGCCCACCAAACTGGCGGATGTGATTCATCGCATCACGCTTATTCATAGGCCACGCCTCCATGCAGGTGCCCATCGCTGAGCACCATCTGACGATAAGAACGACGGGAAATCAGTCCGATATCGTGGGTCGCCATTAGCACCGTTACCCCGACGCGGTTAAACTCTTCGAACAGACGCAGGATCCCTTCAGACAGGGCATCGTCAAGGTTACCGGTCGGTTCATCTGCGAGAAGAACCGCTGGTTTATTGACCACCGCACGGGCAATACCCACGCGCTGCTGTTCACCGCCAGAAAGTTGAATCGGGAAATTCTTCGCTTTGTCCAGCAGCCCAACCTTATCCAGCGCAGCCGACACACGGCGACGAATGTCGTCCCCGCTGGCACCCGCAATAATCAGCGGGATTGCCACGTTGTCGTAGACGGTTCGATCCATCAACAGATGGTGATCCTGGAAAATCATGCCGATCTGACGGCGCAAAAACGGCACTTCGCGATTTTTCAGACGCGTGATGTCATGCCCACTGAAGATGATTTTCCCGGCGCTTGGCCGCTCAATCCCACAGATAAGCTTCAGCAGGGTACTTTTCCCCGCGCCGGAATGGCCGGTCAGAAACGCCATCTCGCCCGGCTGCATATGGAACGTGACGCCCTGCAGCGCTTGTCTCCCACCGAGATAGGCCTTGCTGACATGTTCAAAGCGAATCATTGTTAATCCTCTCGGGCAAAAAGTGCCTCAATAAAATCGTCCGCTTTAAACGGACGTAAATCCTCAATACGTTCGCCCACGCCGATGTAACGGATAGGGATGCCAAACTGATCGGCCACCGAGAAGATCACTCCCCCCTTCGCCGTACCGTCGAGCTTGGTCAGCGTAATCCCGGTCAAACCAACCGCTTCATGGAACAGTTTGGCCTGGCTTATCGCATTCTGCCCGGTGCTGGCGTCGATAGTCAGCATAACTTCATGCGGCGCGTCCTCGTCCAGTTTCTTCATGACGCGAACGATTTTTTTCAGTTCTTCCATCAGGTGCGATTTGTTCTGCAAACGACCCGCGGTATCGGCAAGCAGCACATCTATGTTGCGCGCCTTCGCTGCCTGAATGGCATCGAAAATCACCGATGCGGAATCCGCGCCGGTATGCTGAGCAATCACCGGTATATTGTTTCGCTGTCCCCACACCTGGAGCTGTTCGACCGCTGCGGCACGGAAGGTATCACCCGCCGCCAGCATTACGGATTTGCCCTGCTGCTCAAACTGACGGGCCAGCTTGCCGATAGTGGTGGTTTTCCCCACACCGTTAACGCCGACCATCAGAATAACAAACGGTGTTTTGCCTTCAACGTTCAGCGGCTCATCGACTTTTGTCAGAATGTCGCGCATCTCGTCTTTAAGCAGGCCGTACAGTGCTTCGGCATCTTTGAGCTGTTTGCGGCTGGCGCCATCCGTCAGGTTGGTGATGATTTTACGCGTGGTTTCCACGCCAACATCAGCAATAAGCAGTTGTTCTTCCAGCTCTTCAAATAGATCATCGTCGATTTTTTTACCCCGGAACAGGCTGATAAATCCGGAACCGAGATTTTCTTTTGTTTTCAGTAAGCTGCGTTTAAGGCGTGCGAAGAAACCTTCTTTGGTCGGTTTTTCCTGCTCCTGCGCCAGTTCTTCAACCGGAGCATCGTCTTCCGTCACCGGCACCACCATCACGGCTTCTTCCGCCGCTTCGGCTGCCAGCGCCTGCACTTCCAGTTCGTCGTCCGTCAGTTCCGGTTCGTTCTGCGCCTCTTCTTCCACCGCTTCGATAATTTCTACGGTTTCCGCTTCCGCCTGCCACTCTTCTGGCGACGTCTCTTCGGCTGTGACCTCTTCTGGCAACGGCAGTTCTTCGTGCTCAATAAGAACCTGAGGTTCAACGGTCTTTTCGACCACCTCTTCAGCAACGACGGGCGCTTCTGCTGCTTCCGCCGTTTCAACCGGGGTTTCAGGCGCTAATTGTTCTTCTACAACCTGCTGTTCTTCGGTTTTTTGGTCTTGTTCCTGCTCTTTTTCACCAAAGCCCAGCCAGGAAAAGAAGCCACGTTTTTTCTGTTTTGCCATCTGCGGTTACACTCCTCGCGGCTCTATATACATGGAAGCTAAAAAAATGATGAAATAGTCTATCACTTTACTTAATACACATCACCGCCTGGAATGACATGTCACTGGCGGTTCGAGCAACTGAAATGAAAAAACCGAATCACTCTGGCAGCGGCCAAATCCGCATTATTGGCGGACAATGGCGCGGCCGCAAACTCCCGGTGCCGGACAGCCCTGGTCTGCGCCCGACCACGGACCGCGTGCGTGAAACGCTGTTTAACTGGCTGGCACCGGTAATGGTAGACGCAAACTGCCTGGACTGTTTTGCCGGCAGCGGCGCGCTGGGACTGGAAGCACTGTCACGCTATGCCGCCTCCGCCACGCTACTGGAGATGGACCGTGCCGTCTCACAGCAGCTACAAAAGAACCTGGCTACGCTGAAAGCAGGCAATGCGAAAGTGGTTAACACCAACACCCTGACGTTTCTGGCACAGCCGGGCACGCCGCACAACGTGGTGTTCGTTGACCCACCGTTTCGTAAAGGGTTACTCGAAGATACCCTGAACCTGCTGGAAACGCAGGGCTGGCTGGCCGACGAGGCGTATATCTACGTGGAAAGCGAAGTAGAGAACGGTCTGCCAGTCGTACCGACAGGCTGGTCTTTGTTCCGGGAAAAAGTGGCCGGACAGGTCGCATACCGTCTGTATCAACGCGAAGCACAAGGAGAAAGCGATGCTGATTAATCTGGGCCGACTGCTGATGCTCGGCGTGTGGGGATTTTTAATACTGAACCTGGTACAGCCCTTTCCACGCCCGCTGAATATTTTCGTCAACGTGGCGCTGATTTTCATGGCATTGATGCACGCTATGCAACTGGCGCTACTGAAATCTACACTGCCGAAAGACGGGCCGCAGATGACCACCGGCGAGAAAATCCGCATCTTCCTGTTTGGCGTGTTTGAACTGCTGGTGTGGCAGAAGAAGTTTAAGGTTAAAAAGTAACGCTTATGCCGGATGGCGGCTTTGCCTTATCCGGCCTGTGAGAGCTGAAATTACCGATGGGCTATAAAATCGACGAACCTCGTTCCCTTGTAGCTCAACGTTCCTTTCTCCCCCACCGTCAGTTGGTGATACTGCTTCTCGTCCAGCCGGAAAGTCTGTTCCAGTCCGCCGGTCTGCGGTTTGAAACTCGCCTCATAGCGCATGCTGCTCCCCGCAGGCGTCACCTGCTGCTGGCGTGAACGTCGGTCATTTAGCGGTTTTTCACGCTTATTACTCACTACCACCTGCTTTTGCTGCAATGGCGCCATATCATTATCAGCCTTTTCTCTGCGCTGCTGCATGAAGCGAAATGAGGCGATAACGACAATTAACGCAATGATAATAATGAAAAAAAGAGGTGGTTTGCTCATCTGATTACCCCATCAGAAAATACGGAAATAAGCATACCCTGTCCGTTATAGTGTTGTCATCTTGCGGTCGTGACCTCTACACTGGACGTCAGGGCCGTGAGCATACCGCTCGCGAAAAAATAACGAATTCAAGGAACTAAGATGCTTTGGTCGTTTATCGCAGTTTGCCTTTCCGCATGGCTATTTGTGGATGCTTCATACCGTGGACCCACCTGGCAACGCTGGGTCTTTAAACCCGTCACTTTATTGCTCCTGCTGTTACTGGCCTGGCAAGCGCCGATGTTTGATGCCATTAGCTACCTGGTACTGGCCGGTCTGTGCGCCTCGCTGCTTGGCGATGCGCTGACGCTCTTGCCGCGCCAGCGGTTGCTGTATGCGATTGGCGCCTTTTTCCTCTCGCACCTGCTGTACACCATCTATTTTGCCAGCCAGATGACGCTCTCCTTCTTCTGGCCGTTGCCGCTGGTGTTGATGGTACTGGGCGCACTTCTGATAGCGACAATCTGGACACGCCTCGAAGAGTTACGCTGGCCGGTATGTACGTTTATCGCCATGACGCTGGTGATGGTCTGGCTGGCCGGAGAGCTGTGGTTCTTCCGTCCTACGGCTCCGGCGCTGTCGGCGTTTATGGGTGCGACGCTGCTGTTCATCGGTAACATTGTCTGGTTAGGGAGCCATTACCGCTATCGCTTCCGCGCGGATAACGCGATCGCCGCGGCCTGCTACTTTGCCGGGCACTTCCTGATCGTCCGCTCACTTTATCTTTAATAGCGCTTGACTCTGGAGTCGACTCCAGAGTGTATCCTTCGGTTAATGAGAAAATTTTCATCAACCGGAGGATGCCATGTCGACGCCTGCAAACGATGGCAAAAAAGCCCCACAATTTTCATCCTTTAAGCCCGCGCCTGTTGTGAAGAAAGCCGATGATTGCTGCTGTGACGGCGCATGTGCAGCGCCAGAAACCGAGTCCGGGACGGTAAAAGGCACGCGCTATAGCTGGAAAGTGGCCGGTATGGACTGCGCCGCCTGCGCGCGGAAAGTCGAAAATGCGGTTCGCCAGGTCAGCGGCGTTAATCAGGTGCAGGTGCTTTTTGCTACCGAGAAGCTGGTTGTCGATAGCAATGGCGATCTGCGAATGCAGATCGAAAGCGCCGTGCAAAAAGCCGGTTATACCCTGCGCGATGAGCAAACCAAAAACGAAGCCCCCGAATCGCGACTCAAAGAAAATCTGCCGCTGATGACGCTGATCGTCATGATGGCCCTCAGTTGGGGGCTGGAGCAGTTCAACCATCCCTTCGGCCAGTTGGCGTTTATCGCCACCACGCTGGTCGGTCTGTACCCCATTGCCCGCCAGGCACTGCGCCTGATTAAAACCGGTAGCTGGTTTGCCATTGAAACGCTAATGAGCGTGGCAGCGATTGGGGCACTGTTTATCGGTGCGACCGCCGAAGCGGCGATGGTGCTGCTGTTATTCCTTATTGGTGAACGTCTGGAGGGATGGGCTGCTAGCCGTGCCCGCCAGGGGGTCAGCACGCTGATGGCGCTGAAGCCGGAAACCGCAACCCGCCTGCGCAATGGCACACGCGAAGAAGTCGCCATCAGCGCTCTGCAACCGGGCGACACCATTGAAGTCGCCGCAGGTGGACGTCTTCCCGCGGACGGCAAACTGATTTCGGGTTTTGCCAGCTTTGATGAGAGTGCGCTCACGGGCGAATCTATCCCGGTAGAGCGCGCCACGGGTGAAAAGGTACCGGCAGGCGCCACCAGCGTTGACCGTCTCGTCACACTGGAAGTCCTGTCCGAACCGGGCGCCAGTGCCATTGACCGCATTCTGAAGCTAATCGAAGAGGCCGAAGAGCGCCGCGCCCCTATCGAGCGTTTTATCGACCGATTCAGCCGTATCTATACGCCAGCGATTATGGCGGTAGCACTGCTGGTGACGCTGGTACCGCCGCTGCTGTTCGCCGCGTCCTGGCAGGAGTGGATTTATAAAGGCCTGACGCTGCTGCTGATTGGCTGCCCGTGCGCACTGGTGATCTCTACCCCCGCGGCCATTACCTCCGGGCTGGCTGCTGCGGCACGTCGCGGGGCGTTAATCAAAGGCGGCGCAGCGCTGGAGCAGTTGGGGAGCATTACCCAGGTTGCCTTTGATAAAACCGGGACGCTGACCGTCGGTAAACCGCGCGTGACCGCGATTCACCCTGCAACGGGGGTGAGCGGGTCTGAACTGCTGACGCTGGCAGCGGCCGTCGAACAAGGGGCAACCCACCCGCTGGCGCAGGCGATCGTGCGCGAAGCACAAAACAAAGGGCTGACAATCCCTGCCGCTGAGGCGCAACGCGCGCTGGTCGGCTCAGGCATTGAGGCTCAGGTCAACGGCGAACGCGTTCTGATTTGCGCCGCCGGGAAACAGCCTGCAGAGGAATTTACCGGGCAAATTGACCAGCTTGAAGATGCCGGACAGACGGTTGTGTTGGTACGACGGAATGAGGCAGTGCTTGGAGTGATTGCGTTGCAGGATACCCTTCGCGATGATGCCCGTACAGCTATCGCTGAACTCGGCGCACTGGGCGTGACGGGCGTGATCCTGACCGGCGATAACCCACGCGCGGCAGCCGCTATTGCCGGTGAGCTGGGGCTGGAATTCAGGGCGGGATTGCTGCCAGAAGATAAAGTACAGGCGGTGACTGCGCTGAATCAGCAATCACCTCTGGCAATGGTGGGTGATGGCATTAACGATGCGCCTGCGATGAAGGCCGCCGCCATCGGTATCGCCATGGGCAGCGGTACCGATGTGGCGCTGGAAACAGCGGACGCCGCATTGACGCATAACCGTCTGAGCGGGCTGGTCGATATGATCCGTCTGGCGCGGGCAACTCACGCAAACATCCGCCAGAATATCGCCATTGCGCTGGGACTGAAGGGGATTTTCCTCGTCACCACACTGCTCGGCATGACCGGGCTATGGCTGGCGGTACTGGCGGATACCGGGGCCACGGTGCTGGTCACGGCGAACGCGCTGCGGCTACTGCGGCGTCGGTAATATTGCCGGATGGTGGCTTACGCCTTATCCGACCTACATGGAGCACGAATTGTAGGCCGGAGAAGCGCAGCGCCATTCGGCATTCTGTTTACTGCATCCCTAATATTCCCGGCAGCCACAGTGAGATTGCCGGAATATAGGTGACCATCGCCAATACCACCAGCAACAGGCCGTAAAACGGCAGCATCGCCCGCACCACACTCTCGATCTTCTGCTTACTCACCGCACTGGCGACAAACAGCACTGAACCTACCGGCGGCGTTATCAGCCCGATCCCAAGATTCACCATCATGATCATGCCGAAATGCACCGGATCGATCCCCAGTGAATTGGTCACCGGTAAGAGCACCGGCGTCAGGATCAGGATGATCGGTGCCATGTCCATCAACGTGCCAATCAGCAGCAGCATGATATTGAGATACATCAGGATGACGTACTTATTATCAGACAGCGACGTGAAGAACTCGGTGATGCGCATCGGTAGCTGCATGTAGGTCATCACCGCGCCGAACGCCGCCGCAAAGCCAATTAATATCATCACGATAGTGACCGTTTTCACCGTCCGGCACATCAGCTTTGGCAGTTCGTTCCATTTGTAGTCGCGATAGATAAACATGGTAACGAAGAACGCCCACAGGCAGGCCACCGCCGCCGATTCCGTCGCGGTAAAAATTCCCGACAAAATACCGCCGAGAATAATCACCACCGTCATCAATCCCCACAGCGCATCAATGAAAATTTTGATCGCCTGTTTGAATGGGATGCGCTCACCTTTCGGATAGCCGCGCTTATGGGCAAAGCACAGGCAAAGCACCATCAGGCACAGACCAAGCAGCAGCCCCGGCAGCACGCCCGCAATAAACAGCGTGGCAATAGAGACCGTGCCGCCCGCCGCCAGCGAGTAGATTACCGAGTTATGGCTCGGTGGGATTAAAATCGCCTGCACCGACCCGCTGGCGGTGACCGCCGCTGCGTACTCGCGCGGATAGCCCTTCTTCTCCATTTCCGGGATCATCACGCTGCCGATGGACGCGGTATCCGCCACCGACGACCCCGAAATCGCACCAAAGAAGGTCGAGGCGACGATATTCACCAGCGACAGCCCGCCGCGAATAAAACCGACAAACAGATAGGCGAAGTTGACCAGTCGTCGGGCAATCCCCCCTTCGGCCATAATCGCCCCCGCGAGAATGAAGAACGGGATCGCCAACAGAGTAAATTTATTCACCCCGCTCGTTATCTGGATCATCAGAGCTTCCAGCGGCAGATCGATCCATAACGCCCCCGCTACGGCACTTAAGCCGACGGCAAAGGCGACCGGCATCCCCAGCGCCAGCAGGATGGCGAGGGTGAATAACAAAACAAATGCGTCCATTGTTCACCCCTTAACTATGGTTGCCGATCGTCACGACCGGGCGATTTTCCTGAGAGCCAAACAGAAGGCGCTCAAGAACAAACAGGATTAGGATCGCCGACCCAATTGGCAACGGTAGATAACTTTCACCTGAGGTCAGGAGCGGAAACTCTGCCACCGGCTGTTCCCACAGTTCGATGCACAGCAAATAGCTGTACCAGAACATGATCAGGGAAATCAGCATCATCAGCAGATCAACCAGCCTCGCGCAGAGCGTTTTCAGCATGGCAGGCAAACGGTCGGTCAGCATGTTCACCGCAATATGCGATCCCGCGCGGTAGCCTACCGCCGCGCCGATAAAGGTGAATGTCACCATACAGATAATGGCGATAGGTTCCGGCCAGGACTCCCCCCGGTTCAGCACATAGCGCGAAAAGATGCCGATGGGGATGACAATGGTCATCACTAACAGCGATATTCCCGCCACGGCCATCGCCAACAGGTACAGGCGATCCATCCACTTTAAGTAGAGTTCGGACATACGTCCTCCGCAACGGGGTTGGGTTACTTGACGTCAGCGATGGCTTTCATCAGATCCTGATGTTTTTCGCCGTATTGCGCACGTACCGGCTCAGTGGCTTTTACAAAAACCGCCTTGTCGATGTCATGAAACTGAACGCCACCCGCCTTCATTTTCGCCAGCGCTTCCTGGTTGTAAGCATCCCACAACTTACGCTGCTCAAACTGCGCTTCGCGGGCAAGGGTCAGGATTTTTTGCTGCTGGTCGGGGGTCAGTTTGTCCCACTTCACTTTGGAATAGAGCAGCATTTCCGGGGTGATAAAATGGCCGCTGAGGGTGTAGTTTTTGGCAACCGGCATGTAATTGTGGGCGACAAAGGTCGGCGGGTTGTTCTCGGCACCATCGATTACACCGGTTTGCATGCCGCTGTAAACTTCACTCACGCCCATCGCCACCGAATTCGCCCCCATGTCTTTCAGCGTTGCCAGCGCCACTGGGCTACCCTGAACGCGTATTTTCATGCTTTTTAAATCTTCCGGCTTCACCACCGGATTTTTGGTAATCAAATTACGCGTGCCGGAATCCATCCAGCCTAAAAAGACCAGACGGGACTTGGGGTTAGCCGTCAGCTTGTCGCCAATGCTTTTACCAATATCCCCATCGATTACTTTGTGCATATGGTCTTCATCGCGAAAGACATAGGGCAAGGTAAAGACTTCAATGTCCGGCAGGATGGCGGCGACCGGCGCCATGGAGACGCGGATCATGTCGATGGCCCCCATCTGCGCCTGCTCGATCATCTGTTTTTCATCCCCCAGAACGCCGCCGGGAAAGACTTTAATTTCCAGCTCATCATTGGTCTGTTGTTTTAATTTCTCGCCCATATGCTGAACAGCAACCACGTTCGGATAACCTTCAGGATGGACGTCAGCGGCTTTAATGACTTGCGCAAAAACGGAGCAGGTAAAAGCAGACAGACACAAAGCAGCCAGTAACGGCTTGAGGGTCGTTTTCATCGAGTCAACTCCAGGGTAGTGATGTAAGTGTTAAAACAGTGTTTTAGTTTTGATACCTAAAAAAACTAGACCACGCCCTGAAAAGCGGAGGTGAAGCGCCTCACAAAATTGTGAAATTTTGAAACGATGGTTTGGATTTGTGATGTTTACAGGATCCCGTTACGTTATCCGTTATGTAAACATCACGAACTTCTATTCCTCAACATTATGAGTTTTAAGGAATTCCCGGCCAGTTTCTTATACAATAAAGGTCTGTCGAGACGTTTCATGAGCATTTATTACATCAACAAACCCTTCTTCTACTAAACGGTTCACGACAGTTGGAACATAACCGAATCCGGGTATATTCCGGGTCGAAAGCACCCTATCCAATACATACCAATTCCAATCGCCGTCTTTCAGTGCCATAACCTTTAGAACGTCAATAAAACTCTTTTCCATAAGTTTTATCACCCTATATAAAATGCTCTCGGGGTTATTCTTCGCATCATGAATCTCTGTTTTTACTCAATCAGATTCCCAATCTGCGACGATAGTATAAAGGCTTGCAAATCGATTACCTTTCCTGGTACAGGAATTTACGGCTTTTCATCAGAATTCAAACTTTCGACTAATTTTAAACCTTTTTCGGAAACACGATAACATGGCATCGAGGAAACAGTAGACGGAATGAAATCTACCAAACCGTGCTCTTCCAGATTTTTCACCAGTCTGGCGACATTGCCAACTCCATCCATTTTCCTCATGCTCATAGCACGATCAAGGGTATACCAATTCCATTTAACGTCATCCCTGGAAGCTAACAGCTTAAGGATATTGTACTCGGTTTCATTTACCATGTTGGAGCATCCTTGTGATAAAGGTCATCGCCAGTAATTCTATAATCTTCAAGAGTGGCAGTATGGGCATTATTCCATAAACTATATGATTCATCATAATCATCAGGCCGGCCTGTTTCCCAACCAAGATTGCAATACCGCTGAAACTCCCTACATTCGTGAGTGTAGTAGTTTAAATCAACTTGCTCCGCCGAAATTTCACCATCCGCAATTTTCCTTAATCTGTTTACCATAAAATCATTCCCGGGATCTGCGTCAAACCGAGAGACATGTTTTTCGACAATGTCTATGCCTTCATGAGTTATCTCAACCCCTTCAGTTGTCAAATACTCGACAGGCCCACCGGCTTTCTCTGCATCAAATGGTCGCGATGTAAATGTACCTTTCGCTCCATACACCTCAAGATTTTCAGGCTGCGGAAACTTCATCCTCCCCATCGTCATTCCGGTAATCAATGAAGCACCGGCAATCAATACCCCCTGATTATCCATCACCTGGTTGTAGCCCTCAGGCGCTTCTCCACCCAGTTTTTTCGCTGTTTCCTCGAAGCCTGCGATATTCCCGTTATAAACCCCTCCAGCAGCAAGTAGTCTACCGACAGATTTGCTATTCAGCGTATGTAGGCCATTGCTGACATTTGCTTTTGGGACTGGCGTAAACAAGCGGTTATAGTTAGCCGGCAGTGCCAGATAGCTAAATTCGGTATTAGCAATTAGGTGTTTACAGAGTATATATTCATAATTTACAACAATAGTTTCCGTATCTAAATTATCTGTCAGGAATACGTTTTGGATTTTGGATGTGAAGGCCCCTTGTAGCTGAATGTAATAATACTTCTCCCATCTACCAAATCGATTGATGCGGTAGAAAGAAAACTCCATGTATAACTGTTCGTTATTATTAATCGCATTGGAAAACAGCGGTGTGCTTTTATCTATCAGTTTACAGAAACTCAACCCATGCCTTTGAGAACCGTTACCCGTACTAGTAATACTATTAGCGAGTGAAAAAGCGAATATTTCGTTCTCGTGTCCGCTTTGTCGACGATTCCCTACTGAGGCAGCAGTCCCGCAACTGTCAGAAATAGCACCCTGTTGTTCCCCTGTGACTTTCAGGTAAACAATGGCACTCATTTCATTCCTTATTTTTATTGAAGAAATGCAACTGTGCTAAAAAAATCCTTAGCGGATTATTGTTTACTCTTTATAACGCACCGGGTATATAGCTGAAATAAAATATTTCAGTTTAGCGCAGATTATTCAGGATATCCTGATCGCAAAAAAAATACGCAATGTGAATATTTAAATATAAAAATAAGTGATGATTATCTTTATAGTAATGAATATCACCGTAGGCCCGATAAGCGCAGCGCCATCGGGCATTTGGACGGGATTACCCTTTGCGAATCAAATAGCGGTACGGCAGCGCATCCGTTTGCTGGGCGAGTAGTTCATGTTCCATAAAGGTGCAAAACCCCGGAATGTCGCGAGTGGTCGCCGGATCGTCCGCCACAATCAGCAGCGTTTCGCCGGTCTGCATGTTGCGTACGGTTTTACGCACCATCATGACGGGCTCCGGGCAGCGTAATCCCTGGGCATCAAGGGTATGGTCGGGGGAGGAAAACAGATTGCTCATCGTCGTCTCATTCAGCAAAAATCGGCTGTAGTTTACGCCCAGTTAGGGTGTAAGCCAATCAGGTTAACGATTGCGTAAAAAACAGCCATTGCATTATCATTTGAAAGCAGTATTATGCGGCGGCTTTAAATTATTCAGATGTGTATTGGGTTCCCTCACCCCAATTTTCAATTAAAAAGGTCACAATATGACGCAGTTTTCTCAATCGCAGCGCCTAAAAGCGTTGTTCTGGCTATCGCTATTCCATTTGTTAGTGATTACCTCCAGCAACTATCTGGTACAGCTTCCTGTCTCCATTTTTGGTTTTCACACCACCTGGGGCGCGTTCAGCTTTCCGTTTATTTTCCTCGCGACCGACCTGACCGTGCGCGTTTTTGGCGCGCCGCTGGCCCGCAGGATCATCTTCGCGGTCATGCTCCCTTCACTGGTGATCTCCTATGCCATCTCGGCGCTTTTCTATATGGGATCATGGCAAGGTTTCGGGGCATTGCTGACATTCAATTTGTTTGTTGCCCGAATCGCCGTCGCCAGCTTTATGGCCTACGCGCTGGGTCAAATTCTGGATGTCCACGTCTTTAACCGCCTGCGGCAGAACCGTCGCTGGTGGCTGGCGCCGACGGCCTCGACACTGTTTGGCAACGTCAGCGATACCCTCGCCTTCTTCTTCATTGCTTTCTGGCGAAGCCCGGATGCGTTTATGGCTGAACACTGGATGGAAATCGCTCTTGTCGATTACTGTTTCAAAGTGTTAATCAGTATTCTGTTCTTCCTGCCTATGTATGGCGTTTTGTTGAATATGTTACTGAAAAGACTGGAAGAAAAATCAGATATCCCGGCAATGCAGACGAGTTAAGGGTTCGTTTCTCAGTTGTGATAAGATGGATGAATGCGCCGTTATGGCCGTTTATCGAAAGGAAGAAGTCAATGCGTAATCTGGTTAAATATGTCGGTATTGGCCTGCTGGTTATGGGGCTGGCGGCTTGTGATAACAGTGATACAAAAGCGCCAGCAGAAGGTGCCACAGCCGAAAACAGCGCCACCGGTCAACCTGTCACGCTGCTCGACGGCAAACTGAGTTTCTCCCTGCCTGCGGATATGACCGATCAAAGCGGCAAGCTGGGTACGCAGGCCAACAATATGCACGTTTACTCTGACGCGACGGGCCAGAAAGCGGTCATTGTGATCGTTGGGGACAACACCAGCGACGAACTGTCCGTACTGGCGAAGCGCCTGGAAGAGCAACAGCGCAGCCGTGACCCGCAGTTGCAGGTGGTAACGAATAAATCCATCGAACTGAAAGGCCACACGCTGCAGCAACTGGACAGCATTATCTCGGCGAAAGGCCAGACCGCTTATTCCTCCGTGGTGCTGGGCAAAGTTGATAACCAACTGCTGACCCTGCAAATTACGCTGCCTGCTGACGACCAGCAAAAAGCGCAGGCTGAAGCGGAAAGCATTATTAATACGCTGGTCATCCAGTAACGGTTATGACGATACAACGGCCTCCTGGGGTTCCTCCGGAGGCCGTTTTTTTAACCGCCACGTCAGCAGCAACGCGATCGCCACCAGCCCCGCTGCGCCCAGGTAAATCACCGGGACTTCCGCCCAGCTCATCACTAACCCTGCCAGCGGACCCGTTACGCCCAACGACAGATCCATAAACACCGTGTAGGTGGCCAGCGCCGCGCCCTGATTCTGCTGCGGTACGGCTTTGACCGCCACCACACCGAGCGCCGGGAACACCAGCGAGAACCCCATCCCTGCCAGCAGCACGCCCACTTTGGCCATCCACGGCACCATTGCTGTCCCGACCAGCAACAGTCCGACAATCTCCACGCTAAAGCAGATCATCGCCACGTTCAGGCCGCCAAAGCGGTTGATGCCATTCGGAAACAACAGTCGCGTACCGACAAACGCACAGCTGAACAGAGTGAGGGCAAACGCCGCGCCGTCCCAGCCTTTGGCGTCATAAAACAGGGTGATAAAGGTGGCGATGACCCCAAAACCAGCGGAGGCCAACGCCAGCGCCATCCCGTACAGCCAGACGCGCCCAAGGACGGCGCGAAACGGCAGCGGTTTGCCCTTGTTCGCCTTAACGCTCGGACGAGGAATTGCCAGCAGGATCGCCAGCAGGGCGATGCCCATAATGATCAGCGCCAGCCCCTGTAAACCGCCCCAGGCGTAGAACAGCACGCCAAGCGGCGCGCCCATCGCCATCGCGCCGTAGGTCACAATGCCGTTCCACGAGATCACCCGCCCGATATGCAGCGAACCAACCACTCCCACGCCCCACAGGGTCGAACCGGTACCAGCGAAGCTCTGCCCCACGCCCAGGATCACCCGGCCAAGGCACAGCACAACTAAACTGACAATCGGCCAGTCGCTGACGCTCCCAGCCAGGAAATAACCTGCGCCACTCAAGAAACAGCCGCACAGGCCAAACACAACAATTTTTTTCGGACCGAGCAGATCAGCGTATCGCCCGGCGTGGGGGCGGCTCAGTAACGTGGCGAAGTATTGCAGGCTAATCACCAGTCCCGCCCAGAAAGCGCTGTACCCCATGACATCATGGACATAGCCGGGTAAGACCGCGAGCGGCAGACCAATGGTCAGGTAGCTGGCGAAATTAAACATCACAACAGAAACAATGCGCAGATTGAGGCGCAATCCGTTTAGCGCCGGTTCAGCGACGGATTCGGGCATGGGGATCACCACGTTTTCACAACAGTGTTTCATTTCTACCACGCCACGGCGAGAAAATCAGCATGCAGATTAGGAATAGCGGTAACAAGCCAGCCGCTACACTTAATGAAAATCATCAGTAAGGAAAGAAGAATGACAACCCCACTCCCTGAAAAAACGGGTTTACATATGATGCTTAAATTGGCGTCACTGGTCATCATCCTCGCCGGGATCCACGCCGCCGCTGACCTGATTGTGCAACTTCTGCTGGCGCTCTTTTTCGCCATTGTTCTCAACCCTCTGGTCACCTGGTTTGTTCGTCGGGGGATAAAACGCCCGGTGGCGATCACCATCGTGGTGGTGGTGATGTTGATTGTTCTCACCGCCCTGATTGGCGTGCTGGCCGCTTCGTTCAATGAGTTCATCGCGATGCTGCCGAAGTACAATAAAGAGCTGACGCGCAAGGTGCTTTATGTACAGGAGATGATGCCGTTCCTCAATCTGCATATATCGCCTGAGCGTATGCTTCAACGGATGGACTCCGAGAAAATCGTGACCTTCACCACCGCCGTAATGACCGGGCTTTCCGGTGCCATGGCCAGCGTTGTGCTGCTGGTGATGACCGTCGTTTTTATGCTTTTTGAAGTCCGCCACGTACCTTATAAGATGCGCTTTGCCCTGCATAATCCGCAAATTCACATTGCCGGGCTCCACCGGGCGCTAAAGGGCGTTACTCACTACCTGGCGTTAAAAACGTTGCTCAGCCTGTGGACCGGCGTCATTGTCTGGCTGGGGCTGGCGTTGATGGATATTCAGTTTGCGTTGATGTGGGGCGTACTGGCGTTCCTGCTGAATTATGTTCCCAATATTGGCTCGGTAATCTCCGCCGTCCCGCCGATGATTCAGGCATTGCTGTTCAATGGTATTTACGAGTGCGTGCTGGTCGGGGTGCTATTTCTGGTGGTCCATATGGTGTTGGGAAATATGGTTGAGCCACGCATGATGGGGCACCGTCTGGGCATGTCAACGATGGTAGTTTTTCTTTCCTTGTTAATTTGGGGCTGGCTGCTGGGGCCGGTGGGAATGTTGCTGTCCGTACCGCTGACCAGCGTCTGTAAAATATGGATGGAAACCACTCAGGGCGGCAGCAAACTGGCGATATTGCTGGGACCAGGGCGACCTAAAAACCGCCTACCAGGCTGAACAAATACCCTACCAACCAGGGTAGTTTTATTCATTTATAAGTGAAATTACAATATAGCGTGCTTTTGTGACCTGAAAATCTCACGAAGCACGCTGTTTCTATAAAGAAACTGTTATGCTCACTTCGGCATTATTTTCAATGCAAATTAAATAATATTGATGATCTTGTTTAAGTAAGGGTTAATTGATTAACCTGATGATATATCGGAGAATATTAACCGCTCCATTGGATGGGGTTAATTACAGATTTTTCCCGACGGTGCCATCTTTAATCATAAGAAATACACGGTATTATTATCCTTAAAGCAAATTAAGACACGTTGACGTTAATAAATAGCTATTTTGATAGGGAGTATTCATGAAACAATACATTAAGTGGTTTGCGGCAATCGCGGTTGTAGGTGCGTTGGCTGGATGCGCGCGTACGGCGCCAATCGATCAGGTTCACTCAACTGTATCCGCAGGCCATACTCAGGATCAGGTAAAAAATGCCATCCTGAAAGCGGGAATGCAGCGTAAGTGGATCATGAATGAAGCAGGGCCGGGCGTCATTAAAGCGCGTCAGCAGTCTCGCGACCACGTTGCGGAAGTTCGCATCACCTACACCTCAACCAGCTATAACATCACCTACGACAGCAGCCTCAATCTGCAAGCGTCTGGCGGTAAAATTCATAAGAACTACAACCGTTGGGTTCGCAACCTGGATAAAGACATTCAGGTGAATTTGTCCGCAGGTGCAGGTCTGTAAACGTAATTCTTCCTAATATCGGGCCGTTTCGGTCCGATAACACTCTTATTGCCCTTATGACAGGTTGTTCTCGCCATGTACGAACAGGATTCTCTCAGCGCACTGGATGCGATCGCTGAAGCTCAACGTATCGCCTTCGCCCCTATGCTGTTTCAAACCGCGCTCTGCCTGCGTAATGCTAACGTACTGGCCTGGCTCGACAGTCAGGGAAAACAGGGCGCGACGTTAGAAGAGATCGTCGAGAATAGCCTCGTCAATGAATATGCGGTCAGCGTTCTACTGGATATGGGATTAAGCGGCAGAATTATTACCTATAAAGCGGAGCGTTATTATCTGGCTAAAATCGGATATTTCCTTTTGCACGATACGATGACCCGAGTGAATATGGATTTCACCCAGGACGTTTGTTACCAGGGTCTGTACTTTTTAGAAAACGCGTTGAAAGAAGGAAAGCCTTCCGGCTTAAAAGTGTTTGGCGACTGGCCGACAATCTATCCGGCGCTTTCGCAATTACCGGAAGCCGCGAAAAAAAGCTGGTTTGCCTTCGATCATTACTATTCTGACGGCGCCTTTAATGCCGCGCTGCCCTATGTATTCGCTAGTCGTCCTGCAACCCTGTACGATGTGGGCGGAAATACGGGTAAATGGGCAATTCGCTGCGCTCAGTACGACGAAAATATCGCGGTTACGCTATTAGATTTGCCACAACAAATTGCACTTGCCCGTGAAAATATTGAAAATGCCGGGCTGTCTCATCGCATCGATTTTCATGCGGTGGATATGCTTGGCGATGCGCCTCTGCCAAAAGAGGCCGATGTCTGGTGGATGAGTCAATTCCTTGACTGTTTTTCACCCGAGCAAATTGTCACCATCCTAAGCAACGTTGCAGACGTAATGAAAGCAGGGGCAAGGCTGTGCATTATGGAGCTATTCTGGGATGCCCAGCGCTTTGAGGCCGCGTCATTCAGCCTGAATGCGTCTTCGCTCTATTTTACCTGCATGGCGAATGGCAACAGTCGCTTTTACAGCGCAGAGAAATTTTATCGCTACCTGGACCAGGCAGGATTCCAGGTAGAAGAACGCCATGACAATTTGGGCGTTGGGCATACTTTACTGATATGCCAAAAGAAAATAACAAAATAGCGTTATCACGCTATGAGTATCACCGGTTTACCGCGGACGCGCATGAATGAAATTTACCTTGAACATTACTGACTGGCAGGCGATGGCGCCAGGTCTGAGCGAAGCAGCGCACTGGCTGGAATGGTCACGGCATGCTCACGCCATTGATCCCGCGGCAGCGCAGGGGAAGCTCAGCGAACTTCCGATGATGACCGCACGTCGCCTCAGCTCCGGCAGTAAACTCGCCGTAGAGTGCGGCCTGGCGATGCTTCGTCGCCATAAGATTGATGCCGTTCTGTACACCAGTCGTCACGGTGAACTCGAACGCAATTACCGCATCCTGCACGCACTAGCGACCGAACAGGCGCTTTCACCGACCGATTTTGCCCTCTCTGTTCATAATTCTGCGGTGGGCAACCTGACCATTGCGGCGAAAAAGCCGATTGTCTCCTCTTCGCTGTCGGCTGGGCGTGACACCTTCCAGCAAGGACTATGTGAAGTCATCAGCCTGCTCCAGGCAGGCTACCAGCGCGTGCTGATGGTCGATTTCGACGGTTTTCTCCCCGAGTTTTATCACCCGCACCTGCCGAAAAATATGCCGACCTGGCCGTATGCGGTCGCGCTGGTCTGTGAAGCGGGCAGCGACTGGCAGTGCCATACGCAGTCTGCCCCCGTTGGCGAGGAAACTTCGCTGCCGCAGAGCCTGCTGTTTTTGCAGCACTGGTTGCAGGACACGCCCGCGTTCACCCTCCCAGGTGAACGGATGCAGTGGCACTGGAGTCGGGCATGAACGGGCTTTTTAATCGCCTGAACCGGTTCTGGCGGATCGCCATGACCGGCTTCTGCTTTGCCCTCTTTGGCATTGGCGGGCTGTTGCTTTCTGTTATCTGGTTTAACGTATTGTTAGTCATTGTATGGGATAATGTCCGGCGTCGCCGCATTGCACGACGCAGCATTTCGCTCAGTTTCCGCCTGTTTTTATGGGTCACCCGCGTGCTTGGTGTGCTGGATTACCGTTTTGAAGGCGCTGATATTTTACGTCAGGAGCGGGGATGTCTGGTGGTCGCAAACCATCCCAGCCTGCTCGATTATGTGCTTCTGGCCTCGGTGATGCCCGAAACGGATTGTATGGTAAAAAGCGCGCTACTGAAGAACCCGTTCCTCAGCGGCGTTGTGCGTGCAGCGGATTATCTGATCAACAGCCAGGCGGATGCGCTTTTACCTGCCAGCCAGCAGCGGCTGCGGCAGGGGGACACGATTTTAATCTTCCCCGAAGGCACGCGTACGACATCCGGCGAAACCATGACGCTCCAGCGCGGCGCGGCCAATATTGCCGTGCGCTGCGGCAGCGATCTTCGCGTGGTGACGATTAACTGTAGCCAACGGATGCTGGATAAACACAGCAAATGGTATCAGGTTCCACCCACCAAACCGCTGTTCACCATTAAGGTGCGCGAACGGGTGAAGATTGACCAATTTTACACTGCAAATTCACAAGAACCGGCGCTGGCGGCAAGGCAGCTAAACCGGCATCTTTTGCTTCAATTACAATCAGGTACGTTACCTTTCGCAGGAATTAATGATGCAAGCGCTTTACCTTGAAATTAAAAATCTCATCATAACAACACTGAATCTGGACGAGCTGTCGGCAGACGATATTGACACCGAGGCCGCGCTGTTTGGTGACGGCCTGGGACTTGACTCGATTGATGCCCTGGAACTGGGTCTGGCGGTAAAAAATCAGTACGGCGTGGTGCTTTCCGCTGAAAGCGAAGAGATGCGCCAGCACTTCTTCTCCGTCGCCACGCTGGCGTCTTTCATTCACGCGCAACGTGCCTGAGGATAGCCGTTATGACAGAACAACAAGCCATTTATGACGAAGTCTCCGCACTGCTGGTAAAGCTGTTTGAGGTGGATCCACAGGACATTAAACCTGAGGCGCGTCTGTATGAAGACCTTGAGCTGGACAGCATTGACGCAGTCGACATGATCGTCCATCTGCAAAAGAAAACCGGTAAGAAAATCAAGCCGGAAGAATTTAAAGCGGTACGTACCGTGCAGGATGTGGTAGACGCCGTAGAACGCCTGCTCAAAGAAGCGTAATTCGTCGTGTCGGCCGCTCGCGCGTTGCCTGCCGTATCACTGCTTACAGGCGTGTTATTGCTCGCCTGGCCCTTCCTCATCTGGTTTGGCCTGGCGCATCACAGCCTGCAGTGGTTACTTCCGCTCATGGCGCTGCTGCTGTTGCTTCGCTTTCGTCAGACCCGGCGACAGGCGGGACCGCTGCGCGTGGTTTCGCAGGTGGTGGCCGTCGCGGGCATCACGCTCTGCGCCGCCAGCTATCTGCTGAAAACACACCATCTTCTGCTGTTTTACCCGGTCGTCGTCAACACCGTCATGCTCGCCGTGTTTGGCGGTTCACTATGGTCTGCCATGCCGATTGTCGAGCGCCTGGCGCGGCTGCGGGAGCCCGACCTTCCCGATGCGGCGGTGCGCTACACCCGTCGGGTCACGCAGATCTGGTGCGCCTTTTTTATCTTCAATGGCGGCGTTGCGCTTTTTACCGCGATTCGCGGCGATATGGCGATGTGGACAGCGTGGAACGGCATGATCGCCTACCTGTTAATGGGGCTGCTCATGAGCGGAGAATGGCTGGTACGTCGTCAGATGATTAAACGAGATCCTCAATGAAGCAGACCCTGCCGCTTGCCGAATGGCTTACCGCGCCTCGCCCTGCCCAGACACCGATCGCCTGGCTGGACGACAAAACCTGGACGCTCGGCCATTTACGCCACGATGTCGCAGAGTTGATGCAATACCTGCAACAGCAGGAAGGCGAACGCTGGGCGCTGTGCTTTGAAAACAGCTATCTGTTTATCGTGGCGCTGCTCGCCACCCTGCACGCGGGCAAAACACCGGTCATTCCTGGCCACAGCCGCGTCTCGCTGCTTAACGAGCAGCGTCGGTATTTCAACGGCGTGCTCAGCGATAAAACGCTGGACTGGCAGGGCCCGCTGCGCGTTGTGAGTTCATCCGCCACGTATCGCGATGAACCTTACCCTTTCCCCGCCCTGCGCCACGATGCCTGGATAGAGCTGTTTACCTCCGGTTCAACCGGCGAGCCGAAGCGGGTGATGAAACAGATAGCCGCTCTGGACTGTGAAGCTGGACTGCTGGCCATGCGCTTTGCTGAACGGCTGGCGGGCTGCCGCATCGTTTCGTCCGTCGTCCCGCAACATCTGTACGGCCTCACGTTCCGCATCTTTCTGCCGATGGCGCTCGGCCTGCCACTCCACGCGGCGATGCTCTACTATGCCGAGCAACTCGCGGCGCTCGACCATACGCATCGCTATGCGTTTATCAGTAGCCCGGCGTTCTTAAAACGTCTCGACCACCAGCTGACGCCGCCGCCCGTAGAAATGATCCTGTCGGCAGGTGGAATGTTACCGTGGGAAGACGTGACGCAAACCGCCGACTGGCTAAACGTCTGGCCGGACGAAATTTATGGCAGTACCGAAACCGGGATTCTGGCATGGCGCTATCGCCAGCAGGAAAACGACGCGTGGCTGCCATTTCCCGGCGTGTGCTTTACGCCGGAAGCTGACGCGTTTCGCGTTTTTTCCCCGCTTATCGCCGACGATAGCGGCTTGCTACTTGATGATATTTTGCAGTTTGACGCCAACGGCCAGTTCCGGATGATGGGGCGTCGCGGTCGGGTGGTCAAAATTGAAGAGAAGCGGATTTCGCTTACCGAGGTAGAACAGCGCCTGCTGGAGCTGAAAGGCGTTCGCGAAGCCGTCGCGTTGCCCGTAACCCGGGGAGGCCGTCAGGGCGTCGGCGTGCTGCTGGTGCTCGATGACGAAGCGCATCAGCACTGGCAAAACTGCGGCGGGAAACCTCAGGAGCTGGCGTGGCGCCGGGCGCTACTGCCGTGGCTGGAGCCGGTTGCCGTTCCTCGTTACTGGCGGGTGATTGACGAGATCCCGGTCAACAGTATGAACAAGCGTGTCTATGCGCAATTACAGGAGTTGTTTCATGATACCCCATGAAATTGAGCGCCATCAGGCACAGCCACAGCAGGCTGAGATCGTCCTGCATCTTGATCCTGCCCTTTTCTGGTTTAAGGGCCACTTTGCTGTGCAGCCGCTGCTGCCTGGCGTGGCACAGATGGAGTGGGTGATGCATTACGCCACCACCCTGCTTGCCCCCGGCTGGCGCTTCCATAGCATTCAGAACGTCAAGTTCCAGGCGCCGTTGCTGCCTGAAAGCACCATTACGCTCACACTAAGCTGGCAGGAAGCGCGGCAAATTCTGACGTTTAGCTACCAGCGCCACGACGGCGAGGCGCGTCATACCGCCAGCAGCGGGAAAATTCGCCTATGTCGTTAACCTTCTCCCCCTGCGTGCTGATCCCCTGCTATAACCACGGCGCGATGATGGCGCGGGTGCTCGCGCGCCTGCAGCCGTTTGGCCTGCCGTGTATTGTGGTGGACGACGGCAGCGATGCCGCCACCCGACAGGAGTTGGATCGGCTGGCGGGAGAAAACACCACTCTGACGCTCATCCGCCTTGCGGAGAATGCGGGCAAAGGGGCAGCGGTGATTCGGGGATTACAGGCGGCGGCAGACGCCGGTTTTAGCCATGCCGTTCAGGTCGATGCCGACGGCCAGCACGCAATTGAAGATATCCCGACGCTGCTGGAACGGGCGCAGGCGCATCCTGACGCGCTGATTTCCGGGCAGCCTGTTTACGACGAGAGCATCCCCCGTTCGCGCCTGTATGGACGCTGGATCACCCACGTCTGGGTATGGATTGAAACCCTGTCGCTCCAGCTGAAAGACAGCATGTGCGGCTTTCGCGTCTATCCGGTTGCGCCGACGCTACAGCTGGCCCAGCGCGTCGTCCTCGGCAAGCGGATGGATTTTGACACTGAAGTCATGGTCCGCCTCTACTGGCAGGGTAACACCAGCTATTTTGTCCCGACGCGCGTGACCTATCCTGCGGACGGTCTGTCGCACTTCGACGCTTTCAAAGACAATTGCCGCATCTCGCTGATGCACACCCGGCTGTTCTTCGGCATGTTGCCGCGCATCCCTTCCCTGCTGCTTCGCCGTTCATCGTCGCACTGGGCACGCCAGCAAGAGGTGAAAGGGTTGTGGGGAATGCGCCTGATGCTGCTGGTGTGGCACGTGCTGGGGCGCAAGGCATTTTCGCTGCTTCTGTATCCGGTGATTGCTGCGTACTGGCTTTCAGCGACCCGCGCGCGTCATGCCTCGCAAAACTGGATCGCCCGCGTGCGCCAACAGCTAACCGCTCGCCGGAAGCCAGTCCCAACGAACCTCACCAGCTATCAGCACTTCCTGCGCTTCGGCCATGCGATGCTCGATAAAATCGCCAGCTGGCGCGGTGAACTGCACTTTGGTCGTGACGTGGAGTTCGCCCCCGGTGCCGAAGCGGCGCTCAACGTGCACGATCCGCGCGGCAAACTGCTACTGGCTTCGCATCTTGGCGATGTCGAAGCCTGCCGGGCGCTGGCGCAGTTGCAGGGCAGCAAAACCATCAACGCGCTGGTATTTAGCGACAATGCCCAGCGCTTTAAACAAATTATGGAAGAGATGGCGCCGCAGGCTGGGTTGAACATGATGGCAGTCACCGACATCGGTCCAGACACCGCAATTCTACTCAAAGAGAAACTGGAGCGCGGCGAGTGGATCGCCATTGTCGGCGATCGCATTGCGGTCAATCCGCAGCGCGGCGGTGAGTGGCGCGTCTGCTGGAGCCCGTTTATGGGCCAGCCCGCCCCGTTCCCGCAGGGGCCATTTATTCTCGCTTCTCTTCTGCGTTGCCCGGTGGATCTTCTCTTTGCCCTGCGCCAGCATGACAAGCTGCGGATCTATTGTGAACCGTTCGCCGATCCGCTGGTGCTGCCACGCGCTGAACGCCAGCAGGCATTGCAGCACGCTATCGATCGCTACGCCGAACGTCTTGAGTTTTACGCGCTACAGTCGCCGCTCGACTGGTTTAACTTTTTCGATTTCTGGCAGTTGCCGGATCCCAAAAACAAGGAGTAAAGGGTGCTCAACGATCCCCGTTTTACTGCTGAAGTAGAGCTATCCATTCCGTTTCATGACGTCGATATGATGGGCGTGGCATGGCACGGCAACTATTTCCGCTACTTCGAGATTGCCCGCGAAGCCCTGCTGAACCAGTTCGACTATGGCTATCGCCAGATGAAAGCCTCCGGCTACGTGTGGCCGGTGGTCGATACCCGCGTGAAATACCGCCAACCGCTGACCTTCGAACAGCGCATCCGCGTTCGCGCACGTCTGGGAGAGTATGAAAACCGCCTGCGTATTAACTACGAAATTTTCGACGCAGAAACCGGCCAGCGCACCACTACGGGATACACCATTCAGGTGGCTGTGGAAGAAAAAAGCCGCGAAATGTGCTTCGTCTGCCCGGATATCCTGTTTGAACGCATGGGAGTAACACCATGAGATATTTGCCGTTACTGGCGCTGCTGATCAGCCCGTTCGTCAGTGCCCTGACGCTGGATGATTTACAACAGCGTTTTACCGAGCAGCCGGTGGTCCGCGCCCAGTTCGATCAAACCCGCACAATTAAAGATCTGCCGCAGCCGCTGCGATCGCAAGGCAAAATGTTGATCGCCCGCGACCAGGGTCTGCTGTGGGATCAAACCTCACCGTTCCCGATGAAGCTGCTGCTGGACGACAAGCGGATGGTGCAGACCATTAACGGTCAGCCGCCGCAAACCATCACCGCGGAGAACAATCCGCAGATGTTCCAGTTCAACCATCTGCTGCGCGCACTGTTCCAGGCAGACCGCAAAGTGCTGGAAGAGAACTTCCGCGTGGAATTCAGTGATGCAGGCGAAGGACGCTGGACACTGCGCCTGACGCCGGTCACCACGCCACTGGATAAGATTTTCGCGACCATCGACTTAGCGGGGAAGGCGTATCTGGAGCGCATCGAGCTGAACGATAAGCAGGGCGACCGCACCGAAATAACGCTCACCCAACACCAATTGACGCCCGTACAGCTGACCGATGACGAACGCCAACGCTTTGCCGCCCAGTAAACGTCCCGCGCTATTATGGGGACTCGTCTGCCTGCTGATGCTGGGCGTATTGCTGACGCTGCTACCTCAGGCGCGGATCAACAGCAGCGTGCTGGCGATGCTACCCAAGCAGACGCTGGGGGCGATCCCACCGAGCCTGAATGACGGCTTTATGCAGCGCCTGGATCGCCAGTTAGTCTGGCTGGTCAGCCCCGGGAAACAGGCCGATCCGAAAGTGGCGCAGGCATGGCTGGCGCTACTGAATCAGTCGCAGGCGCTGGCCGAAGTCAAAGGCCCGATGGATGCCAACAGCCAGCAGGCGTGGGGCGCTTTCTTCTGGCAGCACCGTAACGGCATGATTGACCACGACACCCGTGCGAGGCTGCAAAACGGTGGCGAAGCGCAGGCGCAGTGGATCCTCTCTCAACTCTACTCCGCGTTTTCCGGCGCCAGCGGTAAAGAGCTGCAAAACGATCCGCTGATGCTGATGCGCGGCTCGCAGTTGGCGATGGCAAAAAATGGTCAGCGTCTGCGGCTGATGGATGGCTGGCTGGTTGCTCAGGATACGCAGGGGAATTACTGGTATCTGCTGCACGGCGAACTGCGCGGTTCTTCGTTTGATATGCAGCAAACGCATCAGTTAGTGACCACGCTCGGTACGCTTGAATCGGAACTAAAAACACACTACCCGCAGGCGCAGCTACTGTCTCGCGGGACCATGTTCTACAGCGATTACGCCAGCCAACAGGCGAAGCAGGACGTTTCCACGCTCGGCGTGGCGACGGTTCTCGGGGTGCTGCTGCTGATTGTCGCCGTGTTCCGCTCGTTGCGTCCGCTGATGCTCTGCCTGATCTCTATTGGCGCAGGCGCACTGGCAGGCACCATGGTGACACTGCTCGTCTTTGGTGAACTGCATCTGATGACGCTGGTGATGAGCATGAGCATCATCGGCATTTCCGCCGACTATACGCTTTACTACCTGACCGAGCGGATGGTTCACGGTGCGGAAAGCACGCCGTGGCAAAGCCTCAGCAAAGTGCGCAACGCCCTGTTACTGGCGCTACTAACCACCGTCGCGGCCTACCTGATCATGATGCTGGCTCCGTTCCCTGGCATTCGCCAGATGGCCGTATTTGCCGCTGTAGGGCTTTCTGCCTCCTGCCTGACGGTGATTTTCTGGCATCCGTGGCTGTGCCGGGGTCTGCCGGTACGCCCGGTGCCGGCCATGGTGCTGATGTTGCGCTGGCTTGCCGCCTGGCGACGCAATAAAAAGCTCTCCGTCGGTCTGCCCGTCGCACTGGCGCTGTTTTCGCTGACGGGGCTGGCGACGCTACACGTTGATGACGATATCTCACAATTGCAGGCGCTGCCGCAGCCCATTCTGGCGCAGGAAAAAGCGATCACCGCGCTGACCGGGCAGAGTGTCGATCAGAAGTGGTTTGTGGTTTACGGCAAAACTGCGCAGCAAACGCTGGAGCGGCTGGAGGCCTTTCTCCCGGCGCTGGAACAGGCGAAAAAAGAGGGGCTGCTCGGGAATTATCGTGCTATTCCACTCAACTCCCTGGCGCGGCAGCAGATGGATTTATCACTGCTTAAGAATGCGACGCCAACGGTAAGTAAAACCTTGCAAAGTGCCGGGCTGGTGACAATCAATCCGGACCTTAACGCCATGCCGGTAACGGTTGATGCCTGGCTTGCCAGCCCAGCAAGCGAAGGCTGGCGACTACTTTGGCTAACGCTAAAAGAGGGTGAAAGCGGCGTGCTGGTGCCAGTCGAAAACGTCAAACAAAGCGCCGCGCTGGGTGCGCTCAGTGAAAGCTATTCCGGCGTGGCATGGGTCGACCGCAAAAGTACCTTTGATGACCTGTTCGCGCTGTATCGCAATGTGTTAACGGGGCTGCTATGTGTCGCGCTGGCCGTGATTGCCTGTGGTGCAGTCGCTCGACTGGGCTGGCGTAAAGGGTTTATCAGCCTGGTGCCGTCGGTGTTGTCACTGGGCTGCGGCCTGTCAGTGCTGGCGTTAAGCGGCCATGCGGTCAATCTGTTCTCACTGCTGGCGCTGGTGCTGGTGCTGGGGATTGGCATTAATTACACCCTGTTTTTCAGCAATTCGCGCGGCACGCCATTGACGTCGCTGCTGGCGATTACGCTGGCCATGCTGACTACCCTGCTGACGCTCGGCATGTTGGTCTTTAGCGCCACCCAGGCGATCAGCAGTTTTGGTATTGTGCTGGTGAGCGGGATTTTCACCGCGTTCCTGCTTTCGCCGCTGGCGATGCCGACGAAAAGAGAGAAGAAAAAACGATGATGACAGCGACATTTTTTGCCGGATGGCGGCTCCGCCTTATCCGGCCTGCGGGTAGGCCTGATAAGCGTAGCGCCATCAGGCATTTGGCCGTGTGCCTTTTCGCCCTCCTTCTCGCCGGCTGTAGCCACTCGCCCAACGAGCAGGCAGGCCGTCCGCAGGCGTGGCTGGAACCCGGCACACGGGTCACGCTGCCTGCGCCGGGCATCACGCCGACGGTGAATTCCCAGCAGTTGCTCACCGGCAGCTTTAACGGCAAAACCCAGTCGCTGCTGGTGATGCTCAATGCCGACGACAAAAAGCTGACCCTTGCGGGGCTGTCC
Organism: Citrobacter sp. RHB25-C09; assembly: GCF_013836145.1. Classification (NCBI taxonomy): domain Bacteria; kingdom Pseudomonadati; phylum Pseudomonadota; class Gammaproteobacteria; order Enterobacterales; family Enterobacteriaceae; genus Citrobacter; species Citrobacter sp. RHB25-C09. The sequence continues at coordinate 259,572 of NZ_CP057483.1, read as the reverse complement.
TCCGTCGGTATCCGCCTGTTCCTCGTGACCTACGACGATAAAGGGTTACATACTGAACAGTCGATCGTCGTTCCACAACTGCCCCCCGCCAGCCAGGTACTGGCGGACGTGATGCTCAGCCACTGGCCGATAAGCGCCTGGCAGCCGCAGCTACCGAAGGGCTGGACGCTGAAGGATATTGGCGACAAGCGCGAACTGCGCAACGCCGGCGGCAAACTGGTTACCGAAATCAGCTACCTGAACCGCAAAGGCAAACGTGAACCAATCGGCATCGAACAGCACGTCTTTAAATACCACATCACCATTCAATATCTGGGTGACTGAGATGATTTACATTTCTGCGGTTGGCGCAATCAACGCGCTGGGCAACGATAACGACGCGATCGCCGCGAACCTGACCCGCAGCGTCGCCCCCGGCATGCGTGCGCGCACCGGCTGGCTCCAGAGGCATCCGCACGCGGTGCTGGGTGGCGTGGACGGCGAACTGCCCACCATTCCCGATGCGTTCAGTGCCCACCGCTCACGCAATAATCAGCTCCTGCTGGCGGCGCTTGCGCAGATCCAGCCGCAGGTGGATGCAGCCATCGCGCAGTACGGACGTGACCGGGTTGCCGTGGTGCTTGGCACCAGCACCTCGGGTCTGGATGAAGGCGATGCGCACGTTAACCTGACGCTGAATGGAAAAGAAAGCCGTCACTGGCAGTATCCGCAGCAGGAACTGGGCGATCCGTCACGCTTTCTCAGCCACTGGCTGGCGCTCGACGGTCCGGCATTTACCCTCTCCACCGCCTGTTCCTCCAGCGCCCGTGCGATCATCAGCGGCCGCCGCCTGATTGAAGCTGGACTGGCAGACGTGGCGATTGTTGGCGGTGCAGACACCCTGAGCCGGATGCCAATCAACGGCTTCCACAGTCTGGAGTCACTCTCCTCAACACTGTGTCAGCCGTTTGGGCGTGACCGTTGCGGCATTACCATCGGCGAGGGGGCGGCGCTGATGCTGTTAACCCGTGAGCCGCAGCCCATCGCCCTGCTGGGCGTTGGCGAGTCGAGCGATGCGTACCATATTTCTGCACCCCATCCGCAGGGCGAAGGCGCGATTCGCGCCATCCAGCAAGCGCTGAATGATGCGGGTATTCAGCCTGACGAGGTCGGTTACATTAACCTGCACGGCACCGCCACGCCGCTCAACGATCAGATTGAATCGAAGGTGGTCAACGCGCTGTTCGGTGAGCGCGTCCCCTGCAGTTCTACCAAACATTTAACCGGCCACACGCTGGGCGCGGCAGGGATTACCGAGGCGGCGTTAAGTATGCTGATTCTTCAGCGCAACCTGCCGTTGCCAGTGCAGGACTTTAGCCTGTCACCACGCGATCCGGCACTACCGCCCTGCGGCATCATTGAGCAGTCGCAGCCGCTGGAACGTCCGGTTATTTTGTCGAATTCGTTCGCCTTTGGCGGCAATAACGCCAGTATTTTGCTCGGGAGGATTTCATGAGCCACTATTTATCACCCGGCGAGTACCTGCCGCACGACGCGCCAATGCTGTTGCTGGAAGAGGTCATCAGCGTGGCCGAAGAAACCGCAACCTGCTGCGTCAGCGTTACGCCTGACGGCGTGCTGGCACCGTTTCTGGACCCTCAGGGCAACTTGCCCGGCTGGTATGCACTGGAACTGATGGCTCAGACCGTCGGCGTTTGGTCTGGCTGGCATCGGCATCAGTTGGGTAAAGGGGCGATCTCTCTTGGGATGGTGCTCGGCGCGCGCGAACTGATTTGCGCGGCGGGCGCACTGCCCGCAGGCAGCACCTTAGCCATCAGCGTCAAACTGCTGATGCAGGACGAGCGCTTCGGCAGCTTCGACTGCGCCATTAGCGCAGGGGAAGTGACATTGGCCACCGGTCGCGTCAACACCTTCCAACCGACGGCAGAAGAACTACATTCACTATTTCAACAAGGAGCGTCCGCATGAGTCGTTCAGTTTTAGTTACCGGCGCCAGCAAGGGCATCGGGCGCGCCATCGCCCAAAAACTGGCGGCGGACGGCTTCGTCGTCGGCGTTCATTATCATCGCGATGCGCAGGGTGCGCAGGAGACGCTGGACGCCATTCTCGCCGCCGGCGGCGCTGGCCGGGTGCTCAGTTTTGACGTGGCTAATCGCGAGCAGTGTCGTGAGGTGCTGGAGCAGGATATCGAGGCGCATGGGGCATGGTACGGCGTGGTCAGCAATGCAGGGATTACCCGCGATGCGGCGTTTCCTGCGCTCAGCGATGATGACTGGGATGCGGTGATCCACACCAATCTTGATAGCTTTTACAACGTTATTCAGCCGTGCATTATGCCGATGGTCAGCGCCCGTCAGGGCGGGCGTATTATCACCCTTTCGTCTGTTTCAGGCGTGATGGGCAACCGGGGACAGGTCAACTACAGCGCCGCCAAAGCCGGGATTATCGGGGCGACCAAAGCGCTGGCGATGGAGTTGGCAAAACGCAAAATTACCGTCAACTGTATCGCTCCGGGGCTTATCGATACTGGGATGATTGAGATGGAAGAGCCGGCGCTGAAAGAGGCGATGTCCATGATCCCGATGAAGCGCATGGGTCAGGCCGACGAAGTGGCCGGGCTTGCCAGTTATTTGATGTCGGATGTGGCAGGTTACGTCACCCGTCAGGTAATTTCCATCAATGGAGGGATGCTATGACACGTCGTGTCGTGATTACAGGGATGGGCGGCGTTACCGCCTTTGGTGAGAACTGGGAGAGCGTTTCTGCCAGGCTGCTGGCCTACGAAAATGCGGTCCGCAAAATGCCGGAGTGGCAGGTCTATGACGGGCTGCACACGCTGCTGGGCGCGCCAATCGATGATTTCAGTCTGCCGGAACACTACACCCGTAAGCGCATCCGCGCCATGGGCCGCGTGTCGCTAATGTCCACCCGCGCTACCGAACTGGCGCTCGAACAGGCGGGGCTGATTGGCGACGAGATCCTGACCAATGGGGAAACAGGGATCGCTTACGGTTCCTCCACCGGGAGTACCGGTCCGGTGAGCGAGTTCGCGACCATGCTCACCGAAAAACACACCAACAATATCACCGGCACCACCTACGTACAGATGATGCCGCACACGACTGCTGTGAATACTGGGCTATTTTTCGGTTTACGCGGGCGGGTCATTCCCACGTCCAGCGCCTGCACCTCCGGCAGCCAGGCAATTGGTTACGCCTGGGAAGCGATTCGCCACGGTTATCAAACGGTGATGGTCGCAGGCGGTGCGGAAGAGCTATGTCCGTCAGAAGCGGCGGTATTTGATACGCTGTTCGCCACCAGCCAACGAAATGACGAGCCGAAAACCACACCGTCACCGTTCGACGAACAACGCGATGGGCTGGTGATTGGCGAAGGCGCCGGGACGTTGATTCTGGAAGAGCTGGAGCACGCCAAAGCACGTGGCGCAACCATATACGGGGAAATCGTTGGCTTCGCCACTAACTGCGACGCCGCGCATATCACCCAGCCGCAGCGGGAGACAATGCAAATCTGCATGGAGCAGTCGTTAAAAATGGCCGGGTTAAGCGCGCTCGACATCGGTTATATTTCGGCGCACGGTACAGCCACCGACCGTGGCGATATTGCGGAAAGTCAGGCAACCGCCGCAATTTTCAGCGAAAATGTGCCAATCTCCTCGCTTAAAAGCTACTTTGGGCATACCCTTGGCGCTTGTGGTGCGCTGGAAGCCTGGATGAGTCTGCAAATGATGCGCGAAGGCTGGTTTGCACCTACGCTAAATTTACATCGGCCTGACCCCAACTGCGGCGCGCTGGATTACATCATGGGTGAAGCCCGCAAAATTGACTGCGAATATTTGCAGAGCAACAATTTTGCCTTTGGCGGCATCAACACCTCCATCATCATAAAACGTTGGTCCTGACATGTATCGGATCGTTCTGGGAAAAGTTTCTACACTCAGCGCAGGCGCGTTGCCGCCTGCACTTATTGAGCGGGCGCCGCAGGGTGCGCAACGTGCGCGCTGGCTCGCCGGCCGTGTGTTGCTTTTCCATGCTTTCTCACCGTTGCCGGAAATCGTCTACGGCGAGCAGGGAAAACCGGCATTTGCGCAGGAACACGCACTGTGGTTCAACCTGAGCCACAGCGGTGACGACATCGCGCTGCTACTGAGCGACGAAGGTGAAGTGGGCTGCGACATTGAAGTTATCCGTCCGCGCGCGAACTGGCGCGCGCTGGCGAATGCCGTGTTTAGTCTTGGAGAACATGCCGAGATTGACGCCGAGCACCCCGAGCAGCAACTCGCCGCGTTCTGGCGTATCTGGACGCGGAAAGAAGCGATGGTCAAACAGCGCGGCGGCAGCGCCTGGCAAATCGTTAGCGTCGACAGCACGTTGACTTCCGGACTTTCGGTCAGCCATTGCCAGTTCGACAGTCTGAGCCTCGCTGTCTGTACGCCAACGCCATTTACCCTCACCGCCGATGCGGTTCAACGACTGGAAACGGTATCCCTTGCCTGATGGCGCTGCGCTTATCAGGCCTACCCCGTTTTGTTAATCGGATACCATCCAGCGTTGTCAAACATATCAATTTCGTATTATTCCCGCCGCTCAGCACCCTTCTTTTGATCCAGAACACGTCAAAAGTATGATGAATCTTTAAGATCGTCATACCTTTTCAGCTTCGGGATCGTCACTTTGTCCAGACTACGTCGCACACTCTTCGCGTTGTTGGCCTGTGCGTCATTCCTCGCACATGCCGCCCCAGCGGATGAAATTACTACCGCCTGGCCGGTCAACGTTGGGCCGCTTAATCCGCACCTGTATACGCCAAACCAGATGTTTGCACAGAGCATGGTGTATGAACCGTTAGTCAAATATCAGGCAGATGGAACGGTAAAACCGTGGCTGGCGAAAAGCTGGAGCCACTCGGCGGAGGGTAAAACCTGGACCTTCATCCTGCGCGATGACGTGACGTTCTCCAATGGCGAACCCTTTGACGCCCAGGCCGCCGCAGAGAACTTCCGCGCGGTGCTCGATAACCGCCAGCGTCATGCCTGGCTGGAGCTGGTGAATCAAATTGTTGATGTTAAAGCGCTCAGCAAAACCGAGCTGCAAATCAGCCTGAAAAGCGCCTATTACCCATTCCTGCAGGAGCTGGCGCTGCCACGTCCTTTCCGCTTTATTGCTCCATCGCAGTTTAAAGACAACGAAACGTTGCGCGGCATTAAAGCCCCCATTGGCACCGGGCCCTGGGTGCTGAAAGAGACAAAGCTGAATCAGTACGATGTGCTGGTGCGTAACGAACGGTACTGGGGCGAAAAGCCGCAGATTAAGCAAATTACCGTTAAAGTGATCCCCGACCCGACCACCCGCGCCGTCGCGTTTGAAACCGGCGATATCGACCTGCTGTACGGTAACGAAGGGCTGCTGCCGCTCGATACCTTCGCCCGCTTCAGCCAGAACCCGGCCTACCATACTCAGCTTTCACAGCCGATTGAAACGGTGATGCTGGCGCTGAACTCCGCCAAAGCGCCCACGAACGAACTGGCCGTGCGCGAAGCGCTGAACCACGCGGTCAACAAGAAATCGCTGATCGATAACGCGCTGTATGGCACCCAGCAGGTCGCCGATACGCTGTTCGCGGCGACCGTGCCTTATGCCGATATCGGCCTGACGCCGCGCCAGTACGACCCACAGAAGGCAAAAGATCTGCTTGAGAAAGCAGGCTGGACGCTGCCTGCGGGCAACGCTATTCGCCAGAAAAACGGCCAACCGTTGCGCATTGAACTGTCGTTTATTGGTACTGATGCGCTGAGTAAATCAATGGCAGAAATTATTCAGGCTGATATGCGCCAGATTGGCGTCGATGTCGCCCTGATTGGCGAAGAAGAAAGCAGCGTTTATGCGCGACAGCGTGATGGTCGCTTCGGCATGATATTTAACCGTACCTGGGGCGCGCCGTATGACCCGCATGCCTTTATGAGCTCAATGCGCGTACCGTCCCATGCCGATTATCAGGCGCAGCAGGGACTTGCTGATAAGAAGATCATCGACAAAGAGATTGGCGACGTGCTGGAAACCCGCGACGAGGCGAAGCGTCAGGCGCTGTACAAAGACATTCTGACCCGTTTGCATAACGACGCGGTGTATCTGCCCATTAGCTATGTCTCAATGATGGTGGTCGCAAAACCCGAACTGGGACCTATCCCTTACGCGGCCATAGCGTCTGACATTCCGTTTGAACTGATTAAACCGGTGAAACCCTGATGTTGCGTTACGTACTGCGGCGCATTCTGCTGCTCATCCCAATGATCTTCGCCGCTTCGGTGATTATCTTTTTGATGCTACGCCTCGGCACCGGCGACCCGGCGCTGGATTATCTGCGTCTGTCGAACCTGCCGCCGACGCCAGAAATGGTGGCCTCTACCCGCGTGATGCTGGGGCTGGACCAACCGCTTGTCGTGCAGTACGGCACCTGGCTGTGGAAAGCACTGCATCTGGATTTTGGCGTCTCGTTTGCCACCCAGCGCCCGGTGCTGGATGACATGCTGAACTTTCTCCCCGCGACGCTGGAACTGGCGGGCGTGGCGCTGGTGCTGATCCTTCTCACCTCCGTGCCTCTTGGCATCTGGGCGGCGCGTCACCGCGACCGTCTGCCAGACTTTGTCGTGCGCCTTATCGCCTTTCTCGGCGTGTCGATGCCCAACTTCTGGCTCGCTTTCCTGCTGGTGATGTTCTTCTCGGTGTATCTGCAATGGTTACCCGCGATGGGCTACGGCGACTGGCAGCACATCATTCTGCCTGCGGTGTCGATCGCCTTTATGTCGCTGGCGATTAACGCCCGTCTGCTGCGCGCCAGTATGCTGGAAGTCGCCGGGCAACGTCACGTCACCTGGGCACGTCTGCGCGGACTGAATGAGAAACAAACTGAGCGCCGTCATATTCTGCGTAACGCCTCGCTGCCGGTCGTCACGGCGGTGGGGATGCACATCGGCGAACTGATTGGCGGAACGATGATCATTGAGAATATCTTTGCCTGGCCTGGCGTCGGGCGCTACGCCGTGTCGGCGATTTTTAACCGCGACTACCCGGTGATCCAGTGCTTCACGTTGATGATGGTGGTGGTGTTTGTGGTGTGTAACCTGATCGTGGACCTGCTTAACGCTGCGCTGGACCCGCGTATTCGTCGTCATGAAGGAGCGCACGCGTGAACTTCTTTCTCTCTTCGCGCTGGTCGGTGCGACTGGCGATGGTCGTCATCGCCCTGCTGGCAGTGATTGCGCTGACCAGTCAGTGGTGGCTGCCGTACGATCCACAGGTGATTGATTTGCCGTCGCGCCTGCTGGCGCCTGATAGCCAGCACTGGCTGGGGACCGACCATCTGGGCCGTGACATTTTCTCCCGCCTGCTGGCAGCAACGCGGGTGTCGCTCGGTTCGGTGTTCGCTTGTCTGGTGCTGGTGCTGGCACTGGGACTGCTCGTCGGCGGCAGCGCCGGGCTGTTGGGCGGTCGTGTCGACCAGGCGACCATGCGCGTTGCCGACATGTTTATGACCTTCCCGACCTCAATTCTGTCGTTTTTTATGGTCGGCGTATTAGGCACCGGGTTAACCAACGTAATTATTGCCATCGCCCTGTCGCACTGGGCCTGGTACGCGCGAATGGTGCGCAGCCTGGTGATCTCCCTGCGCCAGCGTGAGTTTGTACTCGCCTCGCGGCTTTCCGGTGCGGGCCATGTTCGGGTATTTATTGACCATCTGGCCGGGGCGGTGATTCCTTCGCTGCTGGTGCTGGCGACGCTGGATATCGGCCATATGATGCTGCACGTCGCCGGGATGTCATTCCTCGGCCTCGGCGTGACTGCGCCAACCGCCGAATGGGGCGTAATGATTAACGACGCGCGTCAATACATCTGGACCCAGCCGCTGCAAATGTTCTGGCCAGGGCTGGCGCTGTTTATCACCGTGATGGCCTTCAACATGGTGGGTGACGCCCTTCGCGATCACCTTGATCCTCACCTGGTCACGGAGCACGCCCACTGATGCCACAACAGATTGAATTGCAAAATATTGCCCTTAAGGCGGATCGGCCACTGGTCAACGGCGTTTCGCTAACGCTTAAGCGCGGACGGGTGCTGGCCCTGGTGGGGGGAAGCGGAAGCGGCAAGTCGCTCACCTGCGCGGCGGCGCTCGGCATTCTGCCCGCTGGGGTTCGACAGACCTCCGGCGCGCTGCTCGCTGATGGCGAACCGGTTTTACCGGGTCATCTACGCGGCGGGAAAATCGCGACCATTATGCAGAACCCACGCAGCGCGTTTAATCCGCTACACTCCATGGCGACTCATGCCCGGGAAACCTGTCTGGCGCAGGGGAAACCTGCCGATGACGCAACGCTTATCGCCGCGTTAAACGCCGTCGGACTGGAACATCCTGAGCGCGTGTTGAAGCTCTACCCGTTCGAAATGAGCGGCGGCATGTTGCAACGCATGATGATCGCGATGGCGGTCCTGTGTGATGCGCCGTATATCGTCGCCGATGAACCGACCACCGATCTGGACGTCGTCGCTCAGGCACGCATTCTCGACCTTCTGGAGAGCATTATGCGCAATCGCTCACCGGGAATGCTGCTGGTTACCCATGACATGGGCGTGGTGGCACGACTGGCAGACGACGTGGCGGTAATGGATAACGGCAACATCGTAGAACAGGGGGATGTGGAAACGCTGTTCAACGCACCGCAACACCCGGTGACCCGCGATCTCGTCGCTGCGCATCTTGCTCTGTACGGTAGGGAGTTAGCCTCATGACTTTACTCAGCGTCTGTGACCTGTCGCATTCTTATGCGCATTCGGGGTTTAGCGGCAAACATCAGCAGCAAACGGTGCTAAAAGATGTCTCGCTAAGTTTGAAAAGTGGCGAAACCGTTGCTTTGCTGGGGCGCAGCGGCTGTGGTAAAAGCACGCTGGCGCGTCTGCTCGTCGGGCTGGAATCACCTTCACAGGGGAGCGTAAGCTGGCGTGGTGAACCGCTCGCGAAGCTGAACCGGGCGAAGCAAAAAGCGTTTCGCCGCGATATCCAGATGGTGTTTCAGGACTCTATCAGTGCGGTAAATCCGCGCAAAACGATAGGCGACATTCTGCGCGAACCGATGCGCCATCTGCTGTCACTCTCGAAAAAAGAGCAACTGGCGCGGGTGCGTGAGATGCTCAGCGCGGTTGATCTCGACGACAGCCTTCTGGAGAAACGTCCACCACAGCTCAGCGGCGGTCAGCTTCAGCGTGTGTGCCTGGCACGCGCGCTGGTGGTAGAACCGCAGCTGTTAATTCTCGATGAGGCGGTGTCCAACCTCGATCTGGTCTTGCAGGCTGAAGTCATTGGCCTACTCAAAAAATTGCAGCAACAGTTTGGTACTGCCTGTCTTTTTATCACCCACGATCTGCGACTGGTGGAGCGTTTTTGCCATCGCGTCATGGTCATGGAAGAAGGACAAATTGTTGAGACACAGACCGTGGGGGAAACCTTAACCTTTTCCTCTGAGGCGGGTCGAGTGTTACAAAACGCGGTACTTCCCGCTTATCCCGTGCGCCGTCGCGCCATCGCGTAAGGTCAAATGTCTATGCAACGTGTCACTATCACCCTCGACGACGAGCTCCTTGAAACACTGGACAGTCTGAGCCAGCGCCGTGGCTATAACAACCGTTCCGAAGCGATTCGCGACATTCTGCGCAGCGCGCTGGCACAAGAAACCACACAGGAGCACGGCAATCAGGGTTTTGCGGTCCTCTCGTATGTCTATGAACATGAGAAACGTGACCTGGCCAGCCGGATTGTCTCGACGCAGCACCATCACCATGATCTCTCCGTCGCCACACTTCATGTGCATATTAATCATGATGATTGTCTCGAAATCGCCGTCCTGAAAGGGGATATGGGCGAGGTACAACATTTCGCCGATGACGTCATCGCACAGCGCGGCGTGCGCCACGGTCATTTGCAGTGTTTACCGAAAGAAGATTAAGCCGCTAAAAAACCAGGCCGGGGACGCTTTGCTTACCCGGCAAACAGACCTTCTGAAAATTCTCATTTTGCGATTAGCCCGTATTATTTCCCTGCGTAAATAGATAGCATGCTCTTTGTGATAATTTATATCACTCACACTGAAACTTATTCGGCTTAATATTATTGTGCTAATTCAGAAAAATATCTGAAAAAGTGATTTATCCGATATTCTTCAACGTGTGGTTAACACCGCAATTATTGTTATCAAAAGTGAAGCATCACTCACAGGGAAAAAAATGAAAAAGTCTTTAGCTGTCAGCTCGCTGTTATTCTGCGCCACCCTTTTCCTCTCCGCATGTGATAGCGGAAATTCAGCCGATACCGAGAAAAAAGGAACAGAAATTCTGGGCGGTAAAGCCACCATGGTTCTTCCGGAAGGCTTTATCAAAATGCCGCAGGATATGCTGGAAAAGAAATACCCGACTGCCCAGCGCCCTCAGGAAGCATGGTATGTGGAAAGTGAAAGGGGCAAAGTGTCCATCGCCTTCAGCGCCACTGAAAATGCCGTCAGTGAAGATCAGATCCCACAGTTTGCGACGGTTATGAAAAACCAGTTGAGCGCGTTTTCACCGCAGACGTCAGAAGTTACGGTCAACGGTAAGAAAATGGCGCGTGTTGAAATGACCACGCCAGCCGCCGACGGCAAGATTTACAACGTTCTGCAATTGTCTTCACGAGATGGCAAATTGCTGATTTCTACGTTTAACGCCACCGAAGATTTGAAAGAGAAATATGTGCAGTCTGGAAAAGATGCACTGTCGACGCTCGACTATTGAGTTAAACAGCGGCAAACGACAAATATCGTATCGACGTTTGTTTTTTTAATCACAGCCCGGAAAACGTCTTCAGGTTTATATTCAGGACACTGTCCCGTTCCTGAAGACGTAACAATCATTGGATGAGCAATTACTATGAATAAGAATAAAATTATGTTGGCCCTGGCGATTTCAGCGGCGACATTGCTGGTTGGCTGCAAAAGCATGAACGTAAACCAACTGACCTCCTCCGGCCTCACGGCCTTTAAAGCGGCCACCCTGAGCGACGCCGATGCCAAAGCGTTAGCAGATGCAGCCTGCAAAGAAATGGACACACAGAATCCCGTCGCGAAAGCGTCCAGCACCTACAGCAAACGTCTGAATAAGATCGCCACCGCCCTGGGCAACAATATCAACAATACCCCGGTGACGTATAAAGTTTACATGACCAACGACGTCAACGCGTGGGCGATGGCGAACGGCTGCGTGCGCGTATACAGCGGTCTGATGGACATGATGACCGATGATGAAGTGAAAGCCGTACTGGGCCACGAACTCGGCCACGTCGCGCTGGGCCATTCCCGCAAAGCGATGCAGACGGCGTATGCCACCGTGGCTGCCCGTGACGCCATTGGCGCTTCCAGCGGCGCAGCGGCAGCATTGACCCAGTCTCAGCTCGGTGATGTGGCAGAGGGCATTGTTAACTCGGCGTTCTCACGTAGCCAGGAAAGCGATGCAGATGACTTCTCGTATGACCTGCTGAAAAAACGCAACATCAAAACCATGGGACTGGTCACCAGCTTTGAAAAACTGGCGAAACTCTCCTCCGGCCATGAGAAATCCCTGTTCGATTCTCACCCGCCGTCAGAAGAACGTGCTCAGCATATTCGTGACCGTATTGCAGCCGATAAGTAATCCGCTGGCGTACATAACAGGAACATTATCGATTCCGTAATGTTCCTGTTATCAATCATGTTTACCCGGCTAAATCCTGTGCACACGCCCAGGCGCTCGACCAGGCCCACTGGAAGTTGTAGCCCCCCAGCCAGCCGGTAACGTCCATCACTTCCCCAATAAAGTAGAGTCCCGGCACTTTGCGCGCTTCCATCGTGCGTGATGACAATTCATTGGTATCGACACCGCCGAGCGTCACTTCCGCCGTACGATAGCCTTCGGTGCCATTAGGCTGGACTCGCCAGTTGGTCAGCGTGTCTACCAGCGCTTGCTGATCCCGCACATTGAGCTGCTTGAGCGAGACGTCAGGGATTTGTCCTAGCTGTTGCAGGCATTCCACCAGACGCTTCGGTAGCTGCATCGCCAGCGTGTTCTTCAGGCTCTGGTTAGGGTGGTCGCGACGCTGCTCCTCGAGGAAATCCTCCAGAGAAACATCCGGCAGCAAATTAATGCTCACAAATTCACCCGGTTGCCAGAAACTGGAAATTTGTAAAACCGCAGGGCCAGAAAGCCCACGGTGGGTGAAGAGCAGGTTTTCACGAAAAACGGTGCCGTCCTCTGCGGTGATCACCGAAGGAACGGACACACCAGAAAGCACCTGAAGCTGCTCCAGCAGCGGCTTATGCAGCGTAAAGGGCACCAGTCCGGCACGGGTTGGCAGAACCTTAAGACCAAACTGTTCTGCAATCTTGTAACCGAACGGTGATGCCCCCAGCCCTGGCATCGAGAGTCCGCCAGAGGCAATCACCAGCTTCTTTGCGCCCACTGTCAGGCCGTTCAGCTCCAGCGTAAAGCCGTCGTCATCGCGTACAACGCTAAGCACTTCGCTTCGTAACCGTAGTGTCACATTGCCTTTTTCACACTCCGCCACCAGCATATCGACAATTTGCTGAGCGGAGTCGTCGCAAAAAAGCTGGCCGAGCGTTTTTTCATGCCAGGCAATGCCGTGTTTGCCAACCAGGTCAATAAAATCCCACTGGGTATAGCGCGCCAGTGCAGATTTGCAAAAATGAAGGTTTTGACTCAAGTACGCCGCGGGCTCAACATAAAGATTGGTAAAGTTGCAGCGCCCTCCGCCTGACATCAGGATCTTGCGCCCCGGTTTTTTACCGTTATCGATCAGCAGCACACGGCTACCCGCCTGCCCCGCTTGTGCGGCACAGAACATACCCGCTGCGCCAGCGCCTATAATAACGGCATCGAACCTTTCCACTTTGCGTTCCTCTCTAAAATCCGGGCGTGAATTGTAAAGTTTCCTCAAGGGGTGCACCAGCATACAAATGGTTTGAAATAAGTATTTATCTGAATTCTATAAGATAATTCTTTAGTGTAATCATCGTATGCAGGCGTTAAATCAAAAAAAGTCTATTTTTCACTTTGCCCGCGCCGCGAAAGTCACTGATAATGCGCCGCGTTCATGTCCTCAAAATGGCGTAACGTCCTATGCTACATTTGTTTGCTGGCCTGGATTTACATACCGGCCTTTTATTATTGCTTGCTCTGGCTTTTGTGCTGTTCTACGAAGCGATTAACGGCTTCCACGATACGGCTAACGCAGTGGCGACCGTGATCTACACCCGTGCGATGCGTTCGCAGCTTGCGGTGATCATGGCGGCGCTATTTAACTTCTTTGGCGTGTTGCTGGGCGGTTTAAGCGTCGCCTATGCCATTGTGCATATGTTGCCGACAGATTTGCTGCTCAACATGGGCTCCTCGCATGGTCTTGCGATGGTGTTCTCCATGCTGCTCGCAGCCATTATCTGGAACCTCGGCACCTGGTACTTTGGTTTGCCTGCTTCCAGCTCCCACACGCTGATTGGCGCAATTATCGGTATTGGTTTAACCAATGCTCTGATGACCGGTACGTCGGTCGTTGACGCGCTTAACATCCCGAAAGTGATTGGCATCTTTGCCTCGCTTATCGTCTCGCCAATTGTTGGCCTGGTGGTAGCGGGCGGCCTGATTTTCATTTTGCGTCGTTACTGGAGCGGAACCAAAAAACGCGCCCGTATCCACCTGACGCCGGCAGAACGTGAAAAGAAAGACGGTAAAAAGAAACCGCCATTCTGGACGCGTATCGCCCTGATCATCTCTGCTATCGGCGTGGCATTCTCTCACGGCGCTAACGACGGTCAGAAAGGCATTGGTCTGGTTATGCTGGTACTGATTGGCGTTGCACCTGCAGGTTTCGTGGTGAATATGAATGCGTCCGGTTACGAAATTACGCGTACACGGGATGCCATTAATAACGTTGAAACCTACTTCCAGCAGCACCCGGATCTGCTCAAAAAAGTCACTGGCGTCGACCAACTGATCCCTTCTCCGGAAGCGGTGACGACAACGCCAAACGAGTTCCATTGCCATCCAGCGAATACGCTGAACGCGCTTAACCGTGCGAAATCGATGCTGGGGAACAATATCGAGAGCTACGATAAGCTGAGCATTGACCAGCGTAGCCAGTTGCGCCGTATCATGCTGTGCATTTCCGATACGACGGATAAAGTGACCAAGCTGCCGGGCGTCAGCGCTGACGACCAACGTCTGCTGAAGAAACTGAAAACCGACATGCTGAGCACGATTGAATATGCGCCTATCTGGATCATCATGGCCGTCGCTCTGGCGCTGGGTATTGGTACCATGATCGGCTGGCGTCGTGTGGCGACCACTATCGGCGAGAAGATTGGTAAGAAAGGCATGACCTATGCTCAGGGGATGTCCGCGCAGATGACAGCGGCTGTCTCTATCGGTCTGGCGAGCTACACCGGGATGCCGGTTTCCACCACGCACGTACTCTCCTCCTCCGTGGCGGGGACAATGGTTGTCGACGGTGGTGGCCTGCAACGTAAAACGGTTACCAGTATCCTGATGGCGTGGGTGTTTACATTGCCAGCAGCGATTCTGCTTTCCGGTACGCTGTACTGGATCTCGCTGAAGCTGATCTGATCGGCAGTTTGCCGGATGGCGGCTACGCCTTATCCGGCCTACAACATAACGTAGGCCTGAAAGCTGCGCGCCATCAGGCAGAATAAAAAATAATGAGCGGGTCAGGAAACTGGCCCGCTTTTTTATTGCTCAGTGCCAAATCATTAAAGCAATCAAACTCACCACCACCAGACCACAGAGCGCGCTGGTCAGAATGAACTGACCGCGTACCCGTTCGCAGCGGCGGATAAACTCATCATCATGATGATCGCGATAGCGCTGGGCGTAGATATACCACACCAGACGCATTTGCTTGTTGGGTTGGCCGTGTGAGGTGAAAAAGCCTCCCCCATCCACGTACTGGTAAAGCAACGGATCGCATCCACGCAGTACCACCAGCAGCGCGCGTAGCGATGAGAAATAGCGTGCCATATTAACAATGCAAACGACACATAACGCCCAGAATAATGCGACGGTGCTTATCATACGACCTCCCCGGCGACTCGCCCACGGAGTTCCTCTCCGGGACTACCGCTCCCCGAAATCTGCCAGACCGTTCAATGAAAGAGTACGACAAACCGCTCGATTTGTTATAACGCATCCGCACGGTTCTCTCATTATTGTAGGAGATCAGTTAATTTTTTTGCCACAAGGTTAATCGTTATCAACACCAAAGCTTGAAAATTTTGTTTAACTGGG
The DNA here is from genome assembly GCF_013836145.1 of Citrobacter sp. RHB25-C09. Lineage (NCBI taxonomy): Bacteria > Pseudomonadati > Pseudomonadota > Gammaproteobacteria > Enterobacterales > Enterobacteriaceae > Citrobacter > Citrobacter sp. RHB25-C09. The sequence continues at coordinate 244,186 of NZ_CP057483.1, read as the reverse complement.
CCGTAATGAAAGTATCAGACGACGGCTTTCACTTTTAGTCATCGATAACTTAAGGAAGGAGTAACACTATGGCTTACAAACACATTCTCATCGCGGTAGACCTCTCCCCGGAGAGCAAAGTTCTGGTAGAAAAAGCGGTTTCTATGGCCCGCCCTTATAATGCAAAAGTTTCCCTGATCCACGTAGATGTGAACTACTCTGACCTTTACACAGGCCTGATCGACGTCAATCTGGGCGACATGCAGAAACGTATCTCCGAAGAAACCCACCACGCGCTTACCGAACTGTCCACCAACGCAGGCTACCCGATTACCGAAACCCTGAGCGGCAGCGGCGATCTGGGTCAGGTGCTGGTTGATGCGATCAAGAAATACGATATGGATCTCGTGGTTTGTGGTCATCATCAGGACTTCTGGAGCAAGCTGATGTCCTCCGCGCGTCAGTTGATCAACACCGTCCACGTCGACATGCTGATTGTTCCGCTGCGCGACGAAGAAGAATAATTCAGCGTCGACTCTTGCTCTGCCGGATGACGGCTAACGCCTAATCCGGCCTACGCATCATACACACACGCCCGAAAGCGCCCACTTATGTGGGCGTTTTTTTATTTCCTTAGCGATTCATTCCAGCCCATGAAACATAATTAGTGTGATCGACTAATTAGATCGAAAACTATCTGTATAATAATCTATTCATTCAACTAATGACCGCAGTCTATAACGGGGTCAGAGTTTTTCGGCGCGTTTTGTTTTACGCGCCATACTTTTCGGGACGGCATTGAAAGGCGAAGAAATATGAATACATCTGCACCAACGGGTTTGTTACAGCAACCCCGCCCGTTCTTTATGATCTTTTTTGTCGAATTATGGGAACGTTTCGGCTACTACGGCGTTCAGGGCATCCTGGCGGTTTTCTTTGTTAAACAGCTTGGTTTCTCTCAGGAGCAGGCGTTTATCACTTTCGGTGCCTTTGCCGCGCTGGTATATGGGCTGATCTCCATCGGCGGCTACGTGGGCGATCACCTGCTGGGTACCAAACGCACGCTGGTGCTCGGCGCAATTGTGCTGGCGTTGGGCTACTTCATGACTGGGATGTCGCTGCTCAAGCCGGATCTGATATTTATCGCACTGGGGACAATCGCCGTCGGTAACGGGCTGTTTAAGGCCAACCCGGCGAGCCTGCTTTCCAAATGTTATCCGCCTAAAGACCCCCGTCTGGATGGCGCATTCACGCTGTTCTACATGTCGATCAATATCGGCTCGCTGCTGTCGCTCTCGCTGGCACCGGTGATTGCGGAGAAGTATGGCTATGCCGTCACGTACAACCTGTGCGGCGCCGGGCTGATTGTCGCGCTACTGGTCTACTTCGCCTGCCGGGGCATGGTGAAGAATATCGGTTCCGAACCGGACCATCTGCCGATGAGTTTCCGCCATCTGCTGTACGTGCTCCTCGGCACCGTGGCGATGATCTTCCTCTGCGCCTGGTTGATGCACAACGTACAAATCGCCAATCTGGTGCTCATCGTTCTGTCGATAGTCGTGACCATTATCTTCTTCCGCCAGGCCTTTAAGCTGGATAAAACCGGGCGCAACAAGATGTTCGTGGCGTTTGCCCTGATGATCGAAGCGGTGCTGTTTTACATTTTGTACGCGCAGATGCCGACGTCTCTGAACTTCTTCGCCATTAACAACGTGCATCATGAAATTCTCGGTTTCACCATCAACCCGGTGAGCTTCCAGGCGCTGAACCCGTTCTGGGTCGTGGTTGCCAGTCCGGTGCTGGCAGCCATTTACACCCGCCTTGGCAGCAAGGGTAAAGACCTGACGATGCCCATGAAGTTTACCCTCGGGATGTTTTTGTGCTCGCTGGGCTTTTTGACCGCCGCTGCCGCAGGCATGTGGTTTGCCGATGCACAAGGACTGACGTCGCCGTGGTTCATTGTGCTGGTTTATCTGTTCCAGAGTCTTGGTGAACTGCTGATTAGCGCGCTGGGACTGGCAATGGTCGCCGCGCTGGTGCCGCAGCACCTGATGGGCTTTATCCTGGGGATGTGGTTCCTGACGCAGGCGGCCGCATTCCTGCTGGGGGGCTATGTGGCGACGTTTACCGCCGTACCGGAAAACATTACCGATCCACTGCAAACATTGCCTATCTACACCGGCGTGTTCAGTAAAATCGGTCTGGTGACACTGGGCGTGACGGTGCTGATGGCGCTCATGGTACCGTGGCTCAACCGGATGATTAATACGCCGGATGGTACGAAGTAAGGTGAGTGCCGGATGGCGGCTTCGCCTTATCCGGCCTACAGGTCGTTAATCCACCAACGGCGTGCCGGCATAAATGTCAAACCGGTGGCCTTTGGTGACGACGGCGTTTGGTGTGGCGACATCTGCCAGCGGTGGCGCGTAGTCCGGGCGCTTCACGACCACGCGTTTGGTGGCCAGTTGGCGCGCGGGTTCCAGCAGCCCATCGGCATCCAGATCCGGTCCCACCAGCGACTGAAATACCCGCATCTCTTTCTTAACCAGCGCGCTCTTCTGCTTATGCGGGAACATCGGGTCCAGATAGACCACCTGTGGGCGTGGGGTGATATCCGTTAGCGCCGACAGACTGGAGGCGTGGATCAACTGCAAACGCTGCTGAAGCCAACCGCCAATTTCCGCATCGGCATAACCGCGCGCCAGACCATCGTCGAGCAGCGCCGCAACTACTGGGTTACGCTCCAGCATCCGCACGTGACAGCCTACCGAGGCCAGCACAAAGGCATCGCGTCCCAGACCTGCCGTGGCATCCACCACGTCCGGTAGGTAATCCCCTTTAATGCCCACCGCCTTCGCCACCGCTTCACCGCGACCGCCGCCAAACTTACGCCGGTGCGCCATCGCCCCACCGACAAAATCAACGTAAATACCGCCGAGCTTTGGTTCGTCGCGCTTACGCAGTTCCAGATGTTCCGCCGTTAACACCAGCGCCATCAGGTTATCTTCATCGTGCTCCAGCCCCCAGCGAGCGGCCAGATCAGATAAGGCGCCGTTTCCGGCGCCCGTTTCATCGACTAAGCAGATCTTCACGTAACAATCAGCCTTTGATTCCGTAATGCTCAAGCATGGCATCCAGCTTCGGTTCACGGCCACGGAAGCGCTTAAACAGCTCCATAGGCTCCTCAGAACCCCCGCGCGTCAGGATGTTGTCGAGGAATGACTGTCCAGTCTCGCGGTTGAAAATGCCCTCTTCTTCGAAGCGGGAATAGGCATCTGCCGCCAGTACATCGGCCCACAGATAGCTGTAGTAACCCGCAGCGTAGCCGCCTGCAAAGATATGGCTGAAGGCATGCGGGAAGCGCCCCCACGTTGGTCCCGGAATCACGGCGACCTGTTTCTTAATTTCAGCCAGCGTTTCGAGGATTTTAGCCCCCTGCTGCGGGTCAAATTCCGCATGCAGACGGAAGTCGAACAGGCCAAATTCCAGCTGACGCAGGATAAACAGCGCCGCCTGGTAGTTTTTCGCCGCCAGCATTTTATCCAGCAGCGCTTTCGGCAACGGTTCGCCCGTCTCGTAGTGACCTGAAATAAACGCCAGCGCATCCGGCTCCCAGCACCAGTTTTCCATGAACTGGCTTGGCAACTCGACGGCATCCCACGGCACGCCACTGATCCCGGAAACCCCGGCGGTTTCAATGCGGGTCAGCATGTGGTGCAGACCGTGACCAAATTCGTGGAACAAAGTGATCACTTCGTCATGGGTGAACAGCGCCGGTTTGCCGTTTACCGGGCGGTTAAAGTTACAGGTCAGATAGGCGACCGGCTTTTGCAACGTGCCGTCTGCTTTACGCATCTGGCCGACGCAGTCATCCATCCACGCCCCGCCGCGCTTGTTTTCACGGGCATACAGGTCAAGATAGAAGCTGCCGCGCAGTTCGTTGTTTTCATCATACAGTTCGAAGAAACGCACGTCCGGATGCCAGGTATCCACATCTTTACGCTCTTTCGCGGTGATGCCATAAATACGTTTTACCACTTCGAACAGGCCGTTAACGGCTTTGTTTTCCGGGAAATACGGGCGAAGTTGTTCGTCGCTAATGCTGTACAGATGCTGTTTCTGTTTTTCGCTGTAATACGCGATGTCCCACGGCTGTAACTCATCTACGCCGAACTCGGCTTTGGCGAAGGTGCGCAGTTGCGCCAGCTCTTTCTCGCCTTGCGGACGTGCACGTTTCGCCAGGTCGGTTAAGAAGTCGAGCACCTGCTGCGGGTTTTCCGCCATTTTGGTAGCCAGCGATTTGAACGCGTAGCTGTTAAAGCCCAGCAGTTGCGCCAGTTCGTGGCGCAACGCAAGAATTTCCGCCATGACCGGGCTGTTGTCCCATTTACCCGCATTCGGTCCCTGATCGGAGGCGCGCGTGCTGTAAGCGCGGTACATCTCTTCACGCAACGCCTGATTGTCGCAGTAGGTCATCACCGGCAGATAGCTTGGAATATCCAGCGTCAGCAGCCAGCCTTCTTGTTCTTTCGCTTCCGCCTGCGCTTTGGCCGCCGCCAGCGCGCTTTCCGGCATTCCCGCCAGCTCGCTTTCATCGGTAATCAGCTTCGTCCAGCCCATGGTGGCGTCGAGCACGTTGTTGCTGTACAGGTTGCCCAGTTCAGACAGGCGAGTGGCAATTTCACCGTAGCGTTGCTGCTTATCTTTCGGCAGGCCAATGCCGGAAAGTTCGAAGTCACGCAGTGCGTTATCGACCGCTTTTTTCTGTGCGGTGCTGAGCGTCGCGTAATGGTCGCCGTCGCGCAGGTCGCGGTACGCTTTGTACAGGCCTTCATGTTGCCCCACCCAGGTACTGTATTCAGAGAGCAGCGGCAGGGTTTGTTCATAGGCTTCACGCAGTTCAGGACTGTTTTTTACGGAATTTAAATGGCTGACCGGCGAGAACAGTTTTCCCAACACATCGTCTACTTCCGCCAGCGGCTGGCAGAGATTTTCCCATGTGTACGGCGCGCCCTGCGCCACCACGCGTTCTACATTTTCGCGGCAGTCGTTCAGCGCTTTGGTGACGGCTGGAACCACATGCTCAGGCTTGATTTGGGAAAATGGCGGTAGCTCGAAGGGGGTCAATAAAGGATTGGTCATTAGCGCCGTCCTGTTTGAATAAGGTGAATGTAGCGCGCATCCGGCGCTGTGCAATATCCCTGTAGAATGGGGATAAGTGTAGAGGATTTCAATGCCGGACGTTGTGGAAAGTGCCCGGTGGCGCGGAGCTTACCGGGCCTACGGGTAATCTGCCCTTTTCTGCGGTAAACTGTGGCCAATCGTTTATTTAGCGGAATTTAATTACCCATGCTCAGTTATCGCCACAGCTTCCACGCTGGCAACCACGCCGACGTCCTTAAACACACCGTGCAGAGTCTGATCATCGAGTCACTCAAAGAGAAAGAAAAGCCGTTTCTCTATCTGGACACCCATGCGGGAGCAGGCCGTTATCAGCTTAGCAGCGAGCAGGCTGAGCGTACCGGTGAATATCTGGAAGGGATTGCCCGCATCTGGCAGCAGGATGATTTGCCTGCCGAGCTGGAACCGTATATCAGCGTGGTCAATCACTTCAACCGCAGCGGCCAGTTGCGCTACTACCCCGGCTCGCCGCTGATCGCCCGCCAGTTGTTACGTGAGCAGGACAGCCTGCAACTGACGGAACTGCACCCGAGCGACTTCCCGCTGCTGCGCGGTGAATTTCAGAAAGATGAACGTGCCCGCGTCGCCCGTGCCGATGGCTATCAGCAGTTAAAATCCAAACTTCCGCCGGTTTCCCGTCGCGGCCTGATCCTGATCGACCCACCTTACGAAATTAAGAGTGATTACCAGGCCGTGGTTGCAGGTATCAACGAAGGCTATAAGCGTTTTGCGACTGGCACTTATGCCTTGTGGTATCCGGTGGTATTACGCCAACAAATCAAACGCATGGTCCACGATCTGGAAGCCACTGGCATCCGTAAGATTTTGCAAATTGAGCTGGCAGTACGCCCGGACAGTGACCAGCGCGGCATGACCGCCTCCGGGATGATTGTCATTAACCCGCCGTGGAAGCTGGAACAGCAGATGAACAACGTGCTGCCGTGGCTGCACAGCAAGCTGGTGCCAGCCGGCACCGGGCATGCGACGGTGAGCTGGATCGTACCGGAGTAATCGCAGCCATTGGTGGAACCAATTGATTTCAGGTATACAATCGCGGCAATCAGAACTGAAGGATAAGACGCATGAGCAAACATTATGACTACGTCGCCATCGGCGGCGGCAGCGGCGGTATCGCCTCGATTAACCGTGCAGCGATGTACGGCCAGAAGTGTGCGCTAATTGAAGCTAAAGAGCTGGGCGGCACCTGCGTGAACGTCGGCTGCGTGCCAAAGAAAGTGATGTGGCATGCTGCGCAAATCCGCGAAGCTATCCATATGTACGGCCCGGATTACGGTTTTGATACCACCATCAATAAATTTAACTGGGATACGCTGATTGCCAGCCGTACCGCTTACATCGACCGCATTCATACCTCGTACGACAACGTGCTGGGGAAAAACAATGTTGATGTGATCAAAGGCTTTGCCCGCTTTGTCGATGCCAAAACCATCGAAGTCAACGGCGAGACGATCACCGCCGATCATATTCTGATCGCCACCGGCGGTCGTCCGAGCCACCCGGATATTCCGGGCGTGGAATACGGTATCGACTCCGACGGTTTCTTTGAGCTCCCGGCGCTGCCGGAACGCGTCGCGGTGGTTGGCGCAGGGTATATCGCCGTCGAACTGGCGGGCGTGATTAACGGTCTGGGTGCTAAAACGCATCTGTTTGTGCGTAAACATGCGCCGCTGCGCAGCTTCGACCCGATGATCATGGAAACGCTGGTGGAAGTAATGAACGCCGAAGGGCCGCAACTTCACACCCACGCCATTCCAAAAGCGGTGGTAAAAAACGCCGACGGCAGCCTGACACTAGAACTGGAAGATGGTCGTAGCGAAACGGTCGATTGCCTGATTTGGGCGATTGGGCGTGAACCGGCGACGGACAACTTCAACCTCGCAGCAACCGGGGTGAAAACCAACGAAAAAGGGTACATCATCGTCGATAAATACCAGAACACGAATGTGGATGGGATTTACGCGGTGGGTGATAACACCGGCGCGGTAGAACTGACACCGGTCGCAGTGGCGGCAGGCCGTCGCCTTTCAGAACGCCTGTTTAACAACAAGCCGGACGAGCATCTGGACTACAGCAATATTCCGACCGTGGTCTTTAGTCACCCGCCTATCGGCACCGTGGGCTTAACCGAACCACAGGCGCGCGAGCAGTACGGCGACGACCAGGTGAAAGTGTACAAATCGTCGTTTACCGCGATGTACACCGCCGTCACCTCTCATCGTCAGCCGTGCCGCATGAAGCTGGTTTGTGTAGGACCGGAAGAGAAGATTGTCGGCATCCACGGTATCGGCTTCGGCATGGACGAAATGTTGCAGGGCTTTGCGGTGGCGCTGAAGATGGGCGCAACCAAAAAAGACTTCGACAACACCGTGGCGATTCACCCGACGGCGGCAGAAGAGTTTGTGACGATGCGTTAATCGTTAATAAATGCCGGATAAGCGCAGCGCTATCCGGCATCAGTTTATTATTTATTCTGCACGTACGGTGTATACACCCCGGTCTGACTTTCAAGGAAGGCGACAATATCGTCGATATCCTCCTGCGGAATCTCTTTACCCACCTGATAACGCAGCATCAGCTTCACGGCGCCATCCAGCGTGGGAACATCACCCCGGTGGAAGTACGGTGCGGTCAGCGCTACGTTGCGCAGGGTCGGGACCTTCTGGCGTAATTTATCGCGCATTTCATTGGTGACATTCATTCGACCAATATCCGCTGCGGTGATCTCACCAAAGTTAAAGTCCTTCTTCAGCCCCAACGGTTCGAAAGAGCGGCCGCCGAGGATAATCCCACCGTGGCAGGTGGCGCATTTATTATCTTTAAACAGCTGATAGCCATGCTTCTGCTGCGCCGTCAGCGCATTTTCATCGCCGCGCAGCCACTTATCGAACGGTGAATCTGGGGTAATCAACGTTTTCTCGAACTCGGCGATCGCATCGGTAATGGTGTCGCCGCTGAACCCTTGCGGATAGACCGCGAGGAACTGCTGCTTCAGTACCGGATCGGTATCCAGTTTGGCGATGATTTCATCCCAGGATTTCGAGGCCATTTCAATGGGGTTCAATGGCGGCCCACCGGCCTGCGCCTGAAGAGTTGGCGCACGTCCATCCCAGAATTGCTCAACGTTGAAGGCTGAGTTAAAGACCGTGGGGGCATTGATTGGCCCTACCGCACCCCCGACGCCAATCGATGTTTTCCGGCCGTCGACCCCGCCTGCATTCAGCGCATGGCAATGGGCACAGGAAATGGTGCTGTCGCCGGACAAACGCGGATCGTGATATAGGGTAAAGCCAAGCGCGACTTTTTGCGCATCGGTTGGGAGGGTTTTAGGGATCGGCTGGACCGGTTCATTACGATGTTGCACCGCCGTGTCGCTGCTGGCGTAATACTGCTCGCGTTGTTTCGCAATCCAGCCCAGAATCTCGGCGCGCTCTGCATCACTCACCTTACCGGCCCAGTGCAGCGCGGTATAGCGCGTTGGCGGCATGGTTTCATATTGCATTACCCATTCAATTTTATTCAGATCGCTTTGTGACACCGCTTTATCAGTAATTAACGCCTCGCGAACGGCGTCCAGATTGAAAGATTTATAACCGAGCTGAATATCATAATTCATCAGCTGTTTCGCGATGGGAAAAGAGGAATAAAAAGGTAATTCTGCAGAAGGTGTATGGCAATAATCGCATCCCTTTTCGCGTAAAAATCCCAGAACGTGATTATTTTCTTCCTTAGATGAACTTTGTACCGTTACGGACTGACTGCGCTCTTTCTCGTGAAACCAGACGTAAGCGGATAATCCTAAATAACAGATAGCGATGCCTGCGATAGCTATCGCGGTAAGACGGGGAATGATTTTCATTATTTTACCCTCACGGTTGTGAGTTATTGTGACCCAGAAAATAAAAAGTAGGGCGGGGTGTCCTTCCAGGACCCTGCCATATTAAAAAAGCGTGGGATAATGAAATTGATAATTATCAATTAAATACATGGGCGCAGGCTATCGTTGAGATAGCTTATCCCTATTAATCGTGTGGTTGTTAAGATTCATAATTCGTTGCAATCGAATGTTCCGAAAAACGCGCTTCTTCCCCACACACCGAAGCGAATGACTACCCTTAAATAAGAGCCGGGCAACGCCCGTATCCTTTATGCCGCAATCCGGAGGTCCTTCTCATTATGGTCAACCAGATACTACAACAGCTCCCGTCAGAGGAATTCACGATCGAAGCCGATCTGATCTACGAAACGGATCCGTGCGAGTTGAAGCTGGATGAGATGATCGAGGCAGAGCCGGAACCTGAGATGATTGAGGGGCTTCCCGCCTCAGACGCCCTGACGCCTGCCGATCGCTATCTTGAACTGTTCGAGCGCGTGCAGTCCGAGCGCATTTTTGCCGACAGCAAAACCTTCCCTGACTGCGCCCCCAAAATGGACCCGCTCGATATTCTGATCCGCTATCGTAAAGTCAGACGTCACCGGGATTTCGACCTGCGCCGGTTTGTCGAAAATCACTTCTGGTTGCCGGAAGACTATTCCAGCGAGTATGTCTCTGACCCCAAAAACTCGCTGAAAGAGCATATCGACCAGCTCTGGCCAGTGCTGACGCGCGAGCCTCAGGATCATATTCCGTGGTCATCGCTGCTTGCGCTACCGCAGTCCTATATCGTGCCCGGTGGACGATTCAGCGAAACCTACTACTGGGATTCCTATTTCACCATGCTGGGGCTGGCGGAAAGCGGTCGCGAGGACCTCCTGAAGTGTATGGCGGATAACTTCGCGTGGATGATTGAAAACTACGGCCATATCCCGAACGGCAACCGGACCTATTATCTGAGCCGCTCGCAGCCGCCGGTATTTGCCCTGATGGTCGAGCTGTTTGAGGAAGACGGCGTACGCGGCGCACGCCGCTATCTGGACCATTTGAAGATGGAATACGCCTTCTGGATGGATGGCGCAGAGTCGCTGGTGCTCAACCAGGCCTATCGCCATGTGGTCAGAATGCCGGACGGTTCGTTGCTTAACCGCTACTGGGATGACCGTGACACGCCGCGAGATGAATCGTGGCTGGAAGATGTGGAGACCGCCAAGCACTCGGGTCGACCGCCCAATGAGGTGTACCGCGACCTGCGCGCCGGTGCGGCTTCGGGTTGGGATTACTCCTCCCGCTGGCTGCGCGATGCCACCCGACTGGCGAGCATTCGCACCACTCAGTTTATCCCTGTCGATCTCAACGCCTTCCTGTTTAAGCTGGAAAGCGCGATCGCTAATATTTCTGGGCTGAAAGGCGAGCGCGACGTGGAAGCCGAATTTCGCCAGAAGGCCAGCGATCGCCGAGCCGCCGTGAATCGCTATTTGTGGGATGAAGAGAACGGCTGCTATCGCGACTACGACTGGCGCCGCGAGCAGCTGGCGCTGTTTTCCGCTGCCAGCATTGTGCCGCTGTATGTCGGGATGGCAAGCCATGAGCAGGCGGACCGCCTGGGCGACGCCGTTCGCGCCCGGCTGCTGACCCCTGGTGGCATTCTGGCAACCGAATACGAAACCAGCGAACAGTGGGATAAACCAAACGGCTGGGCGCCGCTCCAGTGGATGGCGATTCAAGGGTTTAAGATGTACGGCGATGACGCGCTCGGCGATGAGATTGCCCATAGCTGGTTGCAGACGGTGAACCATTTTTATCAGCAGCACCACAAACTGATCGAGAAATACAATATCGCTGGCGGTACGCCGCGCGAAGGGGGCGGTGGGGAATATCCGTTACAGGACGGCTTCGGCTGGACTAACGGCGTGGTGCGGCGATTGATTGGTTTATATGGGGAACCCTAAAGGATTGCCTGAGGGCGCTACGCTTATCAGGTCTACAGAGGAACATCGCCTTGTAGGCCGGGTAAGGCGTAAGCCACCACCCGACAATCCATATCTACGTTACCGAATAACGTCGTAAATGTCGGTATGGATTGCCAGCCATTTTTTGTTGCTCTCGTTAGGTTCAGCCGCAGCGCGCAGCCTTGCCTGTTCGGCGTCATATCGTTGGTCCGCCACAACTGCTGGCGATGTGCAGAAATATTTCAGATACGATTTATATTCAGTGGTGAGTTTCGCACCGTTGGCCATTGCATGACCAAGGGTACCGATAAACCGTCGACACGGCTTGTCTTCATCCATTAACGAAGGGTAACGCAACAGCAGTTGCAGCACTTCCGAATTACCGCGAGCAAAAGCAGTCTCGGTCCATGAAACCTGCCAGTGCATTCCACCTTGTAGAAATAACGCCGTCACCCGCGCATCGTTGCGATCGATTGCCGAGCGCATTGTGGGCACATCCCAGGTCACGCCCATTTCAGTAATCGTCTCCCGCGCGGAGCGGATTTCACGTTTCGGTTCGGCCTGTAAAATCTCGACGTTCGGCGCGTGTGAGGGCGGCTGTGAACTGATGAGCCATCCACCGCCACCGACAATAGCAATCACCATAATGCCTACCAGGCCCCAGAGCACCCCGGTGACAATCTGCTCGCGCTCCTCCGCGGTACGCTGCGTCCGCTTACGCATCGGCTCAATATTCTCACCAATCGCCTTTTCGTCATCTCCGGCCTGGCGGGCTTTTTTGCGCACATTTTCCCAGTATTGCTCCAGCTCGCCTTCCTCGACGATCATCAGCGTGGCTGGATTGACGCGAGCGCGCCCCTGTTCAAACGCCCGCTGTACAGGGCGGGCAATATGCTGATACTGACAGGAAAGTAGGGTGAGTTGCGCTGCTGATAAGGGCTCTCCAGACAGCACGCGGTTGCGAGCCTGCCGGCAATCATCAAGAAACGCCTGTAGCGTTAAGCGTGGTTCGACAAACAGCGTCAGCCCTGATGCGTCGTTAAATATGCCGGAGTAGTGACGGTTGAAGGTCTTTTTATCAACAATCATCAGCGCCAGTTCACTGAAAAGCATCCCGTCGAGTGGATTCTGGCTACCGCTTTGTTTGATCCAGCGTCTAAGCGCATCAGCACCAAAATTCTCTTTCAGAAAAGTGTTCAACTGCTGTTTATCAGGCCACATCTGTGTGATCAGGCCGTTCAGCGTCAGTTCAATGGTGCGAAGCTGACGCTCTGCACGCATTTGCTGACTGTGATCGGTCTCCTCGATATCGGTCTGGTACTTTAGCTGCGGCTGTTGCGCGCGTAATTGCTCAAGGAACGTGACGACCCGCAGAGCGGCCATTAACTGATTTTCTGTTACATCCTGTCCGCTATCATACTGCGGGACGCGCTGTTGGAGCTGACGAAGCTGCAAGGTGAACTGGCTCAATTGCGCGTCGTTCAGTTGCAGGCGTTTCGCCACCGTTCCCCAACCGCCTAAATTCAGTCGTGCCTGCTCTAACTGTTCCAGAAACCAACGCGGATCTTTGCCATCCGCAACGTAAATTCCCAATTGCATCAGTATTTCCACCGAGGCTTGCCGGATAATCCCCAGGCAGTGCTCGAAAGTGGAACGGGTCGTCTGTAAAACGCTAATCGTCATTATCTTTCTTCACCTTAAAGAGACTCTGGGTGGAGTATGAGAAATTTTGTTTTAGTTCATTGTTTTAATTATAAGTTTTCATATATATATCAAGTTCAGGATAAATTACAGTGACCTCGACCTGAACAGCGAGAAATTTTTTGTCCTGAGGAATAATCAGCGTAGAAAAGTGAAAATAAGGGCAACATGCGACAGAACGAAGGGGAAAATGAAACTGGAAATTTAGCTTAAAAAGAAAAATTCCACTTAATCACTATTTCACGGCCGAAAGCGTCAGCCGTGAAATAACGGTGATGCGTTAAGGCTGGAACAGGAGCATCGCCGCCTGGGTGCGGTTTTTGACATCCAGACGTCGATAAAGTGATTCCAGATGCGCCTTCACCGTACCGGTACTGATATTTAACGCGCGGCTAATTTCTTTATTAGATTCCCCTGCCGCCAGCATCGTGAGTATTTCCCGCTGCCGGGCACTGAGCGCATTTATATCCCGATACTCCACCGGAGGGGGGGTTAATAAAGCACCGGGCAAAAATAACATTCCCATGGCCACGCTGTTTAACGCCAGCACAAATTTCTCGGCATCGGCATCACGCGGAACCACCGCCAGAACATGATATTGCACCATCTCCTGCAACCATTTTTTGCTACAGTCCGAGACGACAATTAACGTTCTCACTCGTGGAAACTGCTGCGTTGTTTTTTGCAGCAACCAGCGACAGAATTCGCCGTCATAATCGCCGTCCAGCATCAGTACGGCATCCGGACACGCTTCCAGCTTTTTCCAGAGTTCATCAGCCTGACTGACGTCCTGAATAATTACTCCTGGAATTCGCTGTTCTAAACTGATTTTCATTCCATGAATAAAGATTGACTGCCTGTCAAACATGATGATGTTCATAACTCTCTCCACTCTTTTCGGGATGACATTAAGGAGCGAAAGGGTATTCCCCGATAGATAAAATAAAAACTCGCCATTTGGCGGTGGCCATTCTACCGATAACCCACAGGGAGAGAAGAACAAAAGACGATTCTTTACAGCTGAAACGTAATAATTACATCTTCGTCTAAAAGACGATCACTGAATTAAGGATTTCCTGATAAAGGAAGGGCAAAATAAATATTATTTTGTGAGAGTAACGAAAACGCATGTGAACGGGAACATTCACATGCGTGGAATAATGTAACAGAATTAAAATACGCATTTTTGGTTAATTTCGCGAATACCCCCAGGCAAACGCGAATTACAAAAACATCCCGCCGGACACCTCAATACGCTGCGCCGTCATCCATCCCAATTCATCGCTGAGCAGCGCAGCTATCGCATCGCCGATATCATCCGGTAAGCCCGCACGCCCCAGCGCAGTTTGCGACGCGACATAGGCATTCAGCTCTTTGTTATCCCGCAGGCGTCCACCGCCAAAATCCGTTTCTATCGCGCCGGGGGCGATGGCATTTACCGAAATGCCCCGCTCTCCCAACTCTTTCGCCTGATAGCGCGTCAGCACTTCCATCGCCCCTTTCATCGACGCATAGGCGGCATAGCCGGGCAGTGCGAAGCGCGCCAGTCCGGTTGAAACGTTGAGGATGCGTCCGCCATTTTTGATCAGCGGCAGCAGGTGCTGCGTCAGGAAAAACGGGCCTTTGAAATGAATACGCATAAGCTCGTCAAACATCTCTTCCGAGGTATCTGCATAAGGAGCGTAAAGACCAATGCCTGCATTGTTCACTAAATAATCAAACGTCTCACGGTTCCAGTGGTGTTTTAGCTGCGCTTTCACCTCTTGCGCAAAGGCCGAAAAGCTCGCACTTTCGCCGACATTCAATTGAATTGCGGCGGCTTTCCTGCCTTTCTTCTCAATCTCAGCCACCACGTCCTGTGCCGCCTGTTGCTGACTATGGTATGTAAACAAAATATCAGTTCCTTTGTCTGCCAGCTTAAGCGCGGCATTTTTACCCAGTCCACGGCTCCCGCCTGTGACTAATGCGATACGTTGCGTCATAAGAAACCTCATTTCAGGTGTTGTGATGATTGAGTACGAGCTTATTAGGTGCTAAAAAAACAATAAATAGCGCCAATTGCATATCACTGTTTCATTCAGAACAATAATAGGGTGTAAGGATGGATAAAATACACGCAATGCAGTTATTCATTCGCGTCGCGGAGCTGGAGAGTTTTACTCGTGCCGCCGACACCCTCGGACTCCCTAAAGGTAGCGTATCGCGCCAGATTCAGGCGCTGGAAAACGCGCTGGGCACGCAACTGCTTCACCGGACAACGCGGCGGGTACAGCTCACACAAGACGGGATGGTCTATTACGAGCGGGCGAAAGAGGTGTTGAGCAACCTGGATGAGCTGGATGGCCTGTTTCAGAATGATCCCTCCAGCATCAGCGGTAAACTGCGGGTTGATATGCCGGTTATCGTGGCAAGAAAACTGGTGATTCCCCGATTGCCCGCGTTTATGCAGCAGTATCCGGGGATTGAACTGGAACTGAGCAGCAGCGACCGGATGGTGGATTTGATTCGCGAAGGCTTTGACTGTGTGGTGCGTATCGGCACGCTAAGAGATTCCGGCCTGATCGCGCGTCCGCTGGGTAAGCTTACGGTTATTAACTGCGCCAGCCCGCAGTATCTGGAGCGCTTTGGTTACCCGGAGAGGCTTGACGATCTCGCCTCACATGCCGTGGTGCATTATGCGTTGAACCTGGGAACGCGGCCGTCAGGTTTTGAATTCGCCACCCCCACCGGTACCCAGTGGATCAAAACCGGGGGCTCGTTGACGGTCAACACGACCGAAAACTACCACGCCGCCTGTCTGGCAGGACTTGGCATCATCCAGGTTCCTCGCGTTGGCGTTCGGGAAGCCTTACGCAGCGGAACCCTGGTGGAGATCCTGCCGCAATACCGCGCCTCGCCGATGCCGGTTTCTCTGCTTTACCCACATCGACGTAATTTATCGCGCCGGGTTCATCTGTTGATGGAGTGGCTGAGCGGGGTGATGAAAGACTACGTGGACTGACACGCTATACTGACCATGAATGAACAAAAGAAGGACGATTGATCTGATGACGCAGGATAACGACGTAAAACCCTCCATGCAGAAACTGAAAGCGGTGACGACCACGGTTAAAAAAATCCAGCGCATCCCGATGATTGCGCATCTGATCCGCGCCACTGAGCGCTTTAACGACCGTTTAGGCAATCAGTTCGGTGCCGCCATAACCTACTTCTCGTTTCTGTCGATGATCCCCATTCTGATGGTGTCGTTTGCCGCCGCCGGTTTTATCCTCGCCTCCCATCCGACGCTGTTGCAGGATATCTTTAATAAAATCCTGACCAACGTCAGCGATCCGACCCTTGCCGCTACTCTGAAAAACACCATTAATACCGCAGTACAACAGCGTACTACCGTCGGACTGGTGGGTCTGGCGGTGGCGCTCTACTCCGGGATCAACTGGATGGGGAACCTGCGCGAGGCGATTCGCGCGCAGTCGCGGGACGTTTGGGAGCGCACACCGCAGGATCAGGAGAAAATCTGGATTAAATATCTGCGCGATTTTGTCTCGCTGATTGGTCTGTTGATTGCGCTGATTGTCACGCTGTCAATCACCTCGGTGGCCGGTTCGGCACAGCAGATAATCATCTCCGCGCTGCACCTCGACAATATCACATGGCTGAAACCCGCATGGCGACTGATTGGCCTGGCCATCTCGATTTTCGCCAACTACCTGCTGTTCTTCTGGATTTTCTGGCGCTTACCGCGTCATCGTCCACGTAAGAAGGCATTGATTCGCGGCACGTTTATTGCGGCTATTGGTTTTGAAGTGATTAAGATCATCATGACCTGGACTCTGCCGGCGCTGGTGAAATCGCCTTCCGGCGCGGCGTTTGGCTCAGTGTTGGGGCTGATGGCTTTCTTCTACTTTTTTGCCCGCCTGACCCTGTTTTGTGCCGCCTGGATCGCCACCGCTGAGTATAAAGACGACCCACGGATGCCGGGTAAAACACATCGTTGAAGCGTTGTTTGATGCCGGATGGCGACGCATGTGTCGCCATCCGGCAATTATAATGCCATCCACTCTTATTGATTCAGCAGATAAATCCAGTCATTAACTTTTATTTAACCAAAAACCAGTTTTTTCCACCAACTTTGAAATTGTGTGAAGCATTTCATAGACGTGAAATGTCTGGCATAAACATTATCCCCTTTTTGGCTACTTTTTCGCCGTTTCGTTGCCTTGTTACAGATTGAAATGTCGCTTTTGCTGTGCGTAATATGGCCCTTCGTTCGACAAAATAAGAAAATAATATGCAAGCAACCGCCACCACACTCGACCATGAACAGGAACACGTTCCGGTTAACTCACGTAACAAAGTCGTCGTTGCCTCACTCATTGGCACCGCCATTGAATTCTTCGACTTTTACATCTACGCGACCGCCGCTGTTATCGTTTTCCCGCACATCTTTTTCCCGCAGGGCGATCCGGCGGCGGCCACGCTACAGTCGCTCGCAACCTTCGCCATTGCCTTTGTCGCCCGTCCGATTGGCTCCGCGGTGTTCGGCCATTTCGGTGACAGAGTGGGACGCAAGGTCACGCTGGTGGCTTCTTTACTGACGATGGGGATCTCGACGGTGCTGATCGGCCTGCTGCCAGGCTACGCCACCATTGGTATCTTCGCCCCGCTGCTGCTGGCGCTGGCCCGTTTTGGTCAGGGTCTGGGGCTGGGAGGGGAATGGGGCGGCGCAGCGCTGCTGGCTACCGAGAACGCCCCGCCACGCAAGCGCGCACTGTATGGCTCATTCCCGCAGTTGGGCGCACCGATTGGCTTCTTCTTTGCCAACGGTACCTTTCTGCTGCTCTCCTGGCTGCTCACCGACGAACAGTTTATGAGCTGGGGCTGGCGCGTACCGTTTATCTTTTCTGCGGTACTGGTGATTATTGGCCTGTATGTACGCGTATCGCTGCACGAAACGCCGGTGTTTGCTAAAGTCGCCGCCGCAAAAAAACAGGTCAAAATCCCACTGGGTACGCTGCTGACGAAGCATGTTCGCGTGACGATCCTCGGCACCTTCATCATGCTGGCAACCTACACGCTGTTTTACATCATGACCGTCTATTCGATGACCTTCAGCACCGCCGCCGCGCCGATTGGCCTTGGCCTGCCGCGTAACGAGGTGCTGTGGATGCTGATGATGGCGGTAATTGGCTTTGGCGTGATGGTCCCCGTCGCAGGACTGCTGGCCGACGCATTTGGCCGTCGCAAAAGCATGGTGATCATCACCACGATGATTATCCTGTTTGCCCTGTTCGCCTTTAAACCGCTGCTGGGGTCAGGAAATCCGGCGCTGGTATTTGCCTTCCTGCTGCTGGGGCTGAGCCTGATGGGGCTGACCTTTGGCCCGATGGGCGCACTGCTGCCGGAACTCTTCCCGACGGAAGTGCGTTATACCGGCGCATCGTTCTCCTATAACGTCTCTTCGATTCTGGGGGCCTCCGTTGCGCCCTATATCGCCGCCTGGCTGCAGTCCAACTATGGACTGGCAGCGGTGGGGATCTATCTGGCGACGATGGCGGGGTTAACGCTGATTGCGCTGCTGTTAACCCATGAGACGCGTCACAAGTCGCTGTAATGCCTCTGTCGGATAAGACGCTCACGCGCCTTATCCGGTCTGCACGCTACTTCTTCATCTGCGACAATATCGCCCGGCACTGATTGGCATCGCCCTCAGACGGTGAAATCAGCGCCAACAGCGCGGCGGCAGGAGTCACTAACGTCGCCAGCGCTGCCGCCACTGCACCACGGGCAATGAGCGGACCCGGCTTCACTCCGGCCTGCGGGTTTTTAAACGACCCGCGCACATACAACGGTGAGCGCAGGGTAATAATGCGAATGCCTTTGCTCTCTGGATCGATGGTTAAATCCAGCTGTTCAGAAGCAAAGCTTGCCGTTCCGGTAATATTGATCAAGGCATTTTCGGTGTCGAAGGCGAAAATTTGCGGACGCGCCACGCCGTTGACCACATCGAGATTTGCCGCCGCGCAGTTCACCAGTACTTCATCATCGCCAAAGATCTGCCCGACGATATAGTTACCCACGTTCAGTCCGACAATCTCCATCAGGTTGCGACTAATTAACCCATCATTCATCAGCAGTTTCAGGTTGCCGTTGCTATTACCCAGCAGCGCCGCCACCGAATTGCCGCTACCACGAAGCTCAACGTCGCCATTCATTTCACCGAGCGTTTTCTGCATCAGTTCAACGTCCGGCATCAGTTCTTTGAGCTTCAGCCGCCGCGCCTGAACATCGGCGCGCCCCTGCATTGGCGATTTATCCCCTTCCAGATGAATGTTTGAGCTGATGCTGCCCCCCGCCAGGCCGAACTTCAGCGGCTTCAGATGCAGATCGGCATTTTTCAGAATGATATGCGTGGAGAGATCGCTAATCGGCAGGCTGCTGCCGTGCTCAATGCGCCGCCCTTTAAAGCGCACGTCGGCATCCATCACATCCCATTTGTCCGTTTCGAAGCGATCGTTAGGCAGCACTTTGTCCGACGGTTGCGTCCCCTTTTCGCCTTTTTTCTGCTCCGCACGCTTCGACTGTTCCGCACCTTTGCCGGAGTCCACGCCGATCAGTGGGCCTAAATCAGCCAGCCTGAGCTGGCGTGATTCCACGTCGCCCTCCAGTTTCGGTCGCGGCTTACCGGTGGTATAAGTCAACGAGCCGTGAACATCACTGTCGCCAATCCGCCCGTTAAATCCGCGATAATCAAAGACCGAGGACGTTTCGCTATCAATCTTCGCCACCAGCCGACCGTCCGTTTCAAACGGCGGCGTATCCGGTAACAGTACGCCCGTCAGGTCATACAGTTCGCCCAGCGAATCGCCGGAAAACTTCAGTTGCACATCGACGCCGCCCATTTTCATCGGATCGTTGACCACGCCGACGAACGCCACCCGGGTATTGCCGGATCGAAAATCAGCCTGTACCGGGAACGGTGCCCCTTCACTACGTAGCGCCAGCATACCGCCGATTTTCCCCGTCCCGCTAAGCGGCTCGCCGTTGTAACGCCCTTTCGCCTTCAGGCCAAAAACGTAATCCGCAACTTTCTCTTTTTCCTCTTTCGCTTTTGATCCCGTCACTTCGCTGAACGGCAGCGGTTTACCCAGCGGATCGACCAGGATCTCAATATCGGCTTTACTGACTTTGTCATCGACAGTCACTCGCCCCTGATCGAACAGAATGTTGTCCAGCCGGAAAGACCAGCCGGAGGGCTGCGCATTAGGATCGTTGTTCTCCTCTTTGGCGAGATCAAAGGTCCAGTTATTGTTCTTTTCTGAGAGCCGAATCAGTCGCGCATCCGGCTTCACCAGCTTGATCCACGGCAGCCAGACGGTTTTTGTGAATAACGCGAGTGGCGCAAGCGTCGCTTCCACGCGAGGAAGGTGGATCATGGTGACTTCGGGGATATCGGGCGGGTTACCAAGAAGAATATCTTCCGCATGGACATGAGGCCACGGCACCCAGCTTCGCCAGCCCGTTTCCTGCTTTTGGCGTTCCCAGACCACGCCCAAATCGCCGCGAATGGCGAACGGTCGGTTGAGTTCGGTAGAGACTTTCTGGTTGATGGTCGGTTTGAGACGATTCCAGTCAAATGTCGCAATCAGGATGATAACCACGACGATCAACAACAAGAAAGTCCCTGTTATAGCAGTAACAATCTTACCGGTTTTGCTCATGCTCGGCGTTCCTCACTTCTGTTTTGCCTGTCCTAAAGATAGTCCAGTCAGCGGAAATGTAAGGAATTCGCCGGGTTTAAAGCGTCAGAATGACCTCGTCGAGAAGATTAAATGGGACCGGACGAGAGAGGAAATAGCCTTGCGCTGCAAAGGCTGGCGAGTTTTGCACGTCGCGCCACTCCTCAAGCGTTTCGATTCCTTCAACAATGACCCCGCGGCAATAGCGATTCATCAACTGCAGCAGCATCGTGAAAAGAGTACGCCCTTCCGGCGTCTGACGAAGCATGATGAACAGTTCGCGGGCCACTTTAATATAGTCATAGCGAACTTCGCTTAACGCCGAAAAGTTTGCCATCCCGGTACCGAAGTCATCCAGCCAGAGGGGACCAAACTCACACATCCCGGCAAAGGTGGCATCTTTTGGCAGTTGGATGTGCTCCACCAGCTCAAAGCGCAGCCAGGACATCCGTTCAATCATTTTCAGCAACTCTGGCTGCTGACGCATGGCAATGAGTGTTGGGCCGTCGACATTCACTGACGCCAGCAGATCATGGTGTTGGAAAAACGCGGCTTTTTGTTCCAGTAACTGCAGTTGCTCTTTCACCACGTCGATGCGATGGCGAACCGTCACTTCCGCAAAATAGCGGTCAGGTGCGATGCGTTTACCAGGATCGTCCGGATGCGTGACCACCGTCAACAGTTCCACGGCCAACAGGCGACCGTTGGTCTGGTAAATAGGTTGATATGTGTAAGCACGCTCACACTGCAACCAATAACGCCGATCCTGCAAGCTTTCTACGCTCGCCTCGGAATTTCTTAGCTGCTGGATAACCTGGTTTATCATCTCAGATGTCCCGTGAATAAGAGTGAAGCGGCCCGGACTCGTCAAAGGTTATCGGCGCGCAAACGGAGAACTTTACGTTCAGGGAAAGGCAAAAGAGTCACGGGCGGCAAAAATCTGTTCAGAATACGGACTGGCTCAAAAAAAATAATGGAACGTTGTTTTAATATGATTGACCATTAAACACCCTCGCGCGCACACTAGCGCAACTTTATCCAGAGCAGGTTCACGACTATGTCCAAAAAGATTGCCGTGATTGGCGAATGCATGATCGAGCTGTCCCAGAAAGGCGCTGACGTTCAGCGTGGCTTCGGTGGCGACACGTTGAATACTTCCGTTTACATCGCCCGCCAGGTCGATGCGGCGGCACTTTCCGTTCACTACGTCACCGCACTGGGTACGGACAGCTTTAGTGAACAGATGCTGGCGTCATGGCAGAGTGAAAACGTCGACACCTCTCTGACACAGCGGATGGAGAACCGTCTGCCGGGTCTGTACTACATCGAAACCGACAGCACCGGCGAACGCACCTTCTATTACTGGCGTAATGAGGCGGCGGCAAAATTCTGGCTGGAGAGTGAGCAATCGCCAGCGATCTGCGAAGAGCTGGCAACGTTTGATTATCTTTATCTAAGCGGCATTAGCCTGGCGATCCTCAGCCCTGCCAGTCGTGACAAGCTGCTGTCACTGCTGCGGGAGTGTCGCGCTAACGGCGGCAAAGTCATTTTCGACAATAACTACCGTCCGCGCCTGTGGGCCAGTAAAGAAGAGACGCAGCAGGTTTATCAGCAGATGCTGGAATGTACCGATATCGCCTTCCTGACGCTCGACGATGAAGACGCGCTGTGGGGCGCGAAGCCGGTTGAAGAGGTGATTGCACGTACGCACGCTGTCGGCGTACAGGAAGTCGTGGTCAAACGCGGGGCGGACTCTTGCCTGGTGTCCATTCACAGTGAGCCGCTGCTCGACGTACCGGCGGTGAAGCTGCCTAAAGAAAAAGTGATTGATACCACCGCCGCAGGCGACTCGTTCAGCGCCGGGTATCTGGCGCTGCGCCTGACCGGTAGCGACGCGGTTGCGGCGGCGAAACGCGGCCATCTGACCGCCAGCACGGTGATTCAGCATCGCGGGGCGATTATCCCACGCGATGCCATGCCACAGTAAAACGCCCTTTTATTCATTTGCCCATTGCCGGATGGCGGCTACGCCTTATCCGGCCTACAGACAATGCTCAACTGTAGGCCCGGTAAGCGTCGGCGCCACCGGGCAATGTGCCGGATGGCGGCTAAGCCTTATCCGGCATACAGACAATGCTCAACTGTAGGCCCGGTAAGCGTCTGCGCCACCGGGCAATGTGCCGGATGGCGGCTGCGCCTTATCCGGCATACAGACAATGCTCAACTGTAGGCCCGGTAAGCGTCTGCGCCACCGGGCAATGTGCCGGATGGCGGCTGCGCCTTATCCGGCATACAGACAATGCTCAACTGTAGGCCCGGTAAGCGTCAGCGCCACCGGGCAATGTGCCGGATGGCGGCTACGCCTTATCCGGCCTACTAACAATGCTCAACTGTAGGCCCGGTAAGCGTCTGCGCCACCGGGCAATGTGCCGGATGGCGGCTGCGCCTTATCTGGCCTACAAACAATGCTCAACTGTAGGCCCGGTAAGCGTCTGCGCCACCGGGCAATGTGCCGGATGGCGGCTAAGCCTTATCCGGCCTACAAATCAGGCATTTAAAGACGTTACTGCGCAGCCGGAATATCGGTGACTTCTGGGTGCGACTCATCCGTCTCTCCTGACGCTGCCGCGGCAACGACCGGGGACATGATTTTATCCCACGTCTCCTGCAGCTCCTTCATGTTGAATTCCGGCTCGCCTTTTGGCTGTAGCAGAATCAGCGCCATATCCTGTGATAACTGCTGACGCAGGCTCTGGTTCATCATCTCCACGGTCAGCCCATTCAGGAAGTCCTGACGCAGACGCTGGTACTGCTCCGGTGCAATATCCACCACCTGGTTTTGCAGGGAACGCAGGCGTTGGCCGATCAAAATGTCGGTGCTGGTACGCGCATAGGTTGCAAACAGTTTTTGCAGTTCCAGTTTCTTTTGCGCCACCAGCGCATTGAATTCCTCTTCCGACAAGCCGTTATCACGCACATTGGCCAGTTCACGCGCCACGGTGCTCAGATTGGCGTTGATCTTGTCGTTCGGCGATTCAATGTTGATTGCGCACTGGGCGCGCAGGAACAGAACGCGGCAGTCGAAGCCGAGGCCAATATCTTTGGTGTTGTTCTTACTCAGCGTTTGCTGAACATGCCAGAACAGCGCTTCACGGGCTAAATCTGCGCGCCAGTAGCGCAACAGCGCTGAGGACTCGCGGATCGGCTGCCAGGGTGCATCCCACATCAGGGAAAGGCGATCCTGACGCACCGCGTCGGTCATGATACTCACCGCTTCAGCACGCAGTGGTGAAAGCGTCGGGACCGGTGCCGGCGTTTCGCGTTTCCCCTTCAACTCACCAAACGTTTTGTTGATTTGCTCAGCTACGGACCGCGCATCAACGTTGCCGACAATAATCAGCGTCATGGCGTCTGGGGTGTACCATTTCTGGTAGAACTCGTGAATTTTTGCCGCATCAACCGGCATTTTAATCGGCTCGGCAGGATCGTGCCCCAGCAGCGCCGATCCCTTCAGACGGTAACGCCACCAGCCTTCTTTGGTATCCACGGGCAGCGTCGTCACCATGTCCTCACTACTGAGCGCATGGTTCACGGTTTCCGGGGTAATCGTCAGGTTGCCCATGGCGTTCGCCAGAAAGTTCAGCGACTCTTTCAGCAGGTCGTTACGGTTATTAGGTAAGCTGAGATTGTACTGCGTGGAGTCGTAAGTGACGGTCACCGGCGGCATCGGATGTTTAGGGTCGAAGCCCTGCTGCCAGAGTGAACGCGCCTGGGTGGCGTCAAGGCCGCCGCTCTGGGTTAATGCAATACGGGGAATGGCATGACTGAAACCGCTCTGCTGGGTACTTTCGGTGAGCGAACCGGTATCAACCAGCAAACGGACCTCGATACGGTCACTTGGGCGCTGTGGGGTGGCTAACACTTGCCACCGTAAGCCATTAGCCAGCGTCCCCTGTTGCCATGCCGGGTCAGGCTGGAGCGCGTCTGCCTGAACATAGCCAACTGTGGCCAGCATCAGCAAACCGCCCGCGACAAGTCGAATTTTTGTGCCCTGCATGTGAACCCCTGATCAACATTCCTGGTAATAAAAAGACAGCCGCAAAAGGGCTATCTAATATGACGTTAAAAACACTTCGTGTTAGACCGCAAGAATCAGAAAATGTCACGGAAGAAGTGAAATAAACCCAAGTCTTCACATTGAAGGATTCGGGTACAGGGGGTAATTATGCGCAGGAGCCCGCAGCCCCACAAGGGACTGCGGTCATATGTGTTGAAATTATGAGGAAATTTCGTGCGTTTTGCCGTCCGGAGCACGATTATTCAGCACGTCGTCCAGCTTTTTGTGATCCAACTCTTTCACCCACTTCGCCACCACGACGGTCGCAACACCGTTACCGACCAGGTTTGTCAGCGCACGCGCTTCAGACATAAAGCGGTCGATACCGAGGATCAACGCCAGACCGGCAACCGGCAGGTGTCCTACCGCAGATATTGTCGCGGCCAGGACGATAAAGCCGCTTCCGGTGACCCCTGCCGCCCCTTTCGAGGAGAGCAACAGCACAACCAGCAGCGTTATCTGATGGAAAATATCCATATGGCTGTTGGTCGCCTGGGCGATAAACACCGCCGCCATCGTCAGGTATATCGACGTTCCATCAAGGTTGAAGGAATACCCGGTGGGGATAACCAGCCCAACCACTGATTTACGGCAGCCCAGCTTTTCCATCTTATCGAGCATACGCGGCAGCGCAGACTCAGAGGAGGAAGTCCCCAGAACAATCAGCAATTCTTCACGGATGTAGCGGATAAATTTGAAGATGCTGAAGCCCGTTGCGCGGGCAATCGACCCCAGCACCACCACCACAAACAGAATACAGGTGATGTAGAAGCAGATAATCAACTGTCCCAACTGGACCAGCGTACCAACGCCGTATTTGCCGATCGTAAAGGCCATCGCCCCGAACGCGCCAATGGGCGCCAGACGCATGATCATATTGATGATGCCAAAAATGACCTGCGAGAAGCTTTCAATCACGTTGAAAATCAACTGCCCTTTGCTGCCCAGACGATGCAGTGCAAAGCCAAACAGTACCGCGAACAGCAGAACCTGGAGGATGTTACCGCTGGCGAAAGCGCCGATGACGCTGCCCGGTATGATATCCATCAGGAAGGGAATAATGCCCTGATCTTTCGCCTGCGCGGCGTAAACCGCCACGGCCTGCGCATCCAGCGTGGACGGATCGACGTTCATCCCGGCGCCTGGCTGCACAACGTTGACGATGATCAGACCAATGATCAGCGCGATGGTACTGACGATCTCGAAGTACAGCAGCGCGACCGCCCCTGTACGACCCACGGCCTTCATGCTTTCCATGCCTGCAATGCCGGTTACGACAGTACAGAAGATGACAGGCGCGATGATCATCTTAATCAGCTTAACGAACGCGTCGCCAAGCGGTTTCATTTGTGTGCCTAATTCAGGGTAGAAATGGCCAAGGAGGATACCAATGGCGATTGCTGTCAGGACCTGAAAGTAAAGGCTTTTGAACAGAGAGGTTTTCATAGGGTGTCCTTGAAGTAAAAACCACAGGTCTTGTAAGGTTATGGTTAACCTGCGGCCTTAAAATAACACCCGGACAACATGACAGAAATGCGACTGGATCATTATTGAAACAAAAATGTTAAAAAGTTTGAACTGGCTCGCACAAGCCGGACCTTTTTAAAGTTTTGTTATCAGTTTAGCTGTGACCTAAATGGTCTTTTTCAAACATTTCTGAGGGAACAGCGCGGCCAAAAAGGAAGCCCTGTGCGATTTCGACACCCGCCTGCGCCAGCCATTCACGCTGCGCTTGCGTCTCCACGCCTTCGGCAACCATCTGCAAATTCAGGCTACGCGCCAGCAGGATAATGGCTGAGATCATGCTGTTATCCTCTGGTAGCCCTTCAACGAACATTTTGTCGATTTTCAGGATATCGATCGGCAAAGATTTCATATGCTGGAGCTGACGCAGTCCCGCATAGCCCATACCGAAATCATCCAGCGCAATTCGCACCCCCGCATTCCGTAGCGGGCGTAGAATGGCTACGGCGGCGTTCGGGTCGTCGATATGCCGACTTTCGGTGACTTCCAGAATCAGGGTCCCCGGCTGGATGCGGTAACGGTTTAATAACTCCAGCATGTCTGCCACCATATCCGGGTGCATCAGCTGCAATGCCGACAGATTTACCGATAGCGGCAGCATGATTCCCTGTGACTGCCATGCAGCGAGCAGACGGCACGACTCTTCAAGTACCCAGTGTCCCACGGTGACCATTAATCCACAGGATTCGATTCGGTCGATCAGCCCTTCCGGCAGTTCCCAACTGCCATCCGCCTGCTGCTTGCGCAGCAACGCTTCCGCGCTAACAACCTTGCCGCTGCCGATCTCCACCTGAGGCTGCAACCAGAGGGCAAACTGATGGTTATCCATTGCCGTCAGGATATCGCTCTCTTCGGTCAGCCGTTTCTGGGCGGCTTCCATCTGTTCCGGGTCGAAAAATTGAATCTGATTTTTGCCCTTGTGACGGGCCGAAAGCGCCGCAGAAACCGCCCGACTGTAGAGCTGGTCTGCGGTGAGGTCGCCATAGAACATCGCCACTCCGATGCTACAGCTCGGGCGAAGCTGTATCCCCTGAACCGGCAATCGCTCATTAATAATAGTGAGTACTTGCTGACCTAACGTAATCGCGTGCCACGGCTCTTTCACACCGTTCGCGATCACCACAAAGTCATATCCAGTGATCTGGGCGAGCACCATTCTTGGCGACAGCACCGATTTCAGCTTATCGACCAGCGTAAGCAGCAAAATTTCCCGCTGCGCCTCTTTAAGCACGCCAGCGGTGTCGCGCAGGGTTTCACAGGTGATCACCATGAGCGCGGTGGTTTGCTGTCGCGCCACTACCTGTTCCAGCAGTTCCATCAGAAACGCTTTGTTCGGTAACTCGGAAACCGGATAACGCATGCCGCTGTCCGTTTGCTCCTCGCTGTGGCGCTTTACCAACTGCTGATTGAGGTTGTAACTACGTACCAGCATGCCGATCTCATCATCCTGGTGCAGGCGCGGCAGCGCGAGCTGATGCCCCATCAAATCCTGTGGCGAAATATCGTTTAATTCGCGGGCGATTTTACGCAACGGGTGCAGAATCAGGCGGTTTACACCCCAGCTAATCCCCACCGTCAGCATTAACGACAATAGTAAGTAAATGGTCACTAACGTAGACAGCGTACTCATCACAAACTTGTACATGCGGAACGAATCCGCCTGAAGCACCAGATAGGCCAGCGGCTGGGGATTGGCAGGACGTTCGAGCGAATAGACCGGCAGGGAGATTTGCACCGGCAGTTCAAAGAGCCGGGTCACCATCACCGGCACGGGGCGCTCGGGGATGAAGCTCATTCGTAGCGCCTGGAACTGGTTTGGCAAGACGACATCCGCGCGTCTGACCACGCCAGCAGGTTTGATGCTGGCGAGAATGGATTCTGCTTCGGGAATATCTGCTTTCAGAATGGCGGCAGATAAGGGTTCGCGTACGGAGCGCGCGATGCTTTCCAGTTGCGTAGCCGTGTTATAGCGGTTCTGCTGTACCAGATGAAACAGCAAAACGGTGCAAAAGATAAAAACAAACACCATGACAATAGCCGCAACCATTGCCATCTGCTTAATTGTTAACGAGCGACTAACGCGCAATATTGTCTCCCCCCGGAAATCCCAGACTGCCGCCCGAGTATACCCGATCGCAGCGGCATTAAGAGAGGCCGTATCTGAAAAGGACTATTCTGAAGCGCTGAGCGCGGATAGCGAATAGCGAAGTACCGGATGGCTGAATGCCGGATGGCGGCGGACGCCTTATCCGGCCTACAACGCCTTATCCAATCTACAACGCCTCATCCGGCACCGCTTTTGGTAGGCCGGATAAGCGTAGCGCCATCCGGCACTGCTTCACCCGGCACAGTATCATCACCAGTCCGCGTAAGGCACCAACGGCTGCGGTGGTAAATCCATATCTCCCTGCCATCCCGCTGCGGAATAACGAACGTAAAGCAGGAAATGGCTCGGCGTGTAATCCTTCGCTTCCTGAATATCAACCGCCGTACCGATAAACCAGTTGGAGGTTACGCGCCGCTCAATGAGCGCCCGCGCGGTATAACCAAAGCCCTGGCTGCTGCCGCCATCATTGGTCTGCTCGCGAGCCGCCTGATGATAATCTGCCGGGATGAGATTCATCAGCGGATAGCGCGGCATCGTTTTGGTACGCGAATGGGACCACGACACCGATCCGCCCAATTCCCAGGACCAGTTCTCAGTGCGCTGACGCCAGAGCACCGGCACCGCGAAGGACAAATATTCCTGCGGGCTGTAGTAGCCGCCCTGGCCCAGGGTGTAGCCACTCAGGTCCTTATCGTAGTGCCAGATCATATTGTTCAGACCCACGGTGACACGACGGTTATTCTCATTGATGATTTTGTAGTAATAACCGGTCATCCAGCGCACGCGCCAGTTATCGGCCACATTTTTACCGGTCAACTGGTCGCCGCTGAGCGAAGCCCAAACGCCGTTGGCCTCCCCTTTATCATAGCTAAGACTGACTCCACCGCCGTCCGCGCGTACGCCGCCCCATTTTGTGCCGGTGTTGACCTCATTACTGTCGCCGTTATGACTGGTGGCATCTTTTTGACCGCCAAACGCCAGCAGAGAACTGGAAATCGGTCGCCGGTGCGCATTCAGCGTGTAGCCCAATGGTCCGATGTCGCTGCTGTAGCTAATGCCCCCCACCACATCAACGACGTTGAAGCCCATCGGCGTGGTGCCGATATCCCAGCTCCAGGTGTCATTTGCCCAGCCAACGGCGACGCTGGCACCGGTGTCCGACTGGCTGCGGCTACCGCTACAATCCTCCAGCGTACAGGTTCCCCAGTTTTCGTCATATCTGCCGCTCGCGTTGGTGGAGAAGCTGCCCGCATTCATATTGACCAGGTCGGTACGAAAGAACATCCGGCCATCCGAGTACGGCGCGTCGACATGCAACATGGTGGTATGCGCTTTCAGATCGGAGTAGCCACCGGTCCCGCTCGATCCCCAATAGTCATGCTCCAGCGTGACGTTCAGATCCTGCTGGCGATATAAATCCGCCGCGTCGCTGCGCACACCACGCTTCAGCCAGTCATCTTTCTCATCATTACGCGTCAGTCGGGTGAACGTGTCGTTATCCTGCGGTCGCGTCGACGTAATCCCGGAGGCGACCATGGCATCTTTGTAGGTTTCCAGCGCCTGTTGCGGATCGCCACTTTGCGCCTGCACGTTTGCCGCATCACGCAGTACCATTGCGCTTTCCATTGACGGTGGCTGTGATTTTGCCTGCGGTATCAGGGCGTTGAAGGTCTGGTTTGCGGCGGCGGTATCGCCCAGTCGCATCTGCGCCAGCGCCACCCGACGTTGCATGTTGATTGACGGCGCTTCGCTCGCGGGCAATTTTGCCAACTGTGCGCGGGCAGCCGCTTTATCGCCCTGCGCAAGATAAATTTCGGTCAGCCCAAGCATCGCATCGGCATTGTCGGGTTCCCGCGCCAGCACGGTGTCATAAGCGGTGCGTGCCGTATCGTAGTCACCCCGCTGCTGCGCCCAGTCAGCCAGCGTTAAGTCGATGCGCGTAGAGGCTGGCTGCTGACGTAATAGCGCTTCCGCTTCGGCTTCTTTGCCGCTTTCGCGCAAACGATTCGCGGTTTCCAGCACCTGATTCCCTTGCAGTCTGTCCGCCAGCTCCTGAATGTTGCTGTTCCACTGACTGCGCGGCAGGCGGTTGATTTGCGCCAGCGCCGCCCGATCCTGATCGGCACCGGAAAGATAAAGCCCGTAGGCATACACCATTTCGGGATCGTCAGGCTTTTGCTGCGCCAGCGTGCGCATCTGCGCATCGGCCTGGCTGCGCTGTCCTGCTTGCCAGAGATCGCGCGATAAGCGGTAGGTGACCCAGACGCTGCCCGGATCCAATGCCAGTCGGCGGCGATGCAGTTCCGCCGCCTGCGCCCAGTTTCCCTGACTTTCGAGGGCTTCGGCCTGCTGCGCCAGTTTGTCGTTTTCCAGACCGCGTTCAATATCATCAATACTGCGCCGCTGGCTGGCAGAGAGCGTGGCAATAAACGCCGTGGCTTTCTCCGGCGACTGTTCGCGGTAGATGTTGGCCAGCCCACGCACCGCATTGGTATTGCTGCTGTCCATGCGCAGCGTTTGCTGGTAGTAGCGCTCGGCGGCAGGGTAATCTTTACGCGCCATCGCCGCGTCACCCAGCCCCAGCACCGCGTAGCTGTCGGTATTATCGATGTTTCTGGCCTGCTGATAGAACCGTTCTGCCTGGTCAACATTATTAGCTTTCAGCGCGGCATCGCCCTGCTGAATCGCCAGCCAGTAGCTGTTCGTCTGCAGCAGGCTTTTCCATTTGTCGCTGTTTGCACTTTGCGGGTCCATCGCCAGCGCTTTCTTAAACTGCGCCACGGCACTGGCGCGATCGCCACGCTGTGAATACGCCTGACCCAGCGCGCCTACCGCCTCGCTGTCGTTCTGGTTCGCTTTAACCGCCTGCTGCAGTTCAGACACCGCTTTGCCGCCCTGGCCCGCATCAACGGCAGCCAAACCTTGCGCACGGGCGCGGAACGCCGGATCGGAGAGCTGTTGCTGCTGCTCGCTCAGCTTACTACGCGCGGCGGCAACGCTGTCACCCTCGCTAAAAACGGTGAGGTATTTTTGTAGCGCTTTCACGCTGGCATCGCTGACCGGCATATCTTTAATCTGCGCGTACCAGATATTGGCGGCAGCGTTACGCCCGGTGCTGGATTTCGCCATTTGTTCCAGTACGGCGAATCCCTCATTGCGGCGATCGTTATCAAACAGGAGGGTCGCCAGAGTGTTTTGCAGAGTATTGTTGCCCGGACTGCGCGTATTAATCGCTTTCAGCTGATTAATCGCCGCGTTGCGACGGGCGGGAATTTTAGCAACAGTCGTCCAGTATTCCACTTCCAGTTCACCTTCCGGCGGGCTGCCTTTAAACAGCTTATCGTAGGCGGCAACCGCCTCCGGCGCGTGGCCGGTGGTGGCCTGTAAACGCGCTTCCTGTAACGCCTGACGGCCGTCCGGCGTCGACAGCAGCATCGTGGTGCGCGATGACTTATAGGCCGTCGAGCTGGGTGCCAGTTGGGAAAGACGGTCGAGTTGCTTCTGTGCGCCGTCGTTATCTCCCTGACGGAGCAAATAGCGCAGACGCGCAGCGACGACATCCGGGTTATTGGGATCAATCAGTTCGAGACGATAAAGCGACTGCCGTACCAGGTCTTCACGGTGCGTTGATTCGCCGAGACGAACCTGATCCAGAAGCTGCTGTTGTGCCGACGGCGCGGCTTCAGCGGTGAAGGGAAGTAAGGCCATACCGAGCGTTAA
The DNA here is from genome assembly GCF_013836145.1 of Citrobacter sp. RHB25-C09. Lineage (NCBI taxonomy): Bacteria > Pseudomonadati > Pseudomonadota > Gammaproteobacteria > Enterobacterales > Enterobacteriaceae > Citrobacter > Citrobacter sp. RHB25-C09. Next base: position 212,274 of record NZ_CP057483.1, on the reverse strand, counting down.
GCCCAGCAGTGTCCGATGGAAACTCGGCGTATTTGCCGGAGGCGCTTCGCTTGCCCGGCCTACGTTAGCACCCTCATCATCCGGCAGAAGGCTGCTCAGCATTTTCATTTTATTTAGTGTGAACTTGCGCATTCCTGGCCCCAGTCAGGTAGTAACTCACCTTTGGCGGTGAAGCGATATCGATGCTGATCCCACCCTTGCCCGAAGAGGATTAGCACGTAGTTATAGTAGGCATCGCGTCCTGGGAAATGGTCTGTTACGCGCTGCCTCTGCACCGCCACCGCATCACGGTTTTGCAGGAAAGGGAGCATAGCCGCGGAAAATCCCACCGGACCCTCGCCCTGCGCTTTTCCACTGGCAACGTCAACGTCCTCCGGCGGAACGCCGTTTTTCGCCGTCAGGGTGGCCATTGGCTTGAATTTTGTCAGTAACCGCGCTTTCTGCGGATCGCTGTCATTCATCATGCCAGCCCACAGATAAACCCGAATCGCGTCGTAGCTGCTGACCAACGTTTTCTCCGGCTTCAACTGCCAGCCTTTGTTTTTTTCATACCGCACCCAGTCAGGCGAGAAGCCTTTCGGCGCGGTTTCTAACAATAAGCGCTGATTAGTTTCACGCAGCGTTGTCCACGGCGCGCCGAAGCGGGTGAAATACTGCGCCAACTGCGGCGGCAAATAGCTGGGATTAAAGCGCCAGCTCGTCTCCTCAGCAAAACCCACTTTGCCCGGCAGCAACATGGAGCCCAGACCCGGAACCGTCACCACTTCCTCTTTCGCAATCCTGTTCAGCACCGCTTTACCGATGTCGGTATAACGCGGCTCTTTCCACAATCGTCCCGCTTCCAGCAGCGACCAGGCAATCCAGATGTCCCCGTCAGACGCCGAGTTGGTATCCAGCACCGCCCAGGTGGAAGGATCTTTTTGCCCCCACAGCCAGGCGGGCAGATGTTCCTGCAACGACCCTTGCGCGAGATTGTTCTGCGTCCAGTCCAGTAGCGTTGCAAACGCTTCACGATCGTTCGCGGCAAGGGCAAAGAACATGGCGTAGCTTTGCCCTTCCGAAGTGGTAATTTTTCGTGCATCGCTGGGATCAATAACCCGGCCTTCCTGAGTGATGTAATCCTTTTTGAATTGATCCCATGCAGGCCAGCGACAGGCCGCCTGCACATTCAGCGCGACCAGCATTAACACAACAACGATTCCACTACGCAACGCGTTCATGATTAATTACTCGTGGTCCGGGTCGAGACGACGGCGACTAATAATACGCAGCAGGCGCCACAGTACCCATGCCAGTAACACCACGCTGATGGCTGCGAGGATCGCTAACAGCACTGGGTGATTCGCAAGGGCATACCACAGGCGTTCAAACCACGGCAAATGGCCTACATAGTAGATGTCGCCAACGCGCAGACTGTTAACGCCGGATTCACGGATCACCGCGACCGAACCAAACATCGCCGCACGTTTACCGCTGTCATTGACCGCCTGGTTCAGCAGTTCATAACCGCGTGGGCTATCCGCCAGCAGCGCCACGACGCTACGTTGCTCAGAGAACGGTGACTGGAAGCCGATCACCGCTGCCATGGGGCCAGTGGAGCTTACGGATGATTGCGCATCCGGTTTGCGATCGGCTTCATCCGGCATGATGCCCGGGAAAGCTGTCTGGCGCATTGGGGTTTTCACCCAGCTCTGCGCAGCCTGAACCAGCAGGTCGATACGCTTATCATCCTTCAGCTTTTCCGGAATTGAGCCAACGATCAAAATGTCAGCATCTTTGCCCTGAATCTCATTGCCGTCATCGGTGATGGTCAGGTTAATCGCCGGGAAACCGGTTTGTGCACCGATGAGCCCTGTCGCATCAAGCAGTGTTGCCATTTGCGCTTCACCTGGCGACTTCTGCATCACAGCAATGGTTTCTGACAGATCGGCCATTCGGCTGAACGGGAAACCAGCGTTAGCGAACGCGCGCAGATCCGGCATCGCAATGAAGTGGTAATACTTCGAGAAGTCGATGGTGGAATCGTCACCGATCACCACGTGGTTCTGCACCGGCTGGAAGGTGATACAGTTTTCCAGCGATCCGCCCGGCATTGGGTTCATGTATTCGAAATTAAAACGCAGTTGGTTCGTTGCCCCTAACTTCAGCGCAGGGATAGTGACATCCGTTTTGCCATCGATCAGCCCCTGCAGCACCGGCAGGCGCATCAGCAGACGGTTTTGCTTTTCATTGCTGCTCAGACTGAACGCTTGCAGGAACTGGTTATTCAGACTGATATCCATACGCGAACTGTCTTTCGTCGGCGGCGTGGTGTAGCGGTAGTTGAGGTCCATATCAATACCGGTACTGCGCAGCAGATAGAGATCCGGCGGCAGGTTCAGCGAAACGCTGATCGCCGCAGGCTCCATGCCCGTTGACTGGAGTTGCTCCTCATAGGTTTTCAGTTCGCCCAGAGTCACCGGACGATCGGTACGCACCCAATTCGGCGCATCGTACGGTTTACGCGCCAGCAACGGTTTGACATCGGTGACTTCCACGCTGCTGCCGCGGAAAAGAATGTTCCCCATCGCAATCCCTTTCGCCGCCTGCAGCAGATCCTTGTCGTCACGACCAAAGACCACCAGCAGCTTCACATAAGGGTTGTCAGGGTGGGAGATCATTTCAATCGTCGGCGCTTTGACCGGCGGGTGCTCGCGCAGGAAGTCAGGACGTTTGTCATTGGTCGCAAAGACAATCGCATTGCGATCCGGCAGTTTGTTGTACATCACCGGGAACTGTTGTCCGCGCCACCCTGAACGGGAGCCAAACCAGGAGGAGACGATCGACGCCGCCTGCTGCAACGTCCGATCCGGCGATTCCGCAAAGACCATCGGCAGTACAATCGCGCGGTTATCACGCGGATCGAAGAACGGTACCGGGAAGTGTGACAGATCGTTTTTCACTTCCAGACTTTGATAGGTGAGATCCAGTACGCTGCTGCGGCCAACATCCAGCCACAGCGTACTGTTGGCCGGGTTTTCACAGACGTGCTGATAGTGACCGACAAATTCTAAACGCACGCGGTTGAAATCGGTGATAAACAGCGGGTTGATCGGCATTTGCGCCAGCGTCTTTTTGCCCAACTGTTCCTGGGTAACAGGCAGAACTCCCATCAACTCATCGTTGAGATAGACCTTAAGCTGCGACTGCGTAGGCAGCAGTGACGGCGACGGCGTGTACTCAAGGTTGAGTACTGCTTTGGTCACGACTTCATCGCTGCGCATACCAAACTCAATACTGCCGTTGGGGTTAACGCCCCGCAGCACCATGCTGCCCGGCGGCGGCGCAATTTGGGCGAAAGTGAGCTTCACATCCCGGGAAGGACCATTTTGCGCGACGATTGGCGCATCCGCGCCCTGTACACCCGGCATGACCTGTCCCACCGGCGGATTATCATCTGCCGGTTCAGGCACTGCCGGAGCAGCGGTTGGCTCAGCATTAATCAGTGGTTGCGTTGCAGGCGTCGCATTCGTCATGAAAGAGGGGAATGCACTCATCCCCATTGCCACTGCACAAATCCAGGAAATTTTTCTTTTCATCGCGTTATCATCATTGTTGAGCCATAACCTGATCCGGTCGCTGCACGGCCACATCGTCCCGCTCCGGGCGGCGCGGAATGAACGACACAATCCATGAGATCAAAGAAGTCAGTGACCGGAAAATTATTTTGACGGAAGACGGGGCAAACTCCGCAAGATGCCGATAACCACGGAACCCCAGCTTCAGAATATCCATCAAGCTTTCCAGTGGTTTATCTTCCGGGAAGCTGTCCTGCCAGAGCGCCCATGTATCTGCGCGGGCAAACGTACACTGTACAAAATCGATATGCTGTTTGGTGGTGAGCGGCATCAGTTGCAGCCCAACCTGGTCACCCCAGACGCGAACAACCTGCGTAGGGAAGACATACTCCTGCTGGCCGCGTTTGAGCAGTAAATTCACCTTCTGCCCTTCCAGCACCTGCGCCTGACCGTTGATCTTGATCCCCAGACCGCCATCAGAGAAATCATGGACGGTGCATGAGAACAAGTGACCATCTTCCCGCGCTATCGCCGCAGGCATGGAGATCTCGACGCGGTGTGAACGTCTGACCTGTTTGCTTTCCACTGACACCGCTACCGCACCGCCGAGGATAATCAGGTTGTAGAACACCCATACCAGGCTGACGATGACGGTGAGCATTTCGGTTTCCGGCCCGTAGAAGTAGCGCCAGATGCCGACCGCGACGCCCACCAGGTTCAGCAGTACCAGATAGATATACGGACGGGAAATCACCCAGTCGACGTACTCTTCTTCCACCAGTCCCCCCTTCGCGGTGACGTTAAATTTGCCTTTGTGCGGGTTGATCAGCGCCACCAGCGTCGGCGGCGCGATATACCAGGCCAGCACGGTTTCGTAAATCTCGCTCCAGAAGGAGTGGCGATATTTCCCCTGAATTTTCGAGTTCGTCAGGCTGGCGTGAATCATGTGCGGCAAGACAAACAGCGCAATCATTAGCGCAGGCGCATAAATGATGTAGGCATGCAGCAGCAAGAACGCCAGCGGCGCGGTAAGGAAGATAAGCCGGGGCACGCCCGACAAAAAGTGGAACATCGCGTTGACGTAGCACAGCCGCTGGGCGAACTTCAGCCCCTTGCCAAACAGCGGGTTATCCAGTCGGAAGATCTGCACCATCCCACGCGCCCAGCGAATACGCTGGCCGATATGGGCCGATAAACTTTCGGTTGCCAGCCCGGCGGCCTGCGGAATACGCATATAGGCGGAAGTGTAGCCCCGGCGGTGCAGACGCAGTGAGGTATGCGCATCTTCGGTAACCGTTTCAACGGCAATCCCACCTATCTCATCCAGCGGCTTGCGGCGAATAACCGCACACGAACCGCAGAAGAATGTGGCATCCCACATGTCGTTGCCGTCCTGCACCAGACCGTAGAACAGGGTGCCTTCGTTCGGCGTTTTACGAAAACGTCCGAGGTTACGTTCAAACGGGTCCGGCGAAAAGAAGTGGTGCGGCGTTTGCATCATCGCCAGTTTTTTATCTTTCAGGAACCAGCCCATCGTCATTTGCAGGAAGGAACGCGTCGGCACGTGGTCGCAGTCAAAAATCGAGACAAACTCGCCTTTTGCGTATTTCAACGCGTTATTGATATTCCCCGCTTTGGCATGCTCGTGGGTGGTACGGGCGATGTACTTCACTCCGACGTTTTGTGCGAACTGACGAAACTCTTCGCGGCCACCGTCATCGAGGATCCAGATGTTGAGCTTATCTTTCGGCCAGTCGATACCCAGGGAAGCATAGATGGTGTTTTTCACCACGTGCAGATCTTCGTTGTAGGTCGGCACAAAAATATCGACCGTCGGCCACTGTGACATATCTTTTGGCAGCGGCACCGGCTGGCGGTTGAGCGGCCAGACCACCTGGAAATAGCCCAGCACCAGCACAATCCACGCATAGGTTTCAGCAAACAGCAGAATCAGCCCACAGACCAGACTTACCGGGTCATCCCAGTTCAACGTTGAGGTATAGCGCCACCAGATATAGCGGCACGATACGGTTAGCGACAGGACAATCAACATGAGCGCGGAAAAGCGCCCTGGCAGACGGCGTACCAGCAGCGCAACGCCCCACAGCAGCATCAGAAAGATAAACTGCGCCAGCGGGTTAAAGGGTTGGGTAACGCAAATCAGCGCCAGAATCAGGGAGAACGTCACGATAATCCCGATGATAAAGCGCCGTGCTCCGGTGCTCAGATGCCCAAGCTCTTTTTGTTCTTCCAGATGGGTGGTTTTTTTGGTCACGCGTTCCGGTAGCGCATCCAGCCACTGATGATAGCGGCCCCTCACTCCCTGCAAACGTGAAAACGTGAAAACGTCTGCCAGCGCGGCTTAACGGTTTCTTTTCTGGATGAGAACATCATCAGCCAGAGGGTTTGAATCGCATAGCGGGCGGGATCTAACGGACGCGGACGGGCGGTGTTAATATGCGGGTAGAGCGCTTTATGCTCCGCGCGGATCCGCTGCCAGCGCGGGTGTTCGAGAGGAATAAAAACCCATGCGAGAATCACCCACAGGCAGCCCAGTGCAGCGCTGAAAGGCGATGCGCCGTGGCGACGATACTCCCGATAGCGCTCACTCAGGCGGGTGCTCACTGGCGGAATAAGCAACCACCGGGAGAGGGTACTCATGATGGGCTCCCGACGGCCGTTTTCTCTTCAGTCGGTTTCCGATCGGCATAATTCAGCAAACACCAGTTTGCCAGCGTCAGTACTTCTTCTGCGGCCAATGCATCACTCCGGTATTCGCCCAACGGCTGTTTCGACGCCGTGCATTCCGCCACCGCTTCATCGCGATGGATCACCATTGGCAGCAGGCGACGCTGACTCTGAAGCCAGACCTGATACAGGTCGTCCTGGATTTGACTGCCAATGCGTAAGTCGTTAATTAAGATATGGGAATTTGTTGGCAACACCTGCTGGTGCAGCCGGATGTGACAGTTGGTATCTGCTTTTACGATCGTCAGGGTGCGATCGCAGAGTTTCACCAACTGACGCGTCAGTTGTGCTGAACCGTGGGGTAGATCGACTAAAATCCAGGAATAGCGCCCGCTCTCTTTCAGCGCACGAATAGCAGGCACGATAGCGTCTAACCGCTTCTGCCACAGCTCAGGGGTGTCGCGTTCTTGCGCCGTCAATTGACCAAACGGCAAGACGTCCAGTTGAGAGGTATAACGCATCCCGGCCTCGCGCCAGTCACGGCCGTCCAGCATCGCCCGGGCCCAACCCTCGTGATGCGCAAAATCAATGTTGAACGACATGCGCAGCAAATTATCCGCGCTGGCATCAATAACCAGAACGTTTTCCGCTAATAACTGAAATGACCAGGCTAACGCAGCGGTAAGCGACGTGGTGCCCACGCCACCATGTATGCCCTGAAGTCCCAGAATGGCCATCCACTGCTCCCTTATTGTTGTTGAGCAAATTCAGCCAGCAACGGCCAGCGTTTAATCGCAGTTGCCAATTGTTCACGCTGGGAAATATCGGTGTAATCTATTTCGGGCAATGAAAACGCCTGACTTAATGCCAAAAAATCATTTTGAAAGGTATAGCCCAGGGTTGAATCAGACTGAATGTCAGGTTCGTTATTAGACATATTCTATCCCTTAGCGTGTTCGAGTCATGCAAGCTTTAGACATTTTTTGTTTGCTTTCGGCCTAACCCCTACAAAAAACAGGGGAAAGAATTTACTCATTAAGGCTTTTTGTTCGGCGTTAAGTACGCATTATTGAATCAACAAGGCCGAAGCTGTAAGGCTTTTCACTTGCCGAATTGATTCACATGCTAAATCTGATACGTTTTAATTTCAATGTTAGGTTTATTTCTTTGCTTTCGCTAGTAAACTGATAAACAGATAAAATAGCGACCAGAGGAACGCTGTGGACTCCGTATTTTCTATTGGTATCTCTTCATTATGGGATGAACTACGCCAGATGCCCGCTGGCGGTGTGTGGTGGGTTAACACCGATCGCCCTGAAGATGCCATCAGCCTGGCAAATCAAACGATTGCTTCTCAACAGGAGACGGCGAAGGTCGCGGTCATTTGTATGGGAGACGATCCGAATAAATTAATCAAATTAGATCATAATCACGGCCCGGAAAAAAATTCAGTTATTTTCCATGCCAAATTCAGAAAAGGGACTACACTTTATGTCCCGCGATTTGTTGTGTTCACTCGATCCGCATGAGTATTTATTCATTTTTATTTGTGCAAATAACGCCTGGCAAAATACGCAGGCGGAACAGATTCGTCTGTGGCTGGATAAAATGAATAAATGGACGCGTTACCATCATTGTTCAGTTCTGGTTATCAATCCCGGTAATAATAACGATAAACAGTTCTCGCTGTTGATGGGGGAATATCGCTCGCTTTTCGGCCTCGCCAGTTTGCGTTATCAGGGTGACCAGCATCTTTTTGATATTGCATATTGGTGCAACGAGAAAGGCGTTAGCGCGCGACAACAACTTACCGTCCGTTATCATGACGGGATATGGGCGCTGGCGCAGCAGGAAGAGGCGGAAATACAGCCCCGAAGCGATGAAAAACGCATTCTGAGTAATATCACTGTGCTGGAAGGGGCACCGCCGCTGTCTGAACACTGGAAATTATTCGATAACAACGAAGCCTTGTTCAATGAAGCCAGGACGGCGCAGGCGGCTACGTTAGTTTTCTCGCTGCAGCAAAACAGCCAGATTGAACCGATGGCGCGCAGTATCCATACCCTGCGCCGCCAGCGCGGGAGCGCGTTGAAAATCCTCGTGCGGGAAAACATCGCCAGCCTGCGTGCAACCGATGAGCGCCTGCTGTTAGGCTGTGGCGCCAACATGGTTATCCCATGGAATGCCCCACTCTCTCGCTGCCTGACGCTTATCGAAAGCGTTCAGGGGCAAAAATTCAGTCGCTACGTACCGGAAGATATCTCCACGCTGTTGTCGATGACGCAACCCATGAAGCTGCGCGGGTTTCAGAAGTGGGATGTGTTCTGCGAAGCCGTGCATAACATGATGAACAACACCCTGCTTCCCGCTGACGGCAAAGGGGTGATGGTGGCGCTGCGCCCGGTACCTGGCATTCGCGTGGAGCAGGCGTTAACGCTGTGCCGTCCGCACCGTACTGGCGATATCGTCACCATTGGGGGTAATCGTCTGGTGCTGTTTTTATCCTTCTGCCGGGTAAACGACCTCGATACCGCGCTCAATCATATCTTCCCTCTGCCAACGGGCGACCTGTTCTCGAATCGCATGGTCTGGTTTGAAGATAGCCAAATCAGTGCCGAACTGGTTCAGATGCGCTTGCTGTCCCCTGAAATGTGGGGGCAGCCGCTGCCGCTGAGCCAGGACGTTAAACCGGTGATTAACGCTCAACATGATGGACGGGTGTGGCGTCGCATTCCGCAGCCGCTGCGTTTACTGGACGATGACAGGGAGCATTCATCATTATGAATATCACTGATATCATTGAGATTATTATATTTTGCGCACTCATTTTCTTTCCGCTGGGGTATCTGGCACGCCATTCGCTGCGCCGTATCAGCACGACTGCCCGACTGTTATTTGCTAAACCTCGTTATGTAAAACCGGCCGGAACATTGCGCCGCGCGGTGATTTCCAGGGCGACCAAAAAATGACTCAACACACACAAAACGTAACGCTGCCTTCACCACTCTGGCAATACTGGCGCGGCCTTTCAGGCTGGAACTTCTATTTTCTGGTGAAGTTCGGTCTGCTCTGGGCGGGATATCTTAATTTCCATCCGTTGCTGAACCTGGTGTTTATGGCTTTCCTGCTGATGCCGATTCCAAATTATCGTCTGCATCGGCTTCGTCACTGGATCGCCATCCCCATTGGATTTGGTCTGTTCTGGCACGATACCTGGCTGCCGGGCCCTGAAAGTATTATGAGCCAGGGCTCGCAGGTCGCCGGATTCAGCGCCGACTACCTGCTTGATTTGGTGACCCGTTTTATCAACTGGCAGATGATTGGCGCGGTGTTTATCCTGCTGGTAGCGTGGCTGTTCCTGTCGCAATGGATTCGGGTGACCGTGTTTGTGGTGGCGATTATGGTGTGGCTGAACGTACTGACGCTGGCCGGCCCGAGCTTCTCTTTATGGCCCGCCGGTCAACCGACCACAACAGTAACCACGACGGGCGGTTCTGCCGCCGCAACGGTCACCACCGCCGAAGGCGCGCCGGTCGTGGGGGATATTCCTGCGCAAACGGCACCGCCGACGTCAGCGAATCTTAATGCCTGGCTAAGCGCGTTTTATAACGCAGAAGCGAAACGCAAAACGCCGTTCCCGTCGGCGCTTCCGGCGGATGCGCAGCCGTTCGAACTGCTGGTCATCAACATCTGTTCACTCTCCTGGTCCGACATTGAGGCCGCCGGGTTGATGTCGCACCCGCTGTGGAAACATTTCGATATCCAGTTTGATCACTTCAACTCCGCGACTTCCTACAGCGGCCCGGCGGCGATTCGTCTGCTGCGCGCCAGCTGTGGTCAGCCATCGCATACCAACCTCTATCAACCGGCGGGTAATGACTGTTATCTGTTTGATAACCTGTCAAAGCTCGGCTTCACTCAGCATCTGATGTTGGGGCATAACGGTGAGTTCGGCGGCTTCCTGAAAGAAGTGCGTGAAAACGGCGGGATGCAGTCTGAACTGATGGATCAGAAAGGATTGCCGGTTCCACTGTTAGGCTTTGACGGTTCACCAGTATTTGACGATACCGCGGTGCTGAATCGCTGGCTGGAAACGACTGAAAAGGACAAAGATAGCCGTAGCGCGACCTTCTATAACACCCTGCCGCTGCACGACGGTAACCACTTCCCGGGCGTCAGCAAGACGGCGGATTATAAAGTGCGCGCGCAAAAATTCTTTGATGAGTTGGACGCCTTCTTTACTGAACTGGAAAAATCAGGCCGTAAGGTGATGGTGGTGGTGGTTCCGGAACACGGTGGCGCATTAAAAGGCGACAGAATGCAGGTTTCTGGTCTGCGTGACATCCCAAGCCCGTCCATCACTAACGTCCCGGCTGGGGTGAAATTCTTTGGCTTAAAATCACCGCATGAAGGTGCGCCGATTGTCATCAAGCAACCGAGTAGTTATCTGGCAATTTCGGACCTGGTGGTTCGCGTCCTCGACGGTAAAATCTTTACCGAAGATAACGTGGACTGGTCAAAGCTCACCAGTAACCTGCCACAAACCGCGCCGGTTTCGGAAAACGCCAACGCGGTGGTTATTCAGTATCAGGACAAACCGTACGTCCGTCTGAACGGTGGCGACTGGGTGCCGTATCCGCAGTAACGAAAAAGGCCGCAGGGATCTCTCCTTGCGGCCTCACAATCATTCCAGCAATAATGCCAGCAGTGGCTGGAGCCGCCAGAGATCCAGCCCCTACAACGTAACGCCTTGCAAACCTTCTGACTGGCTGGCAGATACCCACACTCTTCTGTAGAATTGCGTCCCCTCGCGGTCCATAGGCCGTGACGGCTATTTTCGGCAGGGGAATTCATGCAGCACGACACATCACTATCTGACCATAACAACACGCGCGAACCGGCTTTGCGCAGGCTACCTTTTACCCGCTACGATTTCGGCTGGGTGCTGCTGTGCATTGGCATGGCCATCGGCGCAGGTACCGTATTAATGCCTGTGCAGATTGGGCTAAAAGGCATTTGGGTGTTTATTGCCGCCGCCCTCGTCGCCTATCCCGCCACCTGGATTGTGCAGGATATTTATTTAAAAACGCTTTCGCAAAGCGAAACCTGCAACGACTACACCGATGTTATCAGTCATTACTTGGGGAAAAACTGGGGCGTGTTCCTCGGTGTGATCTATTTCCTGATGATCATCCACGGCATCTTTATCTACTCGCTTTCCGTGGTGTTTGACAGTGCGTCCTATATTCGTACCTTCGGTCTGACCGATGCCGACCTCTCGCAGTCGCTGAGCTACAAAGTGGCCATTTTCGCTGCATTAGTGGCTATCGCCTCCGGTGGCGAAAAGCTGTTGTTCAAAATCTCAGGACCGATGGTGGTGGTGAAGGTGGGCATCATTGTGGTGTTCGGGTTAGCGATGGTTCCGCACTGGAACCTCAATAATATCAGTGCCTTCCCGGATGCTTCCGTGTTTTTGCGCGATGTGTTGCTGACCATTCCCTTCTGCTTCTTCTCGGCGGTGTTTATTCAGGTTCTTAACCCAATGAATATCGCCTATCGCAAGCGCGAAGCAGACAGGGTCCTGGCAACCCGCATGGCGATTCGCACTCACCGTATCAGCTACATTACGCTCATTGCGGTCATTCTCTTTTTCTCCTTCTCGTTTACGTTTTCCATTACCCACGAGGAAGCGGTATCCGCGTTTGAGCAGAATATCTCGGCACTGGCGCTGGCCGCCCAGGTGATTCCTGGTCCCATCATTCACATTACATCGACGGTGTTGAATATCTTCGCCGTGCTGACCGCGTTCTTCGGGATCTATCTGGGTTTCCACGAAGCGATGAAGGGCATTATTTTGAACGTGCTGGGACGCATCGTTAACGTCGAGAAGATCCCCCCGCGCGTGGTAACGCTTGGGATCAGCGCGTTTATCGTGATGACGCTGGTGATTTGGGTATCGTTTCGCGTGTCTGTGCTGGAGTTCTTCCAGTTAGGCAGTCCGCTATATGGGATTGTCTCCTGCCTGATTCCATTCTTCCTGATTTATAAGGTTAAACAACTGGAATCACTGCGCGGCATAAAGAGCTGGCTGATTTTGCTGTACGGGATTTTGCTGTGTCTGTCGCCACTACTGACGCTGATTGAATAAATGCCCGGTGGCGCTGCGCTTACCGGGCCTACAGGACGGTGTAGGCCGGATAAGGCAAAGCCGCCATCCGGCACTGTTGTTAGATCGCGGGCTTCTGCGGGTTCTCATCCTGGTCAACCGCAAAACAGGCGACCAGTTGACCACCGTAGTCTTTCAGCTGCGGCTGCAACTGGGTGCAGGGGCCAAAGCGACGACGGCAGCGGGCGTTGAACGCACAGCCCGGCGGCGGATTCAGCGGGCTCGGCAGTTCGCCGGTCAGCTTGATACGCTCGCGGCGCTCGTCCGGGTTCAGACGCGGCGTCGCAGAGAGCAGCGCCTGAGTGTACGGATGACGCGGGTTGTTGAAGATCTGATCCTTCGTCCCTTTCTCCACGCAGCGACCTAAGTACATCACCATCACTTCATCGGCAATGTGCTCAACCACCGACAGATCGTGGGAGATAAAGACGTAGGACAGCCCCAGGTCCTGCTGCAAATCCATCATCAGATTCAGCACCTGCGCACGGACGGAAACGTCAAGCGCAGAAACCGGTTCATCGGCAATCACCACGTCCGGATCGAGCATTAAGCCACGCGCAATGGCGATACGCTGACGCTGACCGCCAGAGAACATATGCGGATAGCGATCGTAATGTTCGGTTTTCAGCCCCACTTTTGCCATCATCGCCAGCGCTTTTTCACGGCGCTGCTCTTTACTGAGCGAGGTGTTGATGAGAAGCGGCTCTTCCAGAATCTGCCCCACTTTCTTACGCGGGTTCAGCGAACCGTACGGGTTCTGGAACACAATCTGGATTTTCTGCCGACGCAGTTTCTGCGCATGCGGATCGTGCTTGAGCAGATCCTGCCCCTGATAATAAAGCTCGCCGCCGGTTGGCACTTCAATCATCGTCAGCAGGCGTCCCAGCGTGGATTTCCCACAGCCAGACTCCCCGACCACCGCCAGCGTTTTGCCACGCTCGAGGGTAAAGGAAACACCGTCCAGCGCCTTCACCAGGCGCTCAGGGGAGAAAATACCCTTCTTCACCGGGTAGTGTTTTTTCAGGTCGATAGCTTGCAACAGCGGCTGTTGCAAGGTGGCCTCATGCGTACTCATAGTGTGGGCCTCCCGGCATCATCGAGTGGGTAATGGCATTTTGACTGACGTCCACCGTCCAGTTGGTTGAGAGCAGGTTCTTCTGCGCGGCATCGGTCCGTGGCGTAGGGGCAGCGCGGGTTGAGCAGACAGCCCGTCGGGCGGTCATATTTCCCCGGCACCACACCCGACAACGAGGCCAGACGCGCTTTATCCTGCGCGAACTCCGGCAGCGCACGCAGCAGCGCCTGGGTGTACGGATGACGCGGTGCGCGGAAAATATCGTGTGCCGCCCCCGTTTCCACTACCTGACCGGCGTACATCACAATGATTTTGTGCGCCGCTTCCGCCACCAGCGCCAGATCGTGCGTAATCAGCACCAGCGCCATGTTCTCTTTCTGCTGAAGCTCCAGCAGTAGCTCGATAATTTGTGCCTGGATGGTGACGTCCAGCGCCGTTGTCGGCTCATCGGCAATCAGCAGTTTTGGCCGACAGGCAATCGCCATCGCGATCATCACGCGCTGGCTCATCCCACCGGAAAGCTGGTGCGGATAAACATCCAGACGCGAGGCTGGATCGGGAATACCGACCTGGTTCAGCAGGTCAATCGCCCGCTGACGACGGGTTTTCTTATTGCCGCCCTGATGCACCTTGATTGCTTCCATAATCTGGAAACCGACGGTGTAGCACGGGTTCAGGCTGGTCATCGGATCCTGGAAAATCATCGCCACTTCGGCGCCAACCAGGTTACGACGTTCTTTTTCAGAAATACGTCTCAAATCCTGATCGTTAAAAATCAGGTTTTCCGCCATCACGCGACCGGGATAGTCAATCAGCCCCATAATCGCCAGCGAACTGACTGATTTACCGGAGCCTGATTCACCCACAATGCCAACCACTTCGCCCTGATTCACGCTGTAGCTAATGCGGTCTACGGCGCGGAACTCGGAGCCAACGTCGCCGAAGTGCACCGATAATTTATCTACATTTAATAACGCCATCTCGGACCTCTTACTGCTTCAGCTTGGGATCGAGCGCATCACGCAGACCGTCACCCATCAGGTTAAATGCCAGCACCGTCAGCAGGATCGCCAGACCCGGGAAGGTCACGACCCACCAGGCGCTTTGCGCGAACTGCAACACGTCGGAGAGCATAGTGCCCCACTCCGGCGTTGGCGGTTGCGCCCCCATGCCCAGGAAGCCAAGAGCAGCCATATCGAGAATGGCGTTAGAGAAGCCGAGCGACGCCTGAACAATCAGCGGCGCAAGGCAGTTCGGGAAGATATTCACAAACATCTGACGCATCGCCCCGGCACCCGCCACGCGGGAAGCGGTCACGTAGTCGCGGTTAACCTCCACCAGTACGGCGGCGCGGGTAAGACGCACATAGTGCGGCAAGGCAACAAAGGTTAACGCCAGCGCGGCGTTGCCAATCGAGGGGCCGAAGACCGCCACCAGCACCAGCGCGAGCAGCAGGCTCGGCAATGCCAGCATGATGTCGACCACACGCATAATGATGTTATCAACGATGCCGCCGAAGTAACCGGCAATCAGACCGAGCACCACGCCCATCACCAGCGACAGCACCACCACCAGGCAACCCACCAGCAGAGACAGGCGCGCACCGTACATCAGGCGCGATAACACGTCGCGGCCCACGTCATCGGTGCCCAGAAGGTGGGCGAACGAGCCGCCTTCCTGCCATGCCGGCGGGGCCAGCAGTGCATCACGGAATTGCTCCGCCGGGTTATACGGCGCGAGGAAGTTCGCGAATACGGCAATCAGGATCATGATGACGACATACACCAGCCCGACCACCGCGCCTTTATTGCGTTTAAAATAGTGCCAGAACTCCTGCAGCGGCGTCATTGGCACCGGTGCAGTATTAACTTTAGTTTCAGTAACCTGTGACATGATGGCCCCTTACTTCTTATGCCGAATACGCGGGTTCACCACGCCGTACAGCAGGTCGACCAGCAGGTTGACGAGAATAATCATCGTCGCTACCAGTAACACCCCACCCTGCACTACTGGATAATCACGGCGTTGCAGCGCATCAATCAGCCAGCGTCCAAGTCCAGGCCACGAGAAAATGGTTTCGGTCAGAATGGCACCCGCCAGCAGCGTGCCCACCTGCAGGCCGATAACGGTCACGACCGGCAGCATCGCGTTACGCAGGGCGTGAATGATGATCACACGCATGCGGGTCAACCCTTTGGCGCGCGCGGTACGGATGTAATCTTCACCCAAAACTTCCAGCATCGACGAGCGGGTCATACGCACAATGACTGCCAGAGGAATGGTGCCAAGGACCATTGCGGGCAGGATCATATGCGCCAGCGCGTCAATAAAGTTGCCCTCTTCACCCCAGATAGCGGTGTCGATCAGCATAAAGCCGGTGAGAGGGTTGGAGTCATCAAGGAACACCATGTCGCTCACGCGCCCGGAGACTGGCGTCAGGTTCCAGTGTACGGAAACCAGCATGATGAGCATCATGCCCCACCAGAAAATAGGCATGGAATAACCAGTCAACGCAAGGCCGACAGCGGTGTGATCGAAAATAGAACCGCGCTTCACGGCGGCCAGAACACCGACGGGAATGCCGACAGCGGTCGCAAAAATCATGGCGCAGACACCGAGTTCCAGCGTCGCTTTAAAGCGAGGCACAAACTCTTCCCACACCGGTAAACGGCTCTTCAGCGAGATGCCTAAGTCACCATGCATGACCCCCCAGATATAATGGAGGTACTGTTGCCACATCGGCTTATCAAGACCGAGCTCCGCCAACAGTTGAGCATGACGCTCAGGGGAGATACCACGCTCACCTGCCATGATCATCACCGGATCGCCCGGGATCATATGGACAAAAGCAAAGGTGAGAAGGGTGATACCGATAAACGTGGGGATGACGAGTCCCAAACGTCGGAGAATGAACTGCAACATAACCCGGATTCTCTCTCATGACGCACGGCCTGGAACCGTGAGTCTGTATTGCTCACAAATCTTATCCCACGCAAAACGCATCGCGGGTAAAGCATTACGCCGGATGGCGCTGCGCTTATCCGGCCTACAAAAGGCCGGGGCGCAGCGCTTCCTTAATTGCTTTTAATTATTCAACAGAGACGTTTTCGAAGTGGTGTTTGCCCAGCGGATCAACCACATAGCCTTTGACTTCTTTACGCACTGGCTCGTAAACGGTGGAGTGAGCGACGATCAGCGCCGGAGCCTGGTCATGCATCACTACCTGAGCCTGTTTGTAGAGTTCGACACGCTTGTTATGGTCGTCGGTTGCGCGCGCCGGCTGAATCAGATCTTCAAACGGCTTGTAGCACCAGCGAGAGTAGTTGGAACCGTCTTTCGCTGCGGCACAGCTGAACAGGGTCGCGAAGAAGTTATCTGGATCCCCATTATCACCGGTCCACCCCATCATAACGGCCTGATGCTCACCCGCTTTGGCGCGTTTCAGATACTCGCCCCACTCATAGGTCACAATCTTGGCCTGAACGCCAATCTTCGCCCAGTCTGCCTGAACCATCTCTGCCATACGGCGAGCGTTCGGGTTGTACGGACGCTGTACCGGCATTGCCCACAGCTCAACGGTAAAGCCTTTATCCTGACCGGCTTCTTTCAGCAGCGCTTTCGCTTTTTCCGGATCGTAGCTGTAGTCTTTAACGTCGTCGTTATAGCCCCACATGGTTGGCGGGATCAGGTTTTTCGCGGCAACGCCTGCACCCTGATAAACGGCTTTGATGATGGCTTCTTTGTTTACCGCGTAGGTCAGCGCCTGACGAACTTTGACGTCATCAAACGGTTTCTTCTCGGTGTTGAAAGAGAGGTAGCCGACGTTAAGACCCGCCTGCTCCATCAGGTTGATGTTTTTATCCTGCTTCATGCGCGCGATATCAGCCGGGTTCGGGTATGGCATCACCTGGCATTCGTTCTTCTGCAACTTGGCATAACGCACGGAAGCGTCAGGCGTGATGGAGAAAACCAGACGGTCGATCTGCGGCTTGGTGCCCCAGTAACCTTCAAACGCTTTATAGAGGATACGAGAATCTTTCTGGTACTGCTGCAGCTGGAACGGACCGGTACCGATTGGGTTCAGATCCACTTTTTCCGGCGTACCGGCTTTCAGCATGTTGTCCGCATATTCTTTTGACAGAATAGAAGCGAAATCCATCGCCAGGTCAGCCAGGAACGGCGCTTCCGGGCGCGTCAGCACGAACTGAACGGTTTTATCGTCCACTTTCTTCACTTCAGAGATCAGATCCGGCAGGCCCATCCCTTCGAAGTATTCATAGCTGCCGCCAGAGACTTTGTGGTACGGGTTCTGCGCGTTTTTCTGACGATCAAAAGAGAACACAACGTCATCAGCGTTGAAATCGCGCGTTGGTTTAAATTCTTTGCCATCCTGCCACTTGACGCCCTGGCGCAGGTGGAAGGTATAAGTTTTACCGTCTTCGCTGATTTCCCACTTCTCAGCAAGTCCCGGAATGACTTCAGTGGTGCCGGTTTTGAATTCAACCAGGCGGTTATAGATAGGCACAGAGCTGGCATCATAGGTGGTGCCAGAGGTAAATAACTGCGGGTTGAACCCTTCAGGAGAACCTTCTGAACAATAAACCAGCGTTTTTGCCTGTACGCTTGCTGCGACGGTCATGGCCACCAGGCTCAGACCAAGCTTCAGCATCCCTGACTTCTTCAAGGAAATACTCATTCTTCTGCTCCAAATGTGATGTTGTTGTTTTACCCTTTGCAGTGGGTTTGCACCGCCTGGCCTTTTTTGTTTTTTACCCGGCCGGGTCGGCGATAGAGGTGGGGATTCCGTTCACATAAACGACTGAGTTGCAGCGCGGATTCTCCATGAAATGCCCCTCATGCCCTACAATCTGTCAACAGATTGTGAAAACGTCAATACAGGTGACCGTGATTTACGACAACGGTGAGAATTCACAAACAAAGATTAAAAAAACTTCAACGGGGTATTCTCAGCAGAGAAATTTATGCTACGCGCATAATGCCAGAATAATTGTCTTGATATTACGCAACATTTGGTGATTAACATTTGTGCATATTCCGCAAACTTTTTAAAGAAATGGTGCAGATCTGAGCGATAAATACCATGAACGAGAAGACGCTCAGCGGAAAATGCTAGCCCTACGCCTAAGTAACGCAAAAATAAGATTTATGCTGAGATAAGAAAAGACAATGGAATATGTCACAAAATCGCGAAGGGATAGTGGGAAGTGAGGGAGTTGCCTGATGGCGCTTGCCCCCAGGCCGGATAAGGCGTCTACGCCGCCATCCGGCGATGCCGCGTTTGAGGCGGTAAAATGCCTGATGGCGCTTTGCCCGTAGGCCGGATAAGGCGTCTTCGCCGCCATCCGGCGATGCCGCGTTTGGTGTGCTGAAATGCCTGATGGCGCTTTGCTTATCAGGCCTACTCATGCTGCCCCCGGAGGTTCTCATCCTCTTAGGCTACAGATGCAAAAAACCCTGCTCGTTGAGCAGGGTTTTAAATTTGGTCGGTGATAGAGGATTCGAACCTCCGACCCCTTCGTCCCGAACGAAGTGCGCTACCAGGCTGCGCCAATCACCGAATGCGGGGCGCATCTTACTGCTGAGATGCGCGCCCGTCAATCCCTTAGGGACAAAATGCCTTTTGATTGGCGAGAAAGTCGTCAGCCAGCTTACTGCGCTGCGGCTTTCTGTCCGTCAGGGATATGACACCAGTTGTTGTTCTCGTTGATCCCGCCATTTGGCGAGGTATAACCGAGGCAGCCCATGATGGTGTCGTATAGCTCAACGTGACGGCGCGGGACTTTCATTTCCGCTTTTTTCTTCAGTTGTGCAAACGCCTGCGCATTGGCTGGGTTTTCCAGGTACTTTTCAGACATCCACACCATCATCGGAACGCGGAATTGCTCCGGTGGCGCCATTTCACGCGGTGTCCCGTGCAGATGCTTGTTATCGTTGATGGACTCACCATGGTCAGATGCGTAGAACACAATTGCCTTCTTATCACGGACCTGATCAATCACCGTATCGATAAAATGATCAACATAGGTGATCGAGTTATCGAACGAATTCACCATAACCTCTTTTGGACACTTACTGTCGATGGCGTAGCACTCCGGCTTCCACTGGGCGTACTCACGCGGGTAACGCTGCGTATAGTTGTAGTGAGAGCCTTTGGTATGTAACACAATAAGATGCTTACCCTGTGGGTTCGCCTGTAAAGAGCGGTCAATCTCATTTACCAGCAGCATGTCATCGACAGCTTTGCCCCGGTTGCGCGGTTCAGCGGCAATCTGTTCACGGTAGGCAATATTGTCGGCCATGGTGTTGCTGTAGAACCAAATCTCGCTTTGCATCGCATACAGGTCGGAGCTAAAGCCTAGCTGTTTGAGCACCGCAAAGACGTTTTGCTCTTTCAGCGTGCGTTGAGGGTTATCTTTCGCTCCCCCCTGGCGCACGAACATACAGCGTAGCGATAGCTTGGTCGCCGTGTCGCACGAGTAACCGCGATACATCACCAGATTCTTCTCTTTCGCGAGCTTCGGCGTGGTATCGCGCTCATAACCCAGCATCCCCATATGGTCCCAACGGGTGGTTTCACCAATGATGAAAATGACATAGGTATCGTCCAGATTCTGCGTCGGGGTATAGGTAAATTTCTTCGCCGGATTGATCAGCGATTTGTTGTCCGAGGATTCATCCACCTGCGCCCAGGCATACAGTCCCAACGAAGAGAGCCAGTTTGAAGGCAGGTACGAGTTGGCCAGCACGCCGCCGTAGCTCGGCATATCGACGCTGGCGAGGCGGTCAGCCCGTTTCTGGTGTACTTCGAGAAGGCGGATCGGCCCCCAGACCAGCAGTCCCGCAATCAGAACGGTTAATGCGCTGCGCCAGCGGACTTTTGGTGTGCGAAGTTGACGCCAAAAGGTATCTGTCGCGCGGTTAAACCAAATGAATACCAGCGGAACGAGGCTTACTCCAACCAGCCAGAGGACAAAAGACCAGCCGACAACCTCTTTTGAGAGATCGATATCGGTCGTCATAACGGAGGCGACAATACCGTAACCGATCATGACATTCAGGAAAGTCATGTAATAACTGGCACCGGCGGAGATCAGCACCACCAGCAAAGCCAGAACACGCCACACGCTTCTGCCAAACAAAGACAAAAGGCGTAAAAGAACGAACGTTGCCAGCACAGTGCCAGCCAGTTCAACAACCGCTGCGATTCCATTCCAGACGGTGAAGTTTTGCGCATAACCATCTAATCGACGGAAATAAACTGCGCAATTCATAAACAGACCAATATAGATAGCGAGCAAGAAGCTAAGCTTTTGCTGCGATATCGACTTAATGTATTTCATGCAAACAAGCCCTGGGAATCGAGGGTAAATACCACTTGCGCCAAGGTTAATTAAACCGGGCAGGTAACGTTGCGAAGGTAGCCAGAAATGGAAAATCTACACGTGCGCGGCTAAGTAGACCACAAGAGAAGGGAAAAGTGGCAGCAGAGTGTGTGATCGAAGAAGAATTTTACAAAAAAATCAAGTTTGAAAGCGGAATAATCATACTAATGAAATCAATAAAGCCAGCGGGTCCGCTGGCTTTTTTGGGAACTCAACGCCTGTCAGGCATGTGCCATTTCCAGCACCGCGCGTTTCGGCTGACGAATCGTGGTGGATAGCGCCAGAGAAAGAATCAGCAGTGCGAAGATGACGCAGAAGGTGACATAGAAACCGCCAAACAGCGAGGCGATAATCGAACCGCAGATGCTGCCAATCCCAAAGCCAAGATAAATTACACCGTAGTTTTTCGCCAGGTTGTTCAGGCCAAAGAACTCGCTGACCAGCGACGGAAAGACAGTAATCGTACCGCCGAAGTTGAAGGCGACG
Source organism: Citrobacter sp. RHB25-C09 (assembly GCF_013836145.1). Lineage (NCBI taxonomy): Bacteria > Pseudomonadati > Pseudomonadota > Gammaproteobacteria > Enterobacterales > Enterobacteriaceae > Citrobacter > Citrobacter sp. RHB25-C09. The sequence continues at coordinate 190,899 of NZ_CP057483.1, read as the reverse complement.
CAGGCAATGGCGGCAAAGAAGGTCATCGCATTCAGCGGCGCGAACAGCAGCGCGGCCATCCCCACCAGCGACACCACCTGACCAAGAGTGATAACGCGGATACGGGAAATTTTATCCGACAGGATACCCAGCACCAGGCGGCCGGACAGGTTAGCGATGGAGATTACCGTCACCGCGTTTGCCGCTGAAGCAACATCCATATGCGCCAGTCCCTGCGCGATATCTTTCGCTACGCCAATCACATACAGCCCGCTCATGCAGGCCGTCAGGAACATGACCGCCAACATCCAGTACTGAGGTTTGCGCATGGACTGCGCCAGCGTGTAGTCATTTTCCACGACACCATTTTTCGTTTTCACTTCCTGATTCGGCGCATCGGTCATCAGCAGCGAGCCAAAGACAATCATCACCAACACAATCGCGCCCCAGATGACGAAGGTATTTTCCAGGCCCACGGTTGCCAGTAGCTGACTGTCGATAAATTTGAACCCCAGACTGCCCAGGCCATAAGAACCAATAGCGAATGCAGAAATCAGCCCTTTGCGTTCCGGAAACCACTTCACACAGTTGGAGAGCGTTAACAGGTAGCCTGCGCCATCCGCCAGGCCGACCAGTACCCCGGCGCTTAGCCACAGCATCATCAGGTTATTAGAGTGCGCTGTCAGGAAGAACCCCAGCCCCAGCAGGATCCCGGAGGCCATCGTCACGCGCTTTACGCCGAACCGTTCCTGTAATTTACCGGCCACGGACGAGGAGATCGCCAGACCTAAACTCAACAGGCCGAACGAGAAGGCGACCTGGCTGACAGGCTCACCTAACTTCTCAGAAAGCACACCATTAAACAGGCTCCAGGTATAGACGGAACCCAGTGCAAACTGAGTAATGATGGTGCCGATAAGGGTTAACCAACGGGTACGCTGATAGGATGATGTTTTCATGGCAGTGTTCCTGCATAAACAAAAGGGAAATTCTCTGCCGACAACCATATCGAATTGCAGTTTATGCAGGGAGAAAACGGCATGAAGTGCCGTCAGCGCGGAATGAATTGCCTGGAAAACGGAATGAATGACGAGACAGCATTCACCAAACTAATTATTTACGCCCAGTGAATATCCACTATCGCCCTATAACATGTTGTTTATAAGTGTAAAATGTAAATGACAGGTTAAAATCTGGCGCTCACCCCCATCGTATAAAGGTAATCGGTATCATTCGTCGTATTTTCAGCCTGTGAGAGTGCGGCATAAGCCGCGACATGAGGGTTGAGCAACATATCCGCGCCAAGAGTAACGTCAAGCCAGTTACTGTCCTGCGTTGTCGCCGCCATACGGCTCAGTCCCGACTGTGCTTTCCAGATATTGTCGCCAAACTGCTGGTTGTAACTGATTTGCGCCCACGGTCGCACTTCGCCAAATTGCGAATTCACGCGCCAGCCGAACGTACTCACGCTGGCATGCCATAAGGGATCGGCAGAGGGGTTGGCGATGCTGTCGCCATACTCGTTATAGATAGAGGTGGTTGTACCATCATAATGGACAGCCGCAATCGGCCCGGTGGTAATACCGCCAGGAACAGGAATATTCCAGCCCATGCTCATCCCGCTGTTCGCTTCGTTCGGCGTTGCGTCAGCAAAACTCACGATTAAGCCCGGCGCATTTTGTGCCGTTCTGATACGCTCAGCCAGAATGTCGTCATAGCTTGGTTGGTGATCGCTGTCCCATGTATAGCGTTCAACCGTATCTCCAGGTGCAGCATCAACGATATATTCTTGTTGCCAGGCCTGAACGGTGTTGATGGAAAGCGAACAAACAGCCACAATCGCCAGGAGAGTCATTCCCCGGCGACCACTGCGTTTTATTATCATCATCAATGCGACTCCGAAAGAGAGCCGAAATCGGCGATATTATTTCATTGTTAATAATAATCACAGGCAAGAGCCCTTTATTAAATATTATCTTTTTCGCTGGCACGTCAAGGCGGTAGGAATGATATTTTTATATCGATTCAGAGAACGAGGGAGAATATGGAACGTTGCGGTTGGGTCAGTCAGGACCCGCTTTACATTACCTATCATGATGAAGAGTGGGGCGTTCCCGAAACGGACGGGAAAAAGCTGTTCGAAATGATCTGTCTGGAAGGTCAGCAGGCAGGCCTTTCCTGGATTACCGTATTAAAGAAACGCGAGAATTACCGCGCTAATTTCCATCATTTTGATCCCGTTCGCGTCGCGGCAATGCAGGAAGAGGATATTGAAAGATTACTGCTGGACGCCGGAATTATTCGCCATCGCGGGAAGATTCAGGCCATTATTGGCAACGCCCGCGCCTGGCTTGCCATGGAACAAAACGGCGAACCCTTTGCTGACTTCGTCTGGTCGTTTGTGAACCATCAGCCTCAGGTTAGCTATGCAGCCACGCTCAGTGAGATCCCGACATCAACCCCAGCGTCAGACGCCCTGTCGAAGGCGTTAAAAAAACGGGGCTTTAAATTCGTTGGCACCACAATTTGCTACTCCTTTATGCAGGCCTGCGGATTGGTAAATGATCATATCACTGGCTGTTTTTGTCATCCGGGAGAAAAACATGATTCGCGAGTTCCATAGTTCCGACATCACCTCGATTATGGCGCTATGGCTGGAAAGTACGATCTATGGCCATCCTTTTATCCGCGAAAGCTACTGGCGCGAAAGCGAGGCGGTTGTACGCGATGTCTACCTGCCCGCAGCAAAAACGTGGGTCTGGGAAGAGGATGGTGACGTTAAGGGCTTTGTGAGCGTGCTTGAAGAGCGCTTTTTAGGTGCGCTGTTTGTCGCCCCGAATGCCTTTAACCGGGGGGTTGGCAAAGCGCTGGTGCAGTGCGTGCAGCAGCGCTATAACCTTCTTAGCCTCGAGGTGTATCAAAAAAACCTGACGGCGGTAAATTTTTACCATTCGCAGGGTTTTAGGATTGAAGACAGCGCATGGCAGGAGGATACCCAACATCCGACCTGGATCATGAGCTGGGAGGCGGGTTAAACGCCGTCAGCGTCAGCTCGGGTCCGCTGTATTTTTCCAGCCACGCCAGCGCCGTATTACCGGCGCATCCGTTCCCCAAACGAGAACTGGACAGGTCTTTGGTGAGGACATTGACCGCCCCGTTTTTGCAGATGCCCCCTGCGGAGAGATCCAGGTCCGGCCATGCGCCTTCATGAATGCAGATCACGCCCGGTTTGATGCCTTCACTGATCGTAGCCCCCGCCAGAATTTGCCCTCGCGCGTTCCACAGGCGTACCACATCACCGTCACGAATCCCCCGAGCCTGAGCATCCAGGGGATGGATCGTGATCGGCTCGCGATCCGCCACGGCGTACTGCTCACGCAACTGACTATAGTTGAGTTGGCTATGCAGGCGATGCGCGGGGTGAGCCGATAAAACCTGTAATTGCCCTGCTTGCGCATTGCCGTGCCACTCATCCGGCTCCAGCCACATCGGGTGACCCGGACAATCTGCGTAGCCGTATCCCGCAATTCGCTGCGAGAATATCTCGATTTTGCCACTGTCTGTTTTCAACGGATGCGTCTGCGGGTCACGCCGGAAATCAGCAAAACGGACAAACTGCGCGTTGGCCGGGTTTTCCGGCATCTCAATTAACGCGTTCGCGTCCCAGAACGAAGCAAATGGCGGTAACGTCACCTGCTGGCTGGCCCCGCGCTGCCCGGCAATGTTGTAAAACGTTTCCAGCCACGCAAGTTCACTTTTACCTTCGGTGAAGCGCTCCCGACCGCCGCGCTCCCAACGCTCGCTGAGTTCCGCAAAGACGTCAAAATCATTGCGCGCCTCGCCCTGCGGGGGCACAACCTGCTTCATCGGCACCAGATGCTGGTTGCTGTAATCGCCGGTCATGGTGAGATCGTTACGCTCAAAGGAAGTCGTAGCAGGCAGCACAATATCGGCATGCTTCGCAGCGGCGGTCCAGAAGCATTCGGAAATCACGACCAGTTCAGGCTTTTGCCAGGCGCGAATCAAGCGGTTGGTATCCTGATGGTGAGTAAAGTTAGCCCCGCCAGCCCACCAGACGAAACGGATATCCGGAAAGTGGCGATCCATTCCGTTGTGCTGATAGGGAGAACCCGGATTTTCCAGCGCTTCCACAATGCGGGCCACCGGGATTTTATCCACGGCATCGGTGCCGCCGGGCACGCTGCCCTGCATGGACGCAAGTACCGCAGCACGACGCGTGGGGTTGCCGCCGTTGGCAAAATGATATGAAAGGCCAAACCCACCGCCGGGCGTGCCAATTTGCCCCAGCATGGCGGCAAGGGTGACAATCATCCAGTGCTTCTGCTCGCCAAACTGCTGGCGCTGCATTCCCCAGCCGGCCATGATCATCGTGGTATTTTTGTGAAAAACCTCCGCCAGTTCGCGGATCTTAGCCGCCGGAAGGCCGCATATCTCAGCCGCCCATTCCGCCGTTTTACCAATCCCATCACTTACGCCCAGCAGGTACTCTTCGAAAATAGCGTAACCCGTGGTGCAGCGCGCAAGGAACGCCTGGTCATGCCAGCCGTTTTCCACCAGCGTATGGGCGATACCCAGCATCAGCGCGACGTCGGTGCCCATATGCGGCGCAATCCATTCCATCTTGTCGCCGAAGAAATCGACGCTCTCCGATCGCATCGGATCGATACAGATCAGCCGCTTTCCACTTTGGCGTAGCGCGTCAAAGTAAGGAATGCCCTGCTCGTCTGAAGCATTCCAGGCAATTTTTAGCGTATTTAGCGGGTTGGCGCTCCACAGCACGACGACATCGCTGTGTTCAAGCACCAACGGCCAACTGGTCTGCTGCTGGTAGACCTCGCTGCCGCCCACCACGTAAGGCATGATGGCCTGTGCCGCCCCGGTAGAGTAGTCGCCCAAATGGCCGGTATAGCCGCCTGCCAGCGACATGTAGCGCTGCAATAGCGTCGCGGCTTTATGCAATACGCCATTGGAACGCCAGCCGTATGAACCGGCAAAAATCGACGATGGGCCATACGTGTCACGAATGCGTTTATGCTGCGAGTGAATCAACGTCAGCGCCTCATCCCAACTCACCCGCACAAATTCATCCTGTCCGCGCACGCCCTGCGGCTGGTCCGGAGAAGCGAGAAAGCCTTTGCGCACCATCGGAAAACGTACCCGGGTATTGCTGTGTACCTGGTCACGAACCACCGTTTGCAGCGAGTTTGGGTGTGAAGCGGGTAGCGCCCCACGGGAAGAGAACACGGTCTTACCGTCGGTTTCAACAAGAATGGGGCCCCAATGGGCGGCGGTTAAAACCGAATAATGCGTCGTCAAGATGGGCGCTCCTGCAAATAGGCTGATTTATTGCTCCGTTCAATGTTACTTACAAATTTCAGAGAGATCCCTGGAATTTTCTTCATCTTCACACGGCATAATCTAGCGCCACGCTGGTTGTGGCAAAAATAAGAAAGTCATAAAGGAATTAAGATGAAGAAACGTGTATTAGTGATTGCCGCTATCGTGAGCGGCGCCCTTGCGGTATCTGGCTGCACCACCAACCCATACACCGGAGAACGCGAAGCGGGTAAATCCGGCATCGGCGCGGGTGTAGGTTCACTGGTCGGCGCGGGTATCGGCGCACTCTCCTCCTCGAAGAAAGATCGCGGCAAAGGCGCGCTGATTGGTGCGGCAGCAGGCGCCGCACTCGGCGGCGGCGTGGGTTACTACATGGACGTTCAGGAAGCGAAACTGCGTGACAAAATGCAGGGGACCGGTGTGAGCGTGACCCGCAGCGGCGATAACATCATCCTGAATATGCCGAATAACGTCACCTTCGACAGCAGCAGCTCAAGCCTGAAACCGGCGGGCGCAAATACGCTGACCGGCGTGGCGATGGTATTGAAGGAGTACCCTAAAACTGCCGTCAATGTGACAGGTTACACCGACAGCACCGGCGGGCAGGATTTGAATATGCGTCTTTCACAGCAGCGTGCGGACAGCGTCGCCAGCGCGCTGATCGCTCAGGGCGTCGCCGCCAACCGTATCCGCACCAGCGGGATGGGCCCGGCTAACCCAATCGCCAGCAACAGTACCGCGGAAGGTAAAGCACAAAACCGTCGCGTTGAGATCACCCTAAGTCCACTCCAGTAATATTTTGTGCCGGATGGCGACAAACCGTATCCACCTCGTAGGCCGGGCAAGCGAAGCGTCCCCGGCACTCGCAGCCGGATGACGGCTACGCCTTATCCGGCCGACAAACGCCGTTCCCCAGGCCCGGTAAGCGAAAGCGCCACCGGGCAAAAGACTTGATTAGCCAGATTTTCGCGCTAAGGTGTTCTCACTTTCTGACGAGATAACCCCTATGGCAAAATCAGCGCGCCCTACCATCAGCGATGTCGCAAAAGCGGCCAAAACCGGCAAAACCAGTATTTCTCGCTATCTTAATGGTGAAAAACATCTGCTCTCTGACGCCCTGTTGGCGCGCATTGAAAAGGCCGTTGCCGAACTCGATTATCGTCCAAGCCTGATGGCACGCAGCCTGAAACGCGGCCGCACCCGTCTGATTGGTTTGATTATTGCCGACATTACCAACCCCTATTCCGTCAATGTATTAAGCGGTATCGAAGCCGCCTGTCGCGAAAAAGGGTTTACTCCGCTGGTCTGTAATACCAACAACGAAGTGGATCAGGAGTTGCACTATCTCGACCTGCTGCGCAGTTATCAGGTTGAAGGCATTGTGGTGAATGCGGTGGGGATGCGCGAAGAGGGGTTAAACCGCCTGCAACAGTCGGCGCTGCCGATGGTGCTAATTGACCGTAAAATCCCTGATTTTGCCTGTGACGTCGTCGGGCTGGACAATACACAGGCGGCCACCACGGCCACCGAACATTTAATTGAACAAGGCTTTGAGGCCTTGTTGTTTCTCAGCGAACCCCTGGGCATGGTCAACACCCGTCGCGAACGCCTGGCCGCCTTTCGTGCAACGGTGGCGCGCTATCCGGGCGTAGTGGAGGAAAATGCGGAAGTCCCGTTGACCGAAAATACGCAAATGGACAATACCCTGCGTCAGTTTCATCAGCAGCATCGGGGAATGCGTAAAGCGGTCATTTCCGCCAATGGTGCGCTCACGCTGCAGGTCGCCCGTTCGCTAAAACGCATTGGCCTCAACTGGGGCAGCGACATCGGCCTGCTGGGGTTCGATGAACTGGAATGGGCCGAGCTGGCGGGCGTTGGGATCACCACCCTGAAGCAGCCGACGTGGCAGATTGGCTATGCCGCGGTAGAGCAGGTCGTTAGCCGGATCGAAGGGGGCAATGGCGCCATTCATGAGCAGGTTTTCTCCGGCGAGCTAATCGTTCGCGGTTCTACCGCACGTTAATTCCTTCGTGATGGCGATCATAATTTCAGCGAATGCGACTTTTCTTTGGAACCGGTTCCATCTAGCGTAATAACTATAGCGTTAGAACAGGAGTTCCCATGCAGAGAAAAATTATGGTCGTCACCGCCGCGTATGGCTATGACACTGTCCGTAACGCAGGCGGACAAACGGCAATGCTGCCGGTGATTGCCGGCGCGGGTGCCGACGGCGTCGAAATCCGTCGCGAAATGTTTACCGACGCTGAACTCAGCGCGCTTCCCACCCTGGCCTCGGCCATTGAAATATTTGATCTGCTGGCCTGCTACTCCGCCCCGCAGCCGCTGTTTCTGGAAAATGGCACGCTCAACCCACAACTCCCAGCGCTTTTGCAGGAAGCACAAACGCTGCGCGCGCTGTGGCTGAAAGTTTCGCTGGGACATTTTATCGATGCTACACCGTTCGACACCCTACGCGACTGGCTGGAAAGTAGCGGCATGGCACTGGTGGTGGAAAACGACCAGACCCCCTGTGGACGTCTTGAGCCTATGCAACGCTTTAATGCAGCCTGTCAGCAACAAGCACTGCCGATATCCCTGACCTTTGATATGGGTAACTGGCTCTGGGTTGGCGATTCGCCGGAAGAGTCGGCCCGCCAGTTGTCTTCGTCAGTCGGCTATGTCCATGTGAAAGCCGCCACAGCGCATAACGACAGCTATCGCGCCGTTCCCCCGGACAGGGCAGACCCGCGCTGGCTGGAACTCCTCGAACACCTTCCCGGCGACGTACCGCGCGGTATTGAATTCCCGCTGGAAGGCGCGGACCTGACCGCTGTCACCCGCCGCTACGTCGAATTATTGCGTAAGGAGTAAGGCATGAAAAAGGCCCTGGATGTGATCACGATAGGCGAAGCGATGGCGATGTTTGTCGCCACGCAGACCGGCGAACTGGCAGACGTTGAGCAGTTCATAAAGCGCGTTGCCGGCGCTGAGCTGAACGTCGCCACCGGGTTGGCGCGGTTGGGTATGAACGTGGGCTGGGTGAGCCGCGTAGGGAATGACAGCTTTGGGCGCTTTGTCATTAACTCGCTGAAAAAGGAGGGGATCGATACCCGGGGAGTCACTGTTGATGAGCGTTTCGCTACCGGCTTTCAGCTAAAATCTAAAGCCGGAAATGGAACCGATCCCATTGTGGAGTATTTCCGTAAAGGTTCTGCGGCCAGCCACCTTTCGATTGCCGATTACAACGAAACATACTTTTCCAGCGCCCGCCATCTGCACCTGAGCGGCGTTGCGGCAGCGCTCTCAGCCAGCTCCTATGAACTGCTGGCGCATACCGCGCGCACGCTGAAGGCTCAGGGCAAAACGATCTCCTTCGACCCGAACCTGCGCCCGGTACTGTGGAAGAGTGAAGCCGAAATGGTGGAGAAACTTAACCGCCTCGCGTTCCAGGCCGATTGGGTGCTACCAGGCTTTAAAGAAGGAATGATTTTAACCGGACAGCAGACGCTGGAAGGCATCGCGGATTTTTATCTGCGTCATGGCGTTAAGGCCGTGGTGCTGAAAACGGGGGCGGATGGTGCCTGGTACAAAACCGCTGACGGCGAGAAAGGCTGCGTTGCTCCGGTAAAAGTCGACAATGTCGTCGATACGGTTGGTGCGGGTGATGGCTTTGCCGTTGGCGTTATTAGCGCCCTGCTGGAAGGTCGCTCGCTGCATCAGGCCGTGACTCGCGGTAATAAAATTGGCGCGCTGGCCATTCAGGTTCAGGGCGACAGTGAAGGCTTACCCACGCGTGACGCGTTAGGTGAATAACGTCACGAAATGATATTGCCCCCTGTACCCTTCAAACAGCGGCGGCTAACACAACAGAGGTTGACTATGGCAAGCTCAACAAATGCAGCAAAACGCTGGTGGTACATCATGCCAATCGTGTTTATCACGTACAGCCTGGCGTATCTTGACCGCGCAAACTTCAGCTTCGCTTCCGCTGCGGGGATAAATGAAGATCTCGGTATCACCAAAGGGATCTCCTCCCTGCTGGGCGCTCTGTTCTTCCTGGGCTATTTCTTCTTTCAGATCCCCGGCGCGGTTTATGCCGAACGCCGTAGCGTACGCAAACTGATTTTTATCTGCCTGATTTTGTGGGGCGGGTGCGCCTCGCTGACCGGGATGGTGAGTAATATTCCTGCTCTGGCCGCCATTCGCTTCATCCTGGGCGTGGTAGAAGCGGCCGTTATGCCAGCGATGCTGATTTACATCAGTAACTGGTTTACGAAATCGGAGCGCTCACGTGCTAATACCTTCCTGATCCTCGGTAATCCGGTGACGGTGCTGTGGATGTCGGTCGTTTCCGGCTACCTGATTCAGGCACTCGGCTGGCGTGAAATGTTTATCATCGAAGGGGTTCCCGCCATCCTGTGGGCATTCTTATGGTGGGCGCTGGTGAGAGATAAACCGGCGCAGGTCGGCTGGCTTTCTGACGCAGAAAAATCTGCGCTGCAAACGCAACTGGAGCAAGAACAGCAGGGCATTAAAGCCGTTCGCAACTATGGTGACGCCTTCCGCTCGCGTAACGTGATCCTGCTGTGCATGCAATATTTCACCTGGAGCATTGGCGTTTACGGCTTCGTGCTGTGGCTGCCTTCTATCATTCGCGACGGCGGAGCGAACCTCGGCATGGTCGAAGTAGGCTGGCTCTCCTCCGTGCCGTATCTGGCTGCTACGGTCGCGATGATCGTCGCGTCCTGGGCTTCCGATAAATTACAGAACCGTAAGCTATTCGTCTGGCCATTGCTGCTGATCGCTGCATGTGCTTTTATCGGTTCCTGGGCGGTTGGCGCGAACAACTTCTGGGCCTCGTATATCCTGTTGGTGATTGCCGGTGCAGCAATGTACGCGCCGTATGGCCCGTTCTTCGCGATCATCCCGGAAATGCTGCCGCGCAACGTCGCGGGCGGTGCGATGGCATTAATCAACAGTATGGGCGCGCTGGGTTCGTTTCTCGGCTCGTGGTTCGTGGGTTATCTTAACGGTGCCACCGGCAGCCCATCCGCCTCGTATATCTTTATGGGTGTGGCGCTTTTCGCCTCAGTAGGGCTAACCTTGATCGTTAAGCCGGCGAATAATCAGCAGTTACCGGTTGGCGCACGCCACGCGTAAATTTTAACTCACGGAGAGTCGTATGAAGCCGTCCATTATTCTCTATAAAGCGTTACCTGACGATTTACTACAGCGCCTGGAAGCCCATTTCAGCGTGACGAAGGTGCCAAACCTGCACCCGGAAACGGTTGAACAACACGCACAGGCTTTTGCCAGTGCGGAGGGTCTGCTGGGCTCCACTCAAACCGTCGATACCGCCCTGCTGGAAAAGATGCCGAAGCTGCGCGCCACATCGACGATCTCCGTGGGTTATGACAATTTCGATGTGGATGCGCTGAATGCGCGCAATATTTTGCTGATGCACACGCCAACGGTGCTGACGGAAACCGTTGCCGATACGGTGATGACGCTGGTGCTGTCGACCGCAAGGCGCGTGGTGGAAGTGGCTGAACGCGTGAAGGTCGGCGAATGGACCCAAAACATCGGTCCTGACTGGTTTGGCACCGATGTTCACCACAAAACGATGGGCATTGTCGGTATGGGACGCATTGGCCTTGCGCTGGCACAGCGAGCCCACTTTGGTTTTAACATGCCCATCCTCTATAACGCCCGTCGCCACCATCAGGAAGCCGAGGAGCGCTTTAATGCTCGCTATTGCGACCTCGACACGCTGTTACAGGAAGCGGATTTTGTCTGCCTGATCCTGCCGCTAACGGAAGAGACACACCATCTGTTTGGCGCCACACAGTTTGCCAAAATGAAGTCCTCTGCCATTTTCATCAATGCCGGGCGAGGTCCGGTGGTCGATGAAAATGCGCTGATTGCTGCGCTACAAAACGGTGAGATTCATGCCGCGGGCCTGGATGTGTTTGAGCAGGAGCCGCTGCCGATTGACTCACCGTTACTGTCAATGACGAACGTCGTTGCGGTGCCGCATATTGGGTCCGCAACCCATGAAACTCGCTATAACATGGCGGCTTGCGCGGTGGATAATCTGATTGATGCATTACAAGGGAAGGTAGAGAAGAACTGCGTGAATCCGCAGGTGGCGAGCTAATACAAAAACAAAATGCCGGATGCCGCCAGGGCCATCCGGCATATCATCATTACTGAATGGCGTTTACTGCCGCCGTCCAGGCCTGATTAAACGCCTGGTGCTGCGAGGCCAGAGGCCCAATCAGTGTGTTGTACTGACTTGCCTGCTGTGACGTCGGGAACTGAATGCCGTTAGCGACAAAGCTCACCTGCGTCCCTTGCTGCGCGACAAAATCGCCCACCTGCACGAGCTGCTGGGTGAAGATTTGTGCGGCAGGAATCAGCGGTTGCAGCGCCTCTGCTGGCGTTGTCACCACTTTCTTGTAGACCTGATCAAAGACCGGCTTCAAATCCTCTGCCTGCTTAAGCGCGCCATGCGCTGAATCAGCCTGCAATTTCGCATTCTGCAACTGCTGCCCCAGCACGCCAAGAGAACCGTTCAAATCTCGCAGCGCGCCGCGCTGAGTCATATAGTCTTGTGGCACGCGAATGGCATTTACGCTATCAACGACCGGACGCAACGCTGCATCCATCGCCTGGTTCACCTGCTGTGAGTAGGCATACAGAACCGCATAGTCCGAAACAAACGGACCAAATGTTTTTTTCTGATCGGCGGTTAATGTAGGAAGACGTTCGCCGCTACGCATCACCGTATTCTGCAGAAAATCGATAAACGCTTTCCGCTGATCGCCTTCTTTATCAAAACACCCACTCAGGCTAACTACCATTAATAACGCCGCAAGAGGCGCAAACCAGCGAGAGCAGGACTTACCTGTCGCCATTTTAATACTCCTTTCACCCAAAAATGCGCACAACGACACATGCGTGTCTGACGCTGACAAGGATAGTCCAGGTCAGGCTTGCAGGATACCCCATCGACGTAATCTTGTAGTGGAAATTCACGCGATTAACCGACAATAGCCATATTTTCGTAATCTTTACAAATGTCCCTCATACTTTTGATATCTCGCTCGTTATCAAATCGTTAGCAGGCTAAAAATCGACTGTGTTTCCTGCTGAAACGCGCCAGGTCTATGTTCTTGCCACGTTATGCTCCTCCGAACCGCTTTTTTACGACTATTCTTAAGTGGCTTCGATGAAATTCACGATCCCGCTGTGTGATTTATTAGGAGTTCTCAATGGAATATAAAGATCCAATGTTTGAGCTGCTAAGCAGCCTGGAACAAATTGTTTTTAAAGATGAATTACCAAAAAACACCCTGATGCAAAAGCCGAATCCCTTCACCGAATTCGAACAGTTACGACGGGGAACCGGGCTTAAGACAGCTGATTTCGCCAGAGCATTAGGTGTAACAGTCGCTACGGTGCAGGAATGGGAATCCAAAAGGATTAAGCCTTCCAGTACCGAGTTGAAGCTGATGCGCCTGATACAGGCTAACCCTGCATTGAGTAAGCAGTTAATGGATTAGTTTTTGCTATTTTTTTCTGTCCGTACGGTCCTGGTGCAGGACCGTTTTCCACAAACTAAAACACATTGGTGGAAAATTTAAGTTGCATCACCCGGCGGAACATGAGTTAATGCGTGTCAACGGTTTGACGTACAGACCATTAAAGCAGTTTAGTAAGGTAGTCCCTTCAAGAGTTATCATTGATACCCCTCGTAGTGAGCATTTCCTTAACGCTTAAAAAATCTGTAAAGCACGCCATATCGCCGAAAGGCACACTTATTTTTTAAAAGGTAATACACTATGTCCGGTAAAATGACTGGTATCGTAAAATGGTTCAACGCTGACAAAGGCTTCGGCTTCATCACTCCTGACGATGGCTCTAAAGACGTGTTCGTACACTTCTCTGCTATCCAGAACGAAGGCTACAAATCCCTGGACGAAGGTCAGAAAGTTTCCTTCACCATCGAAAGCGGCGCTAAAGGCCCGGCAGCTGGCAACGTAACCAGCCTGTAAGCTTAACAAGCTCAGAATTCAAGATCCCTGCCAAACGGCGGGGATTTTTTTTATCCTTTTCCCGCCTTTGCATTACTTTACCTGCCCACCCTTTGACCTTCCCCTTAGGGAAAGCTTTATAGTGATATCCTTGTTATTCACATGGAATTGAAGCTATGTCTAAACTTCCCTTCGTTTTCGCGTTAGGTTTACTTACCAGCAGTACCGCTTTTGCTGCATCTTCTGAAGCCACTTTTCTTGCGGACCACGGTCTTGCCGGTAAAACCGTTGAGCAGATGGTGAATACCATTGATCAAACGCCACAGGCTCGCCCGTTGCCTTTTTCCGCTTCTATCACCAGCACTGAGCTGAAACTGTCTTCCGAGGGGCAAACATACGCTCTGCCGCTGGGCGATAAGTTCTATCTCTCCTTTGCCCCTTATGAACGTCAAACGCACCCGTGTTTTAACCACAGCCTTTCCGGCTGCCAGGGCGAAATGCCCAATACCACGTTCAACGTCAAAGTCACCGACCAGAAAGGGGATGTGCTGATTCAGAAGCCGATCAAAAGCTACCAGAACGGATTTGTGGGCGTATGGCTGCCGCGCAATATCGAAGGGACGATAGAAGTGAGTTACAACGGCAAAACGGCGTCACATGCAATCGCGACGAGAAATGACAGCCAGACCTGCCTGACGGAATTACAGCTCCAGTAATCGATTTGTGAATAATGCCCGATGGCGCTGCGCTTATCGGGCCTACAAAGGTCGATATAAAAAAACCTGCCCGGAGGCAGGTTTTTTATGATTAGCGCTTCGCTTATTGCAGTAGCGAAATATCCGCAACGCGCAGGAACAGCTCACGCAGTTTTTCAAGCATCGTCAGGCGGTTTACACGTAGTTCTTTGTCGTCCACGTTAACCATGACTTTCTCGAAGAAGGCATCGACCGGTTCACGCAGTTCCGCCAGCTCCACCAGCGCTTCCTGGTAACGACCATCGGCGAAGTACGGCTCGAGCTTGTCGCGTAGTACTACCACCTGCATGGCCAGAGCGATCTCTTCCGGCTCTTTCAGGGTCGAGGCGTTCACACGATCGTTCAGCGTTTCGTCAGACTTCGCCAGGATGTTGGAGACGCGTTTGTTCGCCGCTGCCAGCGCAGAGGCGGCTTCCAGAGAGCGGAAGTGGGAAACGGCCTTCATACGGGCATCGAAGTCTGCCGGACGAGTCGGACGACGCGCCAGCACTGCCTGGATGATGTCGACGGTGTAGCCTTCGTCCTGATACCAGGCACGGAAGCGACCAAGCATAAAGTCGATCACATCATCCACAACGTTGGCATTAGTCAGCTTGTCGCCGTACAGACGCACCGCTTCTTCCGTCAGGGTTTGCAGATCGAGGTTCAGGTTCTTCTCAACGATGATACGCAGCACGCCCAGCGCAGCACGACGCAGCGCAAACGGGTCTTTGTCACCTTTCGGATGCTGACCAATACCGAAGATACCCGCCAGGGTGTCCATCTTGTCAGCAATGGCCAGCGCGCAGGCAATCGGGTTAGACGGCAGGGAGTCACCCGCAAAACGCGGCTGATACTGTTCATTCAGGGCAACCGCCACATCTTCCGCTTCACCATCGTGTCGCGCGTAGTGCATCCCCATCACGCCCTGGGTGTCGGTGAACTCAAAGACCATGTTGGTCATCAGGTCACACTTAGACAACAGGCCCGCGCGGGTTGCGTGGTTAACATCCGCCCCAATCTGACCGGCAATCCAGCCTGCCAGTGCCTGTATGCGATCGGTCTTGTCGCGCAGGGTACCCAACTGCTGCTGGAACAGCACGGTTTGCAGACGCGGCAGATGATCTTCCAGACGTTTTTTGCGGTCGGTGTTGAAGAAGAATTCGGCATCCGCCAGACGCGGACGAACCACTTTCTCGTTACCAGAGATAATCTGGCTCGGATCTTTCGATTCGATGTTCGCGACG
The DNA here is from genome assembly GCF_013836145.1 of Citrobacter sp. RHB25-C09. Classification (NCBI taxonomy): domain Bacteria; kingdom Pseudomonadati; phylum Pseudomonadota; class Gammaproteobacteria; order Enterobacterales; family Enterobacteriaceae; genus Citrobacter; species Citrobacter sp. RHB25-C09. The sequence continues at coordinate 175,545 of NZ_CP057483.1, read as the reverse complement.
AAGATGAAGTTCGGCAGCAGTTTGCCGTCGTTAGCGTAAACCGGGAAGTACTTCTGGTCGCCTTTCATGGTGTAAACCAGCGCTTCGGAAGGCACCGCGAGGAATTTTTCTTCGAACTTCGCGGTCAGCACAACCGGCCATTCCACCAGCGAGGTCACTTCTTCCAGCAGGCTTTCGCTCAGGTCGGCGTTACCGCCAATCTTACGCGCCGCTTCTTCGGCATCTGCTTTGATTTTAGCTTTACGCTGCTCATAGTCAGCAATGACTTTGCCGCGCTCAAGCAGAATTTGTGGATACTGATCCGCATTGTCGATGGTAAATTCCGGCTCGCCCATAAAGCGGTGGCCACGAATCACGCGATCGGACTGGATGCCGAGGATAGTCGCCGGAATCACTTTATCGCCCAGCAGCAGAGTCACGGTATGCACCGGACGCACGAAGTGGACGTCAGACGCGCCCCAGCGCATCAGTTTCGGGATCGGCAGTTTTGCCAGGGACGTGGCGATCATGTTCGGCAGCAGCGCTTCAGCGCTTTCGCCTTTCACATGGGCACGATACAGCAACCACTCGCCTTTATCGGTGGTCAGACGCTCGGCCTGGTCAACGGTGATCCCGCAACCCCGCGCCCAGCCTTCTGCCGCTTTGCTCGGTTTGCCTTCAGCATCAAATGCCTGAGCAATCGCCGGACCACGTTTTTCAACTTCGCGATCGGGCTGGGATTCAGCAAGATTCGCCACTTTCAGCGCCAGGCGGCGTGGAGCAGCAAACCATTCAACATTGCCGTGTGCGATGCCAGCGTTATCCAGCTCCGCAGTCACGTTCGCAGCAAAGGACTCCGCCAGGCTGCGCAGGGCTTTTGGTGGCAGCTCTTCAGTGCCGATTTCCACCAGGAAAGTTTTCTCAGACATGGCCGCCTCTTATTTGTCTTTATTGCACATCGGGAAGCCGAGGGCTTCACGGGAAGCATAGTAAGCTTCTGCCACTGCTTTGGTCAGAGTGCGAATACGCAGAATGTAGCGCTGACGCTCGGTGACAGAGATGGCTTTACGCGCATCCAGCAGGTTGAAGCTGTGGGCGGCCTTCAGAATACGCTCGTAGGCAGGCAGCGGCAGCGGATTTTCCAGCGCCAGCAACTGCTGTGCTTCTTTCTCGTACTGCTCGAAGCAGGTGAACAGGAAATCCACATCGGCATATTCGAAGTTATAAGTGGATTGCTCCACTTCGTTTTGATGGAACACGTCGCCGTAAGTGGTTTTACCCAGCGGGCCGTCGCTCCAGACCAGGTCGTAAACGCTGTCTACGCCCTGAATGTACATAGCCAGACGTTCCAGACCATAGGTGATCTCACCGGTGATCGGTTTACATTCCAGACCGCCAACCTGCTGGAAGTAAGTAAATTGCGTCACTTCCATACCATTCAGCCACACTTCCCAACCCAGACCCCAGGCACCCAGCGTTGGGTTTTCCCAGTTATCTTCCACGAAGCGAATATCGTGAATGGTCGGATCCATACCCAGCTCTTTCAGCGACCCAAGGTACAGCTCCTGAATGTTGTCCGGTGAAGGCTTAATGACCACCTGGAACTGATAGTAGTGCTGTAAACGGTTCGGGTTTTCGCCATAGCGTCCATCGGTAGGACGACGAGAAGGTTGCACATACGCGGTTGCCATGGGTTCTGGCCCCAACGCACGCAGGCTGGTCATCGGGTGTGAGGTGCCTGCGCCTACTTCCATGTCCAAAGGTTGAACAATGGTGCAGCCCTGACGAGCCCAGTAATCCTGTAATGTCAGGATCAGGCCCTGGAAGGTCTTGGTATCAAACTTTTGCATAGTATTTCGTGCTGGATACGTGTGGTTTTAAAAGGAAGGGTTCAGTATACCCGCTGACTGCAAGATATACAGTACGAAACGGGAAAAAGGCAGGGCTTAACGCATGGAAAGATGTAAAAACTGCCCATCCGCGTCAAAAGAGCAGACAAAACTCTCTTTACGGAAGGTAAAGCCGCGCATCTCGTAGCTTCCCTGAAATTGTTCAAACCCCAGTACGTCAATTTCCTGTGTATCTGTGTTGTAACGTCGGGCCACCTCCGTTTTACACAACGCCTCCATATTTAGCGTCTGCGTTGGAGTCACCTTTACCTGTTGCGCTTTTTGAACGGGCGGTTGCTCGGTTGAGCACCCGGCCAAAAGGAAAATGACCATCGCCGGAAAGAGCCTCTTCATCATGACTTAATTACCGCCTTGTTTGCCGATCGGACTTATTATTATTAAGGTATATACACGTCATCCTTCGCGTTGCCTCTTTGTTGGCTACACTCAGAAACCCCTGTCATAGAGTTATCTATGCTCCAGAGGATTTCTTCCCTTGAAGCAGCTCGATTGATTATGTGTATAAGTCAGATGCATTTTGCGAATCCCCTCAACCATCACAAGCTTTAGCGCAAAAAATCGGATTTTTCCAACGGGATACCTTAACAAAAATTCCGCCGTCCCTGATTCAACACGCAAACAGAGGAACTGATGCAGCCCAAAATTTTCTGGATTGATAATCTGCGAGGGATCGCGTGTTTAATGGTCGTGATGATTCATACCACCACCTGGTACATCACCAATGCGCAGAGCGTCACGCCGTTCAACTGGGATCTGGCTAACGTACTGAATTCAGCGTCACGCGTTAGCGTACCGTTGTTTTTTATGATTTCAGGGTATCTCTTTTTTGGTGAACGCAGCGCGCAGCCACGTCACTTTGTGCGCATTGCGCTCTGCCTGTTGTTCTACAGCGCCATCGCCCTGATTTACATCACCTTATTCACCTCAATCAACGCCGAGCTCTCCTTAAAAAATCTGCTGCAAAAACCGGTGTTCTATCACCTGTGGTTTTTCTTTGCGATTGCGGTGGTCTACCTGGTTTCGCCGTTGATTCAGGTGAAAAACGTCAGCGGTAAAATGTTGCTCATACTGATGGTCATTCTCGGTATTGTCGCCAACCCGAATACCGTTTCGCAAAAGATCGGCGGTTTTGAGTGGTTACCAATCAATTTGTATATCAGCGGCGACACCTTTTACTACATTCTGTACGGGATCCTGGGGCGTGCTATCGGCGCATTCGAAACGCAAAAACGTGCGCTTTCCGGGGTTTGTGCCATCGTTTTTATTGCCGGGGTTGCGATCATTTCACGCGGAACGCTCCATGAACTGGAGTGGCGCGGCAATTTTGCCGACACCTGGTATCTGTACTGCGGGCCGATGGTTTTTATCTGCGCTATCGCGCTGCTGACGCTGGTCAAAAACACCCTCAATACCTCAACCGTGCCCGGGCTTGGACTGATCTCCCGCCACTCGCTGGGCATTTACGGTTTTCACGCACTGATTATCCATGCCTTACGCACCAGCGGGCTTGAGATAAAAAGCTGGCCGCCGTTAGATATGCTGTGGATTTTTAGCGCGACGCTGGCAGGCAGTTTGCTTCTTTCTATACTGTTGCAGCGTATAGATACGCGCCGACTGGTGAGTTGAACCAGCAAACGGGTAGAAAAGCCAACTGAATTCAGTGTGGCACTACCCCTTATCAGGAAAACGCCGTCGTAGACGTCGAAGCAGATAACAAGCCAGACACCATAACATTAGCGTTCTACCCTTTCAGGCGATGAACAGGCGCTTTGCGAACACATTGCAACGCGCACCTGTCCCAGTAAACCGACGAAGAGTGCCGCCGGGTAAAGCACCTTTTCAGGATATGTCAGGGGGGCATTGACGACGCCGACGAACAATAACCCAAGGGTGATGAGCGCCACGAGTTTGCAGACCAGGACAAAGCGTTCATCCGGCGACCCGCGTTTTTCTTCTCGCAAATAAACGTATGTGACAAACATGGCGGTCATTAATACGCCAAGAAAATAGCCTTTTCCGCTTAACAACGGGCATGCCCGCCACAAGCCAATAACGTAAACCAGCGTGCCTGAAATGAGTAACAGCCAAGAAATAAACGTTGCGCCTTTCATTGGGATCTCCTTATCCAATAAATGCAGATTAGGGATAACCCGTCAAAGACCACAATGGAAAATGACTTCTTCGGAAAAATTAGGAATTAATTCATGCAATTAATTTATGAATTAGGTTTTAACATACAACGAGAAAATCCCTCCTGTAGCAGGAGGGATTCAGCTTAAGACATCAGCGGAAGGAGTTGCTGATAGAGACGACGGAAAGTCTCGCGCCGTTGTTGATACTTCGCATAGTGCTCTGGGTTTGGCTCGTGTGTTTGTTCCAGCGGAAGCTGAGGTAGCAGTTCCGTCAGCGGTCGTTCCGGGTTCATGGCGATCTGTGCCAGTCGGGCCGCTCCCAGAGCCGGGCCGACGTCACCACCGGTACGGTAATCAAGCTGTAATCCGCTGATATCTGCCAGCATCTGCCGCCAGTATGCGCTACGTGCGCCGCCGCCAATCAGCGTAATGCTGCGTGGTTGTACGCCACAGGCATGCACCACATCCATTCCGTCAGCCAGCGCATAGCCTACGCCTTCCAGCACCGCTCGCGCCAGCTCAGCAGGACCGTGCTGATGAGTCAGGCCAAAGAAAACACCTTTCGCCTGCGGGTTATTATGCGGTGTGCGTTCCCCGGAGAGATACGGCAAGAACCAGACAGGGTCGGCACTCTCATCGGCCTGTTGCGCCGCATCGATCAGAGCAGGCACCGTCTCCAGTCCGGTTAACTTCGCTGCCCAGTCCAGACACGACGCCGCGCTAAGCATCACCGACATCAGGTGCCACCGATCAGGTAACGCGTGACAAAAACTGTGTACCGCGCTTTCTGGCTTGCTCAGGAACCCCTCGCTAACGGCAAAATAGACGCCTGATGTTCCCAGCGAGAGCATTGCCTGATCGGCATCGACCATTCCTACGCCGACCGCACCCGCCGCGTTATCACCCCCACCGGCAACAACGGAAACCGCAGGCATACCCCACGCCCTCGCCACTTCTGGCAGTAGCGTTCCGGTAATTTCAGTACCTTCGAAAAGCGCGGGCATATGCTCGCGAGTCAGGCCACAGGCCTTCAGCATCACGTCGCTCCAGTCGCGCTTTTCCACATCCAGCCACATGGTACCCGCCGCATCAGACATATCGCTGGCGAACTCTCCGGTCATGCGCAACCGCAGATAGTCTTTTGGCAGCAGCACTTTTGCGACCTGACGGAAAATATCCGGTTCATGACGCTGAACCCACAGCAGTTTCGGTGCAGTAAAACCGGGCATCATCAGATTGCCGGTGATAGCGCGAGACCGGGGCACCTGTGCCTCCAGCAGCGCACACTCTTCACCACAGCGCCCGTCATTCCACAAAATTGCCGGGCGAAGCACATGCTGATTGCTGTCGAGTAGCGTGGCGCCGTGCATCTGTCCGGCAATACCCAGGGCTTTCACGCCGTTCAGTGAGTGCTGCTTGCCCAACGCTTTCAGCGCGCGATCCGTTGCCTGCCACCACTGTTCAGGGTCCTGTTCCGACCACAGCGGATGAGGACGGGAGACGGTCAGTTTTTCCGTTTGCGACGCGACAACCTCACCCTGCTCATTGAGCAAAATGGCTTTTACGCCCGAGGTGCCAAGATCGATCCCGATATACATTGCGGTGACTCCTTTAACAGAAATGCCCGGTGGCGCTAAGCTTACCGGGCCTACGAACGCTTTCAGTCAGTCATTACTTGTCGAACAGATAATGATTCACCAGGTTTTCCAGGCGCTCCTGATGACCACTCTGATGCACCGGCGCCAGGTTATGCTGTTCAGCATAGTGCGACAGTTCGCTTAACGACATCTGCCCTTTCAGGATCTGCTGACCCAGCTCGCTGTTCCAACCGGCATAGCGCTTCGCAACGCGTTTATCCAGTTCGCCATCTTCGATCATGCGCGCAGCAATTTTCAGTGACAGCGCCATGGTATCCATTGCGCCAATATGGCCGTAGAACAGATCGTATTTATCCGTGCTCTGACGACGGACTTTGGCATCAAAGTTCAGACCACCCGTGGTGAAACCGCCCGCTTTCAGGATTTCGTACATCACCAGCGCATTCTCTTCCACGCTATTCGGGAACTGGTCGGTATCCCAGCCCAACTGCGCATCACCACGGTTGGCATCCACGGAACCGAACAGCCCCAGCGCAATCGCCGTCGCGATTTCATGATGGAAAGAATGGCCCGCCAGCGTTGCGTGGTTCGCTTCGATATTCAGTTTGATCTCTTTTTCCAGACCAAACTGTTTCAGGAAGCCGTAGACAGTGGAAGCATCGTAATCATACTGGTGCTTGGTTGGCTCCTGCGGTTTTGGTTCGATCAGCAGCGTGCCCTGGAACCCGGTTTTGTGTTTGTGCTCTACGACCATCTGCATGAAGCGGCCAATCTGCTCACGTTCCTGACGCAGGTCGGTGTTCAGCAAGGTTTCATAGCCTTCACGACCACCCCACAGCACGTAGTTTTCACCGCCCAGCTTGTGCGTGGCGTCCATCGCGGTGACAACCTGAGTTGCCGCCCAGCTGAACACCTCTGGATCCGGGTTAGTCGCTGCGCCTGCGCCGTAGCGCGGGTTAGTGAAGCAGTTTGCGGTGCCCCAGAGCAGCTTCACGCCGCTTTCTTCTTGCTTCGCAGCCAGCACGTCAACCATCTGCGCGAAGTTGTTTTTGTACTCTTTCAGCGACGCACCTTCCGGAGATACGTCGATGTCATGGAAGCAGTAATAAGGAACATTCAGCTTGTGGAAAAACTCGAACGCGACGTCCGCTTTGCGTTTTGCCAGTGCAATGGCTTCACCCGGCTGCTGCCATGGGCGATCAAACGCGCCAACGCCAAACATATCCGCACCGTTCCAGCAGAAGGTGTGCCAGTAGCAGGCAGCAAAGCGCAAATGATCTTCCATGCGTTTGCCCAGTACAACTTCGTCCGGATTGTAATGACGGAATGCTAATGGATTAGTGGTTTTGGTGCCTTCATAACGAACGCGATCGAGTTGGTCAAAATATGCCTGCATAATAAACTCCGTAATCAGATAATACAGCGAGTAATTGCGATGGCTTAATACTGGAATTTCCTGATTTAGAGCTCAATTACGTTATTTCATTCCGCCATTAAGAGAATACCCAAATGTGCGCTGGCTCCCAAAAAAACAACCAAAATGACCAAATAAAAAGGCGATCGCGATCGAAGGTTCAGGAATAAACAAAAAACCGTAACTGAAGGATAAGAAATGACAATTGTCTTCTCGGTTCTGGTATGGTGAATTTCGCAAGACGTCAACGCAAGTGATAGTATCGACCTGCCCATGTTCACATTTTTCAGGATATGTTCTTATGTTTGATAAACGTCACCGTATAACCCTGTTATTTAATGCGAATAAAGCTTATGACCGCCAGGTTGTAGAAGGCGTGGGTGAATATTTACAAGCGTCACAATCTGAATGGGATATATTCATAGAAGAAGACTTTCGCGCCCGAATTGATAACATCAAAGAGTGGTTGGGCGACGGCGTTATTGCTGATTATGACGATGATGAAATCGCACAATTATTAGTCGATGTCGACGTTCCCATTGTTGGCGTAGGCGGTTCTTATCATCTTGCTGAAAATTATCCCCCCGTCCATTACATTGCCACCGATAACCATGCGCTGGTCGAGAGCGCCTTCCTGCATCTGAAAGAAAAAGGGATTAACCGTTTTGCCTTCTACGGCCTGCCGGCGTCAAGCGGGAAACGGTGGGCAATGGAACGTGAACATGCGTTTCGCCAGTTGGTGTCAGAGGAAAAATATCGTGGCGTGGTGTATCAGGGTGTGGAGACGGCACCTGAACTCTGGCAGCACGCGCAAAACCGGCTGGCAGACTGGTTGCAAACGCTGCCACCACAAACGGGGATCATTGCCGTGACCGATGCCCGCGCCCGCCATGTTCTTCAGGTTTGCGAACATTTGCATATCCCCGTCCCTGAGAAGCTCTGCGTGATTGGTATTGATAACGAAGAACTCACACGTTATCTGTCGCGAGTTGCACTGTCATCCGTGGCGCAGGGTGCGCGGCAGATGGGCTATCAGGCGGCGAAACTGTTGCACCGATTACTGGCGGAGGAGGAGATGCCGCTACAACGCATTCTGGTGCCACCGGTACGCGTGGTTGAACGTCGCTCTACGGACTACCGCTCACTGACCGATCCTGCTGTTATCCAGGCCATGCACTTTATCCGCAACCATGCATGCAAAGGCATTAAGGTTGATCAGGTGCTGGATGCGGTAGGGATTTCACGATCCAATCTCGAGAAACGCTTTAAGGAGGAAGTAGGAGAGACCATCCACGCGGTGATCCACGCTGAAAAGCTGGAAAAAGCCCGCAGTTTGCTGATATCTACGACGCTGTCGATCAACGAAATCTCGCAGATGTGCGGCTACCCTTCGCTTCAGTATTTCTATTCTGTATTCAAAAAAGAGTACGACTCGACGCCGAAAGAGTATCGCGATGTGAACAGTGAAGTGTTGGTGTGAGGAGGTTTGTTTGCCTGATGGTGCTACGCTAATCAGGCCTACGGGATTGTGCAGGCCGGATTAGCATAGTGCATTACATATGCGCTGCGATTAAGCGCTGGTTATCCTGATACATCGCGAACAGATAATTGTTGTAGCTCTGTCCCTTGGTGGAATAACCCTTCAGCTTATGGATCATCGCCGTCGCTGTCACTTCCTGGTCCGCTTTACGCAGCTGCGCGCGCGATTTACGGAAAGAGGCATAGGCCGGGTGCGTGTTCAGGTTGATGACATACGCACTGACTGATTCTTTGACCGAACCAAACTGCGAGTAGCCTTTCACTTTGCCCGGCGCATTACTACAACGTCCTTTCGTACATTTCATGCCGAACAGATTGTTGTTACTGCGCGCAAGCTTAGAGGTACCCCAGCCGCTTTCTGCCGCCGCCATGGTGGCGACCATACTGGTCGGAATAATATCAACGCGTTCCAGCAGCTTATTCCACGGAATATTTTTCGTGTTGCCAGACCACTTCACCTTGTAGCGTTTGGCGATGTCTTGCATACGCGCACGCTCAGACGGTGACCACTTGCTCTGGTACTGCTTAGAGATCAGCCAGTTACGGTCGGCGGTAATCGCTGCATTTTGACTGGTAATATAAGGCATAACCGTCCGGAGAAACGCTTTTTTCCTTGGTGTTCCGGAAGGGTATTTTCGCAAATCAGGAAGTGAACTACTCTTTGCACTATTGCGAGAATACTCTTGTTTACTGCTTACCTTGATACTACTTGTCTTGTTTTCGTGGGACTTCTGACTCGCTGTTGTTGTGTGCGTCTTTGCCAGCACCTCACCCGAAAATACCACGGTGAGTAACATAAGAATCATTGCCCCATATCGTCGCATGGGAGTCAATATCATTAGGTCTCCTGGTCGGATTTACTCATTCCAACACCTTATATTTTTCACAATTTTGAGAGCGGAATCTCAAATCATATCAAAAATAGCGTTCAAGAGCACCTCAAGAAATAGTCCAAATCCGAAACCATGTCACGCTTAAATCATTCCGAAAGTGACTAATTCGAAAAAAATGTGCAGGTTATCGCAAATTTTGGCTACTTTTTGCGCAGGATCGCTCATCCATACGCCTCATCCTGTCAGGTTGCAATTGAGGGATGAGTTTTCAGCAGAGGTTCTCAGGCACACTGGTTATTATCGCCGCAATAAGGATCGCACAATGAAACTTGCCGCCTCTGTCCTGGCATTTCTGCCGGGTATCGCGATTGCCTCATCATGGAATGCTCAAGGCTTCCCTCCTTTTACCGCAGAGGGAACCGGTCAATTTACCAGCCATGCAGCGCTGACGAAGGGTACCCGACCTTTAACGTTAAATTTTGACCAACAGTGCTGGCAGCCGGCGAATGCGATAAAACTCAACCAGATGCTTTCGCTGAAGCCATGCGAAGGGGCATCGCCACAATGGCGACTGTTTAAAGACGGCGATTACACGCTGACTATCGATAAACGTTCCGGCACGCCGACATTAATGATTACCGTGCCGCGCGAAGCCGCACCGGTGGCAGCGGCGATCCGCCAGTGTCCGAAGTGGGACGGCTCGCCGGTAACGGTAGAGGTCGCACAATCCTTTCCGGAAGGCAGCGTGGTTCGTGATTTTTACAGCATGCAAACCGCCACAGTGAAAAACGGTAAAATTACGCTGCGGCCTGCGCCAGCCAGTAACGGCCTGCTACTGCTGGAAAGCGCTGGGACAAGTGCTGCAGCACCGTTCGACTGGCATAACGCCACGGTTTATTTTGTTTTGACTGATCGGTTTGAAAACGGCGACCCGACAAATGATCAGAGTTATGGTCGCCATAAAGACGGCATGGAAGAAATCGGCACCTTCCATGGCGGTGACTTGCGCGGCCTGACCAGCAAACTGGACTACCTTCAGCAATTGGGTGTGAATGCCCTGTGGATCAGCGCGCCGTTTGAGCAGATTCACGGCTGGGTCGGCGGCGGCACAAAAGGTGACTTTCCGCATTATGCCTATCACGGTTATTACACTCAGGACTGGACCCGACTGGATGCCAATATGGGCAGCGAAGCGGATCTGAAAGCCCTGGTTGACGGAGCACACCAGCGCGGAATACGCATCCTCTTTGATGTGGTGATGAACCATACCGGCTACGCCACCCTTGCCGACATGCAGGAATTCAACTTTGGCGCGTTGTATCTCTCAGATGATGAGCTGAAAAAAACGCTCGGCGAGCGTTGGACGGACTGGAAACCTGCAGCCGGGCAAAGCTGGCATAGCTTTAATGATTACATTAACTTCAGTGATAAAGCCGCCTGGGAAAAATGGTGGGGCAAAGCGTGGATCCGCACTGACATTGGTGACTACGACAACCCCGGCTTTGATGATTTGACCATGTCGCTGGCCTTCTTGCCGGATCTCAAAACCGAATCGACCACGCCTTCCGGCCTGCCGGTGTTTTATCAGAACAAAGCGGATACAAAGGCTAAAGCCATTGATGGTTACACCCCGCGCGACTATCTAACCCACTGGCTGAGCCAATGGGTTCGCGAATACGGCATTGATGGCTTCCGGGTGGATACCGCGAAACACGTCGAACTCCCGGCGTGGCAGCAACTGAAAACCCAGGCCAGCGCCGCCCTGGCAGAATGGAAGAAGGCCAACCCGGATCGCGCACTCGACGATAAGCCGTTCTGGATGACCGGTGAAGCCTGGGGCCACGGCGTGATGCAGAGCGATTACTACCGCCACGGCTTCGATGCAATGATCAATTTCGACTATCAGGAACAGGCAGCAAAAGCGGTCGATTGCCTGGCGGAGATGGATATCACCTGGCAGCAAATGGCGGAAAAACTGCAGCAATTTAATGTGCTGAGCTATCTCTCTTCCCATGATACGCGTTTGTTCCGCGAAGGCGGCGACAACGCGGCGGAGCTGCTGCTGTTAGCCCCCGGGGCAGTACAACTTTTCTATGGCGACGAGTCCTCTCGTCCCTTCGGCCCCACGGGTTCAGACCCGTTACAGGGCACGCGCTCGTCAATGAACTGGCAGGATATCAATGGCAAATTCGCTAACAATGTTGCGCACTGGCAGCGGCTCGGGCAGTTCAGAGCGCGTCACCCCGCCATCGGTGCCGGTAAGCAGACGACACTCACTCTGCAGCAAGGTTATGGTTTTGTTCGCCAGCATGGAGAGGACACTATCATGGTGATCTGGGCCGGTAAGCCTGAATAGAACGCAATATAAAACACCACCCAACGATAAATATGCAGAGTAAAGTGGATGATTACTGCGATTAGCTCGATTTGCACCCTGTCAGTGCAAGCGTTAAGGTAGTGCTCTTTTCTACTGCGTTTGACAGACCATCCGTTATGACATTTTCACAATTTGGCGATAAATTTACCCGCCATTCAGGCATTACCCGCCTGATGGAGGACCTCAACGACGGCTTACGCACTCCCGGCGCAATCATGCTTGGCGGTGGTAACCCGGCGAAAATCCCGGCCATGCAGGATTACTTCCATACCCTGCTCGCGGATATGCTGGAAAGCGGCAAAGCCACTGATGCGCTTTGCAATTATGACGGTCCTCAGGGGAAAACCGAGCTACTGAGCGTGCTCGCTTCGCTACTGCGTGAGAATCTGGGTTGGGACATTGAGCCACAGAATATTGCACTGACAAACGGCAGCCAGAGTGCGTTTTTCTACTTGTTCAATCTCTTTGCCGGACGCCGTGCCGATGGGAGCAGCAAGAAAGTCCTGTTTCCTCTCGCGCCGGAATATATTGGCTATGCGGATTCCGGGCTGGAAGAAGATCTTTTTGTATCAGCCCGCCCGAATATTGAACTGCTGCCAGAAGGCCAGTTCAAATATCATGTCGACTTTGAACATCTGCACATTGGTGAAGAGACGGGGATGATCTGTGTTTCCCGTCCGACTAACCCGACGGGTAACGTCATTACTGATGAAGAGTTGATGAAGCTCGACCAGCTTGCCAACCAGCATGGTATTCCGCTGGTGATAGATAACGCTTACGGCGTGCCCTTCCCCGGCATCATCTTTAGCGAAGCGCGTCCGCTGTGGAACCCTAACATTGTACTGTGCATGAGCCTGTCCAAGCTGGGGCTGCCCGGTTCACGCTGCGGTATTATCATTGCCAGTGAAAAAATCATCACCGCTATCGCCAACATGAACGGCATTATTAGCCTTGCCCCCGGCGGCATTGGCCCGGCGATGATGTGTGAAATGATTAAACGTAATGACTTGTTGCGCCTGTCCGAAACGGTAATTAAACCGTTCTACTACCAGCGCGTTCAGGAGACAATTGCGATCATTCGCCGCTACCTGCCGGAAAATCGTTGCTTAATTCATAAGCCTGAAGGGGCGATTTTTCTTTGGTTATGGTTCCAGGATCTGCCCATCACCACCGAACTGCTGTATCAGCGTCTGAAAGCGCGTGGCGTGCTGATGGTGCCAGGACACTATTTTTTCCCAGGGTTAGATAAACCCTGGCCGCACACGCATCAATGTATGCGCATGAACTATGTTCCCGATCCGGAAAAAATTGAAGCTGGGGTGAAGATCCTGGCGGAAGAAGTGGAACGCGCGTGGAGTGAAGCAAACCGCTGATTTTACGGCCCGATGTGAGGAAAAATCGCATCGGGCGTCACGTTATTTTCGGCATCCAGATAAGCCTGTTGGTTCGATACCATCGCCTTGCGTCCTTGCTTAAAGTTTAGAGAGAGGTGAAAGCCGTACTGATGCGCCTTTCACAGTTTAGCTGTGCGAGCTGTTCCTTGCTGACGCAGTTTAATGCCCCCGTTGGGCAGGACTCAACACAGGCGGGTCCTGTTTCACGGTGCCAACAGAGATCGCATTTAATCGCCTGGACGCGTGAAGGTTCCGCAACAACGTTCATGGCACCGAATGGGCAGGACAACATGCAGCTTTTACATCCAATGCAGCGGGATTGTTCGACGAAAATATGCCCACGTTCGCGACGAATAGCTTGCGTAGGGCAGACATTCGCGCAGGGGGCATCTTCACACTGATGGCAGGCCACGGCGGTCGTCAATGAACCTGCTTTGATGACCCGGATGCGAGAAACAAACGCTTCCGCTGACACCGACGCGCAGTCCTGATTTTCCTGATGTGAGACGACACATGCGACTTCGCAGGTACGACAGCCAATACACTTCGCCGCATCCGCCATAATAAACCGATTCATTGATCCCTCCGCGCGCCGTAAAACGACAGAGTGCCAGAGAGCACGCCGCTTCTGCTTTGATCAAACAGGGGAAACGGTGGAGATTTGTCAGATGCCCGAAGCGCTTTGGGAATACGCCTGATTTTTCACCCGATCCTCATCTTATCGGGACGCTAAAAAAAAACCCTGGACCTTAACGTTCAGGGGCTAAACCGTAGACGACATCACGCTACGGAATAATCCGGCACTGGCTGCTATCTATATTTGATAGTCTGTTTCATCCACCACCCTAAATAATGGCTGGATGTGATCCAGTGCTAGTATGTATCCGCTTCCTTTGACGCTGACGATGGAGTTCCGGGGCAAGCCAAGCATATACAATTTATTATTCAGGTTTCTTATCATCGTTGACAGACGCTGTGTGGAAGAACTGAGTTCATTTTTTTCCCAGACGTTGACGAGTAACTCATCCTTTGAAACATAATGGGTGCGGGCATTCAGCAAGAGATAAACGAAAAGACGAAGCATCGTGTCATTAAAAAACACGCCACAAAAAGCAATCACGCTCTCCATTTTATTAACCGGAAGTCTGAATATCCGCGCGTCGTGTATATCGAGAAATATTTCGCGGCCAATCATAAATCCGTATAACTGGTATTGCTTCATTTAAATACTCTTGTTTATTAAACCAGCGATAATGACATACCCACTTCCTTGTTTTTATTGCCATTCGCAAGTTTAAGAAGATTGAATTAAAATACAATAGTCACCCGAGGAGATCTTTTTCTTCCATCCTTATACCGTTAATAGACCGAGTCACTAAAGGATTACTATATTCACAGAATTATCGCTTCTAAAAACAAATTAACAGCCACATTCTCCAGTTTCGTCTGATTAATCAATCTGGCAAGTTTATTGACCGTATTTAACATAAATTGCAGTGTTTAATGCTTTTTGCATGGCATAACGGAGCCTTTATGAGTTGATATGCTCCTTGCAGTACCGACGTTTCCAGACTGCAGGCGTTAATCCGGTATGTTTACGGAAGATCTGCCGAAAATAGCCCACATCGTTAAATCCGCACAGCTCCGCCACCTCTTTTAGCGAGCGTGCGTCGCTAATCAGTAATTTCTCCGCCTCGCGAACCCGCTGCCGTTGAATGGCTTCGGTCAACGTCAGATGAAATACCCGTCGATAAACGCGCCCCAGATAATCGCCATTACAGTGTAATTCTCTGGCGAGGGTGGCGGTCGCGATAGGTCGATGATACTGCGTGCGGATCAACTGCTGCGCTTTCCATGCCAGGGACTCACCCGCATCTTCAACGCTTTCATTCTGCCGGGGATTCAACGTAATCTGTTGTAATATCAGTAGAACAATAAACTCCAGGGCCGGGCTACGCTGGAGTTTCTCTTGTTCAATCATGAACTGGCGAAAAAGCGCGATCAGCGCCTGGGGATCCGCGACACGCGTGTGCTGAGGCACAGAGAGATGCGTCAGCCAACTTGGATCGTTCTCCGGAGCTTTCACCTCAAAATGCAGCCAGTAAAACCGCAGATCGGCAGGAAAATCCTCCTCGCCGATATGTCGACGCTGTGGCCAAAGCAGCAAACTTTCACCCGCCTCCACGGTAAAAATCTTTTCTTCTTCCCGGATCGTTAGCCGTCCTTTTTCCACAAAAATAATTTCCCATGACGCCAGCGTCCTGGCTGGATGGCGTCCTATTCCACGGGAAATAAATAATCCCCCGTTTTGTACTTTAATCGGAAGCGTCATGGATAATTCAAGCATAGATATGTAATTTCCCGTCTACATCGCCGACAAATAAACGTTTACTATTTGATTATTAACTAAAAACAACAACGTCACCCGATCTAATTCACACTTTTAAGCACAGGTCGGAATCGTCCTCTTTTTTTACTCTTTTGTTGGCTTGTTGATGTTCTACTTCCAGGCAAAATGAGTCAGGTCATTAGTCACACAAAAATAATCACTGACTGAAACCTCTTTTAGCGAGGAACCTCTATGACCTCTACATCGATTACTACCACCGGACTTACTCAGAACAACGTCAACGAGACGCTCTCTGTACGCGAGAAAATAGGCTACGGGCTGGGCGATGCCGGCGGTACCGTCATCACCTGCCTGATCATGAACTTTCTCACCTTTTTCTACACCGACGTGTTCGGGCTGACGCCAGCGTTAGTCGGCACGCTGTTTATCGCGCTGCGGGTGTTTGACGCCATTTCCGACCCGGTGATGGGCATCATTGCCGACCGCACGCAAAGCCGCTGGGGACGTTTTCGCCCCTGGCAGTTATGGATTGCCCTTCCGATCGGTATTATCGGCGTGCTGACCTTTACCGTGCCGGATGCCAGTATGAGCGTCAAAATTGCCTGGGCGTTCGGCACCTATCTGTTGCTCTCTGTCGGTTATACCGCCATCAACGTGCCCTACTGCGCACTCATCAATACCATGACCACGCGGCACAATGAGGTGATCTCCTGTCAATCCTGGCGCTTTGTTCTCTGCGGCGTGGCGGGGTTCCTCGTCTCCGTCGGCTTGCCGTGGATGGTCGAGGTCTTTGGCCAGGGCGATGCGGCGCAGGGCTATCAATGGGGCGTCGGCGTTCTCTGTGCTGTCGCGGTGGCTATGTTCCTGTGCTGCTTTTTCTGGGTACGCGAGCGCGTTCCACTGGCGATGATGGGGAAATTTACCCTGCGGGAGCACCTTTCCGGACTGCGTAAAAACGATCAGCTTCTGCTGATGCTGCTGATGTCCTTCCTGCTCATCAACGTATTTAACATACGTGGCGGCGGGTATATGTATTTCATTACCTACGTGCTGAAAGGCAGTACCGCCTATACGTCGCTGTTTTTCACGATGGTCACATTTGCGTCAATTATCGGTTCGGTAATCGTCAACCCTATGACCCGGCGAATCGATACCGTCAAACTGTATTACTACACTAACCTGGTACTGGCGGCACTGGCCGTCGCGATGTGGTTTCTCCCCACCGGGCCGGCGTATCAGACGCTGTGGCTGGCGGTTATCCTCGGCAACGGCATCATTCTCGGCTTCACGCTACCGCTGCACTTCGCACTGATGGCCTTTGCCGACGATTACGGCGAGTGGAAAACGCGCGTGCGCTCTTCCGGGATGAACTTCGCTTTCAACCTTTTCTTCATCAAACTGGCCTGGGCCTCCAGCGCCGGAATCATCAGTCTGCTGTTTATTTTTGTCGCTTATCAGCCAGGTGCGGAAAATCAGACGGCCAGTTCGCTCGGCGGTATTACCGCCATGGAAACGCTGCTTCCCGCCCTGTTTCATCTGCTGCTGGCGCTGTCTATTCGCGTCTGCAAGCTTAACAATCCAATGATGTCGCGCATTGCGACCGATCTGCGCCAGCGTCATGTTCAATCATAAGGAGCACGCCATGCATATTCCGGAAATCGACCTGCATAAACTGACGGTCAGCGATCCGTTCCTCGGACAATATCAGCGACTGGTTCGCGACGTCGTGATCCCGTATCAATGGGATGCGCTAAATGACCGCATTCCGGAAGCCGATCCCAGCCATGCGATTGAAAACTTTCGCATCGCGGCAGGACGTCAGGCGGGTGAGTTCTACGGGATGGTGTTTCAGGACAGTGATGTCGCCAAATGGCTGGAAGCTGTCGCCTGGTCACTGTGTCAGAAGCCCGATCCTGAACTGGAAAAAACTGCCGACGAGGTCATTGAACTGATCGCCGCCGCCCAGTGCGACGATGGCTATCTCAACACTTACTTCACGGTTAAATCACCGCTGGAGCGCTGGACTAACCTGGCCGAGTGTCATGAGCTTTACTGTGCCGGGCATATGATTGAAGCGGGCGTGGCATTCTTTCAGGCTACCGGCAAACGTCGCCTGCTGGAGGTGGTTTGCCGCCTGGCGGATCACATCGATCGGGTATTCGGTCCCGGTGAAAATCAACTGCACGGCTATCCGGGCCATCCGGAAATTGAGCTGGCGCTGATGCGCCTGTTCGAAGTCACGCAGCAGCCGCGCTATCTGGCGCTGGTGAATTATTTTGTTGAACAGCGCGGTACACAGCCGCACTTTTACGACGAGGAGTATGAAAAGCGCGGGCAAACCTCTTACTGGAACACCTACGGCCCGGCATGGATGGTTAAAGATAAAGCCTACAGCCAGGCGCACCAGCCGCTTTCCGAACAGCAGGCGGCGATTGGCCATGCGGTGCGTTTCGTCTATCTGATGACCGGCGTGGCTCATCTGGCGCGGCTCAGTCAGGATGAACGCAAGCGACAGGACTGCCTGCGTTTATGGCAGAACATGGCACAGCGTCAGCTGTACATCACTGGCGGAATCGGCTCGCAAAGCAGCGGCGAAGCCTTCAGCAGTGACTACGACCTGCCAAACGACACGGTATATGCCGAAAGCTGTGCGTCCATCGGCCTGATGATGTTTGCCCGGCGGATGATCGAAATGGAAGCCGACAGTCAGTATGCCGACGTCATGGAACGTGCGCTGTACAATACCGTGCTCGGCGGAATGGCGCTCGACGGGAAACACTTTTTCTACGTCAACCCGCTGGAGGTCCACCCGAAAACATTAAAATTTAATCATATTTACGATCACGTGAAGCCTGTACGCCAGCGCTGGTTTGGCTGTGCCTGTTGTCCGCCCAATATTGCTCGTGTGCTGTCGTCGATCGGTCATTACATCTATACGCCACGGGAAGAAGCGCTGTATATCAATCTTTATATTGGCAACAGCGTAGAAATCCCCATCGGCAACGACGCGCTCAAGCTGCGTATTAGCGGGAATTATCCATGGCATGAGGATGTGACAATTGCCATCGAATCCCCTCTGACCGTGCAGCATACCCTGGCGCTACGCTTGCCGGACTGGTGTCCTGACGCGAAAGTGACGCTGAACGGGCTGGCTGTCGAGCAGGTTATTCGCAAAGGCTATATGCATATCACCCGCCGCTGGCAGGAAGGGGACACATTAACGCTGACGCTGCCCATGCCGGTACGCCGGGTCTACGGTAATCCGCTGGTACGCCACGTTGCGGGTAAAGTCGCCATTCAACGTGGTCCGCTGATCTATTGCCTTGAACAGGCAGACAACGGTGAAGAGCTTCACAATTTGTGGCTTCCTGAAGTCAGCAAGTTTGCGGTTTTTGAAGGCAAAGGGCTTTTCGCACACAAAATGCTTATCCAGGCGGAAGGACTAAAACAGAGCGCAGCCGACGCGACGCAGACATCACTGTGGCACTACGATACTGCCCCAGGCTCATGGCTGCCGCATACGTTGACCTTCATTCCCTGGTTTAGCTGGGCCAACCGGGGCGAAGGCGAGATGCGTATCTGGATTAACAACAGGTAATATCAGCACCGTAAGCCGAATGAGCGCAATGCCATCCGGCTTACAAAGGGCTTATCAGAAACGCCAGCTCAACCCGGTCATAAAGGTGAAAACCGCCGACGAATAAGAAGACTTTCCGCATCCAACCCGACAAGCAATGCGCCATCGGGCTGGATGTTGTGAGTTAGGACATTTTATGAAAGCGGGCTCACTGATTGCCACTTTGTTTCCAGATATAGTGAAATAGTAACACCAGGAAATTAAAGGTTTTTATCGTTTACGTGACCAATCTCAAATTCGTAATATTTTTATTTTTGCACTATATCATTCAATAATTAATGATTTGTTCATTAAAGTGTTGCTTACGTTTATTTAAGTCAAAACTCAAATCATGGACATCAATAATAATTACTTGTAAAAATGATTATCAAATGAATGATGAGGATATTATGTCTATCGAATTTATGGAAAAATTAAATTTATTAGCCTCAAAAATCAAACAACAATCAGGCGCCATTGAGACAGAGGAAGCGACAAAAAACGCCTTCGTCATGCCATTTATCAATAATGTCCTGGGCTATGATGTCTTTGATCCTACTGAAGTTATCCCTGAGTTCGTTTGCGATGTCGGTACAAAAAAGGGAGAAAAAATAGACTATGCTATTCTCAGGAATAATGAAGTTCAGATTTTGATAGAGTGTAAGAAGATAGGTGAGCCACTCAATATAAACCATGCATCTCAACTATTCCGTTACTTTCACGTGACGAATGCCAGAATATCAATCCTGACTAATGGGCAAGAGTATAAATTTTTTACTGATCTGGATGCCCCAAACAAAATGGATGAAAAACCCTTCCTCGAGATTAACCTTCTGGATCTTGATGAAATGGTCATTCCAGAGATCAAGAAGCTCACAAAATCAGCTTTCGATTTAGAATCAATCATTAATGCAGCAGGTGAATTAAAATATGTCAGTATGATCAAAAAAATTCTTCATACGCAACTCACTAATCCCGAAGAAGATTTCGTGAAATTTTTTGCTTCCAGAATTCACGATGGAATATTAACGCAAAAAGTGAAAGAAACTTTCACTGTATTAACACAAAAGGCCGCTAGCCAGTATATTAATACACAAATCAATGAGCGGTTGAAATCAGCCATAGGCGGTAACGCAGCGCCTACAGTGGAACACCAGGCCGAAGAAACAGAAGTTATGGTGAAAGATGACTCTGAAATTTCAACCACAATGGATGAACTTGAAGGTTTTCATATTGTTAAAGCCATAACCAGAGCGGTAATTGATGCCCCGCGAATTGTACATCGAGACACTAAAAGCTACTTCGGCATACTCGTCGATGACAATAACCGCAAGCCTATTTGTCGATTACACTTCAACCGCAACCAAAAATACATCGGCTTATTCGATTTAGAGAAAAATGAAACCCGGTTTCCTATTGATACTTTAGATGATATTTATGCCTTCACAGAAGAATTAAAGGCTACAGCGGCGCTTTATACTTAGCTGTTAATTGCCCGATGGCGGCTTCGCCTTATCGGGCCTACGCGGGAGGTAGGCCGAACAAGCAATGCGCCATCGGGCTGGATGTTGTGAGTTAGAACAGTCCCAGCGGTTTGTCGGAGTAGCTGACCAGCAAGCACTTGGTCTGCTGATAGTGTTCCAGCATCATTTTATGAGTTTCGCGACCAATCCCTGACTGCTTATAACCACCGAATGCGGCATGGGCAGGATAGGCATGATAACAGTTGGTCCAGACGCGCCCGGCCTGGATCCCGCGCCCCATCTTATAGGCCAGGTTCCCATTACGACTCCAGACGCCGGCACCGAGGCCATATTGCGTATCGTTGGCTAACTCCAGCGCCTCATCCATGGTTTTGAACGTCGTCACTGCCAGCACTGGGCCGAAAATTTCCTCCTGGAACACGCGCATGTTGTTCTGCCCAAACAGAATGGTCGGTTCCAGGTAATAGCCGTCCTTGAGTTCGCCTTCAAGCAGCTTGCGGCGACCGCCGGTCAGGACATCCGCACCCTCTTTCTTCCCGATATCAATGTAATTCAGGATCGTTTCCATCTGCCCGTGCGAAACCTGCGCCCCCATCTGCGTTACGCTGTCGAGCGGATTACCGCTACGGATGCTTTCCACGCGGCGAATCGCGCGCTCCATGAAGCGTTCGTAGATGGATTCCTGTACCAGGGCGCGGCTCGGACAGGTACAGACCTCGCCCTGATTGAAGGCAAACAGCGCAAAGCCTTCCAGCGCCTTGTCAAAGAAGGCATCTTCTTCATCCATCACGTCCGCAAAGAAGATGTTGGGTGACTTGCCACCTAACTCCAGCGTTACCGGAATGATGTTCTGGGTCGCATATTGCATGATTTGTTGCCCGACCTCGGTCGAACCGGTGAACGCGACTTTCGCGATGCGCTTCGAGGTCGCCAGATATTCACCAATCTCGCCCCCGGCACCGTTCACCACGTTCACCACCCCCGGCGGCAGAATGTCGCCAATGATTTCCATCAGCAGCAGCACCGAAAGCGGCGTCAGACGTGCCGGTTTGAGTACGACACAGTTCCCTGCTGCCAGCGCAGGTGCCATTTTCCAGCTTGCCATAAGTAGCGGGAAGTTCCACGGAATAATTTGCCCCACCACGCCCAGCGGTTCGTGGAAATGATAAGCCACGGTTTCGCTGTCCACTTCGCTTATCCCGCCCTCCTGGGCGCGAATACACGAGGCAAAATAGCGGAAATGGTCAATTGCCAACGGCACGTCGGCGGCACTTGTCTCGCGGATCGGCTTACCGTTGTCCCAGGTTTCCGCCGTTGCCAGCAGTTCCAGGTTTTGCTCCATGCGATCGGCGATTTTAAACAGAAGTGCAGCACGATCCTGCACGGATGTGTGCGCCCATTTATCCTTCACCTTATGAGCGGCGTCGAGCGCCAAATCAATGTCCCTTTTGCCAGATGAAGCGACTTCGCACAGCAGTTGCCCGGTGACGGGCGTCAGGTTCGGGTAGTACTCGCCATCGGCGGGCGGAACCCAGTTACCGCCAATAAAATTGTCATAACGGGTTTTTAGCTTTAGAGGAAAACCATACTCGCCGGGCTGAATACGTGGGGGGTTATTGGTCATGATCGTCTCCTTGCTCCAGGGATATATCAAGGGTAGACGCGGTTGGCGATTTTCTCGCCAGGGTGTGATAGCTTTACGACTGCGGTCACGTTATCCACATGGCTAATTCAAGGAGTGAACATGAAGCAACAACTTCCCGGTGTAGATGTCCTGTTTGTCGCCGGTTTTGGCCCAATTACCCGCGACGCTGAAGCCAGCATCTCTTTCTATCAACAAACGCTTGGCCTGCCGATTAAGGAGATGGAAGGGAATAAAGACTATTTCTATACCGAACTCGATACGCTGGGCGGCGTGAAGCATTTTGCGCTCTGGCCGCTCTCGCAGGCAGCTGAGTCCTGTTTTGGTCGCGAGGCATGGCCGCCTGAGGTACCTGTGCCTTCAGCGTGGGTTGAATTTGAGGTGCAGGATATTGAAGCGGCAACGAAGGCGTTAGTGGATCAGGGATATACGTTGTTAATTGCCAATCGCATGGAGCCATGGGGCCAGGCGGTCACAAGGTTATTGAGTCCGGAAGGCATCTTAACCGGCGTGACGATTACGCCGTGGCTGCGTTCCTGATGCCGGAAAGTTAAGTGCCGGATGGCGGCTTCGCCTTATCCGGCCTACGGTGCATTTTGTAGGCCCGGTAAGCGCAGCGCCACCGGGCAGGTTATTTACATTGCCGCGCGATAGATCGCCACGATCTCCTCGTGTGTTGCCTGGAGCGGGTTGGTCAGACCGCAGGCATCTTTCAGCGCGTTGGTTGCCAGTACGGCAAAATCCTCTTCTTTCACACCAAGATCGCTCAGACCTGCTGGAATGTTTACCTTCTGTGCCAGCGCGCGGATAGCAGCAATACAGGCTTTCGCTCCGTCTGCGTCTGACATTCCCGCGACGTTCACACCCATTGCCGCTGCACAATCACGCAGACGATCCGCTGCAACCTGGCTATTGAATACCTGCACATGCGGCAACAGCACCGCATTACACACACCGTGCGGCAGGTTATAGAACCCACCCAACTGATGCGCCATCGCATGAACATACCCCAAAGAAGCGTTGTTAAAGGCCATGCCTGCCAGGAACTGGGCATATGCCATCGCTTCACGCGCTTGCGCGTTACTGCCGTCTTCAACTGCAACGGTCAGGTTTTCTGCAATCATGGTGACCGCTTTCAGCGCACACGCATCGGTAATTGGCGTGGCCGCCACAGAAACATAGGCTTCGATTGCATGGGTCAGTGCATCCATACCCGTCGCTGCGGTCAGCGACTTCGGCATCCCCACCATCAGTGAAGAGTCATTCACCGACAGTAATGGCGTAACGTGTTTATCCACGATTGCCATTTTGATATGACGTTCGACGTCGGTGATGATGCAGAAACGGGTCATTTCAGAGGCTGTACCGGCCGTGGTGTTAATGGCGATCATCGGCAGTTGCGGTTTGGCAGAACGATCAACGCCCTCGTAATCACGAATATCACCGCCGTTTGCCGCCACCAGTGCGATCCCCTTCGCGCAGTCATGCGGGGAACCACCGCCCAGTGAAATGACGCTGTCGCAATTGTTTTCGCTCAGGATCTGTAGACCTTCAGCAACGTTTTCAGTCGTCGGGTTAGGCTGCGTTCCATCGTAAATCACGCTAAATATATCGCGTTCCTGCAACGCTTTTTGAATGTCACCCGCCATGCCTAATTGCGTCAGCATGCTGTCCGTGACAATTAACGTACGGCGAAAACCATATTCCGCCATCGTGTTCATGGCATCTTTTAATGAACCCGCGCCAATTACATTCACGGAAGGAATAAAAAACGTTGAAGCAGCCATATGCTTAATCCTTAATGACTTAAAAAGGGGTGGCAGCATACGAGTGATTTAAATTTGAAAATATGATCGCTGTAGTTATTTATTAAAAGAAAAATAAAAAAGCACATTAGGCTAATAAATTAATGTGCTTTTCTGGAATCAATATATTTATTGTATCAATCAATTTAAATTATAAATTAAATATGTCACTCTTTTTGCGGAAATAATAAAGCATCGCGTAATAAATGATCGTTTCCGCGACGACGCGTAAAGCCTATCCGGTCAAAATATTCCAGAATTTGAATAGCTAATTTCCGCCCGACGCCCAGACGATCGCGAAAATCCGCCGCACAGGTAGAACCTTTTTCCTGATCCAGTTCGCGGATCATAGTGGCGAACGCGACAATTCTGTCGTTGCGGTAATAACGATCCTTCACGATCGCCGTAATCATCCCCTGCTGTGCCGCCTGACGCAGTACCAGCCGCATGGTTTGCTCCTCCGTTGCGGTTTCCCGCGCCAGGTCGCGCACCCACCAGGGCTCATCATTAAATAGCGGTTCGACTTTTTGCCACACAGCCTGCTGTTCATCGCTAAAACCCGCCTTGTGATCCGGCAGATGCAGCCAACCGTGATGGCTGTGGATCTCGCCGCTTTCCCGCATTTGCTCAATGAGCAGCAGCACCAGCGCTTCATCTTCCATCGGCAGAGCCATCCGACGCAGACGCTCACGTCCCGGTCCAGGCTCATCGCGATGCTGTTCATGATAGGTCGCCAGCGTCTCAAGGATTTTGCGCTGCCAGTTGGCGGCAACGGGGGCATTGAGCAGACTTTGGCCCGCCTGAATAAAACCCTGCTGCTGAACCAACTGGCGCATGCCGTCGCCATTGAGTTGACGAGCCCATGCGAAGTCGGAAAGGTTTACCGCCCCTCGCTGAAGATGCACATCGAGCGCAGCGTGGTCATTACTTATCGCCGCCAGCGATGCCAGCCATTGCAGATATTCTGGCTTGCGCTTGCCGCGGCGCGGCGGGTTGAGCGCTACCACGCGTGCACCTGCCAGCGTGGCACGCGCGGAGATATCGCGCAGTACCAGTCGGTCGTTGTCTGCGACCCACAGCGGCGTATCAAACACCAGTTCCGCCAGGTTATCTTCCAGCAAAGATACGCGTCCGGTGACGTGGCTGGCAGCATGATGAATGTGTAATGGTTGCCACTGCGTTAACGGTACGTGGCTTTCCAGCGCGACGATAATGCGCGTAAAGGGTTCCGGTGGCGCTTCTGAAAGCAACCAGTCGCCACGACTAAGCTGTTCTTTTTCCGCATCACCCGCGATATTCAGCGCAATACGCTGCCCGGCATGGGCCTTCTCCGTCGCCTGGTTTTGTGCATGGAGTCCACGCACACGCATCGCTTTGTTGACCCCCGTCAGCCACAGCGTATCACCCACGTGGACTTCACCAGAGAGTGCCGTTCCGGTAACCACCAGCCCGGAACCTTTGACGGTGAAAGCCCGGTCAATCGCCAGTCGAAAACGCTGATTGCGGGCATGTTCACGAGAAGGAAGTTGCTGAAGGTGAGCGCGCAGTGCCTCAATCCCACGACCTTCACTGGCGGCCGTTACAAAGAGCGTTGCGTCCGAAAAACCGTATTCACTCAGCACGTCGCGCACCTGCTGGCTGACCTCTGCCGTCCGCGCCTCGTCCACGCGATCGGCTTTCGTCAGCGCGACCGTCAGGGTCGGATTACCGGTCAGTTGCAGAATTGCCAGATGCTCCCGCGTTTGCGCCATCACGCCATCGTCGCAGGCGACAACCAGCAGTGCGTGATCGATACCCCCCACGCCAGCCAGCATGTTAGAAAGAAACTTCTCGTGGCCGGGAACATCGATAAATCCCAGCACGCGGCCATCCGGTTGCGGCCAGTAGGCGTAACCGAGATCGATGGTCATGCCACGCTTTTTCTCCTCCGGCAAACGATCGGCATTCACTCCGGTAATCGCCTGCAACAGCGTCGTTTTACCGTGGTCAACGTGTCCGGCGGTCGCAATAATCATTTCAACAACATCTCCATAAACCGAGGTTCATCGCTCAGGCAACGCAAATCCAGCCACAGGCGTCCTTCGAAAATTCGTCCAATAACCGGAACGGGCAGCTCGCGCCAGCGGTTCGCCAGCGCGTCCAGACGGCTTCCGCGACCGTCATGCGGCGTAAAGGTTAATGCCGCGCTGGGCAGTCTATCCACCGGCAATGAGCCACTGCCAATTTGCGACAGGCAGGGCATCACGTTCACCGTGAACTCCGCGTTATAACGCGCGGCAAGTTCTGGCAGGAGCCGCTGCGCCTGAGCGTGTATGGCTTCTGCGCTACGCGTTAACAAACGCAGCGTTGGCAGTTTATCGGCCAGCGCTTCCGGGTGCAGATAAAGACGGAGTGTCGCTTCCAGCGCCGCCAGGGTCATTTTATCAGCCCGCAATGCACGTTTCAGCGGGTGACTTTGTAGCTGCGCGATCAACGCTTTCTTACCGACAATAATCCCTGCCTGCGGACCGCCCAGCAGCTTATCGCCGGAAAAGCTTACCAGGCTGACGCCTGCTGCAATGAGCTGCTGCGGCATCGGTTCTTTGGGCAAGCCGTACTGACTGAGATCGACCAGCGAACCGCTACCGAGATCGGCGACCACCGGAATACCCAACGCCTGGCCGATGTGGGCAAGCTCTGTCTCTTCTACCGCGTGGGTAAAACCTTCAATCTGATAGTTACTGGTGTGAACCTTCATCAGCAGACCGGTATTTTCATTCACCGCCTGGCGATAATCTTTCGCATGCGTTCGGTTAGTCGTTCCGACCTCGTGTAATGTACATCCGGCCTGGCGCATGACGTCCGGAATTCGGAATGCCCCGCCAATCTCCACCAGCTCACCGCGAGAGACAACGACCTCTTTGCCCGTGGCCGTGGCAGCCAACATCAGCAAGACGGCTGCCGCATTGTTATTGACGATACAGGCGTCTTCCGCCCCGGTAAGACGGCACAGTAAATCCGCCACTGCGCGGTCGCGATGCCCGCGTCCGGCACCATCCAGATCGTATTCCAGCGTGACTGGCGCACGCATTGCCTGTGCCACAGCGGTCACCGCCTCTTCGGCCTGCAACGCGCGCCCCAGATTGGTGTGCAGTACGGTTCCCGTCAGATTTATCACCTGGCGTAGCGCGCTTTGCGTCTCTTTCTCCAGGCGGATAGTCACCTCTTGCGCCCAGTTAGCACACCACGCAGGCAGTACTCCGCTGTCACGGATCGCTTCTCTTGCTTCATCAAGCAGTTGACGCAGCAGATCAACGACGCGGGTATGCCCATGAGCATCACGCAGAGTCAGAAATTCAGGGTCACGCAATAAGCGATCAATGGCAGGAAGCTGGCTGTAGAGAGAACGCGTTTCGGTTGTCATGAAATGGTCCGGCTGTAGGTGACCCTCTCCATCATGGAGAGGGGTGCGACATGGGAGGATTGTAGCGTGAGTTTGCTCAGGGGGGTATAACGTGCATCAAGCCTTTGGCGGTTCCGTACGGGCAAAACTTTCACGCTGGAAGAGCGTTTCCACCAGCTTCACCAGGTGAGGTCTGTTCACGCACCAGCCCGGCGACACGTGACGGTAATTGAGATAGCCCACGGCGCAGGCGATTGCGATGGTCCCCAGATCCACCGTTTCAGGCTTAATGGTTCCCTCCACCAGATAGCGTTCCAGCGCATCCAGACTACGATTGATTTTCTCGCGCTGACGGAGCAGTTCCGATTCCGATTGCTGCGCCACAGGACGCGCGAGTTCACGCACGATAACCAGTCCGGCGTCCATGATGCCATCGGCCAACGCTTCAATCTGCCGTACTTTCAGAGAAGCCAACGGCTTACCCGGTAGCATCGCCGGGGCGATACCAAGCTGTTCGATATATTCAGCAATAATCGGGGAATCAAACCAGAGCTCCCCGTTATCGGTGACCAACGCCGGCACTTTGCCCAGCGGGTTATACTGCGCAACGCCGTTTTCCGCGTTGTAGGGCATTTCATTCACAAATTCAAAAGTGATGCCCTTTTCCAACAACAAGATCGAAATTTTGCGTACAAACGGGCTGGTATAGCTGCCGATGAGTTTCATGATCAGTCCTTTTTGCCAACACAAAACCCTGAGTATGGCTCACGCGGCGGCAAAAGACAGGGATCCGCTTCTTAATGATCCAAATAAAGATAATGCATCCAACTGGTCATTCGCAGCAGCACCTTACGCATCACGGAAACATGAGAAAAATGGTCAGAATAGACCGCAACCTGCGCGTAGATGCCGTCCGGTAATGCCTCTACATCGGCATTCGGATCCAGCTCAATGGTCGCCAGAACACCGTCAGTGCCGGGCACGACCGTCAGGGACTGTAACGCGCCCTGCGCCTGATAGGAACCGCCAGGCACCACCGGCAGAATACTGGTTAATTTGCCGTGGAATACCTGCCCCGGCAGCGCATTGAAGACCACTTCGGCATCATCGCCCGCTTCAAGGCGTAATAACGAGTTCTGACGGAACTGCGCGACGATTTGCCGTTTTTGTTCGGGAATAAATACCATTACCGGACGCAACGGCAGCGCGGCGGCGTAGGTCCCCGGCCGGATAAGGACCTGAGTGACATAGCCATCGCTCGGCGCGCGGATGACGGTCTGATCAAGGTTATATTTAGCCTCCGCCAACTGGGCGCGCAGGCTGACAATCTGTGACTGCTCGCCGTTAACCATACTGTCTAACTGGCTTTGAATTTGCGCCTGTTCGGCCACCGAACCTTTCACCAGAGCATCCTGGGCGAGGAAGTTCTGCCGCGCGTTATCAATATCGCTTTCAGAGAACGGATTAACCCGCGCCTGACTGCCTTTCAGGTAGCGCTGATAATCTTTATACAGACGGTCGCGTTCCGCAGAGACACGCGTGGTGTTGGCCTGCGCTTCCTGAAGCTGTGCTTTTAGAGTCTGGGTGTTATGCGTTGCCGTCACCAGATCGGCCTGCAGTCGGTCAACGCGTGCCTGGTAGCGGGCAGGGTCGAGCTTAAAAAGCACCTCGCCCTTTTTAACCTGCTGATTCGTTTTATCCGTAACTTCCGTTACTACCCCGGTGACCTGAGGCGTAATTGGAATGGAAATCACCGCTTTTTGCGCATTAAAGGTATACGGATGGTTGTAGTTCATTAACAGAATCAGGCCGCTCACCAAAAACACACCGCCTAAAGCCGCTGTGGCCAGCGTCCATTGATTCACCGGAATCCGGAATATTTTAAATATCGCCCACGCCAGCGCCACGTAGGTTAATACAATCAACAGATCCATGATTAAATCTCCGGAAACGTTGTATCGTCAGCCGTTTTAGTGGCGGCCAGTTTTTTTTCCAGTTGCGATATACGCGCAGATAACGCGGCAATTTCCGGATCGGGTGGCTGGCCCGGTGGCGTGGCGTGCGACTGCATTCCCCAGCCGCGTTCAGGTTGGTAGAGGGTGGCCCAAATCCATAAAAACGGCCAGATCACATGGAGGGTGAACAGGCTGACCCAGCCTGCGGTGTGAATAGCATCGGCATGAGGATGGTTACGCTTTTTGGCGATTAAATACGGAATATCATGAATCATGATAATGCCGTAGAAGATCACCAGAAAGACGAAAACGAGCACGCCCAGAGCAAAATAATTAAGAAACATACCTGCCTCGACTTCATGCTATCACGCTAATTAGAGTTGTATTTTTTGCAGGCAGCCGAATCACGTTCGGGCTGATGATTTTAACTTAATTCGAGTTTGGCGTTTTCGCCATTACCCCGCAGGAAATATTTTTAGTGCTGAAAAGTTGCTCAATTACATCTTTTCCAATGCCGATGCAGGGAAAGCGTTCAGAATGACACTGGAGTCTGTCTGAAAGAAAATTTCTTGTGATACATATCACAAACATTCAACAAACCCGCAGCCAAATAACGTGATTCACATCACGTTATTATGTCAATCAGCGCTAAAAAGCGCCGTTTGTTGTTTATTTACACAACCATTTCGTGATCAACATCACATCAATTACCTCTCTACCCCCTATATTCATGTGATCAACATCACACCGGGGTCGCTGACTGGACAGTTGAACGATTCAGTGCCAGATTTCGCACTATCTACAGGGTCCGGCTACCTCTGCCGCTGTACTAACCAAACCTCGGGCAACCAGCCTGCGCGATAGCAAACATAAGAAGGGGCGTTTTTATGTCATCCGATATTAAGATCAAGGTGCAAAGCTTTGGTCGTTTCCTCAGCAACATGGTGATGCCAAATATCGGCGCGTTTATCGCGTGGGGTATTATCACTGCACTCTTTATTCCAACAGGTTGGTTGCCAAACGAAACGCTGGCGAAGCTCGTTGGCCCAATGATTACTTATCTGCTGCCGCTGCTGATCGGTTATACCGGTGGGCGTCTGGTCGGTGGTGAGCGCGGCGGCGTAGTAGGGGCAATCACCGCGATGGGTGTGATCGTCGGTGCTGATATGCCAATGTTCCTTGGTGCGATGATCGCCGGTCCGCTGGGCGGCTGGGCAATTAAACATTTCGATAACTGGGTAGACGGTAAGATCAAGTCCGGTTTTGAAATGCTGGTGAATAACTTCTCCGCCGGCATCATCGGGATGATCCTCGCCCTTCTGGCATTTAAAGGTATCGGTCCAGCCGTTGAAGTTCTGTCGAAAGGTCTGGCAGCAGGCGTTAACTTCATGGTTGTCCATGACATGCTGCCGCTGGCGTCTATCTTCGTAGAACCGGCAAAAATCCTGTTCCTGAACAACGCGATTAACCACGGTATCTTCTCACCGCTGGGTATTCAGCAGTCCCATGAGTTGGGCAAATCCATCTTCTTCCTGATTGAAGCTAACCCAGGCCCAGGTATGGGCGTTCTGCTGGCGTACATGTTCTTCGGTCGCGGTAGCGCAAGACAATCTGCGGGCGGTGCGGCAATCATCCACTTCCTGGGTGGTATCCACGAAATCTACTTCCCGTACGTGCTGATGAACCCGCGTCTGATCCTTGCCGTTATCCTCGGCGGTATGACTGGCGTGTTTACGCTGACTATCCTGAACGGCGGTCTGGTTTCTCCGGCTTCTCCGGGTTCCATCCTGGCGGTACTGGCGATGACGCCGAAAGGCGCTTACTTCGCTAACCTGACGGCAATTTTTGCAGCGATGGCAGTATCTTTCGTTGTCTCTGCCATTCTGCTGAAAACCAGCAAAGTGAAAGAAGACGACGACATTGAAGCGGCAACCCGTCGTATGCATGACATGAAAGCGGAATCCAAAGGCGGTGCGACTCCGCTGTCTGCGGGTGATGTCACCAATGACCTGAGCCACGTACGTAAGATCATTGTTGCCTGTGATGCCGGTATGGGTTCCAGCGCCATGGGTGCAGGCGTACTGCGTAAGAAAGTCCAGGATGCGGGCCTGACCCAAATCTCGGTCACCAATAGCGCAATCAATAATCTGCCGCCGGATGTTGACCTGGTCATCACCCACCGCGACCTGACCGAACGTGCGATGCGTCAGGTGCCGCAGGCGCAGCATATTTCGCTGACCAACTTCCTCGACAGTGGCCTGTACACCAGCCTGACCGAGCGTCTGGTTGCGGCTCAGCGCCACGAGAGCAATGAGGTAAAAGTACGTGACAGTCTGAAAGACAGTTTCGACGAAGGCGATAATAATCTCTTCAAACTGGGTGCCGAGAACATCTTCCTGGGCCGTACCGCTGCCACCAAAGAAGAAGCCATTCGCTTCGCGGGTGAGCAACTGGTAAATGGCGGCTACGTTGAGCCGGAATATGTTGAAGCGATGCTCGACCGTGAAAAACTGACCCCGACCTATCTGGGTGAGTCCATCGCGGTTCCGCACGGAACCGTTGAAGCCAAAGATCGCGTGCTGAAAACGGGCGTGGTGTTCTGCCAGTATCCGCAGGGCGTGCGCTTTGGTGAAGAAGAGGACGATATCGCTCGCCTGGTCATCGGGATCGCCGCTCGTAACAACGAGCACATTCAGGTGATTACCAGCCTGACCAATGCGCTGGATGACGAATCCGTCATCGAACGTCTGGCCAACACCACCAGCGTGGAAGAAGTTCTGGATCTGCTGGCGGGTCGTAAGTAATCCCCGTTGCCCGATGGCGCTACGCTTATCGGGCTTTCGGTACCCTCTCCCGCAAGGGAGAGGGTTTGGGTGAGAAGGAGTTCTCACCCCAGCCCTCTCGGGAAAAAACATTGATGAAGGTTACTACTATGAAAGCATTACATTTTGGCGCAGGTAATATCGGTCGTGGTTTTATCGGCAAACTGCTGGCAGACGCGGGGATAAAACTGACATTCGCTGATGTAAATCAGGTCGTTCTCGATGCCCTGAATGCCCGTCATAGCTACCAGGTTCATGTGGTAGGTGAAAAAGAGCAGGTGGATACCGTCACCGGCGTGGACGCGGTCAGCAGTATTGGCGAAGACGTGGTTGAACTGATCGCGCATGTCGACTTAGTCACCACCGCCGTGGGTCCGGTGGTGCTTGAGCGCATCGCACCGGCTATCGCTAAGGGCCTGGTAAAACGTAAAGCGCAGGGGATTGAAACCCCGCTGAACATTATCGCCTGTGAAAACATGGTACGTGGCACTACCCAGTTGAAAGGTCATGTGATGAATGTGCTGGCAGAAGACGATAAAGCCTGGGTTGAAGCCCATGTGGGTTTTGTTGATTCCGCCGTTGACCGCATCGTGCCGCCTTCTGCTTCAGCGACTAACGACCCGTTGGAAGTCACTGTTGAAACGTTTAGCGAATGGATTGTCGACAAAACCCAGTTTAAGGGCTCACTGCCGAATATTCCGGGCATGGAATTAACTGATAACCTGATGGCATTTGTCGAACGTAAACTCTTCACGCTGAACACCGGGCATGCTATAACCGCGTACCTTGGAAAGTTGGCGGGTCATCAGACCATTCGTGATGCGATTCTCGATGAGAACATCCGTGCAGTCGTAAAAGGTGCGATGGAAGAAAGCGGCGCAGTACTGATCAAGCGTTACGGGTTTGATGCCGATAAACATGCGGCCTATATCCAGAAGATCCTCGGTCGCTTTGAAAACCCATATCTGAAAGACGATGTGGAGCGCGTTGGCCGTCAGCCGCTGCGTAAACTGAGTGCTGGTGACCGCCTGATCAAACCGCTGCTGGGCACGCTGGAATACGGTCTGCCACACGTCAATCTGGTGAACGGCATTGCCGCCGCGATGCACTTCCGCAGCGAAGACGATCCGCAGGCGCTGGAACTGGCCGCGCTGATTGCCGAGAAAGGCCCTCAGGCTACGCTGGCACAAATTTCCGGGTTGGATATTAACAGTGACGTGGTTGTGGAGGCGGTTAACGCATACAACGCAACCAAATAATGGTACAGAGTGTGGCGCAGGTAAACCTGCGCCAGAATGACAGATTGTCAGAAATGCAGGCAATAATGGAACAAACCCAGGCCTTTGAAAACCGTGTCCTTGAGCGTCTGAATGCTGGCAAAACCGTCCGGAGCTTCCTGATTACCGCAGTGGAGCTTCTCACCGAGGCGGTAAATCTTCTGGTACTTCAGGTCTTTCGCAAAGACGATTACGCGGTGAAATACGCAGTAGAACCGTTGCTCGACGGTGACGGGCCGCTGGGCGATATTTCAGTGCGTCTAAAACTGATCTATGGTTTGGGCGTGTTAAGCCGTCATGAATATGAAGACGCAGAGCTGTTAATTGCCCTGCGTGAAGAGTTAAACCATGATGGCAATGAGTATGCATTCACTGACGATGAAATTCTCGGGCCTTTTGGTGAACTGAACTGCGTGATGGCACTGCCGCCAACCCCACAGTTTGACTCATCAGACCCTGACCTGTTTGCGATGCAAACGCTGCGCTATCAGCAAGCGGTGCGTTCAACGATGGTCCTTTCCCTGACAGAGCTGATTTCTAAAATCAGCTTAAAAAAAGCGTTTCAGAAGTAAGCCCACGCACATTGGTGTATCCTTCCCCCTATTCCCCCGTTTTAGAGCAATAAGTGATGAAAGAAGTCGAAAAGAACGAAATTAAACGCCTTAGCGATCGCCTGGATCTTATCCGCCACCAGCAGGCAGGCCTGTCACTGGTCGATGCCGCAGAAAAATATGCTGAGCTGGAAAAAGAGAAAGCCGCGCTAGAAGTTGAAATCACCCGCCTGCGCGAAGTTCACGGCCAGAAGCTGAGCAAAGAAGCGCAGAAGCTGCTGAACCTGCCGTTCCGCCGTGCAATTACCAAAAAAGAGCAGGCGGATATGGGCAAACTGAAAAAAAGCGTGCGTGGTCTGGTGGTCGTGCATCCGATGACTGCGTTGGGTCGCGAAATGGATCTGCAAGAGATGACCGGCTTTTCAAAGACTGAGTTTTAACACAAAAGACGTCTGCACCTTTTAAGAGATTTGCCCGATAAATGCGCGGCAAATCTCTTTTTTATGCTTCTTATTAAAGCATCTCTACCTTCGAATCTGACAGCCATATATCCAGCACTCACAGTTAACAACTTAATTCAAAATTCAGTATTTCTTAATTACTCAAGCTTATATAGTACTGTTATTATTTATTTCATTTTCCATTAATTTCAATAATACATATTCCTTTAGCAATTAATGAAATGAATAACTGAAACTATTATTAGACACTCGCTCGAAAAGAAACAAAAAAAGAAAAGGAATGATTCTCGCGGCATAACACAAGGAAATGTCTCATGTCCATTAATAAAAAATTAGCATATTTTCTGGTCCCATTATTTTCACTGATGATAACAGGATGCGACCAGCTTAAAGATAATTCTGCAAACAATGAATTAAAGCAGCAACAAGAAAAAATCCAGCAACAAATTGTTCAGCTTGAAAAACAACAGGCCGGCCTGACTCGAAGTACTCAGGCACTTGTCAGTGCGGTCAACACATTAGATCAACGTCAACAAGCGCTCAATTATACTGAGTTTGACCCAACTAAAACGCGCTATTTTATTCTGAATAATGGATCCGTAGCGTTGGCAGGTGAGGTGCTATCAATAGCGCCCGTTAATGACGGTAGCGTAATACATATAGCATTGGTGAATTTATTAAGCACGCCCATCTCCGGTGTAGGTTTTCAGATGACATGGGGAAAAGAAAGACCCCAGGATAAAAAAGAATTAACGCGTTGGCAACAAATGTTATATAGCACCCCAATGAAATCCAACTTTGAGCTTATCCCTGGTCAATGGAAGAATATTGATCTCACCTTAAAGGGTGTATCACCAAATCATCTTAAATATCTCAAGATGAGCACAATAATGGACAATGTCATTTTTGGCAGTATGCCATTAGAAAAAACGGCAGTGAAACCCAATAAACAAAGCAACAGCGCGAACCTAAAAAAATAAGGATGTTTAATTTTGAACAGAATATTTAAAGTCATTTGGGATACAACGACCAATACTTACAAAGTCGCCGGCGAAACGGCAAAAAGCCGAGGTAAAAAAACCGGTGGGAGAAAACTGGCCGCCATCGCTCTGCTGGGTTTGAGTGCTATGGCTACATCTGGCAATGCTCTGGCTGGTGCTGGTAACGATACGGGCACAGGCGTTACGGAAGATGGCGTTTCAGCAGGAAATGGCTGGATTGCAATTGGTACGGGCGTGACGGCCAATACTTATACTAACGCCGATGGTGCCAGTGCAGCCCTGGGTTATTACTCCTCTGCTATGGGTCTCTGGAGTACTGCCATTGGGTCCTACAGTAAATCCGACGGCGACGCTTCACTCGCGCTTGGCGTTAAGGCTAACTCTTCAGGGGACAGAAGTATTGCCATGGGAGCGTCTTCTAGCGCAACAGGAAGTTATTCAATGGCGATGGGCGTACGGGCAAACGCTATTGGCAGCGATTCCGTTGCTTTGGGTAATGGCGCGAAATCAACAAGAAACAATGCCGTTTCTCTGGGCCACTCCTCAGATGCAGTAGCAACTGATTCAGTCGCCATAGGTAACACAGCAACTGCAACAGGTACTGATGGGATCGCAATCGGCGACAGTACTGCCAGCGGGATCAATTCTGTTGCCATCGGTAATACGGCAAACGCAAGCGGGAGCAATACTATTGCCCTGGGTAACGCCGCAAAAGCCAACAAAGAAGATGCAATCGCCTTGGGTAATAATGCGAATGCCGATGCAATTAATGCGATCGCCATTGGTGAGGGTGCAAAAGCGAGTGGTGATAAAAGTATCGCTCTTGGCAATGATGCAAAAGTCACAGCGCTTAACTCTGTCGCACTCGGCGATGGTTCCAACGCAACAGAAGATAATACGATTGCGGTCGGTAATGCCACGATGCAACGCAGGGTAACCTATGTCGATGATGGGGTTATTTCTTCCAGCAGTACCGATGCGGTCAATGGTTCGCAACTCTATAAGTTGAGTTCATCTGTTGCTACCCGTCTGGGCGGCGGCGCATCAGTCAACGTAAACGGCTCGGTTAATGCACCTGAATATGTATTAAGTGATGGCACCTATAACAACGTCGGTGATGCACTTATCGCACTGGACAAATCTTATACAGCGGTTGCCAGCGATGCTCTGCTTTGGAACGAGACGAGCAGCGCATACAGCGCAGCACACGGTACTGAAACCACCAGCAAGATTACTAACGTGACGGGTGGGAAATTGTCCGCAGACAGTACTGATGCAGTTAACGGTGCTCAACTGTTTGATACCAAGCAGGACGTCGCGCAGAACACCACGGAAATCGCCACACTGAACACCTCGGTGACCGACATCAACACCTCGATCACCAATATGGGTACATCAATTATCAATCTGAATGAAAACGCATTGCAGTGGGATGAGACACTCAATGCTTACAGCGCGGCACACGGCACCGATACCACCAGCAAGATCACCAACGTTACGGCGGGGGCGCTGTCAGCCGAAAGCACCGATGCAGTTAACGGAGCTCAACTGTTTGAAACTAATCAGAACGTCACGCAAAACACGACGGATATCGCCACGCTGAACACCTCGGTGACCGATATCAACACCTCGATCACTGATATGGGCACCTCCATTACCACGCTCACCAATGACGCGTTGTTATGGGACAGCACCGCCAACGCTTACAGCGCGGCTCACGGCACCGACACCGCCAGCAAGATCACCAACGTTGCGGCGGGTACGCTGTCTGCCGAAAGCACCGATGCAGTTAACGGTGCTCAACTTTTTGCTACCAATCAGGACGTTGCACAAAACACGACGGATATCGCCACGCTGAACACCTCGGTGACCGACATCAACACATCGATCACTGATATGGGTACTTCAATTACCAATCTGAATGAAAACGCATTACAGTGGGATGAGACACTCAACGCGTACAGCGCGGCTCACGGCAACGATACCAGCAGCAAGATCACCAACGTTGCGGCGGGTACGCTGTCAGCCGAAAGCACCGACGCAGTTAACGGTGCTCAACTGTTTGAAACTAATCAGAACGTCACGCAAAACACGACGGATATCGCCACGCTGAACACCTCGGTGACCGATATCAACACCTCGATCACTGATATGGGCACCTCCATTACCACGCTCACCAATGACGCGTTGTTATGGGACAGCACCGCCAACGCTTACAGCGCGGCACACGGCACCGACACCGCCAGCAAGATCACCAACGTTGCGGCGGGTGAACTCTCTGCGGAAAGCAGTGATGCAGTCAATGGCGCACAACTTTTTGCTACCAATCAGGACGTTGCACAAAACACCACGGACATTGCCACGCTGAACACCTCGGTGACCGACATCAACACCTCGATCACTGATATGGGTACAACCATTACCACTCTCAGCGAGAATTCGCTGCAATGGGATGAGACACTCAACGCCTACAGCGCGGCTCACGGTTCCGATACCGCCAGCAAGATCACTAACGTTGCGGCAGGTGAACTCGCGGCAGAAAGCACTGATGCGGTGAATGGCGCACAGCTGTATGAAACCAACCTGTTAATCGAACAAACCAATGAAGCCATCACCAACATTGCGGGTGATACCAGCGAAACCTATATCACCAACAATGGTACCGGTGTGAAATATGTTCGTACCAATGACGAGGGATTAGCGGAAAACGACGCACACGCGTCTGGTCTGGGTGCAACTGCTGTCGGCTATAATGCTGTTGCCTCCGGTGCGGGTAGCCTGGCAATGGGTCAAAACAGTATCAGCAGTGTCGATACTGGCATTGCATTAGGCAGTGGTTCAACATCTAACCGCGTTATTGCCACGGGTAAGCAAGCCACAAGCGTAAGTGAAGATGGTGTCACCATTGGCTATGACACTACGGACAGAACCTTGCTGGGTGCTTTGTCACTGGGTACTGACGGCGAAAGCTATCGCCAGATCACCAACGTTGCAGACGGTACAGAGTCACAGGATGCGGTTACGGTGCGTCAGTTGCAGAACGCCGTTGCTTCCGTGTCCACCACGCCAACCAAGTACTTCCATGCTAATTCTGAAGAGGAAGACTCACTGGCCGTTGGCACCAACGCTATTGCCGTGGGTGCGAAAACCGTCGTAAATGGTGACGAAGGTATTGGTATCGGTTATGGCGCGACCGTAGAACAAACCGCAAACAACGGCATAGCGTTTGGGACTAACGCGGTGGCGAACCATGCTGACAGCATTGCGCTCGGCAGTTATTCACAGACCGGCGTTGGCGCACAGAGCAGTTATATTGCGTACAACCTAACAGCGCCACAAACGTCCATCGGTGAAGTATCGGTTGGCAATGCGAATGGTCAGCGACAGATTACCAACGTGGCCGCGGGCTCTGCGGATACTGATGCGGTAAACGTGGCTCAACTGAAAGTGACTGACAGCAAAGTAACGGAAAACACCGCCAACATCACGACTCTGACAAATCAGTACACGAATCTCAATACCAGAGTGACCACCCTTGAAAACAACATGGGTGATATCACCGTATCAGGAGGTTCAGACTATCTGGCCGTGAATACGACCGGCGATGTCGCCATCGCGACAGGTGATGAAAGCGTAGCCGTGGGTCCGTCGTCTATGGCAACAGCGAATAATAGCGTCGCTTTAGGCGCGGGCTCCATTGCGGATGAGGCAAATACGGTTTCCGTGGGTTCGTCCACTCAGCAACGCCGTATTACCAACGTTGCTGCAGGCGTAAATAACACCGACGCGGTTAACGTCGCGCAGTTGAAAGCGTCTGAGGAGGGTTCCGTGCGTTACGAAACCAATACCGATGGCTCTGTGAACTATAGTGCTATCAGCCTGGGTGACGGAAGCGGTGGAACCACGCGAATCAGCAATGTCTCTGCGGCGGTCAATGATACTGATGCCGTAAACTATGCTCAGTTGAAGCAGAGCGTCGAAGAAGCCAACTACTACACCGACCAGAAAATGGGCGAGATGAGCAGTAAGATCCAGGGCGTTGAAGACAAGATGAGCGGCGGTATTGCTTCTGCAATGGCGATGGCGGGTCTTCCTCAGGCTTATGCGCCGGGTGCCAGCATGACCTCTATTGCAGGCGGTACCTTCAATGGTGAAACGGCAATTGCACTGGGCGTCTCTGTCGTAAGCGAAAGCGGCGGTTGGGTTTATAAACTGCAGGGCACCAGCAACAGCCAGGGAGATTACTCTGCTGCGATCGGCGCGGGTTTCCAGTGGTAATTAGCTAACGCCAACAGCATCTCAAAAGGCAATGGTGTCACAGCCATTGCCTTTCTCATTCTTAATTCACCCACCAATTGGCCCTACCAATCCCACCCTGTTACGACCATTGGTTCACACTTTATTAATTTTCCACTACACTACCGTTGCCAATACATAACATTAAGTTAACTATTTGTTGTCATTATCCCTACACAACAATATTGGCAGGACCACTTTTACACATAATGTGACATCGAGATGAGCACAGACTCATGACATTATGCGCGTGGTCCTCAGGAGACCTGCAATGAATCTCTGGCAACAAAACTACGATCCAGCCGGGAATATCTGGCTTTCCAGTCTGATCGCATCGCTCCCGATTCTGTTTTTCTTCTTCGCGCTGATTAAGCTCAAGCTGAAAGGCTATGTTGCCGCTTCATGGACCGTAGCTATCGCGCTCGCCGTAGCGCTGCTGTTTTACAAAATGCCAGTCGATCGCGCGCTGGCTTCGGTGGTGTATGGTTTCTTCTATGGTCTTTGGCCGATTGCCTGGATCATTATTGCCGCTGTGTTTGTTTACAAAATCTCGGTGAAGACTGGTCAGTTCGACATTATCCGCTCGTCGATATTGTCCATTACCCCTGACCAGCGTTTGCAAATGTTGATAGTCGGCTTCTCGTTTGGCGCTTTCCTTGAGGGAGCGGCCGGGTTCGGCGCGCCTGTGGCGATTACCGCCGCGCTGCTGGTAGGGCTGGGCTTTAACCCGCTGTATGCTGCCGGACTTTGCCTGATAGTGAACACTGCCCCGGTAGCGTTTGGCGCCATGGGGATCCCGATTCTGGTCGCCGGACAGGTGACCGGACTGGACAGTTTTGAGATTGGTCAGATGGTCGGCCGTCAGTTGCCGTTCCTGACGATTATCGTGCTGTTCTGGATTATGGCAATCATGGACGGCTGGCGCGGCATTAAGGAAACATGGCCTGCGGTGATGGTCGCGGGCGGATCGTTTGCGATCGCCCAGTACCTGAGTTCGAACTTTATCGGCCCGGAACTGCCGGACATTATCTCCTCGCTGGTGTCGCTGGTCTGCCTGACATTGTTCCTGAAACGCTGGCAGCCAGTGCGCATCTTCCGCTTTGGCGATATGGGGGCATCGCAGGTCGATCAAACTCTGGCGCGCACCGGCTACACCGCCGGGCAGGTTGTCCGCGCCTGGTCACCATTCCTGTTTCTGACCGCCACGGTGACCTTGTGGAGCGTGCCGCCGTTCAAAGCGCTGTTCGCCCCCGGCGGCGTGATGTACGACTGGGTGATTAACATCCCGGTGCCGTACCTCGACAAACTGATTGCCCGTATGCCGCCGGTGGTCAACGAAGCGACCGCCTACGCTGCCGTGTATAAATTTGACTGGTTCTCGGCCACCGGCACCGCCATTCTGTTTGCCGCGCTGCTGTCCATCGTCTGGCTGAAGATGAAGCCTTCCGCAGCTATTCAGACCTTTGGCAGTACCCTGAAAGAACTGGCGTTGCCCATTTACTCCATTGGGATGGTGCTGGCGTTCGCGTTTATCTCTAACTATTCCGGCCTCTCCTCTACGCTGGCCTTAGCGCTGGCGCACACCGGTAGCGCGTTTACTTTCTTCTCGCCGTTCCTCGGCTGGTTGGGCGTGTTTCTTACCGGTTCGGATACTTCGTCGAACGCGTTGTTTGCCGCGCTTCAGGCCACCGCTGCCCAGCAAATCGGCGTCTCCGATGTGCTGATGGTCGCAGCGAACACCACCGGTGGGGTCACCGGCAAAATGATTTCTCCGCAGTCCATTGCTATCGCCTGTGCGGCGGTGGGGCTGGTCGGTAAAGAGTCGGATCTGTTCCGTTTCACTGTCAAACACAGCCTGATATTTACCTGCATGGTAGGCGTGATCACCACGCTTCAGGCGTATGTCTTAACCTGGATGATCCCGTGATTGTAATGCCCAAACGCCTGTCAGACGAGATTGCTTCTCGTGTACGGGCACTGATAGAAGAACAGCGGCTCGAGGCGGGTATGAAGTTGCCCGCCGAGCGCCAGCTAGCCTTACAGCTTGGCGTTTCGCGCAACTCTTTGCGCGAGGCACTGGCAAAACTGGTGAGCGAAGGTGTACTGCTCAGCCGTCGCGGCGGCGGCACGTTTGTTCGCTGGCAGCATGAAGAGTGGTCTGAACAAAACATTGTTCAGCCGCTGAAAGCGTTGATGGCCAACGACCCGGACTATAGCTTTGACATACTCGAAGCCCGCCACGCCATCGAAGGCAGTACAGCGTGGCACGCCGCTATGCGCGCCACGCCAGCCGACAAAGAGAAAATTAAGCTCTGCTTTGACGCCACGCTCAGTGAAGATCCGGATATCGCCTCCCAGGCCGACGTGCGTTTCCATCTGGCCATTGCTGAAGCCTCACATAACGTGGTGCTGTTGCAGACCATGCGCGGATTTTTCGATGTGCTGCATTCCTCGGTGAAACAAAGCCGTCAGCGTATGTACCTTGTCCCACCGGTCTTTGCCAGGCTGACGGAGCAACACCAGGCGGTAATGGATGCCATTCTGTCCGGTGATGCCGACAGTGCGCGTACAGCAATGATGGCGCACCTCCGCTTCGTCCATACCACCATAAAGCAATTTGATGAAGACCAGGCCCGCCAGGCGCGGATTACCCGCCTGCCCGGTGACCACAACGAACATTCCAGGGAGAACAACAGATGATTATTTCAGCAGCCAGCGATTACCGCGCCGCAGCGCAGCGCATTCTGCCGCCGTTCCTGTTCCACTACATCGACGGCGGGGCGTATGCAGAGTACACCCTGCGCCGCAACGTGGAGGATTTGTCGGAAGTGGCGCTGCGTCAGCGCGTTCTGAAAAACATGTCTGACTTAAGCCTGGAAACCACGTTGTTCAAGGAAAAGCTGTCAATGCCTGTCGCGCTGGCGCCGGTTGGTCTGTGCGGCATGTACGCCCGTCGCGGTGAAGTGCAGGCTGCCGCCGCTGCCGATGCGAAAGGGATCCCGTTCACGCTCTCTACCGTTTCCGTCTGCCCGATTGAAGAAGTCGCGCCGACCCTT
Source organism: Citrobacter sp. RHB25-C09 (assembly GCF_013836145.1). Classification (NCBI taxonomy): domain Bacteria; kingdom Pseudomonadati; phylum Pseudomonadota; class Gammaproteobacteria; order Enterobacterales; family Enterobacteriaceae; genus Citrobacter; species Citrobacter sp. RHB25-C09. The sequence goes on along the minus strand of NZ_CP057483.1, from coordinate 132,671 downwards.
ACTCGCCCGATGTGGTTCCAGTTGTACGTTCTGCGCGACCGCGGGTTTATGCGTAACGCACTGGAGCGCGCAAAAGCAGCGGGTTGCTCCACGCTGGTTTTTACTGTCGATATGCCGACACCCGGCGCACGCTACCGCGATGCGCACTCAGGGATGAGCGGGCCGAATGCCGCACTGCGCCGTTACTGGCAGGCGGTCACCCATCCGCAGTGGGCGTGGGATGTTGGCCTTAATGGCCGCCCACATGATTTAGGCAATATCTCCACTTACCTCGGTAAACCCACCGGCCTGGAAGATTACATCGGCTGGCTGGCGAATAACTTCGATCCCTCAATCTCGTGGAAAGACCTTGAGTGGATCCGTGAATTCTGGGATGGCCCGATGGTGATCAAAGGGATCCTCGATCCGGAGGACGCCCGGGACGCGGTCCGCTTTGGCGCCGATGGGATTGTGGTTTCCAACCACGGCGGCCGCCAGCTCGACGGTGTGCTCTCTTCCGCGCGCGCCCTGCCCGCCATTGCGGATGCGGTAAAAGGGGATATCGCCATTCTGGCGGACAGTGGCATTCGAAATGGGCTGGACGTGGTGCGTATGATTGCTCTTGGTGCGGACAGCGTACTGCTGGGTCGTGCTTATCTTTACGCGCTGGCCACGGCAGGACAGGCTGGGGTGGCAAACCTGCTGAATCTGATCGAGAAAGAGATGAAAGTGGCAATGACGTTAACCGGCGCGAGAACGATAGGCGAAATCAGCAAAGATTCGCTGGTGCAGGAGTTGAGTAAACTGCCTGCGGCACTGGCGCCGCTGGCGCACGGTGATGCGGCGTAAAAGGTAATTTGCTATGCTGCCCGCCATCAAGGGGGCAGCCAATATGCTTAATATCGTTTTATTCGAACCAGAAATCCCACCCAATACCGGTAACATCATTCGTCTTTGCGCCAATACCGGCTTTCGTCTGCATATTATCGAGCCGATGGGCTTTACCTGGGACGATAAGCGCCTGCGTCGCGCGGGTCTGGACTATCACGAATTTACCGCCGTACTTCGCCATCACGATTACGAGGCCTTTGTCGCTGCCGAAAATCCACAGCGTCTGTTTGCCCTGACCACGAAAGGCATACCTGCTCACAGCGCGGTGAGTTACCAGGACGGCGATTATCTGATGTTTGGACCGGAAACGCGCGGCCTGCCTGCGAACATTCTCGATGCCCTGCCAGCAGAACAAAAGATTCGTATTCCGATGATGCCTGATAGCCGCAGCATGAACCTGTCCAATGCGGTATCGGTGGTGGTGTATGAGGCGTGGCGCCAGTTAGGGTATCCCGGCGCGGTTTTGCGGTCGTAGGAGAATTCAATGCCGGATGGCGGCTACGCCTTATCCAGCCTACATACGTTTGCTGATATTCGTTTCGGGCGTTATCGGCGTAGCCAGATCGAACACGGACTGCGCGCAGTCACCGGAGCGTACACGCAGTACGTGAGGATGACGAGCACAGCCCAGGTTCAATATGGCAAGTAAGATAGCCCGAAATCAAATGCCGTCGCCGTATTCGAACGTATGGTGTATCCCATTGAAATGCTGATCCATATCCATCGACGGTTTATCGCTGTCAGGCTTGCCGACAATACGTGCCGGCACGCCTGCGGCGGTGGTGTGCGGGGGAACGGGCTGTAACACCACCGAACCCGCACCAATCTTCGCCCCGCGTCCGACTTCAATATTGCCGAGGATCTTGGCACCTGCTCCAATCATCACCCCTTCACGAATTTTCGGGTGGCGATCGCCGCTGGTTTTACCGGTACCGCCCAGCGTGACCGATTGCAGAATTGACACATCGTCTTCTATCACTGCTGTTTCACCCACCACGATACCGGTGGCATGGTCGAGCATGATCCCACGGCCAATCTTTGCCGCCGGGTGAATATCAACCTGGAAGGTCACGGACACCTGGTTTTGCAGGAAAATAGCCAGCGCGCGGCGGCCTTCGTTCCATAACCAGTGACCAATACGATAAGCCTGAAGTGCATGGAAACCCTTCAGGTACAAAAGAGGAGTGGAGTATTTATCAACCGCCGGGTCGCGAGTGCGTACGGCCTGAATATCGCAGGCCGCCGAGGCGATCATTTCCGGGTCAGCGGCGTAGGCCTCTTCCACCACTTCACGAATGGCGATGGCGGGCATAATCGGTGAGGCCAGCTTGTTCGCCAGCATATAGCTCAGCGCGCTGCCCAGGTTCTCATGCTTGAGTAGCGTTGCGTGGTAAAAACTGGCAAGCATTGGCTCGCAGTCAGCCAGAGCACGGGCTTCGGCTTTAATATTGTTCCAGACGATATCCAGTTCTTCACACGACATTGCGAACTCCAGGTAATGAGGCTAACGACCGGCCCGTTCTTCGCGGGCCGGGTCATTTTGTTCAAACAGTCCTTGCGACTAGTGGCTGTTACGCTCGTCCTTGCGTGCACGACCTAATAATGTCAATGCTGCCTCGCGCGCGTTTTTTCCGCAATATAATACTTGATAAATTTCCTCGGTTATTGGCATTTCGACACCAAAACGGTGCGCCAATTCGCGAACTTCTTTGGTATTGCGGTAGCCTTCAACCACCTGTCCAATCTTGTCCTGTGCGCCTTGTACATCCATGCCCTGACCAAGCATCATGCCAAATCGACGGTTACGCGACTGGTTGTCGGTACAGGTAAGTACCAGGTCGCCCAGACCCGCCATCCCCATAAAGGTGGTCGGATCGGCACCCAGCGCCGCCCCCAGACGTGACATCTCTGAAAGGCCGCGCGTAATCAGCGCGGTACGGGCGTTGGCACCAAAGCCAATGCCATCAGACATCCCTGCGCCAATCGCAATCACGTTCTTCACCGCGCCGCCAAGCTGAACACCAATGAAGTCCGGGTTGCTGTAGACGCGGAAACTTTTGCCGCAGTGCAGCAACTGCTGAAGGTCGTCGGCGAAAGTGTCGTCGGTTGATGCCAGAGAAATCGCCGTCGGTAGCCCCGCCGCCAGTTCCTTCGCAAATGTCGGACCGGAGATGACCGCCAGCGGTATATGATCGCCTAACGCCTCGCGAGCGACGTCCTGTAACAGACGTCCCGTTTCGGCTTCCAGCCCTTTTGTCGCCCACACCAGACGCGCATCAGGACGCATCAACGGTTTAATCTGCCGCAGCACTTCACCAAAGACATGGCTTGGCACTACCACCAGAATATTACGGCTTGCTGCCAACGCGGTGGCTAAGTCGCTTTCGAGGCGGAGCGTATCGGGGAAAGGCACATCCGGAAGGAACGCAACGTTGCAGCGATCGCGCTCAAGGGTTGCGATATGTTTAGGATCGTGGCCCCACAGAACAACCGGGTGGCCATTTCTTGCCAGGGTGATGGCAAGAGCGGTGCCGTACGAGCCGGCACCGATCACAGTCATTGAAGCATTACTTTGGTTCATCAGGCATCCTGATGTTCTTCAGTACCTTCGCCAGTCTGCTGCTGTAAATAGTTCATGAACAGCGCATCAAAGTTAACCGGCGCGAGGTTCAGTTGCGGGAACGTGCCGCGTGAAACCAGACTGGTGACACATTCGCGGGCATACGGGAACAGAATGTTCGGGCAGTATGCGCCCAGACAATGTGCCATCTGGGTGCCTTCAATACCGCTGATGGAGAAAATACCGCCCTGCTGAACTTCGCACAGGAACGCTGTTTCTTCACCCAAAGAGGCGGTAACGGTGACACGCAGTACCACTTCGTATACGTCATCAGCCAGTTGGGTAGATGCCGTATCCAGATCAAGTTTAACCTCTGGTTGCCAATCTTTCTGGAAAACGTGCGGCGCATTTGGCGCTTCGAAAGAGACATCTTTGGTATAAATACGTTGGATCTGGAAAGCCATTTCGGTGTTGTTTTGTTCTGACATGTGTAGAAAACCCTTAGAAAGTAGTCCTTAAATATAACCTGATGCCAGCCTGGCGTTAGCTCAGTAGGGGATCAAGTCCACCACGCGCGTCCAGCGCATACAAGTCGTCACAGCCGCCAATGTGCTGTGCATCAATAAAAATCTGCGGAACCGTTGTACGGCCACTGCGCTTGATCATCTCTTCACGCTTTACGGCGTCGCCGTCAATCGGAAGTTCCTGGAAACTCACCCCTTTACTGTTCAACAGCGCTTTCGCACGATGGCAAAATGGGCAGGTTGCTTTGGTGTAGATCTCGATGTTGGCCATAACTTCTCTCCGTTATTAACTTACGGTGCTACTTTCCACGTACCAGTGGCAGATTTTCACCGCTCCAACCCGCAACGCCTTCTTTCAGCACAGACACTTTCTCAAAACCTGCTTTGATCAGCGCATTTGCCGAATCCTGGCACTGCATTCCGGAGCCATCAACCACAATAACTGGCTTGTCTTTGTGCTTTTCCAGCTCGCCCACGTTGTTGGCTTTAATTTCGCTCGGCAGCAGATTAACAGAACCTGCGATATGGCCTTTACGGAAATCGTCACGTTGACGTAAATCGACAACGATCGCATCTTCTTTATTGATCAGACGCGTCGCTTCACCACGAGTAATGACCTTAACTTTTGACGTCAGTCCTTTGAACGTGGTGAACAAAACAGCCACCAGTAACGCAATCCAGGCGATACTCAGTATGGGATGGCGTCCAACAAATTGCATAATTTCTTGCATGGGGGGTAACAACTCCCGACTTAGTGATTAAAAAAACCAGGAAAGGAGTATACCTGCGCGTTGGCGCAATTACAGCCAGCGCGTGCAATGGATTGCATTTTTGCGGGGCACTACGGAAAAAATAGCGCAAAACCAGGCCATACATGCACTGCGCGGCCCTATTATTTGATCTTCTGAGGCTATTTTATCGATTCAGCTGTAGTAAAATTACGCAAAATTTTTTGTCTCTTGAGTGTGAGGTTTCGCAATGTCGGTTTCTAAAAAACCTATGGTACTGGTGATTCTGGATGGCTACGGCTACCGTGAAGACAGCCAGGATAACGCCATTTTCTCTGCCAAAACCCCGGTAATGGATGCACTGTGGGCAAAACGTCCGCATACCCTGATCGACGCTTCCGGTCTGGAAGTGGGTCTGCCTGACCGCCAGATGGGGAACTCTGAAGTCGGTCACGTTAACCTGGGCGCGGGCCGCATCGTGTATCAGGACCTGACGCGTCTGGATGTTGAAATTAAAGAACGTACTTTCTTCGCTAACCCAGCACTGACGGCTGCCGTTGACCAGGCGAAAAACGCCGGTAAAGCGGTACACATTATGGGTCTGCTCTCGGCTGGCGGCGTTCACAGCCATGAAGATCACATCATGGCAATGGTTGAACTGGCCGCAGAGCGTGGCGCAGAAAAAATCTATCTGCACGCTTTCCTCGATGGTCGCGATACCCCGCCACGCAGCGCGGAAAGCTCCCTTAAAGCGTTCGAAGATAAATTTGCCGCACTGGGCAAAGGTCGCGTAGCGTCCATCATTGGCCGTTACTACGCGATGGATCGTGATAACCGCTGGGATCGCGTGGAACAAGCCTACGATCTGATGACGCTGGCAAAAGGCGAATACCAGTTCCCGACCGCCGTTGAAGCACTGCAAGCCGCTTACGCCCGTGACGAAAACGATGAGTTCGTGAAAGCGACCGTCATTCGTGCTGAAGGCCAGGCCGATGCCGCAATGGAAGATGGCGACACGCTGATTTTCATGAACTTCCGTGCCGACCGTGCGCGTGAAATCACCCGCGCTTTTGTGAACGCTGATTTCGACGGCTTCGCACGTAAGAAAGTGGTTAACCTGAACTTTGTCATGTTGACCGAATACGCGGCCGATATCAAAACCGCCGTGGCTTACCCACCAGCCTCACTGGCGAACACCCTCGGCGAGTGGATGGCAAAGCACGACAAAACCCAATTGCGCATCTCCGAAACGGAAAAATACGCACACGTCACCTTCTTCTTTAACGGTGGTGTAGAAGAGCCGTTCAAAGGCGAAGAGCGTATTCTGATCAACTCTCCGAAAGTGGCGACCTACGATCTGCAGCCGGAAATGAGCTCCGCCGAGCTGACTGAAAAACTGGTTGCGGCAATCGAAAGCGGCAAATACGACACCATCATCTGTAACTATCCGAACGGTGACATGGTGGGTCATACCGGGGTGATGGAAGCGGCGGTTAAAGCCGTTGAAGCCCTGGATCACTGTGTTGAACAAGTGGCTAAAGCCGTTGAAGCCGTCGGTGGACAACTGCTGATCACCGCTGACCACGGTAACGCCGAGCAGATGCGCGATCCGGCCACCGGTCAGGCGCATACCGCGCACACTAACCTGCCGGTTCCGCTGATTTACGTCGGTGATAAAAACGTCAAGGCTGTCGAAGGGGGTAAACTTTCTGATATCGCCCCGACCATGCTGACACTGATGGGCATGGAAATCCCGCAAGAGATGACTGGTAAGCCGCTGTTCATCGTGGAATAATCCTTCCCCATGAGGGGAAAGGCGATTAATACCAACATTGGGGCCACGAAACCGCGATGGTTTTCAGTCAGGCCCTTGATTTACGCCAGCGTGGTGAGCGCTGGCGTATTGTTGTGCGCCTTTTCTGCCCACGCGGATGACCGCGATCAGCTTAAATCTCTTCAGGCGGATATCGCCGCTAAAGAACGTGCCGTTCGTCAACAGCAACAGCAACGCGCCACTCTGCTCGCCCAACTGAAAGCGCAGGAGGAGGCGATCTCCGCTGCTGCACGTCAACTACGCGAAACGCAAAACACCCTCGCCCAGTTGAATAAACAGATTGATGAGATGAACGCTTCCATCGCTAAGCTGGAGCGGCAGAAAGCCAGCCAGGAACGCAGCCTTGCCGCGCAACTGGATGCGGCGTTTCGTCAGGGTGAACATACGGGTATCCAGCTCATACTCAGCGGTGAAGAAAGCCAGCGCGGCCAGCGTTTGCAGGCCTATTTCGGCTATCTTAACCAGGCGCGCCAGGAGACTATCGCGCAACTGAAGCAGACGCGCGAAGAGGTCGCCACACAGCGCGCTGAACTGGAAGAGAAACAGAGCCAACAGCAAACCCTGCTGTATGAGCAGCGTGCACAGCAGGCGAAGCTGGAGCAGGCACGTAATGAACGTAAAAAAACCCTCACCGGGCTGGAGTCCTCCATCCAGCAGGGCCAACAGCAGTTGAGCGAACTGCGCGCCAACGAATCTCGTCTGCGCAGCAGCATTGCACGCGCTGAAGCCGCTGCCAAAGCCCGCGCCGAGCGCGAAGCGCGTGAAGCCGAAGCCGTTCGCAATCGCCAAAAAGAAGCCACCCGCAAAGGCACCACCTATAAACCGACCGAAAATGAAAAATCGCTGATGTCTCGCACCGGCGGACTGGGTTCCCCACGCGGTCAGGCGTTCTACCCGGTTCGTGGGCCAACGTTACATCGTTATGGCGAACAGCTTCAGGGTGAGCTACGTTGGAAAGGGATGGTTATCGGTGCGTCTGAAGGCACCGAGGTGAAAGCCATTGCCGATGGTCGGGTGATCCTCGCCGACTGGCTGCAAGGATACGGGCTGGTTGTCGTCGTTGAACACGGTAAGGGTGATATGAGTCTTTATGGCTACAACCAAAGCGCGTTAGTCAGCGTCGGGACGCAGGTTCGCGCAGGCCAGCCTATCGCGCTGGTAGGTAGCAGCGGTGGCCAGGGCCGTCCATCGCTTTATTTTGAGATCCGTCGCCAGGGTCAGGCCGTCAATCCACAGCCGTGGTTGGGAAGATAAGTTTTGCCGCATTTTCGTCGTACCGTTCTTTCATTCGCCAGCTTGCTGGCATTCGTCTCCCCTGTTTTTGCTGGCAAACTCGCTATCGTCATCGACGATTTCGGCTATCGTCCGCATTACGAAAATCAGGTGCTGGCAATGCCAAACGCGATCTCCGTGGCCGTTCTGCCTAATGCGCCGCACGCGCGAGAAATGGCCACCAGAGCGCATAACAGCGGACATGAGGTTCTGATCCATCTGCCAATGGCGCCGCTGAGTAAGCAGCCGCTGGAGAAGGACACCCTGCGTCCGGCGATGAGCAGCGACGAAATAGAGCGGATTATTCGTGAAGCGGTCGGTAAAGTGCCGTATGCCGTCGGTCTTAACAACCATATGGGCAGCGCGATGACCTCCAGCCTGTTCGGGATGCAAAAAGTGATGCAGGCGCTGGAGCGCTACGATTTGTATTTTCTCGATAGTATGACCATTGGCAACAGCCAGGCGCTGCGTGCGTCCTCCGGAACGGGGGTGAAGGTCATAAAACGCAAAGTGTTCCTCGACGATACGCAAAACGAGGCAGACATCCGCCGTCAATTTAATCGCGCTATCGATCTTGCCCGTCGCAACGGTTCTGCCATCGCGATTGGACATCCGCATCCGTCAACGGTGCGGGTGCTGCAGCAGATGGTGTACAACCTGCCTGCGGATATCACCCTGGTACGCCCGAGCAGCCTGCTCAATGAACCGCAGGTGGACACCTCCACACCCAATAATACGCTGCCATCTACCACTCCACCGAGAAACCCATTTCGTGGCGTGAAGCTGTGTAAGCCGAAGAAGCCCTTAGAGCCGGTCTATGCCAGCCGATTCTTTAACGTACTCAGCGAAAGTATCGCTCAGAGCACACTGGTGGCCTATTTCCAGCATCAATGGCAGGGTTGGGGCAAAGCGCCCCGAGCCGGCGACGTTAACCCAAATTAACCGCTTTACGCGCAATTCGACGGTGTGACCGCGTTTTGTCACGCCATTGATACAGTCTGAAAGACCACAGCAGCACCTGATAGGCCGCTTTCGCGCTGCGCACATTGGTTATCATACGTTTGTACATCCCGGAGGTAAAAATCTCCGCAATCATACGTTGCTTCGTCAAAATATCGGGCTCTTTGCGTACCGCATGGCAAACGCGTAATGCCTCCCAGGTAATTTGTTGATGAAATTCCGGATAAATCGGAATTTGGTCGGCATAATCACGATTCAATTTTTCTAACAGCCGGGTAATCTTCATATAATGACGCTGATAGTTAAGATTTTTATTTCCCTGACGTTTTAATCGACTCACAGAATTGTCATGCAGGAAATATTTATAGAGCGACTCTTCGGTATAACGGACGCGAAGAGCATTAAACATAAACTCTGTGCTCCAGATAATATCCTGATGATGTAAGCCAGGAACAAATGTAATGTTATTTTTTTCGATCACTTCACGGCGATAAACGCCCATCCATACCACGTGCGTCCAACGGCGCGAAGAGAGCGCCAGCCGCAACCAGTCCGGGCCGGTTAATACTCCGGTTGAACGAATTCGGTCGGTAGGGATAGATTGCCAGCTGACGCCGGTTTCGCGTCCACACCAGTCAGCGTTACACTGCGCAACGTCCAGATTATCTTCCAGCGCCATCGTCATCAGTGTTTCGTACATATGAGGGTACGTGAGGTCATCGGCATCGACAAAGGCGACGTAGTGACCTGTAGCGGCTTCCAGCCCACGGTTGCGGGCAACCGATGCCCCCGCGTTAGCCTGGTGCAGCAACCGGACGTGCGGATAGTTGTCTGCATAATATTGTGCTATTTCAATAGAATTGTCCGTTGAGCCGTCATTAACAATGATGATTTCAAGAGCAGTCCACGTTTGCGCGATGAGAGATTCCATGCAAGCTTTAAAATCATTACCCGCATTATATAACGGGATAATAACACTGAGTCTGTTTGCATTGTTCATCATAAATTACCGATTACCTCTGAAGTTAATCGCCTTTGTACAGCCTTATTATTAAGAAACGATTAAGGCAAAAATAAGATTTGTAAATACAGGCAATACATTCAGGGTAGGGGGAATGGGAATGCAGCAGAATAAGAGTGTTACACAATTACGTAATATTTATGACAATGACATTTCTTTACAACTTTCCGGAATTTCCTGAGAAAAAAGGCCGGAATATCCGGCCTTTTACGATTAATCCCAACTCAGGATCACTTTCCCTGATTGCCCCGAACGCATTGCGTCAAAGCCTTTCTGGAATTCATCAATTGAGAAGCGGTGGGTAATAATGGGTGACAGATCCAGACCAGACTGGATCAGCGCCGCCATTTTGTACCAGGTTTCAAACATCTCACGACCGTAAATGCCCTTAATGAACAGCCCTTTAAAGATCACTTTGGTCCAGTCGATAGACATGTCTGAAGGCGGAATACCCAGCATTGCGATGCGACCGCCGTGGTTCATGGTATCCAGCATGGTGCGGAACGCTGGCGGCGCGCCGGACATTTCCAGCCCCACGTCAAATCCTTCGGTCATGCCCAGCTCGGCCATCACGTCATTAAGATTTTCTTTTGCCACGTTAACCGCGCGGGTGATGCCCATTTTACGCGCCAGTTCCAGCCGGTATTCGTTGACGTCGGTAATGACCACATGGCGCGCACCGACGTGCTTCGCCACCGCTGCCGCCATAATGCCGATAGGACCGGCGCCTGACACCAACACATCTTCACCGACCAGATCGAACGACAGCGCCGTATGCACCGCATTACCAAACGGGTCGAAAATCGAGGCCAGATCGTCAGAAATATTGTCGGGAATTTTGAAAGCGTTGAACGCCGGGATCACCAGATATTCGGCAAAACAGCCCGGACGGTTTACGCCGACGCCCGTGGTGTTGCGGCACAGGTGCGTGCGTCCGCCGCGACAGTTACGGCAATGACCGCAGGTAATGTGGCCTTCGCCGGAAACACGATCGCCGATGCTGAATCCTTTGACTTCCTGGCCGATACCCACCACTTCACCAACGTATTCATGACCGACAACCATAGGAACCGGGATGGTTTTTTGCGACCATTCATCCCAGTTATAGATGTGAACGTCAGTGCCGCAGATGGCTGTTTTACGGATTTTAATGAGCAGATCGTTGTGGCCGATTTCCGGTTCCGGAACGTCAGTCATCCAGATCCCCTCTTCCGCTTTCAGTTTGGATAACGCTTTCATCTTACATCCTCAGGCAATGACGCCCAGTTGTTTACCAATGCGCGTGAACGCTGCAACCGCGCGTGTTATTTGTTCCGGGGTATGCGCCGCAGACATTTGAGTACGGATACGCGCCTGACCTTTTGGCACCACCGGGTAGAAGAATCCCGTGACGTAGATACCTTCTTTTTGCAATTCGCGGGCAAACTCCTGCGCCACAACCGCGTCGCCCAGCATCACCGGGATAATCGCGTGATCGGCGCCGGCCAGGATAAACCCGGCGGCAGACATTTGCTCACGGAACTGACGCGCGTTGGCCCACAGGCGATCGCGCAATTCACCGCCAGACTCGACCATCTCCAGCACTTTGATGGAAGCGGCGACAATCGCCGGCGCCAGCGAGTTAGAGAACAGATACGGGCGAGAGCGCTGACGCAGCCATTCGACCACTTCTTTACGCGCCGCAGTGTAACCACCGGAAGCACCGCCCAGCGCTTTACCCAGCGTGCCGGTGATGATGTCTACGCGCCCCATCACGTCGCAATATTCGTGGGAGCCGCGACCGTTCTCACCGACAAAGCCCACGGCGTGAGAGTCATCAACCATCACCAGCGCATTGTATTTGTCAGCCAGATCGCACACGCCTTTCAGGTTGGCGATGACCCCATCCATCGAGAACACCCCGTCGGTGGCGATCAGCACGTGGCGTGCCCCCGCTTCGCGCGCTTCTTGCAGACGCGCTTCCAGTTCCTGCATATCGTTGTTGGCGTAGCGGAAGCGTTTTGCTTTACACAGACGTACGCCATCAATAATTGAAGCGTGGTTCAGAGCATCGGAGATAATCGCATCTTCCGCACCGAGCAGCGTTTCGAAAAGACCGCCGTTCGCGTCAAAGCAGGAAGAGTAGAGAATGGCATCTTCCATCCCAAGGAATTCAGCTAACTTCTTCTCAAGCTGCTTGTGGCTGTCCTGAGTTCCGCAGATAAAACGCACGGAGGCCATGCCGAAGCCGTGAGAATCCATCCCGGCCTTCGCCGCAGCAATCAGTTCTGGATGATTCGCCAGACCCAGATAGTTGTTGGCGCAGAAGTTAATGACGTGGCTTCCATCTGCCACAGTGATATCTGCCTGCTGCGCAGATGTAATAATGCGTTCTTCCTTAAACAATCCTTCCGCACGGGCGGTTTCAAGATCGTTCGTTAACTGTTTGTAAAAATCCCCACGCATTGCAATTCTCCAGACCGGGCAAATTTCAGCACATCTTACCTAACCATGGACGCTGTTACGAGATGACGCATTATCACTTCTTAAAAATGCAGGATTAATCACGCGTACCCACACAACCGATCGGTGAATGGCTGAAGCCTGAGCTATGTAGTGATATGATATGAAGTATTCGTGTCTGAGATTGTCTCTGACTCCAAAATTCATAGGTTACAGTTATGATCATCGTTACCGGCGGCGCGGGCTTTATCGGCAGCAACATCGTTAAATCCCTGAATGATAAAGGCATTACCGATATTCTTGTTGTGGACAACCTGAAAGACGGCACCAAGTTTGTAAACCTGGTGGATCTGAACATTGCCGACTACATGGATAAAGAAGATTTCCTGATTCAGATTATGGCCGGAGAAGATTTCGGCGATGTTGAAGCAATTTTCCACGAAGGTGCCTGTTCTTCCACAACTGAGTGGGATGGTAAGTACATGATGGATAATAACTATCAGTACTCCAAAGAGCTGCTGCACTACTGCCTGGAACGTGAAATTCCATTCCTGTACGCGTCTTCAGCCGCCACCTACGGTGGGCGCACGTCGGACTTTATCGAGTCTCGCGAATATGAAAAACCGCTGAACGTCTACGGCTACTCCAAGCTCCTGTTTGACGAGTATGTTCGTCAGATCCTTCCTGAAGCAAATTCGCAGATTGTCGGCTTCCGCTATTTCAACGTTTATGGGCCGCGTGAAGGTCATAAAGGCAGCATGGCGAGCGTGGCTTTCCACCTCAACACGCAACTCAATAACGGCGAAACGCCGAAGCTGTTCGAAGGTAGTGAGAATTTCAAACGTGACTTCGTGTACGTGGGTGACGTCGCAGCGGTGAATCTGTGGTTCCTGGAAAACGGTGTTTCCGGGATCTTTAACCTGGGAACCGGTCGTGCCGAATCCTTCCAGGCCGTGGCCGATGCCACGCTGGCGTTTCACAAGAAAAGCGATCTTGAGTACATCCCCTTCCCGGATAAACTGAAAGGCCGCTATCAGGCATTCACCCAGGCCGATCTGACTAACCTGCGCGCCGCAGGCTACGACAAGCCATTTAAAACTGTTACCGAAGGCGTAACGGAATATATGGTCTGGCTGAACCGCGACGCGTAAGTATGAAAATACTCGTAGTGGGCCCATCCTGGGTGGGCGACATGATGATGTCGCAAAGTCTCTATCGCACGCTCAAAGCGCGCTATCCTCAGGCGATAATCGATGTGATGGCACCTGCGTGGTGCCGTCCGCTGTTATCACGTATGCCGGAAGTCAATGAGGCGATTGCAATGCCGCTGGGCCACGGTGCGCTGGAACTGGGCGAACGTCGCAAGCTCGGCCACTCTCTGCGTGATAAACGCTATGATCGCGCCTACGTACTGCCTAACTCGTTTAAATCCGCTCTGGTACCGTTCTTTGCGGGGATCCCTCATCGCACCGGCTGGCGTGGTGAAATGCGCTATGGCCTGCTGAACGATGCGCGCGTGCTGGACAAAGACGCCTGGCCGCTCATGGTGGAACGCTATGTGGCGTTGGCGTATGACAAGGGCGTAATGCGCAGTGCGAAAGATCTGCCTCAGCCGTTGTTATGGCCACAGCTTCAGGTGAGCGACGGTGAAAAGTCGTTAACCTGCAGCGCGTTTTCGTTATCTGACGAACGTCCGATGATTGGCTTTTGCCCCGGCGCGGAGTTCGGTCCGGCTAAGCGCTGGCCGCACTATCACTATGCGGAACTGGCGAAACAGCTTATTGATGAAGGCTACCAGGTGGTGCTGTTCGGTTCGGCGAAAGATCACGAAGCCGGAAATGAAATTCTGGCGACATTAAGTGATGAACAGCAGGCGTGGTGCCGCAATCTTGCAGGCGAGACGCAACTGGAACAGGCTGTTATTCTGCTTGGTGCCTGCAAGGCTGTCGTGACTAATGATTCTGGTCTGATGCATGTTGCTGCGGCATTAAACCGTCCTCTGGTTGCGCTGTATGGCCCGAGCAGCCCGGATTTCACACCTCCGCTGTCACATAAGGCGCGCGTGATTCGCCTGATTACCGGCTATCACAAAGTGCGGAAAGGCGGCGCGGCAGAAGGCTATCATCAAAGTCTGATCGACATTACGCCCGCGCGCGTTCTGGAAGAACTCAACAGCCTGTTGCTACAAGAGGATGCCTGACGCATGCGGGTTTTGATCGTCAAAACATCCTCAATGGGTGATGTGTTACATACGCTTCCAGCGCTGACGGATGCACAACAGGCTATTCCTGGGATTCGTTTTGATTGGGTCGTTGAAGAGGGTTTTGCACAGATACCCACCTGGCATGCCGCTGTTGAACGGGTGATCCCAGTGGCGATCCGTCGCTGGCGCAAAGCCTGGTTTTCAGCCCCTATTAAAGCGGAGCGCAAGGCCTTCCGGGATGCTGTACAGGCTGAGCATTATGATGCGATTATCGACGCCCAGGGGCTGGTAAAGAGTGCCGCATTGGTTACCCGTCTGGCACATGGCACGAAGCACGGCATGGACTGGCAAACCGCCCGCGAACCGCTGGCGAGTCTGTTCTACAACCGTCGCCATCACATCGCCAAACAGCAGCACGCGGTGGAGCGCACCCGTGAACTGTTTGCGCAGAGTCTGGGCTATCAAAAGCCGGCTTCGCAGGGTAATTACGCCATCGCGCAGCATTTTCTTACTCATAGAAATGCCGATTCTCAGCCTTACGCGGTATTTTTACACGCCACTACTCGCGATGATAAACACTGGCCGGAGAACAACTGGCGGGAACTGATTCGCTTGCTGGGTGATGAGGGTATTCGCATCAAACTGCCCTGGGGAGCCTCGCATGAAGAAGCGCGTGCTAAGAGAATGGCGGAAGGGTTTGATTACGTCGATGTCTTACCGAAGATGTCCCTGGAAGAAGTGGCGCACGTACTGGCAGGCGCAAAGTTTGTGGTGTCAGTCGATACAGGCTTAAGCCATCTGACTGCTGCACTCGATCGACCTAATATGACATTATATGGCCCGACGGATCCGGGCTTAATTGGTGGTTATGGAAAAAACCAGGTTGAGATGAAATCATCTGACAATGCAACGAACAGCATTACGCCTTATGCTGTAAAGAAAAAACTAACAACCCTGAGTAAATGAGATGATCACAAAGACAGCACAGTTGTCTGCAATTCAAAAAGGAGGATACTGGATTTTATGTTTTGGTACTCTTGCTTCTTTAAGTGCACTTTTTATTCTGGACGTTAATGCCGCGACCAAAATTTTCACGCTGAGCAGTCTTGTTGCAGTAGTCATGATCCTTACTCAATGGAAAGAAGTCCTTTCGCAGAAGGCATTCTTATTATTACCAGGCGTGGTGCTATTGTTAGGGCTATCAAATCTCATCTGGCTTGATATCTTTAAGCCCAAGCACAGTGATTTCTCCGGAACATATCGCTCCTATCTTTACTCAGGAAGGATATTTATTTCAGGCGCGTTCATCATATTGGCATTTCATCTTGCAAAAATAAGCATGCGCAAAACCATTCTTTATTGCTCGATGGCGCTCCTCGCGGTGTGCCTCATTTATGCGTATCTGCAACAACCGACGCCGCGCATCACGCTTGCGTTTTTGCTGGCTACAACTACAGGCTACGCGACAGCAATACTTGGGGTCACCGTTTGTGGCTACCTGCTTAATCAGCAGCCAAAAGGTTTTATCTTCTATTTCTTTGCGGCGTTTGCCATAACGTTATTTACGCTGTTCTTAACCGAAACTCGCGCGGCAATATTGTCGTTCCCGGTAATTATTTTCATCATGCTGTTTATGCAGTTTATTAAAAACACCAAAACATTGATGAAAATAACCACTATTTTCTTTATTGTCGTCATTGCGGTACTTTTCGCTATGAAAGACATAGTGATGAGCCGTGCAAATAATCTGATGCAGGATGTTAACAGCTATCAAAATAATAATAGCCGGACATCTGTGGGGGCACGACTCGCCATGTTCGAAGTGGGAATTCTCACCGCCAAATATTCAATTATTGGTCAATCAATCGAAAGTCGTGCCTCAGCGATTCACGCTGCGAGTGTTAAAGATAAAAAATTAAATGGTGCAATGGTATTCGCAAACGTTCATTTGCATAATGAAATAGTTGAAGCGCTATCCCTAAAAGGGGTTTCGGGAGTATTATTGGTTATTGCTTTTTACCTCTCTCTGCTGTGGAGTGCAATACGTTTTCGCAACATCACCTTATTCGGAATAACACTATCATTATTATTATTTGGGTTAAGTGATGTCTTATTTTATGCCCGAGACATTCCGATCGTCACAACCCTGTGTATTGCTTTTAGCCTATTATTAAATAAGAAAGTCCATGATGACAGCAAAATTGTTTCTTAGCATCATTATTGCCACACGCAATAATGAACATTTTATCGCTGAGGCAATAACTTCAGTGATTAATAAAATGCCAATGGATTGTGAGCTTATCATTGTCAATGACGGTTCCACTGACGATTCCGATCGAATCATTAGGGAACAGATTGCTGACCATCCGCAGATAATTTATTACCCGCAGCAACAGCGGGGAGTTTCTGTTGCACGTAATGAAGGCATAAGACTGAGCCGCGGTGAATACGTCGCTTTTATCGATGGTGATGACGCGTTGCACCATGACTTTTATGACACAATCATGCCAAAAGTCAGGACGCAGCAATATGACATCATTGCGTTTAACTGGACGCGCAACTTTGAAGAGTTTTCGCAACCGACCTCTGACGAAGCTCACATTCCGGAAAACCCCGATTATCATACTATCATGCAACGGACTTTTCAGGCCTCTTACTGGCAGGTCTGGAGTCGTGTTTTTCGTAGATCGCTGATAGCAGATGACCGTTTCCCGGAAAAACTTCGCTACTATGAGGATGTGACGTTTACGCCAGCTCAGTATCTGAAAAGTGAGAAAATCTGTGTGCTCGATAAAACGCTTTATTACTACCGAGTTAACAGTAACAGTATTACGGAAAATCACTGCGAAGAAGATGTGAAGGATATGTTCCAGGCCTTAAACAGCCTGATTACATATACGAAAACGTACGAGGATAAGCTGGATTATCTTGTCCCTGCACTGATTAATTGCTATATCGAATTAAGAAAGAAAACACGGAAGATGCACGGGTATTATAAATATACCGAAGAAGAAGTTCAAATTATAGAAAAACTAAATGCGACATGCTCGCCATGTCAAATTGATAAGCCACGATTTAAGGCATTCATAAAGATTAGACTTTATAAAATTGATATTTATGTTTCCAAACTCAAATATCATTTTTTGCAAAAGTTACGATAACATAACGGAAATTTTATCATAAAACTCAGGGATGAGATAAGATTAGATTTCAATGGTGATACCTCAGTAAAGGGCAATCTATAGCAAAAACTACCCTACTATGGTATCATCCGACAAAATTATTGTATGGATATCATTATGTTTGGCGAACAACCGATATTAAACCAGAGAAGCTTCTCTGGTGGCCTTATTAATGAGAACGAGAGTGATTGTTTACATATTGCCTATGGTGTAAATAGAAGTTTTTTGTTTGGCGCATGTATATCTCTCACTTCTGTACTGACTTATAACGCCGATATTCCATTACATTTTCACATATTTTCTGATTACGTTGACGACGACTTCGCACTCCGTTTGCAAAAAGTTGCCGAGCAGCATAATACAAAGATCACCTTATACCTGATAGATAACAATTATTTTAATAAATTCCCCTATACTGTTCGTTACTCTTATGCCGCTTATTATCGCTTTTTGACCTGTGAGTACCTACAATCGTATACAGATCACGTGCTTTATCTTGATGCGGATATTATCTGTAAAGGAAGCCTGCGCCCATTCCTTAATCTGGATATGGGGGATAATATTCTGGCTGCGGTTCGTGATGTGGATATGATGCAGAAGAGGGCAGTCAACGTTTTTGGTTTTGAGCCGGATACTTATTTCAATACCGGTATGCTTTACATCGACCTGAAGAAGTGGCGAGAAGATAATATACTACAAAGTGTCATTGAAACGTTTGGCAATGAATCGCTGGCCCCTAAACTGACCTTTCCTGACCAGGATGCGTTGAATCTTCTGGTAAAAGGGAAAGTGCTATTCATGGATCGTCATTATAACAACTTCTATAATTTTGATGACGAACCTAAAATCAAAAATAATGTTCGCTATAAAGAGATTATTACCGACAATACGGTACTGATACATTTTGTTGGCGTTACTAAACCCTGGTTCGAATGGGCACAAGAATATCCAGCAGTTAAGTACTTTAAGGATATCTACGAAGCATCCATGTGGCGTGATAAACCACTTTTTGAAGCCAGTACGTTAAAGCAACTCAAGAAAAAATCAGTACACGAAAAGTATCTTGGCAAGCGTCTTGATAGCTATAAAACTTACTTACGCTATACCTGGCGTAAATGGACAAAAAAATAAACATCACTTACGCGCTGGCGAATGTAGCATCGCCAGCGCACCGCTTAGTTGCCTGTCATTACTTGCATTTTTTTTGCAAATAGCCAATATAGAATTTCAACGCGTCCAGAAGTTTACCTTTCCTGAATGCCTGGCGAGCATACACACGATAGTCGGTGGGTCGCATTCTTTCTTTATAGCTTCTTAGCGGCGTCAAACGCCAGGCAGTAAAGTTGCGGTAAAAAAGATATAAATACTGCGCAGCCCCTGTGTGTTCAACATACCAAGGCTTACGGCCACCCGTAAAATGCATAATCACGGGTAATTTTTCAGCATTGTATAAAAAGCTTTCTTTTTTATCTTCACTGAGTAGTGTATAAAGAAAATTCCATTTCTTATCTATAAACACCACCTGGTCACGTAATGCTAAATTAAGGGCATCCTGGTCGAGATATTTCAGTGCACCTTTACGCTCACTGAGGATATTTTGTGTTTTAAATTCAATATCATTATCCAACCAGCGTTGCTTGTTGACGTACATAAACCCGGCGTTGAAATATTTATCGCCATCTACGCCTAAGCGCAGGTTATTTTTGTGATTAATTTCATCACTGTTATCACTGACGACAGCACAAATGCGACCGGATATATCAATGTCTCTTAACTCAGACAGCGAAGAAAAACAGAGAACATCAACATCGAGGTAAACAAAATATTCCACATCTACTGGCAGGAGCCTAGGCACTAATAAACGAATATATGTGGATTTATTGATATGAGCCAAGGATGACTGGTTATCAAACCCAGCTAATTCATCAGCATCCAGACGGTATACTGTGATATCTGCACTGGTTTCTTTAAGTTTATCCAGTTTATCATCATCAATATCATAGCTGAAAACATGGAACTTTATGTTTTCTTGTATATTATTTAAATATACTGATGTTAACGCTGTGGCTAAATACTCAATGTAATTGCCATCAGAACAAAAAACGACATTTATCGGCGTTTTATTTTTCATTTTTATAGCCCTTTACGCTCTGTTCGTTTTTTAATTTTCTCTGCTTTATTTTTCGCGGTTTGCAAAAGATCCTGTTCTTCGGCGAGAATACTACGTAATGAATTGTTGAAATAGATTTTCAAGAAATAACAGATATCATTTCGCGTTAGCCCTACATCCAATGATGAAAAATACAAACCAATTAAATCTTTATTTCTCCAACGGAGAGGGACACGGCTTCGAATTTGTGCACGATGCAAATCGATAACGGATAACTTAGGGATGTGATGGGTATGTTCATAAGGCAGATGCAGAAGAAAGTGACATAAATAGCAATCGCGATGATTCACCCCAGCGATATGCATATCTCTGACCATCTCAGCTAATCGACGAATGATTTTTCGTTTCTCATTAAACTCAGGCTTATGCTGCTTCCACGGGCCACAATAATCTTCCAGACTAATGGTATTAGCAAGCTCTTCAGTAATAATGAATGACGTGATTTTCAGGGGGTTTAAGCCTTTCATCCCAAAAGCCACACCATGCATGGTATCCACACCGGCATCACTTAATTTATGAATCGCCTTCCACTCACGATCGGCTCCAAGAACAGGTAGTCGGAATGAAAGAAGATTTTTCAATACTTCTTTTAGCGTGGTGCCATAATGAATTTTAATAAAATATCCCGTCTGGTTCACTTCAAAGCGGAATGTTTTGCGTGTTTCAAGCGCTCGGAAAACTTTACCTGAAAGCAATTCAATCTCATGAAATGGATCTTTACCTTTCCAGAGGGAAAGGAAGGGTTCCTTTAACTCAACCATGAATATTCACCACTTAATTAATCCACACTATGCTTTTTGGCAGGGTATTTTTCCAGAACACGTTCTGCAGCAGAAATAACATCCTCAGCGGGGATACAAGACATATATCGGGCATTACGATCCAACGACTTCCTTTCTGGCATAGTCTGATAGTTGCCAGCCCAAATGAGCTCTAGCTTATCCGACCAGGGGTGCCAAAACTTATATTTTGTTGCGCCAAAAAGACTGACCACTGGCGTATCCACGGCGGCCGCAATGTGTCCTGGCGCTGAATCAACGCCAATAAACAATTGGGCGTGATCAATCAAGGCTGCAAGCTCAGGAAAAGACGTTTTTCCTGCAAAGCAGGTCACCGGAGGATGCTGGCAGTTTTCAGCGATTTTACTTATTACCTCAGCATCTTCCTTCCCAGGCCCCGATGTCAGAATGACATCCATACCTTTAGCATTCAAATAGTCGATAACCTGTGAGAATTTTTCTTCATCCCAGCATTTAAATTCTTGTCTGGCTGTAGGCTGAATAACTACATATCGCTCTGATATACCTTGCTCTTTCATCTTTGAGGATAAGGTTAGCCAGTGACGATTGTCATAAGGCATCGATGTCATCGGAACCACATCGTTAATCCCCAAAAGGGTTAAAATTGAAAGATTTTGCTCGACAATATGTTCACCGGCATCATCCAGGGTTTTATCGTAGGAATTGACCCAGTATCGCGAGTTACGTCGACCATAGTTAAATCCTATTTTTAAACCCGCAGGAATCATGCGTAAGAATAACCCAAGACCAATCTGGCTTGACAGATTAATAATAATATCATATTTATTCTTACGAAATTCTTTGATCAAAGAATAACTGTTCTGAATTTTTTTCAGTATGGTTGACTTTCTGTCCTCCATACCATAGATATTATTTACTTTATCATTTTCGCTTATAATTTGCTTTGTTGAATTATAAACTAACATATCAATAGCAGAATCAGGATAGTGTTGCTTCAACGTATTAATTACGGGCGTTGTGAGCAAAACATCACCTTGAAATTTGAGCTTAATGATAAGTATCTTTTTTGGTTTTTTTAGCATTCGCAAATTAATCGCAATATTTTTTAGCCAAGTTCGCTTGGTGATATAAAAGGTATCACTTCATAAGGAACGCGAGTGTGAGTCGACATATTAAATACTTTAATATCAACATTTTTCTGCATAAAAATAAAATATGCCATCACTTTTTTGAAGTCGTAATCCAGCCTGCATGGAAGAGCATTCTTTTCTTTGCTTTCAGGGTTTTCGTAAAAACGCCCTGTGGATTCATTCATATCCAGACCAGAGCAAATGATTCTTCTATACTTTAAACTATAGGCGATTTGCATAGCACCAAAGGCTACAGTATGGCATGGACAGTAACCTTTGACGATATCACACGAAAAACCTACTTTTCGGCTTCGCCAAAAAAGTGGAATATGGATTTTTATATCCGGTGATTTTTCGGACTTAAAAAAATACTTTACTATCTCTAACGGTCCACCAAACTGGTTGGTATATACGTCTTTTAAAATCAAACATTTCCTGCGCAATACTTCTTTGTCTTCACTCTTCGCTTTATTATATAGATCAAAGCTAATGATGGAATATTTGCTTTTATCAATGCTGTTCCAAAACTCATCTGGTTTTGCCTGATAAAATTTCTTATCTGTTACCAGATAAATAAAGGGAACAATATCATTATTAATGAGATACGTCGCTGAACCATTGACGGCGATCGTATCGTTGTTACGCAGAATATTAAGGGGAGTATCGTGAGAACTTTTACCAGACAGAAAAATAATAACATCGCTGCTGGACTTATTGTTTATTATGTTCTCAACATCACCTTGTTTAAGGTAAAGGAAGTCTACGCTTTCCATTCTCTATCTCGCCTTGACAAATATTATTATTTATACATGCCTTTTACTTCTCATAATGGTTTTTATATGTTTATCCTGATGTGAATACAGACACATGCGCCTTAAATTCGTCAGTGACGACAACAAACTTTCCATATCAAAGACGAGTTTACGCCTTACCTTTAATTTTTTTGATAAATTTACGTAATTTAGCTTTATATATTACAGAATAGTACCCGAAATCTTTAATTTCATTAGGAATCCCTAAATGTCTTTCCATCGCAATACGGTCACGCGCTTTCCTCTCGGCATTACAGCTTTTTCCGGAAAGATCAATAATGCGGACACCATTATCACTGACAATAAAATTGCCACGATGAGGATCGCCAGATAGCATATTTAATGCATGCAACCGTTCCATTGACGATTTTATTTCTTTTTTAACTTCTTCTGGAACCGCAGGCATATCGTTAAGTTCAACACCCTCGACATACTCAATCAGCATAATGAATACGCTGGCATAATTGAAAATTTTGCGCTCTGCCAGAAAATAAAAATCATTAGGAAATGTCAATCCCGCATTGCGTACCCGATCCGTTTCAAGGATGAGGCTCTTATAGTAATCCCCTTTAACGAAGGATTTAAAGAAACGCTCATTCCTTTTCGTTTTGGGAGCAAAAACTTTAAACACATACCGACCATATTGGGTATCAATTAAAGATACTTTGGTATCGTCAATATTTCTTAATACTTTTACTGTTTTAAAATTGTAGGAGAGAACTTCATCAAAGATCTTTTTATATTTTTCATCATTATCTTTGAAGTAAAATGAAAAACCCCGATATCGCGTATATGCAATCATAATATCAACTTATCCATCAAGACCACCAATAATAATATCCGCTGCCTTCTCCGGCAGAGTGTACAAATCTTGCGTATCTGCATAATGTCTCGCGTTTTCCGCCCATGCAGTGCGCAACGGTGGTTGCGTTAATGCTTTACGTAAAATGTCGTTCAACGTTTCCTGGCGAAAAGGCTCTGCGATTGTCATGCCGCAATTAGCATCGGCAATGTAATGCGCATAACCACATACTGCAGTCGTGATGACAGGCAAGCCGGCGGTAATTGCCTCAAGTAAAACGATACCCGCGGCTTCCTGATAGGCCGGATGCAACAATAAATCCGCGGCGGCCATTAATTCCGCAACGTCATTCCTTCCTGAAAAGAAATGCACATTACCCCTTACGCCACGCTTTTCCGCCAGCGCTTCGAACTTTCGCGGTTTATCCTGACCAACAATATACAAGAGTGTGTTATGTCGTAATGATGCCGGTAATGAAGCCAACGCTTCAATGGATCGATCCACCCCCTTGCGGGTAAAGTCCGAGCCTACCTGCAACAATAAGTGTTGCTGCTCCGTGATGCCATTCTTCCGACGGTATACGTCGCGGGCGTTGGGAATTTGCTCGCTATATTTTCGATCAGGATAAATCCCTGGCGGCAGAATATGAAAACGATCCGCCTCAGTCTGATAATGTTTCTGAAAGTCAGCAATCTGCTTATCCGTCAACATGAGCAACTGGGTTGCTTTTCCTTGCTCAAATGTTGCCCGTTCAAACGCAGCATAATGACGATAACGCGATGTCAGTCGGTAAAAAAAACCTTTTTCCTGGGCGACCTTCTCGGCGTAACAGACGTCGGCGGCATAATAAACATCCAGCCCCGGCATTTTATTAAAACCGACCACGCGATCTACCGGGTGTTCACGCAAATGCGCCTGCACCCAGGCATAATATTCAGCATTACGCCCATGGTTTGTTCGCGATTTCACCGGTACGCGGATGAGTTCAAAAACATCAGGACACTCGCCATCCCAGGATTGTGTATAGACACGAACCTGATGGCCACGCGCAGCAACGGTTTGCGCAATCCGCATAAAGTCACGCTGTAATCCACCGAACGGAAAATACTTATACAAGCAAAAAGCAACAATCATAATGACGCATCCATTGCATTAAATTGCACGTTACTGATTACAGGAGCTGTTAATAACATTCCCCCGTGAAAACGCATCTTTATGACCAGAATTTTTCGAAAAGGCTTTTCCACATGCGACTCTTTTTTGTGATTATCCGGCAAAGGTAAGCAGAAAAAAGCACGCTACCGCCCCAGGCTCAACAGCTACCTGATTACTGATACCGCACTGACTTTTACACGCTAGTGTACCACTTCTTTCGCTTCAATCCGACTCGAATGAAAGTTAGCCAAATTGGGATTTTTTCATATTTGAATCAGTCCGATACTCATTATTTCAGCACTTTCGCGTCCGCCCCTGGATTCTGTAGAGAAAGGCTGGGAAAGCCGACATCAATAATTGGCATAAAAATGCAAAAAATGTGTAGTCCGGGTACTGAATTAGCCGCACTTAAGGCTATTTAAGTCAAAATCAGGAAAAGTAATGGTAAAGCCCTGACTAAATACATAGAATCCCCAGCACATCCCTAAGTCAGCTATTTACTATGCTCGAATTGCTTTACACCGCTCTTCTCTACCTTATTCAGCCCTTGATCTGGATACGGCTCTGGGTGCGCGGACGTAAGGCCCCGGCCTACCGTAAACGCTGGGGCGAACGCTACGGCTTCTATCGCCGTCCCCTGAAGCCTGGCGGGATCATGCTTCATTCCGTCTCTGTTGGTGAAACATTAGCAGCTATCCCGTTAGTTCGCGCCCTGCGGCACCGTTATCCCGATCTGCCGATCACCGTCACCACGATGACGCCGACGGGTTCCGAGCGTGTCCAGTCCGCCTTCGGCAGCGATGTCCAGCACGTTTATCTTCCCTATGACTTACCCGATGCGCTGGCGCGCTTCCTGAAGAAGGTCGACCCTAAGCTGGTACTGATCATGGAAACGGAGTTGTGGCCGAATCTGATTGCCGCGCTGCACAAACGACATATTCCGTTGGTGATCGCCAATGCCCGCCTTTCTGCGCGTTCTGCTGAAGGTTATACGAAACTGGGTAAATTTGTTCGCCGCCTTCTGCGCCGCATTACGCTCATCGCCGCACAAAATGAAGAAGATGGACAACGCTTCATCAAGCTGGGTGCAAAGAATAATCAGGTGACCGTCACTGGCAGCCTCAAGTTCGATATTTCCGTCACGCCGCAGCTCGCCGCGAAGGCTGTCACGCTCCGCCGCCAATGGGCACCGCATCGCCCAGTGTGGATCGCCACCAGCACGCACGAAGGCGAAGAAAGCATCGTCATTGCCGCTCATCAGATTTTATTACATCAGTTTCCTAATCTTCTGCTCATCCTTGTGCCGCGTCATCCTGAGCGCTTCCCGGATGCCATAAATCTCGTGCGTGAGGCTGGCTTAAGCTATACCACTCGCTCATCAGGCGAGGTGCCCTCTGCCAGCACCCAGGTTGTCGTTGGCGATACAATGGGCGAACTGATGCTGCTGTACGGAATTGCAGATCTCGCTTTTGTTGGTGGATCGTTGGTTGAACGTGGGGGGCATAACCCACTGGAAGCCGCCGCACACGCCATCCCCGTATTGATGGGTCCGCACACGTTAAACTTCAAAGATATTTGTGCCCGCCTGGAACAGGCCAGCGGTTTGATTACCGTCACCGATGCGGCCAGCCTTGCCAAAGAGGTTTCCTCTTTACTGACCGATGCTGATTATCGTAACTTCTATGGTCGTCACGCAGTTGAAGTTCTGTATCAAAACCAGGGCGCGCTTCAGCGTTTACTGCAACTGCTGGAACCTTATCTGCCACCGAAAACGCATTGAGGGCCGTTATGCAAAAACGGGCGATTTATCCAGGTACTTTTGATCCGTTGACGAACGGCCATATCGACATCATCACTCGTGCCACACGGATGTTTGACCATGTCATTCTGGCCATTGCTGCAAGTCCCAGTAAAAAACCGATGTTCACGCTAGAAGAACGTGTCGCGCTGGCGCAGCAGGCAACCGCACATCTTCCTGGCGTTGAAGTGTTAGGATTTAGCGATTTGATGGCGAACTTTGCCCATGAGCAGAAAGCCAATATTCTTATCCGTGGTTTGCGCGCCGTTGCTGACTTTGAATATGAGATGCAACTGGCCCATATGAACCGTCATCTCATGCCCGAGCTCGAAAGCGTGTTTCTGATGCCGTCCAAAGAGTGGTCGTTCATCTCTTCTTCATTGGTGAAAGAAGTGGCGCGTCATGGCGGTGAAGTCGCCCATTTCCTGCCCGAGAATATTCACCAGGCGTTACTGGACAAGCTGAAGTAAAGCGCCGTCTCCGGCTTACTTCTGGCAGTTTCTGCAATAGAACGTCGCTCGCTGGGCATGTTTTGACGCGATAATCGGCGTTCCGCATACCCGGCACGGTTCTCCTTTACGACCGTAAACCTGCAATTCCTGAGCAAAATAGCCCGGCTTGCCATCGCTTTGCAGGAAGTCTTTCAGGGTTGTTCCCCCCTGCTCTATGGATCGTAACAGAACGGCCTTGATAACGCGCACCAGCAGCGCGCACTCTGCCTGAGACAATGACGACGCCAGACGGTCAGGATGGATACCCGCAGCGAACAGCGACTCACTGGCGTAGATATTACCCACTCCCACCACTAATTTGTTATCCATCAGCCAGGGTTTGATAGCTGTTTTCTTTTTCGCGCACTTCTGTTGCAGGTAGACGTCGTTAAAATCCTCGCTCAGCGGTTCTGGGCCGAGGTGAGCGAGTACGTTGTGTCCTTCCAGCTCTTTAGTCCACAACCAGGCACCAAAGCGACGAGGATCGGTGTAGCGCAGGGTTTTACCGTTGCTCATCACTAAATCGACGTGGTCATGCTTTTCGGCGGGAAGATCCTCAGGAAGAATACGTAAACTGCCCGACATTCCCAGGTGGATGATGATCCAGCCGTCGGGAAGCTCCAGCAGAAGGTATTTCGCGCGGCGCTGAACGCTGAGCACGGGTTTATCGCTCAGGCGGTAGATTTCTTCTGACACCGGCCAACGCAGGCGACCATTACGCACATTGGCATGCAGAATGGTTGCGCCAACCAGATGTGGCTCTATACCACGGCGGCTGGTTTCAACTTCGGGTAATTCAGGCATAGCTTCTCCGGCTGTAACACAGACCCTTGTATTATGGGGACGACCAGAAAACAAAAAACCCCGCCGAAGCGAGGTTTTTTTACTACATCAAAGCAAGAATTACTTAATTTTTGCTTCTTTGTAGAGAACGTGCTGACGGACAACTGGATCGAATTTTTTCAGTTCCAGTTTTTCCGGCTTAGTACGTTTGTTCTTCGTAGTGGTATAGAAGTGACCAGTACCAGCAGAAGAAACCAGCTTGATTTTCTCACGAATACCTTTAGCCATGATTTATTTCCTCTTAGTACTTAGTACTTTTCGCCACGGGCACGCAGTTCAGACAGAACTGTTTCGATGCCTTTCTTATCAATAACACGCATACCTTTAGCAGATACACGCAGGGTGACAAAACGCTTTTCGCTCTCAACCCAGAAACGGTGAGAGTGCAGGTTAGGCAGGAAACGGCGTTTAGTCGCGTTCAGTGCGTGGGAACGGTTGTTACCGGTCACCGGACGCTTGCCAGTAACTTGGCAGACTCGGGACATGTCTATTCTCCAAAAATCAAATTAGCTCGAGCTTCGTATGGGGTATCGGCGCCTCGTCAGGCTTTACAGCCCGGTCATCGCATAGTTCTAAGTGAACTCTCGATTGCCAGGCCCAAATGCCAAACCCGAGATTCTCAAAGGTGGCGTAGTATACGCTGTGTCGGCGATGTGCTCAAGTCCCGAACAGACAAAGATCCCGATGGATCGAGCAAAGTGCGTTAAATCCAACCGCGTTCCGCAAAAGAAACGTACTCTCCGCGCCCAATGACAAGATGATCAAGCACACGGATGTCCATGAACTGGCAGCATTTTACTACGCGCTCAGTGATGAGTTTATCCGCTTTGCTCGGCTCTGCACACCCCGACGGATGATTATGTGCAAGGATCACCGCAGAAGCATTGATTTTTATCGCTTCACGAACAATTTCACGCGGATGAACCTCAACGTGGCTCAGCGTGCCGGAAAAGAGGCGGCTATGTTTAATCACTTTATGTTGCGCGTTGAGGAAAATAACCATAAAAATTTCACGCGACTCCATCGCAAACTGACTCTGCAGAAAGGAGCGCGTCAATTCCGGGCTGAGCAACGGGTTCGCGCCCTCCATCTGGACGTCATAAAAGCGCCGTGCCAACTCAGCAATTCCTCTCAGCTGCGCATATTTTGCTACGCCAATCCCGGCCACACCAATGAACTGAGAGTAGTCCGCCGTTAACAAACTGTGCAGAGAACCAAAATGGTTGAGGATATCTTTAGCCAGCGTAAAGACATCTTTTCCAGGGGTTCCGGTGCGTAGGAAAAGCGCCAGCAGTTCATCATCTGTCAGCATTTCTATTCCCTTTGCCAGCAGTTTTTCCCTTGGCAGTAAGCACTCCGCTGTTTCCATACCTGACCTCCTTATGCCAGAGCGCATGGTGGCATAGCCCTTAAGGGGAATCGACGCGCTTTTTCTCGTCCTGCGTAGCGCCTCGCAAAGTGATGAGTGGGTGAACACGCGACAGTTTACGGATTGTGATAAAATATCCGCCTTCTGGTGTAATCCAACAGGAAAGATCATGATGAGCCTGGCCGGTAAAAAAATCGTTCTCGGTGTCAGTGGCGGCATTGCGGCCTACAAAACCCCTGAACTGGTGCGTCGCCTGCGCGAACGCGGCGCCGATGTCCGTGTGGCGATGACCGAGGCGGCTAAAGCCTTTATAACACCGCTCAGTTTGCAGGCGGTTTCCGGGTATCCCGTTTCCGATAGCCTTCTGGACCCCGCAGCAGAAGCTGCAATGGGCCATATCGAGTTGGGGAAATGGGCCGATCTGGTGATTCTCGCCCCCGCCACGGCAGACCTGATTGCTCGCGTTGCCGCGGGGATGGCTAACGATCTGGTTTCCACAATCTGTCTGGCGACCCCGGCCCCTGTTGCCGTCTTACCTGCGATGAACCAACAGATGTACCGCGCCGCTGCGACTCAACATAACCTTGATGTGCTCGCCTCACGTGGTCTGCTTATCTGGGGTCCGGACAGCGGCAGTCAGGCATGCGGTGATATTGGCCCGGGTCGGATGTTGGATCCCTTAACCATTGTTGATATGGCCGCGGCGCATTTCTCCCCTGTCAACGATCTGCAACATCTCAATATCATGATTACCGCAGGTCCCACGCGCGAGCCGCTGGATCCGGTGCGGTACATTTCCAACCACAGTTCCGGTAAAATGGGTTTTGCTATCGCCGCAGCTGCCGCACGTCGTGGTGCAAATGTCACGCTGGTTTCTGGCCCTGTCTCCCTCCCCACGCCACCGTTCGTTCAACGGGTTGACGTGATGACCGCCCTGGAGATGGAAGCCGCTGTGCAGGCTGACGTTTCCCGGCAGAATATTTTTATCGGTTGTGCTGCTGTTGCCGACTATCGCGCTGCCACTGTCGCCAATGAAAAAATTAAAAAGCAGGCGACACAGGGCGATGAATTAACAGTAAAAATGGTAAAAAACCCCGACATTATCGCTGGCGTCGCCGCACTCAAAAACAATCGCCCCTTTGTTGTTGGGTTTGCCGCAGAAACGAATAATGTGGAAGAATACGCCCGGCAAAAACGTATCCGCAAAAACCTTGATGTGATCTGCGCTAACGATGTTTCGATTGCAAATCAAGGTTTTAATAGCGACAGCAATGCATTACACCTTTTCTGGCAGGATGGAGATAAAATCTTACCGCTTGAGCGAAAAGAACTCCTGGGCCAATTATTACTCGACGAGATCGTGACCCTTTATGATGAAAAAAATCGACGTTAAGATTCTGGACCCGCGTGTTGGACAGCAATTCCCGCTGCCAACCTATGCCACCTCTGGTTCAGCCGGACTTGACCTGCGAGCCTGTCTCGATGACGCCGTAGAACTGGCGCCGGGCGCAACTACGCTGCTGCCAACCGGGCTGGCTATTCATATTGCCGATCCGTCTCTGGCTGCCGTTATTCTGCCGCGTTCAGGTCTGGGTCATAAACATGGTATCGTGCTGGGTAATCTGGTGGGGCTGATTGACTCCGATTACCAGGGACAGCTGATGGTTTCCGTCTGGAACCGTGGTCAGGACAGTTTCACCATTGAACCGGGTGAACGTATTGCGCAAATGGTCTTTGTGCCCGTTGTGCAGGCCGAATTTAATCTGGTGGAAGATTTTGACGCCACTGACCGTGGTGAAGGCGGGTTCGGCCATTCTGGCCGTAAGTAAGACATTTACGCATCCCAATAACGTCATAACCGCACCGCAAACCGGGTGTTTGCGGTCATAGTGTGGATGCTCGCCTGGCAAGTGCTTATTTTCAGGGGTATTTTGTAACATGGCAGAAAAACAAACTGCGAAAAGGAACCGTCGCGAAGAAATACTTCAGTCTCTGGCGCTGATGCTGGAATCCAGTGATGGAAGCCAACGTATCACGACGGCAAAACTGGCAGCGTCTGTCGGTGTTTCCGAAGCGGCCTTGTATCGCCACTTTCCCAGTAAGACTCGCATGTTCGACAGTCTGATCGAGTTTATCGAAGACAGCCTGATCACCCGAATCAACCTGATACTGAAAGATGAAAAGGACACTCACGCGCGCCTGCGCCTGATTGTGTTATTGATTCTGGGGTTTGGTGAACGAAATCCGGGCCTGACGCGTATCCTTACAGGACATGCATTAATGTTCGAACAGGACCGTCTGCAGGGGCGCATCAACCAATTGTTTGAACGCATTGAAGCCCAACTGCGTCAGGTTCTGCGAGAAAAACGCATGCGAGAAGGCGAAGGGTTCACGACAGATGAAACGCTGTTGGCAGGCCAACTACTGGCCTTCTGTGAAGGCATGCTGTCACGTTTTGTGCGTAGCGAATTTAAATACCGCCCTACGGACGATTTTGACTCCCGATGGCCGCTGCTGGCTGCGCAACTGCAGTAGCAGGGTAGCCGGATGGCGGCTTCGCCTTATCCGGCCTACGGAATCTGTAGGCCCGGTAAGCGCAGCGCCACCGGGCAAATCAATGACGCTTAAACCCCAAATGCTTCCCGATACGCCCGTACTGCCGCCAGATGTTCCGCCATTTCTGGCTTCTCTTCCAGATACGCAATCAGATCTTTCAGGGTGATGATGGAAATCACCTTACAGCCATAATCACGTTCAACTTCCTGAATCGCCGATATTTCACCACGACCGCGTTCCTGACGGTCCAGGGAAATCAGCACACCCGCAAGCGTCGCGCTATGGGCCTGGATTATCTCCATGGATTCTCGAATCGCCGTACCCGCGGTTATCACATCGTCCACCAGCATAACCCGTCCCTGTAACGGACTTCCGACCAGGCTGCCACCTTCACCGTGATCTTTCGCTTCTTTGCGGTTGAAGCAGTACGGCAGGTCTTTATCATGATGCTCCGCCAGCGCTACAGCGGTAGTGGTCGCAATCGGAATACCTTTGTACGCAGGGCCAAAAAGCAGATCAAACTCAATTCCAGAATCCACCAGCGCTTCAGCGTAGAAACGACCTAACAACGCCAAGTCGCGCCCGGTATTAAACAGCCCGGCGTTGAAGAAATAGGGGCTCTTGCGCCCGGATTTCAGCGTAAATTCGCCAAACTTGAGTACCTGTTTGTTAAGCGCAAACTCAATAAACTGGCGCTGATATGCTTTCATGGATTCGCTCCTTTCACTTTCATCATTTACAAAATCTACGGGCAAAAAAAAGGCGACTCATTGGTCGCCTTAATATCAATTTTCTAACGCCGCCTTCTGCGTCGCCACAATGGATTCGATTCCCCCTCGGGCCAACGCCAGCAAGGTGAGTAGTTCTTCGTGGCTGAACGGCTCGCCTTCCGCCGTGCCCTGCACTTCTATAATTCGCCCGTCTTCGGTCATCACCACGTTCATATCGGTTTCTGCCGCAGAATCTTCAACGTATTCCAGATCGCAAAGCGCTTCGCCGTTAACGATACCGACGGACACCGCTGCAACCATCCCTTTCATCGGGTTGGTTTTCAGCTTGCCACTGGCAACCAGTTTATTCAGCGCATCGGCCAGCGCAACACAAGCACCGGTAATGGACGCAGTGCGCGTACCGCCATCGGCCTGAATCACGTCGCAGTCCAGCGTAATGGTAAACTCACCCAGTGTTTTGAGATCAACTGCGGCGCGCAGCGCACGTGCGATGAGACGCTGAATCTCCATTGTGCGGCCACCCTGCTTCCCTTTTGCCGCTTCACGCGCATTACGGGTATGCGTCGCACGCGGCAACATGCCATATTCAGCGGTGATCCAGCCCTGCCCCTGACCTTTCAGAAAACGCGGAACGCCTTCTTCAATGGAGGCAGTGCATAACACTTTGGTATCTCCAAATTCGACCAGCACCGAGCCTTCAGCATGTTTTGTATAGTTACGGGTCAGGGTTACGGGACGCACCTGATTAGCGCTACGGCCTGCTGGACGCATATTGAGATCTCCGGCTTGAAACGAATGTGGCTGCGCATTATACGGACTTCCGGCGGTTATTCCTATCCTGACAAGGCTGGGATGGCTATAATCCTCCCATCTCTCCTTTAAAAACAGGAACGTCTATGATCCGCAGTATGACCGCCTACGCCCGGCGTGAAATCAAGGGTGAATGGGGTAGCGCCACCTGGGAAATGCGCTCGGTTAACCAGCGTTATCTGGAAACCTATTTCCGTCTGCCGGAGCAGTTCCGTAGCCTTGAGCCTGTTGTTCGTGATCGCATTCGCACACGCCTGACGCGCGGGAAAATTGAGTGCATGCTGCGTTTTGAGCCTGATGCCAGCGCACAGGGCGAACTCATCCTGAATGAGAAGCTCGCCAAGCAGCTCGTGAATGCGGCCAATTGGGTCAAGATGCAGAGCGACGAAGGGGAAATTAATCCGGTTGATATTCTTCGTTGGCCGGGCGTGATGGCAGCGCAAGAACAAGATCTGGATGCTATCGCCGCTGAAATCCTGGCCGCGCTGGACGGTACGCTGGACGACTTTATCGTCGCCCGCGAAACGGAAGGTCAGGCGCTGAAAGCGCTCATTGAGCAACGCCTTGAAGGTGTCAGCAACGAGGTGGTTAAAGTGCGCGCCCATATGCCTGAAATTCTGCAATGGCAGCGTGAGCGTCTGGTTGCTAAGCTGGAAGACGCCCAGGTACAGCTCGAAAATAACCGCCTGGAACAAGAGCTGGTATTGATGGCGCAGCGTATTGACGTAGCGGAAGAACTGGATCGCCTGGAAGCCCACGTCAAAGAAACCTACAACATCCTGAAGAAAAAAGAGGCGGTGGGCCGTCGTCTGGACTTCATGATGCAAGAGTTTAACCGCGAGTCGAATACGCTGGCCTCAAAATCCATCAATGCAGAGGTGACAAACTCCGCGATTGAACTGAAAGTCCTGATCGAGCAAATGCGCGAACAGATCCAGAATATCGAGTAAGTTTTCACCGCGTTAGCAATGCCAGATAGCGTTAATACTATCTGGCATCTACTGTCTTATTCTGTATTCTCCGTCCATCGCACCAAGAGCGGAAACCCCACAAAACGTGTCACAGTCGCGGGTCATCACCTGCATAGAACCATTCTTAAGCTGGCTAATAACTGCCACGCACATGCTCGATTGATCGCTATAGATCCAGCGGCGCTGTTGGTTTTTCGTCGGCGCAATAGATATGGCTTCGCCTTGTATCTCACAGATTGAGGTGTCGCCATGCGAAGCATTAATATTGAATTTAGCCACCTCAACCGCCGGAGAAAGCGACAAAATACCGTTGCGCTTAATATATTCCCCGGCGTGAGCCCACGGTAAACTGGCCATTAAGCATAATGTGATGATTATCTTTTTCATTATCTCTCCTTTAAGCCTTCCGTTAATGTCTAAAAAATAAAATATCCATGCACGCGCCTGTTACAGCTTTGCATTATTGTCATTCAACAGCTGCACGGCATAGACATAAAACGTATTGGCAATCTGGTTCGCATGGCCTGCGGT
This sequence comes from Citrobacter sp. RHB25-C09, assembly GCF_013836145.1. Lineage (NCBI taxonomy): Bacteria > Pseudomonadati > Pseudomonadota > Gammaproteobacteria > Enterobacterales > Enterobacteriaceae > Citrobacter > Citrobacter sp. RHB25-C09. The sequence continues at coordinate 98,145 of NZ_CP057483.1, read as the reverse complement.
TACAGCCTCAAGGACATCATCGCCAGACACAAGCCCATTCAGATAGAGCTCATCATCTTCAACATGAAAGGTGAAGCCCGTTGTTGGATGCCCCTTAACTTTCATCTTAAAACCAAAATAGCTGTTATTATCAATTTTGGTAATCGATTTCAGCCCAGCGATATCAGACATTAACGATAAATACTCGCGTAATGTGCAATAGCGAACGTAATTAGAGGACATACTGATATAGATATAAGAAGATAGCTGTTCGTCTGAAAAGCCTATCTGATCAACCTGACTCGAATATTTCTCGACTAAATTCTGGAATACTTCTTTTACCGGAATTCTGTTCTTTTGATCTTCTTGTTTGGCCTTGTCGATATCGGCATTAATCTGTTTGCTAATATCCTGGGTAGAAATACATTTTGGCTTTTCGGCTGAAGATGCATATTTATCGCAAATTTCATCTACTCGCCATTCATACAAACTTCGGATGCATGCGTACTCACCACAAGCATTTCTTTTCGTGAGCCATGCCTTTTGTGACTGCTTAAGCTGGTCTTTTATTGTTTGGTCACGATCGGAATTCATCACCGCACGATAGTTATTTGATAATGCCTCATCCATTCGGTTTAGCACATCATCGGAACAGATCGTTTTCTCATAACTCGCGCTTGCCTTTGAGCAATCAAAGGATGCGGCATAACTTGAACAGTTGGCCAGCAAAAGCATAACAAACACGAGGCTCTTCATCATAAGTCCTTTTCACATCACCAAAATGTACGATTCGACATTTATCCTTATCGTCAGATCAACACTCGAGCTGTAGTAAAAAAGTCTCCACGAAGCGCAAAAACTCTGTAAGGACGTGATTCAACGCACCGGAAGGATTAGTTTTTCTATGTCATTTATTTGGCATAAATCCATTGTATACATACGAGATAAGGCATTAACTGTAATTTTACATAATAAAAAGTTATCCTTCCTGCTTCGCCTTAGAAAAACTCAATCGTGAGAATGCGCACAAATCGTTACTCTCACCTCCGCAAATTTTGGGGGAGTCATGCTGTTACATATTCTTTATCTGGTAGGAATAACCGCTGAGGCGATGACGGGTGCGCTGGCTGCGGGTCGGCGCCGTATGGACACGTTCGGCGTCATCATTATTGCGACAGCAACTGCGATTGGGGGCGGTTCCGTGCGTGACATTTTGCTCGGCCACTACCCACTTGGCTGGGTAAAACATCCTGAATACGTCATTATTGTCGCGACTGCGGCGGTGTTGACCACCATTGTGGCGCCCGTCATGCCCTACCTGCGTAAACTTTTTCTGGTTCTGGACGCGCTGGGACTCGTGGTCTTTTCCATTATTGGCGCTCAGGTCGCCCTGGATATGGGCCATGGGCCGATCATTGCCGTCGTGGCGGCGGTCACCACGGGCGTTTTTGGTGGCGTATTACGCGACATGTTCTGCAAACGTATCCCGCTTGTCTTTCAAAAAGAACTGTACGCTGGTGTCTCGTTTGCCTCCGCCGTCCTTTATATTCTGTTGCAGCACTATGTCTCCAACCAGGATGTTGTCGTTATCTCAACGCTGATGTTTGGCTTTGCTGCCCGACTGCTGGCCCTGCGCCTCAAGTTAGGGTTACCCGTTTTTTATTACCGCCACGAAAGCCACTAAGGCGTAAAGCCTTCAATGTGCTGAGCCGCCAGCCAGCGGCTCAGTGCTTTAACCTCGCTGCTGGCCAGCCATTCCATCACTTGCCTTGCTCGCCGAGGCCCTGTTGCCGGAAGCTGCTGCCAGTACTGCTCTTTCCTGTCTAAAAGTTCCCGCCATGAACTCACGCCGCTGGCATTCAACGCAGGCTGAGTCAGCGGTATGCCCATTGCCATAACCCAACGAACAAAGGGCTGTTTTCGCGCCAGAGAGAACTGATGCCACACCTGCTCCCCCTTCGCTTTTGCAAATCCGGGTGTGTTCTGGATCTGCTCCAGCGTTAAACCCAGCCATGAAAAAATATGCCCGAAGGGATGACGCTGATGCAGTGCCCGCCAGCCCGCCTCTCCGACGCCATCAAGCCCCAGGACGCCAGCTGTGCCCATCCAGACCAGTCGGGAGATAAACTGTTCCTGACATACCGCGGTGGCAAAATAGCAGGTAAGCGAATTAAAACGATCTGCCGGCGGTACAGGTTTCGTTCGATCGGAACTTCGCCAGACGACTTCATCAATGCGTGGTATACCCTGTCCTGCAAGACTCACCAGGATCTGATCGCCTGGGGCGATATCCCACTCCTCCCAGCGTCGAACGGAACCCACGTTGACGCGCTGTACCCGCTTATCATCAAGCATCACGGGGGCCAATGATGCCACTACGCTAATCTTGCCGCTCTTGCCGACAGAGAACTGAATAGCCTGAACATCAGCAACTTGCGCAACCGGAGGATACTTCCAGGCGACCAGCCAGTCACCCTGGCCGGGCAGCCAGTGACGTGCTTCCGGCTCTTTACCCCTGCGCACAACCACACCATCCGTGACAAAAGGCAACGCCGTTGTCCACCATAAGTTGCGGGCATCCTCAATAGCGTCTGAGTTGCTGACAGGCAACGTATACTGCTGTGTTAAAGGAAACCCCGCTGCGCTCAACTGTTCTACCCTTTCGGTCATAACGGAAGGGCCGTCAGGCCAGGCCCAGATAAAAATACCCAGTGAACGTAGTGCGCTGGCACTCTCTTTACGCATCAATATTCCCGCCACCTTTGAGCGGGCGTTCATCCCGCCCATTTTTTGCTGAATATGACCTTCCTGGCGTAAAAAGATCTCCCCCTGCAAAACGCTGTCTGCCAGCGCACCTGCGACCGTCTGAGGTACAGCAGGAATCTGTTGAACTTTCGCCGTCCAGTCCTCTCCTTTCAGACCATCACCACGGCTGATTGCCTGGGTCAGCCTTCCCTTTTGATAGACCAGCGTGACCGCAACGCCATCGACCTTAGGCTGTACCCACAGGTCGTTACGACCATGCATCCATTGTTGCATCGCGCGCTTATCGGCCAGTTTCCTTACGCCCGTATGGGCGACCGGATGCACGGTTGTTCCGCCAATCGCTGGCATTACGGGCTCAGAAGTCACGCTATCACCAAAGCAGCGTTGCCACTGTGTCAGCCGAACCCGCAACTGGTCGTAAACACCGTCGGGTACGGAACTGACACCCTTTTGCCAATAATCGTCATCCCACCGGGAAATTTGTTGCTGTAAGCGGGAAATTTCTGCTTTAGCCCTGGTTGCTGTCCAGACAGGACATACCGCCCAGCTCTGGGTTTGCCATAACAACAGTCCCATCAACATGCCCATCCATACCTTCATTGCAACCTCCGTCGTCCGATGACAGGCAGGTATAACGCAAGGCATGGGCAAAGCCGAATGGCAAGTGTGACGTTTGCGTCGCGGTTTCCAGAGAATCTACTCGGTTGCAAAGAATGTTCCGTAAATCAGGAAACAGGCTCGCAAAATGCAATATTCAGACGCAAAAAGTGTGACAAAGACTACGTCGCGTAGCGGCTACGTGTATAATAAGCCCGTATGTAGGTTCATTTTTGACAATCACATACGTAAGATACTCATGGCTCAAGGCACGCTTTATATTGTTTCTGCCCCCAGTGGCGCGGGTAAATCCAGCCTGATTCAGGCTTTATTGAAAACCCAACCGTTGTATGACACCCAGGTTTCTGTTTCTCACACCACGCGCGCACCGCGCCCAGGTGAGGTTCACGGCGAACATTATTTTTTTGTGAACCATGACGAATTCAGAACCATGATTGGCGACGATGCGTTCCTGGAACATGCCGAAGTTTTTGGCAATTACTATGGCACGTCTCGTGAAGCCATAGAGCAAGTGCTGGCATCCGGTGTCGATGTCTTTTTAGATATTGACTGGCAGGGCGCTCAGCAGATTCGCCAAAAGATGCCGCAGGCGCGTAGCATCTTCATTTTGCCGCCATCCAAAATTGAACTGGACCGCCGTTTGCGGGGTCGTGGTCAGGATAGCGAAGACGTAATTGCAAAACGGATGGCGCAAGCTGTTGCAGAAATGAGCCATTACGCCGAATATGATTATCTTATTGTGAACGATGATTTCGATACCGCCCTGGGCGATCTGAAAACCATCATTCGCGCCGAACGTCTGCGCATGAGCCGCCAAAAGCAGCGTCATGACGCTTTAATCAGCAAACTGTTGGCAGACTGAACCCACATTCAGTATCATGCCCAGTCATTTCTTCACCTGTGGAGCATTTTAAGTATGGCACGCGTAACTGTTCAGGACGCTGTAGAGAAAATTGGTAACCGTTTTGACCTGGTACTGGTCGCCGCGCGTCGCGCTCGTCAGATGCAGGTAGGCGGAAAGGATCCGCTCGTACCGGAAGAAAACGATAAAACTACCGTAATCGCGCTGCGCGAAATCGAAGAAGGTCTGATCAACACTCAGATTCTCGATGTTCGTGAACGCCAGGAACAGCAAGAGCAGGAAGCCGCTGAATTACAAGCCGTTACCGCTATTGCTGAAGGTCGTCGTTAATCACAAAGCGGGTCGCCCTTGTATCTGTTTGAAAGCCTGAATCAGCTGATTCAAAACTACCTGCCGGAAGACCAAATTAAGCGTCTGCGGCAGGCGTATCTTGTTGCACGTGACGCTCACGAGGGACAGGCACGTTCAAGCGGTGAACCCTACATCACGCATCCCGTGGCAGTCGCCTGTATTCTGGCCGAGATGAAACTCGACCATGAAACGCTTATGGCTGCGCTACTGCATGATGTCATTGAAGATACTCCCGCCACTTACCAGGATATGGAGCAGCTTTTTGGTAAAAGCGTTGCTGAACTGGTAGAAGGGGTATCGAAGCTTGATAAGCTCAAGTTTCGCGATAAGAAAGAGGCGCAAGCCGAAAACTTCCGCAAGATGATTATGGCGATGGTGCAGGATATCCGCGTCATTCTCATCAAACTCGCTGACCGCACCCACAATATGCGCACGCTGGGCTCATTACGCCCGGATAAACGTCGCCGTATTGCCCGCGAAACCCTCGAAATTTATAGCCCGCTGGCGCACCGTTTAGGTATTCATCATATTAAAACCGAGCTGGAAGAGCTGGGTTTTGAAGCGTTGTACCCGAACCGCTATCGCGTCATTAAAGAGGTGGTCAAAGCCGCGCGTGGCAACCGTAAAGAGATGATTCAAAAAATCCTCTCTGAGATCGACGGGCGTTTGCAGGAAGCGGGAATTCCGTGCCGCGTGAGCGGTCGTGAAAAACATCTGTACTCTATCTACTGCAAAATGGTGCTCAAAGAGCAGCGTTTTCACTCGATCATGGATATTTACGCGTTTCGCGTCATCGTTCATGACTCCGATACTTGCTACCGTGTACTCGGTCAAATGCACAGCCTGTATAAGCCGCGTCCGGGGCGCGTAAAAGACTATATCGCCATTCCGAAAGCGAACGGCTATCAATCTTTGCACACCTCGATGATCGGCCCGCATGGTGTTCCTGTTGAGGTACAAATTCGTACCGAAGATATGGACCAGATGGCGGAAATGGGGGTTGCGGCGCACTGGGCTTATAAAGAACACGGCGGCGAAAGCAGCACAACAGCACAAATCCGCGCCCAGCGCTGGATGCAAAGCCTGCTGGAACTACAGCAAAGCGCGGGTAGCTCGTTTGAATTTATTGAGAGCGTTAAATCCGATCTTTTCCCGGATGAGATTTACGTTTTCACACCGGAAGGGCGTATTGTCGAACTGCCTGCCGGTGCCACGCCTGTTGACTTTGCTTATGCGGTGCATACCGATATCGGCCATGCCTGCGTTGGCGCACGCGTCGACAGACAGCCCTATCCGCTGTCTCAACCATTAACCAGTGGACAGACGGTTGAAATCATTACCGCACCTGGCGCACGACCAAACGCCGCATGGCTGAACTTCGTTGTTAGCTCAAAAGCGCGCGCTAAAATTCGTCAGTTGCTGAAGAACCTCAAGCGCGATGATTCCGTCAGCCTTGGGCGTCGTCTACTTAACCATGCTCTTGGCGGCAGCCGTAAGCTCGCTGAAATTCCGCAGGAGAGCATCCAGCGTGAGCTTGAGCGTATGAAGCTCGCGTCGCTGGACGATCTGCTGGCCGAAATTGGTCTTGGCAATGCGATGAGCGTCGTTGTAGCGAAAAACCTGCAACAAGGCGATGCCTCCACGGTACCGCCCGCCGCGCAGAGCCACGGTCACCTGCCTATCAAGGGCGCGGACGGCGTACTGATTACCTTCGCTAAATGCTGTCGCCCGATCCCAGGCGATCCGATCATTGCCCACGTCAGCCCAGGTAAAGGGTTGGTGATTCACCATGAATCCTGCCGTAACATCCGTGGCTACCAGAAAGAGCCTGAGAAGTTTATGGCGGTGGAGTGGGATAAAGAGACGGAGCAGGAATTCATCACCGAAATCAAGGTGGATATGTTTAACCATCAGGGTGCGCTGGCGAACCTGACGGCGGCAATTAACACGACGACGTCCAATATTCAGAGCCTGAACACGGAAGAGAAGGATGGCCGCGTCTACAGCGCCTTTATACGCCTGACCGCGCGTGACCGTGTGCATCTGGCGAATATCATGCGCAAAATCCGCGTAATGCCAGACGTCATTAAAGTCACCCGTAACCGAAACTAGAAAGATGAATTCAAAACGCTATGAGCGCATTTGCGAAATGCTCGCCAGGCGTCAGCCTGACCTGACCGTCTGTATGGAGCAGGTCCATAAACCTCATAACGTTTCTGCGATCCTTCGTACCGCAGATGCCGTTGGCGTTCACGAGGTCCACGCCGTCTGGCCTGGAAACCGCATGCGTACCATGGCGTCTACCGCCGCAGGCAGTAACAGTTGGGTTAGCGTAAAAACACACAAAACCATTGCCGAAGCGGTATCGCACCTGAAAGGTCGCGGTATGCAGATTCTGGCCACGCATCTGTCTGATAAAGCCGTGGATTTTCGCGAGATCGACTACACCCGCCCGACCTGCATTTTAATGGGGCAGGAGAAAACCGGGATCTCCCAGGAAGCGCTGGATCTTGCGGATCGGGATATCATCATTCCAATGATCGGCATGGTGCAGTCACTGAACGTCTCGGTCGCTTCTGCCCTTATTCTTTACGAAGCGCAGCGCCAGCGGCAGAACGCCGGCATGTATGAGCGCAGCAACAGTATGCTGCCAGATGCTGAACAGCAGCGCTTGCTGTTTGAAGGTGGCTATCCGGTGCTGGCTCGCGTCGCCAGGCAGAAAAAATTACCTTACCCCCACGTCAACGCGCAGGGCGAAATAGAAGCCGATGCCGAGTGGTGGTCCACTATGCAGTACGCGGGATAACCCATGAAAGGCCGCCTGCTGGATGCCGTGCCGCTCAATACGCTGACAGGCGTTGGCGCCGCGCAAAGCAGTAAGCTGGCGAAGATCGGCCTGCATACCGTGCAGGATCTCCTGTTACATCTTCCCTTACGTTACGAAGACCGCACCCATCTCTATAAAATTGGCGAGCTTCTGCCTGCCGTTTACGCCACTGTTGAAGGCGAAGTGCTGAACTGCAATATCACTTTTGGCGGTCGCCGGATGATGACCTGTCAGATCAGCGACGGCACTGGCATTCTCACCATGCGCTTTTTTAACTTTAGCGCGGCGATGAAAAACAGCCTCGCGACGGGCCGACGCGTACTGGCCTATGGTGAAACGAAGCGTGGGAAATACGGTGCCGAGATGATTCACCCGGAATACCGGGTACAGGGCGATCTGAGCACTCCGGAATTGCAGGAAACCCTCACCCCGGTTTACCCGACCACTGAAGGCATTAAGCAGGCTACGCTGCGTAAACTCACCGACCAGGCGCTGGATCTGCTGGATACCTGCGCCATTTCCGAACTGCTACCGCCTGAATTATTACAGGGGATGCTTAGCCTGCCGGAAGCACTGCGCACCCTGCATCGGCCGCCGCCGTCGCTTCAGCTTAGCGAACTGGAAACCGGACAGCATCCGGCACAGCGTCGACTGATCCTCGAAGAATTACTGGCGCATAACCTGAGTATGCTGGCGCTTCGTGCCGGCGCTCAGCGCTTTCATGCCCAGCCGCTAGAGACCAACGATGCGCTGAAAAATCAGCTGTTAGCATCTCTGCCTTTTAAGCCAACGGGCGCACAGGCGCGCGTGGTCGCTGAGATTGAACGCGACATGGCGCTGGATATCCCGATGATGCGCCTGGTGCAGGGTGATGTTGGGTCGGGTAAAACGCTGGTCGCTACACTTGCTGCGCTGCGGGCAATTGCGCACGGTAAACAGGTCGCGCTGATGGCCCCCACTGAACTGCTGGCTGAACAACACGCCAACAATTTCCGCAACTGGTTCGCTCCCCTTGGCGTAGAAGTCGGCTGGCTGGCGGGCAAACAGAAAGGTAAGGCTCGCCTTGCCCAGCAGGAAGCCATTGCCAGCGGACAGGTGCAGATGGTGGTGGGTACGCATGCTATTTTCCAGGAACAGGTACAGTTTAACGGCCTTGCTCTGGTTATCATCGACGAACAGCACCGCTTTGGCGTACACCAGCGCCTGGCGCTGTGGGAAAAAGGTCAGCAGCAGGGTTTCCACCCGCATCAGCTCATCATGACCGCCACCCCTATCCCGCGAACGCTGGCAATGACCGCCTACGCGGATCTCGATACCTCTGTCATTGACGAACTGCCGCCGGGACGTACCCCCGTCACGACGGTCGCCATTCCGGATACGCGTCGCTGCGACATTATCGATCGCGTGCGCAACGCCTGTACTCAGGAAGGACGCCAGGCGTACTGGGTGTGTACTCTCATCGAAGAGTCGGATTTGTTAGAAGCGCAGGCGGCGGAAGCCACATGGGAAGAACTGAAGCTCGCCCTACCTGAACTGAACGTCGGTCTGGTTCATGGTCGTATGAAGCCCGCGGAAAAGCAGGCGGTAATGGCGGCGTTTAAACAGGGTGAGTTACACCTGCTGGTTGCTACCACGGTGATTGAAGTGGGCGTGGATGTACCTAACGCCAGCCTGATGATTATCGAAAACCCGGAACGTCTGGGGCTGGCGCAGCTGCATCAACTGCGTGGCCGCGTCGGTCGCGGCGCGGTGGCGTCGCACTGCGTGCTGCTTTATAAATCCCCGCTGTCGAAAACAGCGCAACTGCGTCTACAGGTCCTTCGCGACAGTAACGATGGCTTCGTCATTGCCCAAAAAGATTTAGAAATTCGTGGGCCTGGTGAGTTGTTGGGTACCCGACAAACCGGGAATGCAGAATTTAAAATGGCTGATTTACTGCGCGATCAGGCCATGATCCCGGAAGTTCAGCGCATTGCGCGCCATATCCATGAGCGTTACCCGCAAGAAGCAAAAGCGCTGATTGAACGCTGGATGCCCGAAACAGAACGCTATTCAAACGCCTGATACGCGGCGGCGATAACACCGCCGCATGGGCTATTTTATTGCGCAAACATTGGCAATAGCAGATACAGCTTAATCACCAGCGCGTTGACGATGTCGATAAAGAACGCACCAACCATCGGTACCACCAAAAACGCCATATGCGAAGGTCCGAAACGGTCCGTAATGGCCTGCATGTTAGCGATCGCCGTCGGTGTCGCCCCCAGACCAAATCCACAATGCCCCGCCGCCAGGACCGCAGCATCGTAGTTTTTACCCATCATCCGCCAGGTGACAAACACGGCATACAGCGCCATTGCGACTGTCTGAACGAGCAGGATCGCCAGCATTGGCAGTGCCAGCGAAGCCAGTTCCCACAGCTTCAGGCTCATTAACGCCATCGCAAGGAACAATGACAGGCAAACGTTACCCAGAACGGATACTGCGCGCTCAAAGACGCGGTAAAAGCCCATCAGCGCCAGTCCGTTGCTGACAATCACACCGACAAACAGCACGCAGACAAAGGTAGGGAGTTCCAGCACGGTTCCCAACAACAGTTGCGCAACGATTTTGCCGACCGTGAGGCAGATAGCGATAAGCGCAATGGTTTCGATCAGCACCAGCGAGGTGATAATGCGGCCAACGTCCGGTTTTTCAAACGCAGTTGGGACTTCCTGATCGTCAGGAATGCCGTCTGGCGTCGTCGAGTGCTTCACCAGATACCGCGCCACCGGGCCACCAATCAGCCCACCGAGCACCAGACCAAAGGTCGCGCAAGCCATGGCCACTTCTGTCGCATTCGCAAAACCATACCGTTCGACAAACAACTTACTCCACGCCGCACCGGTGCCGTGACCGCCGGAAAGCGTAATTGACCCGGCAATCAGCCCCATGATCGGATCCAGCCCCATCATGCTTGCCATACCAATACCGATGGCGTTTTGCAGTAGCAGTAACCCCACCACGACGATCAAGAAAATGCCCACGACGCGGCCACCCGATCTCAGGCTGGCGATATTAGCGTTCAGACCAATGGTGGCAAAAAAGGCCAGCATGAGCGGATCGCGAAGGCTCATATCAAAGCCGACTTCCCAACCCATACTTTTTTTCAGCACTAACAGCGCCAGCGCCACCAGCAAACCACCGGCCACGGGTTCAGGAATGGTGTATTTCTTCAGAAAGGAAACAGACTGTACCAGCTTGCGCCCTAGCAGCAACGTCATCGTTGCGGCAACAAGTGTCGATAACGTATCGAGATGAAACATATTTAGCTCCTTTAGGGTGCAGAATGCATGACTCATTCATGCGGGTTATTCCCTTGCGAACACTGTGCTTTTGAGGAATCGGCATGGATTTTAAGCGGAAAAATAGGAAAAGTTATATAAAAAGGTGCATTTAGTTTTTTTAAATATTAACCATTCTGGCTAGCAAACGTTTGCTTTTGCCCCCTGGTCGGCTAAAATGCCCGCTTTTCCACCACGAGATCGTCTCTGATGTCTGTTAACACCCTCGAATCAGAAAATGCGCAACCGATTGCTCACAATCACAACAGTGAACTGATTTATCGTCTTGAAGATCGTCCGCCGCTTCCACAAACCCTGTTTGCCGCGTGTCAGCACCTGCTGGCGATGTTTGTTGCGGTTATAACGCCGGCGTTACTTATCTGTCAGGCGCTGGGATTACCGGCTCAGGATACACAGCACATCATCAGCATGTCGCTGTTCGCCTCCGGCGTGGCCTCTATTATTCAAATCAAAGCATGGGGTCCGGTAGGTTCAGGATTGTTATCGATTCAGGGAACCAGTTTTAACTTTGTCGCACCGCTAATTATGGGCGGTACGGCACTCAAAACCGGTGGCGCGGATGTCCCGACCATGATGGCAGCACTGTTCGGCACGCTGATGCTGGCAAGCTGTACAGAGATGGTTATCTCCCGCGTTCTTCACCTCGCGCGACGCATTATCACTCCGCTGGTTTCCGGCGTGGTGGTGATGATCATCGGTCTGTCGCTGATCCAGGTTGGTTTGACGTCGATTGGCGGTGGCTATGCGGCGATGAGTGACAATACCTTCGGCGCGCCGAAAAACCTGATGCTGGCAGGCGTGGTACTGCTGCTGATTATTTTGCTTAACCGTCAACGTAACCCGTATCTGCGCGTGGCCTCGCTGGTTATCGCCATGGCCGCAGGCTATGCGCTGGCGTGGTTTATGGGCATGCTGCCTGAAAATACCGCCCCAACCAGCCAGGACCTGATCATGGTGCCGACGCCGCTGTATTACGGCCTGGGGATTGACTGGAACCTGCTGCTGCCGCTGATGCTGGTCTTTATGATCACTTCTCTGGAAACCATCGGTGATATTACTGCGACCTCTGATGTTTCCGAGCAGCCGGTTTCGGGTTCGCTATACATGAAACGTCTGAAAGGTGGGGTATTGGCTAACGGTCTGAACTCATTCGTTTCCGCCGTGTTCAACACCTTCCCGAACTCCTGTTTCGGTCAGAATAATGGTGTCATCCAGTTAACCGGTGTTGCCAGTCGTTACGTTGGCTTTGTGGTTGCGCTGATGCTGATCCTGCTGGGTCTGTTCCCGGCGGTGAGTGGTTTTGTGCAGCATATTCCTGAGCCAGTCCTTGGCGGGGCGACGCTGGTCATGTTCGGTACCATTGCGGCCTCCGGCGTACGTATTGTGTCCCGCGAGCCGTTGAACCGTCGCGCTATTCTGATTATTGCGCTTTCACTGGCAGTCGGCCTTGGCGTTTCTCAGCAGCCGCTGATCCTGCAATTTGCCCCGGACTGGGTGAAAAATCTGCTCTCCTCCGGTATCGCCGCAGGCGGTATTACCGCTATTGTGCTGAACCTGATTTTCCCGCCAGAAAAACAGTAATCTTATGTGGCGGTGATTCCAGTTCACCGCCGCTGTAACGCTCTTTCACTTTTCCCGCCTTGAGGATTACACGTAAATCGTGCATAACTCAGTAATGTGTTCGTCGCGGGATGGAAGACCATGAAATTTATTGGAAAGCTAATTGTTTACCTGCTGATCGCCTTTCTACTGGTGATTCTCGGCCTCTATTTTCTGCTGCAAACCCGCTGGGGCGCGGAACACGTTAGCGCCTGGATATCCGACAATAGCGACTACCATTTGGCTTTTGATGCGATGGATCATCGGTTTTCCTCACCCACCCATATCCTGCTGGAAAACGTCACCTTTGGTCGCGACGGTCAACCCGCCACGCTGGTCGCCAAAACGGTCGACATTGGCCTGAGCAGCCGCCAGCTTACCGATCCCCTGCATGTCGATACTATCCTGTTACAAAACGGGACGCTGAACATCTCCCCTCAAACAGCACCCTTCCCCTTCCAGGCCGATCGCCTGCAGTTACAGGGTATGGCGCTGAACAGTCCGGGCAGCGAGTGGGATCTCAGCGCCCAGCGCGTGAATGGCGGCGTCATTCCCTGGTCCCCTGAAGCAGGTAGAGTGCTGGGCAGCAAAGCCCAAATTCAGCTTAGCGCCGCGTCGATGACGTTGAACGACGTCCCTGCCAGCAACGTGTTGATTGAAGGCAGCATTGACAATAATCAGGTGATACTGAGCACAATTGGCGCAGATATCGCGCGCGGTGCATTAACCGGTGTGGCACAACGTAGCGCCGACGGCAGTTGGATAGTCGAAAATCTACGTCTGAACGACATTCGCCTGCAAAGCGACAAGACGCTGGCTGCGTTTTTCTCGCCGTTAAAAACCATACCGTCACTGCAAATTGGTCGCCTGGAAATCACCGACGCACGCCTTCAGGGGCCGGACTGGGCGGTGACAGACCTTGATCTTAGCTTGCGCAACCTGACGTTCAGTAAGGACGACTGGCAGACACAGGAGGGGAAACTGTCGATGAACGCCAGCGAGTTCATTTACGGCTCACTGCATTTGTTCGATCCGATACTGAATACCGAATTCTCCCCTCAGGGCATTGCCGTTCGCCAGTTTACCACCCGCTGGGAAGGCGGCATGATTCGCACGTCGGGCAATTGGCTGCGGGAAGGGAAAGCGCTGGTGCTTGATGACGCCGCGTTGGCGGGGCTGGAATACACTTTGCCGCAAAACTGGAAGCAAAAATGGATGGAGCCGCTGCCGGCATGGCTGGCTAGCCTGACGCTGAAAAAATTTAACGCCAGCCGTAATTTGATCATTGATATCGACCCGACGTTTCCGTGGCAGCTCACCGCACTGGACGGCTATGGCGCCAATCTGGGGCTGGTGCAGGATCATAAATGGGGCATCTGGAGCGGTAACGCGACCCTGAATGCGTCTGCTGCAACCTTTAACCGCGTTGACGTCCGCCGACCTTCTATGACACTGGCGGCGAATGCCAGCACGGTGAACATTAGCGAACTGAGCGCCTTTACCGAAAAAGGGCTGCTTGAGGCCACCGCCAGCGTGTCACAGTTGCCAACGCGCCAGACGCAGGTCAGCCTGAACGGGCGCGGTGTACCGGTAAACGTTCTGCAGCAATGGGGATGGCCAGCCTTACCCCTCTCCGGTGATGGCAATATTCAGCTGACGGTCAGCGGAACCGTGCAGGCCGACGCGCCGCTGAAGCCAACAATTAACGGTAAATTGCATGCAGTGAATACAGAAAAACAGCAGGTGACGCAGACCATGCAGGCAGGCGTGGTGTCAGGTGGAGAAGTGACGTCCACAGAACCTGCACAGTAAGGTGGAATTGCCCGGAGGCGCTCGCGCTTACCGGGCCTACGTTCGGCATTCACCTTTAAAGGGTTATCACCACCTCGCTACCCTGCGGCTTCACGATCACACCCTGCTCACTTTCCCTGTGTGAACCGCACTTGATGCCGCTGATCTGCGGAATATTACGCAAACACAGCGTCCAGTCGTGGGCATTTCCCATTCCGGTTACGGTGAGGGTGTTTCCGCTGCGTTTCGCTCTCAGCGTGAAGATCACCGAACCGTCCGCGGCTGGCACTTCGCACACTGCTTCACGCCCCTCATCCAGATGGAACAACTGGAACGCGGTCCCTTCATGCCAGGCGTAATCCGGTTTCTGGCTATTGCTGCCCAGCGCCAACAACGTGTTGTCACGCACGTAAACCGGCAGGCTGAGGAAGTCATGCTGCTGTTTATGCCATCGACTACCCTGGATTTCATCGTTGTGCCACAGATGTGTCCAGCGCCCTTCCGGCAGGTAAAACTGCACATCACCGGCTTCGGAGAACACCGGTGCCACCATCACCGAATCTCCGAGCATGTACTGACGGTCGAGATAATCGCACGCCGGATCGTCCGGGAACTCCAGAATCATGGCACGCATCATCGGCGTACCCTGTTCGTTAGCCCGTACCGCTTCACGATACAGATACGGCATCAGGCGGCATTTCTGCTCGGTGAAATAGCGCACCACATCGCAGGATTCATCGTCATACGCCCATGGCACACGGTAGGATTTGCTGCCGTGCAGGCGGCTGTGGCTGGAAAGTAGTCCAAACGCGCACCAGCGTTTATAAACGTGGGCCGGTGCGGTGTTCTCGAAGCCGCCGATATCATGGCTCCAGAAACCAAACCCGGACAGGCCGATAGCCAGGCCACCGCGCAGGCTTTCCGCCATGGATTCATAGTTGGCGTAGCAGTCGCCGCCCCAGTGAACGGGAAACTGCTGCGCGCCCACGGAGGCCGAACGGGCGAACAGGACAGCCTCCTCCTCGCCGACTGTCTCTTTGAGCACGTTCCACACCAGTTCGTTGTAGATGTACGCATAATGGTTATGCATTTTCTGCGGATCGGAACCATCAAACCACTGAACATCGGTCGGGATGCGCTCGCCAAAATCGGTCTTGAAGCAATCCACGCCAATGTCTGTTAGTGCTTTCAGCTTGTTGGCATACCATTCGCAGGCTTCCGGATTCGTGAAGTCGTAAATTGCCAATCCAGGCTGCCATTTATCCCACTGCCACAGAGAGCCATCCGGGCGTTTGAGCAGATAGCCTTTATCCTTCAACTCTTTAAAAACGGGTGATTTCTGGCCGATATACGGGTTGATCCACACGCAGACTTTCAACCCTTTCTCCTTCAGGCGACGGATCATGCCCTCTGGATCCGGGAAGGTCACCGGGTCCCACTCAAAATCACACCACTGGAAGGCCTTCATCCAGAAGCAGTCGAAATGGAAGACGTGCAGTGGCAAATTACGCTCCGCCATCCCGTCGATGAAGCTATTCACCGTCGCCTCGTCGTAGTTGGTGGTAAACGAGGTGGTAAGCCACAGGCCGAATGACCATGCCGGAGGTAGCGCCGGACGCCCGGTGAACCGGGTATAACGGTTTAGCACTTCTTTCGGCGTTGGGCCGTCAATCACAAAGTACTCCAGATACTCGCTCTCTACGCTGAACTGGACCTTCGAGACTTTCTCGGAGCCGATTTCAAACGACACGCACTGCGGATGGTTAACCAGTACCCCATAGCCCCGGTTGGTCAGGTAGAATGGGATATTCTTGTAGGACTGTTCGGTACTGGTGCCGCCGTCACGGTTCCAGGTTTCTACCGTCTGCCCGTTGCGCACCAGCGCGGTAAAGCGCTCCCCCAGACCGTAAACCGTTTCGCCGACGCCCAGATCGAGGCGCTCAAACATGTAGTTACGCTGGGTAGTCGCGTCCTGAACATAACCGTTATTTTTTAACTGGCTACCGGTGATCCGCACGCCGTTACGCAGGAAATCCAGTGACCAGAATTCACCTTTGGTGACGCGCACGCTCAGATTGCCGCTTTTCAGCTCCGCGAATTCGGCAGTGTTCTGGATTTCTACCTTCACGTCCTGCAAAACGTTGAGCGGATAATGCGGGCCGTTATCCAACGCGCCCTGGAAGTGCTCCATGCGCACCCCCACAATCCCTTCCTGCGGGGAGAAAAAACGCAGGGTGAACAGTGGGGTATCCAGTTGCCATGTACGTTCACGAACATCACGCGGTGCGGCATATACCACCAGCTCGTTGCCGTGCTGCTCGACATCAAATACCTGGATGGGTTGGATGACATTGAGGCCAGGCTGAATCAGCCAGTTTCCGTCGCTAATTTTCATTTTCTGTTCCTTTTTTCTCAAATTCCTTGTGCGCAACTGCTTGATGATACTGGCAACTTCACGCACTGATACCGGTTACAGTCTTGTAAACCATCCCGGCAGGCACGGGTATTCCGATATCGCATTATCAAATTACGATTCTTGTTTTCTGTGATCGTGATAGCCCCGAAAAATGTGAAAAAATGTAACTAATGGATTTTGCGAGGTTTTATATGAAACCGATCATGGTAATAGGAAAGGGAAGTTAAAAAAGTGAGCCAGGGGGTGTGGAAACCTCAGGAAGTAGCTATAATGCGCCCCGCCTCCATGTAGCAATCGAGGCGCGGAAGATCGTCATCTCCGGTGAGGTGGCTGGACTTCAAATCCAGTTGGGGCCGCCAGCGGTCCCGGGCAGGTTCGACTCCTGTGATCTTCCGCCAAAATGACTCCCCTCAGGTAAAATCCTTTATCTCCCTGTATCACCACACCTTATCTCATAACACCGTTCACATCAGTTTGCGTGTTCTCACTAACTATTTGAAAGTAGAGACGTGATTTATTATTCAGACGCCGGATCCCTTATAAACACACTGTTTACAAACATACTGGCCGTTATTCAATTCTTCGGTTTTTCCTACCGAAAAGCGAAATAAATATCTTATATATTTGACGTTATAATTGATGATAATCTTATTCTTGAGTTTATTATTCTGGTTAGTCTTCACTGGCATTATTCATGTAAATTCTTTTAACCCCAATGAATAACTGAAAGCATTCCTGGAGTGCCTCTACGAATAATGTATCTGTGAATTATCGATGGAACGATAGCATGTATACAACCTCTATGTTATTGATGATTTTCAATTCTATCAATAAGTGGACTTCATGAAATGAAATGGAATCGTATATTAAATATGTTATTCTTTCATGAGTCTTGGGATATCATGGTTATTAAAAACGATGGTTCTCATTCCTTTCCCGATAACACTCTGGACATACTGAGACGTTCAACAGCACAAAGATTAAAAAAGAAATTCACTTTTCAGGCCGATCCGTTTCTTCTTGAGAAAGAGGATAAGCTGTATATTTTTTATGAGGCATTTAATTTTCGCAACTCAAAGGGTATTCTGAGATGCCGTATCCTGGATAAAAACCTCAAAGAATTGGATGATGTGAAACTGGAGGGGTTTGATAATTTAAAATGCCATCTGTCATTTCCATTCCTGTTCACCACAAATGGAACTTTATATATGATCCCGGAATCCTCAGAAAGAAAAGAGGTGATATTATTCCAGGCGATCGATTTCCCGGTGCGCTGGAAACAAGTCAAGGTTTTACTCTCAGACGCTCCGCTTACCGACAATGTGTTACTTACTGTTAATGAACGCTTTTATTTAATGTCGACCTCGATGGAAAATGAATTGGTCATTCATACCGCGCCTGAAGTAACTGGAAAATGGGAAAAAATAACGCCATTACTTGAAGTCTGTAATGAACACAATCGTAGCGCGGGTGGTCCGTATACCATCGATAATAAAATGTATATCCTGACGCAGGAATGTACGCCAGATACTTATGGAAAATCAGTTTTTATCAAGGAGTTAAATAATTTAGATATATCAACATTTAAAGAAAGCCTCGTAGATAACATCCCTCCATCTCTCAATAACAGTGACGGAGTACATACACTTAACTTTTCCGATAACTATATCGTTTATGACACCAAAAAAAATGTCTTTAGTCCATTTTCTTTCTTAAAAAAGGTAGCGTATAAATTCATAGTTAAATACAGAACACTTCAATTGGCCTGGCGATAATAAAGGATATTGCTGTGGCAAAAACGCATTAAGCAGAAACACCGAGTCATTAGCATTTTATATATACGGATATTTTATGACAATTCTCGTCACTGGCGGCGCAGGATATATAGGTTCGCATACTGTGTTGGCTCTCCAGGAAAGGAATGATGACGTTGTAGTTCTTGATAATCTTTCTAACGCTTCGCAAACCTCTCTGGAAAGAGTTGCAGAATTAACCGGGAAGAAACCCATTTTCTATAAAGGCGACGTGATGGACAGACATCTTCTGAAGAAGATTTTTGCGTCGCATAATATTACTGATGTGATTCATTTTGCAGGTCTAAAATCCGTTTCTGAATCGATAAAAGATCCGCTCTCTTATTACCAGAATAACGTCACTGGCACACTGGTTCTGCTCGAGGAAATGCGTGCGGCCGGCGTAAACAGCTTTATATTCAGTTCTTCGGCCACCGTGTACGGCAACCCGGATCGCGTACCGCTCAATGAAAACTCCCGTACGGGCGGTACCACTAATCCATATGGCACATCCAAATATATGGTTGAACAGATTCTGGAAGATTTTTCGCGAGCTCAGCCTGAATTCCGTATTACCTGTCTGCGTTACTTCAACCCAGTCGGGGCGCATCCGTCAGGACGTATTGGTGAAGATCCCAATGGGATCCCGAACAATCTGGTCCCTTATATTGCTCAGGTGACCATTGGCAGGCTGGAAGTACTATCCGTGTACGGTAATGATTACCCCACTCCGGACGGTACGGGCGTACGCGACTATATTCATGTAATGGATCTCGCCCATGGCCATCTGGCAGCACTGGACAATAAGGATAAAGGTGACGCGTATAAAGTCTTTAATCTTGGCACCGGTATCGGCTATTCCGTACTCGACCTTGTGAACGCGTTCGAAAAAGCGGCGCAGACAAAAATCAATTACCGCTTTGCACCGAGGAGAGGAGGAGATATTGCAGAATGCTGGTCAGATCCGTCCCGAGCACGGCGGGAATTGGGCTGGCAGGCCACCCACACTATTGAAGAAATGATGCGTGATACCTGGAACTGGCAGAAAAATAACCCGAACGGCTATCGCAGCGTCTGATCCTCAGTTTAGATCCTCTTCACGATGGGCCATCAACGCCCATCGTTTCATTGCGTCGATGACAGAACAGTCACCTTTGAAATCCGGTACCAGTTGCTGCTTTGCTGCCCCTCATTAGCCAGCCGGATCCTTGGCGCCCCCGATTTATCGACAATCGCCACCTCTATAAAGTAACTGCCTCCCGGCATTGTCCGCGGCATATCCAGCAGAAAATCCACCGTATACTCACCGGGCAACCAGCGGAGGAGATCTTCCTTCGATTCTCCGCTGGCTACAGGTTTCCCGGAAGCATCCACGAGGCGGAATGACAGCGTATAAGGAAGATAAATCGGCGCGACGCCTTCGTTTACCCAACGGCTGTTGAGCGTCAGGGCGGTGCCTGGCTGCCCTACTGACTCATGACTTAACGATACCAGACGAAAACGGTAGCCGATTTTAGTCAGCGCATTATCGACAATCTGCCGGTACTCACCGGGGATAACACGTGATTTCAGATTAAGCGTGCTGGCATGGTGTGCCAGTGCCCAATCAAATATCCTCTGTACTTCCTCGCGCGTATAGTGCTGATCGCGTTGCCACTGCGCCATATACCCGCATATTTCCAGATTCACCGGTGCGCGTTTCCATGCATCATTAAAGCCTGGATAGGCTCGCTGCGCTGCCTCGAGCCGCTGAGGGTAATCATCGGCCATATGATTCCACGTTGACGAAAACATGCGTAAGTCGCCCCAGCAGTCCGCACGCCATCCGGCGCCCTTACGCACAGCATTCACCAGGCTATTACCGCCGCTTATCAACATGACTTTGGGCGTCTTTGGAAACGCTGAAAAATGCATATTGACGAACCGATCGAGCTCCTCCGTCGTGTTTCTTTCCAACAGAGGTTTCAGTTCAGGGAAGTTGCTGTTATGCCACTCTCCCCATGATCCCACCACACCAATATCCACAAACGCCAGATTGTCATTGCCATCGTAGCGTTGACCTAATGCCTGGAGCAGTCGTTGACTATAGGTAATAAAAAGCGGGTCGGCTAAGTCAGGAATGAAGCTCTTACGATCCGCAGTCCATGTACCTTTGATGCCTTTTTTTATCAGCCAGTCGGGGATCCTGGAGCCGCTACCCGGCTCGGCCAGTGCCATAAATCGCAGACCAACATTCATGGCCGGCCGATGTGCCGCTGCGTACTTAAAAGCGTCATCCACCCGCGCAAAATGATACTTGCCTTCCTCGGGCTCCAGATCGCGCCAGTAAAAACGTTCGTACTCAATGCCGGTATCGGGGTATTCCGTCAGCGGCAGTTTTTCACCATAACCCTGATGAAAACTGGCCACGCCCATGCCCGGATTGGTTAAAGGCCCCGTCAGCGCGGTTGGCATTACCGTCGTTATTGCCGCCATCGACGACAGTGGGCACACCAGGCAGAATATGGCCGTCATCCACTGATGTTTCATCACTCTCTCAAACAGATCTTTGCTACTGATTTTTTAGGCTTAACCACCAGTCCCAGATACCAACATGATAATCATGGAACACATCAATGCCTAAAGCGGATTTGATCATATACAGCGTCAGCAGGACACAAAACGTTAGAAACAGAAGCCCAGATAACAACAGAAAAGCCGCCAGCAGACTGGACAACGTCGACTCATGGCGGAATCGCTTACGCATATCCCTGCCCATCAGAAATACCAGATAAAAACGCTTGCCGAAAAACGGAAAGCTTCGGCGAAAATCCACCCTATGCCTTGAGGCCAGCGTGATCGCAATGATCGCCTTTTCAACCTCGGCTTTCTGCTGCGCAGTTAATTGCTCAGCAGTTTGCTCGTCAAGCGCTTCATAGAACCGGTCAATGACAAGAGGACGTTGTTCAGAACGGGTCAAAATTAACCTTTTTTATTTGCTAAGGAATGGTAGACACTGGCGGTTTTTCTCGCGATCACCTGCCAGTCGTAATTTTTCAGCCAGGCGCTGTAGTCAATCCGCTGTGAGGAAACCAACGCTGCTATTTTTTGCGCCAGAGCGTCGACGTTGCCGACCTCGAAATACGATTCTGGCGGCAATTTTACTTCAAGATTCGCAGGAATATCACTGACCACGGCGGGCAGTGAATAGGCCATCGCTTCGAGAAGCGCTATCGGTAACCCTTCATGGTATGAAGGCATCAAAAACAGCCGCGCCTGAGAAAAGATAGCCTGCAATTCCTCACCTTTGAGGAACCCCGTCATGATGACGTTCGGCGTATCTGCAGCCATCTTTTTAAGGCGGACGCTATATTCCGTGGGATGATCGGCATCACCCACCAATACCAGCGGCATCGTGAGCCCCAGTTTGCGGTGGGCAGCAATCGCATCATGCATACCTTTTTCTTCCACAAACCGCCCAACGACAACCAGGTAATTTTGCGGCTGCAGCGCGTAACGTCCCAACACCGTGCGCACAGTCTCTTCCTTTAACGGCAACGGTAAATTGACGCCGTTGTAGATCAAGTGTGCATCATCACGACAGTGTTTTGTGCGTATCAGTTGATTAATCACCTCTGAAATAACGATCACTTCATTGGCATACTTAACAGCCACTTTCTCTCCCAGTTGCAGCACCCTTTTAGCCAGACGCCCCCATTTCTGGCGATCGTAATCTGGACCATGGTGGGTAAACACCACCTTCTTTCCTAGCACACGCAGCAGTGGCACCAGAAGTCCGGGTCCGATGGCATGAACGTGCACAATATCAGAACCATCGAAACAGGTTCTTAACGTGGCTAAGAAGGAATGGACAATCGCTTCCAGCGATCGCTTCTTCGGAGCCCATAGAGAGTATGTTTCAACATTTTTATAATACGTCTGTTTATAGCTGACGTAGGGAGAGCGAGCGATAACGCAGATATCCATATCAAACTGCTTTTTTATAGCCGGGTAAAGATTCTGGCAGTGTGTTTCCACACCACCCTGGACATCCGGTATCCCGCGTGTACCGAGAACCGTGATTTTTTGTGACATATCAGGACCAGCTCAGAATTTCCTTATACAACGCAGTTAGCGTTTCCATATGCTTTTGAAGCGTATATTTTTCGCGCAGACGTTCGCGAGCGGATAGCCCCATGACGCGGGCCTTTTCCGGGGAATCAATCATGTAATCCATTGCATTGGCGAGATCCTGCACATTCCCGGGTTCAAACAGAACTCCGTCGATACCGTCTCGAATTTGTTCCGGAATACCCCCAATCCGCGAACCAATGACCGGTTTAGCGAAGGACATTGCCTCCAGCACCGACATGGAGCAGTTCTCATAGCATTCGGAAGGAAGGATCACCGCGCGCGCCTCTTTAATCAGCGTATTAAGCGCCTCCCCCTGCTGTACGTAGCCTAAAAATTCGACATCCGGGTAGTTGGCCACCAGCTCGTCGTAGAGTGGACCATGGCCCACCACCTTTAACGGCGCACGGTTGCGCATTTTCTGATGTGCCAGAGGCAATGTGGCGACCCCTTTTTCACGGCTGAGCCGGCCAACATACAGCAGGTAGCCTTTATCGGCGGTCTTGTCTGTCGCAGGGTCGTCATCGACACCGTTGACGATCACATCAATCCGCGAATGCGGCAATTTGCGCCTTAATATCCCTTTCAGGAATTCACTCGGCGAAATTATCACATCGAGCATGTGATAATTTCTGGCAATCGACTGCCAGGTCGCTTCCAAAGAAAGCAGTAAACTCTTCGTCGCAGAACCTTCCTGGCAGCGGTAACGAAAAGCGTTGAATACCGTCCCGGTCAGGCATGCATCGCACACCTTACCGTCCCTCAGCATGGAGTAGGCCGGACAGGCGATTTTATAGTCGTGAGCGGTGAGAACCGTTTTACAACCAAAATTGCGGGCCACCTTAATGAGGGCCGGGGTTAATTGATGATAGATATTATGAAAGTGCACAATGTCTGGGCGTTCACGCTGCAATAATGTCCGCATTTTTCGGCAAGCCTCTGCATTGTGAATAAAATTACTCGCCGTTTTCACCTCGCCCAGAAGGGTGCTTTCTTTGTGGTAATCAACATTACGGACAAAAGTATCAGCATACTCGGACGGAAAGTTTTTCTCATGCAGCATGGAGAAATCCACCACGTCGACACCCGCTGCTTTCAGCCAGTTTCTCTCCTGAAAATAAACGGTTTCCGCACCTCCTTTAATAAAGAAAAACTTGTTAACTAGTAATATTTTCATTTCGTCAACTCCATTAACGATGAATGATTTTATTGCCAGGCGGTACAATCGGATCGCGCATCGGTTGCATCAGCCCTTTCAATAATCCAGCAGCGCGAATGGTCATATTCATAGCGCTGTATAGTCCATTAACCAGCGAACGATTCTTAATAGTTTTAAGTACGATAAATACAAGTAGCGGCAGCAGCGCAACGCCGACAATATCCATATTCAGCGTAAATACTGAACATACCAACAGCATCAAATACAGTAAAAAAACCACTTCGCTTTTTACCATTTTCACTACGGTTGAAAAATACGGTTTTCCCCAGGCGCTACGTAATATTTCGCCCATACCCTGGTAATAACCACTCCGCCAGCGGTAGCGCAACATTTTGAATGTTGGCAACGTGTACGACGTATGGCGGAAATAAGGAATATTCAGGCGATGCAATTTATAGCCATGTTCCAATAAACGAAGCCCCAGTTCAGCCTCTTCATACGCGTGTAGATTGCGGTTGGTCAGATAACCAATTTTTCTGATTGCAGAACGACGGTATAACCCGCCGCCACCTAAATGGTCGCAATCCCCAACTGGATAGATCGTATCAAGGCGCTGTTTACGGGAGATAAACTCATAGTTTGCGGCCTCATCCATCTCCACCGTCCCAGCCACGCCAGCATACTCTGAATTTGCTTCCAGAAAGGTCACCGCGCGATCAATAAAGCCGGGTTCAAGCTCCATATCACCGTCCATCAGCAGAATGTAATCCCCTTCGCTGTAGAGATAACCGAGCTGATGTCCAACGCCGCAACAGCGATCGCCCGGCTCGGTGAGCGAAACCACCATTACCCCTTTGTCACCCGCCAGTTGTTGGGTGTTATCCGTGGACAGGCTATCGGCAACGATAATTTTATGTGGATAACCTCTAAGCTGCTGACGGATGCTATCGATAGTTTTCTCAATACACTCAGATTCATTGAGCGTTTTTATGCTCACTGAAATAAACGGTTTATTGTTCATACAATTACTCAACACTACGAAGAACGGTTCGACGAATTACCAGACTGCATCCCAGAGATAAATAAAAGAGAAACTGCAACATCGGTGTAATCATGAGTATCTGGCTATAGGGGATACTCAGTAAGCAGCTAATAACAAAAGCGTTGTAGGCAGGTGCGAAACTCACCAATTGCAAATCCTGCTGATCTAATTGCTCAAGGCGTAACACGGGTTTGGCCTGAGTGACTTTTAGAATAAAGATGAATAAACCAATAAATAATACCGTCCCGATGACGCCAACTTCCCACAGCAACATACTCAGAGAAGTGGAGTCCAGAATTAAATTATAAATAAGATTCAAAAATCCCGGGGAAACAGAACTGCCGCTGTTGGTAGCATTCAGTCCGTAACCAAATAACGTACCGGAAATACCTAGCAGATCATTATTCTCCCACCAGAAAAAGAGGGTAGTAAAGCGCCCTAGCTCCCCGGTCGACAATATGTAATTCGGGTCAAAAATATAGCTTAACGATTCCCAGAAGACGCTTAACGAGCTCTGAGTCGGATCGGTGCCAAAGGCAGCCGAATAGAACGATGCAAGAATAACAATTGCCAATGTAATCAGCAGCACCATACCCAGGATAATCACCAGTAGCGCTTTCAGGTTTACCTTACTGATATCTTTAACATAGCCGGGCGTGACCCACACCCATGCCAGAAACAGAGGTGAAAGTAGGATGACGAATTTCACTTCGCCAATAATGCACAACCCTAAACCAAGAATAATATGCAGAACCAAAGACTTAATTGTCGTTAACCCATGCTTATATTCAGAAAGCTTTAGCAGCATAATTAACAGGCAAAATAAGCCCATCGCTGCGGTATTTCCGCCGCCCATCGGATCACCGCCAAAGGTGCCTACGACCGAGTCCCACTTTTCATCTTCACCGAGCAGGGCCACACGCTGAGGCACGACAAAAAATACCTGATAGAACATCACCGGTATCTGGGCGTAAAACACCCAATATAAACACCGAGTGACGCGGTAGATTTGCGACTCGCGGCAAAAACCCAACAGCAGGCAGATCATGACCAGCGACAGGCCTATCTCGTTTTTAAACGCGATTATCGCCACCACTGGCCCGCCCTGGATCAAGGTCGAAAGGCCGACCAACGCCAGGAAAGAACAATAGACCGCGAGAATGATGGTTTCCTGATCATCCAACCCCTGAGTGCCGTCACGCGTTTGCATGACCAGCAGGCCCACCATCACAAGGGCGAGACAAAATGGCAGCCAGAGAACGGCCTGCATGCCGGTAAAATATTGCACTAGCCCGCACAATATCAGGGTTATGAACGTGTAAATCTGGAGATAAAATCCGGTATTTAAGGTCATGGCATCACCGGGTTGTTCTTCAAAAGCGTCGCACGTTTATTCATCGCCAGATAAATGAATGCATAACGAATAAACGTCAGAACGGAGAAAATAATCACCGAGGTGGCATAGTCGTTATAGAAATAAGGCGTCACTACAAAAGCGATCAGTACGATTGCCAGTTGTTCCAGCTGAATACGCAGGAAATATCGGTGTGATCCAAAAATCAGTTCGATGACGGTGAGAGGACTGACCGCCAGCGCCGGGAATAGATAGGGCAGCATATAACGCGAGGTATCAATGGAATTGATCCAGTCCTCACCGAAACCAAGATGCATCACAATAGGATAAAAAATAAACACCCCCAGGGTACATATCACCCCGAGCACCATCAGCAGGAAACGAACCCGCTGGTATTCCGGATAGTTAAACGTGTTATTTCTGAAGTCGATCGACCACTTTGAGAAAATGGTATTACGCACCGCATTCCCGACAATGGTCACCGGTGACAGACAGAAGCGACTGACCACGGAAAAATAGCCCGCCGTTAATGCCGAAAACCAAAAGTTTATGAGCATGATCGGCAGATTATTGTTAGCCATCGCCAATACTTCGGCACTCCCGACTCGCGAAATATGGTGAAAATGCGTCCTGAAAAACACCAGGTTGCTTTTCAGGGACAGATGCTGCGCCGTGACCGTACGGAAATTAAAAGATCGCGCGATACAACTGATGGTTAGCAGCATCATGCCGCTGGCCCAGGTCCAGTAAAACATCTGAACCTGATTCGTCAGTACAATAGACAGCACCACGACGACTGACACCGAAATACGCTGGAAGATGAGAAACCGGAAATTACCCGTGCGCAGTGACAGGTTTTCCGATATCAGAACCCATGCGTTCGACAGCGATAACAGATAGAGAAACAGCACGTTTTGATGGAATAGCCACGCCGTCAGTAGCGCGTAAGGCAGCGCCAGAATCGCGCTTTGCAGAAGGCAAAACACCACATTTTGCGTTAACTCTTCTTCCGATTGTTTAGGAATAAGCAATTGGGACGCAAAGGTACATACCTGCGCTCCGATCACAGCGATACTGTAATTGAGCGCATACAGGCCCACTTCCGCGAGATCGTATTTATACGAGATTAACCAGATTGAGAAGGCGCCAATCAGTTGCGAAATGACTGACGACCCGGCAATAGTGGAAGCACTCTTCAATAAACTCATAACCGACCTGTGGTATTCATCAATTCGTCAGTAGTGATATTGAGCGAGCGAAGACTCTCTTTCGTCTGCAGATTTTTTTCCTCAACCAGATTGAGTACCGCTCCCATGACCACTTCCTGGTTGGCGTCAACTTTCGCCAGCGCCGCCCGCAGCGTCTCCACGGACGCAGCCCCCGCTTGCACAACGAAAACCACACCATCAACCACCCGACTAATCAGCTCGATGTCCTGACTCTGGCTCACCGCAGAGACATCGACGATGATCCGCTGGTAGCGATTTCGCAGGTCACGAATGAGAGGTTCAAAACGTTCCGAAGACAGCATCAGCAAAGACGAAGCGTTCGCTTTTCCGCGGGGTAAAAAGTCCAGCGTGTCACTAAGCGTGATCCGCGCAGCGTCAAGTGTCACTTCTCCACGCAACAGCTCTGCAACTCCCGCAGAGGTCGATGTTGAAAACTCGGCGGACAGGCCATCACGGTTAAAGAAATCCAAATCAAGCAGTAAGGTTTTCTGATCAAAGCTGAAGGAGTTTGCCAGCAGACTGGCCAGTAAAGAGCGCCCCTCACCCTGCTTTGCAGAGGAGATTGCCAGAACCTGCTGCGGGCGGTTATCCAACAAAATCTGTGTACGAATGCTGTGGATAATGTCGGCGTTCAAGGGGTTTCGCGTGATCAAATCGCGAACCTGTGCACGGTTCCCGGCCCCCGCAATGCGGCGGATCTCACCCAGTGAGACGACGCCCAGTCGTTTTGTCACTTGTCCGAGCGTCCTGATGGAATTATCCATCGCCGCTTTTACAATGACGTACATAAAGAAGAAGGCCATGGCCAGCGCCACCACCATCACTAACAGTAACGCTTTATTTGGCTTAGATGGCTTCACTGCCGGGACAGCCGGATCGTACAGCACTGCATCCGCATTAATGCCGGACAGAGACAGTTCCTGGGTCCGCTGATACAGGGTTTTATAAAGATCTTCCAGTTTATCCAGTGACAATTTCTGGCTGTTATACAGGCTGCGTTTTTCAGCCAGTTTCTGAAAAATTTCTTTCTGTTGATCAAGTTGCGCCTGATAATCCTTTTCATCCGCCAGCGCGGCCAGATATTGCTGATGAATGCCTTTTTTAAGCTCACTGAGCACCACGCCCATCTGATCCTGAATAGCCTTCACCTGAGCCTGCGCTTCCAGGATCTTCGCATGTTTCGGGCCATATGATTTTTGTAACTCATACAAAGACCGCTGCGCCTGAATCATGGCGATACGCAAATCCTGAATTTGCGCATGGTTAGAGATCGTCGGTAATGAAATGATGTTATCCAGAGAGACCCGGCCCCCGGCGCTGACGGCTTTTTCCAGAGATTCTGCCGCAATACGCCGTTGGGTAGCATCGGCCAGACGGTTGGTAACAATGCTGAGTTGCTCGGTTTCGAAGCCATCAATGCCGCGGAACGTTAATAAGCCCTCTTTCGCCAGGAAGTTATCGATATCGGCTTTCTGCTGCGCGATCTCTTTCTGCACTTCCTCCATTTTCTGAAGGTTTACTTCTCTGGCTTTTTCTGTCTTCAGCCGCTTTTGGTCCAACGTATAATCGATAAACGCCTGTGCGACGCCGTTGGCAATCTCAGAGGAGAGTTGTGGCGATGTCGACTCATAAGAGACTGTCGCCAGATTAGTGGTTCGAATACCGCTAACGGTAAGATTTTTTTGCAGCGTGTTCAGCGCGCGCTCAATGCGCTGCTGTTCAGCATCTTCGCTGTTGCTGGCCTTTTCATCCGCTTTTTTGCCAATAAAGTCTGGGTTTTGATCCAGCTTTAACTCGCGAACCGCTTTCTCCAGAACAATACGCGACTGCATCAAGGCATATTGCGTCTCATAGTAGCCGGTGCGCGTGGAATCAAAATCTTCCACCTGTGGGAACGGCGAAACGTTATCAGCCTGAGCCTTTAGCAACACCGTAGCTGTTGAGACATATTTTGATGACAGCATGCTGATTAATGGGTAGGCAACTGCACCGCTGATAATTCCCGCAAGTACAATCTTACAGGCGTTCTTTTTAATTTCTTTGGCAAATCTGGAAACGTCGACGGTCTCTTCCCGTTTTTTTCCATTTTCCACTATTGATAATTTCATCGTTAGAAAAATCCCATTCCAATGATCACTACGTCCCCAGGACGGACAGAATGGGTCAATGCCACATTCTCAAGCAGTTCATTATTCCCTGAGAGTCGGATATTGATATCTTTGCGATCCGCGCGATCGGTAAACCCACCCGCCAGGGCAATAGACTTCTCAACAGTCATGCCGGGTTCATAGGCATAACCATTGGGATTTCTAACTTCTCCAGAGACATAGAATTTACGAAATTCTGCGATGCTGACGGTGACCATTGGGTTTTGCAAATAATGCCCACGTAGCTTCTGGGTAATTTCTTTCCCCACCTGCTCTGCCGTTTTCCCTTTCAGCATCAGTTTACCGATATAAGGGAAAGTAATAGCGCCGCTTTTATCGATGATAAATTTCATGGTCATCTCGGGTTCACCGTAAACCATGATATTGACCGTATCGCCGGCACCCAGAATATAACTCTCCGTGACAGTCGACGCGTCGTCTGTTAAAGGCGGTCGGGTGGATGAGCAACCCACCAACAAAATACTGCACAGTAAAAATGTGCACAAATTGATTACTTTCATTTTATATCTGAACCTTAGCAGTAAGCATAATCATTGAATTGTCATAACCTAACGTCCTTGTTACTTCCCGCTCGTCGTTAGGTCCAATGTAGAACGAATCCGTATTCTTATTCGAATCCAACTTATTCAGAAGATACTTGAGTTCAACGTTAACCGAAGGGGTATAGTCGTAACTCATTTTCATCGTAAACACGCCATTCCTGTCACGACGATTTTTGTCCTGTTTTTTGTAATCCTCCCGGCTAAGAGAATAATCCAGGGTAGTAGAAAAACGATCCCCCAACCAAAAGTGTTGGTACGAAACACCATATTTGGTGAATAAAATATATCCACCCACCTCGGACGGATCTTTAATATTCTGTGAAGTATGTAGCGTAACAACAGACTGTTTTAGCGGCTTCCACTCTCCCTGTATGTCCCAATTCAATCCATTAAAATTTCGAGCGTTGGCATTATTCTCAAACGTCTTATACAACCACGCGACATTCATGTCGATGTTTGTTTTGTCCGATAATTGGGACTTTACTCCATAGCGCAAATAGTACTCGTTGCTATCTTTTTCAGATAAACGATCGTATCGACGCTGGTTAGTAATAAAACTATAACGAAAACGTGTGTTCGCGGTATATTGGTCGTAAACTTCAGCAATAAGACTATTTTCGTACCACTCCTGCTCAAGGAGATAATTGTAAAAGTCTACATCAGCATTACGGACCCCGCCCGTCTTACCGAAACGTAACTTTTTATACTGTAATGCCAACTCAGCCTTGCCGCGTCCTTCAGGTGCACCATAACTGTAACGCAATTCGCTATTCACAAAATGGGGGCTCAAAGGAGACGTAATACCGAACTGTCTAAATTGTTCCTGGACAAAACCTTCTGTAATTCCGCGCCCGCGCTCCTCATGCCCCAGAGAATCTTCTAGATTCAGGGTCAGTCCGTGTTTCAGCCCGTATCGCCATGCGCCGTTAAAACGGAAAAAATGATCGTTGTAGTTGTCGGCAGAGTCCTTATCGTAACGACGGTAGTCACCGGAATACATCAGCAAATATTTATCCTGAAAACGCTCGCCTACCATACTTAACGTCGGCGTAATGCTCTGAAATACAGAATCTTTCTCCTTGCTGCTGTGTGGTTGAAAGGTGATGTTATCTGAATAACCATAATTCGCTGCAACGTCGCTTTGAAAATCTACCCCCGCAATGCCTGTATGTGATTTCGGGATGGGTTCGGCCCATACCGGTTGTAGAATGACAATTCCGGTAATGGCCAAAAGTTTAATACGCATTCTTTCCGACAAACCCTTTAGAAATTGTTTTAATAATAATTTTTATATCCAGCCATAAAGACCATTTCTTGATGTATTCAATGTCGTACTGAACTCTTTTTTCCATTTTATAGAGCGTATCAATTTCCCCACGGAAGCCGTTGACCTGCGCAAGACCAGTGATCCCCGGTTTTACCTTATGACGTATCATGTAGTTCTCAACCTGCTTACGGTACAGCTCGTTATGTGCAACCGCATGGGGTCGGGGGCCAACAATTGACATACTTCCCTGAATGACGTTGATAAATTGCGGCAGCTCATCGAGAGAAGTGCGGCGTAAAAAGGCCCCGAAGGGTGTCACCCGAGGATCGTTCTTCGTGGCTTGTTTCACGACATCATCGTTTTCCATGACCTTCATGGTGCGGAATTTCCAGACTTTAATCTTTTGTCCGCTTAGCCCGTACCGATCCTGTTTAAAAAATACAGGTCCACGAGAAGTCAGTTTGATGCCAATCGCAATAATCAGCATTAATAAGGAAATCATAACCATGATAATGCTGCCCACAATCAGATCTTCCGCACGCTTGATAAATGAACTCACTCCTTCGAACGGCGAACTGAAAATAGCAATGGTATGCAGATCATGGATATTGCGAAATTTGGACATATTGTTACTGTAAGTATAAAAGTCAGGAACAATATAGGTATCCACCGTAGTATCTGACATCATCGACAGAAAATGACGGATACGCTGCAAAGCAACCATCGGCAGAGCGATATAAATTTCATCAACATTCCCTCGTCTGGCCTCTTCGACCAGTGTCTGTACCGAACCCTTAAATGGACTTTTAATCTTCTTTGCTACATCATCGAGCCGCGAAAAATCCCGCTCATCATAAAAAGCAAGGTCCAGCTGCATGTTTGAGTATTCGTTTCGCAATGCCTCTTCAACTGCCAGGCCGTTTTCGGTAACACCAACAATTGCCACCCGGGTGCTTTTTCTGGACGTATACTTAAGAAGTAAATAGCGAATACACAAAAGAGCAGGAAACGGTAATAGATACCATACGACAATAGGGGAAACAAAATCATCACCCAGCGAGTTAAAATCCCCCTGAGGATATACTTGTGCAAGCGTATACCTGATTACTTCACAAAGAACTATAGCCAGTAATGCACTGCCGAGAATCCCTTTAAAATCACGAAAACGAAATTTCCTGATTTTCCGTTGGTATACCTTTGTGTATTCTGAAAATAACAAAAAGAGAGTAGAGAAGAGCAGACAAAATAATACTGCCGTACCAAAATACTTCGTTTCAAAGAACCAGGCGCTTGTAATCAATGTTGCATTGATTACAGTGAAATCAAGCACCTTGATGAATGCAGAACATTCTTCACTATTGAATTTTAATGAACATGTCGACATATTAAACACTACAACAACCTTTCACCACATGTCATTTACAATGGTAAAAAACCATTAATAAAATTAACTGATGGATGGGTTGTTATTTATCTCAGCGTAATCCCTAACATACAGTGCATTCCATGCACCGTCCCTATTAATCTGCAACGATACATTACTGTGATTATTGGGTTCAATTCGAAAAAAAATGAGATTTCTTCAGGATATTCCGAATCTGAGTCACTACAATACTGCTTCTGAGTCTTATGAATGAGATAAATGAATTCCCGTTATAGCCCAGGCTAAGGAGACGTTAACCATTGATCCCGTTAGAAATATAAATGTTAGCTCAATAACTTACACAGGAGGTGGCATTTGTAATCTACGGACTTCTATTACCTCCCTCTATCAAAAAGCCCAACGACCGCATCTTCGAAACAACAATTGGCTTATCGCACCAGCACAATCACATAGATAATGCTTTAACCACACTCTCTGTAACGTTACACTAAACCGTTGCAGTTAAGAATGGCGAGACTTAACGGGGCGTCATACCGCCATTCCCCGATTATCGCAAAGGAGAGTTATGGCGAACATTCGAGATGTCGCGAAGCATGCTGGCGTGTCAGTCAGTACCGTATCCAACGTGCTCAATGGCCGCACCGATCAAATGCGGGCCGAAACGCTTGAGCGTATTCAGCAAAGCATGCAGACCCTGAATTATTTCCCCAATCGGGTCGCCCAGCAGCTAAAAACGGGACACGCCAAAATGATTGGCCTGCTGGTTCCTTCGATTGTGAACCCAAGCTTCGCCGCCCTTGCGCGAGAGGTCGATCTGGCCGCTAAAAAACGGCTGTATCGGGTACTGATTGGGAATACCTACCGTCAGGTCGAAGAAGAAGAAGCCTTTCTGGACGATATGTTTTCTCACGGCGTCAGAGGAATCATCGTTGCCGCCTGCGATATAGAAAAACCACATTTCGTTCAGGCCGCGAAGCAGGGCATGATGATGGTGAACTACGATGGCCGAATGCCTGCCAACGTCGAATCGGATGGCTTCACGCTGGACAGCGTCTCTATGGATAACGTTGATGCCGGACGAATGGCGGCTGAACATCTGATCGCCCGCGGCTGCCGTACCCTTATTTTTGCCACCGTTGCCGGCATGACGCCCAGCCGGGCGCATAAAATCGAAGGTTTTCTCAGCGTGGTAAAACAGCATGGGCTTTATCGTGAAGGGATGATCGTCGAAGGTCAGGCCATGGCCGCCTATGGTGATACCGAAATGACGGAACTGGGTCGGGCGCTGGCGCAAAAAATCGGTCAACAATCACCGCTTCCCGATGGCATTGTCGCCATTAACGACGCATTCGGGATTGGGTTGATGACCGGCCTGCATCAGGCGGGCATTAACGTACCGGAGCAGATTTCGATTGTCGGTATCGACAACATTTCGCTCTCCGAACTGGTTTACCCCGGTCTGACGTCAATCATGCCGCCGTTGAAAGAAATGGCAGAAGTGATGGTGGAACGTCTTATCGATCGGATTGAAAACCCGGCTCTCGCGCCGCAGGAATACCTGTTCCCACCGTCACTGGTTACCCGGCAATCCGTGCGCGAAGCCTGAGATTGTGCCGGATGGCGCTGCGCTTATCCGGCCTACGGTCCGGCACTGGCATGCGAAACTAATCTTCCTGAAACGGTGCCGTTGGTCCGGCGTGAAAATCGATGAGCCGTTGTCGGCTGACCGGGTCCGCACGCAGGGACGCGGGCGGAGGGGACGGCCTGCAGGGATGCAGGCTCGACCCCGACCCGATAGTCAGACGACAAAAGGCGAATGGACCACGAAGTGGCGATTTTCCCTGCCGGGAGCCTGGGATGCAAGGGAGGCGGCGGCGAGCCTCCCTTGCGCGTTCACTTGCGTGAGAATGTCAGAGAAACGCTGAACATGCGGTGAACGCAACCCTTCTCCGAACCGCGGTGTATGAAAGTGCTGCAGGCAATAACAGTATCTACAAATCGCACTGACGTGGTGGTGGCAAAGGAGAAGAACGGCTGTTCTTCTCCGTATTTCAAAGAAACGTTGGGCCAACGGTTAAAAGAATATTGGCAAATCGGCGGGTTTCCCCCGAGGCAATAACCAGCATCGTATCTGAAGATTTTGCCTGGGAATAGAAAGCGTTGCGTTCAACATATTCAAACTCGGCCATCGGTGAAAGAATATCGCGATATTCACGCTCAATCGTATTATCGAAATCGACCGGGCTGGACATTAATGTCGCTTTTTCAACATTAATATAGCCGAGAATTTTCTCCAGAATGACTGTACTGCTGATTAACCCCGGTGAAAAATTCAACCAGACAATACGTGCCAACGGCGAGGTATTGGTCAGAAAAGAATAATTCGCATCCGTAATAAGGATATTCGCTTTATGACCACACTGCGCCAGCCCCTGCAATAAATCAGGATGAATAATATCCGACTTTATCATAATCATTCCCTTTGAGACTGGCGGGTAGAATAACCCGCCCTGTATTTACGCCCGATAAATCCCGCCGTTAATATCAATTGTTGCACCGGATACAAAACCATCATATTCAGAGGCAAGGAAGCAGATCGCTCTGGCGACGTCTTCCGGTGTTCCGGCACGCCCCAGCGGAATCGCCTGGATTGTCTGATCTGCGGAGGCCTGAGTAGTGTGCTGATCGTGAAAACGCGTGCCCAGAATCAGCCCCGGCGCAACCGCATTGACCCGAATGCCATGCTCTCCCAGCTCGGCGGCGAGCGAGCGCGTCCAGGTTAACACCGCCCCTTTCGTTGTGGAGTAAACCAATGAACCCGCATGACCGCCAGAACGCCCGGCCAGCGAGGCCAGATTCACAATACTTGCTCCTGCAGGCGCAGCCTTCAGCCACGGCAGCGCCTGCTGGGTGACATTTAGCATCGTCGTCATGTTCACATCAATTACCGTGCGCCAGAAATGCGGCTCGATATCACCAAGCCATCTGCGGGCAATAATGCCGCCGACGTTATTCACCAGAATATCAATGCCGCCCAGGAATTCAGCCGCTTCCTGAACGCAACGCGCGGCATCTTCTTCGTTAGTTAAATCGGCAAAGCCAATGGCCGCACGGCATCCTTTTTCCTGTGCCATGGCCATTAATTCTCGCGGCCCCGATTCACCGTTGAAATAATGAATATAGATGTCGCATCCTGCCTCAATCAGTTTTTTCGCGGATTCTTTACCAATACCTTGCTCAGCACCGGTAATAAACGCTTTTTTCCCTGCTAATGATCCCATTTCATACTCCCATTATTCAGATATACACAGAGACAGAAATTAATAACCCGCCAGTCCGGGCAACCAGGTGGTTAATGGCGCAACCAGCGCGACAATAATGATTCCCACAAAAACAACCGCCAGATATTTCGCCATCGGTCGGATGACATGTTTCATTTCCACGCCGCAAATCGCACAGGTGGTATACAGGCCCAGGCCGATAGGCGGAGAGAACAGACCAAAGCCCATCGCCATAATCATCACGATGCCAAAGTGCAGCGGATTGAACCCAAGCTGAATGGCAATCGGCACGAGGATTGGGGCGAAAATAATCAGCGCTGGCGCGCCTTCCAGTACGGCACCAAAAATAATCAGGATGACCACGGTTAACAGCAGGAACAGCCACGCCCCCTGCTCCATGCCAATACCGACTAACAGTTCCGCGATTTGCTGCGGGATCATCTGGATAGTCAGCGCGTAAGAAAGGCTGGTAGCACAAGCCACAATGAACAGCAGCACGCCGGACATCGCCGCGATATCAACGAACATCTTCACCGTGGCTTTCAGGGTGAGTTCCCGGAACGCCAGTCGTCCCACCACGATGGCGTAGATCACCGCAAAGGCGGAAATTTCCGTTGAGGTAGCAATCCCCATCATGACCCCACGGCCAATCATAAAGATCATCACCAGCCCTACGGCGGCACCGAGGTAAAGCTGAGTACGCGGACGTAAAACGGGATAGGCTTCGTTGACGTTGATTTTTCCGCCGAAACGGTTTGCCGCGACCATCAACAGCACCAGCAGACATGCTGCGGGGATCAACCCGGCAATAAACAGCGCCCCGATGGATATGTTGGCGACAAAGCCCATGACGATCAGGTTGACGCATGGTGGAATGGTTTCCGCCATCACTGCCGACGCAGCAAATACCCCTGCGGCCTCTTCGCTATCCTGTTTGGCGCGACGCACGGCAGGCATTAGCACGCCACCGACGGCAGCAACATCCGCCAGTTTGGAGCCGGAAATACCGGAGAAAAAGGCCATCGACAGCACGGTTGTCATGTTTAAACCACCGCGAAACCGCCCCATACCGCGCACAATCAGCTCAACCAGGCGCGTCGACATGCCGTTGATTTCCATTGCCGCACCGGCAAGCAGGAAGAACGGAATTGCCAGCAGCACAAAGTGGTCAACCCCGGCGGCGACCTGCTGCGAGAAAAACACAAATGGCAGCGAGGGATCGCAGATGAAAAAGACCATCGCGGACATGCCGAGCGTAAAGGCGATCGGTACTCCCGCCAGGATGCCCAGGACGAAGCAAATCAGCATTAATCCTGCCGCCGCGCTGGCCGGGTCAGCCATCAGCGACAATTTTAAATACCCCAGCGCCGCGAGTACCACGATACCGCCGCCGCTCAGAAGAACCACACGGGCACGTTCTTGCAGCGCATGCTCCAGCGCTGCCACCATCATCACCACGGAGCCGATGAGCACCGGAATAACATAGATGGTCTGAGGAAGTCCGGTTTCGGTCGTCTGCAATCGCGCGGCCTGTACCAGGTCATAGCTGGAAACCACGAGGCCAGTGGAAACCAGGAACAGGATCCAGCGACTGGCATGTACCACATACGGACGAATGTTTTCGGGGAGAAATCGCAGGAACAGATCGACGCCAATGTGTCCGCCTCTGCCCGTCGATGTTGCGACACCGAAGAAGACCAGTGCGATCATCAGCGCTCGTGCCACCTCTTCCGCCCAGTGGATGGGCGAATGTAACGCATAGCGCCAGATCACGGAGGCGAAGACCACCAGTACGTTGGTAAACAGCACCAAAGCACCGGCCCAGGACGTCAGGGTAGTAAGCCCTTTACTCAGTCGGCTCAGCAGCTTCAGCAACGTATTTTCACCCGTTTTTTTCAAAGGGATATCTGCCATGTTGAACTCCTTTCATGGGTTACCTGGCTAAGCCGCCGACTTTTCCCAGGGCGGGTCAATCGGCGGCTTACCGCTTACGGCGCTTCCGCAGTGATCTCATCCACTGTCGGTTTCATGTGCGGATATTGCTTAAGGAAGGCGTCCCAGACGGGCTGTACGGACTGCGCGAAGAAAGCGGTGTCCGTGGTGCGGAAGGTGACCCCTTTCGCTTCGAGATTTTTGATGGCTTCCTGCTCTTTTTGGCTGGCCTGCTGGCGCTCATACTCCGTCGCCTCTTTTGCGGCTGCCAGCACGTCGGCACGAAGCGGTTCAGGAATCTGTTCGAAGCTCTTCTTGTTCATGGCAATCATCAGCGGGTTGTAGCTGTGACGAGTGAATGTGCCGTTCTTGATGATTTCATAGTATTTACTGGCGTAGATGGTTGGCGCATCGTGTTCAACGCCGTCGATCACGCCCATTTGCAGGCTGGAATAGACTTCGCCGCCCGGCATGGGAATTGCCACTGCCCCCATGTGATTTAGCGTGGCGATAAAGTTAGGTACCGGCAGCACGCGGATTTTCAGGTTCTTTAAATCCTCCGGCTTCTCAATCGCTTTTTTGGTGTAAACGTTACGTGCGCCAAGGTTATAGCCATAACCCAGCACCATCACGTTCGCTTTTTTCATCATCAAATCGGAAAGCTGTTCACCCGCTTTGCCATCCAGCGCTTTCCCGACCTGGTCGTAGTCTTTAAACAGATAGCCGAGATCCAGTACGCCAATTTCGGGCACCAGTGTGGCCCAAATAGACGTGCCTGAGATCATCATGTTAATTGCACCGATGCGCACCTGTTGCGTGGCATCGGCTTCTTTTCCCAGCATGGCGTTGGCGAAATAATTGAGTTTAATCTGGCCTTTTAGTTTTTCGTTTTTATTCAGGTTGTCCTGAAAACGGCTGAACCAGATGTAGTGAGCAGAGGATTCATCGCCCGGTAGAGAAGAGTAAACGCGAAAATTGATGGCGGCCTCAGCAAATGAGGTTAATGCGCTAC
Source organism: Citrobacter sp. RHB25-C09 (assembly GCF_013836145.1). Classification (NCBI taxonomy): domain Bacteria; kingdom Pseudomonadati; phylum Pseudomonadota; class Gammaproteobacteria; order Enterobacterales; family Enterobacteriaceae; genus Citrobacter; species Citrobacter sp. RHB25-C09. The sequence goes on along the minus strand of NZ_CP057483.1, from coordinate 59,319 downwards.
CGGCAATCAACGCGGTTCCTAGACAAGCAACGGTTAGAAAGCGTCTGGCTGAACGAAACTGTTTGGTTTTCATCGTGATGATCCTTTCTCATACCTTTGAGATAGCAATAACGCCGTCTGGCGCGGTTTAGTCGCCAAAGGGTTAAAACGGAAAGCGGCTTCACCTGTCTTCTGTAACGTTTTAGTGTAACGTTACAGAACGTATCCAGCTCGCGGCATAAATACAAGTCGCTTCCTGCTCTGATAAGGGGAGATATGTGAATTTTGCAGCGGATATCACTAAACGGCGTACTGTTGTTACACAACAGAAACCCGCTCTTTGCTGTTTAGTCACTGTTTAGAATTGCGCAGGAAATGAAAGCGAAGAGAGGAGGCTGGGGAAATTGACGTCATGCTGCCGGATGGCGGTTGCACCTTCTCCGGCCTACAAAAACCCTGACCGGAAAATTGGCGAAACGTCGCCATCCGGCTAGGTTTTTATCAAAGAGCAGGGTAATCCAGATACCCTTCTTTACCACCGCCAAAGAATTTCTCTTTGATGGGCGCATTCAGCGGTAAATCATTCTCCAGACGATGCGGCAGGTCCGGGTTGGCAATAAACGGACGACCAAAACCAATCAGATCCGCCCAGCCTTTTGTCAGCGCTTCTTCGGCGCGCGCTTTGGTGTATTTACCGGAGTAAATCAGCGTTCCGTGGAAAATAATACGCAGCGCTTCTTTAAATGCCGCAGGCATCACCGGCGCGTCTTCCCAGTCGGCTTCGGCAATATGGATATAGGCAATACCCAGTTCGTTCAATACGCTTGCCGCCGCGAGGTAAGTTGCTTCTGGCGTGTCGTCTCTGGAGCCCATCAGCGTGGTCAGCGGCGCGAGACGGATCCCTACGCGCTCTTTACCAATCGCCGCAGAGACGGCTTCCACCACCTCTTTCATAAAGCGCAGACGGTTTTGCAGCGAGCCGCCGTATTCGTCATCACGCAGATTAGCCTGCGAATCAATAAACTGGTTAATGAGATAACCGTTGGCGCCGTGCAGTTCTATACCGTCAAAGCCAGCGGCAATCGCATTACGCGCCGCCTGTGCATAGTCATTAACGATGGCAGGGATCTCTTCCAGCGTCAGCGCACGCGGCATGTCATGCTGAATCATCTCACCAACGCCATTTTCCGGGCCACGGCCTTCAACGTCGACAAAAACTTTAACCCCTTCGGCCTGAATCGCCGAAGAAGATACCGGTGCTGCGCCGTTCGGTTGCAGAACGGTGTGAGACACGCGACCGACGTGCCACAGCTGGGCGAAAATTTTACCGCCTGCGTGATGCACCGCATCGGTCACTTTTTTCCAGCCAGCAATCTGCGCCTCGGAATAAATTCCCGGCGTCCAGGCATAACCCTGCCCCTGCGGGCTGATTTGCGTACCTTCGCTGATGATAAGTCCAGCACTGGCGCGCTGTGCGTAATAGTCCGCCATCATGTCAGTCGCAACGTCACCCGCCCCGGCGCGGGAACGCGTCATCGGTGGCATTACAATACGGTTTTTTAATGGCAACGCATTCAGCGCATATTGAGCAAATAACATAATGGGTTCCTCGCGCGATTATTTATACAGTTCGGCACTCATGGTGACGGTGTTGCCCATGCGAGCGCTGGTGATTTTGTATTCAGAGGCGTTCATCTCTTTCGCTTTCTGCGCAATGACGCTTTCCGCAGAATCCAGCGTGGTGCCCGTTGCCGTTACAGATTGCGCAGAGGCGCTAAACGCCGCAGCAGAGAACAGAGAAGCGGTAACAATTGCGATAAAAGTTTTCATAGTCATATCCAGAATGTATTGATTAAGTGCGTCGGTTAACGCGATGGGAGGAGAATACGCCTGTCGCTTGATGACATAAATGATACAAATGGCAATAGACTATTGCTTTTTAGTTAACAATAAGGGGGAATCGGCTCGCCTGTGGAAGCTAACGGGATCTATACCGCAAAGACTTAACGCAACAGGCGGGGTAAAGATTTTAGTAATACTCCAGCCTGTTGCGCCAATGCCGTTTTCTTCTGTGATGTGCCTTAAAGATATCTAAGGATGATTTAAGGAACATTGTATGAAAAAATCATAATGACTGTTTTTTGACTTTTAAAGCAAACTGCTTCGGTGTAATACCAAAAAACTCTTTAAAGTTACGGATAAAATAAGATGTACTGGTATAGCCCACTTCATTGGCGATACTGTTAATGTGCTTCTCAGTCGTGGTGATAAGTTTCGCCGCCTGATGCATGCGAATATCCAACACCAGCGTATTAAAATTATTACTCTCTTTCTCAAGCTTTTTACGAATCGACACCTCCGACATATGTAAAATTCTCGCCAGATCTGCCAGCTTCCACGATTTAGAAAGATCAGCTTCAACGATTGACTTCAGTCGCTCAGTAAAGGTGGTATCCGTTGATACCGACAAGGAATAAACTAACGATTCTATATCCCTCATTTTAGAAAGAAGATAGGTTATTTTATAGACTTGTCGGTGTTGCGGGACATCGTTCCCCATTAATCGTCTGAAGATTTCTGTATCTGTTTCATCAACAGGACAGGTAAATATTTTACGCCGCGTCTGGTTAACTCGTTGCGGATCCAACAGGAGCGGCTCCATCACCTTACAAATACAGCTTAACACATCACTATCAACATGATAGATCTCGTAGGGAACGCCTTTACCTAACACTTTTAATGCCACATCAATCACAGTGTTTTTTTCGATATAGCACAGTGATTCAGGGGGTACATTAAAGGACTGCCCATCTTTCGTTTTTATAAGCAGTTGCGCATCCCGCAGATAGATAATCGCGCAGTTATAAAAACGTATCTTTTTCAGCACCAACAGATTGTTGTGTGCAAAACTTTCCTTAGCCGGAAAATTAAGGGTACTTAAAGCACTTTGACTATTCATACAGTCACCCCCATGCTTTGTATGTATATAATTTCATGGGTTATCAGCCCTGTAAACTCGGAATTTTTTAATTGTTGAAACACTTATAATTTTAATTATTTCTTTTTTAACCATGTATTTCTATAAAATACATAGCGTTACCCAGCGACTTTGGAGAGGGAATTAATAATTTTAATATTTTCAATGAGAAACAATGCGAAAAAGTGGTAATCACACATTCGGTGTAAGAAAAAAATTCTTCAGCAAGATCGGCAGCTTTCGGGTAGATTTCGCACCCAATTTGAGTTTAATCGATCGTATCTTATAATAAATATTATTCTCTTTTAGCTGCGTTAACTTCGCGATCTCCCTGATTCTCTTCCTCTTAAAAAAATACAGATAGACGATTTTTCGTTCATCATCCGTAAAGCCATTGAACACTGAAACAGGCGAAGGTCTGCGGCTCGAGAACACACGCAGCTTCTCATGCTGGTACGAAACCTCCTCAAGGCTAAGACAGGTGACCGGGATTTTCTCCATCAGAAAGCAGTATGAAAAGTAATCATCCCTGTCGCAAACCAAATAGACTTGTTTATATTTAATCAGCATTTCATGAGCAGCATCGACATCGCTGTACTCGTAACATTTAATATCTAAATCATCATTAGCGAGCAATGATAATCCGTAATTAAAATAAGTATTTTTACTTGCCAACAAAAAAGCAACCGACATAAGAACTCTTAGTGATGAAATGTATTAGACACCCTAACTAAAAGTGACTATAAGGTATGAAAAGTGCAAAAACCACCCTAAAAAATAGCCCGTTACGATAAAATTTTGCACATTGAACTATTGCGCAAATGGATTTAATTCTCACTAACATTTAATTCATAAAAAAGCCTGAACGATGGGTTCAGGCTTTTACTTGCTCACCCGTTAAAATCAGAATGAATAACGGATATTAGCGTTAATTGCCTTATCAATATCGTAATCACCGAAGGCTGAACGCTCTATATTAAGACTAATCCTGGTGTTTTCTTTAATTTTGGCGTTAACGCCTAAACTGAAGATCGCCCGGCTATCTTTACCATTCTTAATATGAGTTTCCCCGGCAAAATCATGGACAACCGTTTCTGCCGGATTAAACAGGTCATACTGATAATGAACGCCCACCAGCGCCGTCAGTTCCCAGTCTTTGTCCCTGAACGTTTTCCCGGATTCCACACCTGTACGACCTATCAACGGATTATCCTGCTTACGCTGCATATGGATATCTGAGCCTGCAGAGTGCCAGTCAAACCGGGTTCCTGACACCGAGCCATAAACCAGTTCCGTCTGCGGCTGAATATAGGTTTCACCAGGTAACGAGAAGCGCCAACCCGTTTCTGCCCCTAGATACCAGGAGTGCGAACGGTAATCCTGCTCCGGCATTTCGGTTTCACTCGCAGCATAGTGGTTGTCGTGGCGAACATACTTGCCGATCGCATCCACATACAGCCCTGAGTCGAACATCGCGGACGCATAGAGACCGATACCGGTTGATTTCGTCTGACCGGACCAGCCATCGCTATGGCTGTTACTGTGAGTGAACGTGGCCGTCACACCGGTAAACAAATCACCACCGTCAAATGCGTGCTTTCTGTCGGCTCCAATCTGGAGATGAGTCCAGCTGTTGGAATAACCCGCATCAGCGGAACCCGTACCGCTGAAGACGCGCGCCCACGCCCCGGTTTCACCGTGAGTGTTGCGCAGATCACCCATGCGGTAGTTCAGGTTGTTCATCTCCGTCAAGAAGTTTCTGTATCCCATATTCATAACAGCTTTGCTGGCCTGCACCGCCGCATTGTCCTGCTGCACGTCAAATCCTTCCAGCTGCCATTGTTTGCTGTTCCCGCTCTCCACGATGCCGATCTGCGGCGTGAAGGTATGAACACCCGAGCGCTGTGTCACCGGTTTGAGCGTGAACACATCGGTAGCCGTTGTTTTCGGTGCCGTAACTAACGCTACGGGTGACATTTCATTACTGGCGGGGGCTGTTGTCGGGACAACAGTCAGCGCATTATTTTTACCCGTCAGCGACTGTTTAACCGTTACTGTATCTGCCGTTTTACCGTCAGTGTTCATGATGAACTGACTGTTGCTGGCAGTCAGATTGTCCACAGTCAGAGAACCCACTGCACCGGCGTCGCTGAAGCGCACTTGCGAACCATCCAGGCCGAGGGATTTCACAACGGACTGCCCGTTCGCCTGCCAAAGGGTATTCTTCATCGCCGCACGAGCCAGTGGCGCATTCAGGTTGCCGCCATAAGCCGTGAACAGATTCTTATGGGCTTCCTCTGCCGTACCAAAATTCAGGCTGGCGGCATCATCCGCCTGAATATTTCCTGTCATTACGCTACCCGCGCCGACATTCAGCGTCGTGCCCTGTCCGGCAACGCTCCAGCGCTCAGCGGTATACTCGCCGGATAACAGCGAAAGCGTTGACCCCGCACCGGCAGCCACTTCACTGTCAGAAACCAGCCCCGAGGTTGCCGTCAGCTTAGCACCATTTGCCAGCGACAACGCTGAGTGGCTGAAACGGCTGTACTGGCTGAGAACGGCGTCGGTGGATGCCACCCTCACCGAACTGTCTGCGCTGTCAATCCCGCCGGTAAAATGCTCATTAATGTTCAGGGTGGAACCTTTCTTCAGGTGGATGCGTCCGGTGAAATGGCTCTGATCGGCGTCGTTTGTCGCTTTTGACTGCCCGAATGTGGGCGTGGTCATCACGCCGTTCCCGTCATTGAGATCGATATAGAGATTTTCACTGCCCAGCGTTACGGAGGAATGGTCTGCAAAAAGAGTGGTATCGAGGCTGGCATTCCTCGCCAGACTAAAATCAGCGTTGTAAAGATTAAGCTGTTTCAGGTTGAAATGGCGGGTCTCCCAGTCATTCTGGGTAAAGGAAACCGGCTGAGTGAGAACAGAATTGTCGCCAAGCGCCTTCAGCTTATCCGCCACAGCCTGGCTGCTCACAGCGTGAACGACCGGATGCCCCTGAATAAACAGGCGGCCATCTTGTTGGGTGAAACTCCCTCGCGTGTTCATCCCGCCATCCATGACAAAGTCATTCTGCGTTCCGGGCGTAACGGTATTTTTGACATCAACATTGCCGGTGAAGTGGCCATGCCAGATGTTTGCCACCGCCGTCGTGGCACCCGCTTTGTTGAAATCCAGACTAACGGAAGCCTGCCGCCCGCTGTTGGTCAGGATCGCCCCATCATCCGCACCATTAAGCTGATGGAAGGTAAGGCTATTACCGTTAATATCAAGCTTACCGCCGTGATAGCCCCATTTGATATTGTCGGGATTAACCTGTTTGTCATCGCTTAACACAACGGTTGGGCGACCACTCACAATACTGACATTATTGAAGGCCTGAACATTGCCATCGCTGTCTGGCCGTTGCGCCAGAACCACCGTCCCTTCGCCAACATTCAGACCTCCGGGGTTGATACCCGTGCCATTCACTTTCAGCGTTCCGGTACCGAGCTTGTGAAGATTATCACCCTGAACACCGTTCACCTGCCAGTCGACGGTGTGATCGCTGCTAACAATGATCCCGCCACCTTTCCAGGTCTGAGAATCCAGGGGCTTAATAATGTAATCATCATCAAAGGTCAGCGTCCCCGCCCCCTGGTCAATGGTATTTTCTAACACAACGGAACCGCCCCCCTGGAAGGTGAGATCTTTACCGCTGTTCAATGAGGTAGTCGTAGCAGGACCAAAATTGCCATGCATTGACCAGGCGTTCGCTCCCTGGGTTAATGTGCCGATGCCGGTTTTATCATCATAAGACCAGTGAATATCACCTTCATTTCGTTGTGAATTGATGGGGGCATCAGCGTCCTCTTTCATGGTATTGGCCACGTCACCGACTGGGATGAGGGTATACCAGTTCGTATTTCCTTTAACCTGGGCCCACGCATGTTGTACAGCGATAATAACCCATTTATTTTTCTTTGCATCCCAGGCAAAAAGCGGAGAACCGCTATCCCCGGGAGCACCATAAGAAGACAGGGGAGAATCATCTATATTCGTGACGAAACTCCAGTCTGATATAATAGGAGGGTTAACAATCCCCCCCGTTTTATAAGCATACCCACCAGCAATATGTACTGGATTGCCATTAGCATCTCTGACATATTGCGTGCCCGTACCTACCCGATAGAAAACGGGGAACCGTTCCTGATTCTGATATGTACCTCTTGCGGTTCCTGCATCGGTCATATCCAGCGCAGTGACCTCTGTCACAATTTTGTTTAATCGGGGGGTGTGAAAGTCCCTCCAGTGGTTATTTCTGTCTACCAGGGTATAATTGGTGTCGTCCCCATAACCAAATTTTACATTTTTATAGCCGGCATTATGCTTTACACTCACAATATATTGAGGCGCGACTAAGGTTGCAACCCCCGTTCTGACGTTTGAACTAAAGTCTATCATGGGTGCTTTATTTAAGGTTGTAAGGACATTGCCTTGCTTATCATAAAGAGGAATATTCACGGCGCCGGGTTTGAAAAGACCCTTATTTTCTGAAAAATCACGGTAAGTCTGGTAAGGAATATCGTATCCTACTCTGGAAGCCGTTGACGCTGCAGAATATAACACACCCAAAAGTGTCACTAATAGTACACTCATCGATACTCGCGAGGTGATGTACTTTCTTATACCTTCACTGACCTCTGAAACAACAACCATCTCGCCCTTTCTGTTCTTTTTTATCGCATATATTTTATTCATTCTTCCCCCTGCACCTGTCAGCTGAAATAACTGAAACTCAAACAAAGATCAGAGCCAGTCAATAAAAAATGGTGTTTTTTATATTCTTATATCCTGCAAGAGCATCATGACGATGAACCTACTGCATCTATAATTCCATATCATCTCCCAGGTAGAAAATAGAAAATATAGTTACGGAAATTGAAACGACATAATCAACGGAATCTCAAATAGAAAAATTCGATAGAAAAATAACGATCGTCATTTTAGGATTTGCCAGCGCATTTCGAGCACCATATATTTTGTCTCGCTCATTAAGATTGTTTTGAGCTGACTTAAGAATTAAGCGATTTAGTTTATTAATGGAGCATAAAATGAAAAAGCTGATTTTAGGTTCGGCAATTGCGGCAGTTCTGGGTGTAGCGTCTAGTGCTATGGCTGCGCCAAACACCGGTACTGTAAACTTTACAGGTAGTGTTTCTACTGCAACTTGTAATATCGATCTTAAAGATTCTGCTGGTAGCGATATTTCAACCGTTGATTTAGGGACAATTGCAACAACTGCTACTGCCGGTACAGTAGTAAACTTCAAACTGATCCCTAAAGAACAAAACTGCCTCACTAAAGCTGCTGCGACTATGACCTGGAATTCACCAACTTTAAATGCTACGGGTTTGAGCAACAGCGTAGCTAATGGTACTAATGCAGTTATGCTTCTGACGGCTTCAAACGCAACTGCTCAGGATAAATCTGTTAAACAAGGAAACACCACTTTTGATTATAACGTAACGGGTGGTATCAAATCATTTGATTATGCTGCTGCACTTGCTAAACCGAATGCAAACACAGCATTTACTGCTGGTGCCTTCAGCGCAGCTGCCACTTACTCAGTTGCATATAAATAATCACTGTTAACTCTGAGAAGGGAGCATCGTGCTTTCTTGCCTGCTCCCTTTTACTTCTTAAATTTCAATAACTGGTGGCAAGAATAAATGAAAAAAGAGATCGTTTTTTTTGCAATTATTTTTCATTTAGCTTCAAAATATGCTCTTGCCGAGGAGTTTAATTACAATTTCATTCGTGGTGGAAGCAAAGAAATACCTGAAATACTCAACAACACTGGCAGAAATGTTTCTGGCAAATATTTCGTCGATGTAATATTAAATAAATCTAAAATTGCAAATTCTGTTGAGTTAAACATCAACAATAAAGATTCACAATATATTTGCCTGACAGAAGACTGGCTAAAAAATGTAGGCATATACCTTAATAAGGAATTTTATAAGGATTTTTTCAACGCTAGCCGAGAATGCTATAACATTGAAAAAGAAAAAAATAGCCAGGTAAAATTTGATCCTTCCCTGCAGGAGCTATCAATCGATATGCCTCAGGCAGGTTTTGTCGATTCTAAAAAAGAAGGCGGCACCTGGGATTATGGCAGCGCTGGTTTCAAACTCGCCTATGATCTTAATACTTCGAAATCAAGCGACCAGGAGCGGACAACATACGGGAATATCGAAGGCCAGATCAATATTGGAGAATGGGTCCTGCTTGGCAGGGGATATGCCTATCAGGGAGAAAAATTCGAGAGCAATAATCTTCTGTTAACACACGCGATAAAATCGATTAAATCAGATATTCTTATCGGTAAAACCCAGTCTTATAATACGTTGAACGATGGTTTTACCTTTTATGGCGCACAGTTAAAGTCAAACCAGGATATGTATCCCTGGGACTCGCAGTCTTATGCCCCGGTAATCAATGGTATTGCCAGAACACATGCGCGTGTCACTGTCGAACAAGGCGGATACACATTAAAATCGCTCGTGGTCCCGCCGGGTCCTTTTGTGATTAACGATCTGACCGGCGTGTATTCAGGGGACATTATTTTAAAAATCTATGAAGAAGATGGTTCGGTAAAAGAACAGCGATTCCCAGTCGCTGTGCTGCCCAACTTATTAAAACCTGGCAATTATAATTACAATATCGCGGTAGGTAGCAAAGTTGATCAATACAGTGACAAGCGTGATGATGACAGTTTATTCGCGCAGATGACCTATGATTACGGTTTTGAGCCTTTTACTCTCAATACCTCTGCGCTGGTCGATAAAAACTATAACAACTTTGGCCTGGGTCTTATCCGTTCTTTCGGCTGGTTTGGTGCCGTGGCAATGAGTGGTAACCTGTCACAGGCAAAATACCATAATGGCAAAGCCATGAACGGCTTTAGCGCATCGGTGAAATATGCCCGTGCCTTAGGGGAAAATGCGAATTTACAGTTAATCGGTTATCGCTTTAACTCAGAAAATTACATTGATTACGCGGATTTCAACTATCGCTATTACAATCTGTTAAACAACAGACCCAAGCAGCGGTATGAATCGATTATCACCTATCAACTCCCGGATATGAATGTGTTCTTCAACATGTCAGCCTGGAAGGAGGATTACTGGGACAGTTCCAGTGAGGTAGGTGCAAACGTCAATCTCAGTAAGAGTTTTAATAATATATCGGTCTCCCTGAATGCCGGGTATTCCCGACTGCAGGGTATGGAAAACGATTATAACGCAGGGGTATCTCTTAGCGTACCCTTCAGCATGTTTGATAAATCACACTACAGCTTCTCTGGCATAAATTATGATCGCCGTAATGGCACGAATTTCAATACCGGTGTTGCGGGAAGCGTTAATTCTCGCCTGAGCTATAATGCGTCCATCAGTCAGTCACGTAACACTACAGGAAGCGCGATTTCGGCGTCTTATCTGTTTGACGAGGTTCAAACCTCGGCAAGTTATTCGCAGATGAGCAGTACTTCCAGTTCTTCCTTCCAGGTCGGCGGAAGTGTTATCGGGCTGCCAGATGCAGGTATTCTTTTTACTCCTGTGAAAAATGATGAAATTGCGATTGTGCAAATGGAAGATGTTCCCGGTGTAAGATTTAATGGCTCGATGCCGGGCGATAAAAAAGGTCGCGCCGTCATTCCATTAACGGCGTATAACAATAACACGATTACGGTCAATGCCGACAACTTGCCTCAGAGCGTCGAATTGACAGAAAACGCAATCAATGTCACGCCGACAGAGAATGCAATTATCTACAAAAAAGTGAAATACAGAAAAATTAACACGTATATCGTAAAAGTCATCAGCAGTAATGGTTTTGTTATTCCAATGGGGAGTATCGCTAAAACCGCAGATAACCAGGAAATCGGCTACGTCAACAATGGCGGGATTCTGTTAATGAATCTTGAAGATAAAGATGAAGGGATCATTTCTGTAGGTGATTGCAAATTCAATTCACAATCGCTGCAGAAAGATATGGGTAAAGTACAGGAGATTAAGTGTGGCTAAGAACAATACACTGAAAAAGGTTTTCTTTTCTGCATCACTGTTTTTATTTGCAGCATCAAGTCATGCGGCATTTGTCCTTAACAGCACTCGTTATGTGTTTGATGGAAAAAGAGAGAATATCTCCGTACAGGTTGATAACCAGTCCACTCAGGAATATGGTGGACAGATATGGATTGAAAACCAGGACCAAAACGACAAAAATGTCTATTTTGTGCCCAGCCCGACATTTTTTAAAGTGGCCGATCAGCACAAACAAGTCCTGCGTATCCTGAAAATTAATGATGCGTTACCCAAAGATAAAGAATCGCTTTTCTGGATCAATATCCAGGAGATCCCCAAAGCACCGAAAGAAGGTACGAATGCATTATCAATTGCGCTGCATACCCAGGTCAAAATGTTTTATCGCCCTGATGCCCTGAAAGAGAAAAGAGAAAACGCCGAACAGCAGATTAAAATGATAAACAGTGATGGCAATACTGTTCTCTGGAATGATACGCCCTACTATTTTGCGATCATCAGTGTTAAACAAAACGGAGCACCTATTAAAGTTAGTAATGATATTAAAGAAAAATTATCTGTCTTTGCGCCAGGTGAAAAAGTTTCTCTGGGCAAATCAATTACCAGTAGCAGCCTTAGTATCGTAGCGTTTGATGATTATGGTGTTGACAAAGAGTATAAATTAAACAAATCCTGACACGTTTAAGGTTTTATTATGTGTAAATTCATATTTGCTCTTTCCATCGCTTTGTTATCACTCTGTTCTTTACCTTCCATGGCAGCTAACTGCAGTGGAGGAACCATACTTTTTGATACGGACCCCAGTGACCATGGGTACTGGATCAGTGGCTATACATCAGCAGATGATGATCGATTGTTAATAATGCAAGTGAACGTACAAAATGGCATGTCTTGCGATCCAGATTATGTAGAGAATGCGGTCGGGATGAGTAAAATGACCATGAGAATCACCAGCGGAGGAACTTGTAAAAACGCAACCACTATAACGACACCTTATCCAGGTATTGAATGGGAACTGGAAGGTATGCATTGTGATGGTAATTCTATCATCTCTAACAACATTAAATCTGGATCGTCATGGGATAGTAGAATTGACTGGCCCTCTGGCACTAGTCTCGGTAAAGTCAGGCTGGTTGTGAAGGATCAATATTGGATACAAAATACGACAACCGGGATGTACACCATTAATATCCCTGCCCTATCCTTTGGATCTACTTTATCAAATAGTCCAAGTGTATCTGTCGCTTCTGCATTGGGGTTTTCTGTGCCATTCCAAGTTAGGGATACTGCCACTTGTTCAATGAGTCTTTCTACTGAAAATTTAGACTTTGGTAAATTAACACCAACTAACGTTAATAATAATTCTTTATACAAAGAGCTCTCAGTTTATTATTCATGTAAAAATAAAGCCTTAGTTAATGGTCTGTATGTGCGTTTCGACCCAGAGAATGTTGTTAATGCGACAAATGGTATGTTTAGTGCCAACGATAATAATGGACGAAAACTTAACTTTCAAATAACCCGGGTTCGCGGAAATGAACACGTTATCCCTCTTAATGCAAATTTCCAAATATATCAGCCATCAAAAGTAGATCTTGATGCCACAGAGACATTCAGAATTAATGTCAGACCTTCAACACCGTTTCCTGCCGGGAAGGTTTCTACATACATGAATGTTTCGCTAATATACAGATAGGCTGGATTAATTATGCACAAATGGTTAGCCTTTATTTTGATAACTTTTTCAATTCACAATGCATCTGCGTCGAAATCCTTGCAGAAGAGAGTGACGATAAACGCCGAGTTAGCCTTAAACACGTGCGCACTGTCTCTCTCTCCGGCAAACCTGAACTTTCAACAAATCAGCTTTAGCCAGTTTGAAAATAGCGCAACAACGCCACAGACAGTGGATCTGAATATAGCGTGCAGTTGGCCTGCAACCGGGATCTCGCTAAAATTCTCGCCTGCAGCTGGCGTTTCCACAAGCAGCACTAGCCTGATGAAGACGGGTCTATCCGGCGTTGGGCTTGCGTTGTCATGGAAAAATGCAGCCGGCACAGATTTTACGCCGCTAGAATTGAATAAGTCTTTTGCACCCGCATCAACGGCATTAAGTAACAAAAATGAAACGCTTGGTCAGTTTCAGCTGTTACCTAAACAAATTCCAGGTGAAACGCTCCAGGCAGGGAATATTTCCACCAGTCTGACTGTCGAGGTGACCTATGACTGACAGGACATGTCTATTTTTCCCGATGCTGGTGGGGCTGTTAAGCGCATTTACGACGTTTAACAGCCACGCCGCACAAAAGGCAAGCGTAAGCCTCCCCATTGCAATGCAGGTCACTAATCCTCAGTGCCAAATCAATAAGGGGCTAGGCCTGCCTGAAACCGTGCAACTTCCGCTGATCACAACATCAGGTACCTTCTTAGGCGATAATAATGTTGAAGTTCCCCTTATGATTGACTGCGCCAGTGATATCACCAAATTCGAAGTGACTCTGGCGGGGGGCAATAATTCGAAACTCACTACGTCAAATAATATGGTCGATATTACCCTGTCATGGAAAAAGGGCGGAGGTGCAGTGGTGTTCGGGACGCCGGTCGAACTGAGTAAAGCGCCTTTTCTCGTAAGCCCAAAGCAGTTTGATGGAACCTTATTGGCCAGAGTATCTCCACATACCGGTACAATACCCGCTGGTAATTACACCGCCAGTTTGCCGGTGACGTTTACTTATTATTAAGATTGTATTGCAAAAGCCGGGGAATTCCCCGGCTATTTCGTTAATGAATTCGATTAATCAAACACGCCGTTAATAATCGCCGTAACCACTGCGGTGCTCAAGGCAATCAGTACTAAATCATCCCCAACAATTTTCCATTCATAGCCCGGATAGTAAGGAAGCTGTCCCAGCATTGATGCGGGAACCGTTTTTTTCGCAATCCCCGGAGGCAGAGGTTTTCCTCGCGCCAGGTTTTTTGCAATCCCCGGCGGCAAGGAGTCATAACCCGTCAGGCCATAGTTCACCGCCAGATGGCGAGCGGTCGCAAAGCTAATATCAGAATCAACGTGATCGGGTTTACCGTAATTTTTACGGTGATCGGAAGAGGCATTATTCTTTTGCCCTGAGTTTCCTTTCTGCCCGTGATTTCCCTGATTACCCTTGTTTCCATGATTGCCACTGCTGTTGTCCTGACCGCCACCGTTGCCATTGCCATTGCCATTGCCATTGCCATTCCCAGGGTTAGCCATAACAGGCGCAGCAAACAGGGAGAGTGAAACAACAGCAGCCAGCATAGCCGTTAAGCCACGACGCTTACCCATGATAAATTCCTTCCAGGTGAGGTTACATCCTGACAATAGAATGCCGGAAAGCGACCCACAATATCAAAGATTCCTGGTTTTCAGTGATTGCCTGTTATCATGCCAGGCTACGCAAAACAGACACCGAGGGAAAAATGAGTTCCAGCAGAAGAGGGATGCTAAACGTTCTGATTGCCGCCGTGCTGTGGGGGAGTTCTGGCGTTTGTGCGCAGTACATTATGGAACAAAGTCAGATGTCTTCGCCGTTTCTGACGATGATACGTTTGATATTCGCTGGTCTGATCCTGTTAATGCTCTCTTTTGTCCATGGCGACAAAATCTTTTCCCTGTTTAAAAACCGTAAAGACGCGCTGAGTCTGCTGATTTTCTCGGTGGTTGGCGCACTGACCGTACAGCTAACCTTTCTGCTCACCATAGAAAAATCCAACGCGGCAACCGCCACGGTGCTACAGTTTTTGTCGCCAACGATTATCGTCGCCTGGTTTTCGCTGGTAAGAAAAGCGCGTCCTGGCACGCTGGTGCTGACCGCCATCCTCACCTCGCTCGTCGGCACGTTCTTACTGGTGACTCACGGCGACCCGACCTCGCTGTCAATCTCTCCCGCCGCGCTGTTCTGGGGAATTGCCTCAGCGTTCGCCGCCGCGTTTTACACCACCTATCCTTCAGCGCTGATTGCTCGCTATGGCACCTTACCGATTGTCGGCTGGAGTATGCTGATTGGCGGGCTGATTTTATTGCCCTTTTACGCAGGACAAGGGACGAACTTTGTGGTGAATGGTAGCCTGATACTGGCGTTTTTCTACCTGGTGGTGATTGGTACCTCATTGACGTTCAGTCTGTACCTGAAAGGCGCACAGATGATTGGTGGCCCGAAAGCGAGCATTCTGAGCTGCGCCGAGCCGCTGAGCAGCGCGCTGCTCTCGCTACTGCTGTTAGGCATTACGTTCACGCTCCCGGACTGGCTTGGCACGCTGCTGATCTTGTCTTCTGTGGTGCTGATATCAATGGATTCCCGCCGCCGCACCGGTGCGGTTTAACGCGTCGGCGCGGCAACGATGGCAATTACCAGCCGGGAACCGCGCCGCCGTTAAAGATTTTTTCCGCCGCTTTTGCCACTTCCGGCGACTGATAGGATTGCAAAAACGCTTTTACGTTTTCCGCATCTTTATTGTCTTCGCGCGCCACCAGAATATTCACATACGGCGAATTTTTATCTTCGATAAAGACGCTATCGTGAACTGGGGAGAGCCCGGTTTGCTGGATATAGGTTGTGCTGATAATCGCCACATCCACTTTCGGATCGTCCAGCACACGCGGCAGTTGAGCGCCTTCCAGTTCCATAATCTTTAAATGTCGTGGGTTGTCGGTAATATCCAACGCGGTTGGCAGCAGACCTTTGCCCTCTTTCAGGGTAATGAGTTTCTCTTTTTGTAACAGCAGAAGTGCGCGACCAAGGTTAGTCGGATCGTTAGGAATCGCCACCGTGGCACCGTCTTGCAGTTGGTCGACCGTTTTTATTTTTTTCGAATAGCCCGCCATCGGGAACACAAACGTATTACCGACCGTCACCAGCTTATAGTTGTGCGCTTTGTTATCCTGTTCAAGAAAAGGACGATGCTGGAAAACGTTGGCATCCAGTTCACCGTGATTGGTGGCATCATTCGGTAACAGCGAGCCGCTAAAACCGACCAGTTCCACCTCCAGCCCGTATTTCTCTTTCGCGACCTTTTTAGCAACTTCAGCGACATCCTGTTCTGCACCATTAATCACGCCGACCTTGATGTGCTTTGCATCGTTGCTCTGCTGATCGCATCCCGCTAATAACAACCCCGCCAACAGCACCGCAACCCCTGCCCGTAAATGAGATATCGTCAATTTCACGTTCTTATCCTTTTGAAATAACCGCCTAATGGGTAATGAAATGACTATAACGGGAAGGCCGCTGCGCTTTAAAAAACGAAAAGGAATCAATAAGAAGAAAAAGGAATAATGGTGGTTTTACTGCCCGGTGGCGCTACGCTTACCGGGCCTACGAGGCAACATAACTTACTGCCCGGTCATCAAAATACTTTCGATAAATAGTGTCTGGCAGCGCCTTTTTCCGGGAAATCGTTTAGCGTCAATTCCAGTTGATAACCGTTTTTCTGGTAAAACGGCAGCGCCTGAAAACTCATGGTATCAACCAGCGCACGATGGCAACCTCGTTCGCGCGCCGTCTGTTCCGCCGCCTGCATTAGCTTCGTGCCGTAACCGCCTTTACGTAAGGACTCGTGCATCCATAAAAACTCAATACACAACCACTCGCCCTTGATTTTGCCGATCAAACCACCTTGTATTTCATTGCGATCGTCACGCCAGTAAACTGCCAGATCGCCGAAGTTCGTGGTTTTTAAAAACTGAAGATTATAAGCACGTAAGCCGGTGAGTAGCGCAGTTTGATCCTCTTCTGTCACCGTGTCCGCAATATGAAGCTGCATTCTATCCTCCTGATAGTTTCAAACTTATGGTTGATAATTTTTGCTGTCTTAACACAGCCTGCTGAGAGCGTTGGACTCCGTCTACACTTACTCTTGAAATGATGCGCATCGAAACAAGGATTATGACTATGAAAGCCGCCGTTTATCTTTTCACTGCCCTCTTTTTGACGCTACCCGGTATAGCGCTGGGCGATTCTCCTTATGGCGCTCTACAATCCGTACACGAAAAAAACGTCGTACTCAAGGATCTCCGAAAAATTTGCACGCCGCAGGGTTCACCGTCCGATGAGGCCTGGGAAAAAACGATCATGGCGAATGAGGATAATCAGCAGCATCTTCGCGAAGCGATTGTCGCAATGGAGAGGAATAATCAGACGAACTATTGGGAAGCGCTTGGCAAGGTGGAATGCCCGGATATGTAGGCGTGAAGTTGGTTCTTCACGCCTTTTCAACGGTTAACGCGGACGGACGTCGGGAATAATTAAGTCGCCACGTAAAACATACGATCCCAGCATATTCTGCGTTTTTTCGTTCAGCCAGGCCACAATTCGCGCCGCCATCGCATCCATGGAGTATTCGATGGCCGGAATGGTCGGCACGCCCGGCAAATGCAGTGACCCTGCCAGACTAAAGACCATGATGTCTTCCGGTACTGACTTATTAAACGCCTGTAATTGCGGGATCACGCGCTGTGCCTGCTGTTCGTCCGCCACCAGCAGCGCATTGAAATTCAGCGTCGATGCGTTATTCAGCAATTCCTGTAATGCCACCGAGGAAGAAGTCGCTTCCATAAACACCAGGTTGCGATTAAACGGCAGGAAATTTTTCTCCAGCGCATGTTTGTACCCGAGCAGCACCTGTTCAGCGAAGCCCATCCCTTCAGGGTGGATAAGCGCAATTTGCCGACGATTCTGACTGATCAGATAGTTACAGGCGGTTTCGGTTGCAAAGGTATGGTCAAACTGAATGCTGTTAACGTCATCACCCACGGCCAGACAATCCACCAGAATGACGTTTTCCTGAGTGATGTTCAGCGGGAATCGCGCGCCGATAATCAGCACATCGTCACATAACCCACAGCTCAGTTCATCAAGGGCGCTCATGACCTCCGCTTTGGTATTGGCAAAACGAAGCAGCAGATGCTTGGAATGCTGGCTCAGATGTTTTTCCAGCGCATAAAGATAACCCGTGGTCTGGTTGATGTTGTCCTGCGCACAGATCACCCCGATACAACCGGTGGTCTGGCTAAGCAGCGACTGGGCAATCACATTTGGACGGTAGTTAAGTTCATCCACCGCTTTCAATACGGCCTGACGGCTGGCTTCCTTCACCCCACGCGATCCGCTCAACACGCGCGACACGGTGGCTTTCGACACGCCAGCCAAACGCGATACATCGTTGATTGTAGACATCATTCTCCCCTGACAGAGCCCGCCTGGCTCCTCCAATCCTGAATTTAACATTGGCTCAAATATTCGCCATTCGCAGTATATCTGTTTCCGTTTTTCATGGAAACCGATTTTCCGTTTCCTCTCAAAAAGACTTTTTTGCAGACGAAATCGTGACCTGAATCGTAATAATTAGCCTTATAAGAATAAGATTATGATGGCAATCACAGTTTCGATTATCACGAATGGAAACCGGTTTCCGTATGATATCAAATCAGGCTCGCAATAAGTTTTTACATTTTGAGGATGGTTAATGATGTTCAGGATTATGTTGTGCTGCTCTGCAGGGATGTCCACCAGTCTGTTGGTGCGGAAAATGGTCGAAGAAGCGGAAAAACGAGGCCTGCCCGTTGAGATAAATGCCTTTGGCGTTTCCGAATTTGACATTCAGTTTCCAAATTACCAGGTGGTGCTGCTTGGCCCACAGGTAAAATACATGCTTAACACGCTCTCAGAAAAGGCTGCCACCCAGGGCATTCCCGTCAAAGCCATCGATATGCTGGATTACGGAATGCAACGCGGTGACAAAGTGCTGGATTATGCTCTGTCGCTCATTGAAGCGGCGCACTAAGAGCCTGTTCAGTCAACGTAATTGGCGCAGGCACTTTGAACACGGACAACGCGCAGCAACCGGAGCGTATACGCAGTACGTGCGGATGCGAGCACAGCCCAGGTTCAAAATGGCAAGCAAAATAGTCCTACGGGATAGGTTCTGGAAGGTGTCAATATGAGTTCGTTATATCAGTCAATGGTTGCTGTCATAGAACAATCCATCACTCCTCTTGCCGGTAAACTGGGCCAGCAAAAATACGTGATTGCTATTCGTGACGGTTTTACTGCGGCCCTGCCGTTTATGATCATCGGCTCGTTTATGCTGGTGTTTATTTTTCCACCGTTTTCAGCAGAAACTACCAACAGCTTTGCCCGTGGCTGGCTCGATTTCTCCGCCACGTATCGTGAACAGTTGATGCTGCCGTTTAACCTCAGCATGGGGGTTATGACGTTCTTCATCTCCGTCGGCATTGGTGCAAGCCTGGGCCGTCAATTCAACCTCGACCCAATCATGTCCGGCCTGCTGGCGTTTATGGCCTTTTTACTGGTCGCCGCCCCGTATGCTGACGGTAAAATCTCTACCCAGTATCTTTCTG
The DNA here is from genome assembly GCF_013836145.1 of Citrobacter sp. RHB25-C09. Classification (NCBI taxonomy): domain Bacteria; kingdom Pseudomonadati; phylum Pseudomonadota; class Gammaproteobacteria; order Enterobacterales; family Enterobacteriaceae; genus Citrobacter; species Citrobacter sp. RHB25-C09. The sequence continues at coordinate 39,881 of NZ_CP057483.1, read as the reverse complement.
GTCAGGGGATCTTTACCGCGCTGATTACCGCCATTTATTCTACCCGCGTCTATGCATGGCTGAAGCAGCATAACGTGACAATTCGCCTGCCGAAGGAAGTCCCGACCGGCGTTGCCCGTTCGTTCGAAATTCTGATTCCGGTTCTGGTGGTCATCGCCACCCTGCATCCGCTGAACTTGTTTATTGAAGCGCAAACCGGGATGATTCTGCCGCAGGCGATTATGCACCTGCTGGCACCGCTGGTTTCCGCTTCGGATTCTCTGCCTGCCATCCTGCTTTCCGTTCTGATGTGCCAAATCTTCTGGTTCGCCGGGATCCACGGCTCGCTGATTGTCACCGGCATTATGAACCCGTTCTGGATGGCGAACCTCTCCGCTAACCAGGCCGCTCTGGCTGCCGGTGCTGCGCTGCCGCACGTTTATCTGCAAGGCTTCTGGGATCACTACCTGCTGATTGGCGGCGTAGGTTCGACCTTACCGCTGGCTTTCCTGCTGTTGCGCAGTCGCGTAACGCACCTGCGGACTATCGGTAAAATGGGAATTGTGCCTAGTTTCTTCAACATCAATGAGCCTATTCTGTTCGGTGCGCCGATCATCATGAACCCGATGCTGTTTATCCCGTTCGTCTTTGTTCCGATGATCAACGCCGTCCTGGCCTACACCGCGACCCGCCTGGGCTGGCTGGAACAGGTAGTCTCACTAACGCCGTGGACCACTCCAGCGCCAATTGGTGCCTCGTGGGCGGCAAACTGGGCCTTCAGCCCGGTAGTCATGTGTCTCATCTGTATGGTGATGTCGGCGCTGATTTACCTTCCGTTCCTGCGCGCTTACGAACGTTCTCTGATGAAAACAGAAGAACAAAAAGCGCAGGATGCTGTCTCCGTGGCGAACGCAGCCCGTAGCAACTCATAATGAATCAAGGAGTCTGAACAATGAGATACCGTTTTCCTGAAAACTTCTGGTGGGGCAGTGCCTGCTCAGCGCTGCAAACCGAAGGGGATAGCCTGAACGGCGGCAAAAGCCAGACCACGTGGGATGTGTGGTTCGACCGCCAGCCAGGTCGTTTCCATCAGGGGGTTGGCCCGGCGAACACCTCAACCTTTTATCAGCACTGGAAACAGGATATCGCGCTGCTGAAGCAGTTGAAACATAACAGCTTCCGCACCTCTTTAAGCTGGTCGCGCCTGATTCCTGACGGCACAGGTGAGGTAAATCCCGAAGCAGTGGCGTTCTATAACAATGTTATCGATGAGCTGCTGGCGCAGGGCATCACGCCGTTTATTACCCTGTTCCACTTCGACATGCCGATGGTGATGCAGGAGAAGGGCGGCTGGGAAAACCGTGAAGTCGTGGAGGCATTTGGCCGCTACGCACAGACGTGTTTCGAGTTGTTCGGCAATCGCGTTAAGCACTGGTTCACCTTCAACGAGCCAATTGTTCCTGTTGAAGGCGGCTATCTGTATGACTTCCACTATCCAAACGTGGTGGATTTCAAGCGTGCGGCCACCGTAGCGTACCACACCGTGCTGGCGCACTCGACGGCGGTACGGGCGTATCGCGCCGGACGCTACGACGGTGAAATCGGCGTGGTATTAAACCTGACGCCTTCGTATCCGCGCTCGCAGCATCCGGCGGATGTGAAAGCCGCGCATCACGCGGACCTGCTGTTTAACCGCAGCTTCCTCGATCCGGTGCTGAAAGGGGAATATCCGGCTGATCTGGTGGCATTGCTGAAAGAGTACGATCAGCTTCCCCCCTGCCAGCCCGAAGACGCGCAGCTGATCGCTGACGGTAAAATCGACCTGCTGGGAATTAACTATTACCAGCCGCGTCGGGTGAAGTGTCGCGACACGGCGGTTAACCCGGACGCACCGTTTATGCCGGAGTGGCTGTTTGATTACTATGAAATGCCGGGACGTAAAATGAACCCCTACCGCGGCTGGGAAATTTATGAGCCGGGTATTTACGATATTATTACCAACCTTCGGGATAATTACGGTAACCCACGCTGCTTTATTTCTGAAAACGGCATGGGCGTAGAAAACGAACAGCGATTTATACAGGAAGGTCAGGTTAACGATAGCTACCGAATTGAGTTTGTCAGCGAACATCTTAAATGGTTGCACAAGGGAATAAGCGAAGGCTGTAATTGTCTTGGTTACCATATGTGGACCTTTATTGATAACTGGTCATGGCTCAACGGCTATAAAAACCGCTACGGTTTTGTGCAATTAGATTTAGACACGCAAAAACGTACGGTGAAAAAGAGCGGCGAATGGTTTGCTAATACCGCCGCAAATAATGGTTTCGATTAAGAGATAGATACAATGATTGCATTAGAAGAAGCAGTAATGGAGATCATCGTCAATGCCGGGCAGTCCCGTAGCCTGTGCTTTGAGGCGCTGCACGCCGCGCGCGCCGGTAATATTGACGAGGCGAAAAGCCTGCTTCGTGAAGCTGACGGTTATGCCCGTCAGGCTCACCACATGCAAACCAAATTGATCGAACAGGATGCCGGGGAAGCCCGGCAGCCCATGACGTTAATTATGGTGCATGCGCAGGATCATTTAATGACATCGCTGCTAGCTCGCGAACTGTCGGAAGAAATTATTCATCTTTACCAACGTTAATCCAAGCAAATAAATAAACGGAGACGCCATTACGATTAAATAAACGCTTTCTGTACTCTTATACACAAATAAAAAATCAACTTGTTTTGGTGATAGCACATTCAACCGAGACGGGATGGTTATTATCTTAAAATAAATTATATATGAGATAACCATGAACATGAAAAAACTTCCAGTAGTCATGGCAGTCATGGCCGCGCTTTGCCCAATTTCTGTACTTGCACAGGAATTTACTCAGGAACAAATCGACGCCATTGTCGCTAAAGCCGTTGATAAAGCGCTGGCGGAACGTCAGGCAAAAATGGACGCTGCGGTGGCGCAAAAGTCTGATGTCATTAACGAACCGCAAAGCGCAGCGCAGTCCCCGGATATGGCCATTCCGTTTGGCGTGAAGTTTAGCGGCTATGCCCGCTACGGCGCGCAATTCCAGGCCGGCGATCAGAAATACGTTGGCGTTGATGGCTCCTACAACGGCGCGTCCGCAATCGGCCGTCTGGGTAACGAAGGCAACGGCGGTGAGTTCCAGCTTTCTAAAGCGTTCAAGAGCGACAACGGCGCTATCTGGGACGTGAACGTGATGATCGACCACTGGGGCGACGAGGTGAACCTCAAGAAAGCTTACGCGGGCGTGACGAACGTGCTGGAATCTAATCCGAACGCTTACATCTGGGCGGGTCGTGACTTCCACCAGCGTCCGCAACAGGGCATCAACGATTACTTCTGGATGAACCACGATGGCCAGGGTGCCGGGGTGAAGAACTTCGACATCGGCGGCGTGCAGTTTGACGTCGCCACCGTAGCTGCCGTGGAGTCGTGTAGCCCGGAAGTGATGGAAGATGAAGCGAACCCATCACGTATCACCTGTACCGGCGGTTCCGGAACCGGTGATAAAGGCAACTACGCGTTAACCTCTAAAATCCACAACATGAAGCTCGGTCCGTTGGATTTTGAAATCTATGCTAACTACGGCTTTGATTCGAAAGCTATCGATACCGACGAGCGGATGAACGCCTGGCAGGGCGCGTTTGTGCTGAGTCACACCAATGACAGCGGCGTGAATAAAGTGATCGCCCGTTATTCTGATAACTCCGACAACAGCGTCTACAACAAAACCGACGATCTGACCGCGATTTACGCCAGCTTCGAAGGTAGCCACAAGTTCACGCAGCAGGCGCAGGTGGAATATCTGTTGGCGTTCCACGACTACGACAACAGTACCGATCAGAGCGAAAACCGCAAAAACTACGGCGCGATCGTACGTCCAATGTACTTCTGGAACGACGTTCACTCCACGTGGCTGGAAGCGGGTTATCAGCGCGTTGACTATGACGACGGCGGCGATAACAGCGGCTGGAAGCTGACGCTGTCGCAGAACATGTCAATTGCGATGGGGCCGGAGTTCCGTCCGATGCTGCGCTTCTACGTGACCGGCGGTAAGGTAGATAACGACCGCACTGCGCGCGTGAACGGTACCGATGACGAAACGCTGGACGATTTCAACGTCGGCGCGATGTGGGAAGCGTGGTTCTAATCGCGCAATCCCGCATTATCGTTGAAACCCAGGCCCGGTAAGCAACGTGCCACCGGGCATTATGCCGGATGGCGCTGCGCTTATCCGGCCTACGTGTACTGTTGCGCAATGAAATCTGAGATCATTGCATACCCTTTATGCGAACTTTCGCTGCCACCAGAAGCGCTGTCAGCAGCATCAGGCTGCCGGAGAGCATCAGGGGTGTCAGCAGGCCAAGGTTATCGAGTGCATAACCTCCCACTGCGGCCCCACAGGTATTGGCAAGCTGGATCACGGCGACCTGGACGGATCCAGCCTTTTCTGCCTGATCGGCAAGCGATCGGGTGATCCACGTCGACCAACCCACCGGCACCAGCGCAAACGCCAGCCCCCAGATAACCGCAATACTCGCCGCGACAATCTTATTGTCGCCCCACAGCATCAGCACCAACGCGCATATTGCCAGCACTAACGGCGCACCGGCCAGCGCCAGCCTGACGGAACGTTTGAGAACAAAAGACGACAGCGACGTGCCGACAAAGCTGGCAATACCGAAACTCAACAGCACCAGCGTCAGGCCATCCACATCAAACCCAGCCAGATTCATATATACCGGGCGGATGTAAGTGAAGAAGGCAAACTGACCAGCGAAGGACATAAAGATGGCGATCATCCCCGCCATCACGCCAGGACGATTGAGCAGGCTGAACATGTTTTGCTTCTGGTGAGAAGGTTCACCAGGCAGGGACGGAAGCGAGTTAAGGACCCAGACGGTACACAGCACGCCCATTACCGCCGCCGCGTTAAAGACGTTGCGCCAGCCGATAATCCCACCTAAAAAACTGCTCAGCGGCGCGGCAATCACCAGCGCGATAGAGACTGCGCCAAATATGACCGACAGCGCTTTCGGCACCGTGCGAGGCGGCACCAGACGCATCGTCAGCGAGGCCGACATCGCCCAGAATCCGCCCAGCGCAAGGCCAAGGCAGGCTCGTCCCACCAGCAGCAGTGCAAACGAATTGGCAAAGGAAACCAACAGGCAGGAGAGAGTCAGCAGCACGGAGAACAAAATCACTACGTAGCGGCGATCGGTCGCCTGAATGATTTGCGTAATGAACAGGCTGGCGAACATGGCGACAAAGGCTGTAACGGTTACCGACTGCCCGGCCACGCCCTCAGAAATCCCAAGGTCCTGCGCCATTGGCGTCAGCAGGCTAACGGGTAAAAACTCAACGGTAATCAGGCACGCCACACAGAACGCCACGGCAAATACCGCCGACCAGTTCGGACGGGCGACAACGTCAGCGCGGGCTTTTTCTTCGATACATTCACTCATTATTTGCTACCTGCGTGGTGTTACTGTGGAAAAGTTACGCAGTGTAGCATTTTAATTGTGACGCACTTAACGTTTTGGCAACTTTTTGTCGGTCGCGACTGTGTCCTTTGTAGGCCTGATAAGCGTAGTGCCATCAGGCATAACTATCCGGCAGCTTATCAATGCAGCCAGTGGACCGTTCCTTCCGGCTGAAAAAACGCGTTATAGCGCATCTGAAATGCATTGATATCCTGCATATCCGGCTCCATCTCGCGCAGAAAGCCGAGCGCCATGCGCACCTGAGCATCGGTCACCGGCGTTGCCAGCCGCGCTTTTTGCAGCAACCGATGCCACTGGCTCAGGTTCTGCTCGCTACCATCGACGATGACGATTTGCCAGATCAGCAGCACCTGCGCCGCGTTTTGCAGGTGGGATTCATCGGGACGATGAAGATACTGCAAAAACGCCTCGCCCTGTGCTTTCCCCATCTGATCGATCATCGATTCTACCGGCACGACATCAATATGCAGACGCTCGCTCAGGCGGCGAATCGCCCGCCGGGAACCCGACGTCAGCACCCGAAAACCGACAACAAACACCACGACTAACGTAGCCAGCATTATCCAAATCATGCGCACACCCATTACCAGACAGGGCGCCCATCATAGCGGCAAATTCGCCGCTGTCGACGGCTGAACGCGTCATAATGTGACCCATCTAATTGGCGACAAAGGAGGAGAAATCTGGTAGTGAAGACGGCTGTGCGCACATCGAAGCATAAAAAAGCCCAGCACCTGGGCTGGGCAATATATTACCAACTACACACTTAAGCGGTTCTGAGTTGCTGTACCTTCTTCTCACGACGGATTTTGCGCTCTTCCAGCACTGCGACCATCGCCATCAGAACGATACAACCGATCGCGGCAGCGTCCAGCGCGGCGAAGGTGCCTGCCCAACCGGTAAGGCCGAATACCGGCGTGCCGTCGGCAATCATCCCCAGACCCAGCTTCGCGAAGCTATCGCCGATCAGATAGGCGAAGGTGCCTTTAATTCCGTCAGCCGCGCCGATCGCTTTTTTCGGTACGAAGCCAACGGCGGCAACGCCGATCAGCAACTGCGGGCCAAACACCAGGAAGCCCAGCGCAAACAGCGAAGCCAGATAGACGTACTGGTTACTTGCGTGCTGATAAACGCCCAGGGTGGCAATAATCAACGCCAACGCGACGCAGGCCACCAGCGCCCGACGGCCGTTGGCAAGGTCAGAGAGCCAGCCCCACAGCAGCGTGCCGACCAGCGCGCCCACTTCGAACAGGGTGAAGCCCTGAATCGCCACCTCTTTAGAAAGCTTCAGCTCCTGGAAGGCATACACGGTCGACCACTGGTCAATACCAATGCGCACCACATAAAGGAAGATGTTTGAGAAGCACAGCAGCCAGATCACTTTGTTTTTCAGCACGTACTCAACAAAGATCTGCCATTTGGTCATCTCGTTTTCTTCGGTTTCTTTATCCTCTTCGCTGATCTCCTCACCGAACAGCTCTTCAGCTTTGCCGAGGCCGTAAGATTCCGGGGAGTCGCTGCCGTAGCGCAGACCGATAAAGCCGACAATCAGGGCGATAATCGACGGGAAGATAAACATGCCGATCACGTGGCCGTCGAACAGGTAATTTGCGCCAAACAGCGCCACGCCTGCCGCACCCGCCCCGCCAAGGTTGTGGGAGATGTTCCACATGCCGAGATACGAACCACGCTTGCGGCGCGGGGTCCATTTGGTGATGGTGGAATAGCTGCACGACCCGCCGGTACTCTGGAAGAAACCGCTCAGAGCGTAGAAGGCAATCATCATGAACAGGCTAACGGAGCCCGCACCCATGCTGGCGCTGAAGCCAAGCATACAAATTGCCGAGAGGATCAGCATAAACGGCAGGAACTGCTTGGTGTTTTTGCCGTCCGCGTAGTAGGAAACGACGGTTTTACCCACGCCGTAAGTGATGGAGAAGCCCAGGCCAATCATCCCCAACTGCGTCATGCTCAGCCCGTAGGTTGAGATCATGTCGTTCTGCGCGATGTTAAAGTTTTTGCGGATCAGGTACATGGTCAGGTAGCCGATGAAGACCACCAGATAGGACTGCATGAACGGTTTGAACCACATTTTGCGCCGTACTTCGAGCGGCAACTCCAGGGTTGGCTTGCGCACCTGGTTTAGAAAGGCCAGCATAGGATACTCCTGAGCAAATTTTTATACCTGCGAATGGCAGGCATTGTAAAAATCAGCAGGGGAACTGGCCTGAGACAGCGTCCAGGCGAAACCGGGAAAATTTCTTAGTTTTATCCCACTCGAGGTAAAAAAGTGAGCTGCATCACGCTTCACTAACCGCTCGCGGTGCCTGAGCGTTTAAAAACGGCAACAACAGCAGCGCGGAAATCCCCGCGGCGATACTGATCACGACGAAGAAGCCCGTCCAGTGCCAGGCTTCAAGCACCTGTGCCAATGGCCAGCCGGAAAGCGACGCACCGAGGTAAGCAAACAACCCGACAAACCCGGTCGCCGCACCCGCAGCCTCTTTGTGCGAACACTCTGCGGCCGCCATACCGATCAGCATCTGTGGACCAAACACGAAGAATCCTGTGGTAAAGAAGCACGCTGCCTGCATCACATAGCTGGCAAACGGCATCAGCCAAAGCGATCCTACTGAAAGTAGAATTCCGGCAGCGAAGATTAAGTTCATCGGTCCGCGATTGCCGTTGAACAGTTTGTCCGAGCCCCATCCCGCGACAAGCGCACCAATAAAACCGCCCAGCTCAAACATCGTGACTGCGGTATTGGCGGTCACCAGATCGACCCCCAGCGTCTCCGACATGTAGAGATTGCCCCAGTCATTGATCGCCGCGCGAACCACATACACCAGGACATAACAGAGCGAAAGTAACCAGATGTAGGGATTAAGCAGCACATATTTTGTCAGGATCTGTTGACGGCTTAAGCCCGCGCCCTCCTGCTGTTGCGCGATCTCCAGCGCATCGTGCTGCCAGTCACCTACCGGAGGTAAGCCCACCGCCTGTGGTCGGTCGCGCAGTCGCCAGCAGAGTAAAATACCGACAACAATGGCCAACGCTCCGGCAATCATCATCCCGGCCCGCCAGCCGTAGTGCAGTGCGGTGGCGGCCATCACGATGGGGATCAACGCCCCACCAACGTTATGCGCGGTGTTCCAGATAGCCCACCAGCCGCCGCGCTCGTTTCGCGAATACCATGCCGTTAATAAACGGGCGCAAACGGGCGCTCCCCACCCCTGAAAGAACGCATTCAAGGCCCAAAGCAGCGCAAATGCCCATAGCGAGGTTGAAAAACCAAACAGGATATTCACCACACCAGTAGCAATGAGGCCGATCCCCATAAAATAACGGGCGTTGGAACGATCGCTGACGATACCCGAAACAAATTTCGACAGGCCATAGGTGATGTAAAACAGCGTTGCCAGCAGGCCGATATCACTGCGGGTTAGCACGCCGCTGACGAGGATTTCAGGTACGGCTGCGTTAAAACTTTTACGCGTGAAATAGAACAGGGCATAGCCCAGCCAGATGGTCAGGAGAATATGCCGTCGCCAGTAGCGATAGAGAGTGTCAACCTGATGTTGATCAGCGATCAGCGGCGCATTGGCCGGAGCTTTTAAAAACGAAAACATCGCCGCTCCTTAAGCGTAGCGTAAAGGCAACGAGACGCTGACGCGCGTGCCGTGGGTACAGGAAATGGTTAGCGAACCACCGAGCGCCGTGACCCGTTCGCGCATACCGGTCAGACCAAACCCCTGCTGCTGGCCGGAGTCGGGAGGCAGGCCATTGCCATCATCGTCCATGACCAACATCAGCCGCTCGTCCTGCTGCCAGCCCTGCAGCGTTACCGCACTTGCATTGGCGTGCTTAACAATATTGTTCAGCCCTTCCTGACAAACGCGGAACAGTGTTACCCGCTGACCCTCGCTAAGCGCAGATTCGTCGATCCGCCAGTCGAGGTGGCTGATAATGCCACGGCCTTCCAGCTCCATCTCGCGCATTAAGGAACGTATGGCTTGTTCCAGCGAGAGGTCGTCCAACTGACGCGGCCGCAATCGGCCCAGCAACCGACGCACCGAGTCGTAAACGCCAAGCGACAATTGTTCGATAAACTGACCGCTCTGTTTTGCGCCACCATTTTCACCCGCCAGGCGCTGCACGATGCCAGCTTGCGTACGAATAGCAGTAATCGTCTGGCCGATATCGTCATGTAGCTCACGCGCGACGTCGCGGCGCACGCTCTCTTCTGTTTCCACAAGACGTTCGGCCAGCCGGTGATTACGCGCCAGTTCGTTTTGCAGCGACTGGTTAAGTTCACGCAGGCGCTGAATTCCCGCCCCCAGTAGCAATCCGGTCAGGCTTTGAACCAGCAATGAGAGCAGCAAATCAACGGGATGGTCATGCCAGGTCTGACTGGCGATCAGCGCGATAGCATTCATCAGGGTCGCAATCAGCGCTCCCTGCCAGCCATAGTGCCAGGCCAGCGCGATGATCGGCAGTGCGAGACAGAAGGGGGTAAACCGCGACAGCTCGGCGGGCAACCCCAACTGTAGCCACAGGCTAACGGTAAACAGCAGCAGGTACCAGATAAGATGACGTCCCCGCCAGTTAATCGGCTGCGACACCAACGCCGGGCCGAGCGGCAGCCAGGTCGTGCTGGTGAGATAATGCCAGAACACCAGACAAATCGGCGCGAGCGTCAACCCGCCAGTCAGGGTCAGAAGCAGCGCGTTCCAGGTGGTTTCACCTTGTCCAAGCCAGGGCAGCGACTGCAATAGCGCCGCTGCGGTTAGCGCCGCGCCTTGCAAGAGCAACGTGCGCCAGTCGCGCTGGTGACGATAGCGAGAGATTAACGCCACCGGAATCAAAGTCAGCGCGCTTCCGATCATCAATAGCGGCAAATGCGCCAACGCCACTTCTTGTGCCAGCCAGAATACCAGCAACCATTCCGCCCCAAGAAGCACCGGCCAGTATCCACGAGGGCATTGCAGCATCATTCCCAGACGCAGGCCAAACGGAAACAGCAATACCGCCAGTTCAGGGCGTTCAACCAGATGCAGGCTGATGCTCCACAGGCAAAACCAGGCGGCGGAGAAGATAAAAAAGCAGGCAACGACGGTGATAAACCGGGAAAAAAACGTCTTCATTGCCAGCCGTCAAACATCCTGCGTGCCAGTTCCACATCATTGCTGACGCCCAGTTTTTCCATCAGATTCGCACGATGGACGTGCACCGTTTTTGGCGAAAGCCCCAGTTCTGTCGCAATCTCTTTTACCGCCATTCCCTGAGAGAGTTTTTCAGCTACCTGACGTTCGCGTCTGGTGAGAGGATCCTGACGTCCAGCCGCCAGCTTGATAGCGATTTCCGGCGTGAGATAACAGCCGCCCGTGGCAACAGTATGCACTGCGGCAATCAGTTCATCAGGGCTACACCGTTTGGAGAGGAAGCCGCGTGCCCCGGCGTTAAGCGCTTGTTCAACTAACGCCGGGCTGTCGTGCACCGAAAGCATGATCGTCGCCATCCCTTTTGGCAGTTGGCTCAGCAACTCTAACCCGGATATGTCAGGCATGGAGATGTCACAAATACAGACCTGAACCCCACGTCCAGGCAGTCCAGACAGCGCTTCACGCCCGGATCCAAACTCTGCCACCACCTGAAAATCGGGTTCCAGCCCCAGGAGTTGAGCAAAGCCAGAGCGGACGATAAGGTGGTCGTCAATGAGGGCAACGGTGATCATGGGTTTCATCCTGGCACTAAGGCATACCTGATGGCGCTGCGCTTATCAGGCCTACTGGCAGGTGCCGTTATAGGCCGGACAAGTGGTTACGTCGCCATCCGGCAAAGCGCTTACCTTAACGATAAGCGCGTTGCTGTTCAAGCCTTGAGCGGCTCACTCAAAGAACACCGCAATTTTGTTGAACATCGTCGGATCGGACTGGTTACGCACCACTTTTGCTACATCTTCCAGCTTGTCGATCTGCGCAATCATCTGCTCCAGACGCTGGTCGTCGTTCACCAGTAGCCAGATGCGACTCTGGTCGCTGCCCTGAATCGGCAAACAGAGAATACCCTCAACGTTAAACGCACGACGCGCGAACAGGCCGCAGACGTGGGTCATAACGCCAGGGTGGTTGCGGACGGTGAGTTCCAGAATGACGTTATCATGTGATTGTTTCTGCATGGCTTATTCCCCCACCATCTCAGTATTTGCCGCTCCCGGCGGTACCATCGGATACACTTTTTCTTCTGCATCAATTCGTACGTGGATCAGCGCCGGCCCCGGTCGATTGATGATCGCCTGCAACGCGGCCTGCGGGTCGGCTTCGTTATTTAAGTCACAGGTTTCCAGCCCAAACCCGGCGGCAATCTGCATAAAGTTGATCGTTCCTGGATAAGTCGCAGCAAACACGCCCTGCTTATAGAACAGGCTTTGTTGCTGGTGCACCAGCCCCAGTGCTTCGTTGTTCATCAGAATGATTTTCACATCCAGTTGGTTTTCGCTGGCGGTGGCCATTTCCTGAATGTTCATCATCAGGCTACCGTCGCCGGAAAAGCACAGCACTTTTTTGTCCGGATTGGCCAGCGCCGCACCAATCGCCGCAGGCAGGCCAAAGCCCATGGTGCCCAGCCCGCCAGAGGTCAGCCACTGGCGCGGTCGGTTCAACGGATAAGCCTGCGCCGCCCACATCTGATGTTGCCCCACGTCGGTGGTGATAATCGCACTGTCGTCTACACAGGCGGCTACCGCGTTAATCAGGCCATAATGGCTGAGCGGATTGCTCTCTTGCGGAATGGTACAGGGAAACTCACGCTGCAAGTCGCTCACCAACTGATGCCACTCGCTGCGCGGCTGCGCTTCAATCTGCGGAATTAACTGCGCCAGCACCTCATCCACGTCAGCCTGAATGGCAATGTGCGGCTGCTTAATTTTCCCCAATTCCGCGCGGTCGATATCCACATGAATAATTTTGGCATTCGGGCAGAACTGTTCGGTTTTGCCAATCGCCCGGTCATCAAAACGTGCCCCCAGCACCACCAGTAAATCCGTCTCCTGCAGGATATAGTTTGTGCTGCGCGCGCCGTGCATCCCCAGCATCCCTAACGACAGCGGGTGCGCCTTCGGCAGCATGCCCAGCGCCATCAGTGTCATGGTAGTTGGTAACTGGGCTTTTTCCGCCAGTTCGCGCACCCGCTCGGGCGCGTTTATCACTCCACCGCCGAGGTACAGCACCGGACGTTTTGCGGCGTTAATCATCGCAGCCGCTTCGCGAACACTGTCTGCGCTGAATGCCGGTGCGGCCATAATCTCTGCCGGTGCAGGCATCTCTTCAATGTCGAAAACCGCCGTCTGTACGTCCTTAGGTACGTCTATCCACACCGGGCCAGGACGACCTGACTGAGCAAGACGGAACGCGTCGCTCATCACCTGAGGGAGTTCATCGATATGTCTGACCAGATAGTTGTGTTTAGTGATGGGGATAGAGATACCGTAGGTGTCCACTTCCTGAAAGGCATCGGTGCCGATCATCGAGGCAGGGACCTGTCCGGTGATACACACCAGCGGGATGGAATCCAGGCGCGCATCGGCGATGGCGGTCACCAGGTTGGTTGCGCCAGGTCCGCTACAGGCCATACAGACTGCGGGTTTGCCATCGGTACGCGCCATGCCCTGCGCGATAAATCCGGCCCCCTGCTCGTGGCGCGCCAGAATGTGACGGATTTGCGTACTCTGGCTCAGTGCGTCATAGACAGGCAGTATTGAACCGCCCGGGATCCCCGTGACAATGGTAATGCCCTGACGTTCCAGAAAATGAACGATGAACTCCGCGCCGGTAAAACGCGTACGCGTGGATGTTGATGCTGTGCCCGAACTTGCCATGCTCCAGTCCTTTCTTCTGAGCCGACTTTCCGGGTGGGTGCCTTAAACGAAAAACCCCGCCCGGTTTGCGCCGGCGGGGTTTTGGAATCGTGTGTTGTTCCGGACCCTACGGCGCATTGCCGACGACCACCACCACACGCACGACGACCGCTGCGCTAGATGGCGCAGTGTTTAGTAGGGTCGCAGTCAGCATGGAAGGGTTCATTAGGGACCTTGTCTGTTTTAGTGATTAACAGGATTTATACAAGCACAGCTTTTTAAGCGAAACAACGGAAAAATTTTCATCTGTATGAAAATGCGTCGACGATCACGTTTCGCAGATAAAAAAGGCTGAAAACAAAAAACCCCGCCGGAGCGAGGTTTTTTCAGCGTTATGCGGTTGGTTGCCGCAGAGCACACTGTGTTATGTCAACAGCGAAAGTATACGCGTTCTGCGAAGAACACGCAATTTCGGCGCGAATTTTGACGCATTTGAGTATGAACCAGAAGTTTTGTTCTGTCCATAAATTACTGTTCATTCATACAGTATTTATCTATAATATCCCAGTACGCAATGTGTTAGGTGGGGCCGCATCGTAAACCGGCGCAACAAAGTCCTGGCTGAAACGGGTGGTGCCGTCAGCGCCTTAACCCCCCGGTGAGCACACTGTGTTATGTCAACAAAGGTGCTGGTAACAGGCGGCGGAAAGGTACGTCAGCACCGTGCTCCTTTGACCAAAAGGAGACGCGTATGAGCCTCGTGGATATCGCTATTCTTATCCTCAAACTCATTGTTGCAGCCATGCAACTGCTTGATGCTGTTCTGAAGTACTTCAAGTAATTCAGATTCAAGTCGCACCAAAGGGGAGCGGGCAACCGCTCCCCTTTCACATCTGCCTGATGCTTGTCTTCTAAGGATATGTTACGTTTTTATGACGTTAACCTGAGATGGCAAGACGATGACCCTTTCCGTTTTTTGCATTTTGCTGTTCGCCGCACTGCTACACGCCAGTTGGAACGCCATTGTAAAAGCGGGAAATGATAAGCTCTTTGCCGCGATCGGCGTCAGCGGCTCCGCTGCCATTACGGCGCTGCTTTGTCTGCCCTTCGCGCCGCAGCCTTCAACAGCCAGTATTCCTTTCTTAGCGGCATCCACCGCCCTGCAGGTAATTTACACCGTGCTGGTCGCCCGAACCTATTCGGTTTCGGATATGAGTCAGACCTACCCGCTGATGCGCGGGACCGCACCGCTGCTGGTAGCGATTATCAGTGTCCTTTTTCTGGGTGATAGCCTGTCCGTGATGGCCTGGGTGGGTATTGCGGTGATTTGCACGGCGATACTCGGCATGGCCTTTAACGGTCGGGCGAGTTCCCGGCAGGGAATTGTGCTCGCGCTGATTAACGCCTGTTTCATCGCCAGCTACACGCTGGTGGACGGGACCGGGGTCCGGCTCTCAGAAACCGCGCTGGGCTATACGCTCTGGACCTTCTTTTTAAACGGTTCCTGTCTGCTGGGTTGGGCGATGATTGCCCGCAGGCCGGAGGCGCTGCGTTATCTGGGGCAGCACTGGAAGAAAGGGATTTTTGGCGGTATTGCCACTATGGGCTCTTACGGGCTGGCGCTGTGGGCAATGACGCTTGCACCGCTGGCGGTCGTTGCCGCGCTGCGGGAAACGTCGATTTTGTTTGGCGCACTGATCGCCTGGCTATTGCTGAAAGAGCGCGTTGCGGGGATGCGCCTGATTGCAGCGGGAGGTATTGCCGCCGGAGCGATTTTGCTGCGGTTATCCTGATTGCTGTTGGTGAGGTTGCCGGATGGCGGCGTACAGCTGTTCACTCCTTGTAGGCCTGATAAGCGCAGCGCCATCAGGCATTAACGCAGGATGGCGGTCGACATGACGACAGAGGGCTGATCACTTCCGGCAACATTTATTGCCGCATTTTGTTTACATATCCTGCCGTTGTCCCCTTTTCCATTCCTGCAAACCATCTGGTCTTCTTCTTCTGTTGTGCTAGATTTCACTCGCATTTATGGGAATGCGCAGCACCTTATTCTTATTTTTTCTCTTTTTGAAAAGTATTCAGCGAAATGAAAAGGCAGAGAAGCGTCAATTTGTTGTTGATGTTGGTCATACTTGTAGCTGTCGGTCAGATGGCGCAAACCATATATATCCCCGCCATTGCCGATATGGCTCGCGAGCTAAATGTCCGCGAGGGGGCCGTGCAGAGCGTGATGGCCGCCTACCTGTTGACCTATGGCGTATCGCAGCTGTTTTACGGCCCGCTTTCCGACCGCATAGGACGCCGCCCGGTGATCCTCGCCGGAATGTCTATTTTTATGCTGGCAACGCTGGTCGCTATGACAACCCACAGCCTGACAGTACTGATTGCCGCCAGCGCGTTGCAGGGGATGGGCACTGGTGTGGGCGGGGTTATGGCTCGCACCCTACCGCGCGATCTTTACCAGGGCACGCAGTTGCGCCACGCCAACAGTCTTCTGAATATGGGGATTCTGGTCAGCCCTCTGCTGGCGCCGTTAATCGGCGGCCTGTTGGATACGGCCTGGAACTGGCGCGCCTGTTACGTTTTTCTGTTCATCCTGTGCGCGGGTGTAACCTTCAGCATGGCGCGCTGGATGCCCGAAACTCGTCCTGTTGATGCGCCCCGCACACGACTGCTCACCAGCTATAAGGTCTTGTTTGGCAACGGTGCGTTTAACTGCTATCTGCTGATGCTCATTGGCGGGTTGGCTGGTATCGCGGTGTTTGAAGCCTGTTCCGGCGTGTTAATGGGGGCAGTTTTAGGCTTTAACAGCATGACAGTCAGCATCCTGTTTATTCTGCCAATTCCGGCTGCGTTCTTTGGCGCATGGTTTGCGGGTCGCCCGAACAAGCGTTTTTCCACGCTGATGTGGCAGTCGGTGGTGAGTTGTCTGCTGGCAGGGCTGATGATGTGGATCCCCGGCTGGTTTGGCGTGATGAACGTCTGGACGCTGCTGATCCCTGCCGCGCTGTTCTTCTTCGGTGCCGGAATGCTGTTTCCGCTGGCGACCAGCGGAGCGATGGAGCCGTTCCCGTTCCTCGCAGGGACGGCGGGTGCGCTGGTTGGCGGTCTGCAAAATATCGGTTCAGGCGTGCTGGCCTGGCTGTCTGCGATGCTTCCTCAAACCGGTCAGGGCAGTCTTGGTCTGCTGATGACGCTCATGGGGCTGCTGATATTACTGTGCTGGCTACCGCTGGCGGCGCGTATGTCGCACCAGGGGCAGGCTATTTAATGCGTGGCAACCCGGCCTGTTCGTGCAACCAGCCGATAAAGGCCTCGATTTTTGGCCACTGTCTGCCAGGCAGCGTCGTGATGTAATAATGCTGGTGGCAGGTGAGCGACATCTCGCCAAAGGGAGCGACAAGTTCGCCACTTTCCAGTCGCTTCTCCACCAGCCGTTTTCTTCCCATCGCCACACCGATATGGTTCATCGCAGCGATGACCGCCAGGTCGGAACGATCGAAGCCAATCCCCGACGATGTCGGCAAATTCACGCCAAAATGTTGCGCCCAACTGTGCCATTCATCGGTCCCGGAATCATTGCTCCACGCCTGACGGTCATGCAACAAGGTACAATGGGGCAAATTCACCAACGATCCCAGTAAGTCAAAGCGTTGCGCATATTCCGGGCTGCAAACCGGCAGGATTTCTTCATCCATTAAAAAATGGTGGGACAACTGCGAAGATGGCGCATCGTCAAAGTACAGCGCCAGATCAACTCCGGCACGCTGCAAATTCACGTTATCGTTGCCGGTCAGGATAGTCAGTGAGATCGACGGATAACGGCGCGTGAAGTCACCCAGCGCGGGTACCAGCCAGCATTGGGCGATTGACGGACGTGAATAGACGGTCAGCGTCCCCGACAGCTCCTGGTTTTTGATGTCCAGAATCTCCTGATTCAGCATATCCAGCGACGACTTCAGCGCCCAGAATACCCGCTTCCCTTCGTGGGTAAGCTCTACTTTGCGATGCGATCGGACAAAAAGCTGAATTCCCAACTCGGCTTCCAGTTGGTTGATGCGGTGACTCACGGCGCTGGGGCTGAGCGACAGCTCATCAGCCGCCATCGCAAATGACTGGTGCCTTGCCGCCACTTCAAACGTGTACAGTTTGGATAATTGCCAGCCGTTGAGAAGCTGGTTTCTGACTTCGCGTGGAGCTTCCATTGTTGCCTCGATGACATCAGCGTCCGTTTTACGAAGTGTAAAAAAAGATGCGGAAAAAATCAGCACAAAGATGAATGAGAGTGAACCATAATAAAAAAACAGCTGATTATTCGACGCACATCACTTCTTTGATCCAATCTGATTCACGTGAGAGACAATTTATATCGTTTGTCAGCCAGTGCTGTAATTTTGTCCAATAGGGACAGGTAAATCACAGGGCAAGGTGAGATATGCACTCTCAAATCTGGGTTGTAAGCACGCTGCTGATTAGCATTGTGTTGATTGTATTGACCATCGTGAAATTTAAATTCCACCCGTTCCTGGCGCTTCTTCTCGCCAGTTTCTTCGTGGGCACCATGATGGGCATGGGACCGCTGGACATGGTCAATGCCATTGAAAGCGGTATTGGCGGCACGCTTGGCTTTCTTGCCGCCGTTATCGGCCTTGGCACTATCCTCGGTAAGATGATGGAAGTCTCTGGCGCCGCAGAACGCATCGGCTTAACACTTCAGCGCTGCCGCTGGCTCTCCGCTGACGTTATTATGGTGCTGGTGGGGCTGATTTGCGGTATCACGCTGTTCGTGGAAGTCGGCGTCGTGCTGCTCATTCCGTTGGCGTTTTCGATTGCGAAAAAAACGAACACCTCACTGCTGAAGCTGGCGATTCCCTTGTGTACCGCGCTGATGGCCGTACACTGC
The DNA here is from genome assembly GCF_013836145.1 of Citrobacter sp. RHB25-C09. NCBI lineage: Bacteria > Pseudomonadati > Pseudomonadota > Gammaproteobacteria > Enterobacterales > Enterobacteriaceae > Citrobacter > Citrobacter sp. RHB25-C09. The sequence continues at coordinate 21,606 of NZ_CP057483.1, read as the reverse complement.
GTCGTGCCACCCCATCCGGCAGCACTGTTCGTGGCAAACAAGCTGGGCGCGGATATCGGTTCTGTCATTGTTTACGGTCTACTGGTTGGCCTGATGGCGTCGCTGGTTGGCGGCCCGCTGTTCCTGAAATTCCTCGGCAACCGTCTGCCATTCAAACCGGTTCCCGCTGAGTTTTCTGATCTCAAAGTCCGCGATGAAAGTACGCTGCCTTCTCTGGGCGCAACGCTCTTTACCGTCCTGCTGCCAATCGGTTTGATGCTGGTGAAGACCGTGGCAGAGCTGAACATGACTAAAGGCGGGACGCTGTATACGCTGCTGGAGTTTATCGGCAACCCAATCACCGCCATGTTTATCGCCGTCTTCGTGGCTTACTACATCCTTGGCCTGCGTCAGCACATGAGCATGGGTGCGATGCTGACCCACACCGAAAACGGCTTTGGCTCAATCGCCAATATCCTGCTGATTATCGGCGCGGGCGGGGCATTTAACGCCATCCTGAAGAGCAGCAGTCTGGCCGACACGCTGGCAGTTATCCTCTCCAATATGGATATGCACCCGATTTTGCTGGCCTGGCTGGTGGCGCTGATTCTGCATGCGGCGGTCGGTTCCGCAACGGTGGCGATGATGGGCGCAACGGCAATTGTCTCGCCGATGCTACCGCTCTATCCCAACGTTAGCCCTGAAATCATTGCTATTGCCATCGGTTCCGGTGCCATTGGCTGCACGATCGTGACTGACTCTCTTTTCTGGCTGGTGAAGCAATACTGCGGCGCGACCCCTGAATGAGACGTTTAAGTACTATACGACCGCGACATTTATCGCGTCGGTCATTGCCCTGGCTTGCACATTCCTGCTTTCCTTTATCATCTAAGCGCTAAGAGACGTACTATGGAAAACCTACAAAAACTTATCGCCCGGTATCCTTTGGTAGAGGATCTGGTCGCCCTTAAAGAAACGACCTGGTTCAACCCTGCCACCACCACGCTTGCGGAAGGTTTACCTTACGTGGGACTGACGGAACAGGACGTGAAGGGCGCTCACGCCCGCCTGGCACGCTTCGCACCGTATCTCGCCAAGGCCTTTCCGGAAACCGCTGCCACCGGAGGAATCATTGAATCTGAGGTTGTGGCGATCCCGGCAATGCAAAAACGGCTGGAAAAGCAGTACGGGCAAAAAATCAGCGGTAAAATGCTGCTGAAAAAAGACAGCCATCTGCCGATTTCCGGTTCGATTAAGGCGCGAGGCGGCATTTATGAAGTATTGGCCCATGCCGAAAAACTGGCGTTAGACGCAGGGATGATCACCACAGAAGACGACTATAGCGCGCTGCTATGTCCGGAGTTCAAAGATTTCTTTAGCCAGTACAGCATCGCGGTGGGCTCCACCGGCAACCTGGGGCTGTCTATCGGTATCATGAGCGCACGCATTGGCTTTAAGGTTACCGTACATATGTCCGCCGACGCCCGCGCCTGGAAAAAAGCCAAGCTGCGCAGTCATGGGGTCACGGTCATTGAGTACGAAGAAGATTACGGCGTGGCGGTTGAACAAGGACGTAAAGCTGCAGAGGCCGATCCAAACTGCTTCTTTATCGACGATGAAAACTCGCGCACTCTGTTTTTGGGCTATGCGGTGGCAGGGCAGCGCCTGAAGACGCAGTTCGATAAACACGGTCGCGTGGTGGATGCCGATCATCCGCTATTTGTGTATTTGCCATGTGGTGTTGGCGGTGGCCCTGGTGGGGTCGCGTTTGGACTGAAATTGGCATTTGGCGATAACGTTCACTGCTTCTTTGCGGAACCAACGCACTCGCCTTGTATGCTGCTGGGCGTGTATACCGGTTTGCATGATGAAATTTCGGTACAGGATATTGGCATTGATAACCTGACAGCAGCGGATGGCCTGGCGGTAGGTCGCGCATCCGGATTTGTGGGTCGCGCAATGGAACGTCTGCTCGACGGCCTTTACACCCTCGATGACCAGACAATGTATGACATGCTCGGCTGGCTGGCACAGGAAGAAGATATTCGTCTGGAACCGTCGGCGCTGGCGGGTATGGCCGGACCTCAGCGCGTTTGTGGATCCGCCGATTATCAGCAAATCCAGGGGTTCACCCCGGCGCAACTGAATAACGCCACGCACCTGGTCTGGGCGACGGGCGGGGGCATGGTGCCAGAAGCAGAAATGGCGCAATATCTGGCGAAAGGGCGTTAATTTCTGATCATCTCAGGCCGGAGGGCGCTGTGCTTATCCGGCCTGTTGACGCTGCATCATTACCATCAGTTCCATCGGAGAGCGGTGCATTTTTACCAAATCCCGCATCACGCGCATATGCGGCGCACAGTGGGTATGAAAGGCTTTATATCCTTCACATAACACGCTTTTGCCACTCCCATCCCGGTGTTTTGGACAATCGCCGTGACAAAAACTCAGCCAGGAACAGCTCTGGCACTCGGCACTGAGCGTTTCGTGTTTCTGCTCGCCAAACGCATCTGCTGGCGGACTGGCATTCAGTTCCCTCAGCGAAGTTTGATGGATGTTGCCCAGAAGGTATTGCGGATAAACATAATGATCGCACTGGTAGACATCACCGTTCGCCTCCAGTGCAAACGCATGGCCGCAGGTTTTGCTGAATGCGCACATCTGCGACGGATAGCCGCACCATATCCCCAGCGTGGAATCAAAAAGCTGAATAAATACGCGCCCGATATCTTCTCGTACCCAAATATCAAAAACGTCACGCAGAAATTGTCCCCACGCTTCCGGCTCCACCGATTCTTTCGTCAGCTTACCCTTTTCATCATGCTCGACCAGCGGGATAAACTGCAGGTAGGGTGTGCCAAGCTGGCGGAGATAATGGTACATCTGCGCGGGATGTTGGCTGTTCAGACGGTTCACTACCACCAGCAGGTTGAAATCCACACGATGCTCGACCAGCGTCGCTATAGCGCGCGTCACTTTGCTGTGGGTCGGTTTGCCCGCGCGGTTAACGCGGTAAGCATCATGGAGTTCAGCCGGACCATCCAGCGAGATGCCCACCAACCAACCGTGGCGACGGAAGAAACGACACCAGTCGTCGTTGAGCAAAATGCCGTTGGTCTGAAAAGTGTTCTGGATCTGCTTCCCTTCTCCGAATTGCTTTTGTAGCGCAACCACGCGACGAAAAAAATCCAGGCCACAAAGCGTAGGTTCTCCGCCCTGCCAGGCAAACAGTACTTCTGCCCCTGGCTGTGCGGCGATATGTTGCTGGATAAACGCGTGAAGCGTGGCGTCATCCATTACAGGTTGAGTGGGTTTATCAATGTAGAAACAGTAACGGCAATCCAGGTTACAACGTGAGCTGGCCGGTTTGGCCATGACCTGACAGACTGTCATACTAAATTCCCAATAAAGACGGCAAGTTGGCGAATGTGCGATACAGCAAACAGGATTGCGAGTGACAACACCGCGAGGGAGATCAAAAATTTGTCACGTATCGCCTGAGAATGGGAAAAATCAAAGTGCGTCACATCCATCAGATTACGGCTGCGGGTATAGCGCCAGAGAACGAGCGCCACAACGGCCAGGACGCCGAGAGAAACCCAGAACAAAAAACCCGCCTGATGCCAGTTGTGCTTTAGCGCTAGCGCCATCAGCGCGCCGTAACCCAGCAGCGTGCGAAACCAGGCCAGTGATGTGCGCTCAGGCTGAAGTCCTGGATCGGCCATGCGGCGGGCTTTGCGGCTATCCGGCATATAACACCAGTGCCATAACAATAACGGCGACCAGCATCAAAATCAGGCTGATGATTAACAGGCTATGGGTGTACGGCAAGTCCTCTTTCAGACGCATTGCTTTTTCATTTCGCAGCCAGCGCAAATAGCCATAAATCGCCAGACCACCGGCAAACAGGCAGAGCAGGAGCGCCAACAGCTCACGAATCACCGGCGTGGCAAAGTTCGGCGCTAGCTGGTCAAGCCCCACGCCTGCCGCCAGGAAACCCAGCGCGGTACGGATCCAGGCCAGAAAGGTCCGTTCATTTGCCAGCGAGAAGCGGTAGTCCGGCGCTTCTCCGAGGCGGGAAATCTTCATTACGACTCCTTCTTGTTCGTCACGCTGTCATCGTCCATTTTCAGAATGATAAACAACGTAGTACTGCTACGATTCCCCCCTTTCACAGGGAGGTAAAATGGTAATCATACTGCAAAATAAACGTAGTTTATCAGGGATGCTGTTCGGCGTTATTGCCCTGACTATCACGCTTTTCCACTTCACTTTTGGTCCGTTTGACCCGCCTCAACACCCGCTGGAAAGCGTGGTGGCGGAACATGTTTCCGCCGTAAAACAGGGCATTATGGCTGGACTGAAAGGTGAAGTGCCAGCCGATATTGGGGAAAAAAACACCATTAATAGCGATAAGTTACCGGCTAAGCGGAGCCGTGGGTTAGCGCCAGTAACGCAAGCGATACCGGCGTTTTGTCAAAACTTCTGCTTTTTCTCTTCAACCTTTACGCCTTGAGTGGGTAATCCCGTGTCATAGTCACGCACAACAGGAGAATAACCATCATCCGGGCGCGGGCGGAACGCGCCCATCCAGCGGGGGTGGGCATCTTTTCGCCACGGACGCAGACTCCATTGGTAAGTGCGAAACGGATCGCGAATTTTATCCATGTAGTCCAGTAACGCATCATGAAGCTGGTTTCGAACATCGGCTAAATCAGGGTCATCAATCAGATTATTCAATTCATGCGGATCCTGATGTCTGTCGTACAGTTCATCGCTGGTAAATAAGTTGAGAACCAACTTATATGCCTCTGTCACCCAACAGCGCACCGGAATAAACCCGCCAAAGCTGTCGTGTTCTATCTCGTAACGGTTAAATTCCACCATCACGCCCCGTGGCGCTTGCGCGTACAGAATGTCTTCACCCGGGAGAATATCGGGCTTGTCGATGCCAGCCAGCGTCATCATGGTTGGCAACAGGTCGATATGGCTGACGGGGGTATCAACCTGCCGATGTTCACCCTGCGGCGAACGGATAATTAACGGGATGCGGGTAATGTCGTCGTACATCGCCGCCCCTTTGCTGATCAGTTTGTGCGCGCCCATCATCTCGCCGTGATCGGAGGTATAAATCACCCAGGTGTTCTCCCGCTGCGCCGGCGTCAGCGCCTTGATAACCCTGCCAATCTGATCATCGACAAAATCATTGCAGGCAAAATAGAGCGGATGGTGATAGCGTCCGTCCTCACCCACCGGGGATGGCATCGCCTGAGACCACAAACGATGATGTTCGGGTTTATTTACCAGCGTATCGTGTGCCTTCGCGCCGAGGTCATAATAAAAGTCCTGATATTTCTCGAGGTACTCTACCGGGCAAGTAAACGGGTGATGTGGCTCGTCATAGGAAACAACCAACAGAAACGGCTCATCGGCGCGCGCGGAATGCTGGAGAAAATCCACCGCCCGGTTGCTGATGCGGTGCGCCCAGGTGAAGGTTTCATCGATATTATTGGCCTGCAAATCTTCTATGGTATTCAGGCCATTGCGCCACAGGCCGATTTCTTCTTCTGTCAGTTCCGCAAGATAATTGGCGCCGTCGTACCAGTAATCGGCATCCCACTCCGCGGGACACTCACCGGTACCAAAATAGTCATGTCCGTCGAGATGCCATTTGCCGATATAGCTGGTGTGGTAGCCCGCATCTTTAAAGTAGCGCCCCATCGTCGAGATATTTTTTCCCGGTGCGACATTGTTGGTCCACGGGCCGGATTGATTAGCGTAAATGCCGGTGAAAAGCCCAGCACGCGCTGGCGTACAAACGGGGGAACAGGTATAGGCGGAATTAAAGCGGATCCCTTCCGCCGCCAGACTATCAATATTCTGCGTATTCAGTGACTTGCCGCTATAGCAGCCCACCATATTGGTCGCCTGAGTATCGGTCATGATGAACAGGAAGTTTGGACGAGTCATGCATTTTCCTTAGAGTCTGAAACACACACCGCAGCGGCGGAACGGCGTGCCTGCCAGCTGCTATAAATCAACCAGACGACAACCGCTGCCGTGATGCCGTAGCTGATCATGGTCAGCCACTGCGTGTGATAGCCACCAAACTGTGCAAGCCCGGCATAAACGCCAATCATCGCAAACAATATGCCAACGGAAGCGATCTTCGCGTTTTTCCACGGCTGCATATCCACGGCAAAGGCGTCCTGAAATTTAAACGGCGTGGCGCGGGGTTTGATAGCACCAATGATCAACATGACCACTACGTTGATGCAGAAGGTGCAGGCGAGCACGTACAGAAAGTGGAAATCGAATTTCACCAGATAATTGATGGTGATATAGCTAACAATCCCCAGGCCCATCGCCACTTTTGCAGCCAGCGCGGGAATACGAGGGAAGAAGAATCCCATGATGATGATCGTCACCAACGGCACGTTATAGATGCCATTAAGTTGCTTCATCCAGCTATACAGACCCTCAGGTGCGTTCGCAATCCACGGGGCGACCAGCACAGAAATAATGGCGATAAAGAATCCAAATTTACGCCCGACGCGCACCAGTTGGTCCGGTTGCGCATTCTGGTTAATGATGCGCCGGTATATTCCCATACTGAATAGCGTGCTGGCGCTATTGAGGAACCCATTGAAGGTACTGATGACCGCACCAAACAGTACGGCACCAAAGAATCCCACCAGCGGGGTCGGCAGAACATTATTGACCAGCGTGGGGTAGGCCATATCCGCTTTAGGCAAATCCTGATACAGATGAAACGCAATCAGCCCCGGTAGCACCAGAACCAGTGGGTCGAGCATCTTCAACACCGCCGTTAACAGCGCGCCTTTTTGCCCTTCCGCCAGGCTTTTTGACGCCAGCGTGCGTTGGACAATCCCCTGGTTGGTGCACCAGTAAAATGTATTGACCAGAATCAGCCCAGTGAAAGCTGCGCCGATGGGCAGCGGATCGTTCGCACCGCCAATCGAATTCAATTTCTCAGCGTGAACGGTGGTGAGTTGCTCCAGTCCCTGCAGAAAACTGCCTTTCCCCATGGCGATCAGGCCAAAGACTGGCACCATCAGGCCGCCAATTACCAGACCAATTCCGTTAATGGAATCCGCTACCGCCATCGCCCGCAACCCGCCAATCACCGCATAAATAATGCCCGCTGCGCCCAGCAGAATCACCAATAGCCAGATGGCCGCGCCGTGGGAGATCTGAAGTGATTCGCCAATATGGAACAGGCTGTTCAGCGCCAGTGCGCCGGAATAGAGAACGATTGGCAGAAAGCAAACGCCTGTCGCGATCAGAAAGCAGAAATCGATAATGATGCGCGTTGTTTTGTCGTAGCGTTCTTCCAGAAAGTCGGGAATCGTGGCGATGCCGCGCTGCAAATAGCGTGGCAAAAAAATCAATGCGAGAAAGATGAGCGTTACAGCGGAGGTCACCTCCCAGCCCATGACCGACATCCCGCTTTTGTAGGCCTGGCCGGAAAGCCCTACCAGTTGCTCTGTAGACAAGTTCGTCAGCATTAACGAGGCGGCAATGACCGGCGCTTTCAGCGAACGCCCAGCCAGAAAGTACCCCTGCTGGGATCCGGTATCGGTTTTGCGTATTTTCCACCAGGTGATTACCGCCACCAGCAGTGTAAAGCCGACAAAGCTCAATATTTGTAGCGTATTCATCTCATAGCCCTTTTATTCATTATGTCCCGGCCGCCTCTTATGTAGGGTGAGGTATGGCGAACCGGGTCAGGCAGTCAGATTTCTTAAAATACTTCTGTCATATCCCTGAAGCCTTAACTTTCTGTTATGTTCAGGTTGTAGGCATAATTCTCCGCCAGGAAATTAAAATGAATGGAAGTTTGCAAAATTCGCATGTAAAAAACGAAACTACGTACAATATTCCGCTTCTAATTAACGAAAATGTGATCTCCAGCGGAATTTCTTTGATATCGCTATGGCACACCTATGCCGATGAACAATATCGGGTAATCTGGCCGCGCGATAAGAAAAAGCCGCTGATAGCTAACGCCTGGGTTGCTGTCTATACCGTTCAGGGGTGCGGAACCGTCATCTTAAAAAGTGGCGAGAAAATTATCCTTAACGGGAATTGTGTTATTTTCTTAAAGCCCATGGATATTCAGTCCTATCATTGCGAAGGAATACTTTGGGAGCAATACTGGATGGAGTTTACGCCGACCAGCGTAATGGATATCCCCGTTAAGCAGCAAAGCGTTATTTATCACGGTGATATTTATAATCATGAACTTGAAGAAGTCTCGCAATTAATAACCGCTGCGGATCCAATGAAAAATAATCTCGCGGTCGCCTTCCTCACCAAAATTATTTATCAGTGGATTTGTCTTATTTATGCCGAAGGGAAAAAAGATCCGCAGCGTCTTCAAATTGAAAAATTAATTGCCACCCTACATGCCAGTTTACAACGCCGATGGAGTGTGGCGGATATGGCCGCGACCATTCCCTGTAGCGAAGCCTGGCTCCGACGCCTTTTTCAGCGCTATACCGGTAAAACGCCAAAAGAATACGTTCTGAATGCCCGTCTGGAACTGGCGTTATCGCTGTTAAAGCAGGAAGGGAGCAGTGTGGGTCAGGTCGCGGATCGACTCTGCTTTTTTGACTCGTTTCATTTCAGCAAAGCGTTTAAGCAGAAATTTGGCTACGCGCCTTCGGCTGTGTTAAAGCATAAAATATAAAATGCCGGAGGGCGCTTCGCTTATCCGGCCAACAAGCAGGGTAAGTGAAGCACCATCCGGTAGTTAAAATTATCCCATTCCCCAGAAAATCACCGCCAGCAGCTGCGGAGTGATAATGCGCAGGAACATCACCAATGGATACACGGTGGCGTAGGAGAGCGCCGCCGCGCCGCTGGTGGCATGAAGGTTATTGGCGAAGGCCAGCGCGGGCGGATCGGTCATCGAACCCGCCAGCATCCCACATAGCGTCAGGTAGTTCATTTTGGCAAACATTCGCGCCAGGATACCGACCGTTATCAAGGGGATCGCGGTGATAAAAATACCGTAACCAACCCAGCTTAAGCCCTCACCTTGCATTAGGGTATCGACAAAGTCGCCGCCCGATTTTAACCCCACCACCGCAAGGAAAAGGACAATCCCCAACTCTCGCAGCGCCAGGTTTGCGCTCGGCGGCATAAACCAGTACAGCTTACCGATGCTGCCGATACGTCCTAATATGAGCGCCATAATCAACGGTCCGCCGGCCAGCCCGAGCTTCAACGCGACCGGAAAGCCGGGAACAAATAGCGGGATGGAACCGAGCAATACGCCCAGCCCAATGCCGATAAACACTGGCAGCATCTGCACCTGCTGCAGTTTTTGTTTCGCATTACCCACCACATTGGCAACCGCATCAATCGAGGAGGGACGCCCGACCAAATTGAGAATGTCACCAAATTGCAGGCTGGCATCATTACTGGCAACCAGCTCAACGCCCGCGCGGTTCAGACGAGAGATCACGACGTCGTAACGCTCTTTAAAATGCAAATCGCGAATGCGTTTGCCGAGCACTTTTTCGTTGGTCACCACGACGCGCTCAACGCGCAGATCCGTACCGCGCGTCGACAAAGAAGTATCCACTTCCTGGCCTATCACCAGTTGTGCATTACGCAGATCGCCCGGCAACCCGACCAGATGCAGCAAGTCTCCTGATTGAATCACCGTTCCCGGCGATGGCACCATCAGCGTTTCATCGCGCTTCAGTCGCGAACAGATGATTTTGTCACTGTTGAGAATGGGTACATCCTGAATCGCCATATTGTTGAGGTTTGGGTTCTCAACACGAATATTGATGGTCTGGATCAGCGAATGGCCGTTGGTCAGCGTCGATTCATGCGCCTGCGCTTCCGATTCCACATTGATGCGGAACAGGACTCTCATTAGCCACATGGTAAGCAAGATCCCGCAAATCCCGAACGGATAAGCCATCGCATAACTCATCCCCATCTGGTCCACCAGATCCATCGGCGTTCCCAGATCGCGCAGGATTTGCTGCCCAGCCCCCAGCGCCGGCGTATTGGTAACCGCACCAGAAAATATCCCCAGCACCACCGGCAACGGGATGGCGAAGATTTTATGCAGGATGGCGGTGACCAGTCCCCCCATGATGACAATAAGAATGGCAAACAAATTGAGGCGTAAACCCGAGACCCGCAACGACGCGAAGAAGCCCGGCCCCACCTGAATACCGATCGTGTAAACGAAAAGAATCAGGCCAAATTCCTGAATAAAGTGCAGCATATCGCCGCTCAGAGACATCCCCGCCTGGTCGACAAAATGCCCGACAATAATGCCGCCGAACAATACTCCGCCGATGCCAAAGCCGACACCCCGAACCTTGATATTGCCGATCCATAATCCGACAACCGCCACCAACGCCAGAACGCTGACCGTCAATGCTATGTCACTCATCTTCTAATCCCTGTGAATAACATCATTAAGTAAATGGATTCTCGCAGAGTACAAGCGCAATGTATGGGTGGTAAAGCACAAAAAAGCCCCGTCATTTCTGACGAGGCTCTGAATGTTTGTAGGCCGGGTAAGCGCAGTGCTCACCCGGCGGCGCGCATTAACTTTCTAATGCAGGGCGTTCGCTGCTAATGGCGATACGCTGCGGAGCAAGGCTTTCAGGGACATTCCGGGTTAAATCGATATGCAACAACCCGTTAGTGAATGTCGCGCCGGACACTTCCATATGTTCTGCCAGGGTAAAGCTCAGGCTGAACGACTGGGTGACCAGCCCCTGGTGCAACCATTTCGTCTCTTTTTCAGGCTGCTGCGGCGTGCCTTTGATGGTCAGGCGTGTACCTTCCAGTTGAATATCCAGATCTTCCTGCCGGAAACCGGCCAGCGCCAGCGTTATGCGATAGTGGTTATCGTCACTTTTTTCGATATTATAGGGCGGGAAGCTCTGGCTTTCACCGCTGTTTTGTAACGCATTAGCCAGTTTGTCAAAACCGATCCATTGACGCAGCAGTGGGGAAAAATCGTAGTTACGCATGTTCATATCTCTTTTCTCCTTCTATGAAGCGAGGGGTACCCGTCGTATTTCACGGGTTATGCTCCCTGACGGCGAGCATGGGTTTAACAGGCCGCGCGACGCGGCCCAACAGAATTAGTTGATTTCGATGCGGCGCGGTTTGTTCGCTTCAGGAATCACGCGCTCAAGATCGATATACAGCAGGCCATTCACCAGATTCGCACCACGAACATGAATGTTCTCGGCTAACTGGAACTTGCGCTCAAAGTTACGTTCGGCGATGCCCTGGTAAAGGTACGAACGTTCTTTTTGCTCATCCGCATGTGCCCCTTTAACCACCAGCAAATTGTCCTGAGCGGTGATTTCCAGCTCGCTTTCAGCGAAACCGGCAACGGCAATGGCAATGCGATAATGGTTTTCGTCTACCAGCTCAACGTTGTACGGAGGGTAGCCGCCATTACTCTGGCTCTGGTTGTTTTCAAGCAGGTTAAACAGACGGTCAAAACCAATAGCAGAACGGTACAGCGGGGATAAATCAAAGTTACGCATAATCAATAGCTCCTGAAATCAGCGAGAATGTTGGACCTTCCATCATGGACAGGTCAGGTAGTCAGAACACCCATCAGGCGTGCTCTTTCGTTGTCTACACCGAATAAATGGGTCTGGATACAAACTTTTCAACCCTTTTTGGTCGACTTTTTTTTGCAGTTTGCTGTCTTTTGCATAGACTGGGTGGGAGAGCACTAATCGTTAAAGTGCGATAACCGCCACAGTGCGGCATGATGAAGATGTTATTTATGGCAAGGGATCGCTATAACTCGTCATGCAAACACCGATGCTCAACAGATGAATAAATCATGATAAGAAATGTGTTGTTAACGCTGATGATGTGCAGTGGGATAGTTTTACTGAGTGGTTGCTCCAGCGTAATGTCACATACCGGTGGTAAAGAGGGAACTTATCCTGGCACGCGTGCCAGCGCCACGATGATAGGTGACGATGATACAAACTGGGGCACGAAGTCGCTGGCCATCCTGGATATGCCTTTCACTGCGGTACTGGATACACTGCTGCTGCCGTGGGATCTGTTCCGTAAAGATAACTCGGTCCGCTCCCGCGTAGAAAGAAGCGAGGAGAGAACACAGATAACCAATTCTGTGATCCCCCCGGCTAAAATGCCTGCACCTTAATTATCTTCCGGTTTCCGTTAGCCAAAGCTGGCGGAAACCATCCACATCCTCCATCCACGCCACATATTCGCCATTCGGCGAGAACACGACGGCATCCGCTGACGGCGGGTTACTGTGGTTTTGCGTTAAAAACGTGATTTCCCCGGACCGTGCGTTGCAACAGGCAATGCGATTATCGGCGACAAACCCCAACCATTTTCCCGACGGGTGCCAGTTAAACGCAGACTGAATGCCCGTCGCATGACGGGTGAGTTGGCGAGGTTCCCCACCCTGAACAGGGATTAACCAGAGCTGAACGATGCCAGAATCATCACGCATTAGAAACGCGATCTCGGTGGCCTGCGGATTACTGCGCACCCAGTGACGCGGGACATTCATCAGCCCAGGGAAGCGGCGCGCATGGGTAAACGTCAGACGGCGCTGCATCACGCCTGCCGGAGGGGCGGGCAGCGTTGACGCAGTGCCTTCCAGCGGCGTATCGCTGGGGGTTTTCCAGGCGGCCTCGTCACGCGGCAGTTCAACAATAAACAGCTCCGGTATTTTTATTCCGTCGACTGCCAGCGTATCTCCGATAAATGCCAGCGCGTGATCCCCAACCCAACCCTCTTCATAGGCTCTGTTGATCTCATCACTGCCCGGCTGCGGCGTTGGCGTCGTCCGACTGACCAGAACACACCAGTGGCTGCCGCTGTACTCACGCGGGTGTTGAGGCGTCACGGTGACCGGACCATAAGGGGCGGCAACGCCGACGTTGCGTAAATCCAGCGCCAGATCGCGCTCATGAAGAACATGATCGTTATAGGTGAAACTCACATACTGTCCGTTCGGGCTAAATATATGCACATGGCTACCGCCGCGCAGCGCCCCTGGTGTATAAGGCGCCGTAATATCCATGGCATCCAGATTCGCCACTTCCCCCTGCTCTGCAATTACGCCACGACGATGATGGAAATCATATTGCCAGGTTTCGTCCGGGTTCTCAGGTCCATGAATAAAGACATATTTCTCCGCGCAAGGATGAACGGTCACCACGCCGACGTGAGCCCCTTGCGTTGCACGATAGATCACCTGCACTTCTCCGGTGTGCACATTCACCCGTTCAATAGTTTCGCCGGTGAATGACGCCCCTGAAGGACGAACGTCAAACGCCAGCCAGTTGCTGTCTGGAGTCCAGGTGTTGGTATTGGTAAGTTGATGATTACGCGGCGTAAAGGTGATTTGCTTCATGGGTTTCTCTGGTCCAGGGCGATTTCAATAATCATACTTCACAAGGACTTCACTTTCAGGCTTTAGCGTAGCGTCATCTCAATTTTTACGGACAGGAAGATGGAACATTACGACGTCGCAATTATCGGCCTTGGCCCGGCAGGGGCCGCGCTGGCGCGCAAACTGAGCGGCAAGATGCGCGTGATTGCACTGGATAAAAAGCGTCAGTGTGGAAATGAGGGGTTTAGCAAACCCTGCGGCGGCCTGCTGGCCCCGGATGCGCAACGTTCGTTTATTCGCGACGGGATTACGCTGCCCGTGGATGTCATTGCCAACCCGCAGATTTTCAGCGTTAAAACGGTGGATGTCGCAGCCTCGTTGACCCGTAATTATCAGCGCAGCTATATCAATATCAATCGTCATGCCTTTGATTTATGGATGAAATCCTTGATTCCGGACAATGTGCAGGTATACCACGACAGCCTGTGCCGGAAAATCTGGCGCGAAGACGACAAATGGCACGTGATTTTTCGTGCAGACGGTTGGGAGCAGCAGATCACCGCTCGCTATCTGGTGGGAGCCGACGGCGCGAATTCGCTGGTGCGTCGTCATCTCTACCCTCAACATCAAATCCGCAAGTATGTCGCCATTCAGCAATGGTTCGCTGAGAGCCATCCCGTTCCGTTTTATTCGTGCATTTTCGACAACGCGGTGACGGACTGTTATTCATGGAGTATCAGCAAAGACGGCTGTTTTATTTTTGGCGGGGCCTACCCGATGAAAGATGGACAGGCACGCTTTGAAGCGCTGAAACGTAAAATGGATGCTTTTCAGTTCCGCTTTGGTACACCAATGAAAAGCGAGAAATGTACGGTACTGTTTCCGTCGCGCTGGAAGGATTTTGTTTGCGGCAAAGATAATGCTTTCCTGATTGGCGAAGCGGCGGGGTTTATTAGCGCCAGCTCGCTGGAAGGGATCAGCTATGCGCTGGATAGCGCGGATATCTTAAGTACGATATTAGGGCGTGGCGCGACAAAACCAAACGAGAAATATCAAACAAGCACGTTTAACCTGAGGGTGAAATTAGCGGTCAAAATCGTGAAATCCCGGATACTGACACAGCCGCTGCTTCGAAAAATCCTTATGCGCAGCCGTATCAGTGATATCCCGGTAAGCGCTTAATTCAGGACATACTTCTCGATTGCATACGCGACGCCATCTTCCAGGTTGGATTTGGTGACGAAATTGGCGATCTCTTTCACCGACGGAATGGCGTTATCCATCGCCACGCCCACGCCGGCGTATTCGATCATCGCGATGTCGTTTTCCTGATCGCCAATGGCCATAATCTCTTCCTGTTTTATCCCCAGCGCATCGGCCAAAGATTTCACGCCGGTGCCCTTATTGACGCGTTTATCGAGGATTTCGAGGAAGTACGGCGCACTTTTCAGCACGGTGTACTTTTCTTTCACTTCCGCCGGAATGCGAGCGATAGCCCGATCGAGAACCGCAGGCTCATCAATCATCATCACTTTCAGGAACTGGGTGGCCGGGTCCATTTTCTCCGCTTCGCAGAAGACCAGCGGAATGGTCGCCACAAACGACTCATGTACGGTGTAGTAGCTGATATCGCGGTTGGCGGTATATAGCGTATTGCGATCCAACGCGTGGAAATGCGAGCCTACCTCACGGGAAAGTTGTTCCAGGTAGCGATAATCCTGATAGCTCAGCGCTGTCTGCGCAACGGCACTGCCATCCCCCGCTTTCTGCACTAATGCACCGTTATAGGTAATGCAATAGTCGCCGGGTTGTTCCATATGTAATTCTTTCAGATAGCTATGCACACCTGCAAACGGACGGCCGGTGGTCAGCACGACGTTGACCCCTTTCTCACGGGCAGCGGCAATCGCCTTTTTCACCGCCGGTGAAATGGTGTGATCGGGCAGCAGAAGGGTGCCATCCATATCGATAGCAATGAGTTTGATAGCCATGAATTCCCCGCATTAAATGAGTCTTGACTCATGCTAACGCGATTCCGCACAAAAAACAGCTATCAAAAGGAGGATTGAAAGGGGAAACGGGTTTCCCCTTTTGCAGTGAATTGTAGACCGGATAAGCAAAGCGCCATCCGGCATTCACAACATTGCCGGATAGCGGCGTAAATCCGCCTTATCCGGCCTGGAGGAAGGGATTAAATGTCGATATTCGCCGCTTTCAGCGCGTTCTCTTCGATAAACGCACGACGCGGTTCAACGGCATCGCCCATCAGGGTAGTGAACAGCTGGTCAGCAGCAATCGCATCTTTGACGGTCACGCGCAGCATACGGCGGCTTTCCGGATCCATCGTGGTTTCCCACAGCTGGTCCGGGTTCATCTCGCCCAGACCTTTATAACGCTGGATCGCGAGGCCACGACGAGACTCTTTCACCAGCCAGTCCAGCGCCTGTTCGAAGCTGGCAACCGGCTGGCGACGCTCGCCACGTTCGATGAAGGCGTCGTCTTCAATCAGTCCACGCAGCTTCTCACCAAGCGTACAGATACGACGGTATTCCGCCCCGGTCACAAACTCGTGATCCAGTGCATAATCGGTATCCACGCCGTGCGTACGCACACGTACGATCGGCTCGAAGAGGTTCAGTTCCGCATTGTGCTGGATATCGAACTTCCACAGGCTACCGTGCTGCTCGTTTTCGTTCAGTTCGGTAATCAGTGCGTTCACCCAGCGAGTGACGGCCTGCTCGTCAGACAGATTGGCTTCGGTCAGCGTCGGCTGATAAACCAGCTCTTTCAGCATCGTTTTCGGGAAACGACGCTCCATACGGCCAATCATTTTCTGCGTTGCGTTATACTCAGAAACCAGTTTTTCTAACGCTTCGCCAGACAGTGCCGGCGCGCTGGCATTGGCATGCAGCGTAGCACCATCCAGAGCGATAGAGATCTGATACTGATCCATCGCCTCATCGTCTTTAATGTACTGTTCCTGCTTGCCTTTCTTCACTTTGTACAGCGGCGGCTGAGCAATGTAGACGTGACCACGCTCCACAATTTCAGGCATCTGGCGATAGAAGAAGGTCAACAGCAGCGTACGGATGTGCGAGCCGTCGACGTCCGCATCGGTCATGATGATGATGCTGTGATAGCGCAGTTTATCCGGGTTGTACTCGTCACGGCCGATACCACAACCCAGCGCGGTGATCAGCGTCGCCACTTCCTGAGAGGAGAGCATCTTGTCGAAGCGCGCCTTCTCAACGTTGAGGATTTTACCTTTCAGCGGCAGAATCGCCTGGTTCTTACGGTTACGCCCCTGCTTCGCAGAGCCGCCCGCAGAGTCCCCTTCCACAAGGTACAGTTCAGACAGCGCCGGGTCGCGTTCCTGGCAGTCAGCCAGTTTGCCCGGCAGACCGGCTAAGTCCAGCGCACCTTTACGACGCGTCATTTCACGGGCGCGACGGGCTGCTTCACGCGCACGGGCGGCGTCGATAATTTTGCCGACGACAATTTTGGCGTCAGACGGGTTTTCCAGCAGGTATTCGCTCAGCAGTTCGTTCATCTGCTGTTCTACCGCCGTTTTCACTTCAGAGGAAACCAGCTTGTCTTTGGTCTGCGAGGAGAACTTCGGATCCGGCACTTTTACGGAAACCACAGCAATCAGGCCTTCACGGGCATCGTCACCGGTGGCGCTCACTTTCGCTTTTTTGCTGTAGCCTTCTTTATCCATGTAGGCGTTCAGGGTACGGGTCATCGCCGCACGGAAGCCTGCCAGGTGCGTACCGCCATCACGCTGCGGAATGTTGTTGGTAAAGCAGTAAATGTTTTCCTGGAAACCGTCGTTCCACTGCAGCGCGACTTCTACGCCGATACCGTCTTTTTCGGTGGAGAAGTAGAAGATATTCGGGTGGATCGGCGTTTTGTTCTTGTTCAGATACTCAACAAACGCCTTGATGCCCCCTTCATAGTGGAAATGGTCTTCTTTACCGTCACGCTTGTCTTTCAGGCGGATGGACACACCGGAGTTGAGGAAGGACAGCTCGCGCAGACGCTTCGCCAGGATTTCGTATTCAAACTCAACCACATTGGTGAAGGTTTCATGGCTCGGCCAGAAGCGAACCTGAGTACCCGTCGCTTCCGTCTCACCCGTTACCGTCAGCGGTGCTTGTGGAACACCGTGAACATAGGTTTGCTGGTGGACTTTGCCTTCACGACGAATCACCAGTTCCAGTTTCTGCGACAGGGCGTTTACTACGGACACGCCTACACCGTGCAGGCCGCCAGAGACTTTATAGGAGTTATCATCGAACTTACCGCCTGCGTGCAGAACGGTCATGATGACTTCTGCGGCGGACACGCCCTCTTCCGGATGGATACCGGTTGGGATGCCACGACCATCATCGGTGACGGAGACGGAGTTGTCCGCATGGATCGTCACCACGATGTCTTTACAGTGACCCGCGAGCGCTTCGTCGATAGCGTTATCCACAACCTCGAATACCATGTGGTGCAGACCGGTGCCGTCATCCGTGTCGCCGATATACATACCCGGGCGCTTACGCACCGCATCGAGTCCTTTCAGGACTTTGATACTGGAGGAGTCATAAGAATTCGACATCAACGTTTCTCGCTCATTTAAACTTGGGTTAATCCGTTATTTTACCCTTTTCCACGGTGAACATCTTCGAATTTTTGTCCGACATGTCCAGAACGTGTTCAGCGCTGATTGCGCTGACAAAGACCTGTGATTGCGTTGCTTTTAATCGACTGGCTAGCAGCCCGCGACGCGCATCATCAAGTTCAGAGGCAAAATCATCTATCAGGTAGAGACACCGCCGCCCGCTCTCACGGGTGAGGAACTCCCCTTGCGCCAGACGTAAGGCGCACATCAGCAGCTTTAGCTGCCCACGCGACAAGGTATCTTCCACCGGCGCACCGTCTGCGCGAATGCGGAAATCCGCTTTGTGCGGACCGTGCGCGGTGTAAGTCAACATGCGGTCGCGTTCAAAACCCCGCTCCAGCACCTCAGCATAATCTGTCTCTTTCTCCCAGCCGCGCTGGAAAGAGAATGAGAGAGAAAACTCTGGAAGAAACTGCTGGCAGGTATCCGCCATATCCTGCGCGATACCGGCGCTATACTCCGCGCGCCAGGTGCTGATTTGTTCCGCCAGTGGGATCAGTTCTTTATCCCACGGACGCAGTTGCTCGTAACGACTCACCTGGCGCAACGCCGCATTGCGCTGCTTTAGCAAGCGCTTCAGGTTACTCCAGGCGGTGAAGAATCCGGCTTCGTTGTGAAAGCATCCCCAATCGAGGAACGCTCTTCTGTATTTGGGGCCGCCATTGAGTAAAGTAAACCCCTCCGGGGTAATCAGTTGCATCGGCATCAGGTGCGCCAGTTCCGCGACCTTGTGGCCGTCGGTACCGTCGATGCGTACTTTACTCTCACCCTGTTTATCTTTGGTTAACCCGATAGACGTCTCACGCTCATCGCCCTGCAAACGTCCGTGGAGGATAAAAGATTCCTGCTCGTGACGAATCACGCGGCCAATCTGCAAACTGCGAAACGCCCGGCCATGACCGAGCGTATAGATGGCTTCCAGAACGCTGGTTTTGCCGCTGCCGTTAGCGCCTACCAGAAAGTTAAAGCCAGGGGATAAAGCGAGATCCGCGCTTTCGATATTGCGAAAGTCGCGGATCAACAGGCGGGTGAGCGACATTACAATCTCATGGGCATAACAACATAAGCCGCGCTTTGGCTGGCCGCATCTTCAATCTGTACGCTCGAAACGGAATCGGTCAACATAATACGCACGGTTTCGCACTTCAGCGCATTCAGTACGTCCAGCACATAGCTGACGTTAAAGCCGATTTCCAACTCAGTCCCCGGATAAGACACATCCAGAATTTCTTCTGCTTCTTCCTGTTCCGGGTTGTTGGCGGTTATTTTGAGCTGATTTTCATTCACATGCAGACGCACGCCGCGAAACTTCTCGTTAGAGAGGATCGCCGCACGAGCAAAAGCTTGCTTAAGAATATCGCAGCCCGCTTCCAGATGTTTATCCGGGTTTTTCGGCAGTACGCGACGGTAGTCCGGGAAACGGCCATCCACCAGTTTCGAGGTAAAGATGAAATCGCCCACGTGTGCGCGGATGTTGTTGCTGCCGATCTGCACGCGCAGCGGGTTGTCGCCGCCGTCAAGCATACGCATCAGTTCAATCACACCTTTACGCGGCACGATCACCGAATGGCTCGGCAGTGACTGGCCGATAGGCATCGAGCAAACTGCCAGACGGTGACCATCGGTCGCCACGGTACGCAACTCTTCGCCTTCCGTCTCAAACAGCATCCCGTTTAAGTAGTAGCGGACATCCTGATGCGCCATTGAGAACTGCGTGGCTTCAATCAATCGCTTCATCGTGGCTTGCGGCAGGGTGAATTCAACCTCGCTCTGCCAGTCATCGAGATTCGGGAAGTCGGCGGCAGGCAGCGTCGAAAGAGAAAAACGGCTACGCCCGGAACGCACCAGCATACGGTCACCTTCCAGTTGGACGGCGATCTCTGCGCCTTCCGGCAGACCACGGCAGATATCAAAGAACTTACGCGCCGGGACAGTGGTTGCACCGGGTTCATGCGGCTGAATCAACGCAACGCGAGCGACCATTTCCATTTCGAGATCGGTGCCGGTCAAAGAAAGCACACCCTCGGCCACTTGCAGCAGCAGGTTACCGAGAATAGGCAGCGTAGGACGACCTCCCAGCGGGCCGCTGACCTGCTGAAGCGGTTTTAATAAATGTTCACGTTCAACGGTAAATTTCATAGCGTCACGAAGATAATGTTCTGATTAAGTTTGAGAAATCTTCTTTAATATCATGGCTTTCTTCACGCAACTGCTCAATCTTACGGCAGGCATGAAGCACCGTAGTGTGGTCACGCCCGCCAAACGCGTCGCCAATTTCCGGCAGACTGTGGTTGGTGAGCTCTTTTGCCAGCGCCATGGCCATCTGACGCGGACGTGCTACCGAGCGAGAACGACGCTTGGACAACAAATCCGCAATTTTGATTTTGTAATATTCAGCCACCGTCTTCTGAATGTTGTCGATGGTGACCAGTTTTTCCTGCAACGCCAGCAAATCACGCAGCGCTTCACGCACGAAATCGATAGTAATCGCCCGGCCGGTAAAATTGGCGTTTGCGATCACGCGGTTCAGCGCTCCTTCCAGTTCACGCACATTAGAACGGAGACGCTTAGCAATAAAGAACGCAACCTCACCTGGCAAGCGAATGTCGTTTTCGTCCGCTTTTTTCATCAGGATCGCGACGCGTGTTTCCAGTTCTGGTGGTTCGATCGCCACCGTTAATCCCCAGCCGAAGCGGGATTTCAGACGATCTTCCACACCGTTGATCTCTTTTGGATAACGATCCGACGTCAAAATGATCTGTTGATTGCCTTCGAGAAGGGCATTAAAGGTGTGGAAAAACTCTTCCTGGGATCGTTCTTTATTGGCGAAAAATTGAATGTCATCGATCAGCAGCGCATCAACGGAACGGTAGTAGCGTTTAAACTCTTCGATCGCGTTGTTCTGTAGGGCTTTTACCATGTCCTGAACAAATCGCTCGGAGTGCATATACACCACTTTCGCGTTGGGCTTGCGCGCCATAATGCCGTTGCCCACAGCGTGCAACAGGTGGGTTTTACCGAGGCCCGTGCCGCCATAAAGGAAAAGTGGGTTATAGGCGCCGCCTGGGTTGTCCGCAACCTGACGCGCCGCCGCGCGTGCCAGCTGGTTGGATTTACCTTCGACGAAGTTATCAAATGTGTGTTTAACGTTAACGTTAGAGCGATAGGTCGGCTCTGCGGGCGCCGGAACGTTGTCCCAGCCAGGGCGCGTCGCCGCAGGCGCTGCGCGCTGAGGCTGCACCTGAGCCACTTGTGCAGGCGCGGCAACGTTGTTATTCACCGGCGTCTTCAGCGTTTGAGTGACCGGCCTGGTCCCAACCTCAAAACGCAATTGCGGGGCATCCGCACCGCAAAAATTATTCAGCAGTCCATTGATATTATTAAGGTACTTGTCTCTTACCCAATCGAGCACAAAACGGTTTGGCGCATACAAAGCCAGCGTGTTATCGCTCAGCTCCGCCTGCAAAGGGCGGATCCACATGCTGAATTCTGTGGCTGGTAACTCATCCTGCAATCGGGCAAGACACTGCTGCCAAAGCGAAAGTGACAC